>NZ_BDAZ01000006.1 GCF_001612725.1 Nocardia anaemiae NBRC 100462 | reverse complement strand
GGCGGCGCGAGCCGCAGGCCGTGCAGCCTGCCGGTCGAATCGACCGCGAGCCGCACCTCCAGTCCGCCGTTTTCGCAGTGCACCGGCAGGACTACCCGGGTGAGGTCGCCGTCGAGTGGCGCGGTAGTCACCTCGCCTAGCGTGCGGATCGCACCGGTCTTCGCGATCTCACCGGCCCAGCCAGTCCGGACGGTGTCACCGGATACCGCCGCCGCCAGTGCCGGTGCGAACAGCTTCTCGAGTTCGTCGAAGCGCCCCTCGCGCAGCATCGCCACCACGGTCGTCGCCACTGTTGCCGGGTCGGTATGTGTCGCCATCACGTTACAACCTTTCTCGTTTTGTGAGAACGGTAGCAGGATATGAGAACATTGAGTAGTGGATATTTTGGAACTAGTGGCACACCCCGCCCGGATGCGGATCGTGCATGCCTTGCGCGGTGGCCGAACCCTCACTACGGCCGAGCTGTGTGCCCTGGTGCCCGGGGTTTCGAAGGCGATGGTGTACCGACATGTCGAGGCGCTGGCCGGGGTCGGAATCCTGGAGGTCGCGCGGGAACAGCGGGTGCGCGGCGCGGTCGAACGGCACTATCGGCTGCGTGCGGACCGGGCCGCGATCGGCGCCGAAGAGGCCGCGGCGGCCACGGTGGAGGATCATCGGCGGATCTTCGTCACGGCGATGGCCGTGCTGATCTCGGAGTTCAATTCCTACCTCGACCGCGAGAATGCCAACCCGACAGAGGATCTCGTTGGCTACCGGCAGCACGCGCTATGGCTGGACCACGAGGAGCTGCAACAGCTCATTCTGGAACTGCGCCAGGTGATCGTGCCCCGCATGACCAACGAACCCTCCCCCGGACGCGGGCGATATCTGCTCAGCCCCATCCTTTTTCCGGTCGAGGAGGCGCCGGAGGAGTAGCAGTGCTGGTGGTGCTACACGCGAAAACGTAGTGAACTCCAGCACCAGTCGCGCCACGACGATCACCAGCGACCAGGGCGATGCCCGGCTTACACCACAGAGAACGACCGCGTCAACGCGGTCCTACCGGTCAATGACATCAGCATAGTTGTGCCACTGCCGATCGCCACCGCGATCCGAGCCGCCAACACTGCCGCCTCGTCGAGGACATCACGAGGAAGCTCGAAGTCGACATCCGCGGCAGCGGCAATGTCGAGACTGTGAACGGCAAGCTCGAAGCTCCGCGTCGGCAGATACGAATGCAGCCGCATACCCAGACCTCCGATCACCCGAATCAACCGATCTTCACCAGCACCGAGCCGATCGAGCACAGCGGCCACCATGGCCTCGACCGAGGCGGCCGGGTCGGCGCCGAGGTCGATACCGGCCTGGCGGCCACGATCGATCACCCCGGCCGGATCGACAGCCGACGCAGCGGCCTTCGCGCGAGCGTAATACTGCTCTGGACTAGCGATGTCTTCGTTCTCCGCTGCGCTGCCCAGATACGTCCCAACCGTGGTCAGAGCTCGCGACGCATGGCCCACGAGAGATCGAAGATCCCACTCACCCAAACCAGGTCCGTCCCAACAGCCGCCCGAGACATCACGAACCAATCGCGCAAAACTAGACGCTGCGGACATATACGTTGCCACCGTTGTCACCATCAACACTCCTGATGCGCTCGCTACCCGACCAGACGTCGATCTCTGCCAGGTTCCTACGTGCGAAAACATAGGGACACCCCCCAGATCAACCGCATCACAAGACAAGCGACGGGCGGATCAGTGCTCACCCGAGCCAGCCAGTTGGACATCACGATCTACTGCGGGAGTGCCAACAATGGAGCATGTTGCCGCACTTCGAGAATCAGCGAACCTTGGCAGAAACGTTTCTCAGCACCAAGAGATTTTTCATAGGTCATGCGTTAGCTTCTTGACCGGGCGTCGCGCAATCGTCGACCGGCCGAGAACTCGGCGATTGGTTTCGTCAGAAGCTGGACGAACCGGTGACGACGCAAATCAGGGCCGTGCCCGGGTTGGCCAGTACTCCAGGAAGATCACACGCACTCGCGTGGTCCCCGATCGGGTCATCGGCACGGCTATCGACGGTGGGCGAAACGATGGCACCCGTCGCCGCGACGCCCTCGGTGTGACTTGGTGCAGCGCCGAAATTCATTGCTGCGGCGATTGCGACGGCGGCGGAGACGTTAGCGATATGCATACTGAATCTCCTTTTGTCCTAACGAAATAGCGGTATCTCCTAAGCTAACGCTGCACTAGGTGACGGTCGAGCTATGTTGCCAGCAGTGGTAAAGCGGTGCATAGCGGCTTGGCCGAGTGGTCCGATGAGCCCAAGTGGTTGGGGCCCAGACACGCTCACTCAGATCGGTTCCGACGGGCCGTCGCCGCGGAGCGCTTCGGCGAGGGCTTGGGCCTGATTCGGGGTGATCCCAAGCGCGATAGGGATCTGGCGCGGGCTGTAGCGCGAGGAGCAGATGGGCACTGGATTGTTCCCGGCTACCATCCACGACGGTTCGGCATGCCCATCGCCCGTGTCGGTCCCGAGCAGCTCGCGTGCGAACCGGGGCGCTACGTCGGCTGGTGTACCGCAGCGAACGAGGGCGTGCGCGACTAACTTCCAAACGTCGTCTGGCGTGGCGGCGTCCCCGAGCATGGGCAAGAGAAGCAGGAGGCGCTGTGCCGGGTCGACGAGGCCCTTGGCGTCAGACGCGTTCGCTGGCACGCTCGCGGCGATGGCTGTCAACTCCGTCCAGGAAAGCCCCGGCCCTGCCGACTCGGGCCCGCACTGCCCCAGATGCCCGAGACGGTCCCACGTAGGGTGGCGTACCACGAACTCGACGGTATTCGTGTCCTCGAAGTTGGCATAGATGGCGAAGACCGTGTGACCGCCGCCGAAGGCGACACGGAACACAGGCCACGGCTGCCCGGCGTCGCTGAGACGTTCCAGCATCAGCTCGAATGCGGACGCCGCGACGCCGTATTCATCTGTGTCGGCTGAGAGATCGCCCATCGTCACCAGCAGGTGAGTAATCCAGAAGGCCGGTTCGCGGGCGAGCTTCTCACCTTCGACCAACTCGGCGTCGGCGTACTCCGGGACGTCAACGCTCTTCGTGATGTCGCTCATATCGCGAGAGTATCGGTCTCCTGGTGCCAGGCTGCGGACTCGTGAGGACTCCTGCGAATTGTATGTGAGAGTCGGAGTTCGACTTTGGCCAGGATCTTCGAAACATGCTGGTTGACAGTGTATTTCGATACGGAGACGCGATTCGCGATCGCCCCGTTGTTGCATCCGTCGGCGACGAGATCGGCGACGGCGTCGAGCCGCCGTTTCTCGAATGTGAACCGACCGAGCCGAATTGCGTCATGCCGTCATGGTCGTTCGATGGTTCTGTAGTCAGCATCATGCGTACGGAAGGCTATTGCGAGTACTGCGGATGCGTTACACCTGCGCGACGTACTCGATCCGCAGACCCCGCGTCGACACCGTTCGCCGCCACGTCACCGCAACCTGAGAACGCTTTCTGTGACCGCGCGGATGGTTATGTCAGGGTCGCCGATGACACTGAGCGTTGATACAACGACTCTCAGGTGGATCTGTGGCTCAACGCGTCGTTGGCTTCCACTTCTATTGCGGCGAAGATGGATTCGCCAGACGCCTCATCGTCGGGAAGCGACGCCAATGCGGCGAAGCCGGGGAAAGCAGCGGGCAATCGTTGGAGCGTTCCGGGCACGAGCGTCGTGTTGCCGTACATCTCGAGACGCACCGGATGGTGCGGTGCGGTGCGTCGGCGTGGTGGACGATGGCCGTGCAGGTGGCGAAGCATGGCGTGCAGCGACTTTCGCCGGATCGCGGTACCGCGTCGAGATGAACGACCGCAGTAGATTCGTGGTCGTCCATCCTTGTTCGGCAATCAGGCGGCGAGATCCGCGATCGCGGCGAATTGGGCGTCGCGGTCAGTGCCGAATTCGCGGTGCTGCGAACCGGTTTCGGTGACGTAGCGGATTCCCGGGTGAGCTGCTCGCGGCCGCCGATCAGGCTCACCTCGAAAGGAATGCCGGAGTTGGTCAGCGCGCTGGCCTGGGATCCGCTGGGCCAGGCGCGCTTTCAGATATCGGCCGCAGGCGCGTTCCAGCACAGCACGTAGGGGAACCGGGTCGCTGCTGAGTGCCAGTAGGTGGCCACATCGACCAGGAATTCGCCTGCGGCCGCCGCCATCGTCCTCAGGCCTGCTCTGAGGGAGCCGTGCTGGTCACCGCGGGTGTTCCCGAGCCTGGGGTCGACGGTGGAGTCACCGCCGGCGGATTCGGCGGCTGCGTGGGCTGTGCCGATTGCTGGGTATTAGTGGTCAGATCGGTTCCGGTGGGGTGGAAGAACCCCTGGAACTCGCCGTAATCGCCGTTGCCGCCATCGGGTGGGTTGTTCGGGTCCAGCGGCACGAGCTGGCCGTTGATGATGACCTCCAGGCCCGAGGGTTCCACCACGACAATCGCACTGCGATTCGCCCACTGCACCACGTCACCGGTCTGCAGGTGCGCACTGTCCACCGAAACCCACGGACTACCCGCCGACGGCTGTCCGGTGGTGCCCGAGTAAGCCGACCTGGCATCACTGCCATTCGGGTTGTTGAGCTCCTTGTTCACCGCCTGCGAGACCGCCGAGGACACCTTCTGCGTCGTACCGTCGGGCAGCTTCATATCGACCATCGACCGCCCACCGGCGCCCACCGGAGGCGGTGTCGCACTGGCGTCCGCCTGAACGACATTGGTCGGCTGGTTCGAGGCGACGGCGGGCTGGGCCTGCGCCTGCGCCGCAGCCTGCTGCTGTTCCTCCCTGCGCCGCCGACGCCGCTCCTCGCGCTCCTCTTCCTCGCGCTGTTTCTGGGCGTCCTGGCCGTGGTTGCCCATCATCTGCTGCATCATCTGCGACATCATCAGCGGCAGCATCATCGAGCTCATATCCATACCGCCGGACCCCGAGGAACCCCCGCCGGAGTTGTATCCCGCCTGCGTCGCCTGGTTTCCACTCTTTCCGTTCGCACTGTTCTCGAGTGCACTGATCGCCGAATTGACCGCCGCCATGATGCCGCTGTTCGAGCCGGTGCCGGTACTCGTGGTGCCGTCGGTACTGGTCGTGCCGTCGGCGTTGGTTTTAGTCGAACCGTCGCCGAGGAGATCGTCGAAGGTGTCGCTGTAGTCGTCGGTCGGATTCGGATTCGGATTCAGGTTTGGGTTCAGGTTGGGGTTCGGATTCGGATTCGGATTCGGGTTGGGATTCGGGTTCGGGTTCGGGTTGGGATTCGGGTCGTCGACCTTTGCGGCCAGCGTCTGGTACTTCTCGGTCGCTGCCTCGTATGCCTTATCCCAGTCCTCGACAGCCGTCTCGATACTGGAGACGTAATATCTCTGCTCCGCATCGGGGGTCAGAATGTAATCGCCTTTAGTCGGACTGTTCTCGCCTGTGTCCTTCTCATAGAGAGGAACCTGCATGTCGGAATTGACCGGCCCCCCGGAGTGTTCCGTGATCGTGTTTCCGGTATGCGTCGTGCTCGACGGCTCGAACTTGAGTTGTTCGTTGAGATGGTCCTTAATTCGTACGAGCTGCTTGAAGATGTCGGAGCCCGTTATCTTGGAGTCGTATGTGGCCTCCGAAACTTCTTTATGCTTGTCGGTGTACTCTTTCTCCCTATTGTCCAGCTGCTTCTTCAGTTCATCGGCCGCGTCTCGGATGCCCGACCAGCCGGACGCGTTCTTGACCTGGTCACCGGTGAGCACCTGGGTGAAGTCGGGAGCTTCTTTCGGATTACCGATACCGAGAGTGTCGAGATCCCACTGCATGGTGAACTCGGTGTCCGCGATCAGGCTCCTCAGCTGCGCGCTGGCACCCTTCGGTACATACAGGTCGACATATTCCGCATGTTTATTCTCTTTCTTGAAATTCTCGAACCCATAATCCTCGAACTTCGGATTTTCGGCAGTCTGCTCCTTGACCTGCAGTTTCTTGATGTAATCCGACGGGTCGTTCTTGCTGAGGGCATCGAGCAGATCTTTATACTGGGGGTCCTTGTTGATGTCGGCGACAAGGTTCTCGAATCGGCCATCAGGATGATTCTCGATAAGTATTGACTTATCGTAGAGTGATGAAACTAAATGTTTGTCGACGCTCTTGTTATCGGCAAGAAGGCCGTCGTCGGCTTTGACCGTGGCGAGCCCGTCCCATATCTGCTGGAACTCCGTTGAATTCAGGTCGTGCAGCTTTTTCAAAGCGTCTGCTGCGTCGCCTTTCGAGAAGCCATCATCATTCCACGCGCCTCCTTTGTAATTAGAGGCGATGTCGTGGTAGAGCTTCTTCACCTTTTCGCTGGCGTTGTCCGGTACTGACATCAGCCCGTCCTCCGCTCTGCGGCGAACCCGATGCGGGACCGACCATCGAGTAACTCGTCAATCGGCGCGGGGCGAGTCTCATGGCCTTCGCGACCAGATCCTGGATGGCATGGTGCCCGGCAAACTTTAAACACGATATTGCTCTCCTACGGTCGGCACGGAGATCGGGTCCGTGGCGGTCACAGGCAGTGCGGCGACCCGCGTCGTCGTGCTGCAGGTCCTCGCCAGTGCACACGGCTGAGCGTAACCGCGCGGTCCTGGCCGAATATCCGCCAAAGTGCTTATGTATTCGGCGTTTGCATGGAACCGGTCGTCGTCTCTTCCACCAATTCGCGAGCGCCGACGAAGGGGCGGTTTCACTATCGGGTGAGATCCCAGAGTTGAAGATGCGGATGGTGTTATCCCTGCATGGCTCTGCGCATGGATGGGGATTGACATGTCGGTGACGATGTTGCCGACCTTGGCGAGTTCGTTCGCCAGAGCGGCTCGGTTCGCGATCCCGTCGACGAGTCCGGGAACAAGATGAGCGACGCCCCGCAGTCTCGTGAGATTCACGGCGTTCGTTACACATTCGGCGAACGCAGGATCGAGGACAACATCCCCCTGCTAACCGGCCGCGTATTGATGGATTACCTCCGGTGAGAGGCAAGCCATTAGCGAGCCACACCAAATACCAACGGGGGCAGCCGATTAGGGAGCTTTTGTCGGGTATCTGGATCCGATCCTGGCCGGGATCGAGCCCTGCCGCCAGTCTCGAGTAGCCGGTGACAGTTCGGCCAATCCCTGGTGGAAGACCAGTCCCACCGGTCCGCTCGGCGCGTCCGGAACCATTGCCCAGGACCACCGAAGTGAGGCGATGGCGGACTCGGTGGGTTGGTCGATATGTGCCGCCCGGGCGATGTCAGGAGGATACCGCCAGGGCATGGCCCACCTAGCGGTAGCGCGGGTTCGTGTTGTGCCATTCGAACGAGCCGCCCATCCAATCGCGAACGCCGCGCATGAACAGCTGGAGCTCCGGGGAGGGGATGGCGCGCAGGGCGCGATGGTCGGCTTCGAACTGGTGCACCATCCGGTTGTGCAGGTCGACGGTGACCTCGGTCGCTTCGGCCAGCGAGCACCCACGATCGGCGGCGATCTGCAGCACCATATTGCTGACGGGCACTTCGTCGGCGGCATCCTTCTTGATCGAGAACAGGTCGTTGACCAGGACGGCGGCGGTGCCCGCGCGGAACACGGCCTGCCGGACCCGATCGTCGTAGAAGAGGTTCGCGGGCAGCTCGTACCCGGCGACGGGGTCGATCAGGGTCATCGAGGTGTAGAAGGTGTCGTGCTGGCGGGCAGCGAGATATTCCCAGGCGGAAGGTGATTCGCCGGTGTGTCGCCACGCGGCGTAGGCGGTCCAGGACACGAACATCGTGAATGTCGCGTAGCAGGCGCGCTGCACCTGCCCTGGGGTGGCGTGGGCGCGCAGATTCGCGATCGCGGAACCGAAAGCTCGCAGCACCTTGTCTTCCCGCAGCACCTCCTCCAGCGGAGTGGTGAACTCGCCCGCGTCGGGCAACGGATCCAAGGCCGCCATCGCCAAGGTGAGTCGTTGCGGCAGCCGGGTCGGGTCCGCGCCGAGCGCCGAATCGTCGGCGTAGTAGTCGTCGGCCATCCACCATGCGGTGTTCATCTGGGCCGGGACCAGGAGTCGGTCGGGGTCGTCGGAGTCGGTGTGGGTCAGCATGACCAGCCGTCCGTAGCCGGTCCGGCGCAGCTTTTCGAGCTCCTCGTCGGTGAACCCGATCGACTCCGCCCACGTGGTGAGGCGGTCGTCGATCCGGTCGGCGAGATTGTCGTCGATCCGGTTGGCGGGCGGGCAGTACAGTGGCGCCGCGGAACCATCACCCCAGGCAAGTTCTCGGTAGGGCTCGATCTCGGCCGTCGCGTTCCGCAACGGTATCCGAAACGCGCTCTCGCCCAGGGGAATTCCAGTGTCGCGAAGGTGCCGTAAGCCAGCGCTGGGCAGTGTGGGGGCCGACATCGCGCCGAACGCGGGCGGTGCCGCCGGTTCGGGCTCGACCCGGGGCACCGTCGAGAAGCGTGCGGCGAGTTCGGTGCCGAGGCCGTGCGGCCCATTCAGAAGGTGGGTGAGTCGTTCGCCGGGTGGTTCCGGCTTGTCGGTAACCGTGTCGCGATGGCTGATCTGGTCATTGTCGAGACTTGTCACAGCACTTCTCCCGTCGCAGGGGTCCATAGATAGAGACAGCACGATGCACTCAAACGACTATCGGGCCCTCTGGCCCAGTGCCGCAGGCGATTGCGTGATTCCGGTGGATTCGACACGCTGATCTCGGACATCGGCCTTCGCGCCGAGGTGAGAGCGTTCGACCGCCGCTCAGCGATCAATGCAGTGGCGTCCAGGAGGTCTGGGACGGGCCGCCGGACCCGTCGGGCATCAGGGTCCGCGCGGACATGATGACGAAGTGGCCGACGTAGGCGGTCAGGGACATGGTGCCCACGGCGATGACCGGCGTCGCCAGGCGGTGCAGCCGCGGCAGGTGCTCCATCGCCGCTGTCGCGCCCACGATCACCAGGATTGCGAATCCGACGCTGCCGACGATGTCGAAGGTTGTGCCGCTGTGCGGTCCGGCCATCAGCAGCGACGAGGCTGGCCCCTGGGGTGGCGAAAACCTCGCGGCCGGGGGCGGCATCGCTCCGCTGCCCATGGGGGGCGGCCCGGATTCCGCCGTCTTTGCAGCGCGTCCGGCCCGCCCAGCAGCCGGAAAGACCATATCCGAGCACGGTGAGGGCGGCGCCGAGTGCGGCCACGCGCGCCTGCACCACGGCAGCGGCTGCAAGGTCGAGGCGGGCCAGTGCCATACCGGCGATGACGAACGGCATCCACGTGATCGTCCACCGACTTCGGACACACGCTGCCCTGGCGTTACTCGCGGTGATGCATCGGCGGCGAGTACCCGGGCGAGGGAATGGGAAGCTGGTACTCAGCCGATGCTGAACGGCTGACGCCCCAGACACCACGGAAGTGAGGGTGGTGGTCGGCCTTGGCTTGGCCGGGTGCCCAGGTAGAGGTGCCACCGGCCTTGCCGCGGACGTTATCCCTGAATGCTGCGGAGAAGGTCCGATGGGGGGTCGGCGGTCACGTCAACGGCACGCGAGGATTTCACGTTCCGCCGACACGTCCGGTCGTGGTGTGCGGAAGACTGTGCGACGCATCGGGCGAGGCCTGTCGGGTGGGCGATGCTGCTGGCAGTCCAGGCACCATTGTGAAGTGGGAATGGTCTGCAATAGGTGGATCGGTATCTCGGCGTGACAGCGGCGGCAGCGGCCGTAACGTCCTGTGGTGATGAGCGTGAGGGTTTCGTCGATGTCGGCCAATGCTTGTCGTGCTGCGTCGGCCAATTTGACGGTGACCTCACGCCTGGCCGTGGCGGCCGTGTTGGCAGGGGCTACGGTGGCGTCGAGTTCTGCGTCGAGTTCGAGCAGCTGCTGCAGGCGGAAGCGGCGTTGCTGGTTGAGCGTCGCTCGCAGGTGGTCGATCAAGCGGTCGCCGGAGGCGATGTGCGCGTGGGCCATTCTGATCTCCTGGGTTGGGCTTGCGATGCGGTCCAGTGAGGAGGGATTGGTCGCCCTAGTAGCGATCCCTGTATGACCACCTCCACGCCATTCGAATATTCGCTGACAAGGCCAGGATCGTTTACATGGAACGGCCGCGCTTGTCCGTCCGCGACAACTGCGGGGCGCCACTTGTCCGATTTCTCCACTCGCGTCCCTGCGGTTTTCGACAGCGGACCTGGGGCTGACATGTGCGCACGGTCGACGGTGTGGTCGAGCCGGGCTGTGGTCGTCGCGCCGCTTACGTCGACTGTTGCGGTTGCGGGTTAGTATCCCGCTGCGCCCACAGCGGCTGGTATGCGCGCGATGGTCACGGTGCGGATACCGGGCACTGTCCAGGTGAGGGCGATGGCGATTCGACGTTCGGATTCGTCGGCGAACCGGCCGGAGATGGTGGCGTGGCCCTCATCGGCGGTGACATGCCAGCGCCGTGCTCCGGTGTATTGATCGAGGAGGTTCTGTGCGTCGGCGGCGAGTGCGTCGTCGGGGGTGAGCATGAGTCGCAACGCGTCGCCGCGGCTGAACATGCCGATCACGAAGCCGTCGGTGTCGACGACCGGCAGACTACGCAGTCCACGCGTTACCAGCCTGCTCAGGGCCTCGGCCAATGCCGCATTGTCGGCGACCGAGACCGCCGGAGTGGTCATTACCGCACTGACCGGGTCGTCGAGTTCACCTGCCCGAAGGAGGTCACCGCTGGTGATTACTCCGATGAGGCGATCGTCCTGGTCGAGAACCGGAATTGCCGCGTAGCCCAGTTCGGCGAGCATCAGCGCCGCCTCCCGCGCCGTGTTGTTGTGCCGCACCGCGA
The DNA here is from genome assembly GCF_001612725.1 of Nocardia anaemiae NBRC 100462. Classification (GTDB taxonomy): domain Bacteria; phylum Actinomycetota; class Actinomycetes; order Mycobacteriales; family Mycobacteriaceae; genus Nocardia; species Nocardia anaemiae. Next base: position 98,765 of record NZ_BDAZ01000006.1, on the reverse strand, counting down.
TGATCGGCCGTTGCATAACCTCGCATACCCGCATGTTCTTCATTCCGTTCAACTCCGTTCAGCTAGTTACCGGCCGGGCACGAACGGGCAGATCCCGGCTGGACTGTCCTCGTGCTTTTCCGGGGGCCGTCAGCGCGTAGGGGACCGCGTCTAGCAGCGTCACTGCCATGATCGCGCCGCTGGGTGTGTGATAGATACGGCGTTCGCCGGGTCGCGCGCCGGTGATGGCGCTGCCCAGTGGAGATTGCGTGGAGTAGACCTCCATCTCATGGTCTTCGGCTTCCCGTGCTGCGAGCAGGAAGGTCTCGACCTGTTCGGTGTCGTCGTAGCGGACGGTCAAGACCATGCCGGGCTCAGCGATTCCGTCGTCGGGCGGGTTCTGGCCGATGAGTGCGTTGCTGAGCAGATGATGGATCCTGCGGATACGCTCCTGGCGCGCGGAATGCAGAGCCTGGCTACGTGCGTAATCGGCACTGTCCTCATCGGGCATTTCGATATGGCGTTGCGCGAGCAGTTCCTGCAATTCGGTCTGAAGCCGATCATGGGCTTGTGATGTCATCCAGATGCCTGCGCTGCTGGTCATGCTTTGTGTCCTTCCTTTGAGGCCGGGGGTGGAGAGTGTCGTCAGGGGCGGGCCAAGGCGGCGGTGCCGCCCCTGACAACGCGCAAGCCCTGATGTCGGGCCGGGTCCGAGTCGCCGGGACCTACGGGTATCGCGGCGCTCGTGCCGAATCGGATTGGGTTCGCGCGGCGCGTCAGGTCCGTGGCTGGCTGTGTTTTTGGGAGCGCTGGCGGGCTATGGTCGGTGATCAGGCCTATCGATCCTCACCATTTCGCTCCTGCCACCTGCGGCGTTTGTCGACTCCATACTGGCGGGCTGTAGAGGCGATTGGTTGCGCTGATCCGACAATCGAGGCGTGGAGATTTGTGGCGATGGCACAGCACAATCAGTCGTCGTCGGTGACGGTGAGTTCGATCATCATTGCCAGTCGTTTACGGGGGTCGTCCAAGCCGAGGTTGGTCACTTCTGCCATCTTGCGCAGCCGGTTGCGGATGGTGTTCTCGTGCACGCCCAGCTGTGCGGCTGCCTCGACGGGGTCGCCTTGGGCCTGTAACCAGGCACGCAGCGTCGCCACATAATGAGTAGAGTTCGCGCGGTCGTGGCTTCGCAACGCCGACACCGGGCCGCGTGCCGGGATGCGTCCGGAGAGCCCTGCGATGCGCAAACGTTGCAGCAGGATCTCGTCCCACGACTCGTCATAGGCGGGCGGCGCTGCATTCGCTGAGCGGGTCTCGTGCAGAGCTAGGCATTCGTCGGCCTCTCGGCGCGCCAACGACAATTCCGTGGCCTGGGCTACACCGCTGATCCCAGCCAAAACCGTCATCTGGGCCGGTAATGCCGCCTGTAGCTCGGTTATCCAGCGACGTGCCGTCGCCGCCTGATCGGCTGGCAGCACGGTGTAAATGGTGTCCCCGACCAGGGCGCTGCGGCTCGACCGGGACCAGCCGAATCCGGTTGTCGCCCGCTCGAATACCTGGAGCAGCGCGGCGTGCGGCTCGTCAGCGATCCGTGCGCGCAGCGCGATCGCCCGCAAACTCTGCAGCGCCAACCCGAGCCTGCTGGCCACCGTCGCCGCGTCCGCGGCGCCCTCCAACAAGCCGATGACCTGTTCGGATTCCACCTGACGTTCGAGATCCGCGCTGGCCCTCGACCGCAACAGATGCAGGGCCACCGTGCGCGCGCCGTCGGCCAAGGCCACGCGTTGAGTTCCCTGTAGCGGTGCCGGGCACGATACCCACACCGAGCCCAGCAGTTGCCGACCCACCCGTATGGCCACCACCATCCGTCCCGTCACACCGGGTTCTTCCTGCGCAGGAACGAACAACGGTTCATCCGAGACCGCCAAATGTGCGAAGACACCGCGGGCATCGAACACATCCCGCAACCACTGAGGCATCTCCCGGCCGAGGATTGTCTCGACCCGTGCGGGGTCGAGGTGCTGCTGGGGCCTCGAATACGCCAGCACCCGAGACCGGCGGTCCTCGATCGTCACAGCACCCCCGACCGCGTCGGCCAGACTGTCGGCCAATGCGAACAGGTCGGTCGGGCCGCGACCGGCCTCGGTCTCGCGTCCTTCCAGCACCAACCCGTAGACCACTGCGGCCACCTCGCTCCAGGCCACCTCAGGGTCGACCACCATTACCGCAACACCCTCGATCTCCGGCTCCTCCGCGGTCTCCTCGCCCCCACGGATGAGTGCGACGACAGCCCGCGCCGACGCCGCCCAGTCCAGCAGCTCCGACACCGAGCGTGCCCCGATACCCAATAGCACGTCACCGATTTCCGTGGGGTCCTCATCGGCGCCGTGGATCACTACGGTGCGCAATGGGGTAGAACGGGGAACCGAACACAACCGCAGGCGGATCCCGTAGCCGCCGAGTACGTTCGCCAACCGGTCCAATGTCACCATCAGCGGCTCCTGTGTCGAATCGACGGTGCAGCGGGTCCGGTGGCGTGCAGAGTTCGAGTTCGCAGAAGTCGGGGTAGGCAGGATTCTTAGTAGATGCCGAGTCTGCGGCGTAGGTCGTCGGGGTAGTCGCGGTAGGCGGCGGCGACTTCGTCGAGGTAAACAAGGGTAGGGAAGTCGATGACGGGTTGGTGGTCGGCGAGGAATCGCGCGGTGTGTTCGACGATACGTTGTTCGTCGGCGGGGTCGAAGCCGAGTTCTGCGAGGACGTCGGCGTCGACGACGAATTGGGACTCTATGGTGTCGCCGTGGTCGTCGATGCGGACGCGGTATTCGTGGTCGATCACGGGTTCGACGCTGAGGTGCTCGGGCATCGGATCGCACTCCATATCGGTGTCGGTGCGGGTGTCGCGGCTGTTGGGTTCGTACCGAGTGGTCCGCCAGGTCGGTCAGGTGAGCGGGGCTCGATCAGGGCGTTGATGGTGGGGTCGTCGCGGAAGCGACCTCGGCGAAGGGGCGTTCGCGCATGCTTGTGCGGTTTCCGCCCGGCCCGCGCGGCGCCGGTGATCATTGCCTTACCGAGTGCGGGCGTGGCGATCAACGTAGCGACGCGGTCAGAAGGGGCGACAGCTCAGTGGCGAGGTGGTCCCAGCTGGCGTCGAACTTGGCGACCCCGTCGCCTTCCAGGGTGGTGACGATGTCGTCGTAGTCGATGCCGAGCGCGGCGAGCTCGTCGAGCACCTGCCGGGACCGCGGGTAGGTGCCGTGGATGCTGTCGCGGGGGATGTGGCCGTGGTCAGCGACCGCGCGCAGGGTGGCTTCGGGCATGGTGTTGACCACGCCGGGCGCGACGAGGTCGGTGACGTAGCGGGTGTCGTCGTATCGGGGATCCTTCACCCCGGTCGATGCCCACAAGGGGCGTTGCGGGCGTGCGCCCGAGCGTGCCAGCGCCCGCCAGCGTTCGCTGTCGAGGTATTGCTCGTAGAGCTGATACGCCAGCCGCGCGTTGGCGATCGCCGCGGCGCCGCGCAGGGCCGCGGCCTGATGGGTGCCGAGCTTGTCGAGCCGCTGGTCGACCTCGATGTCCACGCGGGACACGAAAAACGATGCCACCGAATGGACTCGCGCGATGTCATGGCCGTTCGCTTGGGCGAGTTCGAGCCCGTCCAGGAATGCCTCGATCACTTGCCGGTAGCGGTGCAGCGAGAACATCAAGGTGATGTTGATGTCGATGCCCTCGGCTAGGCACGCGGTGATCGCCGGTAGTCCTTGCTTGGCGGCGGGGATCTTGACGAACAGGTTGGGCCGGTCCACCAGCCACCACAGTGCGTGGGCTTCGGCGACGGTGCGTTCGGTGTCGTGTGCCAGCCGTGGGTCGACCTCGATCGACACCCGCCCGTCGACCCCGTCGGTGGCGTCGTAGACCGGGCGCAACACATCACACGCCCAGCGCACGTCATAGGTGGTCAGCTCCCGTAACGCCGTGTCGAGATCGACACGGCGCAGCGCCAAGCGTCGTATCTGGTCGGTGTAGGTGTCGCTGCCGGTGATGGCCTTGGCGAAGATGGCCGGATTGGTCGTCACCCCGGTCACATGCTGGTCACCGACCAGGCGAGCCAGGCCGCCGTCGGTCAGCCGCTCTCGGCTGAGGTCGTCGAGCCAGATCGACACCCCAGCCTCGGTCAATGCGGTCAACGGGTCGGACATGAGCATCTCCTTCCAAAGGGTTGTCGACTACGCAGGTGGCCAGATCATCACCAGGGTGGCGGTTTCGTTCGCGATCCTCCGAGCAGGTCTCCTGTATTTCGTGAGCGTCTGTGGTTGCGACAGAGCCATCGAGAGCGGGTGGTCCGGGCGCTGGCGGGGCGGGGATTCGGATCATGAATGTGCTGTACCGCTTGCGTTCACTACCTTCGGTGGTCCATGTGAATTTCTCGGCGGGAAAGCGGACCAGGCCATGACCGGGGCGCCTCCCAAGCATTGGCAGTGCGGGCACGAGAACGCTTTCGGTCTTACCATCGCGGCGGCTGCCGGAATCCCATAATGACGGATACAGAATTTTCGGAGTGCTTAAGAAGGTGTCACCTCCGGCCCATCCTCGACCCACTCTGATCTGCCTGGTCTCCTCGTCATCATGTACACCATGTCCCGCCTGACCGGGACCCGCACCACCCGGCCGGGTGCCAGCCTCTCGCGCCTCCGCCGTGGTGTTCGGTAAACCGATCATCGGCCATCGAGCCGAGCACCAGCCCGCATCCCAGCTCGCGAAGAGGTCACCGACACCGAGTGCCTGCCCGTTTTGTCCGGTTATGGTGGTCGGGTGAATGTTGAGGTGACGCCTTTGCCGGGTATCGGTGTACGCAAGGACTTCCCCTTGAGGGGATCTCGTCGGCGGGTGGGGGTGATCGACCATCGGGACGGCACGATCGATTTGATCGTCAGCAAACCGGACAACCCGGATGTGACCGATCAGATCTCGTTGTCGCCGCGGGAGGCGGCCTTGCTGGCCAACCTGCTTGGTGCCCCGCAGTTGGTGGCGCAGTTGGAGGAAGAGCACCGCGACCTGGACGGGGTCACGACCAAGCAGATGACCGTGCGCAGCGGATCGGTGTATGACGGGCGGCTGTTGGGTGAGACCCAGATGCGTACCCGCACGAAGACATCCATTGTTGCGGTGATGCGGGCAGGGCATGCGTTCGCCTCGCCCGGGCCGGACTTCGTGTTCACGGCCGGTGATGTGCTGGTTGTTGTCGGCACCGCCGACGGTCTAGCGGCTGCCACCAGAGTGCTCACGGACGGCTGAGGCGATGGTGGCTCACGAGACCGCGCTCGCGTTGATTCAGCTGGGCGCGGTGCTTTTCGGGTTGGGTTTGTTGGGGCGGGTCGCGGCGCGGATCGGGTTGTCGCCGATCCCGTTGTATCTGATCGGCGGGTTGGTTTTCGGCACCGGCGGGTTGGTCGAGTTGGACCAGGTGGACGAGTTCATCCATTTGGCCAGCGAGATCGGTGTGGTGTTGCTGTTGCTGCTGCTCGGGCTGGAATACAGCGCCAGTGAGTTGGTGACCGGTATGCGCAGGTCCTGGGCGGCGGGTGTGCTGGACATAGTCCTCAACGCGACTCCAGGGGTGCTGGTCGCACTCGCTTTGGGCTGGGGTTTCACCGGGGCGGTCGCGATGGCCGGAGTGACCTATATCTCCTCCTCGGGCATTGTGGCGAAGGTATTGAACGATCTCGGCAGGCTGGGCAACCGGGAGACGCCGACGATTCTGTCGATTCTGGTGTTCGAGGATCTGGTCATGGCCGGGTATCTGCCGGTGTTGACCGCGGTGCTGGCCGGTGTCGGGTTCGTGGCCGGATTGAAGACGTTGGGGATCGCGTTGGCGGCGGTCACCGTCGTCCTCGTGGTGGCACTGCGATACGGCAAATATGTGTCGATGGTCGTCGACAGTGCGGATCGGGAGATCCTCCTGTTGAAGCTGCTGGGGTCGGCGTTGCTGGTGGCTGGTGTGGCCTCGGCGGTGCAGGTGTCGGCGGCGGTGGGGGCGTTCCTGCTCGGTATCGCGATCTCGGACTCGACCGCGCACAATGCCACCAAGCTGCTCGAGCCGTTGCGGGATCTGTTCGCGGCGTTGTTCTTCGTGCTGTTCGGGTTGAGCACCGACCCGGCCAGTATTCCCCCCGTGCTGGGGTGGGCGTGTCTGCTGGCGGTGGTGACGACAGCGACGAAGGTGGCCACCGGTTGGTGGGCGGCCAAACGTGCCGGGGCGTCGCGCTATGGGCGGGCGCGGGCGGGGACGGCGCTGGTCGCGCACGGTGAGTTCTCCATCGTCATTGCCGGGTTGGCGGTTACCGCGGGCGCGGTCCCGGCCGAGTTCGCCGCGATGGCAACGACCTACGTGCTGCTGATGGCGGTGCTGGGGCCCATCGCCGCGCGCGTCGTGGAACCGATCATGGCCTGGCGTAGCAACAAACCCGCTCGCATGCCCGACACCAGCGGTGCTGCGCCTGATACCGGTGCCGCGGTGGAAGGATCACGGTTCGATGAGGCGGGCGCGAATGGCGTAGCGGGTCAACCGAGTCCAGACCGAAGTCGTTGAAGTACTGGTCCACGTCGCTCTCAGCCGGTCCAACACCCAGCCGACGGGCAGGCATCCAGGGTTACGAATGGCACGCCATGCATTCTTGCGAGTTCCATACATGCGGACCAACGCGGTAGCGAAGATCGTGCTGGAGTCCAGCGTGACCGCGCGGATGGCCGGGGCGGACGCCGATGGTGAGACAGTGATCTGCTGTCAGACGGGCGTAGCGACTATGTCAGCGCAGGGCCCAAAAGCTTTGTGCCAGAGTCCATCCGGCGCTGACTACCACTCCGCCGCAATTGCTGTGGTGTTATTTACGAGGACAGTAGGCCCAGCCTCGCGAGGGTGATGCGGCCGGTGTCGGCCAGTCTGGCACCGGCGCTGGATAGAGCGGTTGCCGCAATCACCTGGCGCAGGCACGTCTCCTCGCGTCGGCGAGGATGCATCAGGGTAAATTCTATACGGAATGCGTTGGGGGAGAGGCAATTGCGACAGGGGGTGCGGCGCAGTGGGCGGTACTTATCGGTGGCCGGGCGGTGCCGCGAGACTCGGCTGCTCGGGATTCGGCGAGCCCATCACGATGGCCGCCTGGATTGATGTGAACCCCGGCTGCTCTGACACTTCATCCTGTAGTCAGACCCGGCTGACTCAGTCGAACACGAAAAACGCAGCTACACAACTGATTCCGATGCGAGCAGGAAGAGGCCGCCGTCTCCTCATGACTGAATCCGTCACCGCCGCTTTCGCCGCCCGCCGCGACCTGGTCGGGCAGCTGCGTGAGCAGGCTGTCGCCGTCTTCTACGACCCGTCCGCCGCACACTCTCCGGCCGAGACCACCGCGCTCATGTGGAGCCTGGCCGGTGAGCTCACCAGCGGAGATATCCTCGCCCAGCGCCAGATCTACTGGGCCGCGCTGGTGTGGGGGATACGGCAGGTGCCCGCCGACATCGACGAGATTCTCTCCGGCGCGCCCGCCGCACCGTTGGGTGAGGCGGTCGCCGCGCTCGTCGCCGCCGAGGCCTGCGCGGTCACCGAACCGTCCGACGCCGAGCAGTGGATCCTGGCCCGCGACCATGCCCGAGTTCTCGTCATGGACCCTGATGCCAGAACTGGATTCGCCGGTGCTGCATTGTTGTTCGGCGCGCTGGGACGTGCGCGCCGACGCATACTTGCCGAGGGGGCATTCCCGCACCATTGCGCACTTGTGTTGTGGCTTGCCGCGGCGATATACCGCAGTCGCGACGCGCGTTGGACCGCTACGGAGCTGGGGTCGGGCAACGGATGGGTCCTGACCGACCACCACGACCGCGTCGATGGCCCCGGCAAGCGCACCTATCACTTCGATTTGCCCGGCGCGCAGGAGTACGTGTTCACCGAGCGGTACGCAACCTGCAGGCGGGTGCTGGCGCCGCGGATCGCGGCGGGGCAGAACCTCGAGCCGGTTACCGGCGCGTACCTGCGGTATCTGATCGCGGTGGACACCGACACCCGCACCGGGATCTTTTTCGTGCCAGGGGAATTCACCGAAGTCGAGTACAAGGCGTGCGCCTTCGAAGCCCTAGGGGCCAATCTTGGGTCGACGCTGCACGTGCACTCCGACTGTCAGGTGTTCCGCGCCGCGGACGTGGTGTGGCAGGAGCTGGCCGCGCAAGATCCGCACGACCCCGATGCTGAACCGAAAGCGGGTTTTCAGTGAAATTATCTATACGCCAAATCATTTCGGCTTCAGTGGGGTGAAGATCACGCTGTCCCCGATAGCGCGACAGGCGGCACTGTCGACCGCCGACCACGGCGTCGAAACACCGCTCGCAATCGTTGGCCTGTAGATGGAGGCCATGATGGGTTGATGAGGCGAAGCGACGATGACTTGGGGGCGGCGAGGGCGAGCGGGGCGCTGGAGGCTCGTTCGGAGATTTCCTCCGCCGCATCCGCTACACGCGAGATCAGGGTGCTTGCACTGAATACGTGGCACAGCGGCAGCAAAGTCTCCAATGGTACTCAGCTGATCACCGATCTCATTATCTCGACACAGGCCTCGATCGTGCTGCTCTCGGAGGCAACCGAAGCGACCACAACCGTCGCGGCCGAACTGGCGCGGCGGGGGCACGAGTTCAACGCCGTCCCCTCGCACGACACCGGAATTCTGTCGGTGTTTCCGGTCGAGGACAGCGCCGATCTGCGATGGATGGTCAAGGCGCGGTTGAACATCGACGGAAAGCGCCTCACCGCCTACTCCGCGCATCTGGAGTATCGCTGGTATGCCTGCAACCTGCCCCGAGGGTACGGGCCCGGGGTTCCGGCGCCGGGGGAATTCGCCGAGCACGAATGGAACATGCTGCCGCACGGCCCAGTGACCGACCCCGCCGCGATCCAGCGCATCAACGCGGCCTCGGGTCGCCCCGAGGTCATCAGCGACTTTCTCGCCGACGCGAAAGCCGAGATCGCCGACGGGTCTTCGGTCATCATGGGTGGCGACCTGAACGAGCCGTCCCTACTGGATTGGACTCCCGCCACGGCGAAGTTGTTCGACCACAACGGCGTGGTGCTGGCATGGGAGACCACTCGACGTCTACGAGAAGCCGGTTTTATCGACGCCTATCGATCGATGTATCCGGACCCGGTCACCCATCCCGGGCTGACCTGGCCCTCGGACAACGTCGATGTGGATGTCTCCGAGCTCGCCTGGGCACCTGAGGCCGACGAACGCGACCGCGTCGACTACATCTTCGCTCATGGCGCCGCGCTGCGGCTGTCTGCCGTCGGCATCATCGGCCCCCGCGGGTCCATCGTGCGCGGTACCCGACTGCAGGAACCAAGCCAGGACAATTTCCTCGCCACGCCAGCACGGTGGGGCAGCGACCACAAAGGCATCTTCGCGACATACCACCTCAGCGACTGACTGTTGAGGAGGATCACGGGGCGTGACACGGGCTAGCTTCCCCCGATGCCGAGCGCGCCAGCAGCATGATGCAGGCATGCTCGCCGGGCACCGGCTTCGAACCCAGCCGCGAAGCCGCGAACTGTGTGCGACTGCGCAACTGCCCGTTCCACCCGCTGGCAACCACCGCCCCCGACTTGGTGTGCGGTCTCAACCATGGCTTCTGCTCGGGCATGCTCACCGGTCTGGGCACCGACAGGGTGCACGCGGTACTCGCCCCACGCGACGGCGAATGCTGCGTCGAAGTGCGCGCGAAAACCTGAACCACGCATCACCGATGCACGATCCGACCGATCACCGCGCACGCTGGCTGATCTAAGCGTCTTCGAGGGCTTCGCCGATTTCGTGGGCGACGCGGTTGTGCTGATCCTGCACCAGCCAATGACCGGCCGCGAGGGCAACCGCGACGGGCCATTCGATGATCTCGGCCGCGGCCAGCGCGCTGAGCGCACCGTAGTAGGCCAGGTGCTCGGGCCGAGGGAGGCGGACTCGGCCGATCACCGGCAGGTCCACCGCGAAACCCTGCGCCGCAAGCACCCGATCCACGGCGTTTCCGTGGCTTGTCGGCGAATTTTCGGCCATTTGTTGCCTCCCGGTCATGTTGTCTTCGCGAATGCGACGCCTGGGTTCCGCACGGTGGATGGTGTGATGAGAACTGCTGCAGGTGTCGGCTCGGAGCCGTTGACAGGCGCGTTGACGCAGGTGCTGACCGTGCCGTTGCGCGAGTTGTATGCGGTGCTGTGGCGCTTGGGCGTCATCGAGATCGTCGACTGATCAACGCGTGGCCGACCGCCCGAGGTGAACAGACGCGGAGCTACGGCTGCGACGGCGGTCGCGACGGCGGCGGTCGACAATGCCTGGAACCAGCCGACCGGACCGAGCGGCGTGCTGCCGAGCACTTGGCTAACTCCCGGCGTGCTGATCAGCGCGCCGAGCGCCAACAGTGAGCCGACCGCGGTGCCTACCACCAGCGGGCTGTGCGAGTCGATGAGCGTCTGTCCCAATTGTGTCGCGACCAACGCCACCAGCGCGACCGTCGACGCGCGCCGCCGTCGTCCGGTCAATCTGGCCAACACCCATGCGCTCATCGCGGCGGAGGCGGTCGTCGCACCGCGCACCGCCACCGTCCGCCACAACGCGGCCCGGTCGGGCCCCCGGCCGGAATATCGCAGCGCGGCACTCGGCGGGCTGACCGCGAGGGCGGCGGCTGGCAGCGCATCGGTGAGGATATTGACCAGCAGCAATTGGCGAGTATTCAGCGGCGTCCGGCCGGTGAGTGCAGTACCAGCGATCGCGAAAGCCACCTCGCCCGCATTGCCCCCGAGCAGCACGGCTACCGCCGCCTGCACCCGCCGCCACAGTTGGCGGCCCTCATCGATGGCGTCCAACAGCGAACGGATCCGTCCGTCCAGCAGCATGACGTCCGCCGCGCCGCGGGCGGGTTCGCTGCCACGCGCTACGACGCCGATGCCGACGGTCGCGGTGCGGATTGCCGCCGCGTCGTTGGAGCCGTCACCGACCATCGCGCACACGTGACCCAGCCGCTGGATTGTCTCGACGATCTGCACCTTGTGCTCGGGTGACATCCGGGCGAACACCCGTCGGCTCTGCACCGCCTGCTCCTGTTCGCGCCGAGACAGCGACTCCCATTCCGGCCCGTCGATCACCTGATCGTCGTCGAGGGGCATGCCAACTTCGGCGGCGATCGCGGTGGCCGTTATGGGGTGGTCACCGGTGATCAGTCGCACCCCGATGCCGCGGTCGGCCAACTCGGCCAGTACCTCGGTCGCGTCCGCGCGTGGTGTGTCCGATAGGCCGAGCAATCCGACGAACCGCAGTCCACCGCTGGACAATTCGGCGAAGAAGTCGGCCTCGTCACGTACCGATTGTGCCCGCGATGCCGAAAGCTGCCGGGTGGCAACGGCAATTACCCGCAGCCCTTCGGCGGCCATCTTGCGTACCTGCCGCTGTACCTCGTCATCGGCGTCCGCGCATGCCGCGAGCACCACCTCCGGTGCCCCTTTCACCGACAACTGTTCGCCGCACACGGATGCCGAGAACGGGCGACCCGACCGGAACGGCAAATACGCCGTCGACCCGCCGCGGTCCAGGTGTTGCGCGGCCTCGGCCACCGCGCGGTCGGTCGCGTGTTCGTGCGGCTCGCCGTTGACCAGTGGCGTAGCCCGGACGGCGTGGACGAGCACATCGTCGTCGGACCATCCGCTCGCCGCATGCACCCTGGTCACACGCAGCCGGTTCTCGCTGAGCGTCCCGGTCTTGTCGAAGCACACCACATCGACACGGCCGAGCGCCTCGACCGAGCGCGGACTGCGCACCAGCGCGCCCGCACGGGTGAGTCGCCGCGCCGATGCTTGTTGAGCCAGTGTCGCGACCAGCGGCAGCCCTTCCGGAACGGCGGCCACGCTCACGGCCACACCGCTGCTGACGGCCTGCCGCAGACCGGTGCGCCGCAACAGTCCGAGCGCGGTGACCAAACCGCCGCCGACGAGGCTGAACGGCCACGCCTTGTTCGTCAGATCTTTGAGCTGGGTCTGCAGGCCCGCGGCCGAGCCGTCCGTGTGCGGGGCCGCTGCGGCGCCACCCGCCTGCGTCTGCTGACCGACGGCGGTGACGATCGCGACCGCGGTTCCCGCGACCACTGTCGTGGTGGCGAACAGCATGCAGGCCCGCTCGGCGACGGGCGCTGCCGGTGTGGCCTCGACCTGCTTGGCCACCGGCAGCGACTCCCCGGTCAATGACGACTCGTCGACTTCCATGTCGAGGGCTTGGATGAGCCGCGCGTCGGCGGGCACCACTTCACCGGGCCGCACCTCGATGACGTCGCCGGGGCGCAAGTCGACGGCATGGACCGTCGTATAGCGATCGGCGCCGACCACCTTGCGGGCCGGAGGGTCCTGCGCGGCCAGCAGGTGTCGCAGTAGCCGTTCGGCCCGGATCCGCTGGGTCGCGGCCAGGACCGCGTTCCCAGCGAGCACCGACCCGACCAGGATCGCGTCGACGGGCGAGCCGAGCACCGCGCTGGCCGCCGATCCCACCGCCAGTACCGGGATCAGCGGGTCGGACAGCTCGTCGCGCATCGCGACGGCGAAATCCGACACCGCCCGGCGTACCGGATCGATGACCGAGCGTGCGGGTCGGGCAGTCGATGCCAGCCGCGACAGCTTGCGTGCTCGGTCGGATTGCGGCGGCGGCAGCACACGACGCACCTGGTCGACAGACATGGCGTGCCACTCGTGCACGCTCGCGGCGGGCGGTGGTGGCACCCTCAGCGCTCGGCTGGCGAGCCGGTAGCCCGTCCATGCGCCTGCGGCGGCCCCGGCGGTGACCGGAGCCAAGCCTCGGCTCCGCACTCCGGGAATCATCAGCAGTGCACCCAAAAGAGAAGCGCCGGTGGCGATTTCGACGCCGCGTTCACTGGCTTGGCGGGCTGCGGGCAACGCGTGCACGATCCGCCATACGCTGTCCAGGTCGTCGACGAGCACGTCGGCGTGCCACGGCGGTGGCCCGCCCGCGGTGACGCCGATCGCGACATCGGCGTCGGCCAGTGCCTGTGCCGCGGAACGCGACACCACCGCGACCGTGCGGCCTTCCCGCTGCAACCGGTGCACCGCGCTGGTGAGCGCTTCGTCGACGGAGTCGTGCACCGGATCGAGGTCGTCGAACGACGGGCGCAGATCGTCGAGCGTATCGACGTCGACCGACACCGCCTCGGCACCGCTGCGGCGCACTTCGCCGAGCACCGCCGAAGCGAGCGGGTGATGCGCGTACCGCACCAGCACCGCGCTACCGCTGCCGGTCACCGCCCGTGCCACCGGCTGCCATCCGGGTTGCCATGCGCCGCAGTCCAATTGGTCCTGTGCCCACTGCCATACCGCCGTACGCTCGTGCTCGGGCACGTCGCGGATGCGCGCAACCCGCAGTTCGTCGCAGCACAGTGCCCGAGGGTCGAAGACCACGGCATCGACCCGGTCCAGGCGCCGGAACACGCGAGGCCGCAAGGGCAGCACGCCATGTCGTTCGGCCAGCCCGCGGGCGAGTGTCGCGGCGAACGATTCCCGGCTGGTGCGGGTTGCTTTGGGCGCCCCGACCGTGACGGCGGTGGCGGCCGCGGCGAGGTCGGCGGTGATAAGACCGATCGCCGGTGCGGCAGCCGCCTGCACCAGTCCGCTGCGGTCCCCATGGCGCTCGACCGGTCCCGGCGGCAGCGGCATCGGCCGGTCACCGGGCCGGACACGGTCGATACACGTCGCATGCGGCGCGAACCCGGGTTCGCGGCGTTGCCAGATGGTGGCGGCGGCGCGGGTCTCGGCGGCCTTCGACAGGTGGATGAACAAATCGACGCCCAGCGACGCCGGTAATTGGGTGAGCGTGTATATGGCCGCCGTGGCAAGCGCGATCGCGGTATCGGCGGCGTTGGTGCCGAGGCGCTGTTCCACGGCGCGACGCAGCCGTGGCTGGTAATCGACCAGCGCGACAATGGCATTGAGACTTGTTGGCAATCGCCGCAGACCGACCACCCGGCCGGCCAGCGCGACGCCGATGCCAGCGGTGTTCATCGCCGCCGCGACCATGCTGCATGCCAGCACGATGCCGTCGGCGGGCAGGTCTACCGGCGGGTGTCCGGAATCGGGGTGTCGGTTCTCGGCCGCGGTCACCACGTCGCACAGCTCGTCGACGGTTGTCGTTTCGTCCACCTCGACGATGACGCGCGACAGCGGGTAGTTGAGGGTCGCCGAGCGCACACCACGATGCGCGCGCAGTGCGGCGAGGACCGCGGAGCCGACATCGTCGTCCGGCTCGCGCTCGGAGAGGCCGTGTACTTCGATCCAGCAGCGGTTGTCGCCGCACCAACGGCGCCGGGAGGGCTTACCGCCGAGCAGTTCCGTCGCGGCTTCGGTGATCGCACCGACCACGCGGTCGGAGGCCATCGTGCGCACCGGCGAGGTCGCGAGTTCCACGCCAGCGGCAGTGACGACCACAGTGGACCGCACACCCGCGCCGAGAGCGCGCAGAGGCAATGCGACGGAGGTCCGTACCAGTCGGCTGAGGTCCACCGTCGCCAGCTAACGCTTGCTCGGCGAGCGCCGCGACCGCGCCGCGCTCTGGGGCGTGGGGACAACGTCTTCGTCGCCTCGGCCGGGCGTTGGACCGCCGTCCGGCGGCGGCTCGAGCTGACCGGCACGACCGGCAGCATCGGGCTCCGAGTACCTGCCGGGCTGGCGACCGAGCTGCCGGACCACCAGGGCGGCGCCTCCCACGCCCAGCAGCACCGGCCAGTCCACCAAACCAGTGGCGCCGATCGCCGCCAAGGTCAGGGCGGCTGCCGGTGTCGAGTGGCTGCCTCTGCTCAGCCCGTTCTTCACACCGACCGCGGCGCCCTGTACGCCGCCCATCACGCCGTTGACGGCGGCGCCGCCCACCGCCCCGGCCGCAGCCGCTGTCGCGTCGGCCGTCCAGGTGATCATGTGTATCGCGCCTTCGGAAATGTTCATAGATTCACTCCGTCGCGTTCACCGAATAGGCACTAACGAGCAAACCGGAGTTTACTCCCCGAGAAGTTGACAGAGAGCGACGGTAGGCTCCATATCTCCAAATCCGCCGCCAAGGGAATGGCGCCTGCCAATGCGCGACGGCAACCTCACCGCATTCGCGTGGGCGGAAATGTACCCGCCCGCATAAGTGTCTCCGGGCTGGAGTCGTGGATCGCCTGGCTACCCTTCGCAATCGGTTTCTCCTGATCGATTCGAAATCCCGTGAAATCGTGAAAGTTCCAGTTGCGGAACCGGTCGGAGCGACGGACGTCACAGAGAACCAGCGATCGTTGTCGCGAGTAGGACGAAGCGGATCCGCTCAACGGTTGGGCGTGAACGGTTCGGTGCCGAGAACCAGGCGCAGCCCCGAGATACCGGAATGTGCTCGGGCGTAGGCCAGTTCGCGGCTGATGTCACCGATGTTGTTGACGATGGGAAGCGAAATGGTGAGCGTTGACAGCGTGCCGAGCGCATAGCCGTCGTGGTCGAGGAAGGCGCTGCCGCTGTCGCCCGGAATGCCGGGGATGGGCGCGAGAAATGCGTGGGTCCAGCCACCGGCAGCGACATCATCGATCTTGCTTTCCGCGACCTGAGGGGACAGGCTGGCGATCCCGCCACGCAGAATGGAGTTCCAATAGCTGTAGAGGTGGTCCCCGGCATTCGTTCCGCTGGAGTTGATGCCGACCGGTCCGCCCCAGTGCGGCAGGCTCGGATTGACTTGAACGGCGTCCTCCGGCGCGAGCCGCACCAGCGCGAAGTCGTTGTAGGCGCAGGTATTGCGGTCCTGCTCGCGTGTTTCCTGCATGGTCAGCCAACTGCTGTACGCGAGCTGACCGGTGGCGGTCCTCGCCCCGAACATCGGTGACCCGTTGGGCTTGAAACTCACGGGGGTTCCCAGCGGCAGGCTACCGGCGGTGCAGCCATTGGTATCGATGACCTGTCCAGCGGTGGCGCAGTGGGCAGCCTGGCCGATGTACACGTGGCCGGTGTCATCGACGAAGACGTAGTTCGCCGTGCATGGCGCCGCGCCGTGGGTATAGGTCTGTGTCCCGGGGGTGATCGCGGCGGAAGTGGCGGGTGCCCATTGATGTCCGGCCTGGTCGGCGGCAACGGTCGTCTCGTAGCTGGTGAAGGCGAAGTCCGACCGTCGCGGCGAAGCATGGTTGTCCGCTGTGCTGTCGGTGCCGGGCTGGCTGCCCCAGCCGGTGGCCAGGTACATGCCCGTCACGGCAAGGACGCAGGTCGCCGGAATGGCGAATGCGCGGCGAAAACTGGACAGCAGCATGGATGGTCTCCTAACGGTTGTGAGGTTGACGATCTAGTGCCGGGTGCGATCGGCCATTGCGCAAACTTGTGGCGATGCTCGAACCTGTTTCAGGGCCCGACAGGCGGCTGCTGTATAAAACCCCGGACTATCAGCTAATTGAAATTGATTCGTTTGCCATGGCGATGTTGTCGATCATTGCCCAGAAGTCGATCAAACACTGAGGGGAAAGCTAGCAAATTCTCGGCATCGCTAGCTGAACCGGCTCGTCGGAGAGCACGTCGAACGCATCCGTAGATCAGCCAGATGGACGGCACGAGGGTCAGCGGTGCATGTATCCGAGGGTGAACGAGGCATCGTCCAGCCGTGGGGCGATCGATTCCCCGCCGAGTGCCTGCCGCAGGATGGCTTGTTCGTCCTGGATGACGTGCATTACGGCGTTGATCAAGGCGAGGTGGGTGAACGCCTGGGGATAGTTGCCCCAGTGCCGCCCGGTTCGGGGGTCGATCTCCTCGGCATAGAGGCCGAGGGGGCTGGCGTAGGCAAGCAGTTTCTCGCACAGCTGTTTGGCTCGTGTCTTCTCGCCGATCTCCGACAGCGCCGACACCAGCCAGAACGAGCAGATCGTGAAGGCCCCTTCTTCCCCTGGGCATCCGTCGTCGGTTTCACTGACGCGGTACCGCAATACGAGGCCGTCCTCGGTCAGCTCGTCGGCGATGGCCAACACCGTGTTGCGCACCCGCTCGTCGTCCGGCGGCAGGAAACGAACCAGCGGGATGAGCAGAGTCGAAGCATCCAGCGCCGTGCTGCCGTAGTACTGGGTGAACACCTTCCGCGAGTCGACCGCGTGAGTGCAGATGTCGGCGTGTATGTCGTCCGCGGCCTGTTGCCAGCGATGCGCGCGTTCGAAGTCCTGGTGGATCCGGGCCAGTCGGGCGCCGCGATCGGCGGCAACCCAACACATCACCTTGCTGGAGGTGAAATGTTGGGGCTCTCCCCGTACTTCCCAGATGCCATGGTCGGGCTCGCGCCAATAGGTGAGTGCGCTTTTGACCGCGCGCCCCAGCACCAGCCATGCTCGCGCGTCGATCTGGTCTTGGTTGCGGGCGTAGAGATAGACCGCGTCCAGGGCAGCGCCCCACACATCGTGCTGGCGTTGCCGGTAGGCGTCGTTGCCGATACGTACGGGGCTGGCATTTTCGTAGCCGCGTAGGTGGGTGAGAGTCTGCTCGGTGAGATCGCTTTCGCCACTGATGCCGTAGACGATCTGCATGTCCCGGACGTCTTCGGTCAAGCTGATGATGTAGGAGAAGAAGTCGTTCGCCTCCCAACTGAAGCCCAGTGTGTACAGGCCCCACAGCGCGAAGGCGGAGTCGCGTATCCACGAGTAGCGGTAGTCCCAATTACGTTCTCCGCCTGGGGTTTCGGGCAATGACGTGGTAGCGGCGGCACTGATGGCGCCGGTGGGTGCGAAGGTCAGCCCCTTGAGGGTCAGCGCGCTGCGGGTGAGCTGGGCAGCCCACGGGTGGTCCGGAAACCGCCCACCCGCCAGCCAGTGCCGCCAATGGTGGATTGTCCGCAGCAGCCGTTCATCGGCTTCGTCGGCGGTGCCAGGCGCGTCGCAACTACCCCAGGACAGCGCGCAAAAGCGTGTGTCGCCCGCCTGCAGCAGGGTGCGCGCGAGCGCGTGCGTCCCTTCCAGCCCCAAGCGCATGTCGGTGGTCAGCGTCAGCCGCAGATCGATCCCATCTGCGCTGGCCTGTGCGACGTGATAGCTGTCGAGGTATTCCCAATGAGCGCGATACCTGCCGTAGTCGAACGACGGCTGGCAGTCGAGCATGAACTGGATTTGCCCGGTCTCACAGTGCACCGTCCGCAGCAGAATGTGCTCGGCATCGTAGTCGGTGGGGGTTCGACGATGGGCGCTGCGTCCGGGTGTCTGGTGCCGCCATGGCCCGACCAGCAGCACATCGCGGACCGTCGCCCATCCTTCGCCGCTGCGCCAACTCGTCTCCATGACCATCGTGCCGGGGACATAGCGGCGATCGGTGGGCACCATGAAGTCGGCGGGGCCGAACCGGAACGAACCGGCGGAACGATCGAGTATGGCCGCGAAGACACTGGGGGAGTCGATGCGGGGCAGACACATCCACTCGATGGCTCCGCTGGGCGCGATCAGTGCGGTGACCTCACAGTCGGAGATGAAACCGTAGTCGTCGATGCGCGGGTACGCCGTGAGTTGCGGCGTGCGTTCGCTGTCGTCGTCCATGCGGTGCTCCATCGTCATCTCGGCGCTGAAAAATCCGGCCGGGCGCGCGGGTGGACAGTGGGCCGTCGAGTTCCTTGCGCAGCTGAGCGATGTGCGTCGGGACGCCCGCGTCGGACATCCCCAGCTCTGGCCGCCGCATGGACGGATCCGAGCCGCACCACAGTCGAGTAGGCCCGAAGCTGGGCGGGCGTCACAGCCCGAGTCTACTTTGGTCTGCCGACCCCGGGTATCGATAGTGGGTTGTCCAGCGACATCGCGACTTCCGTGTCATTACCTGATCAGACCGGGATCCCTCCCTGAAGTGGCTGGTGAGCCTTGTGCAGTTGTGTCACAACCACTCGTGCAGGACCTCCGCGATGCGCCGGAGCGCCGCATCGGTGGTCATCCGCCAGTGTGTGGTGGCTATCGGGTGGTTGTGCACGGACCCTGCCACTGCGCCCGCCCAGGTCGCGGCGCCGACCGAACACGTCGGATCGTCGTGGGATGCGGTGAAGTAGACGAGGTCCCCGTCGAAGGAGCGCGCACGATATGCCGCGTCGAGAGTCGCCGAATCGATCGCTGCGGCGACCACCCTTTCGATCCGCGCGGCCCCGAAGGATGCGAACGGCTCGGGGAGCGTGCTCAGCCGCTGGGCCAGCCGAGACAATTCTACCGTTTCGTCCAGGCCTAATTCCGCGGCTTTATCGCCGAGCAGTCCACCGAGCAGTTCGGGCACCGCGACCTCGATCCCCGCGAGGGGCGATCCGGCGGCGGTCTCGAGTAGTCGACTGTCCATCATGCCCAGCAGCGCCACCTGCGCCCCTTCGTCCTGGAGCTGGACGGCCATGGCATGCGCGAGCACACCGCCGAGTGACCAGCCGAGCAGGTGGTAGGGGCCTTCCGGTTGCAGCGCACGAACGTGTTTGACGTAGTGCCGGGCCCAGTCCTCGATCGAATCCGGCAGCGGGTCCGCCGAACTCAGCGCGGGTGACTGGAGTCCGTAAATCGGCCGATCCGCGTCGAGATGAGCGGCCAGCCCGGCGAACGACCAGGCGATGCCGCCGATCGGATGGATGCAGAACAGCGGCTCGGCGGTGCCGGAGGTCCGTATTGGGAGCATTACATCGAATGCCGCGTCGGTACCGGCACCCTCGGTGCCGCGCGCACGCAACTCCGCGACGATTCCCGCAGGAGTGGGGGCGGTGAACGCCCACATCACCGGAATCGTTTCGGCCATCGCCTCGCTCAACCGAGCCGTCAGCTTGGTCGCGATCAGTGAATTGCCGCCGAGTTCGAAGAAGTTGTCATCCAATCCGATGCGATCCAGACACAGGACATCCGCGAAAATCTCGCAGACCATGGTCTCGAGCGCTGTCGTCGGCGCGCGGTAGGCGCGGGTGCCGAGCTCGGGTTGGGGCAGCGCCGCGCGGTCGAGTTTGCCGACCTGGGTCAACGGGACACTGTCGAGGACAACGATCGCCGTCGGAACCATATGCGACGGCAAAGTCCGTGCGGCCCAGTGGATCAGCCGATCCGGATCGATCACCCGGTCCATGGCGGCCACCACGTACGACACCAGAACCGTTGCCCCAGTGGGATTCTCCCTGCCGACCGTGACGGCGAAATCCACGTCCGCATGCGCGGCAAGTACCGCATCGATCTCGCCGAGTTCGATGCGGAAGCCACGGATCTTCACCTGGAAATCGGTACGGCCCCGATAGTCGAGCTCGCCGTCGCCGTTCCATGCCACCAGATCACCGGTGCGATACATCCGGGCACCCGGCTGGAACGGGTTGGCGACGAAACGTTCGGCCGTCAGGTCAGCGCGACCGAAGTAGCCCCGCGCCAATTGTTCTCCGGCCAAATACAATTCACCCGCAACGCCGACCGGCACCGGGCGCAACCACGAATCCAGTACGAATACCCGACTGTTCCACGCCGGTCCGCCGATCGGCACGGTCGGTTCATCGGCCCTGTCCACCTGATGGCTGGTGATCGACACCGCCGCCTCGGTCGGGCCGTACAGGTTGTACAGCGACGTATCGGGCGCCGCCGCCGCGAATCGGCGCGCCAGCGCGGCAGGCAGGGTCTCACCGATCGCCAGTACCCGGCGCAACGAATCCGGCAGCCGACCGGTCAGCAATGCGTCCAGCATCGATGGCACCGCGTGCAGCGTGGTCACGCCTTCACGGGTGATCAGTTCGTTCAGGTATGCCGGGTCGCGGTGGCCGTCCGGTGCGGCGATTACCAGGCGGCCCCCGCAGACGGCGGCCGACCAGAATTCCCACACCGACAGATCGAACGTCGCCGCCGTCTTCAACAACACCGCGTCATCGGCGGTCAATCCGAATCGCGCTGTCTTCCAGAGCAACTGATTGACTATCGCACCGTGTGAGACCGCGACCCCCTTCGGGCGACCCGTGGAACCCGACGTGAAGATCACATAGGCCGCGTGCTCGGGGCGCAACGGCGCGATTCGCTCCGCGTCGGTGATCGGGGCCGCGTCCATCGAGGACAGGTCCAGTCGATCCATCAGCACCACCGGCGCAGCGGAGGTCTCGAAACCGGCATCGGCATTCGTCAGCACACAAACCGGTGCCGCCGTCTCCAGCATGTACTCGGTTCGCTGCGCGGGCTGATCGGGATCGATCGGCACGTACACACCACCGGCCTTGCTCACCGCATACATCGCGACGACCAGATCCACCGAACGCCGAATGGCCAACGCCACCAGCGACTCCGGGCGCACTCCTAACGAAATCAAGTACCGCGCAACCTTGTTCACGCGTCGATCCAGCTCGACGTAACTGATCCGAACACCATCGGCAGTGACGAGCGCCGTCGATTCCGGTGTGGCAGCGACAGTCTCGTCGAGCAGTGACACCAACGTGGTGGCCGTATTCACCTGGTGCGCGGTGTCGTTCCACAGGGTGAGGATCCGGGTACTTTCGTCGGTCGCGAGCAGATCGATAGCACCGACCGGCCGGTGCGGGTCCGCGATGACGGCATCGAGGACGCGCACGAACCGGTCCACGAAACTGCGCACTGTCGACTCGTCGAACAGCTCCGCGGCGTAGGTGAAGAAGCCGCCGATACCCGTCGGCGCACCGTCCTCGTCGTAGCTGTCGGCCATGATCACATGCAGATCGAACTGCGACACCTGTCGATCCGTTGCCAACTCCGTGAGCGTCAAGCCCGGCAACTCCATCCTGGCCGGGGCCAGATTCTGGAACGAGAGCCCCACCTGGAACAGCGGATGCCGCGCCGTCGAGCGCACCGGATTCAGCACTTCGACCAATTGCTCGAACGGCACATCGGCATGGGCGAACGCTTGGACGTCGATATCGCGTTGCCGCGCAAGCAACTCCGTGAAACCCGCACTCGGATCCACCCGGGTACGGAATACCAGGGTGTTGACGAACATGCCGATCAGATCGTCCAGCACCGCCTCACCCCGGCCAGCTATCGGTGTACCGATCGCGATGTCGTCGGTGCCCGACAAGCGAGCCAGCAGCACCGCCAAGGCGGTATGCACAACCATGAACAGCGTGGCGTCCTCGGCCCGCGCCAACCGCGCCAGCGCCGCATGCGCACGCGCATCGATGCGCAACCGCACTCGGCCGCCGACGAACGACTGCACCGCCGGACGCGGCCGGTCTCTCGGCAATCGCAGCTCATCGGGTAGGTCGGCAAGGGCCCGCCGCCAGTAGGCGATCTGCTCGGCCGCCATCGACCCAGGCTGGTCGGCCCTACCGAGCAACGCACGTTGCCACAGTGTGTAATCCGCGTACTGCACGGCCAGCGGCGACCGATCCGGGGTCCGTCCGACCGCACGAGCCACGTATGCCGAGGCAAGATCACGAGTAAGCGGGCCACCGGAGTAGCCGTCACCCGCGATGTGAGCGACGACCATGCCGAGTACGAATTCACCGTCCGCGACCCGGAACAGCACCGCCCGGACGGGCACCTCGGCAGTAACGTCGAAGGTCGTCGAAACCAGTTCCAGTACAGCCGATTCCACCTCGGCGGCATCGACGGTCCGGACCTCCAGGCGCGGCACGTCGCAGTGTTCGGGAGGCAGGATGACCTGCACCGGATCCGATACATCCGAGTCGCCCACCGCTGGCTGCGGATAAACGGTTCGCAGGATCTCATGGCGCACAACCACATCTGTGAAGGCCTGCCCCAGCGCGGCGATATCCAGATCGCCGGTCAGACGGATCGCGACGGGAATGTTGTATGCGGTCGACTCGGTATCGAACTGGTTGAGAAACCACATCCGTTGCTGTGCGGGCGAGAGCGGAATACGTTCCGGCCGTGGGCCCGCGACCAGGGCGCGGCGACTGCCGGTGCCGGAGAGCTTCGCGACCTCTCGCGCACAACTCGCGACGGTGGGTGCGGCGAACAGCACACGCACCGGAACGCGGGCATCGATCGCCATGCCGAGGCGGGCTGTCACCCGCGTGGCGAGCAGTGAATTGCCGCCGAGCTCGAAGAAATTATCGTCGGCGCCGATGCGCTCGATGCCGAGCACATCGGCGAAGACACCGGCCACGGTCCGTTCCGTCACCGTCGATGGTTCGCGGTAGGTGCGCACCGTGAATCGTGGTTCGGGGAGGGCATTTCGGTCCAGCTTGCCGACCGGGGTCAACGGAATCTCGTCGAGCACCACGACCGACGCGGGAACCATATGCGACGGCAGGCTACGCGCCGCCCACCGCACCAGCTGATCCGGATCCGACGACCGCCCCATCACATACGACACCAGAATCGTGGTCCCGCTGGGGTTTTCGCGCCCGACGGTCACCGCGTACTCGACGTCGGGATGCGCGGCGAGCACCGCGTCGATCTCCCCGAGCTCGATGCGGAAGCCACGGATCTTCACCTGGAAGTCCGTGCGGCCCAGGTACTCCAACTCCCAACCATTCGGTACCTCGACCCAGCGGACCAGATCGCCGGTCCGGTACATCCGGTCGCCCGGCGCACCCCACGGATTCGCGACGAAACGTTCCGACGTCGAGCCGGACCGCCCGTGATAGCCGCGGGCCAGTGCCGGGCCCGCCAGATACAGCTCACCGGTGACGCCCGCGGGCACCGGGTGCAACCGCTCGTCGAGCACCGCCGCCCACCCGCCCGGTACCGTACGGCCGATCGTTATCCGTTGTCCCGCAAGCAGAGTCGTATAGGTGGCGCCGATCGTCGCCTCGGTCGGACCGTATCCGTTGATGAAGCGGCGAGCGGGCTGCCACCTGGCCAGCAGGTCGGCAGTGGTGGCCTCGCCACCTGCGGACACAACCTGCAAATCATCCAGGCCGGAGGGATCGACGGTGCCGAGCAGCGCCGGGGTGATGATCGTATGCGTCACCCGTTCGTCGCGCAGCAGGTCATGCAGTTCGGTGCCGCCGACGATATCCGGTGCGGCGATCACCAGGGTGGCGCCGCTGTAGAAGGTGCTGGACCACTCCTCGACCGATTGGTCGAAACTCGGCGAACACACATGCAGCATCCGATGTTGCGGCCCGAGTCCGAGCAGGTCGACGGTGTGGCCGACGAGTCCACCGAGCCCGGCGTGGGTGACGGTGACCCCCTTGGGCAATCCCGTGGACCCCGACGTGTAGATCACATAGGCCGGATGCGACATGCGCAGCGGCGCACGCCGGTCCGCGTCGGTCACCACGGCCGCCGAGTGGGCGGCGCAGCGTGCGAGCAGCGCGGGATCGTCGAAGACCAGCCAGTCCACCGTGTCGGGCAGACCGGACTGCGCGGAAACCGTAATGCCCAGCACCGCACCGGAATCGGCCACCATGTGCCGCACCCGGTCCACCGGATAGCTCGGATCGACCGGCAGATACGCGCCGCCCGCCTTGGCGACCGCCCATACCGCGGCGATCATCTCGTACGAACGCCGCATCGCCAGCGCCACCACCGTTTCCGGCGCGACACCTCGATCGATCAGTACCCGCGCCAGCCGCGACGACAGCTCGTCGAGCTCACCGTAGGTGTAGGCACGCCCCGCGTCGCGCACCGCGACTCGAGCACGCCCGAAACCGACTCCCCGGGTCAGCAGATCCGGCAGCATCCCGACGGTAACCGGGGCGCCGCCGCCCATCCGGGTCAGTCGCTCATATTCGTCGTCGACCAATAGCGGCAGATCGCTTACCCGCGCGGTGGGTTCGTGCACGACCGCGGCCAGCAGCCGAATGAACCGCCGGGCAAACATCTGCGCCGTATCGTCATCGAAAAGATCACGCGCGAAAGATATTTCGCCGCGCAGCCGATCCGAGCCGCCATCCGCGGCCGAGATCGCCAGTGCCAGATCCCCGACCGCATCCGGCGGACTCTGGAACGACAGAGCCACCTGGAATAGCGGATGCCGACCCGCCGCCCGCCGCGCTCCCACCAGATCGATCAACTCGTCGAACGGGATACCCGCGTGCGCGAATCCTTGGAGTTCACGCTGGTGGGCCTGCGGTAGGAGGTCGGCGAAGCGCGCGGCCCGATCCACGCGGGTACGCAGCACCAGTTCGGCACGGCGGCCGCCTGGCGTCGGAGTGCCGATCGCGATGTCGTCGGAGCCGGATAGCCGCGCGAGCAGTACCGCCAATGCCGTGCGCACCACCGCGGTCCATGTCACGCCCGCCGTGTGCGCAAGCTGTCGTAGGCCCAGGTGTACCTCGTCCGGTACCGAGAACTCCACCTGCCCACGGACATCGGACCGCACTGCCGTGCGCGGGCGGTCGGATGGCAGCTCCAGCCGATCGGGCAGCCCCGCCAACGCCGTGCGCCAGTATCGAGATCTGGTGATCGGGTCGTCCGATTCGGTGTCGCAGAGTCGCGCGATCTCGGCCGCGGTACGGTCCGGGCCCGTCGGCAGATCGTCGAGCACGCGGCGAAGCCGATCGGCCACGGCCCGCGCTGTCTCGTCGGCGACCATATCCCGCCGGTATTTGACCTGCACCAGCGTCCGGGTATCGAGGAAGACCACAACGGTGATCGGATAGTGCGTGAAGTCGGCCCCGCGCATTTGCTCGATCCGCAACCCGTCGATGGCGCCACTGGCCTGCTGAAGCCCGTCGGCGTCGATGGGGTAGGACTCGAAGACCAGCATGGTGTCGAAAAGCTCGTCATGGGTGATCGTGGGAGCTTGTGTAGTCGGCGGGGTGGGCGAGCACAGCGGGATGGCGGCCGACAGAGCTTGCGTAGTGGATATGGACGAACCGACCGCGCGTTGGATCGCGGCCAATCCGAGGTGGTGATGATCCAACAGCGACGCCTGCTCGGCCTGTAAATCGGCCAGCAGGGCAGGCGCCGTCGTGCCGCGATCGAATCGGATCCGTACCGGGACGGCATCCACGAACAGGCCGATCATGTCGCCGATACCGTCGAGTTGCGGCGGTCTGCCGGAGACCGTCGCGCCGAAGACGACATCGTCGCGTCCGGTGCTACCGGCGACGACCAGACCCCACGCCGCCTGGACCACCGTATTGGCGGTGACCTCGGCGGTAGCCGCGAAGGCGGTGAGCGCCGAGGTCTGTGCGGGCGACAGATCGAATTCACAGACGCCGAACCCGTCGCCGACCGCCGCTGGCCACGCCAGTTCGGGGGCGAGCATGGTCGCGCTGGCGCCGGTCAATACGTCCGACCAGGCGCGCACCGCGGCCTCCCGGTCTTGTCGCGCGAGCCACCGGAGGTAGTCGCGGTAGGGCCGGACCGGTGCGAGCCGTGCCGTGTCGCCGCCGGTCGCGTACAGGACCAGGAGCTCCTTCATCAACAGCGGCATCGACCAGCCGTCGAGCAGGATGTGGTGTCCGGTCAACACGAGGTGGTTGCGCTTTTGCTGGCCGGAGTCGTTGGTGTACACCGTGAATCGCAGCAGCGGCGCCACGGCAGGATCGAATCCGCGTCGCCGCTCGGCGCGCAGCAGTTCCGGCAGCTCGGCCTCGGACACGCCGTCGACAACCTGCCACGGCACCTGGACCCCGTCCACCACCAGCTGCACCGGCGTCCCGTCGGCCGTGGCGACGAAGGCCGACCGCAGGTTCGCGTGCCGGTCCAGAATCGTCTGCGCGGCTCGGCGTAACCGGCCCATATCCAGCTCGCCGGTCAGCTGGGCGGCCAGCTGGATGATGTAGGACTCGACCGAATCGTCCAGTAGCTCGATGAGTACCCGCAACGAGCCCTGCAGCGGTGACAGCGGCAGCACATCCGAGAGCCCGGGATAGCCCCGCCGCCACTGGTCCAACTCGACCTGAGAGACCCGTACCAGCGGCACATCCGATGGGGTCAGACCCCCGGCGGCCGGATCCTTCGAGTGGTCGGCAATCGCGGTGAGCGCGGCCAGCCAGTCCTCGGCCAACTCCCGCACCGCCGCCTCGTCGACAATCGCGGCGGCGAAGGCGAACGACGCCACCGTTCGCGGGCCATCGGCGGTATCGCTGACGATTGTGTTGATGTCGATCACCGCGGACAGCGGCAGGTCCGGATTCGGCTCTGCGGCAATGGGTCCCAGGTCCGCGGTCGGCAGCCAGCCCGCATCCGACCCGCGCTCGGGCACCGCACTCGCGGCGACGCGGCCGAGGTAGTTGAAGCTGATCTGTCCGAGATCACCGGCCAGCGCGTCGGCGGTATCCGGATTCAGATGCCGGAGCAGACCGAAGCCGATGCCTCGATCCGGCACCGAAAGCAATTGCTCCTTCACCGATTTCAGCACCGCGGCGGTCGGCTCGCCACCGGAGAGGGCGGCCGCGGTGTCGATTCCGGACAGGTCGATGGCCACCGGACTGATGCTGGTGAACCAGCCGACAGTGCGGGTCAGGTCAGCGCCGGGCACCGCGTCTTCCTCGCGACCGTGCCCCTCGAGCCGCAGTCGAGTGACCGGAGCGTCGATACCGCGCCGCGCCCGCCAGGAACGCACCGCCAGCGCGAGCGCGGCCAGCAGGCTGTCGTTGGGACCGCCCTGGTACAGCGCGGGAACTTTGGCGAGCACCGCATCGGCGACCTCGACCGGAACCCGGATATCGAACGCACCCCTGGTCTGGAAGGTATCGGCGACCGGGTCCAGGGCACGCGCGCCGAGCAGCGGATCCGGGGTGGCCAACACCCGGCACCAATAACCGAGTTCCTGCGCACGCTCCGGTGTGGCGGCCGCTTCCACCAAGGCGTGCGCCCAGCGTCGGAAGGAGGTGCCGACGGTGGGCAATGCCACCGGCTGCCCGGCGCTGTGTTGTGCCCACGCGAGTATCAGATCCGGGATCAGGATGCGCCATGACACACCATCGGTCACATAGTGATGGACCGCGACGGCGATCGCATCGCGCGCGTCGGGCCTGCGCAGCCACGTGCAGGTGATCATCCGGCCCGCGGCCGGATCCAGCCTGGCCAGCGCGGAATCCATGGCCGCGTTGGCGATTCGGTTCAGCTCGGCCTCGTCGGCACCCGTGGGCACCTCGACCTCGGCGACCAGCGCGTCGACCTCGACGGCGCCGCGAGCCGACACCTCGAACCGCCACTGCCCGTCCACCCGCCACACTCGCGAGCGCAGCACATCATGATGATCGAGCACCGCGCCGACGGTGGCCACCACACCCGCGCGATCGATTTCCTCCGGCAAACCGAGCACCATGCTCTGGGCGAACCGACCGAATGAACCGTTGGCGAGGAACCAAGCAAGTATCGGCGTGAGCGGAACCGTGCCGACTCCACCGCCGGGCAGCTCGGCCAAGACCGTCGCCGACTCCGCACCGACCACGGCAACACGAGCCAACCCCGCGACTGTCTTGTGCTCGAATACATCTCGCGTTGTGAATACCAGCCCGGCCGACTTGGCCCGCGACACCAATTGGATCGACATGATGCTGTCACCACCCAGGGCGAAGAACGAATCGTCCACCCCGACCCGCCGCACACCCAGCACCTGCGCGAAGAGCTCGGCAAGCCGGTTCTCGACCGTGCCGACCGGCGCACGTGAAACAGCCGTCTGGAACACCGGCTCCGGCAGCGCTGCACGGTCCAGCTTTCCATTCGAAGTCAAGGGAACCCGGTCCAGCACCACAATCGCCGTTGGCACCATATGCGACGGCAGGAACCCGGCCGCATACTCCCGCAGCTCGGCCGGTTCCACGACCCGCCCCGGCGTCGCCAGCACATACGACACCAATGCGGTTGTACCACCGGGCATTTCACGACCCAGCGTGACCACGAAATCGATATCGGCATGTCGGCCGAGCACGGTATCGATCTCGCCGAGCTCGATACGGAAACCCCGAACCTTCACCTGGAAATCAGCGCGACCGACATAGTCGAGCTGCCAATCCGGCGCCGCGAGATTCCCCGCTCGCTGCTCGGGTGCCGCGTACCAGCGCACCAGGTCGCCGGTGCGATACATCCGTGAACCGGGCCCACCCCAGGGATTGGCGACAAACCGCTGCGCGGACAACCCGGCACGATGCCAATAGCCACGGGCCAACCCGGCACCCGCCAGATACAGCTCACCCGTGACACCGGGCGGTACCGGATTCAACCGCGAATCCAGCACGAACGCGGAGCTACCCAGAATCGGCTTGCCGACCGTGATATGTTGCCCCGCAACCAGTTCCACATTCGACGACATGACGGTCGCCTCGGTCGGACCGTACGCGTTGAACAACCGGCGGCCGGGCTGCCATTTGGCCAACAGGTCCGGGGTCAGCACATCCCCACCCACGAACAGCACTTCCATCCGGTCCACACCGGCCGGATCGACCGTGCCGAGCACCGCCGGAGTGATGATCGTGTGCGTCACCTCCTCGGTCCGCAGCAACTCGCCGAGTTCCGGTCCGCCCATGACATCCGACGGCACGACCACCAATGTCGCCCCCACCGAGAACGCGCACATCCATTCCATCACCGACGGATCGAAACTCGGCGAACAGATATGCAGGTACCGGTGGTGCGGTTCGAGGCCGTATTGGGCGACCGAATGATCGACCAAATCGCTCAACCCGCCATGGGTTACCGCGACCCCCTTGGGCAGGCCCGTCGAGCCCGAGGTGTAGATCACGTAGGCCGGATGTTGGATCCGTAACGGCACGATCCGCTCGGCGTCGGTGACCGTGGCGGCTGACTGGTCGGCGCACAACATCGCCGTCTCCGGTGCATCCAGCACCAGCCAATCCACCTCATCCGGTAGCCGGTCGACATAGTCGGATCCGGTAATGCCAAGGGCCGCACCGGAATCGGTCAACATGTGCCGCACCCGATGCGCGGGATGAGCCGGGTCGACCGGCAGATGCGCACCACCGGCCTTGGCGATCGCGATGGCCGCCAACACCATCTCGTAGGAACGGGGCAGTGCCACTGCGACCGGCAGTTCTGGGCCGACACCTCGATCGATCAGAAGCCTCGCCAACCGCGACGACTGGTCGTCGAGTTCGCCATAACTGATCGACCGACCCCGGTATCGCACCGCGACCCGGTCCCGGCCCAACGCGACCCCACCAGTCAGCAGCTCAGGCAGCGACCGAGGCGTGCGCATGTCATCGTGGTGGACTCGGGTCAGCAGCGCGAGTTCGTCGTCGCCGAGCAACGGCAGGTCACCGATCGGGTCGCATGGGCGATGCACCGCGGCCGCCAGTAGGCGACGGAATCGCTCGGCGAAAATCTCTACTGTGCGGCGGTCGAACAAATCGGGCGCGAAGTAGAGGGTCGCGACGATGCCCGCGCTGTCTCGGTTCTCCCGAATGTGCAGGGACAGATCGAACGGCCCGCGTGCGACGGGAGTCCGATCACCGGTGGACATCATCACCTGCACCGGCGACCGGACCGGATCCAGTAATGCCGCCAACCCGTCGAACGCCAGGTCTGCTCGTGTGAATGCCTGTAGCGCAATGTCTTTCGCCTTCGCGAGCAGATCGTCGAAGGAGATTTCACCCGGAACGCTGGTACGCAGTACCACAGTGTTGACCGAGTCACCCGTTTCCACGGGTGTGCCGATCGCGATGTCGTCGGTACCCGATAGTCGCGCGAGCAGTACCGCGAATGCCGCGTGTACGACGGTGAACACCGTCGTATCGCGTGTCCGCGCGACCTGGTGTAACCGCAGATCCGCACCGATCTCGAACTCGACGCAGGCTTCCGCACGGGTGGGCACGGCGGGCCGTGGGCGATCCATGGGGAGGTTCAGCTCATTCGGCAGCCCCTGGAGCGCGGTGCGCCAGTAGCGCGTCTGCGCGATCAGATCGCCGCGATCGTCGAGGATCTGATTGATGTGCGCCGGTGTGTGCTCCGGCGTCGCGACGAATTCACCGATCAGCGCCCGCAACCGGTCGGCGAGTGCCTGCGCGGCCGTAGGGGTGATCAGCTCGCGCCGGTACTGCACCTGTACCTGGAGTCGGGTGCCCAACTCGACCACGACAGCCACCGGATAGTGGGTGAAGTTGCGACCTTGGAGATCGACGACTTCCAGCCCGTCGATCGTTCCGTGGGCCTGCCGTAAACCATCGGTGTCGACCGGATACGACTCGAAGGCCACCAGCGAATCGAACAACTCACCGGCGTCAGCGGCGCGCTGAATATCGGCCAACCCGAGGTAGTGACAGTCGAGCAACGAAACCTGTTCGGACTGAAGCCGAATCAGCAGTTGCCGCACCGGCGCATCGGAGTCGAACCGAACCCGCACGGGGACGGTATTCGCGAACAGGCCGACCATCTCGTCGACCCCGTCGACCTGTGGCGGCCGTCCGGAAACCACCGCACCGAATACGACGTCATCGCCACCGGCACAGGCCGCGAGCACCAGCCCCCACGCCGCCTGGACCACCGTATTGACGGTGACTTCCGTTGCGGCGGCGAACCTCAGCAGCTCCGCTGTTTCGGCAGGTGGCAGCTCGGCGGCGCAAACCCCGTGGCCGTCGGCGGCCGTCGTGGGCGGCGGCAGCGTCGTGGCCAGCCGAGTGGGTAGCAGACCGGCCAGCGCCGCGCGCCACCTCTGCCCGGTGGTGTCCCGGTCGTAGCGCGCCAACCAGGCGAGATAGTCCCGATACGGCCTGACCGGCGGCAGCGCCGTCGAAACACCGTCGGCCGCATAGGAAACCAGTAGTTCCTTCATCAGCAACGGCATCGACCAGCCATCCAACAGGATGTGATGCGCGGTCAACACCAGATGTACGCGTCCGGAGTTCGTGCGATACACCGTGAATCGCAGCAGCGGTGCCACCGTCGGATCGAACCCGCGGCGTGCTTCGGCGGCCAGCAGCGCCGCCGGATCGGTGTCCGATGTGTCGACGATGTGCCACGGGACCGCAAGGCCGTCGGCGACGATTTGGACGGGGTTGCCCTCGACCGAAGTTCTGAACGCGGCCCGCAGGATCGCCTGCCGATCCAACACCGCTTGCGCCGCCCGCCGTAGGCGATCCAGATCGATCACGCCGGACAACTCCACCGCCAACTGCAGCAGGTAGGGGTCTGCCGAATCGTCGGAAAGCTGTGTCAGGAAAAGCAATCCGAGCTGCAGGGGCGACAGCGGCAGAACATCGACCAGCCCCGGGTGCTCCCGCTGCCAGATATCGAGTTCGCTTTGGCTGACCCGCACGAGCGCGACATCCGCCGGAGTCAGGCCACCGGCCGCCGGATCATGGACGTGTCCGGCGAGCATGGTCAGTGCGGCCACCCAGTACTCGGCCAGCTCCCGCGCCGAGTCCTCGTCGATGACCTCGGACGCGTACGCGAACGACGCGTTCAGCTGCGCGCCCGCGTCGGTATCGGTAGCGATCGCGTTGATATCCACCACGGCGGCCGCGGGCATCGCCCGATCCTGGTCGGCTTCCGGGGTACCCCAGTCGGCGGTCGGCAGCCAACTGCGATCGGTCAGCACATCCGGCACGTCGCTCGCGGAAATCCGACCGAGATAGTTGAAGCCGATCTGGCCCAGCGCACCGCCGAGCTCACCCGCGGTTTCGGCGTCGAGATAACGCAGCATGCCGAAACCGATGCCCTTATCCGGCACCGCGAGCAACTGCTCCTTCACCGTCTTGAGCATTGCCGCGGTCGCGTCGGCGGTATTCCACGCGGCATCGGCGTCGATGCCGGACAGATCGAGCACCACCGGATACATGCTGGTGAACCAGCCGACAGTGCGGTTCAGGTCGGCACCGGCAACGGCGTTTTCTTCACGACCGTGTCCCTCCAGCCGGATTCGCGTGGCCGCGGCATCGACCCCTCTCTTCGCCCGCCACGAACGCACCGCCAGCGCCAACGCCGCGAGCAGACCGTCGTTGACCCCGCTCCGATACAGCGTCGGCAACTCGGTCAATACCGCATGGGTGACTTCGGTAGGCACTGTGACGGTGAACCGCCGCACCGTCGCCGCGGTATCGATGACCGGGTCGAGTGCCCGCGCGCCCAACAATGGGTCAGCGACGGTCAGTACCCGCCGCCAGTACGGCAGTTCGCCTTTGCGGTCCGTCGCCGCCTCGACCAGACCGTGCGCCCACCGCCGGAAGGACGTGCCGACGCCGGGCAGGGCGATCCGGTGTCCACCGTCGCGTTGCGCCCACGCGGTCACCAAATCCGAGATCAGAATGCGCCATGACACGCCGTCGATCACGTAGTGATGCGCGGCGATGATCAGCGCATCCCGGCCGTCCGGTCGGGACAGCCAGGTGCAGGCGATCATTCGGGCCGACGCCGGGTCTAGCGTGTCGAGGGCGGAATCCATTGCCGCACTGGCGGTTTCGTGCAGCTCATCGATGTCGAGTCCGGTGCGGACGTCGATCCGGGTGAGTAGCGCGTCCACGTCCACCGCACCCGGTGGCAGCGTGCGCAGTTGCCATCGCCCGTCGGCGGACCACACCTGTGCGCGCAACATGTCGTGGTGGTCCAGCACCGCGGTGAGCGTGGCCACCAGATCCGCCCGGTCGATGTGTTCGGGTAGGGCCAGCACCATGTGCTGGGTGAACCGGCCGAACAACCTTCCCCCGACGAGGTGTGCGGCCAGCACCGGTGTCAGCGGAATCTCCCCGACACCGCCGCCGGGCAACTCCGCGAGCCTCGGCACGGGATCGGCGCCGATCACCGCGACCCGCGCCAACCCGGCCACCGTGCGCTGCTCGAACACATCCTGGGGGGTGAACAGTATCCCTGCCGCGCGGGCCCGCGACACCAGCTGGATCGATAGGATGCTGTCGCCACCGACGGCGAAGAACGAGTCATCCGCCCCGACCCGCACACCGAGCACCTGCGCATACAATTCGGCGAGCCGGGATTCCACGGCGCCCACCGGGGCTCGCGACACCGCCGTCTCGAACACCGGCTCGGGCAACGCTTGCCGATCGAGCTTTCCATTGGGGGACAAGGGAATCGCGTCGAGTACAACGATCGCGGACGGCACCATATGGCCGGGCAATGCGGTTGCTGCGAAGCGTAGGAGTTCTCGGGTATCGATGGCAACGCCGTTGCGCGCCAGCACATAGGAAACCAGTACGGTCGCGCCCGAGGGGGCGACCTTGCCGAGAGTCGCTGCGTAGTCGATATCGGGGTGACCGGTCAGTGCGGCGTCGATTTCACCCAGCTCGATACGGAAGCCGCGGATCTTGACCTGGAAATCCGAGCGGCCCAAGTATTCGATTGCGCCATCGGCACGGCGCCGCACCAGATCGCCGGTGCGATACATCCGTACGCCAGGGGAACCGACTTCCCCGCCGAACGGATTCGCCACGAATCGCTCCGCCGTGAGCCCCGCCCGCCCCAGGTAGCCCTGCGCGAGCGCGGGACCGGAAAGGTAGAGTTCGCCGACCACGTCGGTGGGTACCGGGCGTAGCCGCGAATCGAGCAGTACCGCGCCGATACCTGGCAGGGCGGTGCCGATGGTGATCGGCTGTCCGGGCACCAACTCGGCGCTTTCAGTGGCGAGAATGGTGACCTCGGTCGGCCCGTAGGCGTTGTAGAGAGACCGCCCGTCGACCGCCCACCGCTCGACCAGCCCGGGGCCGAAGGCATCACCCGCGACGACAACCACCCGCAACGCGTCGAGTCCGCTCGGATCGACCGACTCCAGCGCCGCGGGCGTGATCAGCATGTGCGTGACACGTTCACGCCGGAGCAGGTCGGCGAGGTCGGCGCCGCCGAACACCGTCGGCGGGGACATCACCAGCGTCGCGCCGGAACTGAAGGCCAGCAGCAACTCGAGCACCGATACGTCGAAGTTCGGCGAACAAACGTGCAGCACCCGGGAATCGCCATCGACCGCATACCGCTCGCGCTGAGCGTTGACCAGCATCGCGAGACCGGCGTGCGTCACCACAACGCCCTTCGGGCGACCGGTGGAGCCGGAGGTGTAGATGAGGTAGGCCGGATGCTGTTCGGTCGGTGTGCCCACCCGGTCGACGTAGGAGATCGGATGTGCGGGTCGTGCCGCGATGCGCTCCTGGTGTAGCGGATCGTCGATGTCGAGCCAGTAGATCTCGGTGCCGAGCCGCGAGTGGTGCGTCGAATCGGTGAGCCCCAGCACCGCCCGGGAGTCGGCGACTATGAATGCGCTGCGCTCCGGCGGAAGGGTGGGGTCGACCGGCACGTAGGCCGCGCCGGTCTTGGCGATGGCCCATACCGCCAGCACCGATTCGATCGAGCGGGTGAAGCCGACGGCGACGACGTCGCCGGGGCCGACGCCCCGCTCGATCAGTTCCCGTGCCAATCGTGACGACGATTCGTCCAGCTCTGTGTAGGTGAGTTCGCGCTGATCAGCCGGTTCGCCGGTCGGGTTGTAGCGGATCGCGATCGAGTCGGGCGCGGATTCGACCGCTGCCCCCAACAACTGCGTGAAGAGCGGAATACTCGATCTGCGGCGAATTCGACCCCGAACAGTGCGACGAACCCTATCCATTCGAGTACTACAGTCCTCTCGCGCCGAACCCACAGCTCTAGCCGAAACCCACGAACTCGGCCGGATCCCGGCACACCGTTGGCGGACCAGTGTCGAACAAAGCGAGAAGGAATCGATTTTGGAGCAATCGTGCCCTATCAAATCACAGGCACCGACTTCATGACGTCACATGGGTTGCATTCGCGGCCGAACACTCACCCCGGTCGACGAGCGGGTTATCGAGTAACCGACATCAGAGCGCCGCGAGAGCTACTGCGGCGGCCCACAGTTCTCGATCGATCGGATCGTCGGGTACACCATGATCGGCCGACCGGAAGGTTTGCACGACATCGGCACCGGGGCGGTCACGCGATGCCGTCCAGACATTGCCTCGCGCGTCGACGGTCCGCATCAGGGTCGCTTCCGAATGGAATCCGAATCCCCACAGGGTCTGGCGGGGGGCACGTGAGAAAGCCAGTACCGCTAAATCCTGGAAAGGCGGATCAGCGGATGTCGGCAGCGTGAGGACGCCGATCTGATCCGGACCCGCCAGGGTGAGGCCGAAAAAGAGGGGAGTCGAGTCCGACTGCGCGTTGCTTCCGAGCAAGGTGGCGGTCACGGTTCGGATCAACTCGTCGGATGGGTAGAGAATCGTTCGAGGCATAGCTGCTTTTCACCTTTCCGGAATGGACCGCGCTTCCCCGCCGCGGTCGTCGCCTTGATTTCCTCGATCGCGCGTGCGCTGGTAGTGATTTCGTAATGAGCCGAGGCCATATCGCACCGGCCGCGGCCACCCGAGCGCGCTGTGAAGCGTAGCCCACGGCGAGGTGCGGATCAGCCATGGACAGTGAGCATTTCGCGGCGCGCATGCACGCGGTGCCGCGCGATCGTCGGCCCGAGCGCGGCAGCGTCGAAGACGGCCGCGAGTCTCCAAGGCACTCGACATGGCGTTACGGCGCCCGAGGTCGATCCGGCCTGATATTTCACTCCGACTTCAGTAGTCGATAAACCTCGATGAATCTAGGGAACCCTTGCTCTGCAAGCACTCTCGGTATCGATTGAATTCCTCGCGTTGAATTATCCGGGGTTTTGGATTGTCCGCAGACCGAGCCGCTCGACGTATAGTGAAATACCGACACCGAACTCCGTCGCCTGCCGAAGATCGAGGTCGGGCGGCCTGATACGCGGTGAGTTGCCGTGACATAGCTGGTGCGATCGGCAACAATGCCGCGCATGACGGTGGCGGCGAGCGGCGGATTGATAGATCAGCGGGCTGATCAGGCGACCGAGGCGATGCCGCGCGGGACATTTCGGCCCGATATCGAGGGGTTACGAGCGGTCGCCGTACTGGCCGTTGTGCTGTTTCATGCGAACATGCCCGGGTTCGGGGGCGGATTCGTCGGTGTCGATGTGTTTTTCGTTATTTCCGGCTTCCTCGTCACCGGAATCCTTTGGCGGGAGGCGGCTTTCGCCGACGCTGTCGGGCTGGTCCGGTTCTACGGCGCGCGGGCCCGGCGTCTGCTGCCCGCGGCGGGTGTCGTGGTGGTAGCCACCGCGATCGGCGCGGCCGTACTGTTGCCGCCGCTGCAGGCTCGCCAGGTCCTCGGTGATGGGATAGCCAGCGCCTTGTATGCCGGGAACTATCGGCTCGCGCTGCGCGGCACCGACTATCTTGCCGCCGACACGCCTCCGTCGCCGTTTCAGCACTTCTGGTCGCTCGGTGTGGAGGAGCAGTTCTATCTGTTGTG
The DNA here is from genome assembly GCF_001612725.1 of Nocardia anaemiae NBRC 100462. GTDB lineage: Bacteria > Actinomycetota > Actinomycetes > Mycobacteriales > Mycobacteriaceae > Nocardia > Nocardia anaemiae. The sequence goes on along the minus strand of NZ_BDAZ01000006.1, from coordinate 61,634 downwards.
GCCCGTACTGATCGCCGCCACTGCCTGGTTCGCGCGGCGGCGCGGAATCGGATCGGCCACTGTTTTCCCGTACCTGATCGTTCTCGCGGTCATCGCCGCGCTCTCCTTCGCGATCTCGCTGTTCTGGACCCGCATGCTGCCACCGTTGGCGTTCTTCTCGCTGCCGACGCGGGCCTGGGAACTGGGCGCGGGCGGCATGATCGCGCTCTCGGTCACTGTGTGGTCCCGGCTGCCGAAATCTGTTGCCGCCCCTGCCGGATGGATCGGGCTGGCCCTGGTCGTCGCGGCGTGTACCCAGCTGAACGGGAAGACGCCGTATCCGGGCACCGCGGCCATGCTGCCCGTTCTCGGTACCGGCCTGGTGATCCTATCCGGTTGTGTGCGAACACGATTCGGGGTCGGTCGCGCACTGGCGCTGCCGGTCATGCGGGCGATCGGCCGCGTGTCGTATTCGTGGTATCTGTGGCACTGGCCGGTATTGCTGCTGGCGCCGCGCGTGCTGGGGCACGAGCTCGGACGGGGTGGCTCGGTGGGCGCGGTGATGGTGGCAGGTGGACTCGCCATGCTCACGTTGTGGCTGGTCGAGAATCCGGTCCGCTTCGCCGCCGCTTTGCGCGAGTCGGGTGCACGCAGCCTGGCCTGTGGTGGTGCGATCACCGCGGTCGCCGCTGGGCTGGCACTGGTGCTGCTCATGCTCATTCCCGTTCCGGTCGGTCGCGGTGCGGCAGCCGCGGCTCTCACCCTTGCCACCCCAGCCGCACCCACCCGCAGCGCCGACGCGCACGAAGCGGCGGTCCAACAGCTGACCGCGCAGACGCAGGCCGCGGTCGCCGCCTCGGCCGAAATCCACGCCGTCCCTTCGAATCTCACTCCAACGCTGGCCGACGCACCCGGCGACAAGGCGGGCGTGTTCGTCGACGGCTGCGTGCGATCGTGGCGTGAGGTGGGACAGGCCGAATGCGCCTCGGGCGATCCGGACTCGGCCACCACCGTGGCCCTGGTCGGCGATTCACATGCCGCGATGTGGCATCCGGCGTTCGAACCGATCGCCGCGCAGCGGCACTGGCGGCTCGAAACCATGGCCAAGGTCACCTGCCCGTTGCTCGACCTGCCCATCACCAGCCCCTATCTGGGCCGGGAATACACCGAATGCGAGCAGTGGCGCGGCCAGATCCTGACCCGATTGCGGGCCGAACGCCCCCGGCTGATCGTGGTGAGCATGTCCCGGCGCTACGGCGCCGACTTCGGCTTCGTCTCCTACGACCAGGCCTGGGTCGATAGCCTCAACCGCCTGGTCGGCGAGCTGCGCGCGACCGGAGCGGCGGTCCTCGTTCTCGGGTCGATTCCCGATCCGCAAACCACCGTTCCGGTGTGCCTGTCCGAACATCTCGACGACGCAGCGGCATGCACGCCAGCACGGCCGGTCGCGGTCGACGACGCCGGTACCGCGGCCGAGCAGGCCGCGGCCACCGCCGGTGGCGGCCAGTACGCCGATCTCACCTCGCTGTTCTGCAGCGCCGCCCGCTGTCCCCTCATCATCGGTGACAACCTGGTGTACCGCGACGACAATCACCTGACCGTCAGTTATGCCAGAACCCTGGGACCGGTGATCGCCGCATTGGCGGACCGTGCGCTGACCAGTGGGTGAGTCGTAGGTCGTTCACTGCGGCTTCTCGGCGGATATGTAGGACGCCTGCCGCAATCGGTCGAGCAGCTCGGCGGGCACGTCGGCGGGCAGATCGGTGATCGGGCGGCCGTAGGCGGCGGCCAAGTCGAAGGGGGTGGCGCGGTGGACCGACCAGTCGTGCTTGGACAGCCAGTCGCCGGGATCGGCGCGGGCGTCGCTGTACCAGAGGTCGTGCACGTTCAGATTGCCGAACGGGTTGGAGCCGAAGAACCTTTCCGCCATGTCGAAGTGGTGCTGATCCATGCCGCGGCCGAAGTCGTCGGCGGCCATGTGGCTGCCCGTTGCGGACAGGGCGTCGATGCGTTCGAACAATGCGTCGTGTGCCGAACCCGGCAGGAATGGCAACAGTCCTTCGGCCGACCACGCCGCGGCCTGTCGCGGATCGAAACCCGTGGCAGTGAGCGCGGCGGGCCAGTCGTCGCGCAGATCGACCGCGAGCGCTCGCCGATCGGCCGTAGCGACGGCACCGTGCTCGGCGAGCACCTGATCCTTGAACTCCAGGACGCGGGGCTGATCGATCTCGAAGACGACCGTGCCAGCGGGCCAATCCAGCCGATACGCCCGCGCGTCCAGACCTGCTGCCAGGATCACCGCCTGCCGCACACCCTGCTGGCACGCCGCGGCGAAGAACTCGTCGAAGAACTTGGTCCGAATCCCCATGAACCGCCCGAACAGTCCGATATTGTCCGCCGAGGCCGGGGCGTCCAGTGTCTGCAGAAAGTGCGGTTCACCCGCCGCCTCGACGAACCACGCCGCGTACTCGTCGTGGATCATCGGCTCGGGATCGCGCGTTTCGAGTGCGCGAAATGTGGCGACGCCAAGGGCGGTCAGGCCGACGCTTGTCACGATGTCCCAGCTGTCTCCCTCTGTTCGCATGAATATCACCTCATGGTGGTCGGCGATCGATGGCAGGTTGTTCAGCGGTCATGTATGCGGCCGGGAATGTGGGTTCACGATGCGAGCGAGGGCCGCCAGATCCGATTGCAGGGCGTAGAAGGTGCGCAGCGCAACCGCGAAGGCGACCAGCCCACCGATACAGAGGGCGACTATCGAGCCGATCACCGTGTGCTGCTGATGCGGCGTCAGGAATATCAGCCCCAATGACACGCCGATCAGCGGAACCGATGCCGCCACACCGAGATACACGCGGGTGCGCTGGACCAGCCGGTGCAGCCGGGGGGCGTCGTCGGGGGAGATGTGACCGGCGGCGACCAAACCCGGGTAGTACCAGCGCAAGACGAAGAAGGTGGCCGGAAAGTACGTGTACACGACCGCTACCGCGGCCGCGACGAGGCTCGAGACAATGAGATTCGCGAGCAGCCCGCCCGGGATCGGCCCCAGTGACAGCAGCTTCACCGTGAAGATGCCCATGGCCAGGACCCATCCGATTAACGCGACCGCTGCGATCCGATCGCCACAGGCCAGGGTGTCGGCGCGGGCCCGGGCGAGGGTGGTCTCGTCGAAATGTTTGCCTCGGCGCAGGCCGTCGGGCACCAGGAAGACGTTGCGGCACCAGTACAGCAGCCCGGCGATGGCGACCGGATAGGAGATCGCGATCACCACGTAGCCCAGGTGGGTCAGCCGCCCGGCGGCCTCGGAGCCCAGTTGGAGTTGGATCAGCCGGACATTGTGCGCCGACAGGTACAGCCCGGCCGCGACTTGGCCGAACATGCTTGCCGGAATCACCACCGGTATCGGCCGCCCGCGCAGCCGTGCCCGCAGGCTGTGTGCGGGCGGGTCGACCAGGTCGCGGGCGGCCCGATCCTGGCTCAATTCCAGCTGCTGGGCCAGTTCGGCGCCGCCGGGGTAGCGGTCGGCGGGGTCGGGCGCCAGGCAGGTGAGTAGCGCATGACGCAGTAAGGCCGGGCAGTCCGGGGGCAGGTCGGCCTCCAGGTTCGCTTCGACGAGCCCGCGGCGTCGATCGATCATCGCCTGCAACGATTGCTCCGATTCGCCCGCTCCGATGCCGTCGTCGAACGGTCGTCGTCCGGTGAGCAGTTCCCACAGGACCACAGCCAGCGAGTACAGGTCGCTGCGGGTATCGAGATCGGCGGCGGTGGTGGCCAGGCCGGGGTGGCAGGCCTGGAGTTGTTCGGGGGACATGTAGGCCAGCGAGCCGCCGAAATAGGCGACGGGGTTCGCGCCGGGCAGGTGGCGGCTGAAGCTGATGTTGAAGTCGGCCAGTTTGGGCTGGCCGTCGGCGGTCAGCAGCACATTCGCGGGTTTGATGTCGCGGTGCAGCACACCGTGGTGATTGGCATAATCGAGCGCGGTGGCCAGCCGGGCGCCCAGCCAGGCTACGGTTTCCGGCCAGGTGAGCTGTTCCAGTTCCGCACGCGCGTGCGAGGCCTGCGGCTCGAGCACGCCGCCGCTGGTGGTGGCGGCGTCGATTGCCTGTAGCAGCAGCTTGCCGCTGCGTCGGACCGGTGCGGTGCCGCGCATCTCCCGCAGCACACCGAGCAGGGTGCCGCCGGGCACGTACTGCATGTACATCAGCTTCAGATGCTGTTCGGCGAGCTGACGCTGATCGAAGACGCGCACGATGTAGTCGTGGTCGAGTTGGGCCAGCGTCTGCGGTTCGGTGCCGCGGTCGCGGGAGATCTTCACGGCCACCAACCGGCTCATCGATCGCTGCCGAGCCAGGAATACCCGCGCGAAGGCACCGCAGCCCAGCAGCAGCAGCAGATCGAAATCGTCGACGGAGGCACCCGTACCGATGGAGTCGAGGGCATCGAGTGCCTTGGGGTCGGCCAGCAGCGTGCTGCGCAGGCCGCCGACGTCGAAAGTCTCGGAGATGCGCGCCATCTGGGTCGGATAGTCGTGCTCGTACTCGGTGAGGTCGACGTCGTGGCGGGAGCTGCGGGCACTGATCTCCTCGTAGATGAGATCCGGCGGCAGCGGGGCGGTGCGCAATTCCGGGAACTGTTGGCGATAGTCGGCAAGCCGCGGCGCGTTATCGTCGCGCTGCCATCTTTCGTGCAGATCCACTTTGATCAGTTCGATCAGCGTGGTCCGCCGCAGCGCGGGCTCCACAGGCAGGTGTGCCGACAGATCGGGCGGTTCGCTCGATGATTTCCAGTCCCCGGCGAACTGGGCGACCAGCGTCGTCAACGCGGTCTGCGTTGCTGTCGCGTGGGCAACACCGGCGCCGGGTGTGCTCGCGCCGAGGTTCTGGTCCATGGTCGCTCGCTTCGAAGTGATTGAGCCCGGTCCCGCACCGAGGGGTATCCGATCCCTTCGGCACGCACTTCACCAATAGCCTTTCGCCCATGTGCCCATTTGTCCACCCCTGTCCACCCGGCCACCATTAATTCGGCAGCGAAGCTGGCATTCGTCGCCGCCCCGTATCGCCACGGTTTATGAGCGGGTAGGAGAATTCGTCTGTCCGGGGTCGCTGTGCGATAGCTCCGCCTTTGCACAAAATGCGCACCCGGTCGGCGTTACTGCCGATCTGTCCATCTCGCGGACTCGACGGTCTCTGCACGCCGTTCCCGCCGATCGCGGCCGCGTCGATATTGGGAACAGAGGCGAGTGCTCGACGATATCTCGTATGTCGCGCTCGGGCCGAATTTCCTTATCGGAGAACGTAATGTCGCTCGTCGGATTTCCCGACCCTGGAATCCTGCATCCCTGTCGCCGTAATTGGGGTGATTCGCGATTGACGGTGGCTATTCGCGTGCTTCGTGTGCGAAGAACCTCGGTGATCGGGGTGGGTCGATCTGATTTCCGAATCATGCGCGGAGAGTGGGATTTTCGCTTCTTTTGTGGGCTCGTGATCACCCTGCGTGCCGCACAGGCGTACCGAGTAGATCCGTGATTCGGCGGTTGGGCAGAGCACATGGCCCGTGGAAACCGGGGGCTTGTCGGGTGATCACGGCCCGTGTTGTCGTGGTCCGCGGGGGGCGAGGGCGCACGGCCGTTCGCCACCGGATTACGTCGAGAGGTGAGGTTGCGCGTGGAACAGGTGGAGCCGATCGTGGCACGCCGCGCGGAGTTGGCGGAGGAGTTGCGGGTGTACTTCGGCTCGATCGCCGCCGTCGAATTGTCCAGTGACGACGATATTTTCGCGCTGGGCATGGTCAACTCGCTGCGGGCACTGGAGATCGTCGTACACGTGGAACAGACCTACGGGATCTCGGTCGATGTCGAGGATCTCGATCTCGACAATTTCCGCACCGCGGCCCGCGCGGCCGCGTTCGTCGAGCGCAAGCGGTCCGGGAACGGGCCGTCGTGATCGATGTCGAGAAGGTGGTCGCGGCCGCGGAATCGGATGCGGCCCAGTGGGATCGGGCGGGCTTGCCCGACGAGATGATCACGCTCGCGGCCCGGACCGGGCTGCTGGGCGCCGATCGGCCGGTGACATTCGGTGGTGCGGGTCTGGACGCGCGTGAACTCGGCCGGATCGCCGCCACGCTCGGGGAACACTGCACCAGTCTGCGCTCGCTGGTCACCGTGCACGGCATGGTGGCCGCCGCGCTCGATCGGTGGGGCACCGCCGAACAGCGCCGCGACTGGCTGCCCAGGCTCACGTCCGGGGAAGTTGTTGCCGCGCTGGCGGCGACCGAAGCGGGGGCGGGCACCGACTTAGCCTGTGTTGCAACGAGTTTCGCGGACAAGGGTGCGGACCGCATCGTGTCCGGACAGAAGCTGTGGGTGACGTTCGGGCAGGTCGCCGACGTCTTCCTGGTACTCGGCACAGCACCCGGCGGACTGTGCGCCGCACTCGTCGATCGCGACCGTCCCGGCGTTTCCGTTGAACCGGTCGAGGGTCAGCTCGGCATGCGCGGTGCCAGGTTGGCGCACATTCGGTTCGATCGCGTGCGGATACCCGCAGCACAACTGATCGCACCGCCCGGGTTCGGCCTGTCCCATGTCCTCGGCACGGCGCTCGACCACGGGCGGTTCACCGTCGCGTGGGGGTGCGTCGGGATCGCGCGAGCCTGTCTCGCCGACGCCGCCGCGCACGCCGCCACCCGCGTCCAGGGCAGCGCCACCCTCGCCGAGCACCAGTTGATCCGTGCGACGCTCGGCCGCTGCTGGGTGGATGTCGAAGGCGCACAGGCCATTTGCGAAAGCGCGACCGACGACCGGATCGCCGGATCAGCGCACGCCCTCGTCGCGACCGTCGCCGCGAAGTACGCGGCATCCAACGCCGCGGCCGCGGTGAGTGAACGCGCGGTGCAGGTACTCGGCGCGGCGGGGTGCGCACCGGATAGCCGCGTCGGCAGGTTCTACCGCGACGCGAAGGTCATGCGGATTATCGAGGGAGCACAGGAGGTCGCCGAGGTGACCATCGGTGAACACGTATTGCGGGGTGCGCGATGGTGAGCGGGCCGGTGCGGCTTGGCCCGGTGGCGACGTGGTTCCCCGCCACCTCCGCGCGGGTGGCCGGCCTGACCGAACTGGACGAACTTCCGGCGCACCGACGCGAACACGCGCTGGCACTCGGCATCGAGACGGTGCGCACGGCGGGCGAGCTGTCCGAGGTGGACTTGGCCGCGGCGGCGGCGACGGCGGCGCTGGACGAGGCCGGGCTCGAAGCCGCCGACCTCGACGCGCTACTGCTCGTCACGGGGCGCGCGCCGCAGTACCTGCTCGCATCGGAAACGACACGGCTGCAACACCGGATCGGCGCCACCCGTGCCTTCACCGCGGGCGTAGGCGACCTCGGCTGCGTATCGGTCTCCGCCGCGCTGACCCTGGCCGCGGCCCTGCTGCGCGCCGACGCCGGGTACCGCACCGTTCTCGTCGTCGCCGCGGCCAAGACGCCAACCCGCAACCGCTACCGCCCGCCGATGACGATGCTCGGCGACGGCGCGGCCGCGCTGCTGGTCACCACCTCCGGTGGGCGCTGGGAGTTCGTCGACCAGATCCTGCGCAGCGACGGCAAATACGCCGACCTGTTCCGAATCGACTACCGCGACACCCCGTCGCAGGCGTGGACGGAGGCGTGCACCGACGAATCCACCTACTCGTTCCGGCTCGCGGTCGAAAGCAAGAAGCGGTTCGACGTCATCATTGCGGAACTGCTGGAACGCAATCACATTCGGGCCGACTCGGTGGGACCGATCCTGATGCAGAACCTGTCGGGCGGTGCGTTCGCCTTCTGGGAGGAGGCCCTCGGCGCCACGATCGATGCGGCGTGCCGGAGCAATCTGGCGGCATACGGACATCTGGGTTCGGCGGACATGCTGGTCAACCTGGACTCCGCGGCGGCAACCCGGTCATCCGGTGCGTATGCGCTGCTGTTGAACAGCAGTCCGGTGGCGGCGTGGAGCGCCGCCCTGATGCGGAGGGTCTGAGCCATGGCGGCAACGGTGAAATGCCTGGTCTGGGATCTCGACGACACGGTATGGCCCGGCGTCGTGCTCGAATCCGACGGTGGGACTCCCAAACCCGAAGTGCTGCGGGCGATCCGGACCCTCGACGAACGCGGCATCCTGCACGCCGTCGCGAGCCGCGGCGAATTGTCGGTCGCCACAGAACATTTGCGTCGGCACGGTATCGAGGACATGTTCTCGGCGGTCGAGATCGGCTGGGGCCCGAAGTCGGAGGCGATCCGCCGGATCGCCGAATCGCTGAATATCGGGCGCGAGACCATGGCGTTCGTCGACAACGATCCGGTCGAGTTGGCCGAGGTGGCGACCTCCTGTCCCGAGGTACGGTGCTATCCGGCCGATCGCGTACCCGACCTGGCGAACCTACCGGAATTCACGCCGAAGACCGTGACATCAGAAGCGCGGCAGCGCCGGTCCTACTATCGCGCGGAACATGCCCGCCGAGTCGGCGAGGCCGAATTCGCCGGATCCGATGCGGACTTCCTCGCTTCGTTGGGCCTGGTGATGACCGTGCGCGCGGCATCGGAGGCCGACCTTGCCAGGGCCAATGAGCTGACCATTCGCACCCACCAGCTCAATACCACCGGGGCCACCTTCGACATCGACGAACTGCGGGAACTGTGCGCGTCCCCGCGCCACGAGGTGCTCGTGGCATCCCTGCGCGACCGATTCGGCGGTTACGGCACCATCGGGCTGGCGGTCTCGGAGATCCGCGGCTCCGATTCGGTGCTGCTCCTGCTGCTCATGTCGTGCCGGGTGATGTCACGCGGAGTGGGGACGGCGCTGATCCGGGAAATCGTCCGGCGCGCACGCGCGGCGGGGCGGCGGCCGACGGCGGAATTCGTGGCGACCCCGGTGAACCGGGTAATGCTCGTGACCTTGAGATTCGCCGGATTCGAGGTGCTCGAGTCCGACGGCGACCGCGTCCTGCTCGCCTGCACGGTGCCGCCGGAGGACATCAACGGAACCGGCCATGTCGAGGTGACTGGATGAGCACTGCATCGAGTAGCGATTCCATGAGGGGCGGTGGCCGGGTGACGGATGGGCGCACGGTATCGAGCGATTCGACGCCGGGTGATCGATCGACGGACCTACTGCGTGGAATCCTCCATCAAGCCCAGCGGATACCTGACCGCACCGCGCTCGTGGTGGGGGACCGGTCGCTCACCTACCGCGAACTCGACACCGCCACAGCACATCTCGCGCGCCGCCTGGTCGCCGCGGGCGTACGCCCCGGGCAGACGGTGATGGTGTTCCAACGGCAGAGCCTGGACACCGTGATCGGGATGATCGCGGCTCTGCGCGCGGCTGCGGCATGGTGTGTCGTCGAACCGGGCCGTCCCGCGTCGGCGGTGCGTTCGGTGCTGGCGGCCACGACCTGTACCGCGCTGATCGTCGACGGTTCCACCCCGCGTGACGAGGTGGCCGCGCTGGTGTCGGGCACGGCGGCGGTGCTCGATATCGCCGAGGACACCGAGCCATCCGGCGTGGCATTGCCGGACCAGCCGCCCCTGCGGGCGCCCGCCTACGTCATCAGCACCTCCGGCTCGACCGGCGAGCCGAAGGCGGTCGTCGTCTCGCGGGCCAACCTCGCCACCTTGATCGGTTCACGGAACTATCCGTACACCGACGGCGAACTCGTGACATTCTCGGCGATGCGCCTGATCTGGGACGGCTCCCTCTCGGCGCTGGCCTGGGCGCTCACCGTCGGCGGCACCAGCGTGCTCCCGGACGCCCGGATGCTGCCCGATGTCGACGCGGTCGCCGAACTCGCTGTCCGCCATGGCGTATCGCATTTCGTCGCGACGCCCTCGTTCTATCGGGTGCTGCTGCCGCGACTGGTCGAGCTGAAGTCGACGCTGCGGATCGTCACCCTCTGCGGCGAGCCGGTGTCGGTTCGCCTCGTCGAACAACACCGCGAGGTTCTGCCCTCGACAAGCCTGCACAATGAATACGGTCCGACCGAAGCGACCGTCACCTGCATCTGCCACGTCGTCCCGGACACGCCCCAACCCGTCGTGCCGATCGGCACACCGACCGATGGTACGACGGCGCACATTCTCGACCGCTCGCTGCGGCCGGTCCGTTGGGGCACCCGCGGTGACCTGTACCTCGGGGGTGGACAGATCGCCGACGGTTACGCGGCACAGCCTGGACTGACCGCGGCCAGGTTCGTGGCCGACCCGTTCTCGACCGAGCCGGGCGGGCGCATGTATCGCACCGGGGACCTCGCGCGGGTCGACGCGGGCGGTCACATCGAATTCCACGGGCGGGCCGACAGTCAGGTGAAGGTCCGGGGCGTGCGGGTCGAACGCGCCGCGGTCGAGACGGTACTTGCGGGACATCCCGCCGTTCGCGAGGTGGTCGTGCTGGATGCGACGGACCCCGACGATGCCGTGTACCTGGCCGCTTTCTGGGTGCCGGTGGCCGGTTCCGCGCCGACCACGGTTGCCGCGCTGACCGCGCACTGCGCGGAACGCCTTGCGCCCGAATCGGTTCCGGAAAGGTTCGTGGAGGTCGACACTCTGCCGATCGCACCGGGCAGCAGCAAGCTCGACGAGGCGGCGCTGCGTGCCCTGCTGCGCTCCCGTCCCGAACAGCGCACGGCTCCGTCGCGGGATGGCTGGACCGAGAACGAACGGGCGGTCGGCGAGATCTGGTCCGAGGTGCTCCAGCACGACGAATTCGACCGTACGGACCGGTTTTTCGACGTAGGCGGCAATTCCCACCGGGTAGTCGCGCTCCACCTGCGCCTGGAAGCCGGGTGGCCGGGCGCGATCTCGGTGGGAATGCTGTTCGACCTCGACACCGTGGCCGCACAGGCGGACGCGCTGTCGGCGGGTCCGGCGACCCGAATCGAGTCCGAACCGGCGGACAGCTCGCCATTGGCTTTCGAGGTGTGAAGGACACCGTAATCGTGAATACAGCAAACAACGACGACATCGCGATCGTCGGCATCGGAGTGCGCCTTCCGGACGCGTCCGACCTCGGCGAATTCCGTGCGAATCTCGCCGACGGCCGGGACTCGATCGGGCCGATGCCGGACGCCCGCGCGGCGGCGACCGCATTGGACCGCACCGTCGGCTACCTGCCGATGGGACATCTGGCCGACATCCACACCTTCGACTACGCCTTCTTCGAATTGTCCAAACGCGAAGCGTCGCTGATGGATCCGCAACAGCGCATCGCGCTCGAGCTGGCGCACCGGGCGATCGAAGACGCCGGATACGCGGCCGCAACCCTGCGCGAGGCCACGACCGCCGTGGTGTTCAGCGCACCGATGCCCACCTACCACGCCATGGCGGTCGATCCCGGCCCGCTCAGCATGCTGGGCAACCTGCCATTCGGCGTCACGGCCCGCATCGCGCACCTGCTGGGGCTGACCGGACCGTGCTATGCGATCGACAGCGGCTGCAATGCCTCGCTCATCGCCGTGCACCACGCCTGTCGCGAGTTGCGTTGTGGCGATGCGGATTACGCGCTCGCGGGTGGGGTCAGCGTGCGGGCCAACGGTTCTCCGGAATGGACCGCGCAGACGATGACGGAGATCGCTTCGCACAGCGGACAGTGCCGGGCGTTCGACGCCGACGCCGATGGCACGGTACCCGGCGAGGGCGGCGCCGCCCTGCTGCTGACCACACTCGGCCGTGCCCGCGCCGACCGCGCGCCCGTATATGCCGTCATCCGTGGCAGTGCGGTACTGCACAACGGACACTCGTCCGCGACGATCAGCACCCCCAGCGCCGCCGCCCAGGCGCGGGTGATCGCGAAAGCCTGGCGCAACGCTGGGCTCGATCCGCGCGATGCCGGATACCTCGAGGCACATGGGTCCGCGACCCGGTTGGGGGACGCGGTCGAGCTCGAGGGCCTGCGCACCGTGTTCACGGGGCGCTCGCGGCCGCTGCCGATCGGGTCGGTCAAGACCAATATCGGACATCTCGACCATGCCGCCGGAGTCGCCGGACTGGTCAAGGCGGCGCTGACCGTCGCCGAGGGCCGCCTGTACCCATCGCTGCATTTTCGCCGTCCCACCGGCGATTTCGATCTGGCCGCGGCCGGAATCGAGGTGGTCACCCGGCCGCGGCCGTGGTCCACCGAAAGCGGGCCACGTCTCGCGGGTGTCAGCTCCTACAGCCTCGGCGGTGCGAACGCGCACTGTGTCGTGCAACAGGCACCCGACGAACCGGTACTCGAACGACCGCGAGAGCCGGGTCACCGACTCATCCCGATCTCGGCGCGGACCCCGGCGGCGCTGGCCGAGCTGTGCCGCGAGCTGGTGACCACGCTGCGCGGCGGCGAGGTCGATCTCGCCGACGTCGCATTCACCCTCGGCCGGGGCCGCACGCATTACGGCTATCGCGTGGCGGTATGCGCAACGGGCACACAGGATTTCGTCGAGGAGCTCATGCGGCGTTGCGCTGACATCGATCCGGACGGCGAGCAGCCGGTCCCGCCGCGGGTGGCGCTACTGCTCTCGCCCGGTGCGGCGCCCGCCGGAATCGAGCCTGCTCGGCTGCCCGATCAGCTGCCCGCGACGGGTGCCGTTGCCGATGTGCTCGCTGGTCAGATCGCGATACACGATCGGTTGCGCGCCTGCGGTATCGGGTTCGCCGCGATTCTGAGCGGCGCGGCGTCGAAGTTCGCGGCCAGATACCTGCTCGGATCCTCGGCGCCCGTCGATCCGGACGAGCTGGCCAGTGCCGCGGCGGCACCCGTCGTGGACCGCTCCCGACTGCTCGCGGCGGCGGAAACGCTGCTGGCTGCTGGGCCGGTCGTGTTCGTGGACCCGAGTTCGGACGGCATGCTGGGCCGGTTGCTCGCCGAAGACCTGCGGGGCCGTCCCGACGCGGAGATCCTTTTCGGCACAGGGGATTCGGGTAATCCGATCGGTCTCCTCGGCCGCCTGTACGAGCGCGGGGTGAACCTGGACTGGGCAGGGGTGAATGCCGATGACGGTCGCCGGGTGCGGCTGCCGGGACATCCGCTGCACGGCTCCCGATGCTGGGTCGAGCTGCCAACGGCGGCGCCTCCGGTCAGCCTTCCCGCGGTGCCGTCCACTCGGGAACGACCGGAGGATGCGACGGCATGGCTGCGAGCGATGCTGCGCGAACTGCTGCACTCGGAGACCGAAATCGGCCCGGAAGACGACTATTTCGACCTCGGCGGCAATTCGATCATCGCTGTGCAACTGGTCGAGCGGGTCGCCGAGACCTACGGATTCCGGCCCAAGCTGCTCGATGTCTACGAGCGACCCAAGGTCGCCGATTTCGCCGAGTTGCTGCGCACGGGGGCCGTCCCGGCCACGGCCCAGCCGGGCGTGTCGCCGATCACCCGGACCGATGAGCTGGTCATGTCGGCCGGACAGGAGCGAATGTGGTTCCACCACCAGCTCGTTCCGGATACCACGCTCTACAACTACCCGGTGGTCAACGTGCTGCGGGGCGCGATCGATATCGCCGCCGTCAAGGGAACCTTCGAGGACTTCGCCGAGCGGCACGAACCACTGCGCTACAACCTCGTCGAGGTCGACGGAAAGCCTGCGGTCCGGGTCCGGCCGTCGCTCGGCGATTTCTTCCGTGTCGCCGATGTTTCCGGCGCGGCCGACCCGGTCGCCGCCGCGCGCGAGTTGATTCGCGAGGCCGCACTGGCGCCCTTCGACCTGGCCCGGGACCCGCTGGTGCGGGTGCTGCTGGTGGCGCTGGCACCCCAGGAGCATGTGCTGCAGGTGACCTGCCATCACTGCGTCACCGACGGCGCCACCCCGGGCATCCTCGCGCGCGAGATCCCCCAGCTGTATGCCGCCCGGCAGGAGGGCCGGGCCGCCGCGCTCGAACCACTGCCGATCCGCTATCGCGACTACGCGCGGTGGCACCGCGACATGGTCGAGTCGGGCGCCCTCGAGCACGAGCTCGAATACTGGGTGCACCTGCTGCGTGATGCGCCGAAACTGCAGTTGCCCACCGATTTTCCCCGGCCGCCGCGCAAGACGTTCGTCGGCGATCTGGAACCGTTCACGGTTTCGGCCGAGTTGCTGGAGCAGTCGCGCGCGGTGGCGAAGCGGGCGTCGGTGTCGCTGTTCGTAGTTCTGCTGAGCGGCCTGTACGTCCTGCTCGCGCGCCGCAGCGGGCAACGCGACATCGTGATCGGCACGCCGACCACCGGCCGCACCCGCCGCGAACTCGAAGGGCTCATCGGCTTCTTCAACAGCACGGTCGCCCTGCGCGCCGACCTGTCCGGTCCCGCGACGGTGGCCGATCTGCTCGCGCGGGTGCGCGCAATCGTCCTGGGAGCGCTGGAGAATCAGGAGATCCCCTTCGAACGGGTGGTCAACGCACTCGACGACCAACGCGACCTGTCGCGCACCCCGATCTTCGACGTCCTCTACGTCCACCAGGAACTCCCCGGCACGGGCAATCCCCTCGGTGACGGCGAGCCGGAATTCTTCGACCTCGAGCACTCGATACACAACGCGTTCGGCGGATTGCCGGTCGGCACGGCGAAATTCGACCTCAGCCTGATCACCTACGATCGCAGCGACGGCCGGGACATGCTGGCCTGTTTCGAGTACAGCACCGAGCTGTTCACCCAGCGCACGGCAGCCGGATTGGCCGCCGCCTATCTCGATGTCCTGGCCGAGCTGGTGGGGTCGGCCCCCGACCGTCCGATCGACGAGCTCGTGATCCCCGAGACGGCACCGGAACCGGCGGCGGCACTGGAGATTCCGACGGACCGACCGCGCGGTAGCGCCACCATGCCGTACACCACCGCGGCCGTCCGTGCGCCCCTGGACGCGGCGCCCGGCGATGCTGAGCTGCTCGGCGCGTGGATTGCCCTGCTGGGCTGGTATTCCGGTTCGGACGAGGTCGTGGTGGGACTCGCGACGGGTGCGGCCCGCATCGACCTCGCCGACGAACCGGACGGGACCGAACTGCTCGCGCGGGTCACCGCGGCGCTGGCAACACCGACCGCCACCGTCGGCGACACGGCGATCAGCTACCGCGTCTGCGGTCCGGACGCGACGGAGCTGGCGCTCGATCTGGCGCGGGAAGGCGACGCCGTGCTCCTCGAAATGTCTTATGCCACACAACTGTTCGACGAATCTACCGCGCGGGAGATGCTCGGTGATCTGCACCGGCTGCTGCGCGTTCTGCAGGAGACGCCCGACGATCCGGTGCCGGATATCACGCTGCGCAGTATCGAGGCAACGGAGGTGACCCGATGAACGACGTCGTCGCGGTGATCGGAGCGGGCACCATGGGTAGCGGTATCGCGCAGTGCCTTGCGCAGGCGGGATACCGGGTGGAGGTCGTCGAACCCGATCGCGGCGCGGCCGAGCGGGCGCGACGCGGTCTCGACGAGGCGGTGCGCTTGGCACTGCTGCTCGGGCGCGGTGATCGCCGGACCGCATCCGGCATCGGCGGGCGGGTGCGATGGTTGGAGCGGATCGACGAGCTGAGCGCCGTCGGCTTCGTCATCGAGTGCGCGACCGAGCGGATCACGCTGAAGGAGCGGGTGTTCGGCGAACTGGACCGGCGCTGTCCCGAGGACGCCGTGCTCGCATCGTGTACGTCCGCCATCCCGATCGCCCGATTGGCCGCCGCGACCGAACGACCGGATCGGGTGCTCGGCCTGCACTTCATGAACCCGGCGCCCTTGACGACCGCGGTCGAGGTGGTACGCGGCGAGCAGACCGCACCGCAGACCCTGAAGCGGGCCACAGAGCTGATCGCCGCGCTCGGCAAGGAGGCGATCGTCGTCGGCGACCGCCCGGGTTTCGTGTTGAACCGCGTACTCATGCTGAGCATCGCCGAGGCCGCCGCCACAGTGGACACCGGAACGGACGCAGCGACGGTGGATGCACTGTTCGAGCAGTGCCTCGGGCACCGGATGGGCCCGCTGCGCACCGCCGACCTGATCGGGCTGGACAACGTGGCCGACACCATCGAGGTACTGCGACGCGAGACCGGCGAATCGCACTATCGCGTGCCGCCCGCGCTCGCGGCACTCGTCGACGCCGGACACTTCGGGCGCAAGACCGGACGGGGATTCCATGACTATCGCTGAGACGATGCACACGTGGGCACCGAGCGACGCGCAACGCGCGGCGCTCGCGGCCGGTGATCACTGTGTCGACCTGTACCTCGAGCTGAGCGGCCCGGTGGACGCGGAGGCATTGCGATCCGCCGTCGATGCCGTTATGGGGGAATGTCACCTGCTGCACAACGTGTTTCGCGGCGACAACGGCGGCGTGCGGGTGTACGAGATCGTGCCTGTGCCGACCGAGGTGATCGTCGCCGACGGCAGCGATCCGCACCGATTCGTGTCCTCGTGGCTGGCGGAAGAACGCTCGCGCACAGTGGATATCGTCCATGGACCGCTGTACCGGCAGGTGCTGTTCCGGCTCGCGGACGACCGGCTCGGCTGGTTCCAGCGCTACCACCGCCTAGTCAACGACGAACCGGGAATGCTCGCGATCATCGCCAGGGTGCGCGAGATCCTGGACGGAGTGCGCTCGGATCCGCCCGCGAGCGCACCGTTCGGCGCGATCGCGGACCGGCTCGAGAACGAGCGCCGTTATCGCGAGTCGGGCACGTGGGCCGCCGACCGCGCGTACTGGGTGCGGTCCCTGGCCGCCGCGGCCCGTCCCGAACCGATCCCGGTGAGCAGCGGGCCGGTTCCGGTGAGCAGCGGGCCGGTTCCGGTGAGCAGCGGGCCGGTTCCGGTGAGCAGCGGGCCGGTTCCGGTGAGCAGCGGGCCGGTTCCGGCGGGCAGCGGATTGGTTCCGGCGGGTAGGGGGCCGGTTCCGGTGACCGCGGGGCTGTGGACCGAAGTGGCGGCATCGAAGGAGCTCACCAGGATCGCGCGTACCAGCGGTGGTGGCGCCGCCGCGGTCGTGCTGGCCGCCTCGGCCGTGTACGGATCCCGGCTGACCATGACGAGCGAGTATGTGGTCGCGTTCGCCGACGGGGAAACCACGGTGCCGCTGCGGATTTCGGTGCCGCCGCACGCGAGCTTCGACACGATCGCCAAACAGGTGGGGCTGGAACTGCGCCGGGCGCGGCGACACCGGTACATCCCCGACATCGACGAGCCATGGTCCGAATCGCCCGTGCACGGGCAGTGGCCGCTCTCGGTGCGGACGCTTTCCGGCACCGCACTGGACCGGCTGAGCGGATCCGCGGTGACCGCGTCCTTCGGTCGGGGAGACGGGCTCAGCGTATGCGTCGACGACCGTGCCGCGGGAGGCTGGCGCATTACCGTTGCCGCGCAGGAGCATCGGGACCGCGTGGTCCGGCTGCTGGATCGGCTCGCCCGCACATCGCGCGTGCCGATCGGCCGCATCGACCTCACCGGGCTTGATGACATCGAATACCTCGCTGGCCCCCGTACGGAAGACCCGCCGGTGACACTGGCAGCCCTGCTCGCGGACCGGGCTTCGCGCTCGCCGGATGCTGTCGCGCTCGTCGGCAACAGCCGCCGGATGTCCTACGCGGAACTGCACGACGGGTCGAATCGCCTGGCGCGCAGACTGATTCGCCTCGGAGTGGGACCGGAGCAGGTGGTGGCCGTGGCGATCGGTCCCTCGCCGGAGCAGATCTCGGCGATACACGCGGTACTGGCGAGCGGCGGTGCCTACCTGCCGCTCGACCCCGACCACCCTCGCGATCGCCACGCCTACCTGCTCGAGGTCACGCGGCCGGTGTGTGTCCTCACGACCCGGCGCGACGGATTCGACGCGCCACCGGGCACCCAAATGCTCCACATCGACGAACTCGACCTGTCCGGCGAGTCGCCCGCCACGGTGACCGATGCCGATCGGACCGCCTCACTGCGCCCGGAAAACCTCGCGTACGTGCTGTTCACGTCCGGGTCGACCGGACGGCCGAAGGGCGTCGGCGTCACGCACGCCGCCCTCTGCACACACCTCGGCTGGATGCAGGACGCGCACCGACTCGACGGCACCGATGTCGTGCTGCGCAAGACCGCGCTGTCGTTCGACGTGTCGGCGTGGGAGGTGCTGTGGCCCTTCACCGCCGGGGCCAGTGTCGTGGTCGACGATTCCGGAGCGCACCGTGATCCGGTCGAGCTCGCGCGCCTGATCGCCGAGAACGCGGTCACCACAGTGCAATTCACGCCGACTACGCTCGCCGCGCACCGACGCGCGGTTGCTGAGCCGTTCGCGGCGAGCGTGCGCCGCGTACTCGTCGCGGGTGAGGCGATGACGCCCGCCCTCGCCGCGCAGCTGCCCGCGGTCGCGCCGGACGCCCGATACGACAACCTCTACGGCCCGACGGAGGCAACCGTCGCGGTCACCCGGCACGAGATCGACGCGCACGACATCGACACGGTCCCGATCGGCACGCCGTCCTGGGATACGTGTGCTTATGTGCTGGATGCCTGCCTGCGGCCGGTCCCGGCAGGGGTACCGGGCGAGCTCTATCTCGGCGGCACCGCACTCGCTCGCGGCTACCTCGCACGCCCCGGACGCACCGCCACCCGGTTCGTCGCCGACCCGTTCGGTGCTCGAGGACGGCGGCTGTACCGCACCGGCGACATCGTGCGCACCAACGGATACGGGGAGCTGGAGTTCCTCGGCCGCCGTGATTTCCAGGTGAAGTTGCGCGGTATCCGGATCGAACTCGGCGAGATCGAGGCGGTCCTCGCCGGGCAGGAGTCCGTCGCGCAGGCGGTCGCGGCCGTCCACCAGGGCAATCGACTGGTTGCCTACGTCACGGCCGCGGCCGGACACCGCATCGACCCGGAGGCAGTGCAGCAGCGGCTCGGCGAGGTACTGCCGCGGCACATGGTGCCCTCGTCGGTCATCGTGCTCACCGAGTTGCCCGTGAACCGCTCCGGCAAGGTGGACCGAAAAGCCTTGCCCGCACCCGAATTCGAGCCGGTGCCCTTCCGAGCGCCGCGCACCGAGACCGAACGCGAACTCGCCGCCGCCTTCGCCGAGGTGCTCGGCCGCGAAACCATCGGCGTCGACGAGTCCTTCTTCGCTCTCGGCGGCGACAGCATCATGTCGATCCTGCTGGTGTCCCGCGCGCGGGCGCGCGGCATCGCGGTGACGGCGCAGCAGGTATACGAGCACCGCACTGTCGCGCGCTTGGCGGCCATCGCCGAGGCCGCCTACGCGGATGAAACAGTGCGGCTCCCGGAGTTGCCCGGCGGTGGCGTCGGGGAGCTGCCGCTCACACCGGTTATTCGCTACCTGGTCGAGCGCGGCGGCAACTTCGACCGCTTCTGCCAGTCGATCACCCTCGATCTGCCCGACGGAATCGACCGCGGCGCAATGGTTTCCACCATTTCCGCCGTCGTCGATCACCACGACATGCTGCGGTCGCGGCTCTACCGCGATGACACCGGTGAGTGGCATCTGACGGTCGCACCGCCCGGCAGCGTCGATGTCGACTCGTTGATCGACCATGTCGTCCACGACGCTGATCTCGACGGTACCGAGCTGGCGGCGCTGGCCACCGCCGAGCTGAATGCGGCGGTCGACCGGATCGACCCGGCGACCGGCGCGGTCCTGCGGTTCGTCTGGCTAACCCCCGAGCAGCGCACGTCACCCGGCCTGCTCATCATCGCCGCGCACCACATTGCCGTCGACGGCGTCTCATGGCGAATCCTGCTGCCCGACTTCGTCGCCGCGTGGGCGGCCGTCTCGGCGGGGAGCACACCCGCGCTGCCCGGCGTCGGCACATCCATGCGGACGTGGGCGCATGCGCTGGTCGGCGCCGCGCGGGACGAGGCCCGAGTCGCGGAACTGCCGCTCTGGCGCGAAATCGTCGCCGGATCGGATCCCTCGTTCGGTGACCGGCCGTTCGACCCGCTCCGGGATTTCGCGGCCGACGTGGCGCACACCCCGATCGAACTCGACGAACGGGACACCGCCGCGCTCATCACCGCGATACCCGGCCGCTACCGCGCACGGGTGGCGGATGCACTGTTGACGGCGCTCGCGCTCGCGGTTATCCGATGGCGGTCGCGGCGCGGTGAAGACGAGCGGTCGGTGCTGCTGCGCCTCGAAGGCCACGGACGCGAGCAGGACGCGGTACCGGGCGCGGACCTGTCCCGCACCACCGGCTGGTTCACCTCGATCGTCCCGGCGCGGCTCGATCTGACCGGGATCGATATCGACGACGCCTTCACCGGCGGCCCAGCCATGGGCGCCGCGATCAAGGCCGTCAAGGAACAGCTGCGTTGCGCACCCCACAACGGCTTCGGGTACGGCCTGCTCAGATATCTGAACGAGGACACGGCGGCGGCATTGCCGCGCAAGGAGCCGGGGGAGATCTCGTTCAACTACTTCGGACACATCACCGGTGTCGACCTCCCGGCGGAGCTGGCCGGAATCGGCTGGCTGCCCGCTCCCGACTACGCCATGCTGCCGATCCGGCCCGACGCCCGGCGCGGTGCGCTCGGCGCCGTCGAAGTGGATTCCATCGTCCTGGGCAACCGGCTCAGGACCAGCATCGGCTATGCGCGCACGCTGTTCACCGACGCGTCGGGCGGGGAGCTGATTACCCTGTGGCGCGATGCGTTGGCCGCCGTCGCGCGGCATGCGCGGGATCCGCGCACTAGCGGCGGGCACACCCCCTCCGATTTCCCGCTCGTCACCCTCGATCAGGAGGAGATCGAGACGTGGGAGGCACGGTATCCCGCGCTGACCGAGGTGTGGCCGGTCTCGCCGCTACAGGCCGGAATGATGTTCCACGCCATGTTCGATCCCGGCGCGGTGGACGTCTACACGGTGCAGCTGGTGCTGACCCTGGACGGCACCGTCGACGCCGTCCGGCTGCGGTCGGCCACGGCGGCCGTGCTCGAGCGGCACCCGAATCTGCGCGCCGCATTCGTCGTCGGCCGAAACGGATCGCCCATCCAGCTGGTTGCCGAAGAGGTGGCGCTGCCGTGGCGCGAGGTGGATCTGACCGAGGCACCGGCCGGGGAACTCGACCGCGTGCTCGACACCGAACGTGCGACGCCCTTCGATCTCGCGCGACCGCCGCTGCTGCGGTTCCTGCTGGCTCGCGTCGGCGCGGGGCGCACCGAACTGGTCGTGACCTATCACCACCTGCTGCTCGACGGCTGGTCCATACCGCTGCTGCTGCGTGAGATCGTCGCCGGATATGCCGGTGTCACCGGCGCACTGCCGCGTCCCTATCGCCAGTACGTGGAATGGCTTGCCCGACAGGACAAGTCGGTCTCCGCGCAAGCCTGGACGGAGGCCCTGTCCGAGGTGCGGGAGCCGACGCTGCTGGCGGGCGATGCACCCGTGCACGCACCTGCCGTTCTGCCCCTGGAGCACGAGATCACGCTGGACGAGCCACGGACACAACGGCTTTCCCGCCTCGCGACCGAACTCGAGGTGACGGTGAACACCGTGCTGCAGGTCGCGTTTGCAATCCTGCTGGGGCGCATGACCGATCGTGCGGACGTCGTTTTCGGCACCACCGTATCGGGTCGCCCCGCCGACCTGGCTGGCGTCGAATCCATGGTCGGATTGTTCATCAATACGATCCCGGTCCGGGTTCGGCTGGATCCGGGCGAAACCGCGGGATCACTGCTGCGCCGGGTGCAGCGCGAACAATTCGCGCTGTCGGCGCACCACCACGTGGGTCTGCCAGACATCGTTTCGCGCGGCGATGTCGATGAGCGTGGCCTGTTCGACACGCTACTGGTCGTCGAGTCGTATCCGTTCGATGTGGCGCGGCTGCGCGCGGACGCCGCCACGGGCGCTGGCATGGCCATCACCGGGTTGCGATCCCGGGAGGCGACCCACTACCCGCTGACGCTGACCGTTCGACAGCGCGACCGCCTGCACATCCTGGCAGGCTGGCGTCCGGACCTGCTCGACGAGGCGACCGTGACCCGGCTGGGTGAGCGCCTGGTTCGGGTGCTGCTGGCGATCGCCGAGAATCCGGATATCACGGTGGCCGATATCGATCCGCTCGGTGCGGCGGAACGAAATCTGGTGCTGCAGCGCTGGCAACGGCCCGCAGAAGTGCCCGAGGCCACCCTCGTCGACCTCTTCCTGGCGCAGGCGGCCGCTCGACCGGACGGCATCGCCGTGCGGCACGGGGCCCACGCATTGACCTACCGCGAGCTCGACCGTGTCTCCACCGAGCTGTCGCGCACCCTCACCGCCCGCGGGGTACGGTCCGAATCGCTTGTAGCGGTTGCCGTTTCGCGTTCGGTCGAGTTGATCATCGCGATGCTCGGCGTGTTACGTTCCGGGGCAGGCTACATACCGTTGGACCTCGACAATCCCGCGCGGCGCATGGAATTGGTTCTCGCGGAGACGAATCCGGACTGCGTGGTCACGACGGCGGCCGACCGTGCCGCGCTGCCCATCGGTGACCTGCCGTGCCTTGTGCTCGACGGTGGCGGCGGTCTTGTGCCGCCCGATATCACGCCCGCGTCGCCGCGCCCGGACAACGTCGCCTATGTGCTGTACACCTCCGGTTCGACCGGCAGGCCGAAGGGCGTATGCGTGACGCACCGCAATGTCGTCGCGATGCTCACCGCCACCACCTCGCTACTCGACGTCGACCACAACGACATATGGACGATGTTCCACTCGCACGCTTTCGACTTCTCGGTTTGGGAGATGTGGGGTGCGCTCTCGACCGGCGGCACGCTGGTCATCGTGGACCCCGACCTGACGCGCTCGCCGCTACAGTTCGGTGAACTGCTTGCGCGGGAAGCGATTACGGTGCTCAGCCAGACACCGTCGGCGTTCTACACGCTGCTCGACAACGACAGCCCCGCAATGGGTCCCGCCCTGCGGCACATCGTGCTCGGCGGTGAGGCCCTCGACCTGCGCAGGCTGCGCGCATGGTACGACGCCCGCCCGGCCGACCGAACGCGGATCTCGAATCTGTACGGCATCACCGAGGCGACGGTGCATGCCACGCACCAGGCGGTGGATCGCGAACGGGCCGCGTCGGCACGGGCCAGTGTGATCGGTCGCGGCCTACCGGGAATGACCGTGCGCGTCCTGGATTCGCGGCTGCGCCCGGCACCGGTCGGCGCAGCGGGCGAGATCTATCTCGCCGGGCATCAGATCGCCCGGGGCTATCACGCGCGCCCGGCGATGACCGCGGGCCGCTATGTGGCCGACCCACTCGGCGCGCCCGGCGCCCGCATGTACCGCACCGGCGACCTGGCGCGCTGGAACACCGACGGGCACCTCGAATACCTCGGACGCGGCGACGAACAGGTGAAGATTCGCGGCTACCGGATCGAACCGGGCGAGATCGAGGCCGCACTGCTCGAACACGAGTCGGTCGCGCAGGCCGCCGTCGTGGCCCGCGCCGAGGGCTCGCGACTGGTCGCGTACGCGGTTCCCACGCCGGATTCGACACTGGACCCGGCTGCGCTGGAAACGCATGTGGCGCAGTGTGTTCCGCCCTACATGCGGCCCGCCGCCATCGTGGTGATCGACGCGCTTCCGCTGACCTCCAACGGCAAGCTGGACCGTGCGGCGCTGCCCGATCCGGTATTCCGGCCGCAGTCGA
This sequence comes from Nocardia anaemiae NBRC 100462, assembly GCF_001612725.1. Taxonomy (GTDB): domain Bacteria; phylum Actinomycetota; class Actinomycetes; order Mycobacteriales; family Mycobacteriaceae; genus Nocardia; species Nocardia anaemiae. The sequence goes on along the minus strand of NZ_BDAZ01000006.1, from coordinate 38,085 downwards.
CGCAGGCACCGCGCACCCCCGCCGAGCGGGCAATAGCCGAGGTGTTCGCCGAGGTGCTCGGCGTCGACCGAGCGGGTGTGGACGACTCCTTCTTCGCCCTCGGTGGGGACAGCATCATCTCGATTCAGCTCGCCTCCCGGGCGCGGGCCAAGGGCCTGCACATCACGCCGAGGGACGTCTTCGAACATCGCACGGTGGCCGCGATCGCCGCCGCGGCACGCACGGTGGATTCCGGCGCCGGGATGCCACGCCTGCCGGAACTGCCCGGCGGTGGGGTCGGCGAGCTCCCACTCACACCCGTCGTGCGCTGGTTGACCGAACGCGGCGGCAGCTTCCGCCGCGTCAATCAGACCGTCACCGTCGAGCTTCCCGTCGGCATCGACCACGACACCCTGTCATCCGGCGTCGCGGCGGTCGTCGACCGGCACGACATGCTGCGCAGTCGGCTGTTCCGCGACGGCAGCGGCGAGTGGCGGCTGGAGACCGTGCCGCCGGGCACGGTCGACCGGGCGGAGCTGTTGCGCCGGTACGAAATCCACGACGCCGACACGCTGCACGCGGTCGCCGTGGCGGAGGCCGACGCCGCGCTCGACCTCCTCGACCCGGCGAACGGCATCGTGGTGCGGTTCGTCTGGCTGGATCCGCGGCACCCGGGCGTGCCCGGTCGACTGATCATCTGCGCGCACCACATCGCCGTGGACGGTGTGTCGTGGCGAATCCTCATTCCCGACCTGTTCGTGGCGATCCAGGCGAGCGCGAAGGCCGCACCGCCGCAACTGGATCCGCCCGGCACATCCATGCGCCGCTGGTCGCACGCCCTCGTCGACGCGGCGCGTGATCCGAGCCGGATCGCCGAAGTCGGTCTGTGGCGGCGCATCTGCGCGACACCGGATCCGCTGCTGGGGGCCCGGCCGCTCGATCCCGGCATCGATGTCGCGTCGCGCATCGCGACGGTGGACGTCGCCGTGGACGAGGCGGTCACCGAGGCGCTCGTGCGGACCGTACCCGGTCTGTTCCACGCCGGTGTGGACGAGATCCTGATATCCGCGCTGGCTGTCGCGCTGCTGATGTGGCGGGCGCGGCGGGGCGAGAACGCACCGGTGGCCCTGCTCCGGCTGGAGGGCCACGGCCGCGAGGAGCAGATCGCGCCCGGCGCGGACCTGTCCCGCACGGTCGGGTGGTTCACCTCGGTCTACCCGGTTCGGTTGGACCTCAGCGATATCGATGCCGCGGCGGCGCTGTCCGGTACCGATGCGACCGGGACGGCGATCAAGGCGGTCAAAGAACAATTGCGGGCCATCCCCGATCACGGGATCGGCTACGGATTGCTGCGCTACCTCAACCCCGACACCGCGGAACTGCTGCCGGGACCGATGCCAGGGCAGATCGGCTTCAACTACCTCGGACGCGTCGACGACCGCGGTGCCGACGTGCTCACCACGCCAGCCGCTCCGGACCCCGACCTGCCCGCGGCCGCCGTGATCGATATCAACGCGATCGTGACCGGCTCCCGACTCCGTGCCGGATTCGCTTATCCCGAAACACTTCTCGACGCCGCCGAGGTGTCGGAGCTGGCCGACCTGTGGGTGCGCGCGCTCGGCGCGATCACCGCCCACGCCGGGACCGCGCACGCGGGCGGGCACACGCCCTCGGACTTCCCACTGGTCCGGGTGAGCGGCGCCGACATCGCGCGGTGGGAGCGCAGCTATGGACGGCTCACCGATGTGTGGCCGCTCGCGCCGCTGCAACCGGGGCTGTACCTGCACGCCATGCTCGCCGAGCCGCTACCTGCCGGTCGCACCGCCGTCGACGTCTACAACGTGCAGGCGGTGCTGCGCGTCGGCGGAGCGGTGGACGGCGATCGGCTGCGCCGGGCCGCGCAGGAAATACTGCGACGGTATCCGAACCTGCGCGCGGCATTCGTGGCCGACAGCACCGGCACACCCCGGCAGGTAGTGCCCGATACGGTCGAACTCCCGTGGCGCGAAGTGGATTTGCGTGCCGAGGGCGAACTGTCCGCACTGCTCGCCCGGGACCGTGCGCACTGGTTCGACCCGGCCAGGCCGCCGCTGATGCGATTCACCCTCGCCCGCCTCGGGGACTCGGCATACGTATTGATCGCGACGTACCACCACATTTTGCTGGACGGCTGGTCGGTGCCACTGGTGATGCGAGATCTCATGGCGCTCTACGGCTCCGACGATCCACTGCCGCCGCCCGGAGGTTCGTTCCGCGCCTACCTCGCATGGAACCACGACCGCGACGCGGCGGCATCCGCGGCGGCTTGGCGGCGGGTACTGGACGGTGTCTCCGCGCCGACACTGGTCGCCCCGGCCACCCGCAACCGGAAAATCACCGCGGCCGCCGCGGAATACCGCTGGGCGCTCGACCCGGACGCCACCACGGCGCTCGGTACAACCGCGATGCAACTCGGGATCACGGTCAATACGGTGCTACAGGTCGCCTGGGCAATTCTGTTGGGGCGCAGGCTCGGCCGTGCGGACGTGGTGTTCGGCGCGATCGTTTCGGGCCGTCCGGGCGCGCTGCCCGGCGTCGAATCGATGGTCGGACTGTGTATCAACACCGTCCCCGTGCGGGTGCGCTTCGCTACGGATATGCCAGCGGCGGCGCTCATGCGAGCCGTACAGGCCGAGCAGGCGGAACTGATCGAGCACCACCACCTCGGCCTTACCGAAATCCATGCCGCCGCTGGGCTGCGGGACACCCTGTTCGACACGGCACTGGCATACGAGTCCTATCCGGTCGACACCGAGCAGCTCACCGCCGTGGCCGCCGCCGTCGGCGGCGTCACCGGCAGCGGCGTCGAACTGCACGACGCCACGCACTATCCACTGACGCTCACCATCACTCCGGGCGCCTCGCTGACCATCCGATTCGGTTACTTGCGTGACCTTTTCGACGAAACACGGGTGGCCGCACTCGGCGCGGAACTGCACGAGTTGCTCGCCGCATTCGTGCGAAACCCGGATGCCGCCATCGAGGAGCTGCGATGACATCGAGCTGGCCACTGACGAGAGCTCAGCAACATGTCTGGGTCGCCCAGCAACTCGACGACACCGGGCGACGGTTCGTAGTCGGCGGGTATGTGCACATCCACGGCACGCTCGACGAGGCGGCGTTCGAGCGGGCGCTGCGCATCGTCGTCGCGGGCGCCGAGACGATGCGGGTGCGGTTCGACACCGATGCCGAGGGCGAGGTCGTGCAGATCCTCGAGGACGCGGCCGACTGGCCCCTGCACCGCAGCAGTTTTCGCGATGCGGCCGACCCGCGCGGGGAGGCGGTGCGTTTCATGTACGCGGCGCTCGACCGGCCCTTTGACCTGCGCAGCGCCCCGCTGTTCGAACACCATCTGATCGATCTGGGCACCGAGGGCACCGCGTGGTTCGTCAGATCGCATCACGCGGTTCTCGACGGTGCCGCCTCGGCCGCGATGATCAAGCGGGTCGCCGACACCTACACCGCGCTGGTCGCCGGTCGACCGGTGCCGGAATCGGTGTTCGACCGGGTGGAAGCCCTGGTAGCGGAGGACATTCGCTACCGCGCCTCCGCCCGGTTCGCCGACGATCGGCGGTTCTGGGCACAACGGCTCGCGATCCCCGGACCCGACGATGCGCCGCTGTTCGCGGGAATCCCGGCGACGGCCGACGTGCCCCGCTACATCCGGCATGTCGGAGCGCTCGACGCACCGGCATGGCATGCTCTCCGAGCCCGTGCGGACGCATCCGGAACCGCATGGCCCGCCTGGGTTTTCGCCGCGATTGCACTACTGCTGCACGCGGATTCGGGCGCGCGCATGATCACCCTCGGCGTCGCCGTGCCCGCGAAACGCTCCCGCACCGCCCTCGGTGTCACCGCGAATGTCGTCCCGCTGCGCATACCGGTCGACCCGTCCGCGTCCCTCGGCGAACTCGTCGGCGCGGTGCGTGCCGAATCCCTGATCATCCTGCGTCACCAGCGGTACCAGCAGGCCGATATGCTCGCCGACCTCAGGGCGGGCGGTGTCGGGGGCGGTATCGTCGGCCCCACGATCAATGTGCTGCCCATGCAGAAGGACCTCCGCTTCGGCACCGACACCGCTACTCTGCGCCATCTTTCGGCAGGCCGCTCCGACGACCTGACGATCGGCGTATACGACAACGGCGAGCCGGTCCTGCCCCTCGTACTGGAATCCAACACGCTCCGGTATTCCGAGCGCGACCTGGCCGCGCACCATCGACGGCTCACCGAGACGATCGCGGCCATCGCCGCGGCCCCGCAGGACCTTCCGGTCGGCCGCCTACGAACACCGGCGGATCACCGCTCGGCGGTCCTGCCGGACTCTGTAGCGCGAACACCGCCGCACCGAACACCGCTGGATGCGGCGCTTCCGACACCGCCGGAGTCCGGGCTCCGATCCTTCCCGGAAGATCCAGCGGCGCCGTCCTCCACTGCGGATCGGCCGCAGACGCTTGTCGACTGGTTCGAGCGGACCGTCACCGAACGCGGCGACGCCACCGCCGTCGTTTGCGGCGCGGAGTCGCTGACCTATGCCGAACTGGACGGGCGTGCCCGGAGGTTGGCCGAGCTCATTGCCGGATATGGCGGGGGCGCAGGGGAATTCGTGGCCCTCGCGCTGCCCCGATCCCTGGATCTCATTGTCGCCATGGTCGCCGTGCTGCGGACCGGCGCCGCCTACGTTCCGCTGGATCCCGGCTATCCGGAGCAGCGGCTGCGGGCCATCGTCGCCGATGCGGCCCCCGCGCTGATCGTCACCGGAGGGGGAGTCGCCCTGCCCGATTCGCTGGCGGCGGTGCCCGTCCTGCGGATCGGGGATCGGCCGCGGGTCACACCGCCCGATCCCCCGGCCCGACCGTCAGCGCGGCACCCCGCCTATGTCATCCACACCTCCGGCACGACCGATCGGCCCAAGGGTGTGGTGGTTACGCACGCGAACGTCGTAGGACTGCTCGCCTCGGCACAGCGGTGGTTCGGCTTCGGCGCCGATGACGTGTGGACCCTGTTCCACTCCACCGCCTTCGACTTCTCGGTGTGGGAGATCTGGGGTGCGCTGTGCTACGGCGGCAAGCTCGTCGTCGTCGACGCCGAGGTCGCGCGCTCGCCGAGTGATTTCCTGGATCTTCTGGTGGCGCAACGGGTTACGGTGCTCAATCAGACACCGTCCGCATTCGGGATGCTGGTCGACGCCCAGGCGGCCAGGCCCGCTGCCAGCGACGAGCTGTCGCTGCGCCATGTGATCTTCGGCGGCGAACCGGTGGAGCCGTGGCGGCTGGCCGCGTGGTGGTCGCGACGCGATCCGCGGCGGACGCGTCTGGTCAATATGTACGGCATCACCGAGACGACGGTGTTCACCACCGGAACGCCCTTGCCGCGCAACCCGTCAGCGGGCGACATCGGCACACCGTTGCCGGACCAGTCCGTATACGTGCTCGACGCCACGCTGTGTCCGTGCCCGCCGGACATCCCGGGCGAACTCTACGTCGCGGGACCCGGCGTCGCCGCGGGGTACCTGCGCCGACCCGGCCGCACCGCCGAACGTTTCGTCGCCGATCCGTTCGGCGCGCCCGGCACCGTCATGTATCGCAGCGGGGATATGGCGCGATGGACCGCCACCGGCACGCTCGAATACCTCGGTCGGGTCGACCGGCAGGTGAAGGTGCGTGGCTTCCGGATCGAGCCCGCCGAGGTCGAGGCCGCCCTGTGCGGACAACCGGCCGTACGTGCGGCTGCGGTCCTCACCGTCGAGTACCACCCCGGTGACCGCAGGCTCGTCGCCTTCGTCACCGGGGACCGGGTCGACGTCGACACCGTTCGCACCGGCATCGCCGAACGACTTCCCGCGCATGCGATTCCCTCCGCCATCCTGGCCGTCGACACGATCCCGATGACATCCAACGGCAAGATCGACGAACGGCGGCTGCGCGCCATCGCCACGAATGGCGCCGCACGCGTCGTCGGCGCATCACCGAGCACCGATATCGAGGCACGGCTGCGCGCGCTCTTCGTCGATGTCCTCGGGGATGACGGCATCGGCATCGACGACGGCTTCTTCGCCTCCGGTGGTGACAGCATTCTGGCCGTGCGGCTGGCGGATCGGGTGCGCGCGGCCGGGCTCGCCATCTCGCCGCGGGAAGTGTTCGAACAGCAGACGGTGCGCGCGCTCGCGCGTACCGCCCGGCCGGTCGCCGCGCCCGCGCTCACCCCGGCCACGCCGAGCGATGGCCACCGGTTCCTACCCGCGACACCATTGCAGTCCGGCCTGCTATTCCACTCCCTGTACGAGCGCGACGGCGAGGATCCCTATCTCGTCCAGTTCGCATTCGAGTTGGACGGCGATGTCGACGCGGATCGGCTGGGCGCCGCGCTGCGATCGGTGCTCTCGCGGCACCCGCATCTGATCGGCCGCTTCGTCGTCGACGACAGCGAGCAGCCGCGGTACGAGATTCGCGACGACATCGAATTGCCCTGGCGCGTCGTCGATCTCGTCGCGACGACCGCTGGCGAGCGCGAGTCCGCCGTCCACCGGATACGCGCGGCGGACGCCAGGATCGACCCGCTCGCGGCACCACTGCTCACGGTCACTTTGATCCGCACCGAGGTGCGGCGCTTTATATTGCTGCTCACACACCACCACGCGCTGCTCGACGGCTGGTCGGTGGGAATCCTGTTGCGCGAGTTGCTGATCGGCTACCGCGGTATCGAGCTGCCGCCCGCGACACCGTTGCACCGGTTCGTGGAATGGTCCGCGGCGCAGGACCGCGACGGCGCCCGCCGGGCCTGGGCGCGAGCGCTCGTCGGCGCAGAACCGAGCAAGGTGGCGCGAGCCGATCGGCAGCCGTGGCAGCGGCCCGAAGACCACACCTTCCGCATGCCCGACGCCATGGTCACCGCGCTGCGGGAACGGGCCGCCGAGCGTGGGTTGACGCTCAACTCGCTGATGCAGGCCATGTGGGCGATGGTGCTGTCGAATCTGACCGGCAGCGATGATGTCGTCTTCGGTATCACCGTATCCGGCCGTGCGGGCGCCGAGATGGAAGATGTTGTCGGGTTGCTCATGAACACGGTGCCGCTGCGAGTTCTATTGGTTCCAGGAGAGTCGCCGCTCGACCTGGCCGCTCGGATCCAGACCGGACGGGCGGAACTGATGGAGCACGACCATCTCGGACTGCCCGACATCGTGTCCGCGGTGGGGGAGACCGACCTCTTCGACACCTCGCTCGTCTTCGAGAACTTCCCCGTCGACACCGGTCTGCTCGCCGACCCGGACCCGGACTTCTCGGTCGCGTCCGTCGAAGTCCGTGGTGGCACCCATTTTCCGCTGACCGTAGTCATCGTCCCCGGCAGCGACGAGTTGACCTTCCGGATCGGTGTGCAGCTGGCCCGCATCGATTGCCTCGCCGACGCGGGCGAGCTGTGGTCGCGGATTCTGGCCGCCTGCGAGGCGCTCGCCGCAGCACAGCAGCCGCTGGTCGGGCGAGTCGTGCTGGTCGAGCCCGCGCGCCGGACCGAGCTCCTCGCCGCCGGACGCGGCATGCGCACCGATATCGAAAACGCCAGCATCGCAGACTGTTTCGAATCGGTCGTGCGACGGTCCCCGCAGGATGTCGCTATCTGGTCCGACGGCATGGAGATCACCTACGCGGAACTGAACGCCCGTGCCAATCGTGTCGCCAGATGGCTGCGAGACCGCGGCGCCGGACCGGGAGTTCCGATCGGCATCGCGCTGCCGCGCTCGGTCGATCTCGTGGTCGCCTTTCTCGCCGTCTACAAACTGGGTTCGGTATGCGTACCGCTGAGCGACCGCTATCCGCCCGCACACGTGCGGCGTCTGCTGCGGTTCACCCGAACCGAATTGGTGCTCGACGATCTCGACGGCGTGGCCGCGGCCACCGACGATGACAGTGACCTCGGTATCGCCATCGCCCCCGACACGGTCGCGACGCTCATGTTCACCTCCGGGTCGACCGGAGCGCCGAAGGGCGTCGAGGTGACCCATCGCAATATCGTGGCCAGGGCGCGCGATCGCGTCGGCCACGGCGACGGGCACGAACGGGTGCTGATGCATCTGCCGCACACCTGGGACATGGTGGTCTACGAGCTATGGCGGCCGCTGCTGACCGGTCGCACCGTGGTGCTCGCACGTCCCGGTGTGCTCGATGTCCATGAATACATGCGCGTGCTGCGCGCGGGCCGCGTCACGTCGATGCTGTTGTCGGCAGGCCTGTTTCACCTACTGGCGGAGCAGGCTCCGGACGAGCTCGCCCGTTTGTCGACACTCGCGGTCGCCGGTGATGTGCTGTCGCCGCGGGCCGCGGTGGCCGTGCGCCGGGGCGAGCACCCGCCCGCCGTGCGGAATCTGTACGGGCCCGTCGAGGCGACGAGCTTCGCGGTGACCTTCTCGATTCCCGACGACGCGTCACCCGAACTGCCTGTCCCGATCGGACGTCCGGCCGACAACACCCGGGTCACGGTGCTCGATTCGGCGCTGCGGCCGGTGTCTGTCGGCGTGTCCGGGGAGATCTATCTGTCCGGTGCGGGACTCGCCAACGGTTACCACCGGGCCCCGGCCCGCACCGCCGAGCGGTTCGTGGCCGATCCGTATGGACCGCCTGGTGCCCGCATGTACCGCACGGGTGACCTCGGCCGTTGGGACGCGGCCGGTCTGCTGCATTTCCTCGGCCGCGTTGACCGGCAAATGAAGATCAATGGATTCCGGGTCGAACCCGGTGAAGTGGAAGCGGCGATTCGCCGCGAACCCGGCATTGCCGCGGCAATAGTCACGGTGCGGCGGGTCGGTCACGGCCAGTCGCTGGTCGCGCACGTGGTCGGGCGCGATGAGGTGGACACCGTGGAACTGCGCACCCGGCTGGCCGCGAGCCTGCCCTCCTACCTGGTGCCGTCGCTGATCGTGCGGGTCGACGAACTGCCCTTGACCAGCACGGGCAAGGTCGATATCGGCGCGCTCCCGATGCCACCCGGCGCTGCTCCCGTTCCGGTCCGAACGCCGCGTCAGCAGGTCATCGCGGCAGCCTTTGCGCAGGCACTCGGCAACCGGGCGATAGGAGTCACCGACGACTTCTTCGCACACGGTGGAAATTCGCTGTCCGCGATCCGCGTCGTCGCCGCACTCCGATCGGCACTCGGCGTCGAGGTATCGCTGCGCGATCTGTTCGAGTCACCGACGATTGCCGCACTGGAGCAGGCGCTCGATCGGCGCGGGCACGGCACGAGGACTGCCCGACCGGGCTTCGCGCACGTCCCCCGCACCGACCCGATTCCGCTCTCGCCCGCGCAGCTGCGCCTGTGGACGGTGAACTATCTCGGCGGGCAGCAACCCGACTATCTGATCGCGACCGCTCTCGACATCCGTGGACCGCTCGACGCGTCGGCAGTCCAGGTGGCCATCGACGATCTGGTCGCCCGGCACGAAATCCTGCGCACCGTGCTGCCCTATGCGGTGGACAGCCCGGTGCAGCGGATTCTGCCGATCGGGTCGGCGCGGCCGGATTTCCGCATCGTCGACGTCGACGGTATCGAAAGTGTCGACCGGGCAATGGAATCGGAGATGCAGCACGGGTTCGACCTGACGGCGCAGCCGCCGCTACGAACCCGCCTGTACCGATTGGGCCGCGAGCATCACGTCTTGTTCGGGGTGGTCCATCACATTGCCGGGGACGGCGAGTCCATGGGCATTCTCCAGCGTGATCTCCTGACCGCCTACGGAGCCCGGGCCGCCAGTCAGGTACCGAAATGGCCCAGTCCAGCAACGCAATTCGCGGATTACGCCATGTGGCTGGGGCGGCTGCTCGCCCCGGATACCCAGGTGCTCGAGCAGCAGAGGCGGTACTGGCGCAGCATGCTCGACGGCATACCGGAACAGCCCGTGCTCCCCGTCGACCGTACCCGCGCCGAGCGGCGGACGAACGCGGCGGCCGCGGTGCCCGTTCTCGTCGATGCCGAAACCCATCGCAGGCTCACCGGGACCGCCCTCGACTGCCGTGTGAGCATCTACATGCTGGTACACACCGCACTGGCCATAGCGCTGCACGGTAACGGCGCGGGCATCGACCTGCCCATCGGGGTGGCATTGAGCGGACGCGATTCGGACGGGCTGCAGGATCTCGTCGGGTGTGTGGTCGACACGGCGGTGGTACGCCTCGACTTGTCGGGCGCGCCCACCTATCGCGAACTCGTCCATCAGGTCCGCGAGCGAGTCCTCGGCGCGTACGAGAACAAGGAGTTCCCCTTCGATCGCCTTGTCGAATTGGTGAACCCGCGACGCTCCCGAACCCATCATCCGCTGTTCCAGGTGATGGTGACCTATCTGCGCGGATTCGACACCGACACGACCCCAGCCGGATTGGCGATCCGGCACCGGCCGGTAGCGGTGCCCCGAACCCCGTTCGAGCTATTGCTGAACCTGCACGAGGAGTACCACCCCGACGGACAATGCGCCGGAATCCGCGGTGAAATGGTGTACGCCGCAGAACTTTTCGATCAATCGACAGTCGAGTCCATCGTCACCGCCCTTACCTCCACACTGGACGTGATATGCGCCGAACCCGACGCCCTTTCGAACCGGCTGTCGGGGGAACGTGCCCTGGAACCATCGAGCTCCCGAAACTGATTCAGCCGATCCAGTGCGGTGGCCAGTGGATGTCGGTATTCCGCGTGTCGGCGTGATGGCGAGGGCATACTGGTCGAGCCGAAGCTGCACCGAGGAGAGACAAGACCCGAAGGGCCCGTTGTGATCACTGCGATCGTCGCTCGTTGTTGCCGAACCTGCTACGCGACTGGCCGACTGCCCGCGTCGACGGTGCAGCGAGCTCGATCGCCGATACAGCTATCCGCGTAACGCCGAATCGATTCGGCCGCAATAGTTCGCCGCACCATCCAGCGCAGCGCTGTACGCGTTGAAAATCCGGACGCGCACAGCAGCTCTCGAACCTGGATTGCCTATCGACGGCGACGAATCCCCTTCACTCGCATGCTTTCTCACTTTGGAGGAACGGATGAACCCATGGACTGAGCGGCTCTGCGTCAACCGGGTCGCCATCGTGTCCGCCTCGGTCCTGATCGCACTGGCGGCGATCGCGTCCTTCATGTTCGGACACCACCTGGCATGGTTGGCCGGAACGCCGCCGATCATCGCATGGCTCTGGCCGATTGTCGTAGGCCTCACGGTGTTCCAGGTCGCGTACTGCTACGTGATGGTCGGAACGTTGCCGTACCGGACCGGAATCATCCGACTGTATTTCGGGGTTCTGCTGCTGGGCGGTGTCGCGGCCGCTGTGGTCGGCAACGCGTTCACCGCAACGGATCCCGGTGAGCTCCCGCTGGTCGCGAAAGCGGTTGTCGGTGCGGTTCCGCCGCTGTGCCTGCTGCTGGTTGTCCTGAACACCTCGATCTTCTTCAGCACGACCAAACCGTGGCTGCACGGTGCGGACAATTACTCCCGACGTGGAGTAGCCGAGACGCCCGTTGTCGACGCAGCCGGACGTCTGCTGTCGTAGCGCGAGGCCGCACGGCTGTTCAGAGCCAGAGCCGATGACAAGGGAGGGGCTGGAGAGCTTCGCGCATATCCCTGTCGATAAGAACCGTCGCCAGTCGCAGGGCGTAGACGGCCTTCGCGAAGGTGTGCGCCGCCAGGGAGTCTGCCCGGTAGTGCAGCGGCGGCCAACCCGGAAACTGGACTGCGACGTGGAATTGCATCGCGGCAATTACATCGTTTCGCCCTAGGTGCAGCTAGGAACGATTGATCCGAAATACGGCCGAGTTCATCCTGAGGCGTTCGTAGGTTTCTCCAAGTGCGCGCGGCATATGTCCGACTTGTCCGGCCCGAAAGAGCTGCCGACGATCATTTCCGATCTGCACGCTGGCCAAACCCCTACAGCTGGGTGATCACCGCGACCCTGCTCGCGATGACGGTGACCACTCCGAGTGGGCTCGATCATCGCGGGCCAGGCGATGGCGCTGCGGTGGATGCCGATCTCCATAGCGCAGGCGATCGCCTCGAGCCCGTCCCATCAGGTGATGATGCGCAGGGGGTGCTCCAGGAGTTCGGTCAACTGCTGGAGGAACCGCGCGGCGGTGGCGCCGTCGATAGCGCGGTGATCGGCGGAGAGGGTGACGCGCAGGATGCTGCGGGTGACGACCTGGGAGTTGTCGAGGCGTAGTTCGTCCTTGGCCGCGCCGACGGCGAGGATGGCGGATTCGGGTGGGTTGATGACGGCGGTGAATTGTTCGATGCCGAACATGCCGAGGTTGGAGATGGTGAAGGTACCGCCGCTCATTTCGTCGGCGCGGAGTTTGCGGTCACGGGCGCGTTCGGCTTTATCGCGGGTTTCGGAGGCGATTTCGGAGATGGATTTGCGGTCGGCGTCGCGGATCACCGGGACGAGCAGTCCGGCGGGGGTGGCGACGGCGATGCCGAGGTGAATTCCGCGGTGGCGCAGGAGTTTATCGTCGGCGACGGAGACATTGACGGCGGGATCGGTGCGCAGTGTGGTGGCGACCGCTTTGACGAGCAGATCGTTGACGCTGACCTTGGTTTTGCCTGCCTGTTCGAGGGTGCGGTTGATCTCCGCGCGGAAGGCCAGCAGATCGGTGACGTCGATGGCACTGGTCAAGTAGATGTGCGGGGCTTGCTGTTTGCTCTCGGTGAGGCGTTTGGCCGAGACCTGCTGAATGGTGCTGAGCGGGATCTCGTCGTAGTCGCCCGCAGGGCTGGTGGATGCTACCGGCGGTGCGGCGGGAGTGGATTCGATAGTGCGGTAAGCGGATTCGACATCCTGGCGGGTGATCCGTCCGCCGGGTCCGGTGCCGGTTACGGTGGCGAGGTCGACGTCGAGCTCGCGCGCGATCTTGCGGGCCAGTGGCGAGGATTTCTTTCGGGTCACGGTATCCGAGGAGACGTTTTCCGCAGCCTCGATCGGATCAGATGGCGCGCCAGGGCCGCTCGACGGGGCGACATGGTCGCTCGCCGTATCCGCAACGCTTTCGGCAGCGGGGTTCGGTACGGCCGTCGCGGACCCGGTTCCGTCACCGATCAGCGCGATGGTATTGCCGATCGGAACCCGCGAACCCGGTTCGAAAAGAATCTGCTCGAGGACCCCGTCCTCGTAGGCCTCGAGTTCCATCAGTGCTTTATCGGTCTCGATTTCGGCGAGGATATCGCCGCGGCTGATCTTGTCGCCGACCTGCTTGAGCCAGGCGACGACGACGCCTTCCTCCATGGTGTCGGAGAGGCGGGGCATGATGACGTCGGGCATGTGATGTCCTCTCAGCGGCGTCGGCCGACGGCCGCGAGTGTTTCCGCGGCGGCGGTATACAGGGATTCGGCGGACGGCAGCGCTATCTGCTCGAGGGTTTTGGCGTAGGGCAACGGGACTTCCGCGGCGGCGACTCGCCGGACCGGGGCGTCGAGGTAGTCGAAGGCCCCGTCGGAGATGGAGGCGGCGATTTCCGCGCCGATGCCGTAGGTGAGCCAATCGTCTTCGGCCACCACCGCGCAGCCGGTCTTGCGAACCGATTCGACAATGGTGTCGCGATCCAACGGCCGCAGGCTGCGCAGGTCGATGACCTCGGCGGAGATCCCTTCGGCGGCAAGGCGCTCGGCGACCTGGCTGGCGATGGTCGCCATGCGCGAGTAGCCGATGAGGGTGATGTCGGTACCCGCACGTGTGATCGCGGCCTTGCCGATGGGCGCGGGCGGAAGATCCTCCGGTACTTCGCCTTTGGTGTTGTAGAGGGCGAGGTTCTCCAGGAACAGGACCGGGTCGTCGTCCTCGATCGCGGCGCGCAGCAGTGCACGCGCGTCGGCCGGAGTGCTGGGCGCGACGACCTTGAGTCCGGGTACGAACGCGTAATACAGCTCGATGTTCTGCGAATGGGTGGCACCGAGTTGTTGGCCGCCGCCACCGGGCGTGCGGATCACCATCGGGACGCTGGTCTGTCCGCCGAACATGCCGTAGATCTTGGCGGCGTGGTTGACGATCTGGTCCAGTGCCAGCAAGGAGAAGTTGATCGTCATGAGTTCCACGACCGGGCGCAGGCCGAGCATGGCGGCGCCGATGGCCGCCCCGACGAATCCCTCTTCGGCGATCGGAGTATCGCGGACCCGCTTTTCGCCGAATTCGGCGAGCAGTCCGGCAGTGATCTTGTAGGAGCCCTCGAAGACGCCGATCTCTTCCCCGATGAGCAGGACGTCGTCATCGCGACGCATCTCCTCGCGCAGGGTTTCGCGCAGCGCTTCGCGATAGGTCATGACAGGCACGGTGGTGTCCTCAGCGGTTGCGGGAAGGTTTCAGAACAGCGGATCGGCGGGTAGCCGTCGGGACTCACCGGCCACCGGGGTGGCGTAGGTGTAGTCGAACAGGCTCGTCGGCTCGGGGTGTGGACTGGCGTCGGCGAATGCCACTGCGGCGTCGACCCCTTCCCCCACTTCGGCTTCGATGGCGGCGACCGCGTCTTCGTCCAGCACACCGGCGGCGATCAGCTCGCGCTGTAGCCGCGCGACCGGATCGGATTCGCGCGCGGACGAAACCGCTTCGGCACTACGGTATTTCGCCGGATCAACCACCGAATGCCCCTTGAGTCGGTGGCTGACGGCTTCCAACAGGGCTGGCTTTCCCTCCCGGCGAGCGGCCTCCACCAACTCGGTAGCGATATCCCGCACCGCGAGCACATCGGTCCCATCGACTCGTTCGCCACGCATCCGGTATGCGGTGGCCCGCTTGTAGAGGTCGGGTTCGGCGGAGGACTGTTCGACGGTGGTGCCCATGCCGGTCTGGTTGTTGATCACCACGAAAACCACCGGCAGGTGCCACAGTGCGGCGATATTCAGCGACTCGTGGAATGCTCCGATATTCGTTGTGCCGTCACCCATTTGGCAGACCACCACATCGTCGCCGCCGCGGTAGTCGATGGCCAGTGCGGCGCCGACGGCCAAGGGCAATTGGCCGCCCACGATGCCGTAGCCGCCGAGCAGTCGGGTGGCGGTGTCGAACATATGCATCGAGCCGCCCCAGCCCTTGGAGGTGCCGGTGGATCGACCGTAGAGCTCGGCCATCACCCGACCGGGTTCGATGCCCTTGGCGATCGCGTAGCCGTGTTCGCGGTAGTTGGTGAACAGGTAGTCGGTCGGGCGCATCGCCGCGGCGAGTCCGACGACGGTGGCTTCCTCCCCGAGGTTGAGATGGCAGTAGCCGCCGATCTTGGCCTGGGTGTAGCCCTGCGCGGTGCGCTCCTCGAAGCGGCGCACGAAGAGCATGTCGCGGAAGTAGCCGCGCAGGGTTTCGGGATCGGTACCCGCGAATGCCTTGCGGGCCGCCGCCTTCGACGTGGATTTCCGGGTAGCGGTGGTCGTGGTCACGGTGACTCCTCAGCGTTTGCGTGGCGCGATGTGTACGGGCAGTCCGAGTCCGGCCAGCGCCGCCTCCATGCCGATCTCGCCGAGGGTCGGGTGGGCGTGGATGGTGTCGGCCAACTCGTCGAGCGTCGCCTCGAGCGAAATCGCCAGTGCGCCTTCGGTGATCAGGTCACTGGCCGAGGGCCCGATGATGTGCACACCGAGGACCTCCTGATGCTGTTGCCCGGCAATGATTTTCACGAAACCCTCGGTCTCGCCGAAGGTCTTGGCTCGGCCGAGGGCCGCGAATGGGAAGCGCGCGGTGATCACCTCGTGCCCGGCGGCGCGGGCGGCGGTCTCGGTGAGTCCGACGCTGGCGATCTCCGGATGGGTGAAGGTGGCCGCGGGAATCACCGTGTAATCGATATGGGCTCGGTGTCCGGCGATCGCATCGGCGGCGGTGAGGCCTTGATGGGAGGCGACGTGCGCGAGCAGCGCCCGACCGGTGACGTCGCCGATGGCGTACACATGCGCGGTGCCGGTACGCAGCTGCTCGTCGACGGTGACGAATCCCCGGTCGTCGGTGGCGATTGCGGCGATATCCAAACCGAGGTCGGCGGTGTTGGGTCGTCGACCGACACCGACCAGTACCACGTCGGCTTCGAGCTCGCGGGCCTGTGGGCCGTCCACAGTGACCCGCAGTGTCCGATTCGACTCTTGTGCAATGGATTTCACCGTCGAACCGGTGAGCACCGTGATGCCGCGCTTGCCGAAGGACCGGCCGAGCGCGGCCCCGATATCGGTGTCCTCGGCGGGAACGAGCCGGTCCTGCATTTCGACGATCGTCACCTCGGCGCCGAAGGTGGCGAACAGGCTGGCCCACTCGGCGCCGACCGCGCTACCGCCGATGATCACGAGCCGCTTGGGCACCTCGGTCAACCCGAACGCGCCGTCGGAAGTGATCACACCCGGCAGGTCGGCGCCCGGAATCGGCAGCCGAGCGGGCACCGAGCCGGTCGCGATGATCACATCACGGGCACTGACCTGCCGGATCGGCGTGGTCGGGGCGGCGGCGTAGCGCGGGCCTTCCGGGCCGATGGGGGAGGGGCCCACCTGGTGCACCTCGACGGTGGTGGGATCGATGAAGCGCGCATGGCCCTCGATGACCGTCACCCCGTTGGCCGCGAGCAAACCCGCGACACCATCGGTGAGTTCCTTGACGATGCCGTCCTTGCGCTGGCGGATGGCGGCGAAATCGAAGCGCACATTGTCGGCGTAGACACCGAAATCCGCTGCGGCGCCGACAGTCTGGAAAACCTCCGCGGATCGCAACATGGCCTTGGTCGGAATGCAGCCCCAATTCAGGCAGACCCCGCCCGGCCGTTCCTTCTCCACCAAGGCGACCGTCAAGCCGTGCTGGGCGGCGCGGATGGCGGCCACATAGCCGCCGGGGCCGCCGCCGACCACCAGAAGATCGAAGTCCGGCACTCGTGGTGCTCCTCGTCTCGAACGATTTCGACTCGGCCCGGGTATGGCGCGAGTCATCATCGACGAGTCTCGTCACCACCCAGCGCACAAACAATCACTCCGAAGCCCAGGAATTCGGTTCCTGAAATGGGCGCTGAGCCCAATTCCGCTACCGGTACTCCGACGCGCCGAGTTGCAGCGCCGCGAGCGCGAGCGAGAGCTCCAGGTAGGAACGCTGCCCTTCGAGCGGACGATCGAGCAGGGCCGAGACGCGTTGCAGCCGGTTGATCACGGTATTGCGGTGGCAATGCAGACGCGGCGCGGCGTTGGCCGCCGAGCAGTTCTCCGCCAGCCACACCGCGAGGGTGTGCAGCAGCGAGTCGCGCTCTTTGACCGGGAGCGCAAGCACCGGGCCGAGGGTTCGGGTGACCAGCAGTTCGGTCAGGTCGGGCGAGCGGACCAGCAGCGCTTCCGGATATCGCTCGTCCAGAGCGACCAAACCCGTTGCGTCCCAGGGCATTGTCTGTATCGCTATCAGGGCGAGTGCGTGCGCGGTATCGACATCCGCGAGTCCACCGACAGCGGGCGACACTCCGGCCAGTCCGCGAATCTGGGGGCGAAGATGAGCAAGCACGGTAGCGCTGTCGTGCCGGGCCAGTGACACCAGCCCGATCGTGGCATCGACCCGGTCATGCCATACCGACCGAATCCCCAACGCGCCCAAGGCGGTTTCGGTGCCCGCCCGCAGCGGCCGCCCCTCGCCGCCGCGAACCGCGACCACCAGATACCCACCCTGGGCGGGCAGATTCAGCTCGCGCGCCACCCGCGCGGCGAAGGTCGCATCCTGCGCGCGCCCGGCGAGCAGATCCTCGATCAGTGCATGCCTGCGGCGCTCATCGCGGCGCACCTGTTCGAGTTCGGCATTGCGATAGGAGGTGACCAGCGCCGAGGACAACCCATCGATCACCGTCCACATCGCGGTACCCGCCTCGCGGATCTCCCGCGCGTCGATCTCATCGGCCTTGTCCAGCAACGCCTCCCAGATGATCCCGCCGCCGAGCCGGAATGTGCGCAACATCGCCTCCAACGGCACCGCCTGCACCGCGCGATGCCTGCCGATCGCCGCGGCCACATCATCGTGTTCGGGATCGGTCGCCGCCCCGTCCAGCAGATCCAGAATCCGGGTCAGATATTGCCGACACCCTTCCCGTAACTCCTTGCGCGGCACCGAGGTGTAGTCGGTCCACTCCGGGTTGTCGGTGAAAATCGCCGATAGCAACCGCCGGGTCAGCACTGGAATCTCCGCCCGGCAGGCCGCGGCCAACTTTCGCGTACCCGCGGTGGCGACCGGATGCTGGGGTGTAGCCATACCGGTCGACGCTACTCAGCGCCGTTGCGGGTTGTCTCGTCGGCGAGGCGTTGCAGGTAGGCGGCGAATTTGACCCCGAACCTCGAAGTCCAACCGCTTTCGCTCGCCGCACCCATGGACCTATCCGATAACCAGGAATACGCTGAAGTTGCCGAATGTGCTGCGTCCCGATCTATCCCACTCTGGACGTCGTGTCTCGGACGTCCCGGCTTCGCTGATGCGTTCGGATGTCGAGGCGAGCAAGGAGTGAGCCGTGAAAGGTGGAGCAAGAATTGCGATAGGGGTGGGCATCGGGTACGTGCTGGGGCGTACGCGCAAGATGCGGTTGGCATTGGCGCTGGCGGGTGCGGCGATGTCGAGGCGGTCGGCCGGAACGTCTGCGGATCTGCTCGAGCGCGGAACATCGTTGCTCAAATCGTCGCCGGAGCTGACCCAGATCACCGATACCGTCAAGGGTGAGTTGCTGGGCGCTGTGCGCTCCGCCGCGGTCACCGCCGCGAGCAACCGCATCGACGCGCTCAACGCTCGACTGCAGCAGAGCGCGATACCCGATTCGCAGGAGGACCGAGGCGAGTCGCGGGAGCCGGATTCGGATGAGGACGAACGGCCTGAGGACGAACTGGTCGAGGAAGAGCCCCCTGAGGAAGAACTCCCCGAGGAAGAACGCGCCGAGGAAGAACCGGCCGAGGACGACGAAGACGAGTACGACGAGGACGATTCCGACCGAGCCCGAGACGAGTACGACGACTCCGAGCGGCCCGGCGCGCGCCCGCGGGCACGCCGCAGCCGTACGGCCGTGCGTAGGACGGCCTCCCGGACTTCGGACCGTTCCGCCGAGCGGAAGGCGCCCTCGCCCCGTCGACGTCGCAGTCGCGTCGAAACCGATGAAGCAGACGAAGCGCCCGTGCGACGCACCAGGAGATGAGGCCGATGGCGGCCAAGACATTGCGTGATACGACGGCCCGAGTCGGCAAAAAGGCCGCCGACTCCGCGGGCCGGGCCACCAAAGCCGCTACCGGGGCGGGGTCGACCATCCAGCGCAAGGCCGAACGAGCGGTCCCGACCAGTCCCCTGCAGCAATCGATACAGAATCTCACCGCAACCCTGGCCGAACGCGCGGCCTCCGGGCTCTCGGGCACGGTATCGAAGACCGCGGACCGGCTGAATCAATACGCTGACGATGGCGGGGGAAGCCTATTTTCGGCGTTGACGGGAGTGGAGAAACTCAGCGCGGGCGCCTCGCCGCTGCGCGCGACGATGAGTGCGGGCATGGACAAGTTGAAGCACACCGTCCGCGACAACTTCGAAGCGGCCAAGGAGTCGATGACCCGCGGCAAAGGCAAGGGGGGCGGCAAGCAGCGTAAACCGACCAATATCATCGAGCACCTCGATCTCGGCGTTCCGATCGACCTGGCCTATGACCAGTGGACCCAGTTCGCGGACTTTCCGAAATTCACCAAGAAGGTCGAGCAGGTCCAGCAGGTCGCGGACGCGAAACTCACCTGGACGGGAAAAGTGTTCTGGTCCAGGCGGACTTGGAAATCCACGATCGTCGAGCAGGTGCCCTACGAGCGAATCGTGTGGCGTTCCGAAGGCGCCAAGGGCTACATCGACGGCGCGGTGAGCTTCCACGAGATCACGCCGGGTCTCACCCGCATCCTCGTGGTGCTCGAATACCAACCGCACGGAGTCTTCGAGAAGACAGCCAACCTGTGGCGGGCGGCCGGTCGCCGGTGCCGCCTGGAACTGAAGCAATTCGAGCGGCACGTCATGACGGAGGCGGTGCTGCACCCCGACGACATCGTGGGCTGGCACGGCGAGATCCACGACAGCAAAGTGGTCAAGGACGACGAGACCGCACGGCGCGAGGAAGACGCCGAAGCCGTCGATGACGAAGATCGAGACGAACAGGAACGCACAGACGAGTCCGACGAGTTCGACGAGGACGAGCAAGACGAGGACGAGCAGCCCGCGCCACGCCGCCGTCGCTCGGGCTCTCAGCGCCGCACCACAGCGGCGCGCAGGTCGAGCGAGAGGAAAGCACGAACATGACCATCGAACCCGCAGGCGGTGGCGGAACCGGCACCATGGCGCGCCCGAATTCCTCCAGCCTCGCCGACGTTGTAGACACGATTCTGGACAAAGGACTGGTCATCGACGCGTTCGCGCGCGTGTCGTTGGTCGGGATCGAACTGGTGACCATCGACGCCCGAGTCGTGGTGGCCAGCGTCGACACATATCTGCGCTTTGCCGAGGCCGTCAACCGGCTCGAAATTTCCACCAGTGAACCCAAGGGCTTGACCGATATCGTCGGCGACGTCACCGAAGGCGCGAGCAAGCACAAGACGAAGGGTGCGCTCGAGGCGGCGGGCGAGAAGGTCAAGGGCTTCCTCGACGACGTCGAGGAGAAGCGTCAGACAGCACCCCGGTCATCCAGGCGCAGGGAGGAATAATGGCTACCGACCACGCCGTATACGTCTATGGAATCGTGCCCGCCGATGTGGAGCCCCAGCCGCACGCCAGTGGTGTCGGCGATCCCCCTAGCGATATCGAAGTGGTGCGGCACGGTGAGATCGCCGCGCTGGTCAGTGACATCGCCACCGATCGCCCGCTCGGCGAGCCCGACGACCTCGCCGCGCACGCCAAACTGCTGGACGAGTCGGCGGCCGTGGTTCCGGTGCTGCCGCTGCGCTTCGGCGCGGTGCTGACCGATGCGCAGGCGGTGGAGAACGAGCTGCTCGCCGAACACGAGGAGGAGTTCCGCTCCGCGCTGGCCGAACTGGAGGGTCGTGCGCAGTTCGTGGTCAAGGGACGCTATGTCGAGAACGCCGTGTTGCGGGAACTCGTCGAGGAAAACGCCGAAGTCGCCCGGTTACGTGAGGAGATCCGCGACAAGCCCGAAGACGCCACCCGCGATGCGCGGATCGCGCTGGGTGAGAGGATCAATCAGGCGATCGAAGCCAAACGCGCCGAGGACACCCGGAGGGTGATTTCCGAACTCGAGCAGTTCGATCCGCTCGTCAACCAGCGGCAGCCCACCCACGAGGAGGACGCGGTGCACATCGCGGTTCTGCTCGACAGGAATCGGCAAGGCGATCTCGAGGATGTGTTGCGTCGGCTCGCCGCGGACTGGGACGACCGTGTCGAGCTGAGCCTGCTCGGACCCATGGCGGCCTACGACTTCGTGACCAAGCAGGCACCCGAGAGCTGAACCATGGGTCTGGTCTCAGCGATCTTGTCGTTGCCCCTCGCTCCGGTGCGCGGCGTGATCTGGCTGGGCGAACTGATCCAGGACCAGGTAGAGCGGCAGCTACAAGATCCGGCGACAGTGCGGCGCGAACTCGAGGAGATCGATGCGGCCGCGGCGGCCGGTCGCCTGTCCGAAGAAGAGCGCAAACAAGCGCAGCAGGCCGTTCTCGATCGACTCCGGCCCGCAGGCGGCACCACAGCGCCCAACCGGAAGGAGTGACTCGCGTGGCACGCATGACCACTCCCGAAAACCCCGAAAATGTGGACTCGGTGTCGGACGAGCCGCCTCCCATCACCGCGGCGCAGGCCTCGGCCGCGGCTATCGAGATCCTCACGGAATTGACCTCCAAGCACGTGGAGGGGGTCACCTCCATGGAGCCGATCGATGACGGCTGGCTGGTCGAGATGGAGGTGCTCGAGGACCGCCGTATCCCGTCATCGGGGGACATGTTGGCGCTCTATGAGCTCGAGCTCGATTTGGACGGAAACCTACTGGCCTACCGGAGAACCAGACGCTACACCCGCGGGAGCACCGACATCGGCAAAAGAGATCGACCATGACGGTGGTCGGAGGCGAGTCGTCCGCACCGCAGCCGTATGGAGGCGGACATCAGTCGACGAATCTCGCCGACATCCTCGAACGGGTGCTGGACAAGGGCGTGGTGATCGCGGGCGATATCCAGGTGAACCTGCTCGATATCGAACTGCTCACGATCAAGCTGCGACTGGTCATCGCGTCCTTGGAGACGGCCAAGGCAGTTGGCATCGACTGGTGGGAGACCGACCCCTGGCTCAACAGCAAGGCCCACACACTAGAGCGACAGGATCACGACCTCGAACTGGAGAACCGGGAACTACGCGACCGGATCGCCGAACTAGAGGCCGGACGCGAGGTCCCGCAATCTATCGAACGGCGCCGCGAACCCAGGGAATCGAGGCGGCGTGACTGATGAGTTCGGCGTCTGGCTGTACGCGGTGACGCGCGCCGCGGACGCCGCGGCGGACTCCGGCTCGATGACCGGCGTGGCGGGCGAGGCGGTACGCATGGTGGTCTCGGATCCGCTGGCGGCGTTCGTCGGATCGGTGCCGCTCGCGGTATTCGGCGAGCAGCCACTACGCCGGAACCTGGAGGATCTGGACTGGCTGGCAGCGACGGCCCGGGCGCACGACGCCGTCGTATCGGCCCTGGTTCGCCGCGGACCGACCGTGCCGCTTCGCCTGGCCACGGTCTTTCTCGATGACGAGCGGGTGTGTGAGCTGCTCGAGACGAGGCGTGCGGACTTCATCGCGGCGCTGACCCTGGTGACCGGCCGCACCGAGTGGGGCGTGAAGGCATACACCGACCGCGCCGCACTCACCGCTGCTGTGGCCGCGGCCGGGTCCACCCGCACGGGGAGCGAAAAGGGCAGGGGCACAGCCTATCTGGCCCGTCGCCGGGCGGAACTGTCCGCACAGGCGACGGTGGAACGCGACGCGGCGCAGCGGGCCGAGCAGATCCACGCGCGCTTGGTTCGACACTCCGTCGCGGGACGTCGCCAAGCGGCGACGGATCCGGCGCTGAGCGGACGCCGCGACTGGATGGTGCTCAACGGCACCTATCTGGTCGATGACGACCGCGCCGACGACTTCACCGCGACCGTGCGTGAACTCGGCGCGGAATTGCCCGGCATCCGACTCGAAATCACCGGGCCGTGGCCGCCGTACTCGTTCGCGGGCGTGGACCAGGAGCCGATATGAGACCGGCCGACCAGAGCGTCGACGGCGAGCGCCGGGTCGCACTCGTCGATCTGTTGGACCGAGTGCTGGCCGGCGGGGTAATCATCACCGGCGATATCAGGCTGGCCATCGCGGACGTCGATCTGGTCGCGATCTCGCTGCGCGCCCTCATCTCATCGGTCAGTACGCTATCCGTCTCCGCGGTCGAATCCGCGGCACACCCTGAACTGGAACCGCCCCGAGATGGATGAAATCGGTGGCATTGCACCGCGTATCGATACCGACCCCGAATCCGTCGAGCGCGGTCTGGTCACACTCGTGCTCACGCTGGTGGAGTTGCTGCGGCAGTTGATGGAACGGCAGGCCCTGCGACGAGTGGACGCGGGCGATCTGACCGACACCCAGATCGAACGCATCGGCACCACCCTGATGCTGCTCGAACAACGCATGGACGAGTTGCGCGACCATTTCGGCCTCAGCCCGGAAGACCTCAACATCGACTTGGGCCCCTTGGGAAAGCTCCTTCCCGACTAACAGGGTGATGCAATAATCCTCGACGCGACCTGCCGGTCCAGGAATTCGAGACGGCCGCTCTGCTCGCGGTGCTGTCGGCGCGGCTGGACGCCGCCCAGGACCGCCTGGAATCGGCCGAATCGCTGACCAGGGACGGCCGCGACCTCGCCGCTCGTGCCCAGACGCGCGAAACACTCGGCGTCCTCTGGTGGACCCGCGGTGAACCCCGCCGGGCCCTTCGGCACTGGCAAGGCGCCCTCACCGCCTACCGCGAGCTCGAAGACGATCTCGGCACCGGCCGCCTCCAGCACCTCGGATCGGCGGTGGTCCTTGCCCCCGAACACGGTGGTTTGCTGCTGGGTAACGACCCTCCGCTCACCAGGGCCGAGGTGCTGCGCCAGGCGGGCGGCCGGCTGGCCGCCGCCCGCCGTCTGCACCCCACGGCCCTGCACGCCGAATACTATGGGCGCCAAGCCGGTTCGACGCTGCACACGGTGGATCGCTGGCCGCTGCCCGCCCCGGATTCGCAATGAACGGAGCGAGCTGCCAGGTGTCCTGGGGGCATAGTCGCGACCGAACGATCAAACCGATATCCGCTAACCGCACCCCGGTGCGGAATAGCGCCAGAAATCGGACCGATGGAACGACCACCCCCCTACCCCGTGCATCAAGTTAGTTGAATTCGCACAAATTACCGGCGAAAAGGCGCATTCTGAGGGGAAATCGGTGCCCGCAGTTCACGACGTACCTCGGATTGGGAACGACGCATCATGTCCACGTCATACGGACAACAGGCACTGCGTCTCGGACCGTACCTAGACGCAGGCGAGCGTGCGCGGGAACACTCAGCCGGTGGTGGCACGCTGTCGCACCGGATAGGCCATGGGAACTGGCATGAGATTCCACTCGATCGCGACGCGCACAGTATGACAATCGGCCGGTCGGAGGCAGCCGATATAACCGTGGCCGCCGACGCGACGGTCTCGCGCCTACACGCGATTATCGAGCGGGTGAGCGACTACTGGGTCGTCATCGATAACGGGCTGTCGACAAATGGGACCTTCGTCAACGGCGAGCGCGTCGACGGGTGTCGCAAACTCGAGTCCGGCGATACGATCCGCTTCGGGAAATCGGTATTCATCTTCACCGACGACCACCCATCCGAAGATGAAATAACGATCGCCCACAGCAGCCTGCCGACCCGGAGTGCGCTGACCGACGCTCAATATTTAATTCTCGAGGCGCTGTGCCGCCCGTACGACGCTCGGACCGGGTTCACCTATCCCGCATCGAACTGGCAGATTGCCCATGAGCTATGCCTCAGCGTTGCCACGGTCAAGACTCACATGCGGGCGCTGTTCAAAATATTCGACGTCGAATCCTTCCCGCAGAACAAAAAACGCATGTTTCTGGTCGAACGCGCGCTCGAAAGCGGCGTGATCGTCAATCACCACGGACGGTAGGACTTCGGATGTTGTCGGCCGCCCATCACCATGCGGCCGCGCGGGAACTCGCTCGGTCCGCAGGGTGAATAACTAGATCGGATGGAAACCCGCTCCGATGTCACCGCGCGCGTTCACATCCTCCATGATTGCGGCGATATTCGCTCCGAGTTCAGGGCCCAGGCACGGAACCCTCAGGTATCCGTTCACCATGCCGACGAGCGTTGTTCCGACCACGACCGGCGCGCCGGAGTCACCGGGCAGGACACATATCTGTGTCCAGGTCCACGTGTTGGTCCGGTACACATCTCCGTAGGCCAGTCCGCAGGTCTGGCCCGTGGTATAGCCTTCCTTGCACGCGATGTCCGGGAACTGCGCCGGACCTCCCAATCCGGTAATCGTCGTGTTCCCAATGCGATTCACGGGTACGACCTTGTCCGGATCGAAGACAATGACGGCGTAGTCCATATCGGGGTTCGAGTAGGCGAAGTTGCCGACAACCCCGGCGTCACGGTTGGCGTCGGCGACGACCGTGGTACCCGCATCATTGCAGTGACCTGCGGTGATCCCGACAAGCCGCCCCGCGGCATCGTGCCCGATCGTGGTGAGCGTGCAGACGCCGAGGTCGTTGACGATAATGCCGGAACCGCCGCCCAATACCGCCGGGCCGGTGGCATGCGCAGTGCCTGCTTGCACCCCGGCCAGCGCTGCGCATGCTGCGAACACAGCCGCAGCCCTCGCGAGTTTCCTGAACATGTCCAATCCGATCGCTCGAGCTGCAACTATCCGGTTATACGAGGCAGATGCCCGTGCCGAACGGGAAGATCGGCGGAATGAAGCAGACCCACCACAGGAACGGGTTCCACCACAGGAGGGCGGGGTCCGCCGCCTGGGGGAGTTGTTCCGAAGCGGGCGCCACTTGGACAGGCGCAGGCGGATTGGCCGGGGCGGGATCGGCGGTAGCAATGCCTGAGCCGAGGGCAATCATCGGTGCGAGCGCTGCCGTTGCGACGGCTGCGCGAATTTTGGTGCTCTTCATGATGGTTCCTTCAACTGGGTGCTTCAGGGACGCCCTCGTCCGTCGAAGGCTTCCCGCACATGAACACCACCAACTCTCCTCGTAGATTGCGCGGAAGATCATCCTCCCCTGGGTTGGAAACCCTCAGACCTTGGGTTGTGTCGGGGCTATCGGCGATGGTCATCGCAGCGAAAGAATCTGCCGCGCCGCGGATGCGATGGCGCGATGATGTTCGATATGAACACCGCGGCGCCGATCGCGAGGGTCGACAGAATCATCGAGCAAGCCCGTCGCGTCTACTTCGGCAACCGTGCCGCTACCGATCCGCTCGAGGAGGGGGCGCGACGGCTGCACGAACCGCTGCGCATCGCATTGGCCGGTGCCGTCAAGGCCGGGAAGTCGACACTGCTGAACGCACTCGTCGGCCAAGATATCGCCCCGACCGACGCCACCGAGTGCACCCGGGTCGTGACCTGGTACCGGCACGGCGCCACCCCGACGGTCATCGCCCGGCTCGCGAACCGCCGGTCGGAGTATGTGCCGATACAGCGCGCCGAGGGTGGTCTGACCTTTGACCTCGGCAAGCTCATGGCGGCGCAGGTGGATCGAATCGATGTCGACTGGCCGGTGCCCCGCCTGGCGCGCACCACGATCATCGACACCCCCGGAACCACCTCATTGTCGAGGGACGTATCCGCGCGCACACTGCGGTTGTTGACTCCGGACACCGGCTCCGCCGGAGCCGACGCGGTGGTGTATCTGTTTCGTTCCCTCGATGATTCCGACCTCGCGCTGATTCGTCAGATCGGCGAGCACGTCGGCGGTAATGCCGGTCCGCTCGGAATCATCGGCGTCCTGTCGCGGGCGGACGAACTCGGTGCGGGCCATCCGGACGCGATGCACTCTGCCCGCGCGGCAGCCAAAGAATTCACTCGCGAGTTGGAAATGACCGGTCTGTGCCAGGCGGCCGTACCGGTCGCGGGTTTGCTCGCCTTCACCGCGAAAACTCTTCGACAGAGCGAGTTCGTGGCTCTTCGCCAGCTTGCCGCCGTGGCACCGGCCGATCTGGAATTGGCCATGCTCTCGGCCGATCGATTCCAGCGCGCCGATTATCTGCCGATTGATGGCGCGACACGACAGCATCTCGTCAGCCGTCTCGGTCTGTTCGGAATCAACATGGCACTGACTCGATTACGGGCCGGTACCAGCGCTTCGGCGGCTCTGGTCGACGAACTGATCGCCCGCAGTGGCATCGGCGAACTCGAGCGCGTCATCGACATTCAGTTCGGTCAGCGCGCCGACGAATTGAAGGCGCATACCGCGCTGCTGATGCTGCGGCAAATATTCGATGCCAACCGGGGCTCGCGGGCCGCACCGCTGCGCGGGGAGGTGGAGACACTGCTCGCGAATGTGCACGGTTTCGAAGAGCTCCGCCTGCTCAGTCGGCTCCGCTCCTCCGAGACAGCGTTATCCGAACACGAACTGGCCGATCTGCAACGGGTGATCGGCGGTCGCGGAACCGGACCGGCCGAACGCCTGGGAATCGAACCATTCGCGGTCGCGGGCGTCGGCCAGGACGTCGCATTGGCGGAGATCCGGCGATGGCGATCCCGTGCCGAACACCCGCTCGCGGATCAGTTCACGGCCAATGCCTGCATCGTGGCGGCACGCAGCGCCGAAGGTGTGCTGAGTGAGTTGCGGCGGGGTATCCGATAGAACCGTTCAGGAAACATGCCTGGTGGGGTAGGGGAGTGGGGTAGTGGTCTCGGCAGACGGAGCCGGATTGGTAACTTGCTCGGTTACCGTGGGCTGCGGCTCGGTCTTCGGCGCGCTGTGCGCGACGATTCCGACAACGGCCGCTGCGAGTGTCGCAATTGCCGCGGCGGCGAGAAGCGCTTGCTTACGACGCCGACTGCCGACCTTTGTGCCGCCTCGAAGTGATTGCGGGGCTACCGAATTCGCGGGTGCGAGATCCACCGGCTGCTCGGTAGCGGCCGGGTCGGCATACCGAGGCGGTTCGGGCGTTACCGGTGGGACAGCGGGTGTCGGAGTCGGCATTGATGGTGGCGATACAGGTGCCGACGGGGCGGCACTTGCCGAAGAACGCGCGAGCAGAGCAGCACCGTTCGCCGATGTGAGGCCCGGTTCGGATTCCGCGATCACCGGTACGTGGAATTGCGCGGACAACACCTCGGTGACGAGCGGGGTCGCCGACGCGCCACCGGCCAGCACCACTGCTCGCACCTCATGAACTTCGATTTCGTTGGTGCGCAAGGCTTCTCGTACGTACTCGGCCGAGGCGACAACCTGCTTTCTGATCAGGTCCTCGAGTTCGGAGCGGACAAGGCGCACATCGTGACGCACCGGTCCCAGCTCCACCTCGACCACCGCGGCCGTTTCGGTGGACAGTGTCTCCTTGGCCTGCTTGCAGCGCAGCCGCAACTCGTTCAGCGGCGCCAGCAGAGCGGGGGCCGCCAGATCGAGGTCACCGAGTTCGCCATCGAGGCCGCGGAGAACGTGCCGCACAATGGCGTCATCGATGTGCTTTCCACCGAATTCCGCGCTCCGGACGGTCCTGCCGATCTGTTCGGTACCCTGGGCCACCGAGACGCTGAGGCCGTTGCCGCCGAGGTCGTACACCACCACGGCGCCGTCGGCTGGCAGGCCACGGGTCGACTCGACTCGCGCGAGGATCGAGCCGACCTCGTCCACGAGTGCGACGCCGGTCATGTCCATCCGGTCGAGCGCCGCCCGAAGCGCCTGCACGCCCTGCGGCTTCCAGTAGCTGGGGTAGGTCGCCGCGATGGTTGGCGGCCCGGCGAAGGCACCGGCGGAATACCGCGTCAGGTACTGGACCGCGCTCGCGACGAGTTTCTCCGGCCGATGGGCGGATCCGTCGGCGGCGACGAGATCGATCGGGTCGCCGACGCGGTCCACGAACCCGGTGACCACCAGTCCGGGGTGCACCGGACGCGCGCCGCTGCCGAGCGGAGACAGCGTCGGCGCCATGCCTTGGGTCATGATCAACGTCGCCTGGTGCTGGGTCGTCTGGACACTGGGGCCGCTGCGCCCGAAACCTCCGGTCGCCGCGTCAGCTGCGGTGACGAAATCGGCCGTGCCGATCTTGATGCCAAGACTGCCGGACATGCATACCTCTCGGTTGATGGTCGCTCGGGATTTGCGCTTATAAATCTCCTGCACGGACGGATCGTCGGCCATATCCCCAAGAGGTGAGCCGGACCCCCGAAGGGGGTGAGGTTCGTTCACCCAAGGTGGAGTCGGTTTACCTGCCCTGCGACTGCGCGGTTCGCAGTCGGGCGGCGCCTTCGCGAATCCTGGCGAGTGCCGCCAAGTTCTGCTCGACCTCCGCGGCGCGCTTCTCCCGCGCGGCGACCTCCATGCCCGCCGCGTCCTGTGCTGCTTTCAGCGAACTCTGCGCCGACGCCAAGGCCTGCTCGGCCGACTCCTTGAAGTGATCGCGCAGCTCCCGCTGCATACTCCGGAGGCGGTCACGGGAGAGCTTGTGCACCTGGAAGGACACGTCGTCGACGTACTTTCGCAGCGTCAGCTGAGCGAGGTTGCGGCGGCGCGCCATTCGTCCGGCACGGTCCTGCTGATAAGCCTTCACGCCGATCACGACTCCCGCTCCGATCGTGATCGGATTCATCATGGCCGCGCCGAGCATGGTCGCGCCCATGCCGATCATCATCGCGCCGCTATAGCCGCTGCGAACCGCGGTCAGGCCCCGGTCGGCCAGCGAAACCTTCAAATCGCGCAGTTCGCCGATCTGTAGCCGGGGGTCGATGAGATCGCCCTCGCAAATGGCTTCGAGCGCGGGAAGATCGATGTCGTCGCCGTCCACCGCGAACGATGCCGCCACCCGTTCGGCCAGTGCCTGAGCGGACTGGTACGCCCAGACGAAATTGTCGCCGACCGCCGTGCTCACCTGCTCCTGCACCCACTCGGTCAGTAGCGGCCATTTCTTGTCCGGATCGCCGTCAGCGAGCTCGGACTCGATGTGCTTGTTGATGCCGCGCAGCCGTTCCCGAAGGTCGTGATCGATCTCCGAATTGAGGTCCGCGACACCGTCGTTCAAAACTTGCTGCCACGACCGCGCCGATTTCGCCTGTGCGTCCGACATCTCCTTGCGAGCCTTCAACTCGGCGGCCATTCGTTCCTGGAAGTTGGGGTCCCGCAAGGCATTCAATTCCGCCTCGAACGGCACGGTCAGATGGTGTGCGACAGATTCGAGATCCCGCGCGATGCGGACGCGCCGTTTGGTCGCTATGTCGGCGAGACCTTCAGTGCGCAGGAACGCGAGCAGATCGGGGTAGCCGGATTCGGCATTGAGTTCCTTGTCGCGCAGGCGCACGGCATGGCCGCGCAGCGTCGAGGAAACCGGAATGATCCGGCAGCCCACCCCGGCATCGGCGAGATGGCGCCGGTCCGCGTCCGCGATTCGCCGCCATTCGGGGTAGATGTCGATCTTCGTCAATGCGATGACGGCGGCGGGGCACAAACCGATCACCTGCCGCACGAACCGAAATTCGGGTTCGGTGAACTCCTGGCTGGCGTCGGTGACGATGACGACAGCATCGGCCAGCGCCACCTCGTTCAGTACTCGCGGGACATGCCGCTGGCCGATGCCGCCGACGCCCGGGGTATCGATGAGGGTCAACCCCTTCGGCAGCGTCGCGGTACTGATGCCGATCTCCGCGCACACCACTTGACCGCCTCGCGCGCGGGGGGACTTCGCCAGATCGGACTGCAGTTCCTCGAATGGCAGCGCAGCCGCGACCGGTGTTTCGGTGTGCGGCATCTCGACTACGAGTTTCGCGCCCGGTTCGTCGGCATGCCCGACGACGGTGACCACCGAAGTGGCTCGACGGTCACCGACAACGCAGACCTGCTCGTTCAGCAGGGCATTGATCAGTTGGCTCTTGCCCTGCTGGCGCAATCCGACCACAGCGACGCGCATGGCGGCATCGGCGGATCGGCGCCGCACCGCCTGGAGGGTGCCGAGCAGGTCTTCCCGATCCGCCGACTGCGCGAGCCGAATCAACCAATCGAACAGGGGCGGGGCGGCAGTGTCGCGGCCGTCCGGGTTCTCGGCTGCTGGCTTATCCACTGGAGCTGTCCTCCGTTCGGTGCGCCGAGCCGATCCACCCGCTGGCAGTTGATCGGCTCGCATGCTCAGAACATGTCCATGGCATCGGCGATGGTGTCACCCATATCGGCCAAGGGCCCCTCGGAAAACCCGTCTTCCGTCGCATCGCCCATGCCGAGGCCGTCGGAACCCGTGTTGTAGATGTCATCGGACGGCAGGCCGTCCATGGAGAGATCATCGATCGGTTGCTGATCCATGGGTTGCTGATCCATGGGTTGCTGATCGATCGGTTGCTGATCCATCGGCGGTTGCTGGTCGGCGGGCGGCTGTTGCTGGTCGACCGGTTGCTGGTCGACCGGCAGTTCGATGCCGGGAATTTCTATCGGCACCGGCGGCTGCTCGACGGGTGGTTGCTGGTCGGCGGGCGGCTGTTGTTGATCGACCGGTTGCTGGTCGACGGGTAGTTCGATGCCGGGAATTTCTATCGGCACTGGCGGCTGCTCGACAGGGGGCTGCTGGTCGACGGGTGGTTGCTGGTCGATGGGCGGCTGTTGTTGATCGACCGGTTGCTGGTCGACCGGCAGCTCGATGCCCGGAATTTCGATCGGCCCCGGCGGCAGTTCGAGACCGGGCACCCCGCCCAGCTGATTCATGATGTCGTCGAATCCGGGAATCTGGCTCGGCTGGGCCGTCATATCCTGCGGATCCGTCGGGGCGCCACCGCAAGCCGGGGCACCGCCGAGCTGATTCATGATGTCGTCGAATCCAGGAATTTGACCGATCTGTGCTGCCACGTCCTGCGGATCAATCGTGGCGTCGCCGACGGCGGGGACTTCGTTCGGGACCGAGATCTGCGCCGCGGCGTCGAATGGGTATTCCTGTGTCAATTCCTTGTCCTCCATGGGTGTCTGTCGTCGAATTGTGGATGGGCCAATCCACGTCTGGACTTCCCGGTACCAATGGCTCGTGATCTATGGTCCGGGCATACGACGGCAGGAAATAGACACCTGAGGTGGAGCAAATCCACACCCTTGGCGGCAGCCATTCGCCCCGAAGGTGAACGCTGTGACCGCCTGCGAAGTCAACTGCGTCCATTGTCCTGGCGAAGCGGGAAGATGACCCCGCCTAGCGCGTAGGGGTGGTGGAATGCGTTTGGGTGGTGGAGGAAGGTGTCCCGCTCGGGGTGTTGCTGCTGCTGGTGGCGGCGGGGGCGCCGAGGTTGGTCTTGATGTAGGGGTTCAGCAGGGTCTCCCACGCCGACTTCATTCTCTTGTATTCGTCGGGACACCCGGCGGCGCGCTGATAGGGCAGGAACCCCTTTACCTCGGGCTCACCTGGTTTGTTCACCAGCACGCCCAGTGCGTCGGGGTTGGAGCCGTAGGCCCAGCATTCCAGGTTGTAGGCGCGTACCTGGCTGAGCGAGTGTTCGTCGGCGAAGCTGCGCGCATCGAGACTTTCCGGATCGTCGGAGAGGGCGAACCAGAAGTCGGACGCCGCGGCCACGCCTGCGGCACCCAGGGGACCGGGGATGGTCAAGAGGACCAAGGTGCCGAGCTGGTCCGCGGAATCCTCTTCGCGTCCCGTCGAGGGGAGCGAATACAGGTTGATCGCCATATGCGCGGACTCGTGGAAGGTGATCATGCGGGTTATGCCGTCGAAGTAGAGGTTGAAAATGTCAGTAGTGCCCAGGTTCTCCGTCGGTTCCGTGGCCTGCGCCTTCGCATATCTGTCGGCGACCGCGAACATCTCGTAACAGAGGACCAGCGACTGATTCTTCGGATCCCAGTAGGCGTTGAAATCGCCACATTCCTTGGCGATGACCGGAATGTCCTTGGGTAGCTTGTACATCGCCTCGAGGGCATCGGTGAGTTCTTCGAGGACCTTGTTGTCTTGAATGGCCTGTTTGCCTTCTTTGGCAAGGTCCGAAGCCATCGCACGCTCGTACTTGGGCACGAACTTTCCGGTGTCCGACACCGTGCTCGTAGTCGCGGCGCTGGTCGTCCCCTGTGACGCGGGCTTTCCTTCCCTATCCGATGAACACGCGGTGGTCGCGGCGGCCAATATCGCCACCGCCCCGGCCCATCGACACCATGTGGAAATCATTGGCAATATGCCTCTCCGAATCGCAGGGCGCCCTACCCGATGATTGCCGGCGACACCATTGCCGCCGCGTAACCGTACGGCGAAGGCGGTTCGTCTGGTTCGCGGACGACTCACCTAGCGCGTAGGGGTGGTGGTGGGAGAATGAGTCGCACTCGCGGTTGGGGTGCTGGTCGCGGTCGGCGGAACGCCGAGGTTGATCTTGATATACGGCTTCAGAAGGGTCTCCCATGCCGCCTTCATCCGGTTGTACTCATCGGGACACCCGTCAGCACGCTGATATGGCAGTTCGCCCTTTTTGTCCGGGGCACCCGGTTTGGCCACCAGTACACCGAGGGTATTGGGTACGGCGCCGTAGTCCCAGCACAACAGGTTGTAGGCGCGTACCTGGTCGAGGGAGTGCTCGTTGGCGAAGGCGCTCGCCTTGAGACTCGCCGGATCGGCGGAAATGTCGAACCAGAAGTCGGCCGCCGCGGCCACGCTGCCGATACCGATGGGGCCGGGGGTGGTCAACTCGAGCAGGGCGCCGAGTTGGTCCGCGGAGTCCTCTTCGCGTCCCGTGGCGGGCAGCGAATACAGGTTGATCGCCATGTGTGCGGACTCGTGGAAGGTGACCATGCGAGTTACGCCGTCGAAGTAAAGGTTGAAGACGTCGGTAGTTCCCAGGGACTCCGTTGGTTCCGTAGCCTGCATCTGCGCATATGTCTTGGCGGTCGAGAACATCTCGTAACAGAGGATGATCGACTGGCTGTCCCGGTCCCAGAAGGCGTTGAAGTCGCCACATTCCTTGCCGATGACCGGAATGTCCTTGGGTAGCTTGTAGATCGAACCCAAGGCGTCGGAAAGTTCTTCGAGGACCTTGTTGTCTTGACTGACCTGCTTACCGTCCTTGGCCCAGTCCGATGCCATCGCACGTTCGTATTTGGGCACGAACTTTCCGGTGTCCGCCATCTTGCTGGTAGTCGCGGCGCTGGTCGTCCCCTGCGACCCTGGCTTTCCATCTTTGTCCGATGAACATGCCGTCGTCGCCGCAACGAGAAGGGCAACCGCCCCGGCCCATCGATACCATTTGGGAATCATTGGAATACGCCTCTCCAGATCGCAGGGCGCCCACTACACGGTGATTGCTAAATGGTAGCAAGGTCGGGTGTGCGGCATGTCGGGTTTCCCTGTACGGTCGCGGCGTCATCTGTGGCGGCGCTATCTTCCGAGGTCGATGGCAATTTTTCTCGCTGTTTTGCCCCGGCTGGCCGTGTTCTCGGTCATTTCGACCTGCGCATACGCCATTGCTGTCGCGTAACCAGTCGAGGATGTAGGCGCATTCACCGGCTGGTCTCCGTGGTCGGTGCGTGGCCCGTGCCGCGACCCAGAAGGCGAGCAGCCAGATATCGGGGAACCGGCGGGGCCACCCCGATCGTCCAACGGCGTACGAGTCGCTTCGGTGGCATCTCTGTTGCCAGTCGCTCCGTCAGCGATGCCGCCACGTAGGCCGGGAAGCGCTGGCTGATCGGCGGTCGTGCCCGCGGCGAAGCGTTGCCAGACCGCATGGTCTACGTGGACCGCCGGTGCGGTTTGACCTTCACATAAATGTGAGGGTTCGAATATTCAGATCATGAAGATAGGAATTACCACCTTCGTTACCGACGAGGGGATCAGCGGTCCGAAACTCGGTGTGGCGCTGGAGGAGCGCGGGTTCGAATCGTTGTTCCTGCCCGAACACTCGCATATTCCCGCGAGCCGGAAGTCCCCGGCTCCGGGCGGAGGCGAGTTGCCTCGGGAGTACTACCGCGCGCTGGATCCGTTCGTCACCCTGGGCGCCGTCGCGGCGGTCACCGAACGGTTGATCCTCGGTACCGGGGTCACCCTGCTGATCCAGCGCGATGTCATCCACACCGCGAAGGAGGTCGCCACGCTCGACCGAATCTCGCACGGACGCTTCGTATTCGGTGTCGGTGCGGGTTGGAATCGCGAGGAGATGGCCGATCACGGCACCGATCCGCGCACCCGTGGCGCGCTGCTCGACGAACAGCTCGAGGCCATCCGGTCGATCTGGACCGACGACCTCGCCGAATACCACGGCCGCTTCATCGATTTCGACCCGATGTACGCCTGGCCGAAACCCGTACAAACCCCGCACCCGCCGATCTTCATCGGTGGTGCGGAAGCGGCGGCCGAACGCGCCATCCGCCACGGCCTCGGCTGGCTTCCCACCGCGGTGGCCGACCCCGCCGAAATACCGGCCCAACTGGCTCGACTCGACGCACACGAGCTGCCCGTCACGGTCGCTTTCGTTCCGGTCGATCCGGCGCTGATCGACGGCTATGCCCAGGCCGAGGTGCAGCGATTGGTGTTCAGCGTGCCGACCCTGCCGGAACCCGAAACACTG
The DNA here is from genome assembly GCF_001612725.1 of Nocardia anaemiae NBRC 100462. GTDB lineage: Bacteria > Actinomycetota > Actinomycetes > Mycobacteriales > Mycobacteriaceae > Nocardia > Nocardia anaemiae. The sequence goes on along the minus strand of NZ_BDAZ01000006.1, from coordinate 2,351 downwards.
TGCGCCCTCGATGCAATCGCCAAGGCGGTCGACCGCTACCTGGTCTGAGTGGCGTGGCGGCGGCGAAGTTGCTGCCGCCAGTTCCACCTCGAGTGAAAGGCTGCAGTTCAACGCATCTGACGACGGTCGGGCGCGAATCGACGCTCGCTCTCGATTGATTGCTTCGATCGCCAGATAATCCGGCTACGACCCGATCACGGGTACGGTACTGGAAGCCTGCCGGACGAGGAATTCCACCACTAGTGTCATAGGCATAAATGAGGAATTTCCCACGATACGCGCGGGTAACCACCTGACGCTGTGTACCTGCGCGCAGTTGAGGTGCAGACTACGCGGGACCGGCAGTCGCAAACCGTCGCCCGACCGGGCCAGTGCTGTGGAGTGGAAGGAGTTGGCGAGTGTTCAGCCGCATCGCCATCGTGAACCGGGGAGAGGCCGCAATGCGGCTCATCCATGCCGTCCGAGATCTGGCCGCGGAGACCGGGCGACCAATCGAAACCGTCGCATTGCACACCGATGTCGATCGGACCGCGACATTCGTGCGCGAGGCCGATATCGCCTATGACCTCGGTCCGGCGTCCGCGCGCCCGTATCTGGATCTCAAGGCGCTCGAGCTCGCTCTGGTGACCACCAAGGCCGACGCCGCATGGGTCGGTTGGGGTTTCGTCGCCGAGGATCCGGCGTTCGCCGAGCTGTGTGAGCAGATCGGCGTCACCTTCATCGGCCCGAGCCCGGAGGCCATGCGCAAGCTCGGCGACAAGATCGGTGCGAAGCTGATCGCGGAGGAAGTCGGCGTGCCGGTCGCGCCGTGGAGCCGTGGTTCGGTGGAAACCGTGGACGCCGCGCTCGCGGCCGCCGCCGAGATCGGCTACCCGCTGATGCTGAAGGCGACCGCCGGTGGTGGCGGCCGTGGTATCCGGGTGATCACCAACGAGACCGAACTCGTCGATGCCTACGAGCGCACCCGGCAAGAAGCCGCGCGCGCGTTCGGTAGTGGCGTGGTCTTCCTGGAACGGCTGGTCACCGGCGCCCGGCACGTCGAGGTGCAGGTGATCGCGGACGGCCAGGGCACAGCGTGGGCGCTCGGTGTCCGTGACTGCTCCGTGCAGCGGCGTAATCAGAAGGTCATCGAGGAGTCGGCGTCACCGGTGCTGCGTCCCGAGCAGGCGGCCGAACTCAAGGCGTCAGCCGAGAGGTTGGCGATCGCGGTCGATTATCGCGGCGCCGCGACTGTCGAGTTCCTGTACCACCCGGGCGACGAGCTTTTCGCATTCCTCGAGGTCAACACCCGCCTGCAGGTCGAACACCCGATCACCGAGTACACCACCGGTTTCGACCTGGTTCGGGCGCAACTGCTGGTGGCATCGGGCGGCAAGCTCGAGGGTGAACCTCCGGCCGAGCGCGGGCACGCGATCGAGGCGCGGCTCAATGCCGAGGACCCGGACCGCGACTTCGCGCCCGCTCCCGGCCGCATCGCGCGATTGGATCTGCCCGCCGGGCCGGGCATTCGAGTCGACACCGGCGTCAGCGAGGGCGATACGATTCCCGCCGATTTCGACTCGATGATCGCCAAGATCATCGCCTACGGTCGTGATCGCGACCAAGCGCTGGGTCGACTGCGTCGGGCAGTGGCGCAGACCAGGGTCGTCATCGAGGGCGGCGCGACGAACAAGAGCTTTGTGCTCGACCTGCTGAACCAGCCCGAGGTCATCGACGCCAGCGCCGACACCGGCTGGATCGACCGGGTGCGCGCCGAGGGGCGCCTCGTATCGCATCGCCACTCCGCGATCGCGGTGGCCGTGGCCGCCATCGATGCCTATGAAGAGGAAGAGCGGGTCGAGCGGCACCGGCTGCTGTCCACGGCGGCAGGTGGCCGTCCCCAGGTGCAGCACGAGAGCGGTCGACCGCACGACCTCAAATTGCGCGGCGTCGGCTACCGGGTGCGCGTGGCACGGATCGGTGCGCATCGGTTCCGCATCGGCATCGAGGCGGGTGGCGAGATGCGTGCCGCCGATGTCGATCTCGAGCGTTTCGACCGCCACACCGGGCAGATCGTGGTCAACGGCACCCGCTATCGGGTGATCACCGGCACGCACGGGCCGATTCATCTGGTCGATGTCGACGGTGTGACGCATCGGATCAGCCGTGACGAGGGCGGCGTCGTCCGCTCACCCGCCCCCGCGCTGGTCGTTGCCACGCCGCTGGAGATCGGCGCCGAGGTCGAGGCGGGAGCGCCGGTCCTGGTACTGGAGAGCATGAAGATGGAAACGGTGCTGCGCGCACCGTTCCGGGCTCGGTTGAAGGAATGCGCGGTTTCGGTCGGCACCCAGGTGGAAACCGGCGCGCCGCTG
>NZ_BDAZ01000005.1 GCF_001612725.1 Nocardia anaemiae NBRC 100462 | reverse complement strand
TGGAGCCGATCGCCGATGACGACGAGGCCGCCGACGCCGAAGAGGTCGCATCGGTCGAGCTGGACCTGCCCAGCGAGCCCACACCGGACCGAGCACACGACGGCATCGCCCGCAGCCTGCAGGATCTGCGCAGCCTGCTGCTCGGATTCGATGTCGACCCGCATGATGAGCGCCGAGTGCTCGACCACTACCTCGCCGTGCGCCAGGCGGCGATCGCGGACAACCGCAGGCCGCTTGCCGACGAGATCGAGCTTGTGCAGGTGTTCGCCGACCTGTCCGAACTGAGCCACAACCGGTCGTGGGATGAGGACGGCGTGCAGGGCCACGTCCACAGCGCACGCGAGTACTTCCACACCTATCTGCAGAGCCTCGATGTCGAGCGGGCCGGTCTGCCCGAGTCGTATCAGGCCAAGCTCGCCAAGGCGCTCGGACATTACGGCGTCACCGAACTGGATCGTTCCCCCGAGCTCGAAGCGGCGGTCTTCCGGATCTTCCTCGCCCAGCAACGGCCATCCGACACCGTCACGGTCATCACCACCCTGCTGCGCGAGTGGCTGGG
>NZ_BDAZ01000004.1 GCF_001612725.1 Nocardia anaemiae NBRC 100462 | reverse complement strand
CCGGTGCCGGACCGCGCGCTGCGCGAGCCGGTCGGTCTGGCGCTGGAGCGGCTGGTGGCCGCGACGCAGGTGCGGTTCCCGGTGATCGCCGACCTCACCCGCGGACTGGTGTATTCCTGGTTCGGTCAGCCGCTGCTGCGGCGCAACCGCGCGCGGGTCTACACCAATGTCCGTAAACACCTGAGCCACCTCGACGCGCATCCGGAGACGCCCGATCGCGCCGAGCGCATCTCCGAAATGGTGCGCAGCACCGAGCCGCTGGTGCGGCTGCTCGGTCAGCGGCTGGTGCGCGGCAGTGCCGACAACACCGCCATGCTCGAGGTGCTGACCCGTCGGTACTACGGAAACAAGGGTCTGACGGGTGTGCACACCCGCGAGGCCGGTGGCTGCACGTTCGTGATCGCCGAGCGCCGGGGACTGAGCCTGGTGTCGGCGGCGGTGAGCTTCGACGCGCTCGACACCGTGCTGCGCGGTCTCACCGAGCTGGCGAGTGTGGCCGCGTCCATCGAGGTCGACATCTACCTGAGCTGGGAGAAGCAGCCGGAGGACTTCGACGCGATGGCGTCGGCGCTGCAGGAAGTGCTCGGTGCGCGGCCGTTGCCGAACCAGATCCACCGGATCACCGCGACCGTCGCGGGCAGCGGCGGTGCGGTGATGCACCACCACTTCACCTTCCGTCCGTCCGCCACCGGCATGGTCGAGGAGCGGCTGATCCGCGGCTTGCATCCGTACATCGCGGAGCGCATGCAGATGAAGCGGCTGCGCAAGTTCGACCTCACCCGGCTCCCGTCCTCGGACGAGGAGGTCTACCTGTTCCGGTGCATCGCGAAGGAGAACGCGTCCGACGAGCGTCTGGTCGCATTCGCCCAGGTACGTGACCTGGCCGCACTGCGCGAGCACGACGGTCGGCTGCTGGCGCTGCCGACGGCCGAGAGCACCATCGCCGCCTGCCTCGACTCGATCCGCCGGGCGCAGTCGCAGCGGCCCTCGGCCAAGCGGTTCCACACCAACCGCGTCGTGATGTACATCTGGCCGCCGGTCGAGATGACCCGCGCCGAGCTGGAGACGATCGTCGATCGCGTGCGGCCGACGACCGCGGGCGCCGGGCTGGAGGAGATCCTGCTCATCGCACGCCATCGTCACCCGAAGACCGGCGAGCTGATCAAGGTCGCCGTGCGCATCGCCTTCGATGCCACCGGTGGCACCCAGGTGACCATCGGCGAGCGGTCCGACGAGGCGGTCGAACCGATCGACGAGTACCGGCAGAAGGTGCTGCGGGCCAGCAGCCGCAACACCGTGTACCCCTACGAGCTGACCGGTGTGCTCGGGGAGTTCGCCGAGTACGACCTCGATGCCGACCACACGCTGGTGCCGGTCGATCGGCCCAAGGGCCGCAATAAGGCCGCGATCGTCGCGGGCGTGGTCACCACGCCGACCGCGCAGTATCCGGATGGCATCACCAGGGTGGTGCTGCTCGGCGATCCGACGAAATCCCTTGGCGCGCTTTCGGAACCGGAATGCCGCCGGGTGATCGCCGCGATGGACCTTGCGGAACGGATGCAGGTGCCGCTGGAGTGGTACGCGCTGTCTTCCGGTGCCCGGATCTCGATGCAGTCCGGTACCGAGAACATGGACTGGGTGGCGGCGGCGCTCAAGCGGATCGTCGAATTCACCCAGGACGGCGGCGAGATCAATATCGTGGTCTCGGGCATCAACGTCGGCGCGCAGCCGTACTGGAATGCCGAGGCCACCATGCTCATGCACACCAAGGGCATCCTGGTGATGACGCCGGACTCGGCGATGGTGCTCACCGGCAAGCAGGCGTTGGACTTCTCCGGTGGTGTGTCGGCCGAGGACAACTTCGGTATCGGCGGCTACGACCGGGTGATGGGTCCGAACGGGCAGGCGCAGTACTGGGCGCCGAACCTGCTCGCTGCGCGGGACGTGCTGATGTCGCACTACGACCACACCTATGTGGCGCCCGGCGAGCAGTCGCCGCGGCGGTCGCGCACCAGCGACCCCATCGATCGCGACGTCTCCGACTTCCCGCATGTCGTGGCTGGCAGCGACTTCACCACGGTCGGCGAGATCTTCTCCGCCACCGCCAACCCGGACCGCAAGAAGCCGTTCGACATCCGGACCGTGATGCGGGCGGTGGCCGATCAGGACCACCCGGTGCTGGAACGCTGGGCGGGTATGGCCGACGCCGAAACGGCCGTGGTGCAGGGCGCGCGACTCGGCGGTATCCCGGTGTGTCTGCTCGGCATCGAGTCCAGGGGAGTGCCGCGCCGTGGCTACCCATCCACCGACGGCCCGGACACCTATACGGCAGGCACGTTGTTCCCGCAGTCGTCGAAGAAGGCGGCGCGGGCGATCAACGCGGCCAGTGGTAATCGGCCGCTGGTGGTGCTGGCGAATCTGTCGGGCTTCGACGGCTCGCCGGAATCGATGCGGAAGTTGCAGCTCGAGTACGGCGCCGAGATCGGCCGTGCGATCGTGAACTTCCAGGGTCCCATCGTGTTCTGCGTGATCTCGCGCTATCACGGCGGCGCCTTCGTGGTGTTCTCGAAGCTGCTCAACCCGAATATGACCGTGCTGGCGCTGGAGGGTTCGTTCGCCTCGGTGCTCGGCGGCGCCCCCGCGGCCGCGGTGGTGTTCTCGGGCGAGGTCGATGCCCGTACGGCAGCCGATCAGCGGGTGCGCGATCTCGAGGCACGTGCCGCGAACGCGCTCGGCGCCGACCGTGCGGCACTGACCGCGGAACGCGACGAGGTCCGGTCCTCGGTTCGCACGGAGAAACTCGGTGAGGTCGCAGCGGAATTTGACCGCGTGCACAATATCCAGCGCGCTGTCGAGGTCGGTTCGGTCGATGCCATCATCCGCGCCGCCGAACTGCGTCCGCGCATCATCGAGGCCATCGAGGCAGGTCTGCCCAGCTGATCTCTGATTTGCTGAAACAGTCGGCCGACTCGGGACGGTATCGAGCCCCGAGTCGGCCGACTGTTATTGCTTCGGGCCCGTCCTATACTGGCCCGACAGCCTGTTCCATCTCGATCAGAATCACCGAGAGCCGATGACCGAACTCGTCTCGCGCGCCCAAGGTGTCCGCTTCGACGAACTCGCGCTGGCGACGCGCAATCACGGCATGCAACTGGAAGGCATGCGTTACGACATCACGCCCATCGGCATGCACTACTTGCTGATTCATTTCGATATCCCGGAGATCGACGCTGCGTCGTGGCGGCTGCGGGTGAGCGGATACGTCGAGCGTGGACTGGAGCTGTCGCTCGACGACATCAGATCGCGACCGGCGACGACGATTCCAGTCACCCTCGAATGCGCGGGTAACGGACGCACCCGGATGGATCCGCGCAATGTCAGCCAGCCGTGGGGTCTCGAGGCGATCGGGACGGCGGCGTGGACGGGAACCACACTGAGTGGGATTCTCGACGACTGCGGTATCCGGGACGAGGCGGTCGAGGTCGTGTTCACCGGAGCCGATCGTGGATTCCAAGACAATGTGGAGCACAACTATCAACGTTCCCTGAGCATCGACGAATGCCGCAGACCCGAAATTCTGCTCGTCTACGAAATGAACGGCGCACCGCTCCCACCACAGCACGGCTTTCCACTGCGACTGCTCGTCCCAGGGTGGTACGGCATGACGAGCGTGAAATGGTTGCGGAATATCGAAGTCGTCGACCGGCCCTTCACTGGATTCCAACAGGCTCGCGCCTATCACTACCAACTCGACGCCGACGATCCGGGCGTGCCAGTGTCGCGAATCAAGGTGCGTGCGTTGATGATTCCGCCTGGCATTCCCGATTACCCGAGTCGGCGACGGACGGTCGACGCCGGTGCGGTGCTGCTCCGCGGTCGCGCCTGGTGCGGAACCTCGCCCGTGGTGCGGGTGGAAGTCGGTGTCGACGGCGTCTGGCGGGATGCCCAATTGGCGCGTGGGGACTCCGAATTCGCCTGGCGCAGTTGGAGTTACACCTGGCAGGCGGGACCGGGTGAGTACCTACTGAGCTGCCGCGCCACCGATGCAGAGGGGAATGTGCAACCGGCCGAGCAATTCTGGAACCGCCAGGGCATGGGGAACAATCTGATTCAGGAAGTCCCCGTCACGGTCCGCTGATCGGTGAACCAGCGCCGAATCCGCGCGGCGGCGAATTCGGCTTTCTCGGTTGCCAATTCGGTCGAGGGCGTAACGAACGGTGCGACCGGCTTCGGCCCGGAAAGGAAGTCGGCGTCGACCTTTCCGACCAGTCCGTGCCCGAATTCGATGTAGCAGGAGCCCTGGCCGAGATACTTTCCGGGCGGGGGTGTTCCGTGCAGTTGTGCGGCAATGTGCGCGGCGACAGTGCGGGCCGCGTTCTCGGCGAACACCCCGGCTCGGGGAACGGGCGCGTCCGCGCAGTCACCGATGGCGTAGATGCCCGGATAGGGGGTGGCCAGGGTTCGCGGGTCGACGTGGATCCAGCCGTCGCCACCGTCGACGGTGAGCCCGGATGCCTCGACCACGGGTGGGACGCAATGGGTCGGAATGCCGATGAACAGGTCGTAGGCGAGGTCGCCGGTGTGGGTTCGGGCGACATGGTTCGCCGGATCGAGCGCATGGACCCGCCGTCCGGGAGAGTAGTCGATTCCACGTCGCGCGAGCGCCTCGACCAGCGCGGCAGAGGTGTCCGCGGAGACGGGGATCGGTGAGTCCATCGGGGTCAGCACGTGCATGCTGGTGCGCTCGCGGATGCCACGGCGAGCCAGCAGCTCGTGCAGCAGCATCGCGCCCTCGTAGGGTGCGGGCGGGCACTTGAACGGCACGCTCAACACCCCGAGGAGAATGGTGCCACCGTCGAACCGGGCCAGCCGATCGCGCAGTCGACAAGCTCCCTGGATCGAGTAGTACTCGTGACCGTCCTCGACGAATCCGGGGGTCGCGGCCGGATCGTAATCGGCGCCCAGAGCGACAATCAGAAAGTCCGGATCGTAGCCGCGACGGTCGGTGACGACGTGGCGGGTCTGGGGGTCGATCGAGGTGACCTGCTCCTGCCGGAACTCGACCCCGGGACGGACCACGTCGCGGTAGCTGATCCGCAGAGATTCCGGGGGTTGGTCGCGGAATAGAATTTCCAGTTTCGAGAAACCAAAGGTGAATCCGTCGTTGCGGTCGACGAGTATCACCCGCACCTCGCCGGGCAGCGACTCGGACAGGCAGGCGGTCAATTCCAGCCCGCCGAACCCGGCTCCGAGGATCAGGACCGTCGGCGTTCGAACGTTCTCGGAGGCCATATTCGTCGACCTGCCTTCCCGATTTGGTCCCGCTCACCGAGAGCGAGCACTGTCGCGTCGCGATCGCGTCGCTCCGTTTCCGATGCGAATGCCAGAATTGGTTGTTGGACAAGGAGTTCGCGCACTATCACCTCAGTCGTGCGCTGAAACGTGACGGTGATGCCGTCGCAATGGAACGAATCATGACCCGTTCCTTCGCGACCATCTCAGCGGCGAGGCTCTCCGATATTCCGTCGTTCACAAGGGTGTCGACCGCGTCTCCATTGTGCGCGCCTCGGTAGCCGGATGGAACCCGGATTTCGGCCGCGCGCATACTTGCAGCAATTGCTGTAGCACCGTTTCGTCGTCTCGTAACCGATGCAGATCCACCGAGCGCGGAGGTGACAACATGGGTGTGCTCGATCGCCGAACAGTTCTGGTCGGCACCCTGACCGCGACGACCGCGGTGCTGGCGAGTTGTGCGGGCGACCAGTCATCCGAGCAGGTCCCGACGACGCAAACGCCGCCGCAGACCGCGAAGGCGGCCTTCGACAGGCTGATGGCAGGCAATCGGCGCTGGATCGACGGCAACCTGGACCACCCCGACCGGGATCCGGATCGACGCGAGCTGCTGGCCCGGAATCAGCAACCGTATGGCGTCGTACTGGCGTGTATCGATTCCCGCGTCCCGCCGGAGCTGGTGTTCGACACCGGGCTCGGCGATTTGTTCGTGATGCGCACGGGCGGCCTCGCGGTCGGTCCCGTCGTGACCGGCTCGGTCGAGTACGGCCCGATGACCAGCGGCACCCCGTTGATCATGGTGCTCGGACACCAGCGCTGCGGTGCGGTGGCCGCGGCATACAAGGCTTTGCAGGAGGACACCGCACTGCCGGGCAATCTGCAGTCGATCGTGCAGGCGCTACGCCCGGCATATGAGCGGATGGATTCCCCCGGCGACGACCCGGTCGAGAAGATGACCCACCTCCAGATCGAGCTGACCGCACAAGATCTGCGGCGCAATAACGACCTCGCGCCGATGGTCGAACGCGGCGCTGTGTCAGTCGTCGGCGCCTACTACAACCTCGATACCGGCCGGGTAGAAGTGCTCGACGGAGCCCCGGCCTGACCGCCGCTTGCACATGACCGGCCGGGCGGGTACTCCGGATAACAGGAGGTGTTCGATGCTGCCCTCCGCATCCGATCCCTTGACGCGGACAGAAGAAGTCATCGTGTCGTCGGAGTCCATCCGGCTGACCGGGATACTGGCCGTCCCGCAGGACGCCACCGGTCTGGTCGTCTTCGCGCACGGCAGCGGCAGCGGTCGGCACAGTCCCCGGAATCGGCTGGTCGCCGATGTACTGAACCGCGCGGGGCTCGCGACGATGCTCGTCGATCTGCTGACCGCGGCCGAAGAGGGCAACCGCGCACGGGTTTTCGATATCGAGCTGCTCGCCGGGCGTCTCGTCGCGGTGACCCGCGGATTACGCACGCGGCCGATCCTGAGCGGGCTTCCGACCGGATATTTCGGGGCGAGCACCGGTGCCGGTGCCGCATTGTGGGCGGCCACCGAGCCCGGCGCCGAGATCGCGGCCATCGTCTCCCGTGGCGGCCGTCCCGACCTGGCCGGTGCGCGGCTGGCCCAGGTCCGTGCGCCGACGCTGCTCATTGTCGGCGGTAACGACCGGCACGTTCTCGAGCTCAATCGCGAGGCCCAGCTGCGGATGCCGTGTCCGAGCGAGATCGATGTCGTCCCCGGTGCGACGCACCTGTTCGAGGAGCCCGGCGCGCTCGAGCAGGTGGCGGATCTGGCGCGCGACTGGTTCCGCCGCCACCTCAGTGTCGTGCGGTCTTGAACACCACCGGCAGGCCGTCGGCTCGCGGTGCGACCCTGGTGCCGAAGTCGCGACTGATGTGCTCGATCGTCTCGCACAGCCATCGAGATTCATCGCGCGCGGCCGATTGCAGGCGCATGTGCCGGATCCGCAGCGGAATCATTCGCGTCTCCATCGCGCCGGGATCGGTGGACACCAGATAGAGCAAGCGAAGCTCCGGACGGTATCGCTCATAGCCGCGGATGCCCTCGTAATCATCGATGACGTCACCGCACCCGTACAGAATCGGTTTGCCCCGATAGATCTCGATCGGCCGGGGATGGTGCGCGGAGTGCCCGTGCACGAGGTCGATTCCGGCATCGATCAATCGATGCGCGAATTGCCTTTCGCTCAGCGGCACCCCGTAGCCCCAGTTGGGTCCCCAATGGATGGAGACGATCGCGATATCGCCATTGCGCTTGTGCCCCAATGCTTCTGCCGCCACTTCCTCGGCGGCGCGAATATTCGGCGATTCGCCGATCCACCACAACCCCGGCCGATCGCGGCGGGCAGCCCAATGGTGCGGGACCCCACTCGATCCGGCACCGACCGAGACGATCACCACCCGCCGTCCGTCGTCGAGTTCCGATATCGCGGGTGCCCGAGCATGGTCGAAATCCGCCCCTGCCCCCGCGCGCTGGATGTTCGCGGTATCGAGTGTTTCCACTGTGTCCGTGAGTCCTTCGACACCGAAATCGAGAATGTGGTTATTGGCCAGCGCGCAGACGACCGGCGCGATCGCGGTCAACACCGGCACATTGTCCGGGTTCATGCGGTAATGGATGCCCTTGCCGGAGGCGAACACGCCATCGGCGGTGATCGCGGTTTCCAGATTGATCAACCGCACTCGCGGGGCGAGCTGAGCAAGCATCGGCAGGACCTCGCCCCATGGGTGACCGAAATCCACCGGACGAGCGAATTCACCGCTTGTCTGCTCCGCCAACTCCGCATACGTCCGCGCATCCTCGACGCACCGTTCGTGCAGCGTCGGATCACCGGGGTGCGGGAGAATCTGGTCCACCCCACGACCCAGCATGACGTCGCCGCCCAGCAGCACCGTCGCCATACCACCATTGTCGATCATGTCCGCCATATCGTTCAATGCGCGGTGGCGACGAGAATCCGCTGGTTCGGACAAGCCGTCAACCGGACCCCCTCGGTGAATCGCGTCGGGCGTTCGCCGCCGCGCGCAGCGCCAGCCGGGTGTTGCCGACGCCGCCGATCCTCGGCCAACGTCGGTAGGTGAGGCCAACAGATTCTTCACCTCGACGTGACTGATTCGACGCCGAGCGGATGTCATCGGACCGATGGCGACGTATCCGCTACCGCCGTGAGTAGTTCCAGGAATCGCATTATCTGCGGTGCGCCGTCGTAGCGCGCTTCGGTCGCGATCGCCGAAATGTGTGGCCCGTCATCGGCTGCGGTGCGCACCAAGCCGTGCTCAGCGCACAGCATCAATGCGGGTAGCGCGGCCTCCGTGGCGGCGCCCCGGCGTCCGGCCGCCCACAGGCTGCCCGCCCACAACAGTTGTGCGCGGACGAATGCTCTTGGGCGACGCTGGGTTTCGATCACACGCAGCATCTGCTCGGCGCGGTCGCAGGCTAGATCGGCCGAGTGGTCGGCCAATAGCAGCCGAATCGCGGAGTCCTGTTCGAGTTCGGCGATACCGGCGTGAATCGTTGTGTCCTGCTTGCGGTATGGCGCCAGCTGCCCGAGTGCGTCGCGGGTTTCGGGTGGAATCGGCAGACCGAGGCGGATGCGTTCGTTGACCATGCGGGCGGCCAAGCGTGGCAGTGACTCGCGCTCCGCGATTTCAGCCCCCTGGGTAAGTCGTTGTTCGGCGGCGGCGAGGTCGCCGCGGATCGCTTTGATGCGTGCGCCGGTGCCGAAGCTGGCGAGCAGGAACCAGACCGCGCCGCCGTGAAGGCCGAGATCAGCGCTGGAATCGAGTAGTTGTTCGGCTTCATCGAGGCGGTTCTGCTCGTAGCGGATGGAACCGAGCAGGGCACCGGACATCCGTGAACCGTAGGTTTGCGAGTGCCCGCGCCGGGTGCGGGTGATGGCGGCATCGAAATGCTCTTCGGCGGCGGCGATGTCGAGCTGTTCGAGGGCCGCGAGCCCGGCGACGCACCTGCCGTACATCACCCCGAACGCGCCTTTGCTGCGATCGTGATACGGAGCTGCCCATTGCTGCCAGCGGCGGGCCTCGGCGAAGTCGAAACGGTTGAGTGCATCGATGGACGCGAGATTCGCGGCATTCGTGGCGGCGAACGGTGTGTCGGCATCCTCGAGATGTTGGGCCAGCAGCTCGGGCAACCCATCGAAACGGTCGGTGACGAATTGTGCCGCACCGGTGATCGTTTGCGCCTCGACTCGCAGTTTGGTGGCCTCGGTACCGGTAACCGCACCGGCATCCAGTTCGGCGTATAAATCGTCCAACGCCAGCCGAACCTGTTCCCAGCGTTGCAGTCCGACGTTTGCCCAGGCTCGGCAGATCTGCAGCCTCGGTCGCATCTGCGCCACGGGTTGCGGCAGTTTCGTCAGCAAGCCGAGGAACGTCGCCATGCGGGAGCCTTCGATCAGGTCCATGGCCCGTCGTTCGACCAGATCCGCCGCATAGTTCGGATCGTCGGCGGCCAGTGCGTGATCGACTGCGGCGGTGACGATCTCGTGTTCATCGCACCATTCGGCCGCCCGGCGGTGCAGTTGCGCCAGACGCGCGGGATCACGGCGGACAAGGCGACGCCGCAGGTAGTCGGCGAACAGGTGGTGGTATTGGAACCACTGGTCCTCTTCGTCGAGGCGGCGTAGGAACAGATTTCGGTCGGCGATCTCTTCGAGTAGTTCCTGGCTGTCGGATCGGTCCGTCAGCCGAACCGCGAGATCGGCGCACACTCGCTCCGTGATCGCCGTGGCAAGCAGGAAATCCAGCAGCGGCGGCTCGAGTGAATCGAGCACGTTCTCGGCGAGGTAGTCGGCCAGTGCCCGGTGGCGGCCGGTGAGCTGGTCGATGAACGCGCCGGGATGATCATGGCCGCGCAACGACAGGGAAGCCAATTGCAGTGCGGCAGGCCAACCTTCGGTCGTTTCCTGTAGCCGGTTCACCTCGTCGGTGGACAACGACAGCCCACCGGAGTCGGCCAGGAAAGCACCGGCTTCCTGCGGATCGAAACGCAGCTGCGCGACATCGATCTCGACCAGTTCATCGTGCACCAGCATGCGACTGAGCGGCAGACACGCCCTGTTCCGGCTCGCGATGACCAACCGCAGGTGATGACAACCGTGCTCGAGCAGATAATCCAATGCGGCACAGGTGGTTTCGGCGTGTACCCGGTGCCAGTCATCGATCACGAGCACCATCGTCTGTCCACCAGCGTGGATTTTGTCGATCAGTGCGGACAGCACGTATCTCGCGGTGTCGGACGATCGTTCCTCGAGTAGTGTGCCGAGTTCACGTGCCAGCGGCGCGGCGACGCGGCGGATGGCCTCGACCAGGTGGGAGAGGAACCAGACGATATTGTCGTCGTCGGGGTCGGCGGTAAGCCATGCCACCGGGACGTCCTCGGCCGCCAGCGCGGTGGCCCATTGCAGAGCCAGGGTGGTCTTGCCGAATCCGGCCGGTCCATGGATCAGTGTGAGGCGCCGGTCGCCGCCGTCACGCAACAACCCGAGCAGCCGGGTGCGGGCGATCATCGTATGGGGTGCGGCGGGCGGACGGAATTTTGTTGCCGTGCTGGGCGGTGGAGGCGGTGTCACCGCACCCGGGGTATGCGAGGTCACGGGGACCGATGCGGCCGAACCGGATTCGACGACCGCAGGCGGCAATGCCAGTGCGTCCACCGCCAGGCCCGTTTCGTGCTGGACCCGGCGCAGCCACTCCCCGAACTCGATCGCCGACCGGGGTCGTTCGTCCGGCTTCGCCGCCATGGCCGCCTCGATGGCCGCGCACACCGCCGTGGGGATGTGCTGATCGCGCAGACTGGGTGCGGCGGCGGTTGCGATGCGGGCCAATTGCACTTGTATCGGTTCGCCGGTGCGGCGTGCGAACGCGGCCCGCCCGGCCAGCAAGCAGTGCAAGGTAGCGCCCAGGCCGTAGATATCCGAGATCGGCGTTGGCGTCGCACCGGTGAGCACCTCGGGTGCGGTGAATGCGGGCGTGCCCTGCACGGTGCGCATGGAGGACGTGGTGACATCGCCGAATTGGGCGATGCCGAAGTCGGCGAGCTGGGGTTCGCCGTAATCGGTGAGCAGGATATTGCCCGGCTTCACGTCGCGATGCACGATGCCGATCGCATGGGCGGCGGCCAGCGCCGCGGCCATCTTGACGCCGATCGAAAGCACATCCGACCAGCGCAGCGGCCCCGAATCCCGCAGCACGCTCTCCAGCGAGCCGCAGGCGTAGAACGGCATGACGATATACGGGCGGCCGGTGGCGGTGATGTCGACCTGTAGCACCTGCAGGATGTGGGGATGTCCGAACAGCCGCCCTAATGCCCGCTGTTCTCGGAGAAATTGCTCGCGCTCATCGCCGCTGACCTCGGATCGGAGCACTTTGACCGCGACGTAGCGTTCGAGTGCGTATTCGTAGCAGCAGTACACGACGCCGAATCCGCCGCGGCCGATTTCGGTCGCGTCGCCGAATCCGGCCGCCGCTAGTTCCGCCGCGATTCCGGTGGGGAGGTCGCGCTGTGTCGCGGCCTCGTCGAGCTCGTCCATCGAATATTCGTCGGCACCTCCGCGTCAGCGCATCCATCCCGACCCGTGTCTCAACGATAGCGCCGATGTGGAACAGCGGTAGCCAAGCGTTGGCAAGACGGGAGTTCCCATGGGGTGGACTGAGAGCAACCGCGCCAGCGTTACCAGTTTTCCCAATTCTGTACCATCAATATGCCGAAGAAATGCTCACACATGAAGGGCTGACTCATGGCGAAGAAAGTGACCGTTACCATGGTCGACGATTTGGATGGCACGTCGAAAGCCGATGAAACCGTTCTGTTCGCCCTCGATGGCGTTACCTATGAGATCGATCTGTCGAAAAAGAATGCCGGAAAGCTTCGTGCCGACCTGGATCGTTGGACGGAGAAGGGCCGCAGGACCGGCCGAGTGAAGGTTCGGGCCAAGGCAAGAGGCGGCGGCAAAGACTTTCGGTCGCCGGTGGATCGGGAGCAGTCGCTCGCTATCCGCGAATGGGCCCGCAAAAACGGCCATCAGGTATCGGCGCGCGGTCGGATCTCCGCCGATATCGTCGCCGCCTACCACGCCGCCACGAAGTAAACTCGCACCTGCTATTTTCGTCGAGCGCTGGTATTCGAGGGAGAACTGGGCAGAGTTCGCACACCTCGAATTCGATGCTCGAGTAGCACGGATTTCTCCAGCTGTCCGGGGCGGCCGATTTCACCGGTTGGTGGCGGCGGCGATGTGCGAGGCGCGAGATTCGATGAACCGGGCCCGCGCGATCGCATCCTGACCAGCCTGGACCGAGGTCACACTGCCCGAAGTGGCTCCTCGTCCGCGCGGGTTCAGGGTTGGTTGGGTAGCGCTTGATCGGGAGTCGGGCTGCCGAGGTTGGTGGCGGCCCAGGTGGCGAGCAGGGTGATGGCGTCGGCGGAGGGGCTGGCGGGTTCGGGGCTGTAGATGGTCAGCACCAGACCGGGATCCGCTGGTAGCGGCATGGTTTCGTAGCCGACCTCGATATCGCCGACCACGGGGTGGTGGAAACGTTTGGTACCGGTGTAGTGCAGGCGCACATTGTGTTTGGCCCAGCGCACACGGAATCCCTCACTGCACGTGGATAATTCGCCGACCAGATCGGAGATCCCGCGATCGTAGGGGTCGCGGCCCGCGTCGGTGCGCAGCGGGTTCACCGAGCTGTCGGCCATGTGGTCCCAATCGGGGTAGAACTCTCGTGCTCGCGGGTCGAGGAAGCAGAAGCGGACGAAGTTGACCGGCTGGCTCGGGTCGGGATGCACCACGTCGGATTGCGCGGCGGCCCCGCCCCGGTCCGCCGCTTCCTACCCGACCTCATCGACCGCGTTCTCACCGGCCGCATCGAACCCGGCCAAGTCTTCGACCTCACCCTGCCACTCGAACAGGTCGCCGACGGCTACCGTGCCATGGACGACCGCCGCGCCATCAAAACCCTCCTACGCCCCTGACACCGACGACGCGAGTCGCACGAGATAGTCCCCGGCGCATGAATCTCGTTGTCGCTCAGAAGAGTCCGCCGCCCGCGTGCAGGGATTGGCCGGTGATCCAGCGGGCGTCGGGGGAGGCGAGGAAGGCGACGATATCGGCGATATCGTCGGGTTCGCCGATCCGGCCCAGTGGGGTCTGATCGATGATCTGTTCGGTGAGTGCCGGGCTGCGTGCCGCGGCGAGTGCCTCGGTGCGGACGGCGCCGGGCAACACATTGTTGACAGTGATGCCACGTGGGCCGAGTTCTTTGGCGAGTACCCGGGCAAGTGCTTCGCTGGCGGCCTTGGTGGCAGCGTAGATTCCGGAACCCGGTCGGTGGGTTGCGGTCACGCCGGAGGATACGACCACGATCCGTCCGCCGTCACGCAGCCGGTTGGCCGCCGCGCGCAACGCGATGAAGGTGGCCTTCGTGTTGGTGGTGAACATCAGGTCGAACTCGTCGTCGGTCGCCTCGGCGATCGGGCTGAAGGTTGCGGTGCCGACATTGTTCACCAGGATGTCCAGCCCGCCGAAGTGCTGTTCGGCGGCGTCGAACAGGCCGCTAAGTTGGGCCGGATCCGCCACATCCGCCTGCGCGGCGACCGCCTGCCCGCCGCTGGCTTCGATGGTGGCCACGACCTGGTCGGCCGCGGATCGGTCCGAGTGGTAGTTCACGACTACCGCCGCGCCGTCTGCCCCGAGTCGCTCGGCGATGGCGCGGCCGATCCCGCGTGAGCTTCCGGTAACGAGTGCGACCGGCATAAACGCCTCCAATAGATGAGATTATCGATAGTTGATATCATCGATTAATTCAGTCCATGCTGTCAACTATCCATCAGCTAAACTATTTGCCATGACCGCGGATGATTCGGATCTAGCCACTGCCTTCGCCGCGTTGTATCGCGAGGTGGGCGCTCTGTACGGCGTCATATCGCGCAGGTTCGGGCTCACCGTGCAACAGGTTGAATTGCTCTGCCTGCTATCCGGCCGTCGACCGTCGTTCGGGGAGCTGGCGGGATTGCTCGGCTGCGACAAGACGAATGTGACGGGCATGGTGGATCGCCTGGCGCGGCGCGGTGTCGTCGCCCGAGAGACCGATCCCGATGATCGGCGCATCGCCCGAGCGGTCTTGACCGAACAGGGCGCCGCTATCCGCGAGGACTTCCGCGCCGCCCTCACGGCCGAGCTGGGTGCCCGGGTGCCTCGTGCAAACCGCGCGAGGCTCGTCGCTCTCCTCACCGATTCCGTGACCGCTCTCGCCGAGAGCCGCTGAATCTGGCCGAGTTCACAGTGGTGTCTCCCGAGGCGAGGGGGCGTCGGGGGTTTGAAAGTCGCAAAGCGGGCCAACTCGGTCGTATCTGGAGCTTTTTCCCGAACACCTAGGAATCGCCATGACCGAAACACCCACTGGGTCGTCTATCGAAACGTCGCCCACGGAGACACGGTCGGTTATCGAGCTCGTCAACGATGCGACCGAGCAAATGGCCCACCTGATCCGGGACGAGATCAAGCTCGCCGAACTCGAGGTGCAAAGCAAGGGCAGACGTCTTGGTCGCGGCGCGGTTGTGACCGGTGCCGGGGCGCTGACGGCCTGCTACGGCGCCGCCGCCGTCATCGCCGCGGCGATCATCGCCCTCGCGGGCCCGCTGTCCGGCTGGGCCGCCGCGCTGATCGTCGGGGTGGTACTGCTGCTCGTCGGTGGTGTCTTGGCGCTGATCGGCAAGAAGGACCTGCAGAAGGCGGTCCCGCCGGTCCCGGAGGAGGCGATCACCGGCGTACGGCGAGACATCCATGCGATCAAGATCGGAGGATAGCGATGAGTGATGAGAGCAACCGCTCAGTCGGATCGCCCGATGCCGAACTGCTGCGCGCCGACCGCGACCTGACCAGACAAGAGCTGGGACAGACCGTGGCGGAACTGACCGGCAAGCTCGATGTGAAGGGTAGGGCCGAGGCGGAACTGCATCAGACCGTCGACAGCGCCCGCGCGAAGGTTCATCATGCGGCCGAAGCCGTGCGGGAGAAGCGGGAGAAAGCCAGCGCCGCAACCCAAGACCGCGCCGTCCAGTTCGCGGCCGTGACGCGCAGTCGCCCGGCGCCCGCCGCCGCCGCGGTCACCGCCGTGATCGCGGCCTTGGTGACCTGGCTGATACTGCGTGGCCGACGCAGGCACACCGGGCCACAAATGCGGCTACCACGGCGACGTCGTAATCGTCGGTGACCTGCGGCCCCGCACCATCGGCTGACACCTTTCACCGCCGGAGATGTTGGGCGGCAACGTGTTCGGCACACCCACTTGCCCGGTTGTAGACCGCCGGGGGTTGCTCCTGGACGGTACTATTACCTTTCGATCACAGATGTGGTCGACTGAATCACGTGGCCCGGCACGGGCTTTGCGGCACGTGTCGGCGCGCGACAGCCGATGAATGTGGGGAAAACCATGAGTGCCACCAAGTTCGCCGCCACCGCCCTGCTCGCGATCGGTGCGACCGGCATTACCGCGGGCGCTGTGCAGGCCCAGCCGGTAGCAACCGACACCACCGTGCAGGCAACCGATCACGGCATCAACTTCATCACCGCACCGACAGCGGACCGCCGAGGAGTCAGCACCACCGTCGAGGCCGGACGGTTCTCCATGGCCGCTGATGCTCTTTCGATCACCCTCACCGACGCCGCGGGCAATGCGGTGACCTCGATACCTTTGGGGCTGCAGACGGCGGCCGGGACCGTCGCCCTCACGCCCGAGATCGCCAACGACGGCCGAACCCTCACCCTCACACCGCAATCCGACACCACGCGGACCGCGCAGGCTATCGATGAGGCCTCCGACACCATCGCCCGCAAGCAGTACAACGCCGGAATCGGCGCGCTCATCGGCGCGGGGATCGGTGCGGTGATCGGCTTCTTCCTCGGTGGCGTCGGTGCCCTCGTCACCGTCCCGATCGGTGCCGGAATCGGCGCGCTGATCGGCTACTCCACCCCCTGATCCGGAGCGCAAACTTTTCGAGTCCCTGTGTGCCACTACCGAACTGTGGTGGCACACAGGGACTCGCGTCTGTCAGCCCGCTTTCGACATCACGTATTCCTCGCACGGTAGGCTCGCTGATGCTGTGAGCCATTTCTCGCCGCGCGCCGTCCGGCACCGGGCGACGGTTTCGTTTAGTCTTTGACAATTCGCGAGTCTGGTTACTTCGCCCAGATAGGTACTGCCCGGTCTTCGGCTGACGATGGGAATCCCATGCATTTGTGGAGCTACATCCGAGGACGCGGAGAGACTCTGGCGTTTCTGACGTATCAGCATGCCTCCCTGGCATTTCAGACGGTGCTGGTCGGGACTGTCGTCGCTGTTCTCATCGCGGTGGCGGTCTATCGGCTGCCGCTGATGTCCGCGCTATCGCTGACCTCGAGCCGCGTCGCGTTGACCATTCCCTCGCTCGCGCTACTGGCGCTGCTATTGGTCCCGTTCGGACTCGGCGTGGTCCCGTCGTTCCTCATGCTGGCGTTCTTCGCGGCATTGCCGGTGATCGGCAATGCGATCGTCGGCTTGCGGTCGGTGCCCGCCGCCGTCGTGGAATCCGCACGCGGCATCGGCTTTTCGCGATGGCGCATTCTGCTGACCGTCGAATTGCCGATTGCCTGGCCGGTGATCCTCACCGGTATCAGGGTGTCCACCCAGATGATCGTCGGCGTCGCCGCCATCGTCGCCTATGTCCTCGGACCCGGCCTCGGATCGCTGATCTTCAACGGTCTTTCGCGACTCGGCGGCGCGAACGCGCTCGAAATGGCACTGACCGGAACCATTCTCATCATCCTCATCGCGTTGGTGTTCGACGCGCTGCTAGTCCTGCTCGGACGCCTCACGATCGCAAAGGGACTGTCATGACCGATGTGACCAGCCAGCCCGCGCCGGAGCGCAATGTCACCGGTGCGTCCATCACGCTGGACTCGGTTGTCAAGCGTTACAAGGGCCAGCAGAAACCGGCGGTCGAGCGCCTAGACCTGGAAATAGCTGCGGGCGATATCGTTGCCTTCGTCGGCCCGTCCGGTTGCGGCAAGACCACCACACTCAAGATGATCAACCGGCTGATCGAGCCAACGGAGGGCCGGATCTTCATCGGCGGTCGCGATGTCACCAGGGAAGATCCGGACAAGCTGCGGCAGTCGATCGGGTATGTCATCCAGTCCGGTGGGCTCTTCCCGCACTGGTCGGTCGCCAAGAATGTCGGCGCTATTCCACGGGTGCTCGGCTGGGACACGAAGCGGATCGCCGAACGCACCGAGTATCTGCTGGATCTGGTCGGTCTGGACCCGGGCACCTTCGCCGACCGGCTGCCCAAGGATATGTCCGGCGGACAGCAGCAGCGCGTCGGCGTCGCCCGCGCGCTCGCGGCCGATCCGCCGGTGCTGCTGATGGACGAGCCGTTCGGCGCGGTCGATCCGATCACCCGGGTTCGCCTGCAGGACAGTCTGATCGCCATCCAGCACGAACTCGGTAAGACCATCGTGATCGTCACGCACGACTTCGAGGAGGCCACCAAGCTCGGTGACAAGGTGCTCATCCTGTCCGAAGGCGGACACGTCGAGCAGTACGCGCGCCCGGAGGAGATCCTCACTGATCCGGCCACGCCGTTCGTGGAGGAGTTCGTCGGCTCCGGAGCGAAGCTCGCGTATCTGACCGTGTCCCGGGTGCGTGATGTCGCCTACGACAAGGTGATCACCGCGCGGGTGGGGGAGTCGGCGCAGGGGGTGATCGAACGCGCGAAGGCTGACGGACACACTTGGATCGTCGTCGTCGACGAGGCCGGGCGGCCGCGATCGTGGCCCTCGCTCACGGAGGTGGCGACCAAACCGGAGGTTTCCGACTTCCTCGATCGGCGCTTGCCCGTCGTCGCACGATCTTCGACCCTCAATGACGCGCTCGACGCCATGCTCGCGACCAGCCAAGGCGCCGCGCTCGTCACCGACGGCCGCGGCGCGGTCGTCGGTTCGCTCAGCATCAACTCGGTGACCGAGGTGATTCGGGCCAAACTCGCCGAGGGGACCGGCGATGGCGAGGACCTGTCGTACGAGACATACGTCGACGGGACCGATCCGGCGCCGACACCAGTGGTCGCCGCCGAAGACGAGCCCGGATCGGCCGGGCAGTCGTGAATCGCCTGCGACGCATCCCGATCGACGTATGGTTCGAACCGCTCGTCATCGGCGTCATCGCCATCGGATATGTCATCTGGTATCGCTCGACGACTTTTACGGCGACGGAGCGGGCCTCCCTCGGTTGGGCCAATCTGCAGACCACGATTCTCGCCCACATCAAGCTGACCGTGGTCGCCACCGTGATCGTGGTCGTGGTCGCGATTCCGCTCGGCATCGCGCTGACCCGTCCGGCGTTGCGGCGGTTCGAGCCCATCGCCGTCAATATCGCGAATATCGGTCAGGCCGCGCCCGCGGTGGGTCTGCTCGTCTTGTTCACCTTCTGGCTGGGCACCGGATTCCGCACGGCGATAGTCGGTCTCGTCGTGTACGCGATTCTGCCGATCCTGCAGAACACGATCGTCGGGTTGCGGCAGGTGGATCAACGCACGATCGAGGCCGCGCGGGGCATCGGCTTCTCGGGCACGCGGACGCTGTTCCAGGTCGAACTTCCGCTCGCGGAGCCGGTGATCCTCAACGGTGTGCGCACCGCGCTGGTCATTCTGGTCGGCACCGCGACGCTGAGCACCTTCATCGGCGCGACCAGCCTCGGCACGCTGATCACCACCGGAGTCACCCTGTTCCTGCCCAAGCTGCTCATTTCCGGCGCGATCCTCGTCGGGCTGCTCGCATTGATCATCGACTGGCTCGGCAGACTCGTCGAACTTGCCGCGACACCGCGGGGTGTCTCATGAAATCGCAACTCGTTTCGGCGCTCATGGCGACGACGGCGCTGCTCGCCGGGTGCGGTCTGGTGAGCTCGTCCGGGACATTCCACGACGCGCGGCTGCCCGACGGCGAGCGGCCGCTGGACGGTGCGAAGCTGGTCGTCACCTCGAAGAGCTTCACCGAGGGCGTACTGCTCGGCAAGATCACCGCGACCTACCTGGCCGCTGCCGGAGCCCACGTCACCGATCTGACCGGAGCGCCGGGGTCCGCATCGTCTCGACAGGCCCAGCTCAACGGTGACGCCGATGTGCTGTGGGAGTACACCGGCACCGGTTGGGTCAACTACCACAACCAGACAGAGACGATCTCGGATCCGAAAGAACTCTGGCAGCGGGTCCACGACATCGAGAAGCGCGATCACGACCTGGAGTGGTTGCCACCAGCAAATTTCAATGACACGTACGCCTTCGGCACGTCGACGCCGAATTCCGAACGCCTACAGGTGAAGTCGCTGTCCGACGTGGCCGCGCTCCCGGTGCCCGACCGGACCTTCTGCGTCGACGACGAATTCTTCAGCCGCTCCGACGGTTTCATTCCGATGCTGCAGAAGTACGGGATTCCCTACAACGACCCGAACGGCGTTCCGCCCGGCAATGTGACGCGCATGGACGCCGGTATCGTCTACACGGCGACGGCCAAGGGCGCGCCGTGCAATTTCGGCATGATCTACACCACCGACGGCCGGGTCAAGAACCTGAATCTGGTCGTCCTCGACGACGACAAGAAGTACTTCCTGCCCTACAGCGGCACCGCAGTGGTGCGCGGTGCCGTCCTCGACCGCTACCCGCAGTTGCGCGCCCTGCTCGGCACGATTTCCGAACACCTCACCGATGAGCTGATGCAGGAGCTCAACGGCCGCGTCGATATCGACGGTGAGGACCCCGCCGACGTCGCCTACGACTGGCTGAAAAGTGAGAAGTTGATCGAGTAGTTACTCCTTGGGCGGGGGTTGCAGGCTGATGCGGTCGGCGAGGGCGTCGACGGCGTCCGCGTCGGCGTAGGCCTCGGTGGTCAATTCGAGGAATGCGGCCCAGCGGTTTATCCGCGGTGTCCAACGGTGGATGAAGGCGTGGGCATGTTCGAACTCGGCTCGCGTCCCGTTTATTTGTGCGCGGGCCGCTGCTTCGGTTGCCGCCTGCACGGTGTTCTGGGCCAAAGCCAATTGTTCTCGGCAGTGGTCGGCATCCGGGACTTCCTCGCGCACGGTGTCGGCTTCGACGCGCAGGTTGAGGATGAGTCCGGCCAGTCGGGGGTCGGCCGGTCCCGACCGTGGCGCACAGGTTCCCGCGGCAATGGCTTTATCGCGACGCTCCCGTCGTCGCCGCTCCCGCTTCTCGGCCAACGCCACTTGCTTACGGTAGGTTTCGGTATCCGCCACGGTGACGACCGGATAGGTCAATGCGGCTGTCGCCGAGAGCATTTCGACGCCGTTGCCGTCACAGACCTGCATGGTGACCCGGTGCAGCGGCGGGTCCGGATCGGGTTCGTCTTCGAGGCGGGCGTCGAGCACCGCGTTTCGGTACTCGATGATGATGTCCGCGACGACCCGGTCGAACACCGCGGTGCCGACCTCGACGTGGTTGGTACACGTGCGGCCGGTGCAGTCATCGGGAATTCCGAATTCCCCGTCACCGGAGTCGACCACGGAATCCCCGCTGGGACCGCTGCCCACGATCTTCCAGCTGTAGGTGTTGGATTGCGCTACTTCGGCTCGCTCCACACAGTCCTCGGACATGGGGCTGACCGTACTTGATGAAGGCGCCGCGAATCGGATGTTTCCCGAAGCGGTGCGAACACGCGTCGGATCCCAGGACGGAACCCATCGAGCCGATCGGTGGTATCCGTTATTCGCGCTGGTTGCCGGGTATGCGAGCGGCAGGAGGTGAGAACAAAATGGTTGCTCTGTTGCTTGTTCTGTTGCTTGCGCTGATCTTGTTCGGCGTGGGGTTCGCGGTGAAAGCTTTGTGGTGGGTCGCGATCGCGGTCCTGGTGCTCTGGGCACTCGGCTTTGTTTTCCGGTCCGCCGATTCCGCGGGGACTCGCGGTCGCTGGTACCGCTGGTGATGCCCGGCGCACCGGAGGGGGCCGGGCGCGGATGGGCCTGGAAGAATCCCACATGATCTGATTTGCGCTGATCGATGCAGTAGCGCCGACCAGCGGTTCGGGGGGCGATAGGCGGCGAGCCCGGCCATGTGCCCGCCGCCGAGTAGCGTGTACAGCTCTGTCGATGGGTGGACGAGCGGCCGAACTTGTCGGTGCCGACCGTAATACTGGCGCGTGCCGATGAATTCGAGCCGCTGGTCCCGTCTCAACCACTGTGACGCGATCCGATCAATCGGCAACGCGCCACACTGATCCTGTCGAGACACACTGGAGGTACACCCGATGTCAGCCGAACTTTCCGCCCCCGCCTCAGGAGGGCGGACGCCGACCGTCATCCGGGTGCTGGTACTCGCGACCTTCGTGGTGATCCTGAACGAGACCATCATGATCAACGCGATCCCGCGGCTGATGGCCGACCTCGAGGTCACCGAGCGGGCGGCGCAGTGGGTGTCCACCGCGTTCATGTTGACGATGGCCGCCGTCATCCCGACCACCGGCTGGTTCCTGCAGCGGGTATCGACCAGACGGGCCTATGCCGTGGCGATGGGCGTCTTCCTGGCCGGTACCGCGCTGTCGGCCGTCGCGCCGTCGTTCGCGGTGCTGCTGCTCGGGCGGATCATTCAGGCGGGCGGCACCGCAGTAATGATGCCGCTGCTGATGACCACACTGATGACCGTCGTGCCCGAACAGGACCGCGGTCGGGTGATGGGCAATGTCACCCTGGCCATTTCGGTGGCGCCCGCCCTCGGCCCGGTGGTATCCGGGCTGGTGTTGCAGATCGCTTCGTGGCGTTGGCTTTTCGTGCTGGTGCTGCCGATCACGGCGATTGTCACCTGGCTGGGTCTGCGTCGACTGGAGAATGTCGGTGAGCCGCAAGCGGGGGCGATCGACTGGTCCAGCGTGGTGTTCGCCGCGCTCGGGTTCGGTGGGCTGGTATTCGGGCTCAGCCGGTTCGAAAGCGACAACTACACCAGCCCGGCCCTGATCGTCGCCGCGGGTTCGGCGCTCATCGCCGTATTCGTCTTCCGTCAGCTGCGCCTGCAGCGCACGGGCACCCCGCTGCTGGATTTGCGGGTCCTGCTGTCCGGCACCTACGCGAAGGCACTGGTGCTGATGTCGATCGCGTTCATGGCGATGCTCGGCTCGATGATCCTGCTGCCGCTGTATCTGCAGAACCTGCGTGGCCTGAGCCCCCTGCAGACCGGCCTGCTGGTGATGCCGGGTGGGCTCGCGATGGGGCTGCTCGGACCGACCGTCGGCCGCCTGTTCGATCGGTTCGGTGGGCGCGTCCTGGTCATTCCCGGATCGGTCGGGATCGCCGCGGCACTGGCCGGATTCACCCAGATCTCGATGTCCATGCCGTACTGGCAGCTGTTGGCGCTGCATATCCTGTTGATGGTGTCGCTGGCCGCCGCTTTCACCCCGGTCTTCACCCTCGGGCTCGGCGCGCTTCCGCAGCACCTGTACTCGCACGGCAGCTCGATGCTCGGCACCCTGCAGCAGGTCGCAGCAGCCTTCGGCACCGCCCTGGTGGTAACGGTGATGTCGGCCCGCAGCACCGGACTCGTCGCCGACGGCACCGACCCCGTCACCGCCCATCTCGACGGCATGCGCCTGGCCTTCCTGGTCTCCGCAGCCCTGGCACTGATCGTGATCGCCATGGCAGTGCTCCTGCCCAGCCGGGCGGCCGCCGGTCCGGAGGAGGCCGACGAACTCGACACCCCGGTGCCCGAATTGGTCAAGAGCTGAATTCGGTACGCCGAACCCCTGGCCGCATTTGCGAGCCGGGGGTTTGGTGTCTCAACGCCCGCTCGAACTGAAATAGTAACGGCCCTAGTCCATTACGCTTCGACAATCCGATCCATCGGCCGCGTTCCGGCATGGACGAGTGCCATAGCAACGAGCAGTGGCGGCATCGTTCAGGATTCGTCCTCGCACACAAGCAGATACGCTGCCTCCGCATGCACGATGCAGTCGTCCGGGTGGTGGTAGCGGTGGATTTCGAGGAGCTGCCGAGCGCGCTCAGGGGTGAGCTCCATCAGGTGTACCTGGCACATATACTCGGCCAGCACGCCGTCAGCATGAACGAATGTCATGTGGCTGAACGGATCTGCCATCACCGATTTGCCCGGTCGTGAGGATTACTCGCCTTTGGTGCGTCACTGTCCTCGGCGACCGATCCGTCCGACTGAATTACTTTCGGTGGATACCCATCCCTCGCTGTCTTCGGCAATTTCACCCGCCCAGCGCGAACATCGGCAACCAGCTTGTCAAGCGCTTCGATCTGCCGATTCAGTTCCGCCGCATCATGTTCGGCGTGGGCGGATTGGTCCTGCCGCAGCGCTACCAGCGAGTACTTCCACGCTAGCCAGGCCACCATCTCGCCGTACGACGACGGCTTCGTCGGTGCACCGTCGTCGACCGTGATCCCGCTGACGTGCCCACCCGCTTCGCGGTCGATCAGCCAGGTCAGCAGTGATAGGTGCTCGTCGGCCGGGGCGCCCGTGTTGCGGCCGTGCTCGTAGACGTAGCGCCAAATCCCCATGTACTGATGGGCGCAACGCATCAAGACGGTTGTCGGTTCGTCCACGCCCGTGAATACCCGAAGGAACGATCCGGCATCGGGTAGCGGCTGGTCGGGCTGAGCCTCAACCGGTGGGGCTGAAAACAACGCCGATCTGTCTGGCGAGAGCCCGAAAACAAAATAGTCTCGTGATTGATGGTCCGATGGCACAGTGAAGCGTCCCTTCACATTTCGCAGACGACTGATATTCGATGGTCGGTCGGTCGTTAGTCCCAGAGTTCGCCGCACGGCAAGGGCGGCAGATCGATGTGCACGTCGTCGTCGACCGTCACCACGAATTCCGGAAACGCTTGGGCCAGTTCGTCGGCCACGTTTTGGACTTGTTCGGCGCTGGCTTGGTAGTCCAATGTGAGAGCGCCGGATTCGATGTGGATGTGGCGAATTCGGTGCGGCGACGGGGTATGCCGCTGGTGCGTCGTCACCACCATCACCGTGGTTTGTGTGCGGCAGGCACGATCCGGCCAGCGGCGACCAGGATCTGTTGCGCGGCAGCCTTGCGCGGGCACTGCTTCGCTCGGCAAGCAACGTGGATCTGCATTATCTCGTGCGCTTGGGCAACCGTGAACGGCAGCATCGGTGCCATATGGGCACCAGCGTCGCACAGGGCGATGAGTTGGTACATGGCAAGGGAATTGGTGGGCATCGCTTCTTTCCGGTGCAATAGGCCAGCAAGGTCAGGCGGTACCCGGCACCGGGGGCTTTCGCCACCGGCCTGCCACTCTGGCGGGCCAGTGCGCCGGGGGCGGTTTCGGCGTCGGCCCGGTACTGGGTACCGCTTTCGACCTTGGCCCACAGGCGGTTTCGGGCGGCACTGCGCGGTTGTGGGGTACTGTAGGCGTACCGTAGGTGTTTGCCCAGGTCAGGCGGTCGAAACGTAGGTAGAGGCGATGGTACGAGGGCGGGAATGGACCGGCTTCGAGGCAGCTGCATTGCAAGAGGCGATGCGTAAATCGATCCGCGAGTACGCCGCTCTCCTCGGCGTCGAGACCACCACGATCAACAACTGGCGCAGTGGCCTGAGCGCCGTCACTCCACGCTCGAATACTCAGGCGATCCTGGATACGACCTACCAGCAGCGTGCCTCCGCTGACGATCGGGCAAGGTTCGACCAAATCGTGGCGGAAGGCGAACCGGCGTGGCGAGATCGGCATCGGGCGACGGGTGACGATCGGTCAGCGGAGACAACGCCTGTCGCAGCCGCTTCACTCGACGTCGACGTCAGCGAAACCAAGGCGACGACACCTCTCGATCAGGGCGTAACCGACGAGCTACTCACGGTGCTCAGCCGAATCCAAAAGCTCAGCCGGACAGTCGATCCCGATGTCATCGAGCAGCTGCACGGCAGCACGTACCTGAGCATTGCGCGGTACGAAACGCTTGATCCGTCCGAACTGGTTGCGCCGCTCAGAAAACAACGTGCCTGGCTCGACGAACTCATCGGCGAGTGCGGTCATCCAGCGCAGCGGAGTCAGCTGTTCGGGATCGCCAGCATGACCTCGGGCCTGCTCGGTTACATTGCGGTCGGCTGTGCCGGCTTCTCACTCGCTCGGGGCTACTGCCAGGAGTCCTACCAGCTCGGCGACTACGCTCAGGACCGCAATCTGGCGGCATGGGCACGCGGCCTGCAAAGCTTCTGCGAATACTATGCGGGGCGATTCGACAAGGCGCTGCACTATGCGGAGGACGGGCTGGCGCGCACTGCGGCGGGGCCGCAAAGTGTTCGCTTGGCGATCAACGGTGTTGCTCGCGCCAGGGGCAAGCTCGGCGACGTCGAGGGTGTGAACCGCGCGGTCGAAGAGGCATACGAACTACTGCCAGGAACCGATGCACCCGCCGGAGTCCCATCCAGCATTTCGCTGGAGAGCTACAGTCCGGCGCAGATCGCTGGTAATGCGGCCACGGCCTACCTGTCGTTGGCGAAACCAGACCGGGTCGAGCACTACGCTGGCCTTGCCTTGTCTGAGATGAGCGACGCCAATTCGCCGTGGGGCCGTTCGCTTGTGATGATCGACGTCGCGCGTTCACACGTCCTCAGCGAGGACGCTGATCTGGACGCAGCAGTGGCTATCATGCACGAAGCGCTCAATCCAACGCGGGGAAAGCTCATGCTGCAAGTTCAACACCGGGGCTCGGAGTTTGTGCGAGATGCCGCTGCTCGGTGGGGCAATACGTCACAACTTCGGACTGTGCAGGATGCATTGGCGAGCGGGATGCAAGAGCGGTGACGAGCAACATGGATAGCCCGCGCCTGCAATATCGTCAGGGCCGCGTCGGCCCGCTTGGCCACTACTGGTTCCTGACCTTCGAACATGCATCGGAACTCCATGCGCTGACCAAACAATGCCAACATGTGATAGATACGGCGTACTTCGATCCGACTCCCGTCGATGGCCTCCATCTCACTCTGGACAGAATCGCCTACGACGGCGCAAGTACGCCGGAGCAACTCGCCTCGGTTGTAGCAGTTGCACACAGTGTCTGCAGCGATCAGGCGCCATTCACACTGACATTCGAGCGGCTTACTAATCTTCGTGGTGCGATTGGCTTCGTAGTCTCGCCCGCCGAATATGTGCGCAGCCTCCGCGAAACGTTGCGTGCGGCAACGTTATCCGTCTTCTCCGATCCACCGGTGAAGGACTCTTCTTCCGCACCGCACGTCACTATCGCCTATCCGATTTTCGAAGGGCTATCGCCGAAGGCAGCCGCGACCGCACAGACGATAGATGCGACGGTCGAGAGCGTAGCTGTTGCGATCTCGGAGGTTGTGATGGTCGCTCTAGAACGTCGTGAGCACTCATACTCCTGGCAGGTGGTTGCGCGAATTCCACTGGGCCCCAACAAGGCTAGGATGTGAGCGCGGAGGAATTGTCAATTCCTGTGGATCGGTGGCGGTTCAGGTCTGTGTTCGTGGTGGGTGGGTGGCGTCGTAGCGGCACCGGTTGTCGTTTATTTCATGTCGGTGCGTGTTGGCCCACTCGGCGAGAGCCACAACAGAATCCAGCAGTGTCGTGCCGAGTTGGGTGAGGGCGTAGTCGACGCGTGCCGGGACGGTGGGATAGGCAGTGCGGCTGAGTAGGCCGTCGCGTTCGAGTTGCCGCAGGGTCAGGGTGAGCATGCGCTGTGAGATGCCGATGACTGCGCGGTGCAGTTCGCCGAAGCGCAGGGTCCGATCGCGGAGCTGGCCGATGACCAAGATGCTCCACTTGTCGCCGATCAGAGGGAGGATCTGCAGGGCCTGTCGGCGTGCCGGCTCATCCGACCCGCATCCGGCGGCGTCTGTTTGCAGCTGGGGTGTGGCGAGCCAACTGGCCGGCGAGGTGCCCGGGTGGGCCAAGGGTTACCTCCGTGTGCGTTACCGAATCGAGGTCGGTGCCAGAGGCGTGACAGGAAGGGTGTTGCGGTGACGAAGACGATCGCCATCGTGGGGCCGGCCCGGGGCTGGGGATGGGCGTGGCCCGCGCCTTCGGTTGCCACGGTGATCGCCCGAAACCGGGACAGACTGGAGAAGCTGGCGGGCGAGTTGGCCGAGCGGGGCATCACCGCCGCTGCATTCCCTGCCGACATCCGCGACCGTGACGCGCTTGCCGCGGCCCTCGCCTCAGCCGGGGACGTGTTGGGGCCGGTCGAGGTGGTGAAAGCGGTGGATATACGAAGCTCTCGGGCAATAAATGCGCAGAGCTGCAATGGTTTTCAGCGAACGACCTGCCTGAGCACATGATCGACATCACACCCACGCCGTCGGCTCTACTGTGATGCCGGGGGAGCCGGTCGGTCCTGCCCGGCGATCCGCTCGGCAACAAGGTCGCGGAATGCGTCGAGGTCGCCGATGACCTCTTCGGCGCGGTTTTGCCGCCGGTGCAGGTCGTAGTAGCGGGCGCCGATGACATCGGGGTCGGCCACCGGGTCGCCGGGGGTGATACCGGAGGCGATAGTCACTGTCGCCACGTGGATTCCGCGGGGGCGCAGGTCGGCATGCAAGGTGTGTGCCCAGTTGCGCAGACCGGCCATCGCCAGACCCACATTGGCCAGAAACGGTGCGGGGACGGTGGAAGACACACCGGTCGTCAGCAGCACAGTCCCCTCACCACGGGCCAGCATCCCCGGCAAAACCGTCTGCACGGCCGCCACCGCGCCGAGCACATGCAACTCGAACTGCGCGGCAGCGGAGGCGGCCGTTGTCTGCGCAGCGGGGGTGATCGGTCCGGTCGGGCTGGGGCTGTACTCCAACACATCGACCGGCCCCAACACCTCCCCGGCCGAGGTGAGCGCAGCGGTCAGCGCGTCACGGTCACGGATATCGGCGGAGAACGCCGCGGCGGTGATGCCCCGCTCGCCCAACTCGCCCACCAACTTCTCCAGCCTGTCCTGGCTCCGCGCGATCAACGCGACCCGGAAACCGTGTCCACCGAACACCCGGGCCACACCCATCCCCAACCCTGGGCCAGCTCCGACCACAGCGAGCGTCTTCGTCACCGCAATGTCCCTTTCCGGCCGCGGCTCCGCCGGGCACCTATAGTTACTGTTTGTTAGTAACAGCATGATTTGTCACTACACTGGCGGCCGCAAGACGGCACATTCCTGTCGGTAACGCACACAGAGGTAACCCTTGGCCCACCTCAGCGCCTCGCCGGACACCCGGCACGCCACACCTGACCCGCAAGCAGGAGCCGCCGCGCGCGAGTCGGATGAGCAGGCATGCCGACAGGTCCTGCAGATCCTCGCTCTGATCGGCGACAAGTGGAGCATCCTGGTCATCGGCCAGCTGCGCGAGCGGACTCTGCGCTTCGGCGAGCTACACCGCGCAGT
This sequence comes from Nocardia anaemiae NBRC 100462, assembly GCF_001612725.1. GTDB lineage: Bacteria > Actinomycetota > Actinomycetes > Mycobacteriales > Mycobacteriaceae > Nocardia > Nocardia anaemiae. The sequence goes on along the minus strand of NZ_BDAZ01000004.1, from coordinate 344,875 downwards.
CATCGGCATCTCACAGCGCATGCTCACCCGGACCCTGCGGCAACTCGAACGCGATGGCCTGCTCACCCGTACCGCCCATCCCACCGTCCCGCCCCGCGTCGACTACGCACTCACCCCACTCGGCACGACACTGCTGGACTCCGTCGTGGCCCTCGCCGAGTGGGCCGACACGCACCGACACCAGATCAACGTCAACCGACGCCGGTACGACACCAGCCGCCACGAACACAAATCTGAATCGCCACGAAACGTATAGCGGACGCTGGCAAGCCCCGCGAGGGTCACGCGACGAGGGCAAATGGGGGTGGGGCAAAGACGCCCGAAACGATCCGAAGTAGCCATGACACGGGGACCCGGCCAGCAGCACTACTGCGCCCACTGTGGGAGCAGGCTCAATAGCTATTAATGCCCAAACCCTGTGTGGTGCTTGTGAACTCACTGCTCATGAGGAAATCGATCAGCCGCCAACTGTGCCGTTGGCTGCGGTCGCCGGTGTTCGATTACCAAGGCCCGGTGGTCTCGGCGTCCCCACGCGACGGTGCGCTTGTGACCGTCGCGCGGGACGACGTCGGACGCCAAACAGCAACGGGGACATTTGCATCTCGTCGACTGAGGACCTGGTGTTCAGCGCCGGGATCGACAGCACGCCGATGTCCGGCGACGAAATCGGCCCCGCACCGCTGTTGCTCGCGAACGGCAGTGCTCCGACGGACGGTGCGGGGCCCGCGTTTCCGGCGTCTCGGACGCGGTTAGGCGTTGGCCTTCTCGTACGCTTGGGCTACTTCTGCTGAAATCCGTCCGCGGGCTGACACCGCGATGCCTTTGGCGCGGGCCCAGTCGCGGATGGCGACGGTGCGGGCGCGGTCGTTGGCGGTGCGCGAGGTCTGGCTCTTGCCTCGGGGCGCGCGGCCGATTCTGCGCGCGTTCGAGGTCCAGGGCTCGAAGATGCCGCGCAGCTGACCGGCGTTGTCGGTGGATAGGTCGATCTCGTATTCGACGCCGTCGAGCGCGAAGGCCACGGTTTCCTCGGCAGGGGATTTGCCGTCGAAGTCATCGACGAGCGTCACAACGACCTTGCGTGCCATGGGCATTCCTTTTCGTGGGTGGACAGCGGGCAGAGGATCGTGAGCAGAGGATCGTGATCATAACGAGCGGCGTCACCACGAGCGAAGCTGGCCCGAACCGAACCCCGACGTGCACGCTGCCCAGGATTCCTTCCAGGCGATACGGTTTCGACCAAGCGGTCGGTTCAGTGAATTGTCAGCGATCTACGCCTCGATTGTGGGTGAGCCGCGACTCATATGGGGTTTGTGGTTCCTCGCCGAGCCCGAAGGGCTAGCCTGGCGACATGTTGGCAAACTACCTGCGGCAAATTGGCCTGCCCGGCTCGGCGGTGGAGACGAGCCGAAGCGTTTGCGAATCATGAGTGCGGTCAGTGCATCCGAACTCCCGGCGCCCGGTACCCGAGCACAGGTCATTGCCCTGTGCAATCAGAAAGGCGGCGTCGGCAAGACCACCTCGACCATCAATCTGGGCGCGGCGCTGGCCGAATGCGGTCAGCGAGTGCTGTTGGTCGACCTCGATCCGCAGGGCGCGTTGTCGGCGGGGTTGGGCGCCGTGCTGAATGAACTGCCCTCGACGGTATACGACCTGCTAGGCGGATCGGGAAAGCTGATCGACGAGGTGCTGATCGAGACGCACGTCGACAATGTCGATCTCCTGCCCAGCAATATCGATCTGTCCGCGGCGGAGATTCGGTTGGTCAACGAGGTGGGCCGGGAACATTCGCTGCGGCGGGTACTCGATCCGATCCGGGACCGCTACGACTACATACTCATCGACTGTCAGCCATCGTTGAGCCTGCTCACCGTGAACGCGCTGGCCTGCGCGGACGGTGTGATCGTCCCGATGGAGTGCGAGTTCTTCTCACTGCGCGGGGTCGCGCTGCTCACCGACACCATGGACAAGGTCCGAGACCGGCTGAACCCGGGGCTGAGTCTGTTCGGCATCGTCGTCACGATGTTCGATCAGCGCCTGCTGCATTCGCGTCAGGTGCTTTCTCGGGTTGCCGAGGTCTTCGGCGATCAGGTCTACGACACTGTGATCTCGCGAACGGTCCGTTTCCCCGACGCCAGTGTTGCCGGTGAGCCCATCACCACCTGGGCACCTCGATCCGCCGGTGCGGAGCAATATCGGGCCTTGGCTCGGGAGGTCATCCACCGATCCGGCCGTTGAGACCGCGTCTACGACATGCACGACCATGCCGCGTCGGGGTAGGGTCGCCGTGCTCTGTCCGCGATCGACCACGGCGAGGAGACCCATTGAGCGAGCGGGCTGACCACCGCGCCGGGGACCATGCGGTGGTGCTCGGCGGCGGGATCGCGGGCTTGTTCGCGGCGCGAATTCTGGCCGACCACTATGCGGCGGTGACCGTCATCGAGCGAGATCGATTGTCGGCCGCGGCACCCGAACGCCGAGGAACTCCGCAATCGCGACATTCCCACGGCCTGTTGATGCGTGCCGCTGATATCGCCGAGTCCCGGTTTCCCGGTCTGATCGACGAGCTGATCACCGATGGCGCGAAGGCCGTCAGCGCATTCGACGATTTCCGGGCGATCTTCTTCGGAAACGTCCTGTATCGCGCGGAATTGGGCAGGACGTCCGTTGCCGCCAGCCGACCATTTCTGGAATCGCATGTGCGTGATCGGGTATCGGCGCTGGCGAATGTGAAGATATGGGACGATGCGGTCGTAGCGGACCTGGTCGCCTCCGAAACCGGTGTCGGCGGAGTTCGGGTGATGCGCCGGGAGACCGACGGCCAACCGGAGCCGGTCCATGCCGATCTGGTGGTCGATGCGATGGGCCGGGGTTCGCGGGCCGGAGCCTGGCTCGAAACGTTCGGGTACCCACGGCCGCGCGAAGATCAGGTGCCCGTCGATATCGGCTATGCCACTTGTCATTTCCGCCTGCCGCTGGATGCCGTCGGCGGTGATCGGATCGTCCTGGTCGGACCGATGCCGAGCCGACCGCGTGGGTTCGGGTTCGCGGCGCAGGAGGGGGATTTGTGGGTGCTCTCGGCGTTCGGCGTCGGGAAGGCGAATCACCCACCGTCGAGTCCGGACGAATTGCTGGACTACGCCGCGGAATTCGCACCCGACGATGTGGCTACTGTGCTTCGTGGCGCGAGTCCCGTCGACGATGTAGCGACCTATCGGTTCCGCACGGCGGTGTGGCGTCGGTATGAACTACTGGATCGTGTTCCGGACGGAATACTCTCGATCGGCGATGCGGTGTGCAGTTTCAATCCCATCTACGGCAGCGGCATGACCGTCGCGGCCATCGCGGCGGATCTACTCGACGAGGTACTCCAGCGGGGGACCGACGATCTGCCACGCCGCTACTATCGCCGCATGGGCCGCATGCTGCGCACCCCATGGTGGCTGACAAAGGTCAGCGATATGACGATGCCTCCGGTCGCACTCGGCTCCCCAGCGGTGAAATCACTTGCGCATTCGGGCTTGAACAGGATGTTCCGAGCCGCTGCGGACGATCCGGCGACCGCGGCGAAATTCCTCGATGTGCTGAACATGACCAAATCCCCACTACACATGTTCGATCCACGTGTCGCCGCGGCGACGATCGGGTTGCGGCGTATGCGCGCAGGCCGTACCTCCGCGTAGCTGCGGTTTGCCTTGGCCTGCCGCACGATTCGAGGAATTCGTCTGCGGTCGGATTATCCGGCCAACGCGCGGCGCAGCGCCCCGGCCAGTTCGGCGTTCTGCCGCTGTGACACCTCCGCGGACAGGATCGCCTGCGAGCCATGGAACGTGCCCCGCCACTGGTGCAGCTCGACCGACACCCCGGCCGCCATCAGGCGCAGTGCGTAGTCGATATCTTCATCGCGGTTCGGGCAGAACTCCGCGGCGGCGATGTAAGCGGGTGGCAGGCCCGACAGATCGGTGGCCCGCGCCGGGGCGGCGTACGGCGTGGCGGGCGTGGACCCCAGGTAGTACGCCCACATTTGCGCGACCTTGTCGCGAGTCACGAACGGCGTATCGGTGAAATTGCGCTGCGACCACGTCTGCTGCCGGTCGTCCAGTCCGGCCTGGTGGAGCAGTTGGAAGCGGATCGGTGGCCCCTGCTCGTCGCGCGCCCGCAACGCAACCGCGGCCGCGAGACCGGCGCCCGCGCTGTGGCCGCCGATCGCGATGCGGGTGGGATCGATGCCCAGTTCGGTCGCGTGCTCGGCGGTCCAGTTCAGCACCGAGTAGATGTCATCGTGTGCGGCGGGGAACGGGTCTTCGGGCGCCAGTCGGTAACCCACGGAGATCACCGTCGCGCCGGAGCCGTTGGCGAGCATCGCGGCCCACGGATCTTCGGTGTCGAGATCACCCATGACGAATCCGCCGCCGTGTAGCCACACGATGGCCCCCTGGGCCTGATGTGGGCGATAGATCCGCACCGGCACATCGGGATCGGCTGGGACCGTGCGATTTTCGATGTCCAAGTTCGCGCTATCGGTAGCCGGTACCGCGGCGGCCAGCTCGGCGAGCTGTTTACGCGCGGTGGGCGGATCGGACAGATCGGACGGCGGGAACAGCGAGAGGAATGGTTCGAGTTCGGGATCCATGAGAACTATCCTCGCGATCCGACATCCGGGGGTCATCCGCCAACCGTCGGGCATTGTGCCCCTGCCGTGCGACGAGCGCCGCATACGAGCGCATTTCGAAACTGGCCTACGACCCGATCCTGAGCGCGCCGCCGATCGGTTGGCGCAGAGCCGCAGGCCGCCTGCGGCTCTCGATGCGCACCAGGTGAGTCAGTCGTGCTCGACGGTGCCGACTACCTTGCCGGTCTTCACATCGACACTCACCTCGTGCTCGACGCCATCAGGGGTGCTGAGCTCGACCTCCCACACTCCACGATCCGCGTCGATCTCGGCGGAATCCACTGTGCTTCCCGGCACGGCCCGCACCGCCTCGTCGATGGCCTGCTGCCTGCTGATCTGCGGGTCTGCCAGCAGTGCCAAGTCGGTGGCCGACACGTTGACCGCGACGGTGTGGTCCTTGTGTCCGACGGTGCTGGTGGCCAGGGCGAGACCGGCGACGGTGGCGCCGACAACGGCAGCGCCGACGATGATCCATCGCAAGCTGGCGAACGCGCGGCGGATAACGGATGACATGAGTGAAACCTCCTGTGCGAGCGGCGATCTTGAATCCGATAACCACTCTGGCAAGCGCAGCTGAAGGTGGCCTGAAGCCTCCTGAAGGCCGCTTCAGGAACTGTCTGTCACGCTTAGCGGATGCGTCTGCTGATCGTGGAGGACGAGAAGCGTCTGGCCCGCACCCTGGCAAAGGGATTGGCGGCCGAGGGTTTCGCCGTGGACATCGTCCACGACGGCACCGAGGGGCTGCATCTCGCCGTCACCACCGACTACGACCTGATCATCCTGGACATCATGCTGCCGGGTATGAACGGCTACCAGGTCTGTGCGACGCTGCGCTCCGCGGGGAACGAGACGCCGGTGCTGATGCTCACCGCGAAGGACGGCGAATACGACGAGGCGGAGGGTCTGGATACCGGCGCCGATGACTATCTGCGCAAACCGTTCTCCTATGTGGTGTTGCTCGCCCGTATCCGCGCCCTGTGCCGCCGCAGAACTCGCGGCGGCGCCCCGGTGTTGCGCGTCGGTGATCTGACGGTGGATCCGAACACGCACACGTGCATGCGGGACACGCATGAGGTGACGTTGACCGCCAAGGAATTCGCCGTCCTGGAACACTTGGCGGTCCGTGCGGGCCGGGTGGTATCGAAAGCCGATATCCTGCAGCATGTTTGGGACTCAGGCTACGACGGTGACCCCAATATCGTCGAGGTCTACATCAGCACGCTGCGTCGCAAGATCGATGCTCCGTTCGGGCGTCGATCGATCACCACCGTCCGCGGCGTCGGCTACCGGCTGGCGGCGGATCGTGGCTGATCGGCCGCGGCCGCGGTGGTGGAACTCGGTGCGCGCCCGGACCACAATGCTGGCCACGGCCGTCGTCGCGGTGGCACTCGTGGTCGCCGGACTGGTCGTGCTCGAGGTCCTGCGCCACAACCTGGTCGATCGGGCGAGCCTGCAAGCGGAGATCGCCGCTCGCGATATCGTCACCCAGATCAGCATCGGCACCGATTTCGCGCAGCTGAAGTTGCCCGACGAGGATAGTCAACCGGTACAAGTGGTTTCGGCCGACCGAAGGGTCTTGGCAGCCGATGACGACTTGCGGAGTCGACCCATGGCCGACTTCGTCCCGACTTCGAAACCGGCCGCGACAGATGACGATGACGAGACCGAGCTCGTTTCCACTGCCGGAACAACGTCCGTCGCCACGTTTCGTGACGTGCGGCTCCCGGTGGGCGACGAGGAGATCATCAACCAGGTATTCCGGGTAGCCGCCATCGAAACCACCACCGTCGGCGGGCAGCCGGTCACGGTCTACGCGGGCGCTTCCCTCGACTCCGCCCGAAATGCGGTTGCCGATGTTCGAAGGGCCATGTTGATGGGCCTGCCGGTGCTGCTCCTCGTGGTGGCGGCGGTGACGTGGCTGGTAACCCGGCGTGCCCTGCGCCCAGTGGAAGCGATCCGGGCCGAACTCGCCGAAATCATGGGCGGCGACCTGTCCCGCCGGGTGCCCGAACCCGCCGCACGCGACGAAATCGCCCGGCTGGCAGCCACTACGAACGCCACGCTCGCCGCACTCGAAGAATCCGCGGAACGGCAGCGCCGCTTCATCGCCGATGCCGCGCACGAACTGCGCAGTCCCATCGCCAGCCTGCGCGCTCAGCTCGAAGTCGCCCACGCCCACCCGCGGCTACTCGAGCTGGACGGGCTGATCGGAGACACCATCCGGCTCGAACACCTTGCCGCCGATCTATTGCTGCTCGCCCGTCTCGACGCGGGGGAGCAGCCCCGTGTGGAACGGGTCGAGTTGGCCGCGCTGATCCACGACGAGTTGGCTCGCCGAACCGGAGACCGCCTACCTGTCGACACCGTGATACCGGATGACAGCGTGGCCGTCACGGGCAGTCGCACCCAACTCGCCCGGGTCCTGGGCAATCTCGTCGACAACGCGCAGCGCCACGCGGCCACCACCGTGCGGGTGAGCCTGAACCGCACGGCCGACCACGCGGTCGTGCTCGAGGTCGCCGATGACGGAAACGGTGTGCCCACTGCCGACCGGGACCGGATCTTTCAACGGTTCGTCCGGCTCGACGACGCGCGCAGCCGCGACGACGGCGGAGCCGGACTCGGTCTCGCCATAGTCGCCGACGTCGTGAACCGTCACGCGGGCCGTATCCAGGTCGGCGACAGCGCCGATGGCGGCGCCCGCTTCATCGTGACACTGCCCGCCCGGCGAACCGGGACGTGATCCTATTCGTGGCTCGCGATGGCGCTGACTGGCATTGCCGAAGACCTGTATCGGGATGCTGGGCGAGGTAAGCCGATCGGGACTGCAAATGTCTTGGTGTACTACGAAACTCGGTCGCGCCGCAGTTCCTGCACATCGGCGGTGTGCGCAATACCATGGGGCAACCCCCGGTTCGGGAGTCGGTGTTGTGCTGATTCGGGCGTGCCAGGCTGATGGGATGAAGTCGGAGGCGGAGATACTCGACATCCTCGAGCGGGTGATGGCGGTCGTTCGGGCCGGGCCGCAGGATATGAGCTGGCAGGCTCGGTATGCGGATGAGGCCGAGCTCATAAGCGATCTCACCGATCATCTCGAATTGATTCGGCGGGGTGATATGAGTCGGTTGCGCGATTTGAAGTTTCTGTTCGTCGCGACCGGCCCGCTATGTGAAATCGCCGCCAGCAGTGGGTGGTTGGACACCTACACGGTGCTGGGGAACCGGTTCGATCGGTGGTATGAGCGGGTCTCGGACCAGGCGTAGCCTCCAGACATGGATGCCTTGGTGGTCCGATTGTCGCAGTTGGATGTTGAAGCCGAAGGCGCGCTGCGCGTCGTGATGTTCTACGACACCCTGATGCGCCGACGAGTGGATCTCCCCGCGCTCGCCCGGGCCTCGGCGGTGCTGGCCGAATGTGTGACCGGTATTCGGCTGCACGGTACCGGACGGGTGATCCGATTCGCACCCGACGGACGGGAAGTGCCAGGTCCGGCGCTGGCCGCGTCCACCTCGGGACCGATCACCCTGGACGAGGAGGAGATCGGCACGGTGTGGCTGGAACGCACCGACATCTCCCGCGCGCTCGATGAACTGCTGTTGGAGCGGCTCGCCATCGCCGCGGCTGCGGTCGTCGAGCGGTATGGCCCGGCACGCACGACCATGGCTGATCCGGCGCTGGTCGAGTTGGTGATCAGTGCCGACAGTGATGAGGCGGCCAGGGCTCGGGCGTTGCGGCTCTTGGGTTTCGCCGCGGACCTGCCGGTGCGCGTGGTGGCCGTCCGGTCGCAACTTCCGCTCGATCAGCTCGGGGGTCTGATCTGTCCGGCCCGACCGGTGAAGGCGGCACCGTTGGCCGACGTGGGCGTCATCCTGGCCACCACGGTGGACCCGGCCCGGTTGCCAGCAGGCGTGCGCGCGGGCATCGGAGCGGCCGATCGGCCGGACCGGTCCTGGCGGGAAGCCCGCACTGCCTTGCGTTTCGCCACCGCGCGCAGCCCGATCGTCCACTACGGCGACCTCGGTGCGTTGGCATTGCTCGCCCACGTCCCCCTGGATGCCGCGCGCGAGAACGCCGATGTCGGCGCGATCGCCCGAATGGCGAGCGCCCCCGAGGATCTGGAGACACTCGACGCCTACTGTGCCACCGGTTCGCTGCGTCGGGCCGCCGAGTTGCTGCACCTGCACCACAGCAGCGTCGCCCGCCGCCTCGAACAGATCGAGAAGGTGACGGGTATCGAACTCGCCGAGCCCACCGGTCTGCTACGGGCCAGGCTCGCTCTCACGGCGTGGCGGCTGCTCGACGAGTGAGTTGACCTGCGTTTTTGCGGGGCCATAATTGGTTGGTGACGTCCTCGCCCGGATCTCCGATCGCCGATACCGCGTTGCCCGGACAGTCGGGTGTACAGTCCGCGGTCGGTAGTTTCCGGTTCTGGTTCGCCAGCCGCCGCTGGGAGTGGTCGCCGGAGGTCTACCGCATGCATGGCTACCGACCGGGGGAAATCGAGCCGACCACTGAATTGCTGCTGGCGCACAAACATCCCGACGACCGCGAACCGGTCGCCGAACGCATCGCCCGTTCCATCGACCTTCGCGAGCCGTTCTCCAGCCGCCACCGGTTCATCGACACCGCCGGTGTCGAGCACAATGTCATGGTGGTCGCCGACCGCATTCTCGACGACGACGGCCAACCGGTCGGCACGGCCGGTTTCTATATCGACCTCAGCGCCACCCTCGCCGAAGCCGAACGCGAAGCGCTCGAGGTGCGTTTGCCGGAGCTGATCGAGTCGCGCGCGGTGATCGAACAAGCGAAGGGGGTGCTGATGCGGCTGTACGGGATCAGTGCCGAGCAGGCGTTCAAGGTGCTCATCTGGCGTTCGCAGGAAACCAATATCAAGCTGCGCGTGCTGGCCGAACAACTGATCGCCGAGTTGTGCGCCGTCCCCGCGCCCGATCCCGCGACCGTCGCCAGCTTCGACCACATTCTGCTGACCCTGCACGAGCGCGTACCCAAGGACTGACCGCACCCGATTTCCCAGCAGCGAGAGGTTGCGCCGCCGATGCCGGGCCTCGGCGAACTACGGTGTGGCGGTGGTACTGGAACCGAATGACCGGTTTGCTGGATTCGTTGTGCAGGCTCGGCTTGGTCATGGCGGTAGCAGTGATGTCTATTTGGCCGAGGATCTGGAACGATCGCGGCCGGTGTCGCTGAAGATTCTGAGCCCCGAGGACAGCCGCTCACCCGAGGCGCGAGCGCGCTTCGTGCACGAGTTCGACATCCTGTCCGTGCTGCGGCATCCCAATATCGTGCGGATGTACACGCACGGTGAAACCGATGGCAGGCTGTGGTCGGCGCACGAGTATGTCGCCGGTGCAACGGGTTCGACATTGGTGCCCATGCCACACCGACATCCGGACCTGCGGCGGGTGCTGCACGTGCTGGGGCGGGTCGCGGCGGGTCTGGATTTCGTGCACGCGAACGACATCGTTCATCTCGACGTCAAACCGGCGAATGTATTGGTGGGTGTAGACGATCCCGCGACGGTGAAACTCTCGGATTTCGATCAGGCCCGGTGGCTGCACCGGCCCGAACCGCCCCTGGCCGCCCACGGTTTCGTCGTAGTCTCGGTGCCGTATGCCGCGCCGGAACTGCTGCAGGCAGGCGCGGTATGCGCGGCGACGGACCAGTACGCGCTGATGTCCACGGCCATCGAACTGCTCACCGGCCGCCCGCCGTTCCCCCGCGGAAATCTCATGGCCACCGCACAGGCCCACCTGCACGACCCGCCGCCCGATATCTCCGCGCGCCGACACTGGATCCCTCCCGAGGTCGATTCGGTCGTGCACCGTTCGCTGGCAAAGGATCCCAGCGCCCGCTACACCACCTGCACCGAACCCATCAGCCTGCTCACCGAGGCTCTGCACGCCGTCGACACCCGGCCGCGCAGTCCTTTCCTGAACCGCTTGAACGCGGCGTTCACCCGATCGTCTCTGTTGCGAACCACCTTCGGGCGCAATGCCTCCGGTCACGATTTCCGCAGGATCGATCGGCACTGAGGAATCGGTGCGCAATCATTCGGCGGGGAAGGTGAAGTCGCGGATGAGTGCCGCGAGTTCGAGGGGGCGGTCGCCCTGGACCGAGTGCCCGGCGCCTTCGACGAGCACGACCTGTGCGCCGGGGCGGCGGCGGTGCAGTTCCGCGATGTCGGCATCGTCGACGACCGGTGAGCGTGCGCCGCGTACGAGCAGCAGTGGTGCTTGTACAGCGGATACGTCGTCCCAGAGTGGGCTGAGGTCGAGTGAGCCGTCCGCGGTGGGGCGGAGTCGGTCGTAGCGCCAGATCCAGCGGCCGTCATCCCGTTGACGTGCGTTGTGCAGGACTCCGCGTCGCAGCGACTGGACCGATCGGCCCGGATTGTGTGCGACGGTACGCTCCAGGATCTCCTCGAAGGAGCCGAAGTCGGCGGGGCCGTTGACGAATGCGACTATGGCCGCGGTCTTGTTCGGGTTGTCGCCGGTGCCCGGGGTAACGTCCACCATGATCAGGCGCCGCACCAGGTCTGGACGATGCGCGGCCAGTCGCAGTGCGGTCAGCCCGCCGAGGGACATGCCGACAACCGCATTCGCCTGCGGCGCAACGGTTTCGACGGCGGCGGCTACCGCATCGGCCAGCCGATGTGGTGTGTACAGATGGTCGGGCCACCAGTCGGAATGGCCGTGGCCGGGCAGGTCGAGCGCGACGAGCGGGCGATCCAGCGCCAGCGCCACGGTGTCCCAGGTGTGCGCGTTCTGCGCGCCGCCGTGCAGGAGCACCAATTCCGGCTCGCCGTCACCCCAACGCAGGCCACTGACGCGGTGACCGGAGCCGATGTCGACCGAGAACCGTTGCACCCGTGGCGGCCCCGACCAGGGCAGCCCGGCCTCGGCCGCATTCTCGGCGAACAGTCCGAATTCGTCATAGGTCGATGTTGTCATCTGAGTTCGAACCCTGCTTGTCGAAGGCGGATCGGATGATTCAGCTGAAGTGGATGATAGAGAGGAGCCCCACAATCAGTGAGTACGTCGCGAACGGTAGCAGGGTGCGAGTTTGGAAGTGCCGCTCCAAGTAGCGCACGGCCAGCCAGGACGACGTCCCGGACACGATGGCGCCGACGAGGACCGGCCCTCGGATGCCGTCGGTTTCCGGTCCGAACAGTTCCGGTATTTCCACGATTCCGGCGCCCAGGATTGCCGGAGTGGCGAGCAGGAAGGCGAATTTGGCAGCGTGCGTGTGCTCGAGACCGCGCCACAATCCGCCGACCATGGTCAGGCCCGCACGGCTGAATCCGGTCAGCAGGGCACCGGCTTGGGCGAATCCGATGCCCACGGCATCGCGCGCCCCGAGCGCGGCCAGCCGCCGATCCGTTTGGCGGGCCGGATGCGATGCGGCGGTGAGGGCGAAACGCCGCCCGTATTCCGCCAGCGTCGGCTCGTTGCGTCGACGCAGTCCCTCACCGATTACCAACACGACGCCATTGAGGGTGAGGAAGATGGCCGCGTCGATGGGCCCCTCGAACAGTGCGTGCAGCAGATGGACGAGCAGCGGCCCGAGGATGGCGACGGGCGTGGAGGCGATCACGATCAGCCACGCCAATCGCTGCGGAACGGTATCGAGCCGCCTGGTGCGTAGCGACGTGATGAAACCGGCGATTATCGAGCACCAGTCGCGCCAGTAATATCCGAGCAACGCCACAGCGGTCGCGACGTGCAGCGCGACTACGAATGCCAGATAGGGATTACCCGCGCCGGATTCGTTCTGGACCAACAACTTTCGCCAATCGCCGCCCACCCATGCGGCGATCAGCACGGAGTGGCCGAGGCTGGAGATCGGGAACAGCTCGGTGACCCCCTGCACCGCACCGATGACAGTCGCTTCGAGATAGGTGATCATCGCGGACGATTCTCGCATGTGCGCGACAGTGCTTCCGACTGGGAGTAGCACGCTCCGATTTGTCCGAATACCGGTTCCCGCAGTACCTTTCGCGCCCGGCTTGGGGCCGGACTATCGTGCGGCATCGTCGCGCGACGCTCGCCCGGATTCGCGCTGCCCCGGCGCAGGTGTCTGCTACATCGTGATGATCGAGCCCGCTTGCGAGAACAGGCATGGAAAAGGCCTGCGGTGCCCAGCAATTCGTCGGCGAGCGTCGAGCGAACCTCGTCGAGTGAGGCGCCCTCGGGCAGAGAGGGTTTGGATTACCATGCGGCGATACTCGCCAGAAATGAGGCGATTCCGTGCATGCCTGGCCGCTGGGATGGGAACCGGCACCGTGTCGAGCATGGCGGGAGGGTTTTCGACCTGCCCGGCGACACAGAGTGCCGCCGGGCAGGTTCTTCCCCGTTCGCTGTGCGAACGCCGCCACGTCACACAGCGCTGCCATGCTAGCCCAACCGGCCCGCAGATCTATGCCGCCACGCCGAGATCGGCGTGTCCGAAGCCGAGGCGTCGACCCCGCGAACTCCGACGCCCCAGGCCACCGTCCGGCGACCGAGCATGAACCAGCAGTGCGGCACGACCGCGTTAACTACTGTGCCGCAGCAGCTTCAGACACTGGAGTCGGCAGTCCGGCGAGGCGGTGCGGCGCCAGTAGGGATTTCACGGTTTCGACTGGCAGCAGGCCGAGTTCGGTAGCGACTTCTTCGACGGGGCGGCCGGTGTGCAAGGCCTGCTTGGCGATTCGGGCGCTGGCGGCGTAGCCGATGTGGGGGGTGAGCGCGGTGACGATGCCGATGGAGCGGCGCACGCCCTGTTCCAGGTGGTCGCGGTGCGCGGTGATGCCCGCGACGCATCTGGTCGCGAGGGTGTCGATGGCGGCGGTGAGGTGGGCGGTGGTGCGGAGCAGGCTGTAGGCGATGATCGGCTCGAAGGCGTTGAGCTGGAGTTGGCCCGCCTCGGCGGCCATGGTCACGGTCATATCGTTGCCGATGGCCGCGAAGGCGACCTGGTTGACGACCTCGGGGATGACCGGATTGACCTTGCCCGGCATGATCGATGATCCGGCTTGTACTGGGGGAAGCGAGATTTCCCCCAGACCCGCCGTCGGTCCCGAGGACATGAGCCGCAGGTCGTTGCAGATCTTGGACAGTTTGACCGCGACGCGTTTGACGATGCCGGAGATCTGCACGAACGCGCCGCAGTCCTGGGTGGCTTCGATGAGGTCCGCGGCCGAGGTCACCGGAATCCGCGTGATATCGGCGAGATGGGTGCAGGCCAGCGCCGGATAGTCCGGATGGCCGTTGATACCGGTGCCGATCGCGGTACCACCGAGATTGCATTCGCGCAGTAGTGCGGTGCCCTCGTCGAGGCGGGCGCGGTCCTCGCGCACCATGATCGCGAAGGTGCCGAACTCCTGTCCGAGCGTCATGGGTACCGCATCCTGGAGCTGGGTGCGGCCCATCTTGATGACGTCGGCGAATTCGGCTGCCTTGCCGTCGAATTCGGTCGCCAGTCGGCCCAATACCGCGATCAGATCGTGGATATGGTGCACGATGGCGAGTTTCACCGCGGTCGGGTAGACGTCGTTGGTCGACTGGCCCAGATTCACGTGATCGAGCGGGTCCAATTCGGTGTAGCCGCCGCGGTCGTGGCCGAGCAGCTCCAGTGCGCGGTTGGCGATGACCTCGTTGGCATTCATATTCGTCGAAGTACCCGCCCCGCCCTGAATGGGATCGATGGGGAACTGGTCGTGCAGAGCGCCGCCGCGGATCTCGGCACAGGCCGCATCGATGGCTTCGGCGCGGCGCGAATCGAGGAGGCCCAGGTCTCGGTTGGCACGGCAGGCAGCCTGTTTCACCGCGGCGAGCGCGGTGATCAGTGCGGGGTAATTGCCGATGCGGTCGCCCGTAATGGCGAAATTGTCCAGCGCGCGGGCGGTGTGGACGCCCCAGTAGGCCTCGCGTGGTACCGCGCGGGTGCCAAGGGAATCGCGTTCGGTGCGAGTGCTTTCGGTCATCGGATTCCTGTTCAGTTGGAGGTGTGCGGGATGGGCTGTGGCGCAGAGTGATTCGACAGCTCGCCGAGCAGATTGGTCGTGATCCACCGGCGCAGGTCGCTACCGGATAGGCCGAGGTCCACCAGGTAGCCCAGTTTTGCCAGTGCGGCCTCCCTGGTCATATCGCCACCGCCGATCGCACCGGCGTCGCGCATGGCCCGGCCGGACTGATAGCGGTCGAGATCGACTGTGCCGCTGTCACAGTGGGTGATGACGAGCACGGGCGTCCCCTGTGCGGTGGCCGCACGGATCGCCTCGACCGTTGCCGAACCGTGCAGCGGCAACGTGCCCGAGCCATAGCATTCGAGCACGAGTCCGCCCCGGTAGTGACGCAGTGCCGCGTCGAGAATGGTCGGATGCATTCCGGGAAAGACGGTGAACAGGCCGACCGGCGTGCCGTTCGGGCGGGGCTGAACCTCGGGCAGCCGGGGCGGCGCGGGCGGCGGTGTGCATTCCCGGACCGTGGTGAATCCGTCGTAGTCGTCGCACGCGCGTTTGCTGGCGCGCACGGCGGGATGCAGCGACTGGCCGAATGCGATAGACGTTCCCGAAACTGTCCCGGCAGCAATGCTGTTCAACGCCAGCGTCAGATTGTTCCGTGCGTCGCTACCGGGAAGGCCCAGCGGGATCTGCGCTCCGGTCAGCACGACGGGCACGTCGATATCGCGCAGCTCGAATGCCATCCGCGCGCCCACATAGGCCATCGTGTCGGTGCCGTGCACCACGATGACTCCGTTCGGCCGCCGCTGCGCGATACCGGATCGAACCTGTTCGGCGATCCGGCGGGCGTTATCGGACCCGGCGTCGGAACTGTCGATGACCTGCTCGATTTCGGTGTAGTCGAATCGAACCGCTATACCGCTGTCTCGCTCGAATCGTGCCAGAGCCTCGGCGATTTCGCCGCCCAGACCCTGGCGCGGCCGTAGTCCGTCACCATGATCGACCATCCCGAAAGTGCCACCGGTGTAGAGGATGTCCACACTGATCTGGGAAACATGCTGTGGCACAGTAGCGATCGAGTTCATGAGTTGTCCGATCCGGTGCCAGTGCCCTGCACCGGCGCGAGCACGTCCGGATCCAACCGTCCACGCACCCGGTACCAACCCGCCACCATCGCGGCGACGACCAGCAGGAATGCCGCCAGGGTGATGCGCCCGATCTCATCGTCGAAGAACATCAGCACGATCACCGCGAGCAGGAAGCCGAGGGTGAGGATATTGAGCACCGGCGCGAAGGGCAGCCGGAAGGCGGGCCTGCGGTAGTGTCCCTGCTCGGCTCGGCGCACGAAGATCCAGTGGCAGGTCATGATCGAAGCCCAGGTGCCGACAATGCCGAGTCCCGCCAGATTAAGCACGATCTCGAAGGCCTTCTGCGGCATGACCAGATTGAGCACCACGCCCGCGATGCCGACCACGCTGGTGATCAGAATGCCGCCATACGGTGCGCCATTGCGGTTCATCCGCTGCGCGAAACGCGGTGCCGCACCGGCCACAGCCATCGAACGCAGGGTGCGGCCGGTCGCGTAGAGCCCGGCATTCAGGCTCGACATCGCGGCGGTGAGTACCACCAGGTTCATCACATCGCCCGCATGCGGAATGCCGATCGAACTCATCACCGTGACGAACGGACTCTCACTGGCGGAGTAGGCCGTCCACGGCAGCAGCAGTGTGAACAGGATGACCGAGCCCGCGTAGAACAGGATGATCCGCCACATGATGGAGTTCACCG
Source organism: Nocardia anaemiae NBRC 100462 (assembly GCF_001612725.1). Classification (GTDB taxonomy): domain Bacteria; phylum Actinomycetota; class Actinomycetes; order Mycobacteriales; family Mycobacteriaceae; genus Nocardia; species Nocardia anaemiae. The sequence goes on along the minus strand of NZ_BDAZ01000004.1, from coordinate 328,454 downwards.
CGCGCGGCACCACCAGCCTCGGGTTGTCGGCTTCGCCCGCGGCGACCCCGATCATCTCGGTCCCGCCGAAGGCGAACACCACACCGAGCGCGATGGTCAGCATCGGTGCCAGACCGCGGGGGAACAGTCCGCCGTGATCGGTGATCGTCGAGATGCCGGGGACGTTGTCGCCGACTGCGGTGCCGGTGACGATGAATCCGATGGCCAGCACCATGAATACGATGATGGTGCCGACCTTGACCAGCGCGAACCAGAATTCGAGTTCGCCGAACAGCCGCACCGACATCACATTGAGCGCGACGACGACCGTCAGCGCGATGAGCGCCAGCACCCACTGCGGCACGGGTACGAAGAACGACCAGAAGTGCGCGTAGAGCGCGACCGCCGTGATGTCGGCGACCAGTGTTGTCGACCAGTTCAGGAAGTACAGCCAGCCCACCGAGTACGCGCCGCGTTCACCGAGGAATTCGCGGGCATAGGACACGAACGCCCCGGACGAAGGCCGGTACATGACCAGTTCGCCGAGCGCGCGCACCACCATGAACGTGAAGATTCCGCACACGATGTAGACGAGGGCGAGCGACGGTCCGGCGAGCGACATCCGGCCGCTGGCGCCGAGGAACAGTCCGGTGCCGATCGATCCGCCGATCGCGATCATCTGCATATGGCGCTTGTGTAGTCGCTTCTGGTAGCCGAGATCCCCGATATCGATCCGCGGTGCGGGCGCGGTGGTGGCGATCGACTCTTGGTCGTGGTGTTGCATCGAAAACCTTCCGTGGGCCGGATCCAGCCCCGAAGAAGTAAGGCTGTCAGGCTGTAAGACAGGTCGACTGTAACGGGGGTCACAGCGGCTGTCAATGACATACTGGTCGCGTGACGGTCGAGGAAGGGTACGTGCAGCGCATCGGCGCCACCGAAGCGGTCTTTCGTCGGCTGAAGAGCCTCATCCAGAGCGACGATTACGCGGTGGGCGATCGCCTGCCCGCGGAGTTGGCGCTGGCCAAGCAGTTCGGGGTGAGTCGGCCGGTGGTCCGCGAGGCGCTACATGCCTGCGCCATCCTCGGACTCACCGAAACCCATACCGGCCGAGGCACTTTCATCGTCTCCAAGAACGCCGACACCCAGCCGACCTTCGCGGGCGTCGGCGCCGGTGACCTGATCGAGGCGCGACGGCTCGTCGAAATACCGGCCGCCGGTTTCGCCGCCGAGCGCCGCACACCGGAGCAGGTGCGGCAGCTGTTCGAGATCCTGGACAAGCTCGCCGCGGCCCCGGATGCGCACGAATGGGTGCGCTACGACGGCGAGTTACACACCGCCATCGCGGCCGCGAGCGGCAATACGATGCTGACCGCCATGGTCGCCGACACCCGCCGCGCACTGGACCTGCAATCGGAGTTCTTGAACCTGACCCAGGACCGCCGCACCGATTCCGACCGCGAGCACGAGGCCATCGTGCGGGCCATCGAGGCCGGTGCGCCGGAAGCCGCCCGTGCGGCGATGACCGATCATTTGGAGCGAGTCGCGGAAACAGTAGCCCGGATCGGCGCCTGAAGGTCCTACCGCTGCGGATCCGGCGGCTGGTGTGTGCGCTGGATGGTCAGCGATGCGGCGAGCAGCCGCGAGTTGTTCGGATCGCTGGGATCTGTGCCGGTGAGTTCGGCTATGCGGCGCAGTCGATAGCTGAAGGTGTTGGGGTGCACATGAAGTCGCGCCGCCGCGGCCTTGCGGTCGGAGCCGTAGCGCAGATGCGCCTCCAACGCCTCCAGTAGGTGCGGGTTGCTCAGCAGTGGGGTGATCCGCTCGGCCAGTCGGTCGCGGGCGTGGCCGGGGCGGGTGAGCTGGTATTCGAGCAGTAGATCGTCGAGTCGGTAGCTGCCGGTCGGGCGGCCGAGTAGGCGTGCGAGCGTTGCGAGTTCGGCGACTTCCTTCGCGGCATCGGGCAGTTCGGCGCGCGCGACCGCTGGACATTCGGCCAGATGTGCCGCCGCGCCGAATTGTTCGGCCAACTCGGCCGCCAACGCCGCATATCGGGTCCGCTGCGGTTCCTCGGAATATGCTGGGAGCAAGGCGATTCCGGTGGAACCGTCGAAGGTCACCAGCGCCGTGCCGTTACTGATCGTATCGAGGGTGCGGTGCAGGATCCGGATCCGCCGCCGGGCCAGTAGATCGGCGACCGAGGTGGGCTGGTCGTCCGAATCGATATGGATGCCGAGCACCGTATAGCGCTCGCTGAGCGGGGTATCGGCGCGGGCGGCCTGTTCGTCGGCGGGCTGACCACGCAGCAGTGCCGAACACAGTTCGCGGCGGGCTTCGCGCTCGGCGTTGTAGATGGATTGTTCGACCGCCGTGTAGGTCTCGACGACGATGATATTGATGTGCTTGAGGAGATCGAGCAGGCGCGAGCCGACTTGGACCAGATCGGCCATTTCATCGGGTGTCGCCAGGGCGGCGGCCTCGGCGAGCACCGACTGCGCCGAACCGTGGATGGCCTCGATCAGGATGGACAGCGGAAAGCGGTCTTCGGCATGCCGTTCGGCAACCGGTGCCACGAAGGCCGCGACCTCGGCCCCGGTGAATACACGGTCTTCGCCGATGGCCTGCAATACGGCGCGGCCGCAGGCGTAGATGGCGGGCAGCACCTCCGCGGTGAAATGTCCGTCGGGCAGATCCGTCGCGGGCGGGGTCGCACCGAGGCCCTCGGCGAGCATGCGCTCGGAGATCTGCGGCCACCTGGTCAGTAACCGGATCACCAATGGAGCGTCTCGGGTGGCCGAGGTGGTAGCGATTGTCATGCGCCGATTGTTGTCGAGGACAGTGCGCACTTCAACGTTTCGGTTTTCTCAACCAGAACTTTGTCGTCGACGACAAAACAGTGCGGAGTTTATTCGTCATGCCGTGTAGTGACGTCGACTAATGACCGTCCTACATTTCGAGTACCGCGTAAACACAATGGCGGCCATCACATTTCGATCGATCTGTGACCCATGGCATAGCGACCGGCGTAGCGCGGAACCGATCGGGATGGGAAGTACGAAATGTTTGCAATGAAGCAACGCGGGTGTCGCGCCTTCGCGGGCGCCGCCCTCATCGCTGGACTGGCCGTGGCGCATGGGCTCGGAATCGGTACGGCGGGCGCGGATCCCGCCGAATCCGATCAGCAATTCCTCGTAGAGCAGATCAACGCGGGCCTGGCCCCGGCTCCGGACGGGCGGCGGCCACAGGCGATCGTGGATACCGGAAGTGGATCTGGATCGGGCTGGGCGAAGAGCATCGCCTCCAACACCGTCGGCGAGGGACCCGAAATGACCACGGCGCTAGCGGCTTTCGCCTACGGCCTCACGCATCCGGACGCCGCACCCGCGGGTGCCAACCGGTGGGACTGCAAGCCGAGTGCCGAACATCCGAACCCGGTGGTGCTACTGCACGGCACCTGGCTCAATGCATTCGACACCTTTGCCTACCTCTCGCCGCGGTTGGCGCGGGCGGGATTCTGTGTGTTCGCCTTCAACTTCGGGCGATCGGGGCTGCTGGACGGGGGAGGAATCGGGGCGGCGCTACCCGGTCGCTACGGGGTCGGGCCGATGGCCGAATCCTCGCGTCAGCTCGCGGATTTCGTGGAGCGGGTGCGGGCGACCACCGGCGCGGAGAAGGTCGATATCGTTGGCCATTCGCAGGGCGGCACGGTGGCCAATCAGTATCTGAAATTCGACGGGGGTGCCGATAAGGTCGGCAAGCTGGTCACTTTCGGTGCGACCCACCATGGCACAACACTGATGGGCATCGCCACGCTAGGGCGGGCCATCAATAACCTCGGCGTGAATATCCTCGGTTTCTACGAGCCGATCGTCGGGCTGTCGAATATCGAACAGGCGGTAGGGTCTTCGTTCTACGCGCGGCTCAATGCGAACGGCGATACCGTGCCCGGTGTCGACTACACGGTCGTCGGATCGCGGTACGACGAGGTCACCAATCCGTACAACTGGACGTTCCTGCAGGCTGGGCCGGATGCCCCGGTCGAGAACATCACGCTGCAGGACGGCTGCGAACAGGATCTGTCCGACCACTTGACGATGATGTATTCACCGCGCTCGGCCGCTATCGCCCTCGAGGCCCTGGATCCCGCGCATCATTCGAACCGCGACTGCAGCTTCAACCCGTGGCTGATCGGAGGGGGCGGCAGCCTCTGAGCTGGACCGATGAACCCTGCCCGAATCGGTCGAGCTCGGCAAGGTGTGGACTTCCCAATCTCGGGAGGTTTGACGCCCTGAGTGAAAATTGACTGTGCCACTGTCCGTACTCGGGTTCATGCGAGTCGGACCATGGTTACGGGTCAGCACACCCGGTTGCACCTGACCGCGGTAACGACACAGCAGGAGACCTCGGTGAATCAGCGGTCGCGGTTCGACCCGGGCGAACTGCGGGCGATGGTCACGAGGTTGGAACGCCTGATCGCCGAGGCCAACCGAACCGTGGTCGAGCTGAAGGCCGCGATCGAATACGCGGAGTTGGATTCGGTTGGCGTGCTCGCAGAGGCGCCTTCGGAGGCGGTGTCCGCAGAGGTGCATCCGGACGCGGCATCCGCAGAAATGCGTTCTGCCGGTGCATCACCGAAGGCGGGGTTCACATCCACGGCGGTGCGCCCGAATATCGCATCGGATCGACCGACAGCAGACCACCACACCGCGAGTCGACACCGCCCACTCGTACGCGAGCCCGCACCCACTCCATGGTCCCGTCGCAGAGTGGACACTCCGTGGTCCCAACGCACGGTCCGCCCACGCCCGGCGAGGTCGAATGCGCCCGCCGCCCCGTCCAAATCCCCTGCGTCGGAACCACTCTCACTCGCAAGCCCAACCCCACCGACAATCCAGCCACCCCCGCCCCGCCAACCCACGGTCAATGCGGGCGCCGACCAGGCCGTGTCGGCGGCTGGTCGGCCGAGCATAACCGCGAAACCGGATGCATTTCGACCGCCGACGGTTGTCCAAGCGCCGAACGTAGTTTCGCCACCGGTAGATGTTCGGCCGCCAGATCCTCCGCACCCGTCGCCGGATGTCGCGGAGCCCGTCGCAGTGACCGCGCCGATGGATATCGGGACATATCCGACTCCATCTCTGCCGGTCGATGTTCAGGAATCCGAGACGGCGCAACGGCTGCCGGTGGACGGCGAACCGGACAGACCGCCGGACGCTGCCGAGCCCGCGGCCGTTGCGTTAGCAGCAGATGTCCAGGAATCCGAGACGGTACGACAATCCGAAGATGTTGCGGCGCCGTTACCGGCTGAAATCGCGGAACCAACGGCGGGAGCGCACCTCGCGGATCGCAAGCCGGAGGCAATTCCGCAACTGGCCGACACCTCGGTCCCCGAGGCGTGGGTGGATATCGAGGTGCCCGCGGCTGTGCCGGTGCTGGCGGATGCGGCCGAGCCGCAGCGGTGGCGCTAGCGCCAGATATCCGAGAGTCCGATGCCGCGTCGGCACCGAGCCGCCTGGCGGGCGATACCGAGGATCCGGAGGTGATTCGACCGTCGCCGGATATCCAAGAGCCGGAGGTAGTTTCGCCACCGGTGGATGTTCGGCCGCCAGACTCGCTGTCGCTGTCAGCGGATGTTCGCGAAGACGGGGCTCTGCCGCGAGCGGTGGATGTTTTTGGGCCGCCGCTACCGGTCAGTGCGCCGGAGGATAGCGGGGCGGTGCCGTTGCCAGCGGACGTTCGGGGACCCGAGTCCGTGCCGCAACCGACCTACTTTTGGGAACCCGAGACGGCACGGCCCGTGGCGAGCGAGGCACCCGGGGCCTTGCCGATGCCAGCGGGTGCTGCCGAGCCTGGCGCGGTGACGCTACCGGAAGATGTTCCTTGGCCGGAGGCAGTGCCGGAACCGGCGCGAGTCCAAGAACCTGACGCGGTATCGCGGCCGGTCTATGTTCAACCATCCGAGTCGGGTCCGCTGCCGGTCTACGTTCGAGAATCCGAGCTGGTGCGGCCGCCGGGGGAGGAGTTCGAGCCGGAGACGGTACCGCTGCCGATATATGTTCAGGAATCCGAGGCGCTGCGATTTCCGACGTATCCCGATGTCGAGATGCCGCGCTCCAGCGCGGATTTCGTCGATTCGGCGACACCGAGGACCGCTGTCGAGTTGGCGACGCAGCATGGTCTGGACATCATCGGATTCGATGGGCCGAACGTGGACACATATGTTGTTCGCGAGGTGACCGCGGCGGTCGACGATATGTTGACCAGGTATCCGATTTCCTTGCGCGGCATACAGATTACCGATCCGGACGATAGCGCGCCCGCGATGCGTGGTCCGTCTCCGGCATTGCCGCGGTCGGATGCGTCGGCGATCTGGATGGTGCTCGATGGCGGGGCGTTGGCGACTCTGGTTCCGGAGGCCGGGGACGCGCGCCCGCGCCGGTGGTTGCGTCGGCGGCGCAATGCCGATCGGCCGGTGTACGCCGCGGTTGTGCGTGAATTCGGTTGCGCGCTCGATGTCGCGGGGGACTTTCGGGCCCGGCACGAGGCGCAGCGCCGACTGATTACCGAATCCTTGCGTGGCAGTGCGGATCTCGCCTACAACCCGCTGGATCCGAGCCTCGCTTTGCTCGATGCGTTCACCGACGTCGCGCTGCACGGGGATCGAGCGGGAAAGTTGGCGAAGGAGTTGCACGACATGCTGGTGAAAATGGCGCGAGCCGAGTCGACCGATCTGTCGGCCTGATCAGACCGGGGGTGAACCGCCACTTGGGCCGGTTCACAAGATGGGTGACAGTCGGCTTGTGTGTTGACGGAGTGTTTGATCGCTGATCTGCGGTAGCCACCGGATTGTTCGTTACCGTCATCGCGTTCGATGCCCGCGTTCGGGAGGATCAGCTGTGACGGAGATCGGTACCCGACTATCCGATGAGCGGGCGGGCGGTGAATTCGGCGCGTGGCTCGCCTTCGCCGGTTGCCTCATCGCGGTCTTCATGCAGATGATCGATGTGACCATCGTCAATACCGCACTGCCGAATCTCACCGCCGACCTGCGGGCCTCGCAGTCGGCGCAGGTGCTGGTGGTCTCCGGCTATTCGCTCGCCTTCGCGTGCACGCTGCTCACCGCGGCGCGCATCGGCGCCGTCTTCGGTCGCCGCACCGTCTTCCTGGTCTCGGTCACCGCATTCACCGCGGCGTCGGTGTGGTGCGGAATGTCCACCGGTGCAACCGAATTGGTAATCGCCAGAATCGTCCAGGGGGTCGCGGGCGCCGGGATGGCGGCACAGACGATCGCCATCCTCATCGCGAGCTTCCCAGCGAATCGACATCAACAGGTATTCGCGCTCTACGGCGCGACCGCCGGATTCGCCGGAATGCTCGGACCGATCCTCGGCGGTGCGCTGGTCACCGCCGATATCGCCGGACTCGGCTGGCATTCGATATTCCTGATGAATCTGCCCATCGGCCTGCTCGCCTTCGTCCTCGGCTTCAGATATCTGCACCTCGGCAGGCCGCCGGAACGCGACCGCCTCGATCTCGGCGGCGTGACCTTGTCCACGGTGAGTCTGTTCGCCCTACTCGCCGCCCTCGCCGACATTCAGCAGAATGGTTGGCGGCCACGGCCTTTCGGTGTAATCGCCGCCGCATTCGCGCTGGGTGCGGTGTTCTTCGCCCACGAGCGCAGGCTGGTTCGACGCGGCGGCAGTCCGCTGGTGCGCCTGGATCTGTTCGCCGATCGCGGCTTCGCCATCGGTGCGGCGCTGGTGGCGAGTTTCTTCGGTCTGTTCACCGCATTCGTCTTCACCGTATCGATCACCCTGCAGGACGAATTGCACTGGTCCGCCCTGCGCACCGGTGTGGCGATGACACCGTTCGCCCTCGGCGCGGGAGCCGGTGCGCTCGCCTCGCTGCCGCTGGTAAGGCGTTGGGGAGTACGGGCACTCGCATTCGGCATCGCGATGTACGGATGCTGCGTGGCGATCGGCGCGGCATATCTGCGGCTGACCGCAGGCGAGGTGAATCTCACCTTGGCGCTCGGCCCGGTTTTCATCGCCGGATTCGGGGTCGGTCTGTTCGGTGTGCAAGTGCAGCCGCTGATGCTGACGGGATTGTCGCAGCGGCAAATGGCGGAGGCATCAGGCCAGCTGCCCACCATCGAGCAGATCGGCAATGCGGTCGGGCTGGCGCTGCTCAGCGTGGTGTTCTTCCGCACCCACACCCTGGACGGCAGCGTTGTCATGTTGGCCGCCATCGCGGTCGTCGCGATTGCCCTGGCGGTGCCGACCTTGGCATTGCCAACACCGTCGCAGGACCCCGCATAAGCTCAGGCGGAGCCGGAGGTGCCCAGCGGAGACGATTCGCCGTGCTCGGAGCCGACGAGCAGGCGTTTGAGGATCTTGCCGGTTTCACCGCGCGGAAGTGCGTTGAGGAAAGTGACATCGCGCGGTACCGAAAAACGGCTGAGCCGGTGGCGAATGTAGGACCGGATCATATCCGAATCCAGCCCCGCGCCTTCACGTTTCACCACGAAGGCGGCCAGACGCTGTCCGAATTCGATATCCGGGACGCCGACCACGGCGACCTCACTGACCTGCGGCAGATGCGCGAGCGCCTCCTCGACCGGACGCGGGAAGACGTTCTCACCGCCCGAGATGATCATCTCGTCATCGCGCCCCGCAATGAACATCCGGCCCGCGACGTCGAGATAGCCCAGGTCCCCGGTGTCGAGCATGCCGTCGGCCTCGGTGGGCGGCGCGGAATTGACATAACCGTCGAACAGCATGTGGTTGCCGACGAAGATATGCCCGGTGACACCGATCGGAACCGGACGCTGATCCGGACCCAGCACCGCGACCCTGGTGCCGAGCGGCGGTCGGCCCGCAGTGGTCGGTGCGGTGCGCAGATCGTCGGGGGTCGCGATGGTGGCCCAGGAGACCTCGGTGGAACCGTAGACGTTGTAGAGGATCTCGCCATAGGTGTCCATGAACCGCAGCACGGTCGCCCCCGCCAGCGGTGCGCCGCAGCTGATCACGGTGCGCAGACTGGACGTGTCGTAGCGTGCGCGCACAGCGGTGGGCAGATCCAGGATGCGATTCACCATCGTCGGCACTACGATCATGCTCTCGACCTGGTGTTCGGCCACCAGGCGCAAACAGTCCTCGGCATCGAAACGCTCGGGCAGCACTACCGTCGCACGCAGCGCCGTACTGAGTTGCAGCCCGGCCAGCCCCCAGGTGTGGAACAGCGGGGCCGGAATGAGCATTGCCGCGTCCATCGTGAGCGGAATCCGCGACAGCAGCGCCGCGATGGTGCCGAATCCCTTCGGATGGGGGCGGCGCGCGCCCTTCGGGGTGCCGCTGGATCCCGAGGTCAGCACGATGAGCCTGCCGGGCTGTGCCGGGATGCGAAATTCGGACTGCCCCATGGCGATCAGGTCGTCGATGGTGGACCGCCCGGGTACCGGCGGGCGGCCGTCGGTATTGAAACGGGGCAGATCGGTATGCAGATAGCGGACCAGCTGTTCCAGATCGCCGTCGACGAACAGCGCCGAAAGCCGATGGCGCTGCACGATTTCCTCGATGCGCCGTCCGGAAAGCCCCGCATTCAGCAGGGCCACATCGACCCCGAGTTTCCCGGCGGCGACCATGGTTTCGACCATGCCCGCATGGTTGCGCGACAGCAGCCCCACCGCGTCACCAGACCCGAGACTCAGCGTTGCCATGGCCCCGGCCAGCGCATTCGTGCGTTCGTGCATCTGAGCGAAGGTGCGGGTTCCGGAGTCGTCGACGACGGCCATCCGATCCGGTGAATGCGCGGCCCCCGCCGCATAGCCGCCCGCCAGATTGAAACCCCATTTCGCCAGGGAGCGAACCTGTTTGATGCTGGTCGCGGGGCTGGTGGGCCGTGCGACACCGGTACTCATGATCTGCTTGGCCACCCCGACCTGTCGCCGCAGCGGGGAATTCTCGGCATTGACCACCACCGAGGTGGGTGCGCCGCGAATGACATCGACCGCGTGCCGCAAGCCGCTGTCGACCCACGCCGCCACCGCGGCATTGGACTGGTCCGGCAGCAGCGGATGCATCCGCCCCGGCGCGAACAGGGTGATGACGATCCTGGTGTGCTGCTCATCGCCGCGCAGGCGGATCGAGGCGAAACTGCCGGTGTCGAGGCATTCCAATTCGAAGCTCTCGTACCAGCGGCACACCCGCAACCGCACCTGATGTGTGCGTATGCCGGACTCCGGTGTGCCGACCCGCACCTCCAGAATGCCGTTGTCGGTACCGGATTCCACGCGTTCGCACCCGCCGATACCAGCGAATAACCGTGGATAGGTCTGCGGTTCGAGCAGCAGATCCCAGAGCGCTTGCCGGGCGATCGTGAATTCCGCGCCCACATCGATGATGTCGGTAACCAACTCATGCACTTCTCGTCGGCCGGTTCGAACAGCTCGGGTCGGCGGTAACCCCTATAGACGCAAGTATGCGAGGCCCCACCCGTGTTGCCCACCATTCACTGCGAAGTTGGGTCCGCGCCCAACCGTGGCCCGACGCCCATGTGAATGACCCCAATAGTCATCGGAATACGCCCGCCGAGCACCTGGGAATGATCACAATCCGTATGCTGGCCAATGATGTTGTGCCCCAATGGTATTGCCCAAGCGTTCAGGCAACCCTAAGCTGAGAACACATGGTGATCACCGGGCACCGTCGCCGACACCGTGTCTCGAATACTCGCAGGCGCGACACCGAGGCCGCAGTCGGTGTCGCTGGCGTAGCCGGTGTTCGAGGGCAGGTCGCGTTCATCCGGTTCGGGTAACCCGATCCCTCCCCGGATCCGCGTGGGCGCGTCCTGCCGATGATCGTGATTCGTCACGTTGCGAAGGCGAAGACCGCGCTGGCCAGAGTCAGGCAGTACCAGTAGGTGTAGAGGAGGTAGGTGGTGTGGTCGGCACGGCGATCGCGCAACCGCAGCACGCGGTAGGCGATAACAAGGGACAGCAGCGCTGCGGCCAACCCGACCAGCGCCGCGGCGGCCGGTGCGTTCCGATAGACGAGGAAATGCATGGTAATCGGATAAATCACGAATGCCGCCGCGAAGAACCGACGGCAGGCCACCGCACCGAAAACCACTGCGGCGGTGCGTCTTCCGACAGCCACGTCGCCGTCGATATCGCGCAGATCTTGCAGCGATACCAACACGCCCAAGGGTATGGCGATCGCCGCGATCCAGATCCAGGCCGCAGCGGTCAGCGGAGTCACGATCTGCCAGGCGGCAGCGAGTTGGGCGATCGTGCCCGCGACCATCGCGGCATTCTTACCCCACAGTGTGCGGGCCCCGCCGAAGTGATCGTGGAAGCTCCACGCGACTATCCAGAGCACTGTCCATTCCAGAACCCCCAGCACCGCACCGAGCACGAGGAAGGCGGCAGTGACCCACACCAGCCGCCACCTGGCGCCCTGTGGGGTGAGGAGTCCGACGACCAGCGGCCGATGCGGCTTATTGCGGCGATCCTCTTCGATCCCGGTCAGCTGGTTGGAAAGGTTGAAGGTGTAGATGTAAAGCCAGAAATAGACCAGACATTCGGCCAACACCAGCGGCAGTGCCGCGACAGCGGCATGGGTGCTCGCCCAAGCCGCGACGGCGAAGGTCGTCGCGGGCACAACGGTCGCGGTCAGATCGCCTGCGCTGAACGACCACCAGATGTGGACCTCACGCAGTAGGCCGCTGGTCAGCGCGCCGACCCGGCGGCACGCGGGCGCTTCGGGTGGCGCGGCCACGGCTACCTACCCCGGCTCCGATGCGGACGCGTTGACGGCCACCGGATTTCGACGCCACACCCGCATACCGAGTTTGGTCGGTGCGGGCAGCTGTGCGAGCGAGACGGATACGGGCCGCGTCGACACTGGAGCGACGCGCCAGCGCGCCGCGATCGTCGCCAGCGCCAAACTGGCCTCGACGAGCCCGAATTGGTCACCGATACAGCGGCGCGCACCGGCGCCGAAGGATATGAACCGCGTGCGGTCCGGCTCCACGCCGATCCACCGATCGGGCACGAATTCGTCTGCCCGCTCGTAGATTTCATCGCGCCGATGGATGACATGCGGACTCACCGCGACGGTCGTGCCCGCCGCGAGCGCAACGCCGTCGAGGGTGGTATCCGCCGAAACCACCCGGGTCAGCAACCATCCGGCCGGATACAACCGCAGTGCTTCGGTGACCACTCGATTGACGACCGGCAGATTCGCCAGGTCCTGGTAGCGGGCGGTGCCATCGCTCAGCACGGTATCCACCTCTTGCTGAACCTGCTGTAGTAGCTGCGGATTTCGTCCGAGCAGATACAGCGCCCACGTCAATGTGCTCGCCGTGGTTTCCGCACCCGCGAACAGAAAGGTGAATACCTGGTCGATCAGTTCCTCGTCGCTCATCGCGACCTGCGCGCCGGTGGAGTCCGGATCGCGGGCGCGCATCAGCGACGACAGCAGATCACCGTGGTCGCGAGTGTCGGCCCGCCGCTGTTCGATGAGTTCGGCGGCCACCGCACGCAGCCGGTTGCGAGCCTGGTAATAGCGCCGGTTCGCCGGTGTTGGCAGTCGATTTATGACCGGTGGCAACACCATCCTCCGGAATATGCTTCCGGCGATGGTCGCGAAATCGTCTGCGACCTGCTGTACCGAGTTCTCCGGGAACGATGAGGAGAACATCGTCCGAACCGCCACGCGGACAGTGAGTTTCGACATTTCCGCGCCGAGCTGGATGTGCTGTCCGTCCTGCCAGGAGCCGATCACGTCTTCGATCGAGTCGACCATCGCCTCGGAGTATCCGGGTATACGCCCCGGCTGGAACGCGGGCTGGCACAGGCGACGCTGTCGGCGGTGCCTGCTGTGCGGGCAGCTGCCGATACCGTCACCGGCGACCTCGCGGGAGCGATCATAGAGCGGTCCGCCGCGGTCGAAAGTGCGGTCGTCGAGCAGTACCACCCGGGCCAACTCGGGATCGCAGACCACCACGACCGGCAGCGGACCCAGTTGGACCCGGCTCAGGCGGCCGTGCGCGGGGAGTTCGGACAGAAATCCGATCGGGTCGGTGAGAAAACGGAGGCCGTGGCCGAGAAGCGGGACAGTGTTCGGAGCTAGCGGGATCGCATCGATCGAGTTCTTCATGCGGACCTGCTGGTCATCATCGCGGCGAGTAGTCGAAGGTCCTCGGTGGCATCGTCGGCGGATACTTCCCTCAGGCAGTCCAGCGCGGCATCGAGCTGTCGCCGGGCTTCCCGTTCGGCCCACTCGCGTGCTCCGGTGAGTTCGATAAGGCAGGCGATCCGGTGCAGCGTTTCGGAATCTCGTCCGACATCCCGATACAACTCGCGCAGCGCGTCCGCGGTGGGCCCGGCCGAATCCAAGGCGCGCGCGATCGGCGGGGATTTCCTGCGATTGGCGAGGTCGGGGTAGAGCGGCTTCCCGGTCATGGTGGGGTTGCCCCAGATGCCGAGCATGTCATCGATCAATTGGAATGCGATGCCGAGATGGTGTCCGAATTCGGCGAGTGCTCTGGCTTGGTCCGGGTCGGCGCCACCGGCGATCGCCCCCATCTCGCAGGCACAGGACAACAGGGCCGCGGTTTTCGACTCGATCATGGCGAGCGATTCGTCGACGCTCTCGCGGTGTTCGGAGTCGATATCGGCAGGCTGCTCGTTGCATAGGGCGTCGAGGGCTTTCGACAGCAGCGTGATGCCGGGGCGGCCGACCATCTCGTTGATCGCCATGGCCAGTAGTGCGTCTCCCGCGAGCTGGGCGCCGCGTTCGCCGAAGACCGACCAGGCCGCTCGGCGGTTGCGTCGCTGCTCGTCGCCGTCCAGCAGTTCATCCTGCAGCAATGAGAAATCGTGCACGAGTTCGACCGCGACGGCCTCGGTGACACCCTGCGGTGGCTCCGCCGCGGCCACGGCCTTGGCGGATGCGAGTACCAGTGCCGGACGGATCGATTTGCCGACCTGTTTACACGGCCGTGCCGTGGCGTCCAACCAACCGGCGTGGTAGCCGACGATCATTCTGATCGGTGGGGCAATGCGGTCCAGGGAGGAGCGATATGCGGGCTCGACCAGACGCCTCGCCTCATCGAGCACCGCGGCCGCGGTTCGCGACCCGGATTCGTACCTGGTGATGCCCACTACCCGTCCTTCAATGCCCGCATCGCTCGTACTCAGTCGCACGTAGCATTGAGATGGTATCAACATTTGGATGGTATGCGCATCTGTAAACGAACAGAACGGTTGGTGGAGAACCGATGAGTCGTCAGAGCAGAGCCGCATTGCAGCAACGCAATCGCGACCGGGTCCTAGCGGCTGCCAAGGCCGAATTCGCCGAACGCGGTTTTCGCGGGGCGACGGTGGATGACATCGCCGAGCGCGCGGACCTCACCCGCGGCGCGGTCTACTCCAACTTCGCTGGTAAGCGGGCGTTGTACCTGGCCGTACTTGCCGCGGAAGCCGAGCGGGCGCCGGAGCTGCTGGATGGTGGCCCGGCGCGCACCCCGGTGGTTGCCGTCGGCCGATTCGCCCGGACCTGGGTCGACCGGCTCCCCGGTTCGGCAAACCTCCCGGTAGGCGGCGTCTCGCAGCTGCGCTCACCGATGCTGGCGCACGACCTGATCCCGGAACTCGTTGTCAACGAGAGTCTGCGCGGCTCGTTCGTGCAGCTGATCAAACTGGACGCGATCCTGCTCGGCTTGGCGCTGGCGGGTCTCGACGGCGGCGGTGGATCGGTACTGCCCGGCCGTTGGCTCGGCATCGCCGAATCGGTGATCACCCTGCTCTACGGTGCGACCCAATTGTCCTTCGTCGCACCGGAATTCGTGGACCGAGCGAAAGTGATCGCCGCATGTGAGCAGATGGTGCACCACCGGATCGACGACACCACGCGGGCGACCACCGACACCGTCGCGGTGGCGGGCGTCGATGAACCGTGGATGCCGCCACCGTGCCGCGACCTCGTCCATACGGCCGCCGCCGACCTTTCCGGCGCGAACGTTGTTGCCGTACTCGGGATGAACAAGCTCGGGGCCGTCGCGGATATCCTGCGTGAGCGGCCCAGCGGAGGTCGCACCACGATCGCGATGGCCACCGACGACGGGACGGAGGTGGCGCAGCTGGCTCGGCTGGCGGTCAGCGATATCAGCCGGTCGCTGCGCGCCGCGTTTCCGTGCCCCGCTGTTCCCGGCATGCAGGTGGTGCTCGACGAATCCGGCAAACTCGCACGGGCGTGCGGGATTGATCGGGTCGACGACGATACCGAGAGTGCGGTCTTCGTCGACGGCGACCGGGTGGTAGCGCGGGCGACCGGGACGGGCGCCTGTCAGGCGCTGGCTAGATCGCTCGGCACCCTGGAAGACTCACGTTCGGTCCGCAGCCGATGAATTCGTGTGTGCGGTTGCCGCGGCCTTGCCTGCGCCGCGCCCTTCGGCCCGCGTCGTGATGCGGCCGTTCTCGACGATGATCGCGAACTCGGAACTGTCGTCGACCCGATCGAATCCGCATGCGGCAGCGAGCATTGCGCCATCATCGACGATCACCTGTAGCCGAGGTAGCGCCGCCGCCGGGAACGCATGGCGCAATGACCGGCAGATATCCGCGATCGCCAGCCGCGCCAGCGGTGCGAGTTCCGCGGGACGATCGCTCACCAGCGCCAGCGTGATATCGGCGTGTTCGGGCCAGATCGACAGCGCCGCTTCGATGGTGGCGATCCGGTGCATGCCGACGACGGCGACCAGGCCGTCGCCGTCGAGCCGTGCCGAGTCGGCCCGCACGCGATCGATGCAGCTCGGTGGCTCCCAAGGCTCGTCGACCCGAGTGACGCGCGCGTCGGCGGGGGCGGGCGGGCTCGGCGTCTTCACGCCGCCGAGCAGCGCCACCTGTTCGCACAATGCGATTGCCCGTGCCGGATCGGTGAATTCGGGCGCGACGTAGGACAGCTGGGTTGTTCCGTACAGGATGGTCAGCACCGATTCGGCACTGGCGATGAAACTTTCCAGCGGCGCCGACGTCGGTTGGCTGATTGCCCGCAGTGATACGGCGAGCAGCAGCGCGTCGAGCGCGAGCAGCTGTGCGAAAGGTCGCCGGATCTGTTCGCTCATCAGGACTTCGGGTACGAAGTCGACACTCAGCGCGGGTGAGGTGAACTGCTCGTCCTCGCTGTACTCGTACTGGCTCGACTGCGGCAACTGCTCGAGCCAGGTGCTGGCGAACGCGCCGAGCGCGGCGGCTGGTGTATCGGCCTTCGGGTGGCCGGCGGGTGCGGGAGCTTGTTCGGCTTCGTGTGCGAGCACCGCGAGATATAGCGCCCGTTTGCCCGGAAAATTGGAATAGACCGCACCACGCGTCATGTCCGCGCGCTCGGCGATACCGTCGACCGTCGCGCCGCGGAATCCGCGCTGTGCGAACTCGGACTTGGCCGCGGCCAACACCTTTCTGCGGGTGGCGTCCTGCTGCTGTGCCCTCGTCAGACGAACCATCGGTCCCTTCGCTGTTCCCTTGCTTCCTGCGGCACCGCGCAGCGTACCGGTTCGATGATCACGCGCGGCGCTACGAATGGCCGAGATGTAGCTGGTGGCGCGCGATCGTGCTGCCTTCGGCGTTGTCATGCATATTCGGATGCGTCTATCATCCAAATGGTAACAACATCTCGACTGCCGATGTCCTCGCGCGTCAGTTGCCGCCGTCTGACCGTGGAGGGGATGGTCAGACGGCACCGGGCATCGGTGCCTGCAAAGTGGATCCGCTGCTCCCTGAACGCATACGCGCACTGGTGGATTCGGACAGCTTCTAGAGCCGCCTCCAGATTGCATGCTGCGTTATCCGCCCCCGGCAGCTCGCCGAGCGTAGTGATATGGCGGTCGAATCCGGCGTGGATGACCACCATTCGACTACGTTCGACCGAACCCCCAGCGATACGGCATTTGTGGCGAGTACCAGGGGGTTCGGCGGCGGCTGACTAGATCATCCAAATTCCGGCCGAGCGGTTCCGCCGCGGCGCGATCCCGGCTTATGTTCGGCCGGAGTATGCCGTTGACTGGTCGGAGGTGTCGGGTGAAGCTCTGGTGTCGTCGACGTTCGGCCGCGCTGTGCACGGCCGCGGCCCTCGCGTGTGCCAGCGGTATCGCGCTCGCGGATTCCGCATCGGACTCGGATGCGCCGATACGGGTGCGGGCGCTGGCCGCGGCGCGACCGGCACCCAATGGGTCGCGACTGCTCACCGCGGCGCAAGGACCGGGACGGGTGCTCGATCTGGCCGTATATTCCGAGGCGATGGGTCGCACCGTGCCTGTCGAAGTCCTTCCGGCGGTGCACGATTCGCAACCCGCACCGACCTTGTATCTGCTCAACGGTGTCGACGGCGGCACCGATACCGGGGTCTGGAGTGATGGCAGCAATTGGCTCACCAAGACCGATGTCGAGCGATTCTTCGCCGATAAGCAGGTCACGGCGGTGATGCCGGTCGGGGGTGGCGGCACCTTCTTCGCGGATTGGCGGGCCGACGATCCGGTGATCGGCAGGCAGCGCTGGACGACCTTTCTCACCGCGGAACTGCCATCGATTGTCGACTCGGCTTTTCGCGGTACCGGGGCCAATGCGATTGCGGGCCTTTCGATGGCGAGTTCGGCGGTATTCCGACTCGCCATCGCCGCACCGGGACTCTACCGTGCCATCGGTTCCTACAGCGGTTGTGTGCGCACCAGTGACCCGACGGGCCAGGCGATGGTGAATGCCATTGTGACCGGACGTCGCGGCAATCCGCTGAATATGTGGGGTCCGCCGACAGATCCGGCGTGGGCCGCCAACGATCCCTATCTGCATGCCGACCAGCTGCGCGGTACGACGATCTACGTATCCACCGGCACCGGGCAACCGGGACCGCTCGATACGCTGGACGGACCGGGAATCAATGCGAATCCGGTGAAACTCCTGGACCAACTGTTCATCGGTGGTGTGTTGGATGCCATCACCGCAAGGTGCACCGAACAACTGCGCGATCGGTTCCGCGAGTTGGATATTCCGGCCACCTTCGATTTCCGGCGCACCGGCACGCATTCCTGGGGGTATTGGCAGGAGGATCTGCACAATTCGTGGCCCCTACTGAGTGCGGCGCTCGGACGATGAACGAGCAACATTGTGTGCGGAACACTGTCTGAAATGTGGACATTTTGTGAATAGTCGCAGGCATGACGATTTCGCTGGTTCCCCACTGCCGCAAGCGATTTGAATATCATCCATATCGTCGCCGATCGGAGGACTTGTGCGCACTGCGTTCCGTGATCCCGGTATTCCGGACGGTGAGAAATCCGTGTACACCGTCGGCATCGCGGATCAGCCACACCGATTCGAGGTGACCAGTGTGGTGGCGCACGAGGACGACGGTTATCGCTCGACCGTCGAAATGCGCCCGGGTGACGGGGATCCGACGATCCGGATCGAACAGCGCTTCCAGCGGGTCGACGGCTGGCTGCGCGCGCACGACTATCGCGCCGAAACACGTTCCGGCGATATGGTCGTCTCGCGCGAGGAGGCGCATTTCGTCGACACCACCCACCTCCAGTTCGGCAGCGGCGTAGCGCCTTTCCCATCGAATGTCATGCCGCTCATCGGCGGTCTGACACTGCTGCGCGGCCTTGATTTCACCGAGGGCGCGGTGGAATCGCTGGATATGTGGCTGGCCTTCTCGGTGCATTGGCCGCTGACGGCACGGGTGGCTAGGCAGGCGACCGTCGAGGTGCCCGCCGGACGCCTGAGCAGCTGGCCGGTCCACCTGCGGCCCGGCTTCGCGCATATGAACAGCTTCTTGGACAAGGTGATCGGCGGTCTCATACCGTCATCCGTCGCGCACTTCGACGTGGCACCGCCACATCGGCTGGTGCGATTCAGCTTCCCGACCGAGGTCATGCCTTCCGATCCGCGAGGGCTGATGGAATTGGTCACGTAGTTCCGACGACCGACATGAACACCGCCCGCATCGCCGACACATAGCGATTTACGGATTGGTGCGCCACCGGTGTATCGGGATAGATGACACTCAACGATGTCCCCTGCGGCAGTCGGTTGACCCACACCAGAACCTCCTCGGAGGCCGCGCGATTGGCATACACGCCCCCGCGCACCTCGCCGAAGAACTCGTGTCCGATAAAGTCGCGCGCGTCCACATACGAGATCATCGGCGTCGACCAACCCGGCCCGGCCTTGATATCGGTATCGGCGGGCAGTAATTCCAGCACACGGTGGAATGACGTGGGGGCCAGTCGAATACCGTTCTCATAGGCCCGTTGTGCGATCGTCACGGCGCGAGCGAAGCTGGTGGTGCCGATCGGGAAGGCCACCGGGACGAGGGATACATACCAGCCGACCGAGGCACGTTCCGCCGCAGATGTGCGGGTGCTGATCGGTGTCATGCCGAAGTAGTAGTCGCTGTCGACGAGTTCGCGCTCGGCAAGCGCCGCCGCAGCGAAGACACCACCGACGAATTCGGCATCGTTGTCACGACAGACCTTTTCGAATCGACGTGCGTCGTCCTCGTCCATCAAGGTAATGCTGCGATGGGCACTGCGGTTGTAACCATCGGTGCGCTTACCGAGATCCAAAGGGAACGAGGGCAATTCGCCGTCATTGCCGCGGATCAGTTCCAGCCATTTGCGGACGCCGTGCGAGGCGAGGGTCATCGCGCCGGTGTACTCGCGTTCGGTGGCGCAGTAGTCGAGATAGCTCGCCGCCGGGGGCAAGTCCTCGACGTCCGACCAGATCTGCTGGGCGTAGAGGTGGGCAAGGTCGAAGCAGGACAGGTATTGTCCGAGCCCGTCGGTGTGCAGATGGTCGACCGCCAGGTAGACCGTGGTCGATTCACCGTGCTCGATCGCGCCGACGGTGAAGCAATCCCATTGGAACGGGCCGGGAGTGGTCTTCTGCACATGCTCACGGATGGCTTCGGCGTCATCGAGACGGCCGTAATCGATCGGAACGAAATCGACCACATCCGGTGCGACGAGGTGTCGCCGGACCGTGCCACCGGAATCGATGGCGAACCAGGTCCGAAAGGTGTCGTGGCGCAAGAGGAATGCATTGATGACGCGGGTCATCGCATCCAGGCCGAGATCGCCGGTCGGTATCTCGGCCGTGACCAGACACAGGCCGGAGTACCGGAAGTCGGCGGCGGCGTGCCGATCTGCGAGGCGCAGATACTGTTCCTGTTGATGGGACGGTGGTGCGGGATGTACGCGTGCCTTGGCGGCCCGAGCCACCGATTCCGGTGCGGCAACCCAGGTGATCAGCCGCCCCGGGGCCGGGTTCCATTCGTCGATAAGGCCGAAATCGACCACGGCGATACCTCGATTCGTCGATGAGGGCGGTCAGTGCTGCGGTACGGCGATCGGTGTCACGGCGCCTTTCGGTGTCGACCCGTTCCCGGTGTTGTGTGCCGACCCATTGGTCGCGGCCGTCGTGACTACCGGGTCCGAAATCGGTTGTGACTGACCGGGTTCGGCGGCCAGAATCAATTCGGCAACCTTCGGACCGGCCTGTTCCAGGCTGAACGATCGACCCATCTGCATCGACATGAGGTCGATGCCGAGGGTTTTGGTGACGCGCGCGCCCAATTCGACCGCCATCAGCGAATCCAGCCCGAGCTCGGGCACCGGCACCGTCATATCGATCGAATCCACCGGCACGCCCATGACGACGGCGAGTTCCTCGGCCATCTTGCGGGCGATGAACGGTCCGCGCTTGCTTTCGTCCATCTCGACCAGTTCGGACCGCAGCCGCGCCAGTTCGGAGGTGTCCTTGGCGGAGGCCTTGGCCAGTTCGATGGTCCGGCCGGTGCGGGTCAGCTGCGGGAAGGTGCCGGTGAGCTTGGCCCAGTCGGTGGGGATGATCGCCGCCCGCGTTTCGCCCAGGCGCAGTGTCTGCTCCAAATAGGCGGTGGCATCGGCCATATCGATCGGTCCGAAGCCGACCAGGTCGAGGTATTTGACGGCCGTTTCGTCGGCGGCCATCCCACCGGTCGCTCCCGACAGGTGGCCCCATCCGACGCACAGCGCCCGCTCGCCCGCTCTGGACCATTCTTCGGCCAGCGCCTCGACCGCGACATTGGCCGCGCAATAGTTGTACTGGCCGTAGATTCCGTACATCGAGCCGCCGGAGGAATAGAGCACGAACATATCCAGCTGGATACCGGCATCGGTGACCGCGCGATGCAGTGCGCGCGCACCGTGCACCTTCGGCAGGTACACCTTGGCCAATTGTTCGTATTCCATCTGGTCGAGTCGGTTGTCGGCCACCGATCCGGCCGCGTGGAAGATGCCGCGCAGCGGGTGCTCGGCGCTGTGGGCGCGGGCCACGACATCGGCGACCGCATCGGCGGCGGTGACATCGACCAGTTCCTCGATCACCTCGATGCCGACCGTGCGCCAGGCCTCGAGCTGTCGGCGCGCCTCCTCGCTGCTCGCACCGCCGCGGCCGAGCAGTACCAGTCTGCGGGCGCCGCGCAGTACCAGCCAGCGGCCGGTCGCCATCCCGAATCCGCCGAAGCCACCCGTGACGAGATAGGTTGCTTCGGAATGGATCTCGATCTCGGGCAGGTACGGCCGGACCGGCGGCTCCGGAGAATCCATGCGCAGTGCGATCCGGGCGAGCCGGGTCGATCGTATGGTCTCCTCGAAGGCCTTGCCCACCTCCTCGGTCTCGAACATCTGGTACGGCAGCGGCCGGTAGATCTCCGCGAGGACCTTCTCGTACACCCGCTCGAGCAGTTTTGCCAGCCGCTGCGGACGGACCGCCACCAGCCGGTCCAGGTCCATCGAGTAATAGGCCACGTTCTTGTCGAAATTGGCCAGCTCCAGCAGCCCGCCGGTGTAGATATCGGCCTTGCCGACCTCGACGATGCGCCCGAATTCGGCGACGGCATTGAAGTTCTGGCGCAGGATCTCCCCGGGCGCGCTGCTGAGCACGACCTCGGCGCCCTTGCCGTCGGTCAGGGCCAATACATCGTCGACGAAGTCGAGCGAGCGTGAATTGATCGCGTGATCGGCGCCCAGGGCGAGGATATGTGCCCGGCGCTCATCGGAACTCGCCGTCCCGATGATCCGCGCGCCCAGCGCCTTGGCGACCTGAATGGCCGCCGTGCCGACGCCACCGGCCGCACCGTGGATCAGCACCGTCTCACCCGGCTCCAATCGGGCCAGATCCAGTAGTGCGTATTCGGCGGTACCGAAAGCGATTGTGCTGGTGCAGTATGCCGGATCGGCATCGGGCGGCAGCGGGATGGCCAGCTGCCGATCGACAATGGCGAAGCGCCGCATCATGCCCTTGGCCGCGACCGCGACCAGGTCGCCCACGGCGACGCCCTCGACCTCGGCACCGACCCGCACCACGGTGCCGACACCCTCCATACCCGGTACAGTGCCGAAATACGTTGGTGCCAATTCTCTTTCGCCGAGCAGCCCGATGACCTTGAGCGGATCCTTGTAATTCAGCCCGATGACCTGCATGCGGACCTCGACCTGATCGGGACCCGGTTCCGGGCGCGGGCACTGCCGCCAGGCCAGCGCCGACAGCAGCCGGGTTCGGGGGAGTTCCAGCTCGAAATTGGCCTCCGGGTCGGTCAGCGGCTCCGACGTATCCAGTGCCTCGAGACGCTCGGGCAGCGGTTTGGTCACCACGGGCACCCAGCGCTTGCCGTCGCGAAGCAGCACCTCATCGGAGTTGTCGTACGAAAACGCCCCGGGCACCGCCAATTCCGCGAGCAGTTCGGCAATGCTGGTATCGGGCTCGACGTCGATGAGCCGCCACCGCAGCGGCGTCTGCTCGTTCAACAGCACTCGCCGCGCCCCGGCCAGTGCGGCCTGCCGGGAATCCGGCGCGATCGCACTGCCCGGCAGGGTGAATGCGCGCTCGGTCACCAGGGTGACGTGGGCCGAGCCGTCGCCGAAGACCGTCTGCGGCGTGCCGTCGGCGGACGGCGGGTTGGCGAATTCGTGCACGGCGACGGCGATCCGCTTCAGCGTCCACAAGTCTGCCAGATCGTCCTCGACGGTGCCGACGACGACGCAGACGTGCAGTCGCCGCACGTCCTGCGTCCGCGCGGCCAGCAGGTGCGTGACCAGTTCCGTCGCCAGTTCCGGCCCGGCCGGATTGGCGACGAACAGCCGCGATTCCGGGATCGCTTCGGCCAATTGCTCAGCGCGGCCACTCTTTCCGAGCGCGATAACCACGGTGGCGACCGGACCGGTATCGCCCAATGCGGCCGGATCGATGGGATCGCGCTGTTCCATGGTGTCGGCGTAGAAGAAATCGGCCATGCGGTGCAGCGGATCGTCGCCCGGTTTCAGCGCCCCGATCTGCAGTCCGGTCAACCGCAGCACCAGATTCTCCTCGGCGTCGAGCAGGTCCACATCGGCGCGCAGCCGCGCCCGCGGATCGCGGCGCGCGACCACGGTGATCCGGTCGGGAATCGGCGCGAGCAATCGGACCGCCGCCACGCCGACGGGCACCAGGATGCCCTCCTTGATCCGCTCGTCGGCGAACAGCAGCGCCGCGGTCTGCATCGCGGCATCGACCACCGCCGGATGCGCGAGATGTCCGGAGTCCGCGGCGATCGTGCCGTCGACCGTCGCCACCACTGTATCCTCGCCGACCCGCACCGATGTCACCCGCTGGAAGGCTGGGCCGTACTGCAAGCCCGCCGCCGCCAAACCGGAGTAGAACATCGCCGGATCGATATCGATACCGACATCGATGGTGGGCACGGTCGCTTTCATCGGCGCGTGGCTGCCGGTCAGCGTCCGGCCGAACGAGTGCACGGTCCACGCCGTCCCGGTGGCATTGCGCGATCTGATCAGGAACCTGCCGCTCGACTCCTCGACGCTCAACGCCATGAGCGGCACGTCCGGTGCGCCCATGATCAGCGGCGCGACGAACCGAACCTGTTCCAGCGCAACTCGTTTGATACCCAGCCGCGTCGCCGTCGCACTGAGCGCGGCATCCAGATATGCCGCGCCCGGCATGATCCGCACCCCGTTGACCACATGATGGGCCAACCAGGGCAGCAATTCGGAACCGACCTGCAACAGCCAGTCCGATCGGCCTTCGACATCAGGGTCGCCGAGCATTGCGTAGGTGTCCGGTGTTCCGAGCCTGGCCTGTTCGAAAAGCGGTAGCGTCGAATGCAATCGAGTCCGCTGCCAGGGGTAGCGGGGGAGCGGCAGGTGTGCGGTGGCGGGACGGTCGGCGGGGAACAGCACCTCCTGGTTCAGCACACCGGCACCGTAGAGGCCGATCAGGGTGCGTCGAATGCTCGCCGAGTCCGGCTGCTTTCGGTCGAGTGTTGCCACCGTGGTGCCGTGCACGTCAGCGTCGAGCAGGGCCTCGCGAATATTGCCCGACAGCACCGGATGCGGCCCGACCTCCAGGAATACCCGACTGCCCGCGGCGATCACCTTGGTGATGGCATCGAAGAACCGCACCGGCTGACGGACATTCGCGCACCAGTACTCGGCATCCCAGTCGGCATCGGTGACGAGATCGCCGGTCACGGTCGAATACAGTGGTACGCGCGGCGGACGCGGCGACAGATCCGCGAGTTCGGCGCGCAGCTCATCCAGGATCGGATCCATCAACCGGCTGTGATACGGCACTTCCACCCGCAGCCGTCGCGCGAAAGCCCCGTCCTCGGTGAGCTTTTCGGCGATCTCGTCCAAACGGTCGACATCACCGGACAGGGTGAGAGAGTTTCCGCTGTTGATCGCCGCGATATCCACCCGCGGATCGTCACCGACCAGTTCGCGGGCCCGGTCCGGCGTGAGCCCGACCGCCAGCATGCCGCCCGATCCGGCGGTGCTCGCCTGCAATCGGGCTCGGTGATAAGCCACCCGTACCGCCTCCGGCAGTGTCAGCATCCCGCTCACATACGCCGCCGACACCTCGCCCACACTGTGACCGACCACGGCGGCGGGCGAAATCCCGAACCGCGCGAGCTCGGCCACCAATGCGACCTGCACCAGGAAGTTGGCCGGTTGCGCCACCTCGGTGCTGGTCACACGCGACTCTTGCTCGGGCCGCACCAGCTCCTCGATAACGGACCAGCCCGAGACCGCTCGGAACTCCGCATCGATCCGTTGCGCGGTCTCGGCGAATATGCCATCGGCGGAAAGCAATTCGCGTGCCATACCCCACCACTGCGGGCCCATGCCGGAGAATACGAATACCGGCTCGTCATTTCGGGACACCACGGTGCGCACCGCGTCGCGGCCCTCGCCCGCCGCGAACTGCCGCAGATCCCTGACCAGGTCATCGGTCGCGCCGACGAGCACGCCGGTGCGGTACTGATGGTGGGCCAGTCGCGTCCACGCCGCTTCGGCAAGGTGGTCCGGATCGGCACCCGCGCTGATCATGTCGGCGAAACGCCCGGCGATGGCTCGGGCGGCTCCGGTGCTGCGGGCCGAAATGGGCAGGATGCCCGGATGGTGTCCGGGCGCGGCGGTCGGTGTCACCGGTTGCGCACGGTACTCCTGCAGAATCGCGTGGGCGTTGGTTCCGCCATAGCCGAAACCGTTGACCGCGATCGTCATCGGAGCGGAATCCGGCGGCAGCGTTTCGGCGTCCACTTGCACGCGCAAGCCCAATTCGTCGAACGGGATATCCGGATTGGCCTTGTCCAGCCAGCCCTGTGGCGGAATCGTGCGATGCCGAATCGCCAACGCGGCCTTGATCACACTCGCGACTCCGGCGGCGGCCTCGGTATGACCGAGTGTCGCCTTGACCGAACCGACGCCGAGGATGCTCGAACGTCCCGCCGGAGCGCCGAAGGCGTGTCCAAGTGCACGCAACTCGACCGGGTCGCCGACCAGCGTTCCGGTTCCGTGCGCCTCCACGTAGGTGATGTCGTCCGGGGACAGACCGGCGCGCGTGCGCACCGAACGTGCCAGTGCCTCTTGGGAATCGGCGTTGGGTACGGTGATGGCCGTCGTGCGGCCGTCCTGATTGGACCCTGTGGCCTTGACCACCGCGTAGATGCGGTCACCGTCGCGCACCGCATCGTCGAGCTTCTTCAGCACCACCATGCCCGCGCCCTCGCCGCGGCCGTAGCCGTCGGCGGCGGCGTCGAAGGATTTGCAGCGGCCGTCGGCGGCCAGGAAGCTGCCCTTGCACATCAGCACGAATGTCTCCGGCTGCAGCATCACATTCACACCACCGGCCAATGCCACCGCGCAGTCATCGTTGTCGAGCGCTTGGCAGGCCAGATGGAAGGCGACCAGCGACGATGAGCACGCCGTATCGACGGTCAAGGCGGGCCCGGTCAGGTTGAGCGCGTACGCGATTCGATTGGACAGCATGGTGTAGGACGCGCTGGCCGGTGTGTGCATATCGGTGTGGAACAGCGCCGGACCCACCACGCCGATCACCGACTGGTCCACCACGAACCCGCCGACGTAGACGCCGACCGCCGCACCCGCTGCCCGGCCCGCCATCCCGGCATCGTCGAGTGCCTCCCAGGTCACCTCCAGCATCAGACGCTGCTGTGGATCAAGCACTGTCGCCTCACGCGGCGAAATGCCGAAGAAGTCCGGGTCGAACTCCCATGGATCGATCGTCATGAAGGCGCCGTGCTTGGTGTAACTGCGGCCAGGGGTACGCGGATCCGGATCGTAGTACCGGCGGTAGTCCCACCGGTCCCGTGGAATCTCGATGACACCGTCGCGTTTATCGACCACGAATTTCCAGAATGTATCGGGCGAATCGATTCCGCCCGCATATCGACAGCCGATACCAACAATAGCGATATCCGACACGCAGTTCCTCCCGAATACGGCTACTCGTCGCCGCGCGAATAGGGCGATATGCATAAAGAAGTCCAACACAGTGGACAAACCGGGCCCGAGTCTATCGAGGTGGCGATGGGCGCCCGCGACATTCTGTAGATCACGTCAAATCGCGGCCCTTAGACTGTGAACTAACCCAACGCCTTAGCCGAAGAACCTTGTGCCACCTGAGATTTCGCGCGCTAGTCGGACCAGCTCACAATCGGAGTACCCGATTTATTGTGTGCTGTCGGAATCCGGGCCGATACCTGTGTGGCCGACGGCGACATTGTTACGATCCAGCTGGTCGTCCCGGCCGTTTATTCACGCACGCATTAGGAGGCGGCGATTGTTCGCCGATTTCACGCAGTGGGCAGATATCATTGTTCGGCGACGATTCACCGTGATCGGCGTGATTGTGGTCGCGATGCTGGGGTTGGGCGCGTATGGTCTCGGGCTCGGCGACGATCTGAGTTCCAGCGGATGGGACGATCCGAACTCGGAATCCGCACAGGCAGCGCGATTGCGCGACGAGGTATTCGGGCGCGATCACAGCGGTGATGTCATCCTGCTGTACCACGCGCCCGCGGATTCGACCATCGACGATCCGGCATTCGCCAGCGTGATCGTCGACAGCCTGAACGAGCTGCCACGGCGCTTCCCTGATGAAATCGCCAAGATCAACGGAACGTACTGGCCCACCGAAACCGGTGTGGCGGTACCTGATCTGTTCGGCTCCGCGGACCGCAAGCACGCATTCGCCTCCATTGCCGTCAAAGGCAATGACGAGACCGAGTTGATGCGCAACTTCCGCAAGGTCGCGGACGGGTTCGACGTACCAGGGATCGATATGGAGGTCGCCGGTGGACAGCCGGTCGCCGGTGCGCTGAATGACACGATGGTGCACGATCAGGCGCGGATGGAGCTGTTCGCCATCCCCGCCGTCGCGGTATTGCTGTTCTTCCTCTTCGGTGGGGTCGTCGCCGCCGCGCTCCCGCTGATCGTCGGCGGGCTCACCGTGCTCGCGGCCTGGGGGATGATCCGCGCCATCACCACCGTCACCGAGGTGAACTCCTTTGTCTCCCCGGTTGTTTCGATGATCGGGCTCGGTCTGGCCATCGACTACGGACTGTTCATCGTGAGCCGATTCCGCGACGAGCTCGCCGACGGCCACGAGGTGCCGGTGGCTGTCCGGCGGTCGGTGTCGACCGCGGGACGCACGGTCGTGTTCTCCGCGACGATCGTGGTGGCCGCGGCGGGCGGCATCTTGCTGTTCCCGCAGGGATTTCTGAGATCGTTTGCCTATGGTGCGATCGTCACCATCGCACTGGCCGCGCTGACGTCCGTCACCTTATTGCCCGCGCTGCTCGCTGTTCTCGGCCACCGGGTGGACCTGCTCGGATTCGACTGGTTCCACAAGACCGGATCAGCTGCCGAGGTATCGGACAATTTCTGGGGCCGCGTCGCCGCGGGTGTGATGAAAAGACCACTCGCCGTTGCGATCCCGCTCTGCGCGGGACTGCTGCTGCTGATCGCGCCCGTGCGGCAGGTGGCATTCGGTGGCATCACCGAGCGCTTTCTACCGCCGGATCACCCGACGCGATCGGCGCAGCAGCACTTCGACGAGATCTTCCCGCTGCGGCGGATCGATCCGATCTACCTGGTCATGATCACCTATAACAGTCCGGATATCGAGACGGTGGTGACGCGCGCCGAGCAGGTCCCCGGCTTGGCCGCCCCGTTCCCGAAACCGACACAGCGCCCGGCACAACCGTTCGTCTACACCACCGAGACCGTGCTGGCCAGCTCGGCGGACGCCGACGCGACCATCGACTATCTGCGTTCCATGGAACTGCCTAGAGGGACGACGGTGCTCGTCGGCGGCGAACCAGCAGCACAACGCGACAGCATCGACGCGCTGCTGGACCGGCTACCACTGATGCTTACGTTGGTATTCATCGCGACCTCCGCACTGCTCTTTCTTACCTTCGGCTCAATCGTGTTGCCGCTGAAGGTAGCTGTGCTGAACCTGCTCGGCCTCGGAGCCACCATCGGCGTGCTGACCTGGATCTTCGTCGAAGGTCACGGCGCCGGTCTGCTGGGTTTCACACCGCAGCCGATCATGTCGCTGGTGCTGATGCTGATCGTGTCGGTGATCTACGGTCTGTCCACCGATTACGAGGTGTTCCTGCTCGCCCGCATTGTCGAGGCACGTCGGGTGGGTGCTGCCACGACCGAGGCGGTCCGCACCGGAGTCGCGCGCACCGGCCGGATCATCTCCGCCGCCGCACTGATCTTGATTGTGGTGACCGGCGTCTTCGCGCTGTCGGATCTGGTGATGATGCAGTACATCGCCCTCGGCATGGTCACCGCGCTGTTCATCGATGCCACCGTTCTGCGCATGCTGCTGGTCCCCGCGACCATGAAGCTGCTCGGTGACGCCTGCTGGTGGGCACCGGCCTGGCTACGGCGTATCCAGCGGAAAGTGGTTGTCCGCGAACCAGCTTCCGACATCGCGGCCGCGATGCCGTCGGAATCGGATCCGACGTCGGTCTGACGCGTCTCAGCTCGCCAGATCGGTGACATGCCGTTTGCGGCCGGATTCGGCGGTCCGCACCGCGGCGGCGATCGCGACCACGGGCGGAACCCAGCGGGCCTCACGCGGGGAAATTCCCCAGCAGGCCGAACCGGCCGACAGGCGGGTCGGCGGGAGCGGGATGCTCGCGCCGTCGGTGTGCACGATCGCGCCGAGGCCGCGCAGTGCGCGGATTGCCATGGCCGCCTTGGCCGCACCGACCACCAGATGAATCTCACGGCGCTGCGGACCAGGGATTTCGATCACCGGACCGGACAGATTGTTGGCCCGAAGGTACCGGCGCACGGTGGCGGCCAGTGCGCCGGTGAGTTCGATGGCCGAGATCCGCTGATCGGTGATCAGGCAGACGCCGTTGGTCGTTTCCGCGACCGTCCAACCACGTCGGCGGCAGTCCTGCACCGTATCCGATGTGGCCTCGGTGACGGAACTCGGAAACGTCGTCGGCACTATCTTCTCCGTTCTCGGCTCAAATCTGCGACCATCAGCGTCACATCCGTACCTGGTTATCAAATCTGTTCGGGCTTAGAGTTTCCCAACAGATTTCTTACGGCCCTGATTGTGCGGCGTTCCCAGTGCCGGTGACATCACCCCGAGGTCGCGGCCGCTGTCCTCCTTTGGTTGGACCCGCACACGGCTCACTCGGACAAACCCCAGAATTGCCCGCGCAGACCGACCCGTGCGAAATAGCTTGCGGCGGATGCGGGATCGCGCCTGGTATATCCATATTCCATGCGCCCGGTGTACCAGTTGCTGGCAAGTCGCCACAGTGTGGCCAGCTCCATTGCGCACAGCCACCCCACCACAGGGTCCACGTGCCGATGACCGAGAACTCGGCTACCCGAGTGACACCGCCGAGGGACGAAACGAAGCGCTGAGCACTAACCGAGTCGTCGGGCGACCTCGCCGAGGCCGGTGGCGATGGCCTCTTGTTGTTCGGGTGTCAGCACATCGATGAGAACGCGGCGGACCGTCTCGACGTGGCCGGGGGCGATCTGCTCGAGGCGGTCGCGCCCGGCCGCGGTGAGGTTGGCGATCACCCCGCGGACATCGGTCGGGCACGCCTCGCGGCGCACCAGACCGGCCTTCTCCATCTGAGTGACCTGGTAGTTCAGGCCGCTTTTCGAGGTGTAGAGCGCATCGGCCAATTCGGTCATCCGCAATCGCCCCTCCGGCGCCGCGGCGAGCCGAACCAGGACCTCGTACTGGGTGTGCGAGAGCCCCTCCTGTTTGAGGTGCTGTTCGACCCGTCGGCCGACGAGCGCCCCCGCCGCCAGGAAACCCTGCCAGGTGCGCATCTCCCGCTCGTTCAGCCATTTCGCGTCAGCCACGGCGGCCATCCTACCGATGTTGTTCAAATTTGAACAACCGGCTATAGTCATTCCGAGTTCAAATTTGAACAACTTAGATGGAGGACAGCGATGGCCGGGCAGATGCCGGTGCTCTACCTCTCACATGGCGCTCCGCCGCTGGCCGATCACCGGCGGTGGCCCGGTGAGCTGGCCGCGTGGTCGCGCGAATTGCCGCGTCCCACCGCGATTTTGATGATTTCCGCGCATTGGGAGGCCGCGCCGATCGCACTCGGCGCCACCACGACGGTGCCGCTGGTCTATGACTTCGGCGGCTTCCCGGAGCGCTACTACCACGTGCGATACGCCGCACCGGGCGCGCCGGAACTGGCGGACGCGGTGCGCAAACTGCTCGGCGGCGGTGTCGTCGACGTGCCCGATCGCGGGCTGGACCACGGGGCCTACGTGCCGCTGAAGGAGATGTATCCCGACGCCGATGTGCCGGTATTGCAGCTGTCGATGCCGACGCTGGACCCGCGGCGGCTGATGGACATCGGCCGTCGGCTCGCGCCGCTGCGCGCCGAGGGCGTGCTGATCGTCGGCAGCGGCTTCTTCACGCACAACCTGCGCGCCATCACCACCGATGACGAGCACGTCTACAACTTCACCGCCGAATTCGACGACTGGGGCCGCGAAACCCTGGCCGCCCACGATCTCGATGCCCTGCTCGACTTCGAAAACAAAGCTCCCGCAGCCCATCTCGCGCATCCGCGCACCGACCATTTCGCACCGCTGTTCGTCGCGCTCGGTGCGGGCGCCGACGATTTCGCCAACCAACGCACCGTCATCGACGGGTTCTGGCTGGGCATGGCCCGGCGCTCCATCCAGCTCGGCTGATCCACCTCATCACGAAAGGCATCCCCATGACCGCGACCATCACCACTCCCGCCGCGTACACCGAAACCGCAACGCCCACTCACACTTACGACCTCGGTCTGCTTGTGCTGCGACTGGCAGTGGGACTCACCATGGCCGCGCACGGCGCGCAGAAACTGTTCGGCTGGTTCAACGGCGGTGGCCTCGACGGCACCGGCGCGTTTTTCACGATGAGCGGCTACCCGTCGGGCAAGGCGATGGCTGTGGTCGCCGGCCTCAGCGAAACCCTCGGCGGACTCGCCCTCGCCATCGGACTGCTCACGCCGCTCGCCGCCGCGGCACTGGTCGGAACCCTGCTCAACGCGATCGCCGTCAAATGGGGCGGCGGCTTCTTCGCTCCGAAGGGCGTCGAATACGAACTGCTTCTCACCCTTGCCGCCGCATCGCTCGCCCTCACCGGCCCGGGCCGCTACGCCGTCGACCGCATGATCCCGGCCCTGCGCAACCACCGCCTCGTTTTCGGCATCGCCGCCATTGTGCTGGCCCTGCTCGTCGCGGGTGCGGTCCTGATCGTCCGCAACTGACGCGTTCAATCGGGTAGACCCGCCGGGCGGACTGCCGGGCGGGTCTGCACTCCCGGCGAGTGGGATGCGTTCACTGCTGGGGTAGTCGATGAAGTGTTCGACCGTACCTGATCGGCATCGGGGCGGATGTCACAGTCGCGTGAATGTTCATGCGCGACTGTGACATCCAGGGTCGCGCTACCCGACGCGCGCCGCCTCGCGGGCGAGGATGCGCGCGCGTTGTTCTTCGAACTTCATCACGTCGCGCGTGAGTTTCTCGAGGTACTCGCCGAGTTCTTCGCGGCTGCGTTCGCCGCGTGCGGTGAAGTCGGTGCGGTTGAAGACTTTCCAGATCCGCAGGACCGGCAATACGACCTCATCGAGGTGCTGACGCAGGTCGTAGATTCCGTGCTTGACCATCAAAACCCCATTGCGACGCCAGTTCGGCATTCCGGTGCCCGGCATGGAAAACGTTTTCACGATCTTGGTCACCGACTCGATCGTCTGGTCCGGCGCGATGTCGAACGCGGCGCCGGTGATGTTGCGATAGAACATCATGTGCAGATTCTCGTCGGCCGCAATGCGCTGCAACATGCGATCGGCGATCGGGTCGTCGCAGACTCGTGCTGTGGTGCGGTGGCTGATTCGGGTGGCCAGCTCCTGGAAGGTCACGTATGCGACTTGATCGAGCACACCGGCGAAGTCCTTCGGCGGGTGGACACCGCGGGTCAAATGCACCATCCGGTCGTTCTCCAGAGCGACGGGATCGACAGCGCGGGTGCATACGAGATAGTCGCGCATGGCGATGGCGTGGCGGTTTTCCTCAGCGGTCCAGCGACCGACCCAGGTGCCCCACGCACCGTCATTGGTGAAGTTCTCGGAGATCACGCGGTGGTAGGAAGGCAGATTGTCCTCGGTGAGCAGATTCGTGATCATCGCGACTTTGGCCACTTCCGAGAGCCGTGACTGCTCGGGATCCCAATCCTGCCCACCCATTGCTGCGAAGTTGCGCCCCTCGTCCCAGGGCACATAATCGTGTGGACACCAGTCCTTGACGGTGGCCAAATGCCGGTCGATGTTGGCACCGACGACCGGCTCCAGTTCCGTCAATAGTTCGAGTTGCGTCAAGTCCTTTGCCATGCAGCGCCTTTCGATTCGGTGGAACCAACCACGGAACGTAGAGCTGTTCACGCATAACTGACTACGCGGCCAAGCCGCCCCCACACCCTAAACGAGCACGCTGGACCCAGTACGCATCAGCCCAGCTTCACTTCAGTGAACGGCCGACCCTGGCGAGGACTGTGCCGCCCGGCCAAGGCGAAACATGACGGCGTGCGAAGCCATGCAAACGGTCCCGAGCCGATCGGCGGGCACTCCATCCTTGAAACGGGCGTCCACCCCATGGTGTGCCCGGCTCGAACACAAAGTGCGGGGTAGACAGCGACCGACCCGGCAATGCGGGCAGACGAGATGTCCGCGGTCAGCTGGCGGCGGACTTACGTGTGCGGATTTCGACTATCGGGAGGACCAGGGCGGCCGGGGCGTCGGCGGGGACGACCGGGTTCTTGGGGGCGATGGGCTGGATCTGTTGGTAGGCAATGTCCTGTGCGGGACGCAGGTCCTGCTCGCCCTTGTTCGGCCAGTAGGCCGCGCAGCGTTCGGCTTGGGCGGTGATGGTAAGCGACGGGTTGACGCCCAGGTTCGCCGAGACGGCGGCGCCGTCGACGACGCTGAGCGTCGGGTAGCCGAAAACTCGGTGGTAGGCATCGATTACGCCGGTGTCGCGGTCCGCGCCGATGGGTGCGCCGCCGAGGAAGTGGGCGGTGAGCGGGATATTGAAGACTTCACCCCAGCTGCCGCCCGCGACCCCGCCGATTTCCTCGGCGACCTTGCGGGTCACCTCGTTGCCCGCCGGAATCCAGGTCGGATTGGGTTCGCCGTGGCCCTGCTTGCTGGTGAGCTTGCGACCGAAGAGGCCGCGCTTGGTGTAAGTGGTGATCGAATTGTCCAGGTGCTGCATCACCAGCGAGATGATGGTGCGCTCGCTCCAGTTCTTCACACTGAGGAAACTGATGAGCGTGAACGGGTTTCGCACCACCTGGCCGAGGAAGCGCAGCCAGCGCGGTATCCGGCCGCCGCCGTCCACCATCAGCGTCTGCAGCAGACCCATCACATTCGAGCCCTTGCCGTAACGGACCGGCTCGATATGGGTGTCGTGGGTCGGGTGGATCGATGAGGTGATCGCGACGCCGCGAGTGAAGTCGACGTCCGGATTCACCTTGCGGGTCGCCGCGCCCACAATCGATTCGGAGTTGGTGCGCGTGAGTTGGCCTAGCCGGTCGGACAATTCGGGGAGCACACCCCGATCCCGCATCGCGTGCAACAACTTCTGGGTGCCGAGGGTGCCCGCGGCGAGCACGACCTGGCCAGCGGTGTAGGTCTGCGGGCGCTTGCGGAACCACGCGCCGGTGCGCTCGGTCGAGATATCCCAGGTACCGTCGGGCAGCGGGTGGATCGCGGTCACCGTGGTCATCGGAATCACCTGCGCGCCAGCCTTTTCCGCGAGGTACAGGTAATTCTTCACCAGAGTGTTCTTCGCGCCGTGACGGCAGCCGGTCATGCATTCACCGCATTCGAGGCAGCCGGTGCGGTCCGGGCCGACACCACCGAAGTACGGGTCCGGCACGGTCTTCCCCGGCTCGCCGAAGAAGACGCCGACCGGGGTCTGCACGAAGGTTTCGCCGCAGCCCATATCGTCGGCGACCTTCTTGAACACCTCGTCCGCCGGTGTCAGATGCGGGTTCTGCACCACGCCGAGCATCTTCTTCGCGCGCTCGTAGTACGGGGTCAGCTCGGCGCGCCAGTCGGTGATATCGCGCCATTGCTGATCCTGGAAGAACGGCTCCGGCGGCACGTAGAGCGTATTGGCGTAGTTGAGCGAACCGCCGCCGACACCAGCGCCGCCGAGGATCAGCACATTGCGCAGCGGGTGGATGCGCTGGATGCCGTAGCAGCCGAGCTTC
This sequence comes from Nocardia anaemiae NBRC 100462, assembly GCF_001612725.1. Classification (GTDB taxonomy): domain Bacteria; phylum Actinomycetota; class Actinomycetes; order Mycobacteriales; family Mycobacteriaceae; genus Nocardia; species Nocardia anaemiae. Next base: position 293,305 of record NZ_BDAZ01000004.1, on the reverse strand, counting down.
GGTGCCCACAGGAATTTGCGCAGGTCCCAGCTGGTTTCGGGTAGTTCGTCATCGGCGTAGCGTCGTCCGGCTTCGAGCACACCGACCCGGTAGCCCTTCTCGATCAGCCGCAGCGCGGTGACGCTGCCGCCGAATCCCGAACCGACCACGAGTACGTCGAAATCCGTCTCTCGCTGGTCCATGTGGTGCTCCTCGATCCGTGTCGCCAGTGACACCGGTAACACTACTACCGAGTAGCAAAGGCTCAGAGCTGGGTCTGCCACCAGGCGACGGTGGCCGCGACGGCCTCGTCGATCGGCGTCGGATGCAGGCTCAGGCGCTGCTCGCTGGCCGAGGAATCCAGTACGAACGGCCTCGTGACCTGGTAACTCATCTCCGCGAGCTCGCGCATCGTCTCGTTGGCCAGGCCCATCATGCGCAGCAGGGCGGCCGGTGCCGCGAAGACCTTGGGCGCTGCGACGCCCGCGGCATCGGCGATCATGTCGAAGAGTTGCTGCTGGGTGATCGGCGGCGCCGTTGGGGCGTGCAGGAAGGAATTCCAGACCGATTCGTCGGCGGCCGCGCGGATCATGGCGGCGGCGAGGTCGGGCATATAGGTATAGGAGTGCGGGAGGTCGAGCTTGCCGAATGCCTGCACCCGCTTGCCGGTGAGGATCGGGACGAAGACCTGCTCCCCGGCCAGCGACGCCCGCACATACGGGCCGAGGAAGTCCGCGGCGGCGACGCTCACCGTCGCGGCGGCGTGTGCCTCGCGAGCGCGCACCAGTTGGGTGCGAACGCTGGGTTTACCGAAATCGGCATTGCGGGGCAGGTTTTCGGTGATCGGACCGTCGACCTTGCCGTAGGAATAGATGTTCTCTGCGAAAACTACTACTGTGCCAGCCTTTTCGGCCGCATCGAGCACGGCGCGCTCGGCCGGTGGCAGCTCCGCACGCCAAACCTTCGCCGTATACTCCGAACCGCCCAGGCAGTGGTAGACCGCCGTCGCGCCGTCGAACTCACCCGAAAGCTGTTCGGGCAGGGTCGCATTGACCTTGCGTCGCTCGACGAGTGGATGATCGGGCCCACTCCCGGAACGAGTCAGCACCCGAACCTTTTTGCCCGCCGCGGCCAATTGTTCGGCGATGGTGGTTCCGGTAGGCCCGGCTCCGGTGACGATGTGCAGCTCCGACATGGTGAGTCCTTGTCTACTTTGGCGAGCGGTGCTCTCTGTTGTGTCCAAGCATGCAGCCGGTGCGAGCCAAAGTCAAGAGCAGTGCTCGCATTAGTTGACATTGCTCTCTGCAGCGCGCATGGTGATCGGTATGGCGACGACACCACGTGCCCGTGCCAGGGCCCAGACCATGAACGATATCGTCCGGATCGGCCGCGAACACCTGGCCACCGACGGCGCGGCCGCCCTCTCGCTGCGCGCGGTCGCCCGCGATCTCGGTGTGGTGTCGTCTGCGGTATATCGCTACGTGCGCAGCCGCGACGAACTGCTCACCCTGCTCGTGATCGATGGCTACAACGCACTCGGCGACGCGGTGGATGCGGCGCTGGCCGACGGTCCAGACGATCCGATCGAGGGCCTGCGCATCGTCGGCCGCACGGTCCGTGCTTGGGCACTGGCCGAGCCCGCCCGCTACGGGCTCTTATTCGGTACACCGGTGCCAGGCTACGACGCCCCCGCCGAGCAGACCACCGTTCCCGGCACGCGGGTCATCGCGACCATGCAAACCCTCTTCGCCCGCGCGTATCACGATGACCTGCTCGCCCCACCGGTCAAGGAGCGCCCGCTATCCGCCGCGCTCGCAGCGAATTTCGCTGATATCAGAGCCGCGTTCGACCATGACATTCCGGATTGGCTCGTCGCACGCGGCATCACCATGTGGGTCGGCCTGTTCGGCGCCGTAACCTTCGATGTCTTCGATCAGTACGGCACCGACACATTCACCGACCGCGCCGAATTATTCGAACTCCAACTCGACGGTCTCCTCGAACAACTCGGCTACCGCGGTTAGTGCGGCAGGCGCGGCGGTGGTGCGCCATGGGGGAGTCGGGGACCGATGGCCAGCAGACTGCCCGCTGTGCGGCCCTTGCCCCAGCCGATCCTCTCGCGGTAACGGCCGATCTGCTCCTCGGCGATCTGGCTGCCGGGCGGTAGCGGGGTCGATTCGGGGTCGACGTACAGGGCGTCGGTGGGGCAGTAGGCCTCGCACATGAAGCAGGTCTGGCAGTCGGATTGCCTCGCGATGACCGGGATTCCGGACTCGGTGCGGTCGAATACGTTGGTGGGGCAGGCATCGACGCATTTGTCGCAGCCGATGCAGGCGTCGGTGAGTACGACTTCGATCATGACGCGACCTCGGCGGTCTCGGTCCACACGGCGTCGAGGCCGCCGGACAGGATGTGGTGGCGCTGCGCCGGATCCTGTTCCGGATGATCGGCACGCTTGCTCATACCGCGAGTCTCGGTGCGTGCCAAGGTCGATTCGTACATGAGCCGCCCGACCGCGGTGATTGCGGCGGCCTGCCTGGCCCGGATCCGATCGTCACCGGTGTGCCCACCGAGCTCCTTACCGGCGCGCTCCCAGAGCGAGTCGAGCGCATCGAGTGCGGGCCGCAGTCGCTCGCCGTGGCGCAGGTAGTTCTTCTGGAACGGAATCAGCTCGGCCTGCGCGGCCTCGACAACTTCGGTGGCACCGAGTGTGGGGGAGTCGCTGGGCCGCAAGCCGGTTCGTCCCGCGCCGCGCAGGGCCGCATCGTCCGGCCGAGACGAGCCGAGCGCGAACCGTGCCGCACCAGCACCGGCCCAACTGCCCGATGACATCGCCCATGCCGAATTGTGGCTGCCGCCACCGGTGAAACCACCGCAGATGCGTTCCCTGGTCGCCGCATCGCCCGCCGCGAACAGTCCGGGCACCGTGGTCGCGCAGTCGTCGTCCACGATATCGATTCCGCCGGTGCCGCGCACCGTACCCTCGGCGAGCAGATCGACCTCGAAACGATCGGTGAACGGGTTGATGCCGCGCCGATCGAACTGCAGGAAGAAGTTGGGCTGCCCCAACCGCATCTGCTGCTGCACTGTTTGATCGGCGCGGTCGAGTTGGGCGAATACCTTCTCCGACAACAGGGTTCGGGCGATCACCGATCGGCCCTTCGTGGAGCCCGCACCCTCGAGTACCTGCCCGTCCTCGTGGAAGAACGTCGCGTAGCCGTAGTAGGCGGTCTTGGTGATCGTCGAACCCTTCGGCGCGATCGCGTAGGCATTGGAAAATTCCATGCCGGAGAAGCGCGCCCCTACCTCGGCGGCCATCAGCGCACCGTCACCGGTGTCGACATTGGTGCCCAACGCACGCGACAGGAATGCGCAACCTCCACTGGCCAGCACCACCGCACCTGCCGAGATGCGGTAGTCGCGGTCGAGTTGACGCTGGTATCCCGCCGCGCCGCGAACCGTGCCCGAATCATCGACGAGCAGTTCGAGAGCCGGTGAATGGTCGACAATCCGGACGCCGAGCCGCTTGACCCACGCGCGCATCCGGCGCATGTACTCCGGCCCCTGCACCCCGGTGCGCAGCTGCGCACCGGTCGCCGGATCGGTCGGGAACGGGTATTTGCCTTCCACGGCAAGCCGATTCATGTTGGTGTAGGTCTGATCGAGGACGCGATCCATCCAATAGTGATCGGCGAGGTGGCCGCCGAGCGCCTCCCGGCTGGCCTTGGCATTGGCACGGGCGGTCGCCTCCGGGGCGACATACCAGACACCGGTGCCCGAAGGTGCGGTCGCGCCGCTGGTACCGCAGTAGCCCTTGTCCACCAGGGTCACCTCGGCCCCAGCTTCCTTGGCGTGGATGGCCGCCCATGCGGCGGCCGGACCGCCGCCGATCACCAGTACATCGGTGCTGGTCTGCCAGAGTTCACTCATGCGTCTGCTCCTGATACGTCGGGATTGCGAAAGCGGCAATCGTCGGCGGAATGCGGGGTCAGCGCGGGGAATTCGATTCTGTGCGCATCGTGGGATTCGCAAAACCCTTCGGATCAGCGCGATTTTGACGGTGCCGCCATTGCTATGCGAGGAATCGGCGCAGCGGGCGCAGAACCATTGCCGCACCCGGATCATCCGGCGATAGTTCTGTCCACATCCCGATCGGTAGAAATATCAGGAGGAACCATGACTGCCGCCGATCAACCCCGTTCGGGTGCCCAAGCGGTCGACCGCGCGATTCACGTGCTGAACTGCTTCGAGGGTGATGATCCCGAACTGTCGGTGAGTGAATTGGCGCATCGGGCCGGACTTCCGGTCAGTACCACATATCGGTTGGCCCAGGCATTGGTGCGGGGTCGGTTGCTGGAGCAGGATGCGGCGACCGATCGCTATCGCATCGGGCACGGGCTCGCCTCGCTGGCCCGGCCCGCGCTGTCGCGCCTCGGCATCGACGCGGCCGCACCGCATCTCTACGCGCTGGCCGCGGGCATCAAGATCACCGTCAGCCTCAGCATCGCCGATGATCGGGACGCGGTCACCGTCTTTCAGGCGCGGCCGCCGGTGTACTTCTGCCCCAACCAGTTGCCCCAGGCCCGCCAGTCGCTGCGCTCCAGCGCCGTCGGCCAGGCCCTGCTGGCATTCGCGCCGGTTGTCGACGGACTCGATCGATGGCCAGCGCCACTGCCGTCGACGGATCTGGATCGCGTGCGGCGCAGCGGTTTCGCGGTGGAGATCATCGAGCGCGAGGATCCGGTCCGCTCGGTGGCGGTGCCTGTCCTCGGTCCGGATAAGCAGGTGTGGGGTGCGCTCGGCGTGCAGGCCCGCTCGGCGCGGCTCAACGAGGAGCTGGTGCGCGGCATCGTGCCCGCTATGCGGCAGATCGCGGGCCGGATCGGGCCACTGTTCCAGTCCACTGCCGCCATCACCGATGCGCCGGTGGAGTTGTACTCACGGTGATTTTCACAATGTGAAATCGGCATTGTCGTCCATGACGGTCGACCCTCACCATGGACACAAAGCCGCGGGGTCGCCGCTTCTATCCGAATCCCACAAAGGTCGTTGACATGATCGCATCCATTGCGCTGATCCGCCGTCGCACGGTGGATTTCATGCGCCTGCCCCATGGAGTCTGTCGCGCCTGAATCCGCGGTCGCCGAAATTGGCCGCCGCATTTAGCCGAATCAGGTAATCCTCCGCGCTTGCCTGCCGCTGTGGCGTGCCCTATCACGCTGCGGCAGAGCGCATTCCGTGAAAGAACTGCCATGACGCTGTCCCAGAAAACCAGGCCACGGTTCCTCCGTGCGGTGGCCGCTGTGCTCACTATTCCCACCGCGGTCGCGGTGCTCGCGGGTTGCGGCAAATCCGAGCCGGGCACCAATGCCGACGGCAAGGCCGTACTGCGCTACCAGGGATCGACCGGCCAGGTCTCGGCCTACGAACTTGCCGACGATCTCGGCTACTTCAGCAAGATCGCGCTGCACTGGGAGGGTGACACCACCAGCGGACCGGCGAATATCCAGGCCGCCGCGACCCGTCAGATCGAGTTCGGCAGCGCCTTCAACGGCGCGGTCGTCAAGTTGGTCGCGGGCGGTGCACCCGTGACTTCGGTGCTGAGCTCCTACGGCGCGGACGAGCAGTCGTTCACCGGTTACTTCGTCCGTGACGATGCGGGCATCAAATCGCCCCGTGACCTGATCGGCAAGAAGGTCGGCATCAATACCCTCGGCGCACACCATGAATTCATCACCCGCGAATGGCTGCACCAGCAGGGGCTGACCGATCAGGAGATCAAGCAGGTGGAACTGATCGTGGTGCCACCGGCCAATACCGAGGATGCGCTACGCAAGGGCCAGATCGATGTCGGCGCGCTGGGCGGAGTTTTCCGGGAAGGCGCGGTCGGGCGTGGCGGTATCCACGCGCTCTACACCGATAAGGACCTGTTCGGTCAATTCGACTACGGCACTTATGTCTTCCGCAAGGACTACATCGCGCAGAACCCGGAGGCCGTCAAGGACTTCGTCCAGGGGACCGCGCGGGCGACGCGCTGGCTGCAGGTGACCCCGCGCGACGAGGTGGTGGCGCGCTTCGCCTCGATCATCAACAAGCGCGGCCGCAATGAGAATACCGATCTGCTGAAATTCTGGCGGAGTCCGGGCCTGCCGGTCCCCGGCGCGGTGATTGCGGAGAAGGAACTGCAGATCTGGATCGATTGGCTGGTCCGCAATGGTGATGTGCCCGCCGGGAAGCTGTCGGTGAAGGATCTCTACACCAACAAGGACAACCCCTACGCCAACGGCACCTACGGTCCGACCACCGGTCCGACCGGAGAGGTGGTGGCGAAATGACTCAGGTGAAACTCGCACTCACCGGAGTGCGCAAACAGTTCCCGATCCGTGGCTCGAACGAGGAGTTCACCGCGATCGAGGATATTTCGCTCGAGCTGCGCGACGGCGAGTTCCTGGTACTCGTCGGCCCGAGCGGGTCCGGGAAGTCGACGCTGCTCGATCTGCTCGGCGGGCTGAGCAAGCCGAGTGCCGGGCGAATCCTCTTGGACGGCAAGCCGATCAGCGGACCGGGTCTGGATCGCGGGATCGTCTTCCAGCAGTACGCGCTGCTGCCGTGGCGGACCGCCCGGGCCAATATCGAATTCGGTTTGGAAGCGAAGGGTGTGCGGGGTCGGGAACGCCGGAAGATCGCCGACGAGTACCTGGAATTGGTGGGTCTGGCCGGATTCGGCGACCGCTATCCGCATGAGCTGTCCGGCGGCATGAAACAACGTGTCGCCATCGCCCGCAGCCTCGCCTTCGATCCCGAGGTGTTGCTGATGGACGAGCCGTTCGCGGCGCTCGACGCCCAGACTCGGGAGTCGTTGCAGGACGAGCTGTTACGGATCTGGCGAGCCACCGGCAAAACGATTCTGTTCATCACCCACGGCATAGACGAGGCCGTCTACCTCGGCCAGCGAGTCGCCGTGCTGACCTCACGCCCCGGCCGGGTCAAGGCGGTGATCGATATCGATATCGACCGGAGTTCCGGTGCGGATGTGCGCTCCAGCGAAGCCTTCCGGGAGGCACGGCACCAGATCTGGTCGCAATTGCAGAGCGAAGTCACCCGGGCACAGGGACTCGAACGCGAGTCGCTGTCGGCCACGAGCATCGAGAGGAAGCCGGTTCATGTCTAGCGCAGTGCAAGTCGTCGAGAAGTCACGGCCGGTTGTCGTCCGAAACCGGGCCGAGTCCGTGCCGACACGGGAAGTCGATGTATCGCGGGTAGTGCGGGCGGTCGCGCTGCTGGCATGGCGAATCTTCAAGCCCACCTTCGCCATCGGCCTGCTGGTCACGGTGTGGGAGGCGGCGCCGCGGCTCGGTTTGGTGGACGAAGTCTTCTTGCCGCCGTTTTCGACCGTCGCGCAGGCCTTTGTGGATCTGGTCGAGAGCGGTGAGATGTGGGAACACGTCTCGACCAGTCTGACCCGGTCGGCGACCGGATTCTCGCTCGCGCTCGCGGTCGCCATTCCGGTCGGTGTCGCCATCGCCTGGTATCGCCCGGTGGCCGATTTTCTGAACCCTATCCTCGAACTGTTCCGCAATACCGCGGCATTGGCGCTGCTGCCGGTGTTCATTCTGATCCTTGGCATCGGAGAGACATCCAAGATCGCGCTCGTGGTGTACGCGAGCTTCTTCCCGATCCTGTTGAACACCATTACCGGGGTGCGCACGGTCGATCCGCTGCTGATCAAATCCGCTGTATCGTTAGGTTTCTCGCCGATTCGGCTGTTCCAGAAGGTGATCCTGCCCGCCGCGGTGCCATCGATCTTCACCGGCGTGCGAATGGCGGCGGCATCCTCGATCCTGGTGCTCATCGCAGCCGAAATGGTCGGCGCCCGCGCCGGACTCGGCTATCTGATCACCGCGGCCCAGCAGAACTTCCAGATCCCGAATATGTATGCGGGCATCATCGCCATCTCGCTGCTCGGGCTGAGTTTCAACGGCCTACTCGTCGCTGTCGAACGCCGCCTGTCCCGCTGGCGCGCCGAACCATCCCGTTAAGGACTCCGATGTCGTTACCCCGCAAGCAATTCCATCTCAATGCCTTCCTGATGGGCGTCGGTCATCACGAGGCGGCCTGGCGGCATCCCCGCACCGAGGAGCGCCGGGTCCTGGATGTGCGGCATTTCCAGGAACTCGGCCGCATCGCCGAACGCGGCAAACTCGATTCGGTCTTCTTCGCCGACGGGCTGGCCGTCGGACCGCGCATCAAGCGCAATACCTTGGCCGTATTCGAGCCGGTAACCCTGCTTGCCGCCATCGCCGCGGCGACCGAACGGGTCGGGCTCATCGCGACGGCCTCGACCACCTACAACGAACCGTTCAACCTGGCCCGCAAATTCGCCTCGCTCGATCACATCAGCAGCGGTCGGGCGGGCTGGAATATCGTCACCTCGGGCAATGAGGACGAGGCCTTCAACTTCGGCTTCGACGCCATTCCCGAACACGCCAGGCGCTACGAACGGGCACAGGAGTTCGTGGACGTCACCGTGCGGCTCTGGGACAGCTGGGAATCCTCGGCCATCGTGCTCGACCCGGACGAGGGCATCTTCGCCGATCCGGACAAGGTGCACACCATCGACTACGTCAGTGATCGGTTCCGGGTGCGCGGCCCGCTGAATTCGCCGCGCAGCCCGCAGGGGCGGCCGCTGCTGGTGCAGGCCGGATCGTCGGAGAGCGGTAAGGATTTCGCCGCGCACTACGCGGAGGCCGTTTTCACCGCGCAGCGCTCGCTGGCGCAGGGGCAGGCGTTCTACCGGGATCTGAAGGCGCGACTGCCCAAGTACGGGCGTTCGGCCGATGAGCTGAAGGTGCTGCCTGGTCTGGTGCCGTTCATCGCCGATACCCGCGCGGAAGCACTGGCCCTCGAACAGGAATTCACCGATCTCATCTCACCGGATTACGCACTCCGGCAACTGTCCGCGCTGCTGGGCGTCGATCTCACCGAACACGCACTCGACGCACCGCTGCCACCGCTGCCCGCGGAGAGCGAAATCGAAGGAGGCAAGAGCAGATTCACGCTGGTGAAGGAACTCGCCGAGCGGGAGAACCTCACGGTGCGTCAGCTCATCGGCAAGTTGGGCGGCGGGCGCGGACACCGCACCTTCGCGGGCACACCCACCGATATCGCCGACGAACTGCAGTCCTGGTTCGAGAACGGCGCCGCCGACGGCTTCAACATCATGCCGCCGTACCTCCCGGGTGGTCTAGAGGACTTCGTGGACCGGGTGGTCCCGATCCTGCAGGAGCGCGGCCTTTTCCGTACCGACTACACCGCGACGACCCTGCGCGGGCACTACGGGCTGGCGCCGGTGGAAAGCCAATTCGCCCACGTGCGAACCGAACTCGGCGCATGAGTTTCCGGCTGACCAGGCGGCGCGCCGTCGACTTCATGCGAATGGGCAGCAGTGGTTGTCGCCCGTGCTGCACCGACCATCCCCAACCATCGCCGAAGAAAGTACGACCATGACCACTGTCAGCGAGCCCACGACCACCACCCTCCGGATCACGCCCGTCGCCGGACATATCGGCGCCGAGATTGCGGGCGTCGACCTGCGGGCCGAGCTCACCGATCAGGAGGTCGCCGACATTACCGCGGCCCTCTACGAATACAAGGTGCTGTTCTTCCGCGACCAGCACATCGGCCATGCCGAACACATCGCCTTCTCCCGGCGGTTCGGCGCCGTGACCCCCTCGCATCCCTACGACGATGACGCGCCGACCGAATTCCCCGAGATCCTGGCCGTCGACAGCCGACTCTACGAAAAGCGGTTCGGTGTCAAGAAATTCACCTACACCAACCACTGGCACACCGATGTGTCCGCATTGATCAACCCGCCCGCCGCGTCACTGCTGCGCGCCGAGATCGCACCGGAGCGCGGGGGGGACACCAGCTGGACGAATCTCGCGGCGGCCTACGCGAATCTGCCCGAGTCGCTGCGCAATTTCGTCGAGGGACTGCGGGCCGTGCACCGGTTCGGTGGCAGCCGTCCGGCATGGAACGAGGAAAGCGATTACGCCAAGAAGGTCGCCGATGCTCCGTTGGTGACCGAGCATCCTGTCGTGCGCGTGCACCCGGTGACCGGTGAGAAGGTGCTCTTCGTCAACCCCGGCTTCACCACCCACATCGTCGGTCTGAGCCCGGCCCAGAGCGACGCCGTACTCCAGCTGCTGTTCGACGAACTGTCGAATCCGGCCTACACCGTCCGATTCCGTTGGGACAAGGGCAGTCTGGCGTTCTGGGACAACCGCGCCACCGCGCATCTGGCCCCGGGCGACCTCAACCACCTCGATGTCACCCGCGTGCTGTACCGCACCACCCTCGAGGGCGACATCCCGGTCGGCGTCGACGGCGAGCAGTCGCGCTCGATCTCCGGGCAACAGTTCACCGGCTCCTGAGATAGGTCGGGGTCGGCACCCGCGGGTGTCGACCCCGAGTCGCGCTAGCGCGGGACAGTAACCGGGTCGGCACAGCTGGCGGCGGCGTCGACGAAGGAGCAGGGTTTGGGGGCGCGGGTCGGGCGGTAGTCGGGGGTGACGCCGCCCTGGTTGGTGATGGCGGTGTAGGCGGGGACGGCGTCGGTGGGCTTGCGGGTGAGGCTGGGGTCGGTGCGGACGTCCACCGTATAGAGGCCGAAACGTGGTGTGTAGGAACCCCATTCGTAGTTGTCGGTGAGGCTCCAGTAGTTGTAGCCGATGAGATTCATACCGTCGGCCTTGGCGCGCTGCAGCCAATAGACGGTGTCGCGGAGGTCATCGGCGCGGGTGTAACCATCGGCTCGGGGCATGCCGTTCTCGGTGGGCATGCCGTTCTCGACGATGTAGAGCGGGCGGCCCGGGAATTTGCGTGAATAGTGTTGCAGGGCATAGTAAATGCCCTCCGGCTCCAATGGGTTGTTCCACAGCTGGCTGAAGCTCAGCGTGGTAACGGTGTCGGGGGAGGCGCCGTAGTAGTAATCGATGCCGATGTAGTCCAGTTTCGCGGCGATCGCATTGATGAACGAGCCGTTGACCGCATCCTCACCGGCCGGAATGTAGGCCACATTGCTGGTGACCATCGCACCGGGCTGCACGGAGTGGATGTAGTCGTAGATGGCGTTGTGCGCCTTGGTGATTCGGTCCTGCATCACCGGCATGGCGGCGGGGGAGAGGCCGCCGTGTGAGATCTCGTTCATGATGTAGGCCGCGGGCTCGTTGAAGGTGACCCACAGCGGGTCCGCCGCGGCGTATCGGTCGACGACCGTGCGGGCATTGGCCAGCCAGTCCTCGACGATATTCGGATTCGACCAGCCGCCGCGATCGACCTCCCAGCCCGGATACACCCAGTGATCGATGGTGAGCATCGGACGCATCCCGGACGCCGTGATCGCGGCGATTACATTGTCGTAGAAGCGAAATCCGGCCTCATCCCATTCACCCGGTCGCGGTTGCACGCGCGCCCACTCGATACCGATCCGATAGACCTTGACGCCGAGCTGCGCGGCCAGATCGATATCGGACCGGTACCGATGGTAGAAGTCGACGGACTCCAGATAGGGGTCATCCGTCTTACCCGCGGCCACGTACCGGGACCAATTGCTGTCCGGCGCAAAGCCTTCGGACTGATATCCCGATGCGGCCACGCCCCAGAGGAAGTCCGGGCCGAGCGGCCGCACCTGGGTGGGCGGCGCAGGCTGTGCCATGGCGGGTGTCGGACCACCGGCCATGACGGCGGCGGTGCTGGCCACCAGCGTGACCAAGATGTGGCGGCTACTCAGTGATCGCATCGAACTCCTGCTTCCTTGGCGGTGACGGGCGCTCGTGGACCTCCGGCTCATGCCGGGTCGGGCGGGACCACGCGACGAGGGTAACTGGTCGGTCGTCTCTTTCGTGAAGGATGTGGCTATCGATCGGGATCAGGTACATCCAGAGCGCGAGACATATGTCGTGCTGCCCTGCTGAACTGGGGGTGGGGGAGCGGGGTAGGCCGCAGAGGCTCGAAACAAACTGGGGCACAAGGGAATCGCGTGGCTCATGTCGATCTCCGCGGTGCCAGGAGGTGACCTAGAACAGACAGCCAAGCGCTCAAAATTACATCTAGTTAAGTAGATATGCGCATCTAACTATGTAGCCTCCTTTCAAACCCCACACGAATCACCTATGGACGAAAGCGCAGCACCCAGCGCACACCCCAGCCACGACGTGCCCGGGGGCAGGCTCATTGCGCCACAAGGGGTCTCCGTAGCGTCCGGGCAAGAACAACGGATATGCGTTGCCCCAGGTCAGGCCTGGTCTCGTGGCGGTGACCCACGTCACTGATTGATCCTGTCAGGAATTCGGGCGCTGTCTCGTTCAGGAAGCACGCGAACCAGACAGGAGCGAACCATGAAGCACCGCATCGTCGTCCTCGGGGCCGGATACGCCGGAGCATTTTCCGCCGGATACCTGGCCCGCCAACTCCACTCCGACGACTTCGAGATCACGGTCGTCAACGCCGAATCCGATTTCGTCGAGCGGTTGCGCTTGCATCAGCTCGCCGCGGGGCAGAATCTCCGCCACCGGCCGCTGGCGGAGATGTTCGCGGGCACTTGCATCCGGCTACGGCTGGCGCGGGTAACCAACGTCGACGTCGACCATCGAACTGTCACAGTCGTGGACGGCGAGGGTATCGATCGGCTCGAATACGACACCCTCGTCTACACGCTCGGCAGCACCGCCGCCGACCATGGTGTTCCGGGTGTCGAGGAGCACGCCTTCCATGTGGCCGCGCGGCCGTCCGCGCTGCGTCTGCGCGCACGCCTGGATGAGCTGGGCCAGCACGGGAAGGTGGTGGTAGTCGGCGGCAACCTGACCGCGATCGAGGCCGCGACCGAGATCGCCGAATCCCGTCCGGGACTTGGGGTCAGCCTTGCCACCAGCGGCGAACTGGGCGGCTGGCTGGGTACGAAGGCTCGCCGTCACCTGCTGCGTGCCTTCGACCGGTTCGGGATCACGGTCCACGAGCACACCACCATCGAGCGCGTCGAGGAGGCGGCGGTGGTCGCCGCCGACGGCACCGCTTTCGCCTCCGACGCGACCGTGTGGACCGCGGGCTTCGCCGTGCACCCGATTGCCGCCGCCAGCGGCCTCGAGGTGGTACCCAACGGCCAGATAGTGGTCGACCGTCAGATGCGGTCGGTCTCGCACCCGGATGTCTATGTTGCCGGTGACAGCGCCTTCGTCATCGGCGACAACGGACGGCCGTTGCCGATGTCCTGCGCTTCCGCGGGGTTCACCGGCATGCAGGCGACGGCCGCGATCGTCGGGGACCTGACCGGGCGCAAGATCAAGGCGGCCGCGCTGACGTACGTCGGCAACCACATCAGCCTGGGACGCAAGGACGGGATCTTGCAGCTGGTCGATGGTGACGCTCGGTCGAAGTCCGGGGCGGTGTGCGGACGGTCGGCGGCGCGCGTCAAGTCGGCGATCGTGGCGGCCAGCGGCTGGGCCATCGGCCACCCGACCTTGGGAAGGTCGACTCACAAGTACCGGTTGGCCACCACCCGACAGCAATCGGCCGACGTGGTCGCCGCATAGAGTCGTGCGCATGGACACTGCCACCGTGGCGCGTTTCGAGGCCAGCCGAAATCGGCTGGCCTCGCTCGCCTATCGTCTGCTCGGCTCGGCCGCCGACGCGGAGGACACGGTGCAGGACGCGTTCCTGCGGTGGCAGGCGGCCGACCGGGAGTATGTCGAGGTGCCCGAGGCATGGCTGACCAAGATCGTCACCAATCTGGCCATCGACCGGCTCCGTTCGGCGAAGGTCCGGCGCGAACGCGCGGTCGGCGCCTGGATGCCCGAACCGCTGCTAAACGGCGATCCGATGCTGGGCCCGGCCGACACTGTCGAGCAGCGTGAATCGGTGACCCTTGCGGTGCTGACGCTCATGGAGCGGCTGTCACCGGTCGAGCGGGCCGTTTACGTGCTGCACGAGGCCTTCGCGTACAGCCATGCCGAGATAGCCGGGATTCTCGGCATCACCGAGTCGGGGAGTCAGCAGCACATCCACCGAGCCCGGCGTCGAATCACCGCTGCCCGCAATGGCATTGACATCGATCGTGCCTCCGCGCGTCGAATCGTGGAGGCATTCGTCGATGCCGCTTCCTCTGGCCGCACCGATCGGCTGATCGCGCTGCTGACCGACGACGCGACCGGCATTTCCGACGGCGCTGGGCTGGGACTGGCCGCGAAACTGATCCGGTACGCGACGCCGGAGCGGATAGCCAGTGCGGTGCGGGCGGGCTTCAAACCGTCTCCGGCCAAGCGGAGACTCGCCGGTGGCTCGCCCGCGATCCATGCCGTCGTGGTCAACAACCAACCGGCCATGCTCGCCACGCTCGACGACCGCGTCGTTGGCGTCACGATCCTGGAGGTCCGCGAGGAGAAGATCGCAGGCGTGCGCGGTATCGCCGCCCCGGGCCGACTGGGTCGCCTCACCGAGGAGTGGCAACGGCAGGAACATGATGTCCCGCTGATCGAATCGTGGTAAGCGGCCGGTTGATGAGCCGAGCGCTGCTGCAGCTCAGCGTTTTTCGGAGAGGACCGGGTTGCTACTTGACTTCGAGTGCACTCTAAGTCCTAGCGTTGGTGGTATGGCAGCAATCTTGATCACCGGAGCGAACAAGGGTCTCGGCTTCGAGACCGCCCGCCAACTTGTCGCAGGGGGCCACACGGTCTATCTGGGCAGCCGTGATGCCGAACGCGGTCGTCAGGCGGCGCAGGAGTTGGGTGCTCGGGCAGTGCAACTCGATATCACCGATGATGCTTCCGTCGCGGCAGCGGTGCGGACCATCGAGGCCGAGGGCGGTCTGGATGTCCTGGTCAACAATGCCGGTATCCAGGCGGAGATGACCGATCGGGACGACATCATCGGTGCCGCGGACTTCACTGCGGATGTTATGCGAAAGACCTTCGACACGAACGTTTTCGGCACAGTGCGTGTCCTGCATGCCTTCCTGCCGCTGCTGCAGCGTTCCGCTGCGCCGGTCGTCGTCAATGTCAGCAGCGGTCTGGCCTCATTGAACAGGGTCTCGACTCCGGGCACCCCGGCGTACGCATACCCTGGTGTCGCTTATCCGGCGTCGAAGACCGTGGTGAACATGCTCACGGTGCAGTATGCGAAGGCGTTCCCGAATATGCGGATCAATTCGGTGGAGCCGGGTTTCACGAAGACCGATCTCAACGGGAACAGCGGCACCCAGACGGTGGAAGAGGGCGCGCAGATCATCGTGCGGATGGCGCAGATCGGCCCCGACGGCCCCACCGGTAGCTATGTCGATGCCGAAGGCGCGCTGCCCTGGTGATCGACCACGGCCGTGGCGACGATGTACCCCTTGGGATCTCGCCACGTCCGCCCTGGATGATGGGTGAACCAATCCTCGACGTCCTCGCGGAGGTCGTTCAGGATCGCCTGCCGTCGAGGGTGATTCGGCATGACTCCGTAGAACGTGAACAGCGCCTCGGCGAAGCGCACGAGCGGATCCGGGGTATCGAAGACGAGCGCGTTATCGGATCGCTGGATCCGCACCTCGCCGAACACCTCGGACATCATGGCGGGCAAAGTGTCGGAGTCGACGGTGGTGGGGACCGAATCGCCCACGTCGAGGCCGTATGTCGCGGCATGCGCGGCCACGAGTTCGGTGGTGTGCGGGTAGGTTCCGGGATGATTGACGACCACGGCTACCGTCCCGCCGGGCTTGGTCGTGCGCCGGAATTCTCGGAGTGCGGCGATCGGATTCGCGAGGTGGTAGAGCATATGGCGCGCGGTGAGTGCATCGAAGCTGTTGTCGTCGAACGGGATTCGGTCCGCACTGCCGAATACGCCGCGCACTCCTGGCACGGCATCGGCGGCGGCGACCATCGCGGGAGAGGTGTCGATGCCGACCAGCGGACCCTGGTGACCGTTGCTCACGAGGTGAGCGAGGAATCGGGCGTCGCCGCAGCCGATATCGGCTAGATGTTCGGTTCCGGTGAGTTCGAGCGCGGTGAGCACATTCGCGGTGGGGTCGTCGGGATGCTCCGAATAGCGGGCGTGGGTGTTGATCCGCACCTTCCGCGGTGTCGGGTCGGCATATTCGGCATCGAGACGGTAGCTGCACATCGCGGTCGTCCTTCGGTCCAGGTGGCCGGTGGTTGACCAGGTCGCCGGTTCGGCGATCGGGTCCGCGGGCTTTCCGGCGGTGAGCGTACCTCCCGAGGCGGCGCGCAGCGTTCCCTTTGGTGGGTGCGGCTACGAACCGTCCGACCGTCCAGCGGTGACGGTGGGGCGCCGCAGTGTGACCGGTGCGGTGTCGATCGGGTCGCGCGGATCCTCGGTGCCCGGGCGTTCGTCGTCCAGAATAGGTTCGCCGAGTCCGATTTTCTCCTGGAGACGCTTCATCCAGGCCGGTGCCCACCAGCAGTCGTCGCCGAGCAGTTTCATGACCGCGGGTACCAGCAGCATGCGCAGTACGGTCGCGTCGATGAACAGTGCGGCGATCATGCCGTAGGCGATGTACTGCATCATCACCAGATCGGAGAAGGCGAAGGCGCCGGTCACGACCAGCAGGATGAGCGCTGCGGCGGTGATGATGCGGCCGGTGTGCGCGGTGCCGGTGCGTACCGCGTCGCTGGTGCTGGCGCCCTTGGCTCTGGCCTCGACCATCCGGGAGAGCAGGAAGACCTCGTAGTCGGTGGACAGGCCGTAGATGATCGCGATGATCAGCACGAGCACGTTGGATTGGATCGGCTGCGGGGTGAAGTTCAGTAGCGCTGCGGCGTGGCCGTCGACGAAGATCCAGGTGAGGATGCCGAGGGTGGAGCCGAGTCCGAGGGCGCTCATCAGTGCGGCCTTGATCGGCAGTACCAGTGAGCCGAAGGTGAGGAACATCAGCAGTGTGCTCACGAACAGGACCAGGGCGATCATGACCGGGATGCGGTAGAGCAGCGCGTCGATGCTGTCTTTCTGCATGGCGGGAATGCCGCCGACGTACATGCCGACGCCGTCGGGGAGTTCCATTTTGCGGAGGTATTCGATGGTTTGCCCGCCTTCGTTCGGGTTCACCAGTGTTGCCTTGGAGCGGTAGATGTTGTCCTGGGTCGAGGATTTGGATGGCATCTCGAACGGGCTGGCCAATCCGGGTGCGTGTCCGGCCGCGTGCCAGGCCTCGCCGACCGGTGTGCTGTTGTCGGCGACGAAGACCAGTTCGATGGGGTCGGATCGGCGCTGTGGGAAGAAGGTGTCGATCTGTTCTTGTGCGACGCGAGTCGGGTTGTCCGGCGGGAGGTATCGCTCGCTGAAGCCGCCGAAGATGAGGTTTTTGACGGGGATGATCAGTAGGAAGAGCAGGATGACGAGCGGGATCGCGACGGTGAGTGGTCGCGCCATCACCCAGCGGGTGGTCTTGCCCCAGAAACCGTCTTCGATTTGTTCGGCGGTCTTGGCTCTTCGGAACCGCTTGAACCCCAACATATCCACGCGCGGTCCGAGGACGGCGAGGCTGGCGGGCAGGATGGTGATGGCGGTGCAGGCGGCGAGTAGGACGGTCGCGATGGCACCGTAGGCCATGGATTTGAGGAAGCCCTGGGGGAACAGCAGCATGCTGCCGAGGCTCGCGATGATCATGGTCGCGGAGAACACGACGGTGCGTCCCGCGGTGACGACGGTGCGGCGCACCGCGGCGCGGGTGTCGTGGCCCGCGGCGAGTTCTTCGCGGAATCGGCTGACGATGAACAGGCCGTAGTCGATGGCCAGGCCCAGGCCGATCATCGACAGTACCGAGGAGACAAAGGAATTCACCTCGGTGAAGCGGGTCAGGAACATGATGATGCCGGATGCGCCGATGACGGTGAGTCCGCCGACGAGTAACGGTAGCGCGGCCGCGACGAGGCCGCCGAAGATGAAGAAGAGCAGTACGGCGACGGCCGGGATGGCCAGGACTTCCATGCGGTGTACATCGTCGGCCATGGTGTCGTTGAGTGTGCCCGCCACCGCTTGCAGGCCGCTGACTTGCACGTCGATGCCGGGGATTGCGAAGGCGTCCTTGACTTTCCGGAAGTTGCGGACGCAGTCGGTGTCGTTGTCGCCCGCGATGGCGATTGCGGCCACGGCGCGCTTCTTGTCCTGGGTGGCTGCCTTCGCGCCGCTGATCTTGGCGCCGTCGACGCGCCAGTAGGACGCGTTGATGCCGGTGATCTCGTTCGGGTATTTGTCGGGGAGGCTGTTGAGGTTGTCGATGATCGGCTGGCTGAATTCCGGGTCGTCGACGGTCTTTCCGTCCGGTGCGGTGTAGAGCACGACGACGTCGAAGTCGTGATTGCGTCCGAAGGCGGTGTCGGCGAGGCGTGCGGCGTGTGCGGATTCGGAAGTGGGATCGTCCATGCCGCCGGAGCTGAGGTGGTCTTCGAGTCCGAAGCCGTATGCGCCGAGTGCAAGCAATGCGCCCACCACGACAGCGAGTACGGCCCAGCGCAGGCGATAGACGAGATCGCCCCAGCGGGTGAACATCAGCGGGCTCCTTGCCCGCGGGAAAATTGGTGTGGGGCTTGCTGTGCCGCGCCGATCGCCAAGGGGCTGCATCCTTTCCGGGGGTGCACGCTCGATGTGCCTGTCATCAAAGGTACAGGCCAGTCTGAAGTGTTAGTGTTTCAGAAAAGACGCCGCCGCGTGCGCGGATGTGACGCGAATTGCATTGACTGCCATGGGTGTTCGAATCGTGCCGACCGGCAGTCGGTGCAGACTTGCGGGCTACGAACCGCGCCGGGGTGTGATGGTGAGATCGGTCGGGCCGAGGATCTTGGCGAGAGTCGCGGCGAGGGTGTGCAATTCGTTCGGGTCGAGCTTGTCGGCGAAGTATCGCTCGATACCCGCGAGGTAGCCGGGCGCGGCCGCGTGCAGCCGCTCGCGACCGGCATCGGTAATGGCGACGAATGCGGATCTGCCGTCGTCGGGGTTGGATTCGCGCGCGACCAGGCCTGCGGCCGCCATCTCGGTGACGAGCCTGCTGACCCGGGTGCGGCTGAGTACGACACGCTCGCCCAGATCGGTCATGCGCATCGGTTCGACGCCGTCGAGTTCGAGTAGCACGTCGTACCACGCGAGCGGGAGTCCGAAGTCTCGGCGCAGTTCAGCATCCAAGCGGGGGACGAGGTTCGCGTGCACCCGCAGCAGTGCCGACCATGCGCTGCTGGCCGCCGCGCGATGCTTCTCCGATTCCGTCACGCGCCGATTCTAACCACTTGCGTGCACCCGCACATATATAATAGCGTGCGCACGCACATAAAATGTGTGACGTTAGGAAGGACATCTCATGACCACAGTCATCGCCCGTGACGAACTGGCCGAAGCAATCGAGGCCGGTACGGTGACGGTCCTGGACACCCTCGGTGTGGGTTACTACGAGAAAGCGCATCTGCCCGGCGCGCTCACGCTCGTCGAGGCCGATGTAGAATCCCGAGCCGCGCAGTTGCTCCCGGACCCGCACGCACCCATCGTGACCTACTGCTCCAACAACGCCTGCCGCAACAGTGAGGTCGTCGCCGTCAAACTGCGCGCCCTCGGCTATACGAATGTCCGCGCCTACCGCGCGGGCATCCAGGATTGGACCGAGGCGGGCCTGCCGATCGAATCCGAATCCTGAGTCGGATCTGATGTGCGGTCGGGCAGTCCGACCGCACATTCCGTGCCGACGCGTCCTCGATGCGTGGTCTTGTGCCTGCTAGGGGATCAGCGGATGATCGGAGAAGTAACGATTTCTGGTCGGGGGCATCATCATCGTCGATCAGTCAGGAAACGTTGTAATGACCACCAGAATTGCCACGGCGATCGCCGCGATCGCCATCACCGTATCTGTTGGCGCTCTCGCCGCTCCTGCGGCCTCGGCGGAGCCGGTTACACCCGCGTTCGGTTCGGTCGCATTCTGCTTCAACGTCCCGCTGGGTCCCTTCTTCAGCTTCAGCATCTGTGTCTGAGATCGCCGGGCGGGCATAAGCCGCGGACCAGCGCGGCGTCATAACAAAGTGAACCTGTCGGTGGGCGGGGCTACCGTGGGGTGATGGCCGCGCATCTGACGCACTGGGGAGTGTTCGAAGCCGAGAGCGATGGGCAGCGGTTGACTGCGGTGCGTCCGTGGCGCGGGGATCCGGAACCGACGGCTCTGATCGAGAATGTGGCCTCGGCACAACATCATCCGACGCGCATCGATCAGCCGTATGTGCGACAGGGGTGGTTGAAGAGCGGGCCGGGTGCGGCCGGGCGCGGCGATGAGCCGTTTGTGCCGGTGTCCTGGGAAACCGCGGTGGAGTTGGTATCCGGTGAGTTGCGTCGGGTGTACGGCGATTACGGCGCGGAAGCGGTGTACGGCGGGTCCTACGGTTGGTCGAGTGCGGGGCGGTTTCATCATGCGCAGAGTCAGGTGCACCGGTTTCTGAACTGTCTCGGCGGTTATGTCCGAAGTGTGCACAGCTACAGTCTGGGAACCTCGCAGGTGCTGTTGCCACATGTGATCGGCTCGATGGGACTGTTCGAGGGTCACGCGACCGCGAAGAGCGTACTCGTCGACCACACACAGTTGGTGGTGGCCTTCGGTGGGCTGTCGCCGAAGAACTCGGCGGTGTCGCCCGGTGGCGTGTCGCGGCACAACACCAGGAGCTGGATAGCGGCCGCGCGGGCGCGCGGGTGCCGATTCGTATCGATCAGCCCACTGCGCGATGACATTCCGGCGGAGGCCGCGGCCGAATGGATCGCGCCGCGGCCCGGTAGCGATACGGCGCTGATGCTGGCGCTGGCCCAGGTGTTGGATGCGGATGGGTTGGCGGACAAGGAATTTCTGGATCGGTACACGGTCGGGTACGAGCGGTTCATCGGCTACGTGCGGGGCGAAACCGATGGCATTGTCAAGGATCCCGCGTGGGCGCAAGCCATCACCGGTGTGTCGGCCCAGCGAATCCGGTGGTTGGCACGGGAGATGGCCGCCGCGCGCACGATGCTCAATGTGAGCTGGTCGTTGCAGCGTGCCGAGCATGGTGTGCAGCCGTTGTGGCTGGGGGTGGTGCTTGCGGCGATGCTCGGCCAGATAGGGCTGCCGGGTGGGGGATTCGGCCACAGCTACGGTTCGTGCGCGCACGTCGGTGATCCGGCGCGCGGGCAGTCGGTGCCGAGGTTCCCGCAGGGCGGCAATGGTGTTTCGGCGTTCATTCCGGTCGCCAGGATCGCCGATATGCTGCTGAATCCGGGGCAGCCCTTCGATTTCAACGGTGCGCGGTTGGTGTATCCGAAGATCGAGTTGGTGTATTGGTGCGGTGGGAATCCCTTTCACCACCACCAGGATCTGGCCCGGCTGCACGCGGCGTTCACGCGGCCGCAGACGGTGATCGTGCACGATGCGTTCTGGACCGCGACCGCGCGTCACGCCGATATCGTCCTCCCGGCGACCATGAGCATCGAACGCGACGACTTCGGTTGCGGGCAGAACGATCGCGAATTCTTCCCGATGAAGGCGCTGACCCGGCCGCACGGTGCGTCCCGTGACGACTACGCGATCTTCGCGGACTTGGCCGAATGCCTCGGTGTCGGTAAGGAATTCACCGAAGAGCGCACCGTCGAGGAATGGTTGCGGCACCTGTACGAGCAATGGCGCGGCGGGCTCGACGATCCGACGGTGCCGGAGTTCGACGAGTTCTGGGACAGCGAGTCGTTCACGGTTGCGGTGCCCGATCCCGATCAAGTGCTGTTGGCCGATTTCCGCGCGGATCCGGACCGTTTCCCGCTCACCACACCCAGTGGCAAGATCGAGATCTTCTCCGAAACGATCGATGGGTTCGGATATGCCGATACCCCGGGTCACCCGGTGTGGTTGGCGCCGGAGGAATGGCTGGGTGCCGCGACGCGGTTCCCGCTGCAGCTCATCGCGAATCAGCCGCGCGCCAAACTGCACAGCCAGCTCGATGTCGGCGCACACAGTCGGTCGGTGAAAATCGGTGGGCGAGAACCGGTGCGGTTACATCCCGACGATGCCGCGGCGCGCGGTCTGCGAGACGGCGATATCGTGCGGATCTTCAACGATCGGGGCAGCTGTCTGGCGGGGCTGGTCGTCGACGACGCGGTCCGGCCGCAGGTCGCGCAGTTGTCCACGGGTGCCCGGTACGACCCGGATCCGGCCGATCCCAGCTTCTGTCGGCACGGCAACCCGAATGTGCTCACCGCGGATCGTCCCGCCTCGACGTTGAGTCAGAGCTGCGCGGGACAATTGGCGCTGGTCGAGATCGAGCCGTATGAGGGTGTGCTACCGGATGTGGCCGTTGTTCGGCCACCGGCGACAGTCGAGGGCGTTTCGTGATGGCGCGGGTGAGGCTGGTCTCAACGGACGGTCCCGGCTGTGGTCCGGGGTCGGATTTCTGTCAGGATTTCGGATTATGGTGTCGAATCCGTTGCCCGCGCTAGCTCGCCGGATCGCGCAGAAACGCTGGGTCATGCGCACGGCGCCGATGGTGCTGCGGCTGGAACGGTTTGTGCGGCGAGTCAGTCGGGGGCGGCGCGGTGTGCTCGATCTGGCGGGTTTGCCGTCGATCGAGCTCACCGTCCCGGGCCGCAAAACCGGGATCCCGCGCACCACCTCGCTGTTGTATGTGCCGCGCGGTGACGACTTGCTGCTGGTGGGCTCCAACTGGGGCAGCCCCAAGCATCCGGTGTGGTCGGCGAACCTGCGCGCGGCCGACACCGCCATTGTCCGGCGCAAGGGTGAGCGGTTCGAGGTGAGCGTCAGTGAGGTCACCGGTATGGACCGCAAACGCGCCTGGGATCTGGCGGTCGAGTTCTGGCCGGGCTACGAAATGGAGTGCGAGCTGTCCGGTGGGCGGACCTTCCGCATTTTCGAGTTACGCCGCAGCTGAATTCACTGTGCCGCGGGCACGATCGGCGTGCCCGGATGCGGGACCGGCGCTGGTGGGGTCAGTGCGGCGGCGGGTGCGCTCGGCTTTGCCGGTGGCGGCGGTGCGGCCGGTGTGAGCAGCGGCGGGGCGCCCGGTGCGGGAACCATGCCCGGAGTCTTGTCGGTGGTCGGCTCGGGGCAGTCGGGGGCATCGGATTGGTCGCAGGTGGCGGGCACGATCGGTGCCGCGTGCGTGACGCTCGACAGCGCGCTGGTGGCGATCGCCAGGACTGCGCCCGCGATCAGGGCGGCTCGGCGATATGTGACGGACACGGCGATCACAACCAGATCGGATCGCCGTACACCGCCACCGAATTATCGGCGGTATCGGTGGAAATGGTCGCGATCACATATGAGCGCAGGCTGACCGGCCCCATACAGGCATCGATTTTGATCTGCACCTGATCGGTGGTGATCGAACCATGCGGTCCGGCAAGGGCTTTGGTGCCGAACGGGATGGTGGTGATCGTTCCCGGTTTGAAGGTGGCCGACACGCTGGGCAGTGCCGCTGCCCCGACACCGACGCTCAACCCGGGGGTCGGCGCGACCATCACATTGACGTTCGGGCCGACCGACGCGGCGAGCCCGAGTGAGATGCCGTTGGAAACATCGATCTGGCAACCGATTTGGTATCCCAGCGTGAGCGTGCCCGAGTTGACCGATACACTGCCCGCACCGGTGATATCGGCCGCCGCGCGGACGCTGACGAAGCCCTCTCGGGTGAAGGCGGTTTCGGCGAGGTTGGGAACTCGATCGAGGTTTTCGGCGGATTTCGTGACCGTCAGTTCCCAGCCGTCCTCGGTGCTGACCGTGCGGAACTGATCCGGCAGTGCGTCCGCCGAAGCCGATTGTGCTGGAACGAAACTCAGCACCCCCGCGGCCAGTAGGCATAGCGGGACGGCGGTCGAGCTATTCATAGTGTCGATCTCCTCGCTCACGTTGCAGTCGAACGATATCCGACGCCATGCGGAACACCTGTCGACAGGTCGGTTGTCCAAAATGGTGCGTGGTCGCTATCGCGGCGCGCAGAATCCGGATATGCGATTCCATGCCTTCGGTGATGATGTACTCGCCGACCACGATGCGGTGACGATTGCGAAACTGGTGCGTCGAGGGGAGATCGGCGCGGCCGAGGTCGCCGAGGCGGCGCGGGCACGGGCCGCGCGGGTCGATCCGACATTGCGCGCCGTTGTAGTCCCGGCGGAATCCGCGCTGTCGGCGGGTGATCCGGATGCGCCGCTGTTCGGAGTCCCGACCTATGTCAAGGACAACACCGATGTGCGGGGTCTGGCGACCAATCACGGCACCGCGGCGTTCGTCGGGCGGCCCGCCGCCGAGGACGGGCCTTATGCGAAACAGTTTCTGAGCACCGGGATGTCGGTGTTGGGCAAGAGTCGACTACCGGAGTTCGGTTTGAACGCGAGTACCGAATTCGCCGCCGCCGAACCCACCCGCAATCCCTGGCATACGGACTATTCGCCGGGTGCGTCATCGGGTGGCGCGGCCGCACTGGTGGCCGCGGGGGTGGTGCCGATCGCGCACGGCAATGACGGTGGTGGCTCCATTCGGATTCCGGCCGCCTGCTGCGGTCTGGTCGGGTTGAAGCCGAGCCGAGGACGACATATCGACGGTCCGCAGGCGCGCTCGATGCCGATCAATCTGGTTTCCGAAGGCGTGCTCACCCGTTCGGTGCGCGATACCGCGACGTATTTCGCCGCGGCCGAACGGTATTGGCGTAATCCGAAGTTGCCGCCGGTCGGTCTGGTGCAGGGACCGGCGCGGCGGCGGCTGCGGATCGGGCTGATCGCCGATTCCATCACCGGCACCGAAACCTGCCCGCAGACCCGGGCCGTACTCGATGACACCGTCACACTGCTGGAGAAGATGGGGCATGAGGTAGATCCGATCACCTTGCCAGTTTCGCAACGCTTCGTCGACGACTTCACCACCTACTGGGGATTGTTGGCGTTCCTCATCGGGGCGGGTGGCAAACTCGCGATCGATCCGCGATTCCAGTCGGGAGATCTGGATGCGTTCACCCAGGGACTCGCAGCGCTGTATCGCAAGTCCATGGCGCGCACACCGGCCATTCTCTACCGTCTCGCACAAGTGCGTCGGGCCTATGCGGGCATGTTCGCTGACCACGAACTGATCCTCTCGCCGGTCCTGGTCCACACCACCCCGCGACTAGGCCACCTGAACCCGACCGTGCCCTTCGACGAACTCTTCGCACGACTGATCTCCTGGGTCGCCTTCACCCCGTTGAACAATGTCGCGGGCACACCCGCGATCTCGCTGCCCATGGGTGCATCGAGCGAAGGCCTCCCGATCGGCATGCAATTCTGCGCCGCCCACGGCGACGAACGCACCCTACTCGAAATCGCCTTCGCCCTGGAAGCCGAACGCCCCTGGCGGCGCATCCAGGACTGACCTACAGCGCTAGAGGCCGAGTTTGGTGACGGCGTTGTCTTCGAACGGATTCGCGGTGCGAATGTAGTTGTGCACAGTGCGTGGGTTGGACCAGCGGCCCTGGCGCATGATTTCACGGTCGCTGGCCCCACCGAGGGCGGCCTGGGTGGCGAATCCGGCGCGCAGTGAGTGTCCGGAGAACAGGTCGGGATCGAGTCCGGCACGGGCGGCATAGCGTTTCACGAGTTCGGCGATCGCGCGCCCGGACATGGCCTCGCGGCCGACGCCGCCGTGCCGGGTGATGGTGGGAAACAAAGGCAGGGTGTCGTTTTCGGCCAGCACGGTGCCCCGGTAGCCGTGGCAGCGGTGGATATCCGGAGACGGCGACGCTGCCTCGGCGAGCCAGGCGCGCACATCGCCGTGTGCGCGGTGCGCCTCGAGCAACTGGATCCAATCGGCGAACGCACAGACCGGGCAGGTCTGTGGGCGTTGGCCGCGGGGGAGTGCGACGCGCTGTTCAGAGATACCGGTGGGATCGGTTTTGGTGGTCGGAAGTTGCACGAGCAGTAGCGGTTCACCGGTGCCGTGGTCGAGATCGACTCGCACGTCGGCGATCCGCAATCCGGCGAGTTCGCTGCGGCGCAATGCGCCCGCGAATCCGACGAGTAATGCCAGTGCGTCGCGGCGGCGCGCGGGTTCGGTGGGCCATCCGGGCTCCGGCAACCCGGCGAGCAATTGTTCGAGGGTGTGCAGCAGTACGGGGCGTTTACGTTTCGGTTGCGTGCGACGAGTCCGGCGGATACCGCGCAAGGTGAGTCGGACGACGTCGGACCGTGTGGGCGACGGTAATCCGTTGGCGGCGTGCACCGCCGCGATGGCCGCCGCCTTGCGCTCGAGGGTGGCCGCGCTGAACGCCCACCGCTGCGAACCGTCGTCACTGTGACGCAACGCATCCGCCGCCGCAGCCAGATACACCGCGACATCGAGCGGATCCGCGGGTAACGCCTGCCGTCCCTCCGCCGCGCACCATCCGGCCCACCCGATCCAATCGGTTCGATACGCGCGCAACGTATTCGCCGACTGTGACGCCTCCAGATACCGTCGCAACGCCCCGGCCTGCTCATCGTCGAAACGCTCGCGCACCAACCGCAGCGCCACGGTGTCGACCAGCACGCTGCGCACGCCACGGCGCAACTCGGTGCGCACCGACTCCGGCACCGCGACCACCGCATCGCCCACCCGCTCGCTCCATCCACCCGGTCCGACGTTCGATGATCAAGCCTATGCGTTCTCCGGGGATTTCCGTGCCGCCGCAACGACTCCGGCGATTCCGGTGTGATCGAAACGCACCTCACTCGGGAAGTGGCACCAGCCGTTGGGCATCGTCGAACAGATAGGACTCGGCGACCCGTGCCGCGGTGAGCGCTGCGAGAGCGGTGGCCGCGAGCAACATGTACATGACCACGATCTGGTAGCGAATGGCGGTGAGGGGATCGACACCGGCGAGGATCAGGCCGGTCATGGCGCCGGGCAGACTGATCAGCCCGACGACCTTCGTCGCGTCGATCGTCGGAATCAGCGCGGTGCGCAGTGCGGACCGGCGGTGCGGCAGGAAGGCCGCACGTGCCGAAAGGCCAAGGCACAAGCGGGCTTCGATGGCGGGACGCGCGTTGCGGGCATCCTCGTGCAGTCGACGCAGCGCGATACCGGTGGCCTGCATGGCGGCGGAGACGATCATGCCGCCGACCGGGACGACCACCCGGGCCTGGGTGGAGATCACACCGAGCACAATGAGTGCGCCGAGCGTGATGGCGGATCCGGTGCCGACCCCGATGGTCGCGGCCCGGCGCGCTCGCGGCACACCTTTGCCACGTCGCCCCGCCACCTGCCCGGCGATCAGCACCATCAGCACCACCCAGCCCAGCGCGCCCGGTAATCCGGTGTGCCGGAACAGGATCAGCAGAATAGCGCCGACCGCGACCAACTGGGCCGCCGCGCGGGTGGCGGCGATGAGCAGCTCGCGGGTCAGATGCAGTCGCTGACGGTAGGCGATCGCGGCGGCCAGTGCGACGAGCACCAGCGAAGTCGCCACACCCGGCCAGCCGGGCACCGAAAGCTGTTCTGTCACTTGGGTTTCCGTTCATCGGACAGGTGGCCGTTTCGCAGTGTCCAGCTGGCGTCGGCCACCTCGGTGACGAAGGCGGTGTCATGGCTGACCAGGATGACACCGCCACCGGAGGTGGTGTGCTCGCGAATGAGCCTCGCCACCGCGGCGGCGGATTCCGCGTCGAGTGCGGAGGTCGGTTCGTCGAGCAACAGCACCTCCGGCTCGACGGCGAGCGCCCGAGCCAGACACACCCGCTGCGCTTGGCCGCCGGACAGTTCGAGACAGCGCCGACCACGGAAGTCCGGTAAGCCCACTCGGGCGAGCAGGGCATCGATACGATCGGCGCTGAGATCGGCACGGCCGACCCGGATCTCATCGGCCACGATATCGGTGAGCAGGGTCGGTCGCTGTGGTACCAATCCGATGCGGCGGCGCAGCTGCGGCGCGGGGAAGTGGGTGATCGGGATGTCATCGAGCAGGATTCGGCCGCTACTGGGTTCGTCGAGCCGGTTGAGCAGCCGCAACAATGTGGTCTTGCCGGTGCCGCTCGGCCCGACCACCGCCGTGCACCGACCTGCCGGAAACATCACGGAGATATCGGTGAGTATCGACGTTTCGCCGTGGCTCACGCTGACCCGATCCAGACTGATATTCGGCACCGTCCCACCATTCCTCATCTACGGGATGGTTTCGGCGACGGGGCCCGAAAACGGGGCGAGTGGACGCGGCCCGCGGACATGGTCGACCATGGGCGGATGTCGCTCAGCACGTACGAAGTCGATCTTTTCGAGAGCACCAGGGGCCGTCTGGAGGCGATCGCCTACCGACTGCTGGGATCGACCGGCGACGCCGAGGACGCGGTCCAGGAAGCGTTTCTGCGGTGGCAGGCCGCCGACCGGGACCATATCGAGACCCCCGAGGCGTGGCTGACGAAGGTGCTCACCAACCTGTGCCTCAACCAGCTCACCTCGGCGCGGGCCAGGCGCGAGACCTATGTCGGCCAATGGCTGCCCGAACCCGTCTTCGCCGGGGACCGGATGCTCGGCCCGGCCGATACCGTCGAGCAGCGGGAATCGATATCGATCGCGATGCTCACGCTGATGGAACGGCTCTCACCCAAGGAACGCGTGGTGTACGTGCTGCGCGAGGCATTCGGATACGCGCACAACGAGATTGCCGAAATGCTCGATATCACCGAATCGAACTGCCAGCAGATCTATCGGCGCGCCAAACAGCATCTGGCCACCGACCGGACTCGTGTGCAGGTCGACGAGGCCGCTGCCCGCAAGATCGTCGAGGAGTTCCTCGCCGCGGCGGTCAGCGGCCGAACCGAGACACTGATCGGTCTGCTGACCGATGACGCGATCAGCATCGGCGACGGCGGCGACTTCTTCCCGACGCTCAACCGGCCCCTCGTCGGTGCGCAGCGCGTCGTACGGTTCCTGCGTCTGGCCATCAAGCCGACCGAGGGCAAGCGCAACATGCTCGGCGGCCGCCCCGCCATATTTTCCGCGGTCGTCAATGGCGGGCCCGCGCTGGTGGTTGTGGTCGGTGACCGGGTCGTCGGCATCGTG
Source organism: Nocardia anaemiae NBRC 100462 (assembly GCF_001612725.1). Classification (GTDB taxonomy): domain Bacteria; phylum Actinomycetota; class Actinomycetes; order Mycobacteriales; family Mycobacteriaceae; genus Nocardia; species Nocardia anaemiae. Next base: position 264,276 of record NZ_BDAZ01000004.1, on the reverse strand, counting down.
TGCCTCGAGCTGACCCGCGACGGCATCGCCGCCATCCACGCCCAGGTCAACCCCGAAAAGCTCGCGCGCGCCACCCGACGATGGGCGAGTTCGGAACACGGAGCACCCATCATCGAATCCTGGTGACCCACATCACAGTCCACTCCTGTCAGCATTCGCGGCGCTGTCCGGTTCAGGTAGCGAACCCATCCAGACAGGAGCAAGACCATGAAGCACCGCATCGTCGTCCTCGGAGCCGGATACGCCGGAGCCATCACCGCCGGACGCCTCGCCAAGCGGCTGCACCGCGACGACGTCGAGATCACCCTGGTCAATGCCGACCCCGACTTCGTCGAACGCGTGCGTATGCACCAGCTCGCCAGCGGGCAGGATCTGCCTGCCCGCCCGCTGGGTGAGATCTTTGCTGGCACCGGTGTGCAGGTCCGGATCGCGCGGGTCACCGCGGTCGATGTGGACTGCAAGAGCGTCGACCTGACCGGCGAGACGCTCGGCTACGACACCCTCGTCTATGCCCTCGGCAGCACCATCGCCGACTACGCCATTCCCGGCGTCGCCGCGCACACCTACAACGTCGCCGGGAAGCAGGCCGCGCTGCGGCTGCGGGCACGCCTGAACGAGTTGCGGCCCGGCGAGACCGTGCTGATCGTGGGCGGCGGCCTGACCAGCATCGAAGTGGCCGCCGAGATCGCCGAGGCACGCCCCGACCTCGACGTCGCGATCGCCGCGCGCGGCGGTGTCGGCGACTGGCTCGACGAGAAGGCCCAGCGCTATCTGCGCGGAGCATTCCAGCGGCTCGGCATCACCGTCCACGAGCACGCCGATGTCACACGCGTCGCGGCGAACGGTGTGCTCACCGGTACGGGCACCACGATCCCGGCCCAAATGACCGTGTGGACAGCGGGTTTCACCGTGCACCCGATCGCGGCCGCCACCACCCTGGCGGTGTCGGACACCGGCCGGATCGTTGTCGACGCCACCCTGCGCTCGGTCTCCCACCCCGATGTGTACGCCGTCGGCGACGCCGCGCACGCCGAAGGGGTCGGCGGTAAACCACTGCGGATGGGCTGCGCCACCGCAACCCCGATGGCATGGCAGGGCGCCGACGCCATCGCCGCGCGCCTGACCGGCCGCAAGGTTCCCGACGCCCCGATCGGCTACGCCAGCCAGTGCATCAGCCTCGGACGCCGCGATGGCATCGTCCAAAAGGTGACACCCGCCGACCAGCCCACCTCCACAGTGATCACGGGCCGGATGGGTGCCCGCATCAAGGAGCTCATCTGCGCGTCCACGGCCTGGAGCATCGCGCACCCGACCATGCTGGTGCCCAGCCGTCGCCGCCACCTCGTGGTTACCGGTGACGTGGCGGCGCAGTTCGTCACCCGGTGAACCGGCGGTCTGAACACGGTCGGAGCCGCCGAGTCGCATGATCGCGGCCGGTGGCTTCGGCGAGGCGGACGGTGACCTCGCCACCGAGCACCCGCACCGCGGTACCACAGGGCTTCATTCCCGGGATCTACGGCCGGTGCTCGAGCATCCGAAGCTGTTGTGGCGCAGGGAAATCGAGCTTCCAGCCAGGCAGATCCAGGAATCTCTGCAGTTGGTGCTCGTACATGCGGGCTGGTGCGCCCCGAGGGCAAATGCGGCCGTCGGGCCGCACCGACCCGCTCACTTGACCGGAGCGCCGAACCACCTGGGCAGCTGGCCGATCAGATCCTGCTGATCGTCACCAACCCACGCCACATGCCCATCCGGCCGCAGCAGCACCGCGGGCACCTGCAGTTCCTCGCTCACATCGATGATGTGGTCGACCCGATCCGCCCAACCTTGCACCGAGAGCTGGCCCGTCTGGTCGAGCAGCAGTCCGCGACCGCCGCGCATCAGCTCGTAGAGGCGTCCCCGACTCAGCTTCACATCCCGCAGCCGCCGACCCAGCAATTCGTGCCCCGCACCGAAGTCGTAGCGGACCCCGATCGCAGTGATCTGCTCGAGCAGATACCGGTTCACCTCATCGAAGTCCATCAGTTTCGCCACCAGTCGGCGCACTGCCTGGGCCCCCGGCTCGAGCGATATCAGCTCGGCCTGCGCGCGGGTGTTCTCGAGTACGTCGGCGGCCACCGGACGCCGTTCGGTCTCGTAGCTGTCCAGCAGCCCCTCCGGCGCCCAGCCCGCGACCTCGGCGGCCAGCTTCCAGCCGAGATTGAACGCGTCCTGCACGCCGAGGTTGAGGCCCTGGCCGCCCATCGGCGGGTGGATGTGCGCCGCGTCCCCGGCCAGCAGCACCCGGCCGACCCGGTAATGCTCGGCCAGGCGAGTGGCATCACCGAAGCGTGAGAGCCAGCGCGGCGAGTGCGCGCCGAAGTCGGTGCCCGCGAGCTCCCGGAACTGATGCTTCAACTCCTCCAAAGTCGGTGGGACCCTGGGATTCTCGGCCACACCCGCGGCGGGCGCGCCGATACGGTACACGCCGTCGCCGAGGGGCACGGCGCCGAACCGCAGCTGGGTCTTGCGGACTTCGGCCACCACGGCGTCGATCTCCTCCGGCGCCGCGGTCAACTCCACCTCACCCAGCAGCGTCTCGACTCTGGTCGGCTCACCGGGGAACTCGACGCCGAGCAGCTTGCGCACCGTACTGCGGCCGCCATCGCAGCCGACGAGATAACGCGAGCGCAACCGCGTGCCGTCGGCCAGCTCGACGCTCACCCCGTCATCGTCCTGGCTCGAGCCGACCACTTCGCAGCTGCGGCGGATTTCGACGCCGAGTTCGGTGGCATGCTCGATCAGCAGGCGCTCGGTGACGGGCTGCGGAATAGAGAGCACGAACGGATAGGTGGTCTCCAACCCCTCCGGCCGGGGTTTCTTGATTCCGGCGAAGAAGCCACCGAGCGGGTACTGCTTCCCGAGCGCGAGGACCTTGTCCAACAGACCACGCTGATCCATCAATTCGACGGTGCGCGCGTGGATGCCGAGCGCGCGCACCACCTTGGTCGGCTCCGCATCCTTCTCCACTACCAGCGCGTCCACGCCGCGCATGCGCAGCTCACTGGCCAGCATCACCCCGGTCGGGCCGCCGCCCGCCACGATCACATCAATCACGAAAACCCCTCACTCGATTTGCCCTTCGACCCAGTCACTGCGCGCCCTACCGCAACCGGCGGTTCTCGCGAGCCACCGACGCACTCATTTCCGCAGGTACCGGCTTCGGCAGGAGATTCTGCAGCACGACCGGGGCCTTGCCGCAAGCCCCTGGGTGCGGTATACGTTGAAAGGGATAGGGCGCAAGCACCGACCCCGCCGATCGCAAGCGACGCCAATGACAGGACTGGGGAAGGTCGGGCGGTCCGCATCGGCTCCGACATGCTGTGCTGGCGCCGCTGATGCTCACGGTGTGGTGGCGTCCATCCGCAGGGCGACGCGCCCCATGTTGCGTCGTTCTTCGATCGACGCGATGGCCTCGTCGAGGTGCTCGACCGCGAACACCGTGTGATGCGGCCGGATTACACCGTCTGCCAGCAACTTCCACAGCTGGGACCGATACGACTCGATCAACTCCGGCTGTGTTCGGGTCAGCAGTCCCATCGAGAAGCCGGTGACCGTCTTCAGGTCCGCGAGCAGGCTGCCGACCTCGACCGAGCCGCCACCGGCGCTGTAGACCACCAGCCGGCCCCGCGGAGCCAATGCCTCGACCGCTCGGGGCACCAGCGCGCCGCCGACACCGTCCACGATCACGTCGAACCGCTCGTCCCATGGATCGTTGTACGTCACCACGGCGTCCGCACCACACTCCCGTACGAACCCGGCCTTGTCCGCTACGCCGACCGCACCGACCACACGCTCGGCGCCGAGTGCCCGTGCGATCTGCACCGCCAGGTGACCGGATCCACTGGCGGCGGCGGTGATGAGCATCGACTGCCCTGCGATGAGGCCACCCGAATGCACAGCGCCCATCGCCACCAGGCCACCGCGGACCACCGCGAGACCGTCGGCGGCATCGACGTCGGCGGACAGTTCGGTGACCAGGGCCGGTGCGGCGAGGACATACTCGGCGTAGACACCTTCGAACACGAGACCGCCGACCCGCTTGCCCAGCCACGTACCGGGGACGTCCGGGCCGATATCGACCACTGTGCCCACCATCTCACCGCCTGGTTCGGATGCGTTGCCCGCCCGCAGCATCCGCACCAGGCCGAGGTGGACTCCGACCAATTGTGTGCGCACCAGCAGTTGGCCGGGCCCAGGCTCCGGGCGCTGGACCTCGACTGGTTCCGGACGGCCGGAGAAACGAAACTTGCGCACTGAGCACGCCTTTCGGGGGTTGATGCCGGAACACCTCCGGCGAGAACTGGCTATCGGTCGGCAGGCGGAGATGCCGCCCGGCCTGGGGCGACATCTCCGCCTGCTCTTGCTCGCGGCCCTCACCGAGGGGCGCTCAACAGCTGTTTCGGGGCAGCATCTCACCCTTCCTTCGAAAATCTTACAACGGACGTAAGATTATGATGAAGGTAAGTCATATGTCAATCGGAAATTTACTATGGTGGTATGTTCTGATAGTGAGTACCGAGACCCTCGGCCTGCGAGAGAGCAAGAAGCGCGAGACCCGGCAGGCGATCTCCGATCACGCGACACGGTTGTTCATCGAGCGCGGATTCGAGGCGACGACCATCGCCGAGATCGCCGCGATAGCACGGGTCGCCAAGAAGACCGTGACGAACTACTTTCCGCGCAAAGAGGATCTGGCGCTGGACATCCATCAGGACTTCGTCTCTTCGCTGGCCGACATTGTGGCCGCCCGCACGCCAGGCGAGTCGGCACTGTCCGCCCTGCGCCGCGAATTCATCTCCGCAGCACAGCGTTTCGATGCACTGGCCGGATTCTCCGGACCCGATTTCTGCCGCATGATCGCTGACAGCCCGACACTGGTCGCCCGGCTGCGGGAGCTCCACGAACTGCGCGAGAAGGCGCTCGCCGACGTGCTACCCGGCAACGACATCACCCGCCGCGCCGCCGCCGCCCAATTCGGTGCCGCCCACCGTCTGCTGTTCCAGCGCATCCAGGAACTCACACTCCGCGGGCACTCGCGCAAACGCATCGTGGCCACCGTGATCGACGAGATAAACCAGGTTTTCGATCTGCTCGAGCCCGCCCTCGGCGACTACGCGATCGCCTGACGAACTACGTCACCTGTCTTGTGCTCCTGGGCGAGGCCCAACGCGGCAGCACGCACCTGCCCAGCTACGTGTACTCCTGGCTCGGCCGCGCTGCGCGAACTCGACAACACGATCGCCGCGCACGAGCTGGGCTGATCAGTTGTCCTCGCCGGATGCATCGGGGTCGCGCAGTGGCCGGTGCGTGCCGCCGAGGTCGGGCAGGTGGAAGGCGTAGTGGCCATCGATGCCGATATGGGTGCGGATGAACGCCGAGAACGGCTGCGCGTCCTCATCGCGCACCGGATAGCCGTGCGCGCGTAGCTATTCCAGAGCGCGGTTGGCGTAAAACGTATTCCACAGAACCGTGCAGTTGAGCACCAGCTCCAGCGCGGAGAGCTGATCTTCCATGCCCTCGTAGTAGGTGCGGGTCATCTCGCCCTTCCGGATCGGGCGGATCTGCCTCCCGGCTCGTCGCGACTCTGTACCTATCAGTATGTACACTCGCGTGGTGAGCACCAGGGAACGCCTCATCGAAAGCGCCCGCGCGCTGCTGTGGGAACGGGGTTATGTCGGAACCAGCCCGAAAACCATTCAGCAGCATGCCGAGGCCGGTCAGGGCAGCATGTACCACCACTTCGCCGGTAAACAGGATCTGGCACTCGCGGCCATTCGCCGTACCGCGGAGGAGATCCGGACCGGTGTCGACGCGCAACTGTCGGTACCCGGGACGGCCGTCGAACGCATCACCGCCTACCTCCGTCGCGAGCGCGATGTTCTGCGCGGTTGTCCGATCGGCAGATTGACCCAAGACCCCGAGGTGATTGCCGATCCCGCACTGCGGGCGCCGGTCGAGGAGACCTTCACCTGGCTGCGCGCCCGTCTCGCGGAAGTCATCCAGGAGGGCCTGGACGGCGGCGAATTGGCGCCATCCCTCGACCCGACCGCCACCGCGTGCGCGATCGTCGCCACCATGCAGGGCGGATATGTCCTGGCCCGCGCGGACGGCACCAGTGAGGCCTTCGACCAGGCGATCGCGGGCATCCTCGCACTCCTTGCCGCACACACCATCCGGTAACCCAACAGTCAGGAATTCACCCGTGCGCATATCTCGCACACTTGCCACCAGTTCTGCTCCGCCCCAATGGATTACCGGTGACGCGTGGATCGATACGGTCGCCGCGCCCGAAGGCCGACAGCGAACCCACATCGACAGCGTCCGCTTCGCACCCGGCGCGCGCACCGTGTGGCACCGTCACCCCCTCGGTCAAGTACTCATCGTCACCGAGGGTGTCGGGCTCGTCCAACGCCGCGGTGGACCGGTCGAAACCATACGCACCGGCGATACCGTGCACATCGCCGCCGACGAATGGCATTGGCACGGAGCCACATCCACCACCGCGCTGACCCATCTGGCAGTCGAAGAGCTGCCAGATGACGGCACCGAACCCGAAGCAGGCGCCCCGGTCACCGATGCGGAATACGCCGCCGTGTCCGCGGCCGTCGATGCCTCGCCGATCACCCGCTCGATTCTGCTCGACCAGCCACTACCCGAACCGCTGCCCACCCACCGGGTCGAGATCCGGCGAATCACCATCGCCCCCAACCATGCTGGTGGATTGCACATCCACAACGGCCCGGTCTTCGGCAGCATCGAATCCGGTTCGGTGATCTACCAGATCGACGGCCGACCAGAGTCCGTGCTCAGCCCAGGTGATGTGTTCTACGAACCCGAAGGCGTGCGCATCGCCCGCTTCGACGCCGAGAGCGAAGGGGTGACATTCCTCGGATACTTCCTGCTCGAAGCCGAGCAGACACCCGAGATCGAATTCCCTGAGAACTAGCCGCATCGAATGCAGCTGCCCTGCGCGGAGGGTCCGCTGCACGCCTCCCGTTCGTTTCGAACGTCTCGACCCAAGCGGGTCGCGTTCAGCATGTTTGACGGCTGCGGCTGGAGTGTCGTGTCGGATCCCGGTCGCTTCATGTTGTCCGCCGAGTGACATGACACCCGTCAGTCGGTATGGGGGAGATCGAGAGTGTCGAACCGGTACGTGGACCAGATGCGGCGCGAGCGTTCCTCGGGGTAGGGCTGGGTGGTCGGCACAGCGTTGTAGACGCGGGTGGATCGCGTGTGCGAATCATAGGGTGGCCAGCCCGGATCGCCTGTGGTCGCGAAGGTTACCCAGTCGGTGCGCATGCGGTGCGAGACGCGGGTGATCTCGTTCGCGGCGCTAGGGTGGGCGAATCGGTGGGCGCGTACTTCATCGGGGGCGAGGGTGCCGAAGACGAGCAGGAAGTCCAAGCAGTGCGAGGCGCCTTGCTCGGAGTTGAAGCTCCAGCCGAGTTCATAGAGCCACACAGGTCCGCCGCCGGTGTATGTGGCGTCGGCGAGGTGCAGGCCGGGCATCCGGAACAGCCAGTCGGAGTTGAGGAGTTCGTAGCGTCGCGCGGGTGTGGTGTCCGGGTAGGTGGTGCGGTAGAGCTCTTTCCCATCTGTGCCGGGTGCAAGGTGGTCGAATGCCGCGGCCACCCGCGCCTCGGTCGGCTCGTTGCCGGGGCGGGAAGTGTAGAGCCGGAATTCGTCACGGGTGTGGCCGATGAGCAGGTCGATGTCGCGCGCGGCACCGGCCGCGAGCGCACGCCACGGTGCGCATGGCAGGACGTCGCCGTCGACGACGGGTGAGAACGGTGTGGGCGTGAGCGCCATGGGTCCCCAGGATTCGACGAAATCCGGCATCTTCTCGATCACCACATCCGTCGCGTCGGTCAATGCGCGCGGTGCGATCCCGGCCAGCTCATCGATGGTGGCTCGCACGCCGCGTTGCGCGGCGATCGTCGTGGAGATCGCGGCGGCGAGCCGTTCGGAGAAGTAGGTACCCGGCATGCTCTGAACTATCGCGCGTCGAAAAAGTCCGTCCGCCAACGGCATAACCAATAGCGCCGCGATGCACGCCCCACCGGCGGACTGGCCGAATACGGTGACGTTGTTTGGATCGCCGCCGAATGCGCCGATATGTCCTGGACCCAGCGCAGCGCGGCGATCTGGTCGAGAATGCCTCGATTACCGGGGGCTCCAGTGATGTGGGCGAAACCGTCGACGCCGACGCGGTAGTTCATGCTGACCAGCACCACACCGGCCCGAGCCAGCGTCGCACCGTTCTGGTGCGGGTTGGCGCAATTGTTCTCCAGGTAGGTGCCGCCCTGGATCCACACCATCACCGGCAGCCTCCCGGCACCGAGGTCGGGTGACCACAGGTTGAGCGTCAAACAGTCGGCGGAACCGTCATCGACATTGCCCGACACCGACGACATCACCGAACCGGTATGGGCGCCTTGGGGAACCGGTGGACCGAACCGCAGCGCGTCACGAATGCCATCCCACCGCCGCACCGGAACAGGAGCGCCGAACCGGCGTGCGCCCACCGGTGGCTCGGCGTAGGGGATACCTCGGAAGACCGCGACGTCGTTCTCCCGGCTGCCACGCACAACTCCCGCAGCCGTACGGATTTCAGGTTCGATATTCACACGGGTACCCGCTTCCCTCGATAGGTGATCCGCTGCGTGGGTCGTCAGGTCCTCGACGAGCGCGGTAGCCACTCCTCGCTCGACCCCACCGGCGGCCATGAACACAGCGCAAAGCCATCAGTCTGCACCAGCGGTCGTGGATTCCATTGGCTCTGAACAACATTCGGCATCCGACACGCCTCGGACCGGGCATCGCAGGCCATATTTCCGACGATCGCCGACGGCGAACCGATACTCGATCGGCGCGAGTCCCGCAGTGCGCAGAACCTAGGGCAGAACTTGTCCTAACCGCGTCCTAGAGTGATTGTCATGAGCACAGAGATCACCCCCTTCCGGATCGACGTCCCCCAAGAGCAGCTCGACGACTTGAATCGGCGACTGGACGCCACCCGCTGGACCGACTCGGATCCGAAAGCCGGGTGGTCGCAGGGCATCCCGCTCGACTACACCAGGGAACTCGCCGAATACTGGCGTAACACCTACGATTGGCGCTCCCAGGAGGCACGGCTCAACACCTTCCCGCAGTTCCATACCGAGATCGACGGCCACAACGTGCATTTCATCCACGTCCGCTCGGCCGAACCCGACGCGTTGCCGCTGATACTCACGCACGGATGGCCCGGATCGATCGTGGAATTCCTCGACGTGATCGGACCGCTGACCGACCCGGTGGCGCACGGCGGCAACGCGGAGGACGCGTTCCATGTCGTCGTGCCGACCATCCCAGGGTTCGGGTTTTCCGGCCCCGCGGTCGGCTGGTCAACCGCGCGGGCCGCGCGGGCATGGGCGGAACTGATGCGCCGCCTCGGCTACGACCGCTACGCCGCACACGGTGAAGACACCGGTGCCGCGATCTCCCGACAGCTGGCCGTTATCGACGCCGAGCATGTCGTCGCCGTGCATCTGACGATGATCGCCTCCGCCACCGTCACCGCCGAGACCGCCGACCCCGACAACCCGGCCGAACAGCGTGCCGTCGAACTGGCTCGCCGCGCCCAATACGAACTCGGCGCATACGCGATGCTGCAAGCCAGTCGCCCGCAAACGCTGTCCTACGCGCTCGCCGATTCACCGGTGGGCCAATTGGCTTGGATCGTCGAACGATTCAAGGACTGGACCGACTCCACCGACGCACCCGAGGACGCCGTCGACCGGGACGCGATGCTGACCAACGTCATGATCTACTGGCTCAACGCCACCGCGGGCTCGTCGGCGCGCTACTACTACGAAGGCGCCGCCACCTGGGGAATGCCGGAACCCGAGACCGGTGTGCCGGTCGCCGTGGCAGTCATGCCGCACGACCTCGGTATCCCGGTCCGCCGCATCGCCGAACGAAACCACAACATCGTGCGCTGGACCGAATTCGAGCGCGGCGGCCACTTCGCCGCCATGGAAGAACCCGACCTCATCGTCGGCGACCTGCGCGCCACGTTCGGTGAATACCGCAAATAGACACCCGATCTCGACGATCCACGGCGGACGCCTGTCTCGGTCACATGCCTCGACAGGTGTTCTCCGGTCGGCCAGATCACCGGAGGCGCCGTCAAGGGCGACACAGCGATCGCCGATCACACTCGTTGGCGGGGTCGGTCGAGGATGACATTGCGGGTCTGGGTGCCGGGGTCGGTGAATGCCAGCAACGCGTGAGCTTCTTCAGTGATAGCGGCCGCATCGTGTGTGGTGAATGGCCGGTCATAGGGGCGGATGGTGATTGTCGCGGATCCGGTGTTTCGGCTGATCGTCCAGTCGCCTGCGGTGAATCCGTCGACGAGCAGGATCTGCGGAGTGGGGCGCTGAGTACGGTAACCCTGCCTGCCGTACTCGTCGGTGATCACGCGGGTGCGGTCCGCGTGTGAGAGCAAAACGTTGTCGAAGTCGTACAGAAACCTCGGCGGCGCCGGGGTGTCGGGGTCCGGGCGTGCGGCGTCGGGTAGGTCGAACAGCTCCTGGCCGTGCTGATCCTGAAAGATCATCAAGCCCTGCTGCATTCGGTCGACAACCTCGCGCAACCTGGTCAGGCCGGACCACATCTGCATATCCTTCACACTGGCCGGGCCGAAGGCGGCCAGGTAGCGCAGGATCATGTGCTCGAGCGAAGCAGTGATCGTCTGGTCCGCGCCGAGCCACGCGTCGGCGGTGGTGTGAGCGATCGGCCCGCTGCGGCCCCAGACACCGCGTGGTGGCACCTGTACCAAAGGCACCTGGTTGCGGATGGCGTAGACCAGTGAGGCGGGTGCGCGGTCGGGCCAACGTTGGCCGAGCAACGCGCCGAGCTGCTTGTTGGTCAACGGTTTCGGGGCGAGTAACTCGATACCGTCGGCGATCAGTTTCGCCATATCGATGCCCTCGATGGGCTTGCCATGTGTGTGGTTGCGGTAGAGGTCACGATCCAATACCGGTTGGATCAGTGGACGCAGCGCACGTGCGTCGTCCGGGGTGACCAGGTGAATCGTCGAGCGAATCAAAGCAATTCGAATCAATTTGCGGTCGGTGAGCAGACCGGCAGCCTGCTCGGGGACGAAATCCGCCAGTCGTGACCACAATCCGACGTACCAGGTGTGCGGGGTCTGGGCTTGCAGCCCGACCAACTGCTCCACCGCGTCGATGACGGACAACTCGGAGCGGCGCAACAGCAACTGCCGATCGAGAGTGGCACGATTGAGCGCCCGACGACTGAGCACTTGCCTCATCAGCAGGACCTTTCGACAGAACAGTGGGTTTGGTGGCGCCAGCGCGACGCCACCTCGGACGATCATTGGGTGCTGATCACTTCAGTTCGCCGAAGAATCGGCAGATGTCGGCGATCACCAGGTCGGGCGCGTCCTGGGTCGCCCAGCGGCTGCCCCGGTCGAACTCGTTCCGGTCCGGACCTTTCCCTCGGTCTCTGGAGCCAGCTCGCCGGACCAGCGAGCGGCGCGTCAGCTGATCCTGTAAATCGTCGAGGTCCGCCTGCGGGACATCGATACGGAAGGGCGTGATCGCGGTGGTCTTGAACGTCATGCCCTGAACCGTAAGAGAGCTTTAGGAAGACTTCATTCCTAAAGAGGAAGCCGTCGCGGTCACCGTCGGCCTGCGTACCGCCGCTGGACGCGGCATCGCCGGAGTCGAGGAGACCGCACTGCGGGCTCTTGGCAAGCTCGAACAAGTGCTGCCGAATCGATTGCGGCGCAGGGTTAATGCGTTGCAGGCATATACCGTCGTAGGCCCTGGCCAACCGCTATCTGCGTGCCATCGCAGGCGCTACGCGAACTAACACCCCGACCACCGAAGGCTGACGCCGACGGGCTCGGTACATGGTCGCGATGAACGCGACTTCGAACATCGACAGCGGCGACGGGTTTGAGGCCGCCCTCGTCCACGCGCGCCGACCGACGGCGCTCGGGCTCGATGGCGAGCGGACAGCTCAGCTCCGCAGCGGGCCTTGGGGGGGGGTACCCAGTTTTCACTGGTTCCGTTGCTTTTTCGTTTCGTATGCACAAACCAAACGAAAACGTAACTCCTGCGGACGAATCGCGAGAACCCAAGAAGGCCTGACCGCCGATAAGGTTCACTTATCGGAGGTCAGGATAAGCGGGGTTGCGGGTGAAGATCTTGCGGCGACACGTATTTCGTTTCGTGTGAATACGTTGGATTCGACGAAACAAACGCTACGATTCTGCGGGTGTCCAACGTTTGCAACTACCCTGGCTGCGCTCGACCGATTACGCGTGGGGGCGGGCCGGGGCGGCCCTCGGAATACTGTGATCACCCGGAGCACACCCGGTGGCGCGCTTGGCGGGAACGGCAACGGCAGCAACAGGAGTCGCAGACACCGGCGGCTGCTGTCACTGTGACGCAACAAGGTCCGGCGACGATGGCTCGGTTGCGCGCCGATGAATTGCTCACCCAATTCCGTGGACTGGCCGATCAATTGGGAAACACGCTGAACGCGGCGGTCGCCGAGCTGTCCACGCTGGCCGATCCCGCAATCGCCGAGGCGCAGATGCAGGCCGTGCAAGCGGATGCGGCACGGCGTATCGCGGAGGCCGAGGTCGCGACGGTGGCCGCGGACCAGGCGCGACGCGAAGCGGAGGAGGCACGCGCGGCCGCGGAATCGGCCGCCGACGATGCGGCCAATGCGGCCGAACATGCGGAATCACTGGTCGCCGAGGCGGATACGGCGCGGTCGGATGCGTTGCGTGAGGTCGAGCGGGTGACCAAACAGGCCGCCGAGGATGTCTTCGCGGCGCGCAGCGAGGCCGATGCCGAGATCCGCGCCATCCGTCGCGAAGCCGCCGACGATGTGGAACGCGCGCGGCAGGAGGCCACCGAGGATGTGGAGTTGGCGCGGCGCAAGGCGGCGACGGAGATCGAACAGATCCGGCGCGAGTCCGCCCAGCAGATCACCGCGGCCGGTGCCGAACGCGATCTGGCGGTGCAGCGCGCGGCCGATGCCGAACGCGCCATCGAACGCGCCGAACAGGCCGTGGCCGAACGCAATCAGGCCGTAGCAGAGGCGCGCGCGGAATTGAACCGACTGCGCGAGGAACTTGATCGCACGCGCAGCGAACTCGTCGAAGTGCGCCGCACGGCAAGTACCGAGGTCACGGCGGTGCGAGCCGAATCGGCGGCCGCACTCGAGCGGGCACGCCGCGAAGCCGCCGAACGCCTGGCCGCACTCGACGACGCCCGCGCCCAAACCCTTGCCCGGGCCGAACGCGCCGAACGCCAACTCGACCATCTGGTCGCCGAATCCCGCCAGACCCGAGCACAACGGGCGTCCGAACCTCAGGAAGGCCTTCGCGATAACCGCTGAAATGGCGATCGAGCGACCGGCCATGGTGTCACGGCTCGAATCACCCGGAGTTGCCGTACACGAATCACGCAGTCGAATAGGGTGTTTGGGCCTCGGCGCCGCCGGAATCCGCTTCCCCGTCCAGGGGTCGCCGTACTATCGGCCGAAAATCGGGCGGAGTCGGTCGACTCATGGGAAGAAACGCTGATCAAACGGCGAAGACCCATGCCACAGAGCTATCACATTCCCCGCGCGATTCAGGCCTCATGGGACTGATGCACGAGTCCCGTTCTTGCGCTGGTTGGCATTGAAGCGCGCCTTCTTCTGACGATTCCCGCACGTGTTCATGTCACACCATTTGCGGGTGCGACTTTGGCTGGTGTCGAAGAAGGCGGCTCGGCAGGTTGGCGATGCGCACAAGGCCAATTTTCCGTCTCGTTCGCCTGCGATGATGCTGATCGCGTCGGCGGCGATTACGCCCAGGGCGTCTTCTAAGCAGGAGGGCGAGCTGAGTCGCCATTGCCGATTGCCCTCGGGCGTCAGGATAGCCGCCGCCCGACCCTGAATGCTGCGGTCATTGATGACTTGGACAGCAGACGCGGGGAGAGCGTCGTGGAGCGCGGCCGCCGTCGCGGCGGCGTGAATTGATTCCCGCAGTTCCCGAGCGAGTTCGAGCTGGGCGGTGGTGCAGGAGTCCACGGCGAGGCCGCTCACTGCCAGCCAGTCGACGAGCCGCTGCGGCGTGGGAATGCGCTCCACAGCGTCGCCACGGCGCTCCGTCAGAGTCGCCGTGAAGCTGGTCGCTAGCACACTACCGAGACGAAAGTCAGGAAACCCAGCAGGCATGGAACCACCTTAGCTGGTTGCCGACTGACGCGGAAGCATGGTAGAACCGTCTTAGACGGTTCACGATCGGTTCAAGCCGGTTCCACGATGACCAGGAGGTCTCATGCCCCGTCCAACCAGCGACGTGCAAGCATTCGAAGCCCACGCAACTGACGCTGACCTCGACGATCTGCGCGCGAGACTGGCCGCCGCGCGGCTACCGGAAGCCGAGACGGTCTATCGCGACGCGCCCGACCCTCGCCGATGGGAACAAGGTGTTCCTCTCGCGGACCTCGTCGATGTCGTGAACTACTGGCGCACCGGGTACAACTGGCGGTCGTTCGAAGCACGCCTCAACCGGATCGGTCAGTTCCGCACGACCATTGATGATCTGGGAATCCACTTCCTGCACCGCCGATCCGCGCGCGCAGATGCCACCCCACTGATCTTGACGCACGGCTGGCCGGGCAGCATTGCCGAATTCATCGATGTAGTAGACGAGCTGGCAGATCCGAAAGATCCAGACGCGCCAGCGTTCCACGTCGTTGTTCCATCACTGCCAGGCTTCGGTTACAGCGACAAGCCCACAACCACCGGGTGGGGCACCGAAAAGATCGCGGCCGCATGGGTGGAACTGATGGGAAGGCTCGGCTACAGCACGTTCGCAGCCCACGGCGGCGACTGGGGAGGCAATATCACCACGGTGCTCGGCGGCAGGTTCCCGGAGCACGTTCTCGGCATCCACACATTGTTCGCCGAGGCACCGCCCGGATTGCCAACGGACGGGCTGACGGCTGCCGAGCACGAATGGACCGAGGAAACCCGCGATTTCTGGCGCCACCGCGCGGCGTACGCGAAGCAGCAGGCGACCCGACCACAGACCATCGGCTACTCGCTCGTCGACTCACCGGTCGGGCTTCTTGCCTGGATCCTCGACAAGTTCGCCGAGTGGAGCGATACCGAAGACAGCCCGTTCGAGACGATTTCCAGAGACAGAGTTCTCGACGACGTCACCCTGTATTGGCTGACGCGGACCGGCGCATCGGCGGCCCGCATTTACTACGAAAGCCACAACTCGCTCGACCCAGAACTTCGGGTCGACGTCCCGTCAGCAATCACTATGTATCCCCGCGACATCGAGAAGTATCCGCGCCCCTGGGCGCAGCAGCGGTACCGAAAGATCGTCCGATGGAACTCGCCCGAAACCGGTGGGCATTTCCCGTCGCTGGAGGTTCCCGAGTACTTCGTCAAGGACTTGCGAGAAGGTCTCGCGGCAGTGCTGGCCGCTGATCGGTGAACGCGGCTGGATGCAAGGATAGGGTGTCCCATGGCTGTTATTCACCGTACGACCATGTCGCCGAGCAAGCTCGAACTGCTCACCGCCTGGTTGCCGACCCGGCCGTGGTTTCGCGACAGCGGGCGGGCACCGCAGCTGAGCAAGGCCGGAGGCTTCCGGCTCGACGATCCGGCCGGTGCGGTCGGCATCGAATTCGTGCTGGTGACCGATAGCGCTGGACCGGAACCGATCACCTACCACGTGCCGCTGACCTACCGCGGCACACCACTCGACGGTGCGGAGGACGCACTCGTGGGCACATCGATACACGGTGTGCTCGGACAGCGCTGGATCTACGACGCTACCCGCGATCCTGTGGCGGTCGCTCAGATCGTCGCGCTGCTGGCCGGGCAGGCACAGCCGCAAGCACAGAGTGCGAGTGACACCCCGGATCCCTCCGTAGTCGTCTCGACCGGCGAAGTCACTTCCGCCGCAACGGGATTCGGCTCGGCTCTCGAAGCGCCGACCCACACCGATATAGCCGTGGGCAGTGGTCGAAACATTCGGGTCGAACGGATTTTACGGGCCGCCGCGCCGAACTCCACAGTGGCGTCCGATGAATCGGCGACCGACGGCCCGCACCCCGATACACCGGCTGAGATACCGAGTTCCGGTGTGACACTGGCGAACTCCGAATCTGGCGACAGTCGGCGCTCCGACGAACCGATTCCGGTCCAGCCGGACTCCGCCCGAGTCACCATGCCATGGCAGGACGTCACTGGTTCCACCGTCCGCAGTGCGGTCCTGGCGATCAACGCATGACCGAGCAGCGGTGGTGGTCCTGGACGGCCCTACGTCCTCGGCTACTCCTCGGATTCGGGCTGCTCGCGTTCGCGGCCACCGCCCTCGGCGTCGTCGATATGACGCGCACGGCGGGCGACCGGGCGGCCTACCGACGCGAAGCACATGCGCTGAATCCCGCCCGTGTCATCGGTACCGACGTTCACGGGGGAATGACGCAGGCGGCGACCTACCGACTCGAGATCGACACCGGCATCGAGCGGTACCTCGACTTCCCCGCCGACAACACCATCCTCGCCGGTGCGACACCCGGGTCAGCTGTCGAACTCGAGTCCTGGCGCGATGATGTGGTTGCGGTGCGCTGGAACGACATTCGCGCCGAAACCGTCGACTCGCCGACGGTGGCTTTCGGCACCGCGATCGGCGCGTCGCTCATCGGGTTCGGCTGTGCGCTGCTCGGCATCGGTGGTTGGCTGGTCGAGCGGAACCGTCGAGCGTGGCGGCCGACGGTCGAGGCTGCGCTGGTCGCTGCGCTCTGCGAGGGGTTCGTGATGATCGTCGCCGGCTGGCTGCTTATGCGAGACCCGTTGGGCGAGAACCTGCTAGCCCGACACCTGCCGCTCACGCTCGTGTTCGGGACGGTCCTCGCCTGCGGGGTCGGGGCACTCGCGCACACCCGCAATTCACCGCGACACGCTGAGTCGGCGTAGAAATATCGCGACCCGAAAGCAAACAATCGGTTATCCGCATGATCGGGCCATACTATGGAGCTATGCCCGAAAACGAGAGTGCGGGTCGTGGGGGTTCGCTTGCCGACGGCGCGCGGTTGGCAGTATTGGTCGCAGGTATCGGCTCCGTGGTTCTCGGAGTGCTGATCGCCGTGTGGCCGGACAAGACCGAGCCGATGGCGGAGTTGTTGTTCGGCCTCTATCTACTCTTGAGCGCTGCGATACAGCTGATCATCGCGATGGGTGCCCGGTTGGGGGCAGCGCTGCGGATGTTCGTATTATTCAGCGGCGTCGTCTCGGTGGCGTTGGCCGTGATGGCGTTCCACAGCGCGGATTCGATCCTGCTGCTCGCGGTGTGGCTCGGCCTGGGCTGGGCCGTGCGCGGGATCGCGCAGGCGACCGTTGCGGTCTGGGCCGACGGATTGCCCGAGGGTGGCTGGCAAGAGATATTCGGGCTGCTGACCATGATGGTGGGATTCATCATGATCGCCCTACCGTTCGACTCGCTGAACGTACTCGGCATGGCGGCCGGTGGCTGCGCGATCGTGATCGGCATGCTGGAAATTCTCACCGTCGCGCGCGGACACGGTGCGGTCGACCCGGTCGCGCCGACCGCGCGCATCCCGGCGGCGCCGAACTGAACTGGCGCACACCCGAGTTGGCTTCGATCACGCTGGCGCGATGATCACGAGACGGGTTAACTGTCGGTCATGGCACGCACCGATAGTGGTTCGGAACTGATCGTCGTCACCCACGGTGCCCGGGCGGGTATCGATCCCGATGTGGTGCGCGAGAGTCTCGCGGCGCAATCGCGACTGGTCGAACTGCTGCCGGAAGGCGGTGCGCCGGTACGTATCTTCGGGCCACCCAATCGGCTGCCACAGCGGATCGCGGGCACCGCTCGAGAGGATGTGGGTGCGGAATATCTGAATTATTTCGCGGTGCGCGGAGTCAGGGACGAACTCGACGCAGTCGCGGACCGATTGCGTGCCGATGACGCGGTCGAAGCGGCCTATGTGAAACCGCCCGCGGAACCGCCGATCGCGCCACCGGTCGTACTGGCCGATATCGCGGCCCGTCGGCTGGCAGAGGCACCACCCGTCACCCCTAATTTCGAAGCCCGGCAGGGTTATCTGGACGCCGCGCCGCAAGGTGTGAACGCACGCTGGGCCTGGACCCAACCCGGTGGTCGCGGCGCGGGCGTGCGCATCGTGGACGTGGAGGGCGCGTGGCGATTCACCCACGAAGACCTGCTGGCGAACCAGGGTGGTGTGATCGGCGGTGCGCCGTCGACGGATGCGGGCTGGCGCAATCACGGCACGGCGGTGGCGGGGGAGATCAGCGGTGATGCGAACACCTTCGGTATCACCGGGATTGCCGCCGATGCCGCCATCCGCGCGGTCTCGGTATTCGACGCCGGGTCCGCGGCCGCCATCCGAACCGCTGCCGACGCGCTCAGCGCAGGCGACATCATCCTGCTCGAACTGCACCGGCCCGGACCGCGCCACAACTTCCAAAACCGTGAAGACCAAGCCGGATACATCGCGATCGAATGGTGGCCCGACGACTGGGCCGCGATCCGCTACGCGGTCGGACGCGGCGTCATCGTGGTCGGCGCCGCAGGTAACGGTTCCGAAGACCTCGACAGCGCCCTATACGACACCCGACCAGCGGAATTCCCGACCTCGTGGCGCAACCCGTTCCGCGGCGGCGCCGCCGACTCCGGAGCCATCCTGGTCGGCGCGGGCGCCCCACCACCCGGATTCCACGGCCGCGACCACGGACCAACCCGCTCGCGACTCGCCTTCTCCAACTACGGCTCCCGTGTCGACGCACAGGGCTGGGGACTCGAGGTCACCACCACCGGTTACGGTGACCTGCAGGGCGGCACCGACGAAGACTACTGGTACACAGACACTTTCAGCGGAACCTCCAGCGCATCACCGATCGTCGTCGGCTCCATAGCCAGCTACCAAGGGTTGGCCGCCGCGGCCACCGGACGCAAAACACCAACCGAGGTACGGGCGCGACTCCGCGCAACCGGTTCCCCCCAAGTCGACGGCCCCGGCCGCCCCGCGACCCAGCGGATCGGCAACCTGCCCGACATCCAGGCCCTGATCGCACCGTAAGGACGGTTCTCGCCGGTTTGTCCGGGACCGGCGTGAGCCGTCGACGCCTTCGCCGAGTGCGGCTACAGAAATGTGCTCAAACGCGAAAACTGCTGCGGCGCAGTAAGTGCTGGTTCCGCGACGTCGGCCTCATGCGGCTTGCCTGACTACGCTTGTGGCAATCGGCGCGGCGACCGCAGCGGAGTTCGAAGGGGTCGCGACCTCGGTCGCACCGGCGCCGGATCGGGCAGCTTCACCGTCGCGCCGAACCGACTGAGCTGCCGCACACCTTCGGGGCCTCGCGCATATGGACGCACCGCACGCCACGCCGGACCTTGGTGCCGAAGGTGTGCGTCAGCGCTCGCGCGGCTTCGTGTGCGACACACCGGGCCTGCGTGGCGTGCGTGAACGACAATGCCGATCTTCGGCAACGCGCGGGTGGGGTGGAAACTCGGGGACAACATTGGGTGGCGAAAGATGAATGGCGCGTTGAACTTTCGGCGCGAGTTCCCGGGCGGTTCGGGGTGGCGCGGACCGTCCACGAGATGGTGGTCGGGTTGCGATTCCTGCCCTGAGCTGGGCGGCAGTGGTGTGCAACGATCAGCGGCAGATCAATACGGGCACAGTCGAAGTGGGATTCACCCGCCAGAGATGGGGGTTTCATCGGTGTCGTCACGGCCGAAAATTTCGGTAGGGTTCGGCGGCGCGGGCGGGGATGGGTGCCGTCGCGACCGGAGATCGATGTGACGCCGAGGAGACTGTGGTGGGTGTCGTTACTGTCCGCGAAGAGCAGGCAATTCAGCGGTTGACCGATCGCCTTGTCGACGACTACCCGGCCGATGCGGTCGAGAGCGCGGTCGGCACGGCGCGGCAGCGGTTCGAAGGCCATCCGGTGCGGGAATTCGTTCCGATTCTCATCGAGCGGATCGCACGCAGGGAACTGGCGGCCTCGACGAAACTGGCGGAGTCGGAAAGCGTTGCCGCGCAACAAGGCCCGAACCCGCAGACCGATCCGGCGCGGAGGATGGGCCGAATCCACACGGCTGGCCGCAAATTCGCCGCCGACAAGCGACTCATGGCACTCGCGGCGGCTGCCGCGATCGTTGTCCTCGCGTTGGTCGTCGCCTTCGCGGTGCGCCAGCCCGCCCAACCCGCTCCGGCCAGCGCGACAGCAGCGCTGACCACCGTGCACGGCGTGGTCGGCTCGGAGAAGATGGCCTTCTTCGAAGACCCGCGCGTCGTGGAAGCCTTGGCCCGCAAGGGCGTCGAGGCGCAGGTCGATCCGGCCGGATCGCGACAGATCGCGACCTCCATCGATCTCGGCAAGTACGATTTCGCATTTCCATCGAGTGCGCCTGCGGCGGAACGGATTCAGCGGGTGCGCAATATCAGCACCAAGTACACGCCGTTCTCCTCACCCATGGCGATCGCGACCTTCCAGCCCATCGCCGACCTGCTGACCGCGGCGGGCGTGCTGCGTCCCGGTCCGGTCCCGACCTTCGATATGGCCCGGTACCTCGAACTCGTGCGCAACGATGTCGAATGGGACAAACTCCGCGACAACACCGTCTACCCGGTACACAAGAACATCCTGGTCTCCAGCACCGACCCGCGCACCTCCAACTCCGCCGCCATGTACCTGGCCATCGCCAGCCACGTCGCCAATGACAACACCATCGTGCAGGGCCCGGCCGCCGAGCAGGCAGTGCTGCCCACGGTGTCGCGACTGTTCGTGCGCCAGGGCTACACCGAGAACTCCACCGACGGCCCGTTCCGCGAATATCTCGCGGCGGGAATGGGCCCGACGCCCATGGTCTGGATCTACGAGGCCCAGTACGTCGAGGCGAGCGCGCGCGGTCAGATCAAACCCGGAATGGTGCTGGCCTACCCGTCCCCGACCGTGGTCTCCCAGCACACCCTGGTGCCACTCACCGCGCCCGGTGACCGCATCGGCCGCTTGCTGGCCACCGACCCCGACCTGCAACGCCTCGCCGCCGAACACGGTTTCCGTACCAGCGACCCCAGCCAATTCGCCAAGGTCACCGCCGACAACCACGTCCCGGTGCCCGGCGATGTGATCGATGCGATCGACACCCCGACCATCGACACCCTCGAACACCTCATCGAGAGCGTCACCAAGTCCTACAACTGAGGGCAGCGGGCACCTCGGGGTCGACCCGTGCGCCGCCTTTTCGCCAGGGCATGCACCGGCGACCCATATGTCCAGGTCATGACCGATTGCCGAGGTAGCGCGATCGGAGGATCGTGGAGCACAAAAGGGGACATATCGGATCGGGAGGTCGAGTAGCGGGGGTCGGCGTATTCGAGTAGCCGGACACTCGTGGCATGGGGGCCTACTGAGGCCAGGCTATGGGAGGGGATGAAGAAAGGAGCGTCCCATGAGCGGGATGTTCACCAAGACTGCCAGATATACGGCCAGATATGCGGGTCCATATCGCTCGGCGCCAACGGTCGGCACGCATGGGATGGTGGTCTTCGGCACGGGCACCGACTGCTATTTCTCGCATCGGCCGACGTTCTTCTCGCCGTTCGACTTCCAGGTGCTACTCGATATCGAGTTGGACGAGCGTGGCAGTCGGGCACTCGGCGCAGACCGGCGCACCAGATTCCGTGGCGGCCACGCCTTCGAACCGGTCGACCTCTCGCTCGCCGACCTCGATCCGCGCACGGATCAGCCGCGAACCACGTTCCGAGGCAACCTGGTTCGCGGCCATCTGGATCGGCGCGGCATCGTGATCGCACGCGACGTGGTGGCCACCGTGCGCAACGTCGTTTCCTTCACCCAGCTCGATCCGCATCGCTTGCGCACCGCGGAACTGCTGACTCATCTGTGCTTCGGCCGGGCGGGCAAGATGTATGTGGCGCATCGGATCGTGCGGCGGCCCAGCTTCGATCAAATCGTCTCGGCCCGGCTCATCCCCGGCACCGTCACCGACCTGCTCGGCGCCCCGCTGTCGGTCGATGTCGGCGAGTTGGTATTCGATCAGGCACAGCCGATCATCCTGGGCCAGCGAGATTTCGCGGGGCAACGGTTGCGGGTCGGCGAGATCGCGGTGGCGGCGTTCCATGCGACCGATACCGCGGGCGGGGAGCAGGGCTTCCTCGTCGACCTCGCCGTCGAGCGGCAGCTCTATTTGGAGGTCGCCGACCTGGTGTGAAGTCAATACGCCGCAGGTAGCTGTTCGGGTCGGATCCGATCGGGGTACGAATCGGTCGATGGGAGGACGCCCCCTCGTCGCCCGCCGTTTAATCTTCCGATCATGTCCGAATCGGTCGTGCCCGCCACCGCGTCGCGGCGGATAGCCGAAGTCGACATACTGCGCGGATTCGCACTTTTCGGGATCCTCATCGTGAACGTCGCGGTCGCCACGCTGCTCTGGTCCTTCCACGGCACTGCGGACGATCCGCTCCCCGGTTTCGACGGCTCAATCGACCATTTCGTGAACGCGGTGGTGGAGGCGCTGTTCAGCGGCCGGTTCTATCTGCTGTTCGCATTCCTGTTCGGCTACTCGTTCACCCTGCAGATAGCGGCAGCGCAGCGGGCCGGGGTTTCGGCGAATCCGCGGCTGCTGCGGCGCTGTGCAGCGCTGATGATAATCGGATTGGCGCATGTCTTCCTGCTGTGGATCGGCGACATCCTCACGCTGTACGCGTTTCTGTGCCTGTTTCTGATCCTGCTGCGGTGGTTGCGGCCACGGGTGGCGGTCGTCAGCGGGGTGGTGTTGTATCTCGCGTGGTCGATCTGGGCGTTCCTGCCGGGTTCCGGTGGAATTGCCGAGGTTGCGGAGCTGCTCGATGTGGTGGCATTGCACGACGGCTATACGGGCAGCTTCGGCGATACCTTCACGATGCAGGTGTCCGAGGCGCCGCTGTGGATCATCCTGATCTGGATCACCCAGGGCGTTCCGGCGCTGGGCATGTTCCTGATCGGGATGGCGGCCGGTCAACGCAAGCTGTTCGCTGAACCGGAGACAGTGCGCCGCTTGGCACCTCGGGTGTTCATCGGTGGGCTGGTGGTCGGATTGCCGGTATCGGCGGTGACATTCACGGCTGGGATGGGTTGGCTGGAACCGCCGTCGTACTGGAACGGGATCCAGGAAGTGGTCAACCCGCTCATGACCTTCGCCTACATCGCGGGGGTGATCATGCTGACCCGATCAGCCCGCACCGCACGGTATACGGCGCTGCTCGCCCCGGCCGGTCGGATGGCGGCCTCCAACTACATCATGCAGTCGGTGGTATTGATGGTGATCTACACCGGCTACGGATTCGCCCTAGCCGATGATGTGCCACCGGCGGGCGTCATCGGGATCGCGTTGGTGACCTATGCCGCGCAGCTCGCATTCAGTCACTGGTGGTTGCGCGGTCATGCGTACGGGCCGGTGGAATGGGTACTTCGCGCCGCGACATATCTGTCGGTCCCGGCTTGGCGGCGTCGGCCGGAATACGTTCCCGCGCAATCGGATCGACGGGATTGACGATAGTGAGCATGCACTGGTCCGTCGGCACCGGCGAGATCTGCTAGGTCTCGACGAAACGTGCACGCTCAGTATCGGCCGCACGGCTCGGCCTCTCTGCGTGGGTCAGTGATCCGCAGTGACCGTCAGCGCTTCCAGCAGGGCACGAGCGAATTCGTTCGGGGTTTCCCGCACACCACTGTGCCCACCCGGGAACTCGACCAGCGGTCGATCCAACTGGCTCGCGAGAGTTTCCGCGGTCCGATAGGGGAGCTGGCCACGGGTTTCGCGACCCGCGGCGAGCACAAGGCGGTCCACGACAGCGGCGAGCGCGGCCGTATCGGGGCGGTAATCGGTGACCGCGCGCAGTTCATGAGCGAACATCAGCGGTGCGTTGCCCATCAGCCGTCCGAGCATTTCGGCGGTGCGAGCCGGGACCTCGGCCGCATCGGGCAGCGGCTTCGAGGTGACACCCACCGCCTGCATGAATCGCCCGCCCGCGACTGCGGGCCCCTGGTCACGGGCGAGTTCGACCACCTCCTCGACCATGGCCCGGTGCGCGTGCGCATCCGGCAGGACCGCGAAGCACGGCGGCTCGTGGGCGAGGACCAGACGCAGCCGTTCCGGATGCCGGGCCAGCAGGTCCAGTGCGACGACCGCGCCACCGCTGACACCCGCGACATAGGCGAATTCGCCTGCGGGCGTGGGGTTTTCGATGAGGCGGTGTGCATCATCGCTGAGAACTTCCATGCGCTGGTCCACGGGCTCGGGAGTGTCCAGGACGCTGCGCGAGTAACCACGCGGATCGGCGGCGACGACGGTGAAGTGCTCGGCGAGAGCATCGGCGATCGGGTCGAAGATCCCGGCGTCGCCGCCACTGCCCGGCAGCAGGAGCAGCACCGGGCCGTTGCCACGCACCTCGAAATACAAGGTGGCGCCGGGCACTTCGAGGGTTTCGGATCTCACTGTTGTTTCGCTTTCTCGTCGGTCGGCCAGTGGGTGAGCGTGATGTGCAGGGCGTCGATAATGCGGTCCCAGGAGGCGGTGGTGGAGCGGGCGTGGCCGAAGCCGCCGCTCGCTTCCAGGTTGGCATATCCGTGAAAAGTGCTGCGTAACAGGCGAACCGCGTCGGTGATATCGGGTTCGTCGAGCCCGTAGGCGCGCAGCATCCCGTAGGTCAGGTCGATGGCGCGCCGCCCACCGGTCCAATCGGCGGCCACGGCGGGGTCCATCGACATCTGGGTGGCGGCATAGCGACCGGGATGGTCCAGGGCGTAGCGCCGCCACTCGTCGGCAAAGGCCGCGAGCGCATCCCGTCCCGCGCGTCCGGCCACCGCCGCGGCGATGCGGTCGGTCTTCTCGTCACCGGCCAGCATCGCTACTCGGTTGCGCAGATCCTCGAGGTTTTTGATGTGCGAGTACAGGCTCGCGTCCTTGACGCCGAACTTCCTGGCCAGCGCGGCGACGGTGATGTTGTCGAAACCGACCTCATCGGCGAGTTCCGCCGCCGCCAGCGTGATCCGCTCGCGGGTCAAACCGGCGCGTGGCGACATCGCACCTCCTGTACCTAGGGTACCCTAGTTATATCCTAGGCGCCCTAGTTTTTGCAAGTGTTGGAGTGCCTCCCCAACCATCGCCGTAACAGTGGTCCACGAACCGCCGACCAGCTCAACCGCGACCAACTCGCGCTCGGGATATCCCTCTCCGACCGGACGCTTCGAGAACTCGATGACCCTGAAAGGGTTCCCACGCGTGCGTTTGGTAGACGAAAGTGCTTAGTACGCAACACCGTTGCGGTCAATGCCGCTAGGGGATAGGAGCCCCGGCCTCGAGGAAGAACAGGCCCGCGATGGTTTCGTCCTTGTGCATGGACACTCGGAACTCGCCGGGCTTTCGCTCCATGCTCAACGGCACGCTCACAACGGTGAGATCGCCCCGCGTGACATCTTGCGGATCCCCGTGCGATTGATAGCGGCCGAACGCCCCTTGATACGCCGTCCAGCTCGACGAGAGATTACCTGAGGGCAGTTTTTTCTTCATCGCGTCATCGAAATGGGAGGTGGCCGCGGTGAAGTCTGCGCGCACGATGGCATCCAAGGTTTGCAGGGCGATCTGATCGTCCTGACTATTCGCTCCCGTTGCCGTCGCGGATGTCATCCCCTCGTGCGTATCTGTGTTCGATCCGCACGCGCTGACCGGCGTCAGCGCGCCTACGACCAGTACGGCAATTGTGATCAATCGATACCTGACACCACGTGTGGTGGCCTTGGTGGATCTTGTGACCATGGCTGCTCCAGGTTGGCTCGGAAATTCACATCGGTGACCGTCCGAATCAGGGCACAGCATTCCTCAGCAATCCGCGCCCGGCCAATTTAGCACGAGGATTCTCCACCAGGCGGTGGCACGATCGATACGTGACCCACGGTTGTCATCGTCAGCGGGTGCGATTCGCCGAACCCGCGACAGTTGAATTCGCGAGCTCACGAGGCCGTGCCCGCGGTGTACACAACGGAAGTTTCGGGAGAAGTCGGTGGCGGACCGATTAATTCGTGCGGCCGGGCCGGTCAACATTCTCGGCATACCATGACTATTTGTTCGAGGAGATCTTGATGAGCCCGACTTCGACCGCGACCACGCACACTCTCGACGTGCCGGGGGCGCGGCTGCACTACGAGGTGCGCGGTGCCGGACCGCTGGTCGTATTGGTCGGCGCACCGATGGATGCGGCGGCCTTCGGGCCGCTGGCGGAACTGCTCGCCACCGACTACACCGTGCTCACCACCGACCCGCGCGGGCACCAGGGCAGCGTGCTCGACGACCCGGAGCAGGACTCGACACCGCAGCTGCGCGCCGACGACCTGGCCTGCCTCATCACCCACCTCGGCATCGGCCCCGCAATGGTATTCGGCTCCAGCGGCGGCGCTGTCAGTGCATTGGCATTGGCCCAATCTCAGCCGGACCTGGTCACCACCGTGATCGCCCACGAACCGCCGCTGGGTGAACTCCTCGACGATCGTGACCAGGTGCGCGCCGGAACCGAAGATGTGATCGCCACCTACCGCAGCGGCGATACGCTCGGCGCGTGGCGCAAGTTCATGGCCAACGCGAACATCATGATGCCGGAACCGGTGCTACAGCAGGTATTCGGCGGCGAGCGCGACCCGCGCCAGCTGGCCAGCGAGCGCTACTGGTTCGATCACGAGCTGCGCGGCACCACTATGTGGGAGCCGAATATCACTGTGCTGCAATCGACTCCGGCCCGCATCGTGATCGGCATCGGCTCCAAATCGACCGGCCAGCACTGCGATCGCACGTCGCGGGCGCTCGGCGCAGCCATCGGGGTGACTCCAACCGTATTCCCCGGCGGACACACCGGATTCGTCGAGGACCCAACCGGTTTCGCCGTCCGGGTGCGTGCGGTACTCGGAGGTGCTGCTTAGCATGGCCGCACCGCAGTGATGTTTCCGAATCCATGTCTCACGTCTCGGACCGGGCCTGCTAAACAGCCAGTGTCGGTGACGCCGGGGCGGGCTGGGGAGGAGGTTCATAGGTCCGCCATGCCTCAGCCAAGCGGCGTGCGGCCTCGCGCAGGCTGTCGGGATCGGCGACAAAGCTGATTCGGACGTAATCGCTGCTGCCGCCAGAGGCATCGAGACCGGCGCCGGGCAGGATCGCGACGCCGTGTCGCAGGGCTCGCTGGGCGAACGAGGTGCCATCCCCGCGGGATAGCCGGATCCATAGGGTCTGGCCGCCGGACACCGGAGGGACCTCCCATTCCGGCAGGCGCTCGCTCAGCTCGGTCACCAGAATGTCGTGGCTTTCCTTGCGCTGCTGCGTGATTCGCTCTCGCAACCGGTCGAGGTCACGCAGCAGCCAGGCGGCGGCCAACTGCGCTGGGATATTGCCGCCCAGATCGTGCACGGCACGCAGCCGGGCCAACTGGGCGATGACCGGGATCGGTGCACGCACCCAGCCGACACGCAGCCCGCCCCAGACGATCTTGCTGAGCGAACCTACGGATATCACCGACTCGTCCAGGGCTGCCAGGGGCGGTGGTGGCGGATCGGTGCCCGGAAATCCGAGATCGGTCAGCACCTCGTCGTCGATCAGCGGCACTCCGGCCGTTCTCGCCGACTCGACCAGTCTCCGCCGGGCCAGCGCAGGAAGCAGCGCGCCCGTGGGATTCTGGTAGGTCGCCACGATATACGCGAGTGCCGCCGGGGTCACCGTGCCGAGGCCCACCGGACCAGTCTGCGGGATCGCCGCGACCTCCCGAAACGCCTCCAGCGCACCGGGATACGTCGGCGCCTCCACCAGTATCCGGTCGCCGGGCCGGAGCAGTGCGCGGGCGAGCAGCGACAGCGCCTGCTGCCCGCCACCGGTGACGAGAATCTGTTCTGGATCGGTCGGCACGCCGCGTGCCCGGTATCGATCGGCGATCGCGTTGCGCAACAGCGGATGTCCGGTCGGCCGATAACCTATATCGCCCTCGACCGCAGCGAGTTCGGGCACGATGTGCCGATACGCCTGGGTCACCTCGGGCGGCGGTGTCGCAGGGGCGGCGCAGGCGAGCGCGATGACATCGGCGTCCGGTTCGAGCAGCTGCAGGAACGCCGGAGAATGGGTGGTCTCGCGCGCCGGAACTGCTGCGGATCCCGCGACCCGGGTACCGCTGCCCTGCCTGCGCACCACCCGGCCCTCCACGCTGAGCAGGTCATAGGCCGCCACAACCGTACTGCGCCCTACCGCAAGTACTTTCGCGAGAGCGCGGTCGGGCGGCAACGGCATACCCGGCCGCAGTTCACCGTCATCGATCAGCGTCCGCAATCGTCCGGCCAACAGCAAATAGAGCGGCCCGCGGTCGGCGGACCAGCGGCCGAGCCGGTCGGCAAGTTCGATTGGCTTCATGCGCAAACCAATTCTGCCCGATTGGCTCTAGGGGCGCGACCCCTGTCGTCACGAGGATGAAGTCATGAGCAAGATCTCCATCACCGATGTCATCGACAACCTGACCGGACCATGGCAGCCGCGGGACCTGGCCACCGCCAATGACGCCGTGGTCCGCATCGCTCGCTTCCACGGCGCATTCCCCTGGCACCACCACGACGAGGACGAGCTGTTTCTGTGCTGGAACGGCGCCTTCCGCATCGAATTGCGGGGCCGCGAGCCGGTGACGCTCGGTCCTGGTGAGATTTTCGTCGTTCCGCGCGGAGTCGAGCATCGGCCGGTGGCCGAGAAACCGGCTCACGGGATCATGATCGAACGCCCAGAAACCAAACAGTACGGCAACTGAGCACGATCGGAGCCGGACGCAAGCTCATCCGGCTCCGAGCACCTCTTCCCAAAACGTGAGAGCAGCGGAATGTTCGTGGCAGGGTGAAGGGATGAGTCGTGGTGTGTTGGTGACGGGTGCTTCGCGGGGGATCGGGCGGGCGATTGCTGTGGCATTCGCTGAGAACGGCGACCGGGTGGCGGTGCATTACTCCTCCGGGCGCGCAGATGCCGAGGAGACGTTGCGGCGGTTGCCGGGTGACGGGCATGTCCTCGTCGAAGGCGATATCGGTTCGCCGGAAGCCGCCGAAGCGATCGTCGCGGCGGCGGTCGAGGGGCTCGGCACCGTGCACGTGCTGGTCAACAATGCAGCGGTGAACCTTCCGCATCCCCTCGCGAAAACCTCGTACGCGGACTGGCAGCAGGTGTGGCGCAAGACCATGGACGTCAACCTTTTCGGCACGGCCAATATCTCCTACTGCGCCGCCCGCCACATGATCGATAACGAGGTGCCGGGCCGCATCATCAATATCGGATCCCGCGGCGCATTCCGCGGTGAACCCGACTATCCCGCCTATGGTGCCACGAAGGCAGGCGTCCATGCCCTCGGCCAATCGCTCGCGGTGTATTTGGCCCCCTACGGAATTGCCGTCGCCTCGGTGGCACCGGGATTCGTCGCAACCGAACGTGTCGCGTCCCGCGTCACCGACGAGGTCCGCGCTCAGAGCCCCTTCGACCGCGTTGCCCAACCCGAAGAAATCGCCTCCGCCGTCCGCTATCTCGCCTCGCCGGAAGCCACATGGAGCTCCGGCGCAGTCCTGAACGTCAACGGAGCCTCGTACCTGCACTGATCGGCTAGGGGGACACATGACACAGCAGCTACCACCTTGGCCCAACACGCCACCGACCTACGGCCCGATCATCCTGCGGGAGTACACCGAAGCCGACACCCACCTCGCGATCGAGATGGGCGCGGACCCGTACATCCCGTTGATCGGGAGCTTGCCGGCTTTCCCGACCGCCACCGAGGCACTGGACTGGGTGCACCGTCAACGCGGCAGGCACGCCGAAGGAATCGGTTTCTCCTTCGCCATAGCCGACGCCGAAACCGGCAACGCTGTCGGCGGGATCGGTCTTTGGCTGCAAAACCTGGCGAAAGGCCGAGCGGCAGTGGGATATTCGGTCTCCCCGGCCCACCGCGGCCGTGGATTCGCCGGTGCCGCCCTACAAGCCCTGACGACTTTCGCCTGGACCATCCCCAGCCTGCACCGCATCGAGCTCTATATCGAGCCATGGAATACCGGCTCGATCCGCGTCGCGGAATCCGGCGGATACTTCCGCGAAGGCCTGCTGCACAGCTACGAGGAAATCGGCGGCACCCGACGCGACATGCTCATCTACGCCGCCACACGCGACGCGGGCGCATCGTGAAACACGACATCGCCGCACCAGAGTCGGGTGCGGCGATGTCGTCAGGGACTCAGCGGACGAAAGTTGATGCGCGGTCGGACAAGTCGAGCAGCGTTTGCGGGATGATGCCGAGCAGGACGGTGGCGCCCGCGGTGAATGCGACGACCGTCGTGGTGAGGAATGGGGCGGCGACGGTCGGGGCGTCGGTGGGTGGGTCGGTGAAGAACATCAGGACAATGACGCGGATGTAGAAGAAGGCGGCGATGGCGCTCGAGATGACACCGACGATCACCAGGTAGGTGGCGTCGCCGGAGGCGGCGGCTTGGAAGACCGCGAACTTCGCGACGAAGCCACCGGTGAGGGGCAGGCCAGCGAAGGAGAGCAGGAACAGGGCGAAAACCGTTGCCAGCCAGGGGGAGCGGCGGCCGAGACCGGCCCACTGGGACATCGCGGTGGCCTCGTCACCTTCGATATCGCGAACCAGGCTGACCACCGCGAACGCGCCGAGCGTGCCCAGGCCGTATGCCAACAGATAGAACAGGATGGCCGAGGTACCCGCCTCGTTCGCCGCGGCGAGACCGGTCAGGATGAATCCGGCATGCGCGACCGAGGAGTAGGCGAGCATGCGTTTGACGTCGGTCTGGGTGATCGCCATGACCGCACCGATCACCATGGTCGCGATGGCGATGGCGGCGAGCACCGGACGCCAGTCGTCCCGCAGACCGGGCACGGCGATCTGCAGCACCCGCAACAGCGCACCGACCGCGGCGATCTTGGTCGCCGCGGCCATGAAACCGGTAACCGAACTCGGCGCGCCCTGATACACATCCGGCACCCAGGACTGGAACGGTACCGCGCCGATCTTGAACAGCAACCCCACCGCCAGCATCGCTACCCCCAGCAATGCCAGGGTGGTGTTCTGCGGATGCTGAGTTATCGCATCGGCGATCCCACCGAGCTTGACCGTCCCGGCCTGCCCGTACAACAGCGCGACGCCATAGAGGAAGAACGCGGACGAAAACGCCCCGAGCAGAAAGTATTTCAGCGCCGCTTCCTGCGAGAGCAGCCGCTTGCGCCGCGCCAGCCCACACAGCAGATACAGCGGCAGCGACAACACCTCCAACGCCACGAACATGGTCAGCAGATCATTCGACGCCGGAAACAGCAGCAGCCCACCGATCGCGAGCATGGTCAGCGGGAACACCTCGGTGGTCGCGACACCGGCACGGACAGCAGCCATTTCACCCGCACTACCAGGCACCGCGGAGGCCTGCGGCGTGAACGCGTCCACACCACCACCGACGGCGGCAGCGGCCACACTCCACGTCCCGGGACCGGACCGCACCCGCGGCCGTGGCTCCGCGCCGCGCTCGGCCATGAACAGCAGCGCCAGAATCGACACCACCAGAATCGTGCCCTGCAGAAACAGCGTCACGCCGTCGATCGCCACCGCACCGACCATCGCGGTCGCCTCGGTGCCGGACAACCGCAGCACCGCGACCAGCGCCGCCACCAACCCGGCCAGCCCGAGCGGCACCTGGATGGCATACCGGTGCCGACGCGGCGCGAACGCCTCGACGAGCACCCCGACCACCGCCACCCCGAACACGATCAGCATCGGCGACAACTTGGCGTATTCGATACTCGGCGCGGGCATACTCGCCGCGAGCAGACTGCTCATTTGTGGGCACCTCCGTGATCGGCCCCCGCTGCGGGGATCGCGGGCGTCTTCGGCGCGGGATCGTGGACGCCGATGGTGGTCAGCGTCTGACCCACCGCGGGATTGATGAAGTCCAGCACCGGTTTCGGATAGACACCGAGGAACAGCAGCGCCGCGATCAACGGCACCACCACCGCCACCTCGCGCGGCACCAGGTCATAGAGCCGCTCGTTGCCCTCCTTGACCGGCCCGGTCATCATCCGCTGGTACATCCACAGCACATACAGCGCCGCCAATACCAACGCTGCGGTCGCGATCACCGCCGCCAATCCGTAGCGGGTGAATGTGCCGAGGAGCACCAGGAATTCGCTGATGAACGGCGCGAGACCGGGCAGTGACAGGGTGGCGAGACCGGCGATCAAGAAGGTGCCCGCCAGCACCGGTGCCACCTTCTGCACCCCGCCGTAGGCGGCGATGGCCCGAGTTCCCCTGCGCGACACCAGGAATCCCGCGATCAGGAACAGTGCCGCGGTCGATATGCCATGGTTGACCATGTACAGCGTGGCCCCGGTCTGCCCCTGACTGGTCATCGCGAAGATGCCGAGAATGATGAAGCCGAAGTGCGAGATCGAGGTGTAGGCGATCAGCCGCATCACATCGGTCTGTCCGATGGCCAGCAGCGCGCCGTAGATGATGCCGATCACCGCGAGCGTGATCACCAGGGGCGCATAGGTTCCCGAGGCGTCCGGGAACAGCAGCAGACAGTATCGCAACATACCGAAGGTGCCGACCTTGTCGACCACCGCCATCATCAGCACCGCACTCGACGGCGTCGCCGCCACCGCGGCATCGGGCAGCCAGGTGTGCAACGGCCACAGCGGCGCCTTCACCGCGAAGGCGAACATGAACCCGAGGAACAGTGCGTTCAGCACCGCCGGACCGGCACCGAGCTGTCCGGCATTGGCCGCCGTCACCACGGTGCGGAAATCGAAGGTGCCCGACGATCCGGATCCGAGTCCCTGCCGCGCGGTGAGCACATACAACCCGATCACCGCGGCCAACATGATCAGACCGCCGAACAGGTTGTACAGCAGGAACTTCACCGCCGCCCGCGAGCGCTGCTGGCGATGGGCCAGATCGGCACTGCGCGGCCCGAATCCGCCGATGAGGAAGTACATCGGGACGAGCATCGCCTCGAAGAACACGTAGAACAGCAGAATATCCAGCGAGACAAAGGAAATCAGCACCATCGCCTCGACGAGCAACGTCAACGCGACATAGGTGTGCGACACCCGACGCCCGCTGCCGACCTCGCGCTCATCGTTCCAACCGGCCAGGATCAGCAGCGGCACCAGCGCCGCGGTGAGCAGCACCAGCACCAGCGCGATCCCGTCCAACCCCAGCGTGTAACCCGCGCCGAAGGCCGGAATCCACTCATGCGATTCGACGAACTGATATTGCGCCCCACCGGGTTCGAAGCGCACGGCCAAAACGATGCCGAGCACCAACACCGCCGAGGCGACACCGAATGCCAGCCCGCGGGCCAGGGTGCGCCGCGAAGCGGGCAATAGCAGCACCACCACCGCGCCGACGACGGGCAGCAACCACAGCGTGGTCAACCAGGGATACTCACTCACCAGAGCCTCACTGCCAGCAGGGCGGCGGCCACCAGTGCCGCGCCGGTGAACATGGACAGGGCATAGGACCGCACGAACCCGGACTGCACCTTCCGGATGCGCCCGGACAATCCGCCGATCAATGCGGCGGTCCCGTTGACGATGCCGTCGATGCCGCGATTGTCGAGGAAGACCAGCGACCGCGTCAGATACGCACCCGGACGCATGAATACGCCCTCGTTGAACGCGTCGCCGTAGAGATCCTTGCGCGCCGCGACGGTCAATGCCGATACCGCTTCCGGTGCGGTCTCGGGAACCTCACGCTGGGCGTACTGGTAGTAGGCGAAGCCGATTCCGACAGCGACCACGAGCAGCGCCAGCGCGGTCACCACACCCGCGGGCACGACCTCCTCGCCGTGATGCGCCCCGACCACGGGTTCGAGCCAGTTCTGCAGCGACGACCCGAGGACGAACAGCCCACCCGCGGCCACCGAACCGATCGCGAGCAGAATCATCGGGCCGGTCATCACCGCTGGTGCCTCATGCGGATGGGTATCTGGCTTCCAGCGTCGCTCGCCGAAGAACGTCATCATCATCACGCGCGTCATGTAGAACGCGGTCAACCCGGCACCGAATAACGTCACCGCGCCCAAAGCCAAACCGCTTGCGCCGCCTTGGTTGAACGCCGCCTCGATGATCCGATCCTTGGAGAAGAATCCGGCGAACGGCGGCACTCCGATAATCGCCAGATAGCCGAGCCCGAAGGTGACGTAGGTGACCGGCAGCAGTTTGCGCAGTCCGCCGTAGCGGTGCATATCGGTTTCGTCGTCCATCGCGTGCATGACCGATCCGGCTCCGAGGAACAGCCCGGCCTTGAAGAAGCCGTGGGTGAGCAGATGCATGATGGCGATCGCGTATCCGGCCGGGCCGAGGCCCGCGGCCAGCACCATGTACCCGATCTGGCTCATGGTGGATGCCGCAAGTGCCTTCTTGATGTCGTCCTTCGCGCAACCGACGATCGCACCGAACAGCAGCGTCACCGCACCCACCAGCACCACGCCGAGGCGCGCGTTGGGCGCGAGATCGAAGATCGGTCCGGAGCGCGCGATCAGATACACACCTGCCGTCACCATGGTGGCCGCGTGGATGAGCGCGGAGACCGGTGTCGGACCTTCCATCGCGTCACCGAGCCAGGACTGCAGCGGCACCTGCGCGGACTTACCGCACGCGGCCAGCAACAGCAACAACCCGATCGCGGTGAGCGTGCCCTCGCCCGCCTGCGGCGCGGTCGCGAACACCGAGCCGAAGTCGATCGAGCCGAAGGTCGCGAACATGGTGAACATGGCGATCGCCAACCCCATATCACCGACCCGGTTCACCACGAACGCCTTCTTGGCGGCGGTCGCCGCGGTCGGCTTGTGGTACCAGAAACCGATCAGCAGGTACGAGGCCAGACCGACGCCCTCCCAGCCCAGATACAGCACCAGGTAGTTGTCCGCCAGCACCAGCAGCAGCATGGCCGCCAGGAACAGATTCAGGTAGGCGAAGAATCGCCGCCGTCCCGGATCGTGGTTCATGTAGCCGACTGAGTAGATGTGGATCAGCGATCCGACGCCGGTGATCAGCAGCGCGAAACATACTGAGAGCTGGTCCAATTGGAGGCTGAAGTCCACCCGCAACCCATCGACGGGCACCCAGCTGAAGAAGTCCTTGTGGATCGCGCGGGCGGCATCGGCACGGTCGAGCATGTGGAAGAAGGCGACGGCGGCGAAGCCGAACGAGGCCAGCGCGGTGGCACAGCCGAGCAGATGCCCCCACTTATCGCTGTAGCGTCCGACCAGCAGCAGCACGACGGCCCCGGCCAGCGGCAGGGCGGGCAGTATCCAGAGCGTTGCGGTATCCACGTCAGAACTTCAGCAGGTTGGCGTCGTCGACCGAGGTCGAACGGCGGGTGCGGAAGATGGTCATGATGATGGCCAGTCCGACGACGACCTCGGCCGCGGCCACCACCATGGTGAAGAACGCGAATACCTGACCATCCAGATTCGAATGCAGCCTGGCGAAGGTGACGAAGGCGAGATTCACCGCATTGAGCATCAGCTCGATGCACATGAACACCACAATGGCGTTGCGCCGCAGCAGCACACCGGCCGCGCCGATGGTGAACAGCAGGGCGGACAGGAACAGGTAGTTCTCAGGATTCACCGCTTGCCTTCCTCGTCTGCCTCGCGGGCGGGGGTTTCGGACTCGTCGACCTCGGGGGCGAAGGTCGGGGTCGTACCGACCGAGATGACCGCCGCCTCGGTGAGCGCCCTGGTGCGGCGGTGCCGCAGGATGGTGCTGACCGACAGTTCCTCGAAGGATCCGTCCGGCAGCCGTGCCGGGATATCGACCGCGTTGTGCCTGGCATACACGCCGGGCGTCGGCAGTGGGGTGGCGCGTTCGGCGGGCCGGGCCGGATCGTAGGCGCCGCGGAAGCGGCGGCGCGAGAGCTCCCGCTGATCCAGGCGCGGGCCGAAATGCTCCCGGTGCGCCAGGATCATCGCGCCGATGGTGGCGGTGATGAGCAGCGCGCCGGTGAGTTCGAAGGCCCACACATATCGGACGAAGATCAGCTCGGCGAGTCGGCCGATCACGTCTTGATAGGCGAATCCCTTTGCCGGATAGGTGATTCCGGAGTTGCGGATGCCGTTGGCGATACCGCTGATCAGCAGCAGTCCGAAGCCGAGTCCCACCGCGGTGGCCGAGAGCCGCTGTCCGCGCAGTGTTTCCCCGAGTGATTCGGGGGAGTCGACGCCGACCAGCATGAGCACGAACAGGAACAGCATCATGACCGCGCCGGTGTAGACGACGATCTGCACGACGCCGAGGAACAGCGCGTCCTGGGCCATATAGAAGGTGGCGAGCACGATCATGGTGGCGGCCAGACAGATCGCCGAATGCACGGCCTTGCCCGCGAATACCATGCCGAGCGCGCCGATGACGGCGAGTGGGCCGAGGATCCAGAATTGGACGGCCTCGCCGGTCGAGGTGTGGGTCAGTGGCTCGGCCGCCAAGGTCTGGGCGGCCAGGATGAATTCGGTCACCGCGTGCCTCCTTCCGCGCCCGCGGCGGCGGGCTCCCGATCCGAACCGCTGTCACCGCCGGGGACATTGCCGCGGTAGTAATCGCCTTCGGTCGCACCGGGATACATGGCGTGCGGCGGTGCGGTCATCCCGGGCTGCAGCGGGGCCAGCAGCCGGTCCTTCTCATAGATCAGATCGGCGCGATTGTCATCGGCCATCTCGTACTCGTTGGTCATGGTGAGCGCCCTGGTCGGGCACGCCTCGATGCACAATCCGCAGCCGATGCAGCGCAGATAGTTGATCTGGTAGACCTGCCCGTAGCGCTCGCCGGGTGAGAAGCGTTCGGTCTCGGTGTTATCCGCGCCCTCGACGTAGATCGCGTCCGCGGGGCAGGCCCACGCGCACAGCTCGCATCCGATGCACTTCTCCAGGCCATCGGGATGCCGGTTGAGCTGGTGGCGGCCGTGATAGCGGGGCGCGGTCGGTACCTTCTGTTCCGGATACGACTCGGTGTTGGGCTTCTTGAACATGGTCAGGAAGGTGACCGCGAAGCCCATCAGTGGCTCCAGCAGTCCCGCCTTGGGTTCCGGACGTCGCGTCGATGGATCCGGCAGCGGCGGCGTCGGGAACCCGAGGAAGACCGCGGTGCCCGATGCGGCCGGGGCGGGTTCGGCGACCGTCGGCGGCGCGCCTTGTTTGCGCCCGGCCCGCAGGAACATCAGCACGATCAGTCCGGAGATGATGATTCCGCTGATCACCAGCAGCGGCGTCTGGATCCGGTAGCCCTCGTTCTGCAGCAGCCGCGCGGTGGCCACCACCATGACCCACAGCAGCGAGGTCGGAATCAGCAGCTTCCAGCCGAGATTCATGAACTGGTCGTAGCGCAGGCGGGGCAGCGTGCCGCGCAACCAGATGAACACGAACAGGAATGTCCACATCTTGGCGATGAACCACAGCGCGGGCCACCAGCCGGAATTCGCGCCGTCCCACAGGTTGATCGGGAACGGTGCGTGCCAGCCGCCGAGGAACAGTGTGGTGGCGAGCGCGGAAACCGTTGCCATATTGATGTATTCGGCCATCATGAACATGGCGAATTTGAGCGAGGAGTATTCGGTGTGGAAGCCGCCGACCAGCTCGCCCTCGGCCTCGGGCAGATCGAACGGCGCGCGGTTGGTCTCACCGACCATCGACACACAGTAGATCAGGAACGAGGGCAGCAGCAGGAAGACATACCAGGTGCCCTCCTGCGCTTTCACGATGCCGGAGGTGGCCATGGTCCCGCCGAGCAGGAACACCGTCGCGAAGCACAGTGCCATCGCGATTTCGTAGGAGATCACCTGCGCGGTCGAGCGCAGCCCGCCGAGCAGCGGATAGGTCGAACCCGACGACCAGCCCGCCAGCACGATGCCGTACACGCCGATCGAGGTGATGGCCAGGATGTAGAGCACCGCCACCGGCAGATCGGTGAGTTGCAGTGCGGTTCGGTGGCCGAGGATCGACACCTCCGGCCCGATCGGGATGACAGCGAACGCCATGAAGGCGGGCACCACCGAAATGACCGGCGCCAGAATGAAAATCGGCTTGTCGACGATCGCCGGGACGATATCTTCCTTCAGCGCCATCTTCACGCCGTCGGCGACGGCCTGCAGTGTGCCCTTGGGGCCGACCCGGTTCGGTCCGACGCGCATCTGCATCCAGGCCACGATCTTGCGCTCCAGATACACCGCCATCATCGGCGTGAGGAGCAGGAAGGCGAAGATCGCCAAGGATTTTCCGATGACGAGCCACAGCGGGTCGTGGCCGAAAAGAGAGAGATCACTCATGGCGGTGTTCCTTCATCCTCTCGTCGGCGCGATGCAGCTGCACCACACCGCCCGGCTGGGTGGCGAGCTGTTCGTTGACCGAGCAGCCCGGCGAGTTCAGCGGCAGCCACACCACCCGATCGGGCAGATCGGTGATCAGTAGCGGCAGCGTGATGGCGCCGCGATCGGTGGCGACGATGATCGGATCGTCATCGGCGGCACCGATTTCGGAGGCGGTGGCGGGAGACAGTCGCACCACGGGCGGCCGCGCGACACCCGCCAGATTCGGCTCGCCGTCCTGCATGCGGCCCTGATCCAGCAGCATCCGCCAGCCGGACAGGATGGCGGTGCCGGGACTGGGTTGGGTCACCGGGTGCGGCCGGTGCGCGGGCGCGGGCACCGAAGGACCGTCCCAGGCGCCGAGTTCGGCGAGTTCGGCGCGCGCGGATTCGGTATCCGGCAGTCCCAGAGCCACCTTCATCTCGCCCGCGATGGCCTGCAACACCCGCTGATCCGACAGGGGTGCGGGTTCGCGGCGCACCATCGAATCGCCCAGTGCCGCATCGAATTGCCGTGGCCGCCCCTCCCAGGTGCGGAAGGTGCCGGATTTCTGCATTGCCGAGGCCACCGGGAAGACGACATCGGCGCGTTGGGTGACCGCGCTGTGCCGCAGTTCCAGGCTGACCACGAATCGGGCGGCGTCGATGGCCTCCAGCGCCGCCCTGGGGTCCGGCAGGTCGGCGATATCCACACCGCCGATGACCAGTGCGCCCAAGGTCGGCGCGGCCTCCAGAATCGCAGCCGTATCGCGCCCCGCGGTCACCGGCAGCTCGTCGACATTCCAGATCGTGCGAACCTCTTGGCGCGCACGGGGATCCACGACCGGGCGACCACCGGGCAGCAGCCCGGGCAGCGCGCCCGCCTCGACCGCACCGCGTTCACCGGCGCGCCGCGGCACCCAGGCCAAGGCGGCACCGGTTTCGTCGGCGAGCCGCACCGCTGCCGAGAGTGCGCCCGGAATTCCGGCCATCCGCTCACCGACCAGCAGCACCGCACCCGGCTGACGCAACAGCTGTGCGGCCGTCGCCGAAGCGGCATCGTCGGTCTCGCCGGTGCGCAGGGCATCGAGCAGATGGGGCTCGGCCCCGGGCACGGCTTGTAACAGCGTGCCCGACATCCGATCCAGTCCGCGCGAAGAGTAAGCGGCGAGCGAGAAGATCGGCATACCGCGCTTGCGTGCCGCCTTACGCAGCCGCAGATAGATGATCGGCGACTCCTCTTCCGGCTCCAGTCCGGCGAGCAATACGACGGGTGCGTTCTCCAGGGCGTCGTAGTCGACGGTGACGCCCTGTCCGGCGATGCGGGCGGCGAGGAAGTCCGCCTCTTCGGCCGAATGCACCCGGGCGCGGAAGTCGATGTCATTGGTGCCCAACGCGACTCGCGCGAATTTGGCGTAGGCGTAGGCGTCTTCCTCGGTGACGCGACCACCGACCAGCACGCCCGCGCTGCCGAACGCCGATGCCAGCCCCTCCGCGGCGGCAGCCAGGGCCTCGGACCAGGACGCCGGGGTGAGGTTGCCGTCCCACCCGCGCACCAGAGGTGTGGTGAGCCGGTCGCGTTCGGTGGCGTAGGTGAACGCCCACCGCCCCTTATCGCAGTTCCACTCCTCATTGACCTGTGGATCGTCACCTGCCAAGCGGCGCAACACTTTTCCGCGTCGATGGTCGGTGCGCTGTGCGCAGCCCGATGCGCAGTGCTCGCAGACGCTCGGGCTGGAGACCAGATCGAACGGACGGGCCCGGAACCGGTAACTGGTGCCGGTGAGCGCGCCCACCGGACAGATCTGCACGGTATTGCCGGAGAAGTAGGAGTCGAATGGCTCGGCCTGTGCGGTGCCGACCTGTTCGAGCGCACCGCGGTCCATGAGTTCGATGAACGGATCCCCGGCGACTTGCTGGGAGAAGCGGGTGCAGCGGGCGCACAGCACGCAGCGTTCCCGGTCCAGCAGTACCGCCGTGGACAGCGGAATCGGCTTGGGGTAGGTGCGTTTCACACCGTCGAACCGGGTTTCGGGCCGACCACTGGACATCGCCTGGTTCTGCAGCGGGCATTCACCGCCCTTATCGCAAACCGGACAGTCCAGGGGGTGGTTGATGAGCAGCAGCTCCATCACCCCTTCCTGGGCCTTGGCGGTCGCAGGTGAGGTGAGCTGGGTGCGCACGATCATGCCGTCGGTGACGGTCATGGTGCAGGACGCGACCGGCTTGCGCTGCCCTTCCACCTCGACCAGGCACTGGCGGCACGCGCCGACCGGGTCCAGCAGTGGGTGGTCGCAGAAGCGCGGGATCTGGATGCCGATGAGTTCGGCGGCCCGGATCAGCAGGGTGCCCGGCGGGACACTGACCTGGGTGTCATCGATGGTGACGGTGACCAGGTCGGCTGGTACGAGTCCGCTGGCATTGGTGTTCACGGTGGCTGTCATCGGACTCCTTCGGCCCAGGCGGTGGATCGCGCGGGATCGAACGGGCAGCCGTCGAGCCGCAGATGGTCGAGGTATTCCTCGCGGAAGTACTTCAGCGAGGAGATGATCGGGCTGGCCGCGCCGTCGCCGAGTGCGCAGAACGATTTGCCGTTGATGGTGTCGCTGATATCGAGGAGCTTCTCCAGATCCGATTCGGTGCCGTGCCCGGACTCGATCCGCTTCAGCAGTTGCACGAGCCAGTAGGTGCCCTCGCGGCACGGCGTGCATTTACCGCAGGATTCGTGGGCGTAGAACTCGGTCCAGCGCAGCACCGCGCGCACCACGCAGGTGGTGTCGTCGAAGATCTGCAATGCCTTGGTGCCCAACATGGATCCGGCTGCGGCGACACCCTCGTAGTCCAATGGCACGTCGAGGTGCTCGTCGGTGAACAGTGGCGTCGACGAACCGCCGGGCGTCCAGAACTTCACCTGATGTCCGGCACGCACACCACCGGCATAGCCGAGCAGTTCGCGCAGCGTAATACCGAGCGGCGCTTCGTATTGCCCCGGCCGGGCGACGTGTCCCGACAGCGAGTACAGCGTGAAACCGGGGGACTTCTCACTGCCCATGGACCGGAACCAGGCCGTGCCGTTCAGGATGATCGGCGGCACGCTCGCAATGGATTCCACATTGTTGACTACTGTCGGGCAGGCATACAGACCCGCGACGGCCGGGAACGGCGGCCGCAGTCGCGGCTGACCGCGCCGCCCCTCCAGCGAATCCAGCAGCGCGGTTTCCTCACCGCAAATGTAGGCACCGGCACCGGCGTGCACGATGAGTTCCAGGTCGTAGCCCGAGCCCAGAATGTTCTTGCCGAGGAATCCGGCCGCATACGCCTGCGCGACCGCGGCCTGCAGCCGCCGCAGCACCGGCACCACCTCGCCGCGCACATAGATGAACGCGTGCGCCGCCCGAATCGCATACGCCGCGATGATGACGCCCTCGATGAGGGTGTGCGGGGTGGCCAGCATGAGCGGAATGTCCTTGCAGGTACCGGGTTCCGACTCGTCGGCATTGACCACGAGATAGTGCGGTTTGGTGACGCCATCGGGTCCGGGCCCCTGCGGAATGAAGCTCCATTTCATCCCGGTCGGGAAGCCCGCGCCGCCGCGGCCGCGCAGACCCGCGTCCTTGATCGTCTGGATGACCTGATCGGGTTCCATCCGCAAGGCCTTGCGCACTGCCTGATAGCCGTCGTGGCCGCGGTAGTGCTCGATGGTCCAGGACTGCGGATCGTCCCAATACCGGGTGAGTACGGGAGTCAGTGTCATCAGACGCCCTCCGCATTCGGTTCCGGCGCTTGCATATTCTGTTCCTGCGCGACCCGCAGCCCGGCCAGCGTCGCCTCGCCCGCCGCCCCGTCGAGCACGCCGGGGCGCTCGTCCGGGAAGCCCGCGAGAAGGCGCGCGGTCTGCTTGAACGTGCACAGCGGCGCACCGCGTGTCGGTGTCACCTGTTCGCCCCGACGCAGCGAATCCACCAGTGTTGCAGCCGATTCCGGGGTCTGGTTATCGAAGAACTCCCAATTGACCATCACCACCGGTGCGAAATCGCAGGCCGCATTGCATTCGATGTGCTCGAG
This sequence comes from Nocardia anaemiae NBRC 100462, assembly GCF_001612725.1. GTDB lineage: Bacteria > Actinomycetota > Actinomycetes > Mycobacteriales > Mycobacteriaceae > Nocardia > Nocardia anaemiae. Next base: position 221,693 of record NZ_BDAZ01000004.1, on the reverse strand, counting down.
GGTGATCGACCCGTCCGCCGTGGTCTCGCCGTGCCCGATGCCGAGTCGGCGCTGCAGGGTCTGGAGGATGGCATCGCCACCCATCACCGCGCAGAGCGTATTGGTGCAGACACCGACGTGATAGTCGCCGGTCGGCGTGCGCCGATACATCGAATAGAAGGTCGCCACCGCGGTGACCTCGGCTCCGGTCAAGCCCAGCTGTTCGGCACAGAATTCGATGCCGGTGCCGGTGACGCAGCCCTCCTCGGCCTGCACCAGATGCAGCAGCGGCAGCAGCGCCGAGCGCGGCTCCGGATAGCGGGCGATGACCTCCTTGGCATCGATCTCCAGTCGCTCGCGCACATACGGCGCGAACGGCTGCGGCCGGGTGGACAGCTTCAACAGGATCTCGGTCATCGGTCAACTCCGCCCATCACCGGGTCGATACTGGCGACGGAGGCGATGACGTCGGCGACCATGCCGCCCTCGCACATCGCCGCCACCGCTTGCAGATTCGTGAACGAGGGGTCGCGATAGTGCACCCGATACGGGCGGGTGCCGCCGTCGCTGACCATATGCACACCGAGTTCGCCGCGCGGCGACTCCACCGCCACATACACCTGTCCCGCGGGGACCCGAATACCCTCGGTGACGAGTTTGAAATGGTGGATGAGCCCCTCCATGGACGTGCCCATGATGCGGCCGATGTGCTTGGGGGAGTTGCCGAGTCCGTCCGGACCCAGCTGTAGATCGGCGGGCCAGGCGAGCTTCTTGTCGTCCACCATCACCGGACCCGGGCGCAATTTGTCCAGGCACTGCTCGACGATCTTGAGCGATTCCTTCATCTCCGCGACCCGAATCCAATAGCGGCCGTAGCAGTCGCAGCCGGTGGTGGTTGGCACCTCGAATTCGTAGTTCTCGTAGCCGCAGTACGGCGCGGCCTTGCGCAGATCGTGCGGGAGACCGGTCGAGCGCAATACCGGACCGGTGATGCCGAGGGCCATGCAACCGGTGAGATCGAGGTAGCCGATGTTCTGGGTGCGCGCCTTCCAGATCGGATTCTGGGTGAGCAGGTGATCCATATCGCGCAGCCGCTTGGGCAGGAGCTTCAGCAGCTCACGGACTTTGGTGACGCCGTCGTCGGGCAGATCCTGGGCGAGACCGCCGGGCCGGATGTACGCGTGGTTCATGCGCAGGCCGGTGATGGTCTCGAAGACATCCAGGATCAGTTCGCGTTCCCGGAAACCGAACAGCATCGGAGTGAGCGCACCCAACTCCATACCACCGGTCGCCAGCGCGACCAGATGCGAGGAGATCCGATTGAGCTCCATGAGCATGACGCGAACGATGGTGGCGCGCTCGGGAATCTGATCCTCGATATCGAGCAGCCGCTCGACGCCGAGGCAGTACGCCGTCTCGTTGAAGAACGGGGACAGATAGTCCATCCGGGTCACGAAGGTGGTGCCCTGCGCCCAGTTGCGGAATTCCAGATTCTTCTCGATGCCGGTGTGCAGATAGCCGATGCCGCAGCGGGCTTCGGTGACGGTCTCGCCCTCGATCTCCAGAATGAGCCGCAGCACGCCGTGCGTGGACGGATGCTGCGGACCCATATTGACGACGATGCGTTCCTCACCCGCGCCGTCGAGGGTTTCGGTGACCGCGTCCCAGTCCTGGCCCGCCACCGTGACGACAGTGGGGTCGGGCCCGGTGTCGTTGTGGACGCCGGGCCGGGTGTCGATGTCGCTCATTACTTGTACGCCCTCCGCTCGTCGGGCGGCGGAATACGCGCGCCCTTGTACTCGACCGGGATCCCGCCGAGCGGGTAGTCCTTGCGCTGGGGGTGGCCACGCCAGTCGTCGGGCATGGTGATGCGCGTCAGCGAGGGGTGGCCGTCGAAGAGGATGCCGAAGAAGTCGTAGGTTTCCCGCTCATGCCAGTCGGTGGTCGGATACACGCTGAACAGCGACGGAATATGTGGGTCGGCGTCCGGTGCGGATACCTCGACGCGCAGGCGTCGATTGTGGGTGATGGACATGAGGTGATAGACCGCGTGCAGTTCGCGGCCCGCGTCGTCCGGGTAGTGCACGCCGTTTACGCCGAGGCAGAGCTCGAAACGCAATGCGGCGTAGTCGCGTAACGCCTTGGCGACCGTCACCAGATGTTCGCGCCGCACGTGCAGGGTGAGTTCGCCGCGGAAGACGATCACCTTCTCGATGACGGTTTCCCAGCGGGCGCCGACCGCGCCGAGCGCGGCATGCAATTCGGTGACGACCTCGTCGAAGTAGCTGCCGTAGGGCGCCGGGGTGCTGCCGGGCAGCGTCACCGGACGGACCAGGCGGCCGTAACCGGAGGTGTCGCCGGAGCCGGTGACACCGAACATGCCGCGGCGTACGCCGATCACCTCGGCCAGTGCCGAATCCGCTTCCGGCGGTGTGCCTTCCGGGCCCGCGGTGGCCGCGGCATCGACGAATTCCTGCGACGTCCTGGTTTCGGTATTTTCGGGGGAGTCGAAGGTCATCGCAGCAGACCCTCCATCCGGATGGTCGGCGTGGACGCCAGCGCCGCCGCTTCGGCGGCACGGATGGCCTCCTCACGGTTGACGCCGAGTGGCATCTGCTGAATCTTCGCGTGCAGCGTCAGGATCGCGTTCAACAGCATCTCCGGCCGCGGCGGGCAGCCGGGCAGATAGATATCGACCGGCACCACATGGTCCACGCCCTGCACGATGGCGTAGTTGTTGAACATGCCGCCCGAGGACGCGCAGACGCCCATGGCCAGCACCCATTTCGGTTCGGTCATCTGGTCGTAGACCTGACGCAGCACCGGCGCCATCTTCTGACTGACCCGGCCCGCGACGATCATCAGATCGGCCTGCCGCGGTGAGGCGCGGAACGCCTCCATACCGAAGCGGGCGATATCGAAACGTCCTGCGCCGGTGGCCATCATCTCGATGGCGCAGCAGGCCAGCCCGAAGGTGGCGGGCCACAGTGAGCCCTTGCGCAGATATCCGGCGAAATCTTCGACCGTGCTCAGCAGAAAGCCGCTGGGCAGTTTTTCCTCGAGACCCATGTTCGACTAACTCTCACTTCCACTGTGCGTACGGCCCGACGTGGCGTAATGCCTTGTGGGCCAGTGCGTATGGGCGATCAGTCCCAGCTGAGACCGCCGCGGCGCCATTCGTAGGCATAGGCCACCGAGACGTTGAAGATGAACAGCGCCATGGCGGCGAGACCGAAGAGACCGAGCGCATCGAAGTGGACAGCCCACGGGTAGAGGAACACGATCTCGATATCGAAGATGATGAACAGCATGGCCGTGAGGTAGTACTTCACCGGAAAGCGTTGTCCGGTAACGTTTCCCGGCCCACCCGCGACGGCGTGCGGTGTCGGTTCGATGCCGCACTCGTAGGCCTCCTGTTTGGCCCGGTTGTAGCGCTTGGGGCCGACGAGGGCCGAGAGAATGACGGAGAACACCGCGAACGCGGCGGCGACCGCGCCGAGGACCAGAGTGGGCATCTCGATATTCACGACTGCACTTCCCCTCCTTGCGAGCTGTAGCTGGCGGTTGGGCGTCATATCCCCCGACGGCGGCCCGGGGATGTGATGGTCGGCGTCGGAATCATGACGGCAGCTTCCGAGGCGGGCTGACGTCGTTGTCCGCCTCGGTCAGACTCGCCTCATGGCCTGCTCACACCGCGCGGGTCTTTCATATGGAGGCCCGCGCTCATGTGAGCTACGGCACAGCCTACAACCGACGCGGGGGGTCGACCGTTTATTCGATTGGGGTCTTTGATCGAAAACGGGACTGCTATTTATGACTGAATCGGGGGTAATCCGACCCGTCGGATCGCTAAGTGATAGCGCGGTCGCATGACATCGAAGTGCCCGCGTCCTGCGGGACGCGGGCACGGTGCGGTGATCGGGTCAGGCTGCCGAGCGGTTGTGCAATATCGCGACGACGGCCTCGGTGAGCCGGATCGGATCGATCGGATGGGCCACCGCGGCCTCGGCGCGCGACCAGTTCGCGAGCCAGGCATCGTCGGGGCGTCCGGTGAGCACCAGAACCGGTGGGCACTGGGCGATCTCGTCCTTGAGCTGTTTGGCGATGCCGAGCCCGCCCGCCGGGGCGGATTCCCCGTCCAGGATGGCCAGGTCGATACCGCCCGCGTCCATCTGTTCGATGACCACGGGCGCGGTCGCCACCTCGAGGTATTCGAAGGTGGGCAGCTCGGGGTGCGGGTTTCTGCCCAGTGCCAGCATGACTTGCCGCCGGGTATCGGCGTCGTTGCTGTAGACCAGGACCCGCAGTGGGGTGGAACGAATCGCGTCGGCCACGCAGGGATGGTACGTCGGGGCGGGGGTGTGGCGTGGCAGGTTGGCGCAGATTGCTCCGCACGCGTCGCGCTGTCGGCGGGCGGTGGCGTGGAATGCGTGCGCGGGCAAGGTAATCGAAAGCGGTTGCCAAGTTCGGGCCGGTAGCATCCGGAAAATGCGGGGAGATATCACGCGCCAACTCGTCGAAACCGACGTGTGGACCGACGAGACGGTGGGCCGAGCGGGCATTCCGGTGGTGGACGTGCCGTTCGTGACCATCGGCAGCGGGATCGGCTCCTTCGTCACCTATGACACCCTGCGGATCTACGGCGTCGCGGCGGCGGCGATGGCGGTGCTCGGGCCGCAGGAGGTGCCGTGGTCGTCATATGAGTATCTGACGCGGGTATCGCAGATTCCGCGTGGGGAGCGATTGCGCAGCGACTCGGCCTCCACGCCGGACAATATCTGGGGCTTTCCGTCCTATGCGGTGCGCGAGGCATTGGCGGAGAAATCGATCCGGCCGCTGTGGAATGTGTTCACCGAGCCGATCTTCAGCAACTATTACACGCCGCGGGCGGGGCAGGCGTTCGTCGCGATGGAACGGGAGTTCCATCGGATCGGATACGCGGGTTCGTTGCACAAGGGGCATGTGCGCATGGTGCGCAAGCGCTATGGCGGTGGGTACTTCAGCGTGCTCACCCCGCCCGCGGGTGCGGCCCCGACGAAGCGGATCGCGTTTCGCAGTACGTATGTGCATGTCGGCGTGGGTTATCCGGGGCTGAAGTTGTTGCCGGATCTGCAGGAGTATCGGGAGAAGTACCGGGATCCCACCCGGGTGGTGAATGCGTATGAACCGCATGAGCACGTGTATCAGGCATTGCAGCGCAGGCCTGGGACGGTGATGATCCGCGGCAGCGGGATCGTGGCCAGTCGAGTGTTGCAGCGGCTCATCGATGACCGCGACAAGCTGCGGCTGAATACCCAGATCCTGCATTTGTTTCGGCACTATGTGGCGGGCGCGCACGGACCGAATATTTTCAGTCGACGCAAGGGCGGCGACGGGTGGTCCTATCAGGGCTTCAACTATCCGAAGTCGGTATGGGGCGGGCAGCTCAAGGCGAAAATGCGCACGCTGCAAGGGGAGCAGCGCGCACAGGCCTACCGGGAGATGGGCGGGACCAACACTCCGGTGCGCTCGAATTGGCAGGCGCAACTGCGTCGCGGACGTAAGCAGGGGTGGTATCAGGTGATGGCGGGTAGTGCGCGTGATCTGCGGCCCGTGCGGGGGCAGGGTGGGGTGATCACCACGATCGTGCCGGATCCCACGGCGGCACTGCCGTTTCCGCCGCCGACCCAGCCGTTCGACATTTCGGCCGATTACATCATCGACTGCACCGGGTTGGAGGCCGATGTGCGCGAACACCGGTTGCTGGCGGATCTGCTGGATCATGCCGGGGCCGGGCGCAATCCGGTGGGCCGGATGGATGTGGCGACCACCTTCGAGTTGATCGGCACCCGAAGTGGCAGCGGACGCATGTATGCATCCGGTAGTGCGACGCTGGGTGGACCTTTTCCGGGCGTGGACACCTTCCTCGGGTTGCAGATCGCGGCCCAGGAGATCGCGGACGACCTTGCGGCACTGGGTTTCTGTCAGCGGATGGGGCCGCTGCGGTCGACCCGGCAATGGTGGTTGTGGGCGACGAACAAGAAGATCTGATCGATGCTGCTTACCTTGAACGGGCGGATTCAGACCCGCATACTCGCGCTCGGCATTATCGGATTGCTGGTCGCGGTGATCATCACACCGGTTCTGCCGACCGGATCACTGTCGCTGGGCAATGCCTATCGGGTGACGTTGTCGGTGCTGCTGGCGACCGTGCTCGTCGGCGTACTGTGGGAACTGCTCTACCATTTTCTGCAGCAATTCCGGTGGGAGAAGGACTGGCCCACGCTGTTCGGCTTCTGGACGGTGCTCAACGAGGCGGCGCTGATGTGGGTCCTCGTGCACCACACGACCATTGTGCTGCCACGCGCGTTGCATCCGTCGCTGACGGCATTCCTCATCCAGTTCATCGTGACGTGGATCGTGTTCTGGCTCATCGTGAACGGGCCGATGCGGGTGGTATTCCATCGGTGGCGGTTCCAGGGTGGGCGATTGCTGTGAGTCCGCAGCTCGAGGTACTGGCCGGTGGTAGGCATCTGATCGCGAACAGCGGTGGTGTCGCGCTCGTCGTCGCGCACCGTTCGGACCTTGCCGCCGACGCCGAATCGCCCGCAGCGCGGACAATGGCGGCATTGCTCGAGCTGGTGCACGAGGCCGGTGCCGCCGAGCAACCACGCACCGGGCGCAGGTTCGCACGACTTGCCACCAACTGGTTGATGAGCCTGGACGACGAGGAGCACGTGGAATTCGGGGTGATCACCCCGAGCACGTCCGGAGTGGCGTTATTCCTGCACGGCGGTGTGACCGCGGTGCTGGAGACCTCGGGGCGCGCGGAAATACTGCGCGGCAGGGATGCCGGGTTCACCGTCGACCGTGTGGTGATCCCGGCGCCCGCTATCGGGATCGGGCTGTTCGTGGACGAGGACGGTATTACCGAGTCGAGGCTGCCCGGCCGAGGTATCGCCGCAATCGGTGCGGGAATGGTGCCCGGCGCCGGGGCCGTGCTGTGGTTCGGGTCGGCCGCGTCGACTCCCGCACTGGCGCGGCTGCATTCCAGTGCTCGGTCGGTGCGTGCGGACCTCGACGGATTCCGGCCCCGGGACGCGTTGGCGACCGAAAGTGTGGCAGCGGTGCCGAGGGTCGAGGATGTCGACCGCGCCGAGCCTGCGAGTCGGCCGATCGAACTCGTCGATCCGGTGGCGAATCGGTCGGAGGAGGCCGAACCGCAGCCGGAGATTGCGGTGCGGCCGCCGATCGGGGGTGGCTCGGCGGGGACGGCGGCACCGTGGGAGCGCGCGTCCGCGATGGGCGTGGGGAATCTGCCGCCGCGGGGTGCGGTATCGGGCGTCGGGGAGCGGCGCCGAATCGGGCTGCAGAAGAATGCGTCGCGATCCGAGATCGGGGTGCAGGGAGCCGTTGTGCCGACGAACAATGGGGTGGCGTCGGTGCCCGGGAATGGTAGAGCTGTCGTTCGCGGGTTCATGTGTTCGCGGCAGCATCTGAATGATCCGCGGGTGTCGTTCTGCGCGGTCTGTGGGATTCGGATGGACCAGTTGACCTGTGTTCTGACCGAGGGGGTGCGGCCGCCGCTCGGGTTGCTGATGCTCGACGACGGGACATCGTTCGTGCTCGACAACGACATAGTCCTCGGGCGCGAACCCGAACAGGCCGAGGCGGTGCGGCGCGGTGCGCGGCCGATCCGGTTACCGGACAACTCCGGCGCGATGTCGCGGGCGCATGTGGAGATTCGGCTGATCGAATGGGAGGTCGCCGTGGTCGACCAGGGCTCGGCCAACGGCACCTATGTTCGGATGCCCGGCCACCACGAGTGGCTGCGCGCCATGCCGAACCAGCCCACCACCCTGGCCGCCGGTGCCCAGATCCTGCTCGGCGGCCGCATCCTCACCTTCGACTCCCAACACAGCCAGTTCTGAATCTAATCGCGCTCGAAGCGGACGATCCCGGACCAGGGGCTGCGCCCGGGCTTGCGAGGGTCGGGCTGGCGGAGATAGGTGAACGGGCGCAGGTACCACGGTGCGCGGTGGAGTTTGCGCGCGTGCACGAGGACGTGTTCGATTTCGCGGGGCCGCCAGCCGAGATCCTCGAAGTAGGCGACGCCGTTGCCGGGTTCGAATTCGATGGGTGCGTTCGTGAACATCGAACTCGACCGCATGCGGTGCATTTTCACCGTGATATCCATGACCCACCAGCGGATCTCCGCCCGGGCGAGGGCGGCGGCGATGGTGCGAACCGTCTCCTCCTTCAGATACATCAGCAGACCTTCGGTGAGCACCAAAGCCTTTGCGGCGGAGGTATTTTCCGGACCGAGCGGGCCGAGCGCCCAGTCCAGGAACTGCCCGAGCGCGGCCGGATCGGCCAGGTCAACACCACGGCGGATCAGCGCACAGTGCGGCTTCTCCTCCGCGAGCGCGGTCTCCTTCTCCGTGGTGAGCGCGGGCAGATCGGCCTCGATCCAGACGAAATCGGCGGGCAGGTCCAAGCGGTACGGGCGGGTATCGAGCCCGGCGGCGAGATTGAGCACGCGGTCACAACCCTCGGCGATGGCGGTCGCGATCAGGTCATCGATGATCGTGGTTCGGGTCACCACCGGCCAGCCGTTGCGCATCATCCGCGATGCGGCCGCCACCATGGCGTATCCGCGTTCACCGGCCAGCCGTTCGGCCAGCGGATCACGGAACAGCGCATCCGCGCGCGCGGTCTCCATCGCGCGGTAGGCCGCGACCCAACGCGCGGTATCGGACACATTCGAAATCAACGCTTCCCCACCAGTCATGCGCGCCAGTCTGGCACAGCGTTGCCCCGGCCGCCCGGAACAGGATATTCACCGGCCCGTAACAGCGAAACATGCCGCCGAGTCGGAATTCGGTCCACAATCGTCCCATGGCGAAATTCACCGCCGACCTGCGCGATCATTTCGATCGCCAGTTGGGTGGAGTCCGGGTGTCGTGCCCCCCGGACTCCACCGCCCAGCGTCCAGATTGCTTGCTGCACTACCTACCGCCGCCAGCTCGCCGAGCGTAGTGATACGGCGGTCGATTTCGCCGTGGGCGACCACCATTCGACTACGTTCGACGGAAACCGGGCCCGAGCAGCGTTACGGCAGAAGGTAGCTGGGTACGGTGCTAGCCGGGGTGGAAGGCGTGCGGGCCTACTTCGCCGGGATCGAGGATGTGGGCGAGGAACAGCCGAGTAGTGGGGGTCGGGGTGCGCGTGGTGACGGCGTGCCATGGCCGGTCCATGGGCGTGCCGTCGACCGGAAGTACTTGCAGTAGACCGGATTCCAGATCTTGGGCCAGGGCGTCGGTGTGAATGAGGGTCACGCCCAAGCCTTCACGGGCGGCGGCCAGGACGGCACCGTGGCTGCCCAGCGTGAGCGTCGGCGGCGAGATTTCCAGGCGATCGATGAGGCTGAGGGTGGCGTCGCGGGTGCCGGAGCCGCGACCGCGTAGCAGCCAGGTGCTGCGCAGCGGATCGGGGCAGTCGGGCGCGCCGACGACCACGAGCTGGCTGGGGCGGCGAGCGCGGATGACCAGCCCGGTGTCGCGTGGTGGGCGACCCGCGATGACCAGATCCGTTTCGTGGTGGTGTAATTCGAGGAACAGCACGTCGCGCGGGTGCACCGACAGGCTCAGTTCGATATCCGGATAGCGATTCCGGAATGACGCGAGCGGCCCGAGCAGCACGTACTCACCCGCCGTAGCGACCACACCGATTCGCAGCTTGCCGGTTTCGGCCCGGCGCACCGCGGCGTTGGCCTCTTTCATCAGGCCAAGGATGGTGCGGCAGTATTCGGAGTAGATGCGCCCGGCCTCGGTGAGCGCGATACCACGCCCGGCCTTCGCGATCAGCTTTGCCCCGAGCTGCTTTTCGACGTGCGCGACAGCCGCGGAGACGGCGGCCTCGGTGATGTGCAGCTGGGCGGCGGCGCGGCGAATGCTGCCCTGCCTGGCCACGGCCAGGAATGTTTCCATCCTCGCCGCACTCACCATGCCCACAATTCGACGGTATCAAACTCAATGAATCCGTTGAGTATTCCGTGGAACAATCAAATTGTCTGTCATCGACAACGCCGTCATCCTTGAACTCAGTAGGCGTCCACCCCACGTCTCAGGCGCAGCATCCCGCACAACACCCGAGCCGAGGTGTCCTGCTCGATATCCGAGCGCGGGTGCCTCGCGCAACATCTCCCGAGCGCGGATCACCCGCACAACGAGCGGAGCAATGATGACCGACGAAACCGAACCCAACCGCTGGGATCCGGGTGTCCACTCCTACGCCTCGATGGGCTACTACGCCCCGGATTATGTCCCGAAAGATACCGACGTCCTCGCCGTCTTCCGGGTGACCCCGCAGAAGGGTGTGGATCCGATCGAGGCGGCGGCCGCGGTCGCGGGCGAATCATCCACCGCCACATGGACTGTCGTATGGACCGACCGTCTCACCGCGCACGACCGCTACCAGGCCAAGTGCTATCGCATCGATGAGGTTCCCGGCCGCCCCGGGGAGTACTTCGCCTATATCGCCTACGATCTCGACCTCTTCGAAGAGGGTTCGATCACCAATCTCACCTCCTCGATCATCGGCAATGTCTTCGGCTTCAAGCCGCTGTTGGCATTGCGCCTGGAGGATATGCGGATTCCGGTGGCCTACGTCAAAACCTTCCAGGGCCCGCCGCACGGCACCGTCATGGAACGTGAGTACCTGAACAAATACGGCAGGCCGCTGCTCGGCGCGACGGTGAAGCCGAAACTCGGTCTGTCCGCGCGGAATTACGGACGGGTGATCTATGAGGCGTGTAAGGGCGGCCTGGATTTCACCAAGGACGACGAGAACATCAACTCCCAACCGTTCATGCGTTGGCGCGACCGCTATCTGTTCGCCATGGAGGGTGTCAATCGCGCCATGGCCGAAACCGGTGAGATCAAGGGCCACTACCTCAATGTCACCGCGGCGACCATGGAGGATATGTACGAACGCGCCGAGTTCGCCAAACAGCTGGGCAGCGTCGTGATCATGATGGATCTGACGGTGGGCTTCACCGCCATGCAGTCGATGTCGCACTGGGCGCGGCGCAATGGCGTGCTGCTGCACCTGCATCGGGCCGGGCACTCCACCTACACGCGGCAGAAGACGCACGGCGTGAGCTTCCGGGTACTGGCCAAATGGTGTCGGTTGATCGGCGTCGACCACCTGCACGCGGGCACCGTGGTCGGCAAGCTCGAGGGCGATCCGGCGACCACCCGGGGCTTTTACGACACCTTGCGGGAGAACCACATTCCCACCAATCCAGGCAACGGCATCTTCTTCGACCAGCATTGGGCCAGCCTCGGCGGTGTCATGCCGGTCGCCTCCGGCGGCATTCATGCGGGCCAGATGCACCAGCTGCTCGATCTTTTCGGCGATGACGTGGTCCTGCAATTCGGCGGCGGCACCATCGGACATCCGCTCGGCATCGCCGCGGGGGCCGAGGCGAACCGGGTGGCGCTGGAGGCGGTCGTCAAGGCCCGCAACGAGGGCCGCGATCTGCTGAAGGAAGGTCCGGATGTGCTGCGCAAGGCCGCCGAGAGCTGCCGCCCGCTCGATGTCGCGCTATCGACCTGGGGCGATGTCACCTTCGACTACACCTCCACCGACGCGCCGGATGCCGTGCCGACGGCCAGCCGCTGAACGACAGGACCACGCACATGTATCTGCGCCATGGAACCTTCTCGTATCTGCCCGAACTCACCGACGCCGAAATCGCGGCCCAGGTGCGCTACGCCTTGCTCAACAACTGGCCGGTGTCCATCGAATACACCGATGATCCGCACCCCCGCAACGCCTACTGGGAAATGTGGGGGCTGCCGCTGTTCGATCTCGACGAACCCGACGGCGTGCTCGCCGAGATCGACGCGTGCCGCAATACCTTTCCGCGACACTACATTCGGGTGCTGGCCTACGATGCCCGCTACGGCAGGCAGACCACCGCGCTCAGCTTTCTTGTGCAGCGTCCCGTCGACGAGCCCGGCTTCGTGCTGACCCGCACCGAGGGACCGGACCGGCGCCAGAGCTACGGTCTGCACTCCTATGCCACCGACGAACGGCCGGGTACCCGGTATGGCGGCTGAAAGGTCGAGCACGGCAAGCGGTTTCCGGTTGCACCGGCCGGGTGTGGACGACGGCAGGCCGGTGCGCGCGGTGCCCGCGGAGGCCGCGCCGGAGCAACTGCTGGCCGAGGACGCGGTGCTGGATCTGTCCACCGATATCGCGGGCAATGACGTGGCGGACGTATTGACCAGGCTCGATGCCGAACTCGTCGGTCTGGCGAATGTGAAGCGGCGGGTGCGCGAGATAGCGGCGCTGCTGCTGATCGATCGGGCCAGGCAGCGCTTCGGCCTGCAGGCATCCCGGCCGACCATGCATATGAGCTTCACCGGCGGACCCGGCACCGGCAAGACCACCGTCGCCCTGCGCATGGCCGAGATGCTGCACGCGCTCGGCTATATCCGTAAACCCAAGGTGCACACGGTAACTCGGGACGATCTGGTCGGCCAGTTCATCGGACACACCGCACCCAAAACCAAGGAGGCGCTGGCCAAGGCGGCCGGGGGAGTGCTGTTCATCGATGAGGCCTACTACCTGTTCCGGCCGGAGAACGAACGCGATTACGGACAGGAAGTCATCGAAATCTTGCTGCAGGAGATGGAGAGCGAACGCACCAGCCTGGTGGTGATCTTCGCGGGCTATCCGGATCGGATGGACAAATTCTTCTCCGCGAATCCGGGACTGTCCTCGCGGGTGGCCCATCATCTGGAATTCAGCGACTACACCCACGGCGAGTTGGCGCGCATCGCCGAAATCATGGTGGCACGGGACAATTTCCGCTTCGACGATCCCGGATACGCCGCCTTCGGCGAATATCTCACACTGCGGATGACCCGCCCCCGATTCTCCAATGCGCGCAGCGTGCGCAATGCCCTGGACCGCTGCCGGTTACGGCAGGCCAAACGGCTGGTCGAGCTGCGGCGACCGCTCACCAAGACCGACCTGATCACGCTGACCGACCGAGATGTCTACGGCAGCAGCGTGTTCCGCGGCGTGACCGACGGGCCCGGAGGCGGTAGCTTGCGTGACCACACAGGGCCCCGGGAACGCCGCCAATCGGACACAGCAGGACCGCAGCCGGATGGGCCGACCGCAAGGGCCCCCGCGTGACGAGATCGAGAACTCATGCCAGAAGGACTGAAGACCCTCACCCGATACACGATCGAGGAGGAGCACCGGCATCCCGGATCCTCCGGTGAATTCTCCGCCCTGGTGAATGTCGTCGCGACCGCGACGAAAATCATCGCCAATCAGGTGACCAGGGGGGCCATTGTCGGCTCACTGGGCGCCTCCGAACCCGATAACCTGCCGCCGACGGTGCACCGCAAGCTCGACGCCATCGCCAATGACATCATGGTGGCCGAGACCCAATGGACGGGGCATCTGTCGGCGCTGTTGTCGGAGCAGATGACCGATATCCATCCCGTGCCCGACGTGCATCGGCGCGGCAAGTATCTGCTCGCCTTCGATCCATTGGACGGATCGTCGAATATCGACGTGAACCTGCCTGTCGGCACGATTTTCAGTGTGCTGCGGGCACCGGATAACGCCGCGCCGAGTACCACGGACTTCCTGCAGCCGGGCGTGCGGCAGGTCTGCGCGGGTTTCACGCTGTATGGACCGGCGACAATGCTGGTGCTGACCACCGGCAGCGGCGTCGACGGATTCACCCTGGACCGGGAGATCGGGGCATTCGTATTGACCCATCCGCGGATGCGAATCCCGGAGGACACTTCGGGATTCGCGATCAATGCCGCCAACGAGCGGTTCTGGGAACGGCCGGTGCGACGGTATGTCCACGAATGCCTCGACGGTGTGGACGGGCCGCGTGGGCGGGATTTCAATATGCGCTGGGTCGCGTCATTGGTCGCGGATACCTTCCACATCCTGACCCGCGGCGGGGTCTATCTGTATCCGTACGACACTCGGCGACCGGGGCGGGTGTCGTTGCTGTACGGCGCGAATCCGATCGCCTACATCGTCGAACAGGCCGGGGGCTGGGCGACCACCGGCGGTGATCGAGTGCTGGAGGTGGCGCCGGAGCAGGTGCATCAGCAGGTGCCGCTGATCTTCGGTTCGCGCAATGAGGTCGCGCGGATCGAGCGCTATCACAGTGAGCCCGAGGAAGGGCCGAGTTTCGACAGTTCACTGTTCGGATCGCGGTCATTGTTCCGTCCGGCCGGACGCTGAATCGAGGAGGTGTCATGTCGGTCAAACATCCCGTCGTCGCCATTACCGGATCCTCCGGTGCGGGCACGACCAGTGTCACGCGGACCTTTCAGGAGATATTCCGCCGCGAAGGCATCAATGCGGTGATCGTGGAGGGGGATTCGTTCCATCGCTACGACCGCAATGAGATGAAGCTGGCGATGGCCGAGGCGGAACAGAACCATAATCGCACCTTCTCGCATTTCGGCGAGGAGGCGAATCTGCTGAAAGAGCTCGAGACGCTGTTCCGGGATTACGGTGAGACCGGCGTCGGTTCGGTGCGGAAATACCTGCACGACGAGTTGGAAGCCAAACCCTATGGGCAACCGGCAGGCACCTTCACGCCGTGGGAGGATCTGACACCGGGCAGCGACCTGCTGTTCTACGAGGGGTTGCACGGCGCGGCCGTCACCGATTCGGTGAATGTCGCGCAGTACGCGGATCTGCTGGTCGGAGTGGTGCCGATTGTCAACCTCGAATGGACCCAGAAGGTGATCCGGGACAAGACCGAACGCGGCTATTCGAGTGAGGCCGTGATCGATACGATCCTGCGTCGCATGCCCGACTACGTGAAATACATCTGCCCCCAGTTCTCCCACACCTACGTCAACTTCCAGCGCGTCCCCACCGTGGACACCTCCAACCCCTTCATCGCCCGCACCATCCCCACCGCCGACGAAAGTTTCGTCGTCATCCGCTTCGCCGACCCCAAGGTCATCGACTTCCCCTACCTGCTGTCGATGCTGCACGACTCCTTCATGTCCCGCCCCAACTGCATCGTCGTCCCCGGCGGGAAAATGGAGCTGGCCATGCAACTCATCTTCACGCCCCTCATCCTGCGGCTGATGGATAAGCGTCCCAAGCGTTCTCGCTGATCGCCGTAGTGGTGTGCCGGTGCGGGTGCACCGGGTGGCGCTGGGTGCTCCGGTTCGGCGTACAGTGTCATAAGTTAATCATCGTTCGCGCGATGCGATCGTAGACACAGTAGGGAGCCGTCATGACATCCGCAGTCATCGTCGACGTTGTCCGAACGCCATCGGGGAAGGGGAAACCCGGTGGTGGACTCTCGAATGTGCATCCCGCGACCCTGCTGGCCGATCTGCTGAGGACCCTGATCGAGCGCACTGACCTCGATCCGGCACTCGTCGATGATGTGATCGGCGGTTGCGTCACACAGAGCGGTGAGCAGGCATTCAATATTTCGCGCACCGCCGTGCTGGCCGCTGGGTTCCCGGAGTCCGTGCCCGCCACCACCGTCGACCGGCAATGCGGATCGAGCCAGCAGGCCGCGCATTTCGCGGCACAGGGTGTGATCGCCGGTGCCTACGACATCGCGATCGCCTGCGGTGTGGAGTCGATGAGCCGAGCGCCCATGTTCTCCAATGCCCAGGGCAAGGATGCCAACCGCGCTCCGCTGGCCAACCGCTTCCCGGAAGGCCTTATCGGACAGGGCATTTCGGCCGAGATCATCACCCAGCGGTGGAAGCTGGACCGGGAGACGCTCGACGCCTTCGCCGCCCGCTCGCACCGGTTGGCCGCCGAAACCGCCGCGTCCGGTGGCTTCGACAACGAACTCGTCCCCGCGGGCACCCTCACCGCCGATGAGACCATCCGCCCGAGTACCACCGCGGAAGGCCTGGCCGGACTGCGACCCGCGTTCGCCGACGACGAGTTCGGGGCGCGCTTCCCCGAAATCGAATGGTCCATCACACCGGGCAACTCGTCCCCACTCACCGACGGCGCCTCGGCCGCGCTGATCATGAGCGAGGAAAAGGCGAACGCGCTCGGACTGCGCCCGCGTGCCCGCTTCCACTCCTTCGCGGTCACCGGCGACGACCCATTGCTGATGCTCACCGCCGTCATCCCCGCCACCTGCAAGGCACTCGCGCGCGTCGGGCTGACCATCGACGACATCGACACCTACGAAGTGAACGAAGCCTTCGCCCCCGTACCGCTGGTCTGGCAGCACGACCTCGACGCCGACCCGGCCAAACTCAACCCCTGCGGCGGCGCCATCGCCCTCGGCCACCCCCTCGGCGCCTCCGGCACTCGCATCCTCGCCACCCTGCTCAACCACCTCGAACAGTCCGCAGGCCGCTACGGCCTGATGACCATGTGCGAAGCAGGCGGCCTCGCCAACGCGACCATCATCGAACGGCTCTGAGCGCCGATGCCGGGCGCGGTACTGGCCGAGTGACCCCAACGCGACCAGATGCCATAAGCTGCAACGTAGTACGGCCTGACGTGAGTCGTCTTCTCCGAGCGAGGCTGCCAGTGACCGTTCTGCCTATCTGGGCCGAAGACCCAGGGTCCTTGGAGATGACCGAGGTCGATTACGACCAACTGCCGGACGACTTGCGCAAACTCATCGAGATCATCGACGGCAACGTAATTCGCTGTCAGAGCGGCTCCCCCGAGCACAGCAATGTCGCCCGTCGACTCGCCAACCATCTCGAGGCCGCGAAACCGTCGGAACCGCGCGCGGGCGTGGCAACCGGCCTCGACCTTCGATTCACCAGGCGACGAAAACGCGACGGGGCGTTCTCGTTCCGACGCCCAGACGTCACCGTCCACCGTTGCGTTGAGCGCGGTGCCAAGCTCCGTGCCGCCGACGCATTGATGGTCGTCGAGGTCCTTTGCCCTGGATCAGGCTATATCGACACTGTCGACAAGCTCGCCGAGTATGCCTACGAAGGCATTCCCATCTACCTGATCGTGCAGCTTGACGCGAACCTGTACGTGAAGACGATTCAGGAGTATCGGCTGGACTGGGCGACTCGTGCTTACCGGCTCGCCGAAACACATGAGGAGATCCTGTCTCTGGAGAGCCCTTTCTCGGCGGCGATCGCCTTCGCACTCCTGGATGGCTGACCCCCTGGTTCTATTGGGGCGCAGACGTTTACGGTTCGCCCTGTTCACGGCGGCGTTCTTCCTGTTGGCGCCGCGACGCTGGACTCGACGCGTTCACGCAGGGAGGCTGTCATCGTCCAGGGTCCACGGGACGTAGCGTCTGGGCCGGTCGTGTCTGCGGTCGAGCAATCAGTCCGGGAGCAGCGGGACCGAGAGGCCTTCGCCGCGGCCGAGGAGGGCGGCGCGGGTGACGGCGGAGGAGCCGAAGCGGCGGCGCAGGTCGTCGAGGGTGGCGTCGAGGGTGTTGCTGGCGCGGGGTTCCAATGGCAGCGTGAGCTGGACGGCGTCGGCATTCTCGAGATTGGTCAGTGCCAGCCCGATCAGGGTGAGACCGCGCTCCTGGATCATCGGCATCGCGGTGCCGAGCAAGATGCGCGCGGCGTAGAGGATGGTCTCGGTGTGGTCGGTGGCCTCGGGCAGGGTGTGCGAGCGGGTGGCGCGGGTGAAATCGTCGAAACGCATGCGCAGCACCACGGTTCGGGTCACCCGCTCGGCCGCGCGCAACCGACGGCCGAGGCGGTCGGTGAGGCCGTGCAGGTAGGCCTCGATCTCGTCGGGTGGTCGGTGCCGACGACCGAGTGCGCGTTGTGCGCCGATGGACCGGCGGCGGACGCCGGTTTCGACGCGGCGCGGGTCGCGCGCCCAGGACAGTGCGTACAGGTGCCGGGCCGCGGCGGATCCGAGGATGGCGCGCAACGGTGATTCGCCGAGTTCGGCGAGTTGACCGATGCGGGTGATGCCGTGTTCGTGCAACGTGCGCGAGGTGACCTCGCCGACGCCCCACAGTCGTTCGACCGGCAGCGGATGCAGGAAATCGAGTTCGAGTTCGGGCGGCACCAGGCGCAGACCATCGGGTTTGGCCACCGCGCTCGCCACCTTGGCCAGGAATTTCGTCCGCGCTATACCGACCGAAATCGGCAGCCCGACCTGCTCGCGCACCGCATCACGCAACCGCCGCCCGATCTGGACGGGTTCGCCGGCGATCCGCCGCAGCCCGCCCACATCGAGAAACGCCTCATCGATCGAAATGCCCTCGACCACCGGTGTGGTGTCGTGGAAAACCTCGAACACGGCCCTACTCGCCTCGGCATAGGCCGACATGCGCGGCGGCACCACAATCGCGTGCGGGCAAAGCCGCAGCGCCGCACCACCATTCATCGGCGTGCGCACCCCGAATGCCTTCGCCTCATAGCTGGCCGCCAGCACAACCCCACCGCCGACGATCACCGGCCGCCCGCGCAACCGCGGATTATCGCGCTGCTCCACCGAGGCATAGAACGAGTCGAGATCCGCATGCAGGATCGACGCCTCGGCCCGCGCCTCGATTCGCGGCCGTCGAGGACGCGGCGCGATCGATGAGCGGACGGAATCGGACACGAACATATGTTCGCATAGATCGCCCTCTACCGCGATGGTCCTATACCGTCAAGCCCAGGTTGCGGATGGCCGTTTCGAGTTGCTTCGCATTAGCTGCGCGCTCCTGGCGGTACCGCTTCAATGCGCCATCATGCCGATTAGCGGATCTCGACCACCACTTTGCCGAGGGCACGCCCCGCACCGACATGGGCCAGCGCGGCCGCCGTCTCGTCGAGAGGGAAACTGCGGTCGATGTGGATATCGATCCGGCCCGCGACACACGACTCCGCGAGGGGTGTGAAGTGCGCGGGCCCTTCCTTCACCGCGAGGACCCCGAGCCTGCGGCCGGTCACCATTCCGGCGACCACTCCGACCGTCGTCATCCGCAGCAACGCGCGGGTGGTGCCGCCGACGCAGCGGTACCGGCCGCCGCGTGCGATCGACCTGCGATAGGCGAAGACCGATCGGTGGGCGACGAGGTCCAATACCCGGTCGTACGGTCCGGTCCGGGTGAAGTCCTCGGTGCGATAGTCGATGACCTCGTCGGCACCGAGCGTGCGCATGAACGCCAGTTTGGCTGCGTTGTCCACCCCGGTCACATGCGCTCCCGCGCTCTTGGCCAACTGGATCGCGAACGCTCCCGAGCCCCCGCCCGCACCGTTGATCAACACCGACATACCGGCGGTGATATCGGCTGTGCCGTGCAGTGCGATCGCCCCCGCCTGCGGCAGGGTCGATGCCTCGGTGAAGCTCAGCGACGCCGGTTTGCGGGCCAGCGCTGATTCGGGAGCTACGGCATATTCCGCGAAACCGCCTTTGAGCGTGAGATTGTCGCCGTAGACCTCGTCACCCGGTGCGAACAGAGTGACCTGGGAGCCGACGGCCTCGACCCGTCCAGCGATATCGGATCCGAGAACCGGGCGTCTGGGTGCCCGGAGCCCGCCGATGCGCGAATACAGCGGCGTCCCCAGCAGCGTCTCCCAATCGGAGAGGTTGATCGACGTCGCGTGCACCTGAACGAGCACCTGTTTCGGCCCAGGGGAAGGCACCGGGATTTCCGCGATCGACAGCATCTCGGGACCGCCGTAGCGGTCATACACAACGGCTCTCATGTGATGCAGGCACGGAGCAGCGAACGGCAGCGTGGCACACGGCGAAGTCTAGTCGGGGGACTGTCCCACGATGCGCGAACAGTGCGTCGGCCTTCGGACCGACACTCCAAATCTGATCCTGCACAACAGAATGCGATCGTCGAAAGACGGAAGGGCTGGGACCGGAAGAACTACTTCACGCCGTACGACCTCGAGTAGGTCGGCTCGTCAACTCTCAGCACCTCAGCGCTGTGTTCACGTCGGCCAGGCTCCGTGTGATCGGAACCGTCCGCTACTGCCGCGTTGAGCGCTAAAAGAACCGGCCACGCGCCGCGCCCGAAGGTCAACGGGCTGTGGTCATCTGGGATCGTTGTCATCCGATGCCCCTCTGCGAGTGGGGCATGTCGGTAAGGGCAGACACAATGCAGGACATGGAAACCGGTGATGACAAGGACCCGACCGCGCCTTCCCCGGCTGTCACCCGATGGACGGTGGGTCTGACCTGCGTAGCGATCGTGGCGACCGGTTTTCTCATCGCCGGGCTGCTGCATGAGCCGGAGCCGGAGTTGACGACCGCACCGGTCACCCCCACCACGTCAGAGCCGCCGGATCCGGCCGAGTACGCCTATGTCACTGCGCCGGTTACGTTTCCGGTGCAGATCCCGGGTTGTGATGTCGTCGAGCCCCCACAGCAAGGGCAATCGATCGGGATGGCTTATTTCGACACGTACGGATAC
Source organism: Nocardia anaemiae NBRC 100462 (assembly GCF_001612725.1). Lineage (GTDB taxonomy): Bacteria > Actinomycetota > Actinomycetes > Mycobacteriales > Mycobacteriaceae > Nocardia > Nocardia anaemiae. Next base: position 201,331 of record NZ_BDAZ01000004.1, on the reverse strand, counting down.
GACAATCCGTCCTATCCGTGGTTCTCCGGCCCCAAGGCCGTCGCGATGACGCAGGCGCTGCGGGATGCGCTCCCCGGTGATGTCGAGATCGCCTTCGCATCGGTGGATCGCTCACTGGTGTTCCAGCCGATCCTCGGCGATCCCACCGAGGACAAGGGATTCGGCGGTTGGACCACTGCGCAAGCCACAATGCTGCGCGGCGACCGCGCGGGCACGCTCTCGGTGACCGTTCGGAAGTCCACCACGCCGATCCCGCCATGCGTCGCCGGCAACCTCGACGAAAGGCGACACCTCCCCGACGGCACGATCGTCGATACCGATGACACCTGGTACGAGACGAATGGGGTTCGTACCCTTTCGCGCACCGCCACCGGTTATCTGCCCGACGGATCGGTCGCCCACGCGAACGCCACCGACGAGGCCACGGACGGAACCGGCCGTGCCCGAGCCGTCCCCTTGACCAACGATGATCTCCTCGCGCTCGTCACCGCCCCCGGACTCCGCGTCAGCGCGCCTGTTCCGCCCGAAACGCCGAGCCCGCCCGAGTCCTGCCATATCGGCTCGGAATCCTCCGCTGCGATCGGTGAGGCCCAGGCCCGCCGATGGGACGCGGTGCTGGCACAGATTCGGCTCGACGGCTTGACCCTCGACCGGCCGCTGGGGGCGCTGCTACCGGCGGGCACGGGCGGGGTGTGCCAGGCGGTTCGAGTAACCACACCCGGCCGGCAATCGCAGTTGAGCGTCGCGATCAGCACCGGGCAGCCTCTCCCGCAGGAGCCTGATAGTTCATCGAACGACGGCGCGACCCATGTGGAGTCACGGCGGCTGCCGGACGGGGCGGTGGTCGAGACCCGCGAATGGCGTGCCACGCTGATGGAGCCATCGCCCTCGCCGCGAACGATCCGCACTGTCAGCGTCATCCGCCAGTCCGGGACACGGATCCAGGTCACCTCCACCGACGCCCCCGCCGAGCCTCTGCCGTTCGCGCTACTCGAGGAGATCGCCCTGAATCCGGGCCTCGAGGTGTCGCGATGAGAACAATCCCCGGGCTTCGCAACCTCGTGCTTGCCGCCACGGCGGCCGTAATCACCAGCGCCGCTGCGGTGGTGGTCCTCTCGCAACCCGAGGACAGCACGCGCAAGATCACCGGCACCGCGGACTCCGCTCCGGGCCTCGCGTGGTCGACAAGCGCCGCCGCCTACGGGCGAGCGGGCGCGGAGTTCCGCGACCCTGAGGCCGGCACCGAATTCGATACCGGCGGACCAGGATTCGTTGACGCGGGGGACACGCTGGTGACGGTGGTCGGTGTGCCGGACGATGGCATGTACCTGCGGGATCCTGTGCTGGTCGGCATCGACGCAGGCACCGGTTTACAGCGCTGGCGGACCCCCGCCGCGGACCTACGCGGTTGCGGGCCAACCCCCGTCGACGACCAGGTCGTATGTTTCACTTCCGACCAAGCAATGATCGGATACGACGTTGCCACCGGCGAGGTCACGCGCACGCCGACGGATTGGCTTCCCTTCGCCATCGCGACACTCGACGATCGCGTGTATGTCGCCGAGGGCGACGTCGAATCCGATGACGTGCGCGTCCATGCCGGAACCCTCGCCGATCCGGATGCATACTGGTCCCAGGAATTCAGCATGGGCACCGCGTGGGAAGACCTGCCCGCAGACGCCTTGGACGTCTCCCACGGCCAGGGTGTATTCACCCTCGGCATCGATCTCGCCGGGTTCGACCTCGCCAGCGGGAAGCCGACCTGGAGCGCGACCAAGGACGGATGCTCCGACACCGGCGCAACCAGCGGCGCATTGGTCGTGCACACCCGAACCGAATGCCGCGGTCACAGGATCACCGGCACCACCATCCTCGACCGCACCGGCCGCACTATCGCCGCCACCGATAGCGAAGTCGCCCAAGCCCTTTCGATCGACCGCCCCACCGACGAAACCATCCCCGTCCTGCTCGGCGACAGCGCCCATGACCGCCGCACCGGCAGCCCGATATGGCACAGCCCCGACCTGATTTCCGCACCCCGGGAGACCAACGAATACAACATCAATGCCACCACCGGCACCGCGGCGGCAATTCTCGGCGACATCGCACTACTGCGAGACATCTACGCGCACACCACATCCGGCCTGGACTTACGCACCGGACACCGGCTGTGGCGGACCGAGACCACCCGCTTCGGCACGATCCAGGGATGGGACGGACACACCGTTGTCCTTTCCGACCACACCGGACTCTGGGCGGTCGACCCGCGAACCGGCACCATTGCGTGGGACATCCCGTTTCTCGCCGTGAACGCCGATCTCGATGCCCTCACCGAACCCGGTCAACTCGCCGCACACGGGAAGGGGCGCTACACCTATGCCAGTGCCCGGACGATGATCGGGCTCCGTCCTCTCGAACGCTGACACCGGACTGCCTCGAGATCCCGCGTTCGTCGGTGCTGCTGTCCGCGGCACGGGACTCGGCCAACCGATTCGACTTCGCGCTCGCGGTCATGCTTGGAATGCTCGGGCTACGTATCTTCGAAGCCTGCAACACCGATATCGCCGACATCGGGTCGGCGCCCTCACTGAATCTTGGTTCGACTGACTTCGGACCGACTGGCAGGATCGTCGGAGGTGCCATCAGTCAGCGCGGCAGTCGTCAGGGTGAGGTGCCGAGTCAGCGTGGCGGCGGCGGTGTCGGGGTCACGGGCCAGCGCTGCCTGCTCCAACCGACGGTGTTCGTCGATGCCGTCCCGACCGGGATCGCGGTGCGCCGACCAGCGGCGGGCCAATTCGCTTGCGACCCACATCCTGTCGAACGTTTCCAGCAATACAGGATTGCCGCACCCCTGCAGCAGCGTGCGATGGAATACGCGATGGGCCTCCGCCCATTCCTCGCTGTAGTACTCGCCGCCCTCCGGCGTGAACACTGGCGTGCGAACAAGGCGGTGGTGGGCGGCTCGAACGTCGCCCTCCCAGGCGATATCGCCACGTTCGATCGACATCCGCAGCACGATCGGCTCGATGGTCCGGCGGGCCTCACCGATCTGCTGCCAGCGGTGATCGGAGAAGGCCGGGACCGTGAAGCCGCGATTGGTCAGCCGTTCGGCCAAACCCTCACCGACCAGCCGCACCAACGCCTCCCGCACGACAGCCAAGCTCACACCGTAGTGCCTGGACAGATCCTGTGGCTTGAGCGCGTCACCGGGCGCGTACTCGCCACGCATGATCGCATTCCGCACTTGTGCGTAGACCTGCTCCGAAAGCATCTGCTTCTCCGGTGCAGGCGGGGTTTGAACGGTCCGACTCATGGTCACATCATAGACAGTTTCACAAATAATCGATTATTGTCCGTATCGTCTATCTTGCATGTCCGACCCGAAAGGCGCGACACCATGAGCGCAAACGATCCCTTCGCCCGCCTCCCCGAGGCGCCCTCGTTCACGGTCACCAGCACCACGGTGCGCGATGGCGCCGCCTGGCAGCCCGCGCAGTGGTCCGCCAGTGCTCCTGGCGGCAAAGACGTTTCCCCGCAACTGAGTTGGACCGGCGCCCCAGTCGGAACCAAGAGCTACGCGGTGACCGTGTATGACCCCGACGCTCCCTCCGGCTCCGGCTTCTGGCACTGGGCCGTCGCCAATATCCCGGCCACGACCACGAGCCTGCCCGAGGGCGCCGGGGACGACACAGGCACCGGTTTGCCCCTCGGCTCCTTCCAACTACCGAACGATGCCCGGCTACCGCGATACATCGGCGCGGCCCCGCCTGCGGGGCACGGCGAACACCGCTATTTCGTCACGGTGCATGCATTGGACGTGGACGACATCGGCATCGCCCCCGACTCCACGCCGGCGATGCTCGGTTTCACCATCGCCGGCCATATCTTGGGCCGGGCCACACTCGTCGCCACGGCGGAGACGTTGCGGTGAACCCCGTTCGAGAGGCCGTTTCGCCACCGACGCCGATCCGTCGTCGTGCGCGACTTCCATTGGCCGATTCGATTCCCTGCGCAGTCGAGATCGTTCGCCACTCGCGGCGCGACGGCGAAACCATCGTCGACTGGATCGAGGTCATCGTGAACGGCATACCGATGCAGGCCACCAGTGAGCCGCGTGTAGTGCACACGCCCCTCGGCACGCACGTCACGCTGGACCTGACCGCCACGTCCGTCAGCATCCGGACCAAGACGGAGATCAGAGACTGCAAGGAAACGCTATGAGCGACAACATAACCGGTCGCATGGTCGATCGGACCGTGCTGATCACCGGCGCGACGGACGGGCTCGGTCGCGCACTTGCACTGCGGCTCGGCGCGGCAGGTGCCCGGCTGATCCTGCACGGCCGCAACCCGGACCGGGCCGCAGCGGTCGCGGCCGAGGTTACGGCCGAAAGCGGATACACGCCGCAGATCATGCTGGCCGACCTGTCACGGCTCTCGGAGGTGGAGCGGCTGGCCGAGGAGATCATCGCTCGCACGTCGCGAGTGGATGTACTGGTGAACAATGCCGGCACCGGCGGCCGGACGGACGGGCGGCGGGCGCTCAGCGCCGACGGCAACGAATTACTCTGGGCGGTTAACCATCTCGCCCCGTACCTGCTGACACGGCGGCTGCTTCCGCTGCTGCGATCCTCTGCTCCAGCGCGAGTGGTGAACGTAGCCTCCGCCGGGCAGCAGGAGATCGACCTCGACGACCCGACCCCCGAACACGACTACGACGCGTACACCACCTACTGCCGCGCCAAGCTGGCGATGATCATGGCCACGATCGAGTACGCCGCGGAACTCGACGGAACCGGCGTCACCGTGAACGCCTTGCACCCGGCCACTCTCATGCCGACGACCATGGTGCTGCAATCCGGTGTCACGCCGATCAGCACGATCGCGCAAGGCGTGGACGCGACCCTCCGACTGATCTGCGACCCGGCCCTGTCGCAGACAACAGGCCAGTATTTCAATGGCACCAGACAGAGCCGTCCGCACGCGCAAGCCGGAGATTCGAGGGCGCGCCGCCGCCTCCTCGAAATCAGCGACACAGCGGTCGCTTCAGCCGTGGGCTGACGTACTGAGCCGGTGGTCGCGCGTCGCGTAGCCTACCGGCACATCACCGCTGAATCCGGTGATTGTGTTCTTCGTCGAACGCACTACATTGCCGCTGCGCGGGCGTTGGTCGGCCGTCTGGATTCGTTGGCTGGCACGGCTTTCCAATGCACGCAGATTCCGAATCGAGTGCGTTCAGCCGCTGGCCCAGCAATGAGATGAGAGCGCGGGGAGAACCGCCGTATCGACCCGCCGCAACAGTCGGTCAAACTTCCGGTCAGCCTCGACGCCTACCCGGCGCATACATCTTCACCGTCAAACTTTCTGGCAGGGTTTGCTCGGTTCGCACTCCGAGCACAAGATCAGGAAGGGAGCCCGTCTGTGGCCGGGTCACGGCGGTCGAAGATTCCGGTCGAAGACACAGTGCGGGTGGCGTTGTCGGTGCTGGGCGGGGCGCAGGGTTCACCGTGGTTGTCGGCGTGCGCGGCGCCGTCGTTGCAGGCCGGGGTGCACTCCGGGCGGGAGGCCCGCGTGTGCGGCGATGCGGTGGAGTAGCGGAAGGAGCAGGGTTCGCTCGGTCTCGTCGAGTGGGGCAAGGATTTCCGATTCCAATGCGTCGGCCTCGGATTGGATCGCCTTCAGCACCTCGCGTGCCTGATCGGTGAGATGGACCGCGTGTGCGCGCCGGTCGGCGGGATGCGGCTGCCGGGTCACCAGTGCGCGTTCCTCCAGCTCGTCGACCAGTCCGACCATCGCGTTGCGGTGAACCCGCAACAGATCCGCGAGTTCTTGCTGACTCCGGCCATCCGTGACGGCCAGTTGGGTGAGGACCGCGAAGTGGGCCGGGTCCAGATCCAATCGCGCGAGCTGCTCGGTGAGCCGGTGCGACACGTGGAAACCGATCTGCGACAGCAGGAATGCCCCGCGCGAGTCCAGCGGCCGGTTCGTCATGACTCCCAGACTAGCAACTCAACATGATTGCCATCTAACCGTATTGACATAAAAAATGATTGTCACTTAATGTGACAATATGACGAACCCAAGCACTCCGGCCGTCCCTGACAGCGACGCCCCGGTCACAGTGATCAACACGATGTCGGTACCCGCGGCCCAGCGGGACCTGTTCCTGCAGCGCTGGCGCGACAGCGCCCAGTACATGGCGGCCGCGTCCGGTTTCCGTCGAACCCGGATGTTCCAGGCGGCCGGTGAGGCGGCCGAGGCGGTGTTCGTCAACGTCGGGGATTGGGACAGCGGCACTGCCCTGCGCAACGCCCTCGGCACTCCGGAATGGCGCGAGCTGACGCTGCGGATCCAAAACGATCTCGACCTCACCGCACGACCGATGATCTTCCATCTCGCCCTCGAATTAGGACCCGGCGACGTGCTGTCTCGGTGACCGCCGATCGGTAACCAGAATTCCACGGCCCGGCCGACTCGCGCGAGAGCGCAGTCGGCCGGGTATTACCCCTCGGCAGGGCCGGATGCCTTGTCGGACAACAATTCCCCGTCTCAACGTCACAGGAGAACAACCATGTCGCGCAAGAACCTCAACACCGTCCTGGCCGCCGCTGTCGTTCTGTTCACCTTCTACCTCGGGATCTCGTTCGTCCTGACTCCCGCGGATTCCGCCCATGGCTTCGGCCTGCCGGACTGGCCCGCGGGCGACGGCGTCGGCTTCCTCATCGTGAAGGGCAGCCGCGAACTCGCGATGGGTCTGGGCATGGGCGCCCTGCTGGTAACCGGCCACCGCCGCGCCATGGGCTGGGTCCTGCTGACGGTGGCCGTCGCCCCGTTCGGCGACATGATCAACGTCCTGGCCCACCACGGCTCCACGGCCACCGCCTTCGGCGTCCACGGCCTGACCTCCGCGCTGATCGCGGTAACGGGCGCGCTGATCCTCCGCGAAACCGGCAAGGCGCCAGCCCAGCAGGCCGCCGCCCCAGCGCCCACCGCACAGCTCGCTTGACGTCTACACGCCCGCAACATATTTCACGAACGAGGACTCGATGAAACCGCTCTACTGGGCCGCCGTCGGCTACACCGCACTGGGACTGCCCTCGGGCCTGTTCTACCGCGAACTCACCAAAGCCCACCAGTTCACCGGCAAGACCGAACTCGCCGTGGTCCACACTCACCTGCTGGCGTTGGGAACACTGTTCTTCCTGATCGCCCTGGTGCTCGAACACCAACTCACCCTGTCGAACACCCGCGCCTATCGCTGGTTCCTCACCGTCTACAACACCGTGTCCTCTGGGCGGTGTCGTGCATGACCATCATCGGTGCCCGCACCGTCCTCGGGTACGGCGAATCCACACCACTATCGGAGCTGGCGGGCATCGGTCACGTCCTGCTGACCATCGGATTCGTGCTGTTCTTCCTGACCGTGCACCAGGCCATCACAGCTCGCCCCGAGACGGTGGTTCCCTCCTGAGACCAGCCGAATCCCGCCACGATCTGGACTCGAGACGGCCCTTTCCCGCGTCGAACTTTCTGGCAGGTTGGCCGAGGCCAGCGCAGAGGTGCCCGGCATGGCGTCTGCGCCGATCGCGGTGGTGCCCACGGGCGGGCGACCCGGGTGTTCGCGGATCAGGCATTGGCGCGTCACCGATGATTTCGACCGGCGCGGCCAGTCATATCCAGCACACGACCACAGGAGATACCGACCGATGCCGCACCCACAGGCCAAGATCCATCGCATGTTCGAGCTCGTCGAGCCGATCGCCACCATCACCTTCTCCAAAATGCCGACCGAGGCGTTCCTGGCCCTCGGCATGCGCAACTACTGGGACGGATACTTCGCGGGCCGGGCCGCACCGCTGGGGCTGGCACCGGCGGCTGTGGTGCACGCGGTCTTCTACAACTTCGCCGACGGCGAGGTGGCACGCCACATCCCATGGGTCTGGGGCAAGATCACCCCGCAGGAGGCGATCGCCGTGCGCGAGCGAGGCAGCGCCGCCGCGCTGCGGCAGAAGATCGGGGAGCTCACCGAGTCTTTCGGTCTGGTGCGGGTCGCCGACCTCGCCGCCCGAGCGGCGGTGAGCGCGCCGACCGAGGGCCGAGCGCTGTACGCCGGGCTCCGGGCGCTCGACGCGCCCGAGGAGCCGGTGGCCAGACTCTGGCACGCGGCGACGCTGCTGCGGGAGCACCGCGGAGACGGCCACAACGCCGCCCTCGTCGCCCACGGCATCGGCGGCACCGAGTCCCACGTCCTCATGGCTCTGTCCCTCGGGATGAGGGCGGAGAAGTTCGGCCGGATCCACCACCTGCCCAAGGCGCAGCTGGCCGCTGTCGTCGACGGGCTGCGCGGCCGCGGCCTCGTGGACGCCACCGGCGGGTTCACCGATGCTGGCCGGGAGACCAAGCAGCGGATCGAGGCTCGCACCGACGAGTTGGCGGCGCCAGCGTACGACGTGCTCAGCGCGGACGAGCTCGACGAGCTGATCGCGAGGCTCGAGCCGATCGCCGCCGCGGTACAGCCCGTCGACGACTGAGCGGGCGCATCGAGCAACGGCCACGACCTCGGCTCGGCCAAGGCCGCCGCAGGTGCTGTGCGCGTACCACGCGGCCAGCCAGATCCTGCCAAGATGACTCGAGACAGCCCGGTAGCGCGTCGTGGTTGCTGGCCACACCGACGACGCGGCGATGCTTGACTCATTCCAGAAAGCGGACGAGACTCCTGGGCGTGTCCACGGCCACGGAATTCCAGCAGATGCTGCGGGGAGTTTCGCTTCGCGTGACGGCTCCCCGCATCGCGGTGTTGAGTGCGGTGCACGACCATCCACACGCCGACACGGATTCGATCATCCGCGCCGTGCGATCTCGCCTGTCAGCGGTGTCGCACCAGGCGGTCTACGACTCGCTGCGCGTGCTCACCGCCGCAGGCCTGCTTCGATGCATTCAACCGTCCGGTTCGGTCGCGCGGTACGAAACACGGGTCGGTGACAACCACCATCACGTCGTATGCCGAGGGTGCGGATCGATCGCCGATGTCGACTGCGCGGTCGGTGCGGCCCCGTGCTTGACCGCGTCCGACGACCGCGGCTTCGCCATCGACGAGGCCGAGGTCATCTACTGGGGCACGTGTCCCGATTGCGCCGCATCCCAGGTCGATTGATCACATCCCGGCCGCTGCCCGCTTACCTATTCAGGAAGGAATGTCATGACATCCGACAGCCGCCCGCCCACTCCTGAGAACGGAACTCGAAGCGCGAGCGAGAGCGAGAACCCGGCCATCCCGTCCCCGACTGCGAAGACCGACCATCGTCCCCGCAGCAACAAGGACTGGTGGCCCGAGCAGATCGATGTCTCGGTGCTGCACGCACATTCGTCCAAATCCAATCCGCTCGGCGAGGATTTCAACTACGCCGAGGAGTTCAAGAAGCTCGATGTCGACGCTCTGAAGGCCGATGTCGCCGCGCTGCTGACCGACTCGCAGGACTGGTGGCCCGCGGACTACGGCAACTACGGTGGCCTGTTCATTCGGATGAGCTGGCATGCGGCGGGCACGTACCGGATCGCCGACGGGCGCGGCGGCGGTGGTCAGGGCGCGCAGCGCTTCGCGCCGCTCAACAGCTGGCCCGACAACGCCAGTCTGGACAAGGCGCGTCGGCTGCTGTGGCCGGTCAAGCAGAAGTACGGCAACAAGATCTCCTGGGCCGACCTGTTGGTGTTCGCCGGAAATGTCGCTCTCGAATCGATGGGTTTCCAGACCTTCGGCTTCGGGTTCGGCCGACCCGATATCTGGGAGCCGGAAGAGGTGTTCTGGGGCCCGGAGGACACCTGGCTCGGCGATGAGCGCTACAGCGGCGACCGAGATCTGGCGAAACCTTTCGGCGCTGTCCAGATGGGCCTGATCTATGTGAATCCGGAAGGGCCCAACGGCCGCCCGGATCCGGTGGCCGCCGCCCGGGACATCCGAGAGACGTTCGGCCGGATGGCGATGAACGACGAGGAGACCGCCGCACTGATCGTCGGCGGCCATAGTTTCGGCAAGACCCACGGGGCGGGCGATGCCGAGCTGGTCGGTCCCGAACCCGAAGCGGCCCCGCTCGAGCAGCAGGGCCTGGGCTGGAAGAGTTCCTTCGGTACCGGCAAGGGTAAGGACGCCATCACCAGCGGTCTCGAGGTCGTCTGGACCGCCACTCCGACCAAGTGGGACAACAGCTTCCTGGAGAACCTCTACGGCTACGAGTGGGAGCTGACCAAAAGCCCGGCCGGGGCGTGGCAGTACCAGGCGAAGGGCGGGGATGGTGCCATTCCGGATCCGTTCGGCGGGCCGGCCCGAACCCCGACCATGCTGACTACGGACCTGTCGCTGCGGGAAGATCCGATCTATCGGGAGATCACCCGCCGCTGGCTGGATCACCCCGAGGAACTGTCCGAGGCGTTCGCCAAGGCGTGGTACAAGCTGCTGCACCGTGATATGGGACCGATCAGCCGCTACCTCGGGCCATGGGTTGCCGAGCCGCAGCTGTGGCAGGATCCGGTTCCGGCCGTCGATCACGAACTCATCGATGAACAGGACATCGCGGCGCTCGGGCGCAAGGTCCTCGACTCCGGCCTCACGGTCGCGCAGCTGGTCAAGACCGCGTGGGCGGCGGCGGCGAGCTACCGCAGCACCGACAAGCGCGGCGGTGCCAACGGCGCCCGGATTCGGCTCGAGCCCCAGAAGGGTTGGGAGGCAAACGAACCCGCTGAGTTGGCGAAGGTACTTCCCGTACTCGAGCAGATCCAGCGGGAGTTCAACGGTTCGGCCACCGGCGGCAAGAAGGTCTCGCTGGCCGACTTGATCGTCCTCGCCGGGTCAGCGGCGGTCGAGAAGGCGGCCAAGGACGCCGGGCACGACATCACGGTGCCGTTCACGCCCGGACGGACCGACGCCACCCAGGACAACACCGATGTGGAATCGTTCGCGGTGCTCGAACCGCGGGCGGACGGGTTCCGCAACTACGTGCGGTCCGGTGAGAAGGCTCCGCTCGAGCGTCTGCTGCTCGACCGCGCGTACATGCTCGACGTGACGGCTCCGCAGATGACAGCACTGGTCGGTGGCCTGCGCGCCTTGGGCGCCAATCACAGTGGCAGTAAGCACGGTGTGCTCACCGAGCGTCCGGGCGTGCTGACGAATGACTTCTTCGTCAACCTGCTCGACATGCGCACCGAATGGAAGCCGTCGGAGTCCGCGGAGAACGTCTACGAAGGTTTCGACCGGTCCTCCGGCCAGCCCAAGTGGACGGCCACCGCCAACGACCTGATCTTCGGTTCGCATTCGGTGCTGCGCGCGATAGCCGAGGTTTATGCGCAGCAGGACGCCGCGGAGCGGTTCGTGAGCGACTTCGTCGCCGCGTGGGTCAAGGTGATGGAAAACGACCGGTTCGACCTCGCCTGATCGGCTGGGTCGGCGGTGGGGTGGCAGCAGTCACGCCAGCTTCGACGCGAGTTCGATCACGGTGATATCGGAGGGTGCGCCGACCCGGACCGGGGGTCCCCACGCGCCCGCGCCGCGGGTGACGTAGAGCTGGGTGTCGCCGTAGCGTTCCAGGCCCGCGACGGTCGGATTGGCAAGGCCCGCAAGATAATTGCCTGGCCATAACTGGCCGCCGTGGGTGTGGCCGGACAGTTGCAGGTCGACGCCGAACTCGACCGCATCGTGGATCTGTACCGGCTGATGCGCCAGCAGCACCGCGGTGCGGGCGAGGTCACGGTCGCCGAGCGCGGCGGCGAAATCCGGTCCCTGCCCGATCCGTCGACCCTGAATGTCGTTGACACCGGCGAGGTCGAAATACGGCAGCTCGGTGCGGCTGTTCGCCAGCAGCCGCAGTCCGAGTTCCTGCACATGCTCGATCCACTGCTCGGCACCGGAGAAGTATTCGTGGTTGCCGGTGACAAAGTAGGCGCCGTGCCGTGCCTGCAACCGTGCCAGTGGTTCGACCGCCGAGCGCAGGTGTTCGACGCTGCCGTCGACCAGATCGCCCACCACGGCAATGAGGTCCGGCTGGGTGTCGTTGATCGTCTCGACCACCCGCTCGGCGAATCCGCGACCCAGAATCGGACCGAGATGAATATCGCTGACCACGGCGATCCGGAAGCCGTGCCCGGCACGCGGCAGATTGGCCAGCGGCACCGTCAACTGCTTCACGCGTGGGCCGGTGAGCACGCTGTTGGCGCCGTAGCCGACCGTGCTCACCGCCGCCAGCGTGGCCGCGGCACCCACCGCCCGAGCGACGAAGAGTCGCCGTGGAACCGGCGCGGGATGATCTTCCGTCGTCGCGTCGACTGCCGGAACGGCCTCGGGCTTGCGCGAAAGCCAACCCCGGATAAGCGGCCGCACCAGCTCACCGATCAACAGCCATAGCACCAGATACAGGAACAGCGCGGCCCACAGATAGCCGGGCCAGGCGATGATCCGGGTGATCAGGAACGGGACTCCGGCCGATTCGGACACGAATGCGCCGATCAAAAGCGTTGTCCCCGTGACGATTACGCCGGACCCTACCCGGCGGGCGGTCGATCCGCGCTCCGTCGTATCCGACACCAGCCGCCGCCACAGATACCAGTGCGCGCCGACCACTCCCACAACGACGATTACCGCACCGATGACGATTCCCACAGCGACCACCACGTCCACCGCAGCACTCTATGTCCAGTCGAGGACAAGTGCTGTCGGCGCTGTGAATCTGAGCCAGCGCGCATTACCGCGTTTGCCGTATAACCCGGCACAAATGGTGCCACTGGCGCACCCGCGACGGCCTGACGTTGGCGAACCCCTCCAATGGAAGGTGAGGTGGCGGAACTTCGACGCGCGATGAGACCGCCGACAGTTTCGCTCGAGACTCCGGCTACGAACCCGAGGCGGCGTTCGTCCCCGATCTGATCGTGATCGGCCTGCTCCTTGTCAGCGGACTGTTCTTGCTCAGCCTGCTGATATTCGACCGCGACGCGCTCGAGACCGAGCCTGGAGAGATGAGCGTTTTCGAGCATTGAGTGGGAGCGCCAAGAGTTTCGACCCCGAGCGCGAGTACTACGGTGCAGACCGCGAGTGGCTACGACAGGAGCGTGTCGGGTACGACTCGGAGAACCTGTTCTACCTCGCGCCTATTGTGCCATCTGACAGGCGAATCTACGGTATGACTACGTAGTAACAGGCCGAGCCAGCTACCCTGATACGTCATAGATGTCCAGTATTTGATGAGGGAGACGGCATCATGCGTACATTCGGGGATTTGGAGGCGGTGATCATGGACCGCATCTGGGATCGGGACGCGGAGACCACAACGGTCCGCGAAATCTTCGACGAACTGGCCGCCGAACGCGGTATTGCCTACACCACGGTCATGTCGACCATGGACAACCTGCACCGCAAGGGCTGGCTGGCGCGCGAACGCGCGGGCAAGGCATATCGATATTGGCCGACCATGACACGCGAGGAACACAGCGCGCGGCTCATGCTCGAGGCACTCGGCTCCGGCGGCCGCTCGGATCTGGTGCTCAGCCATTTCGTCGATCGGATCAGTGAGGAGGAGTCGGCCGGACTGCGTGCCGCGCTGCGTCGACTGACCTCACGCAAAACCCCAGGGGTGCCGTGAACATAGCCGTCAGCCTGATGATCTACGGCAGCTTGGTGGCCACCTTCGGCCCGACCGTGCTGCGCAGACTCACCCGGCGCGGCGTCGCGCCCCGACTCGGGGTGCTCGCCTGGCTGGTCGCGATCGCGGGCGCACTGGGTGCGTGGGTGATCGCGGCCGCCATGCTGATCGTCGAATTCGCCACTTACTGGCATCCCGGCGAGACGCTGCACGACTGCTATACCGCGTTGGCCACACCGATGCGCCTGCATGGTGGCCTGCTGGTCCAATTGGGGACTTTGACCTGTGCGGCGCTGGTCGCCGTCGCGCTCCTCGGCCTGCTGGCGCATGCCGCACGGGCGATGCTGTACATGCGGCGCAAGACCATCGCGCACGGACGGGCGGTTCGCATGGTCGGTCGTCGAGTGCCTGGCGTCGGTGCGCTCGTGCTGGATTCGCCCGAGCGCCAAGCCTATTGTGTGGCCGGACGGCCCGACACCATCGTCGTCACCAGCGCGGCGGTCGACGCGCTGAGCGAGAAACAGCTCGCCGCGGTGCTCGCCCACGAGCACGCACATCTGAGCGAGCGGCATCCCGGACTGCTCCGATTCCTGCGCGGCATCGCGATCACCCTGCCCGGCATGCGTCTGGTGAGCGATGGGGTGCACGAAATCGGTCGACTACTCGAGATGTGCGCCGACGATACGGCGGCGCGCACACACGGCAGGGAGCCGCTGCTCGGGGGTCTGCTCGCGATCGTCGGTGCGACCGAACCGCTGCCGTCGGGGGCGATGAGCGCGGCGGCCACCGCGGTACTGGATCGGGCCGAACGCTTGGTCGCACCGGTCGGTGCGGTGCATCGCGCGACGAACCGGACCGCGTTGCTCGCTGTGATGGCGGCAACGGTAGTTGGCCTTCTCGAGATCGCGGTCGGAGTACTGTTCTGCAGCACAGTGCTGGGATGAATCCGGCACTGCATCGGATCCGGTAAGGGGCTGGGTCCGGTCGGCCGGAACAGAGGAGAGGCGTAGGTGCACGTCACCTGGGAGCAGGTTTTCGCTTGGCGGCTGCGCAGGCAATTCGTCGCCGCACCCAACGATGCCGGGGTCACCGAGATCGTCGAGCGCCTGTGTGGTGTGCAGGCCCAAGTGACCGCGGCCGCGGATCTCGCGGTGGCGCTACGGCGCAGCAAACCCGATCCAGGTGCGCTACTACCGGAATTGGCGGCGGGCACCTTGATGAAGACCTGGGCCATGCGCGGAACTCTGCACGCGCTCGCCCCCGATATGGCGGCCGCGGCTCTGTCCTTGATCGGTTCCGCCCGCACCTGGGAAAAGCCCGCGTGGCAGCGCACCTTCGGGGCTTCTCCGGCGGAGGTCGCGGCGCTGGCCGATGCGGTGGCGCAGGTGCTCGACGGCGTGGTGCTCAGCCGAGACGAACTGGTCGACGCGCTGGTCGCCGACCCCGCATTCCATCGGCTCGGTGCCGAATTGCGCTCCGGCTGGGGTGCGCTGCTCAAGCCGTTGGCCTGGCAGGGAGCGCTGTGTCACGGTCCCGCGCAAGGCAATCGGGTCACCTTCACCAGCCCGGCCCATCTGATCCACGGTTGGCGTGGCCTGCCCGAACCCGATGCCGCCGCACCCGTGGCCATTACCGGTTACCTCGGCGCCTACGGCCCGGCGACCCCGGAGGCATTCGATGCCTGGCTCAGTCGCAACAGTCTGAAGAAGACCACGGTGCGCCGGTGGTTCTCCGAACTCGGGGACGCACTCACCGAGGTCGATATCGCAGGCCGCCGCGCCTACATACTCACCGAACACGCCGAGGAACTGGCCGCCACGAAACCGATTCACGGCTCGGTGCATCTGCTGGGCGCCTTCGACCAATACGTCCTCGGACCGGGCACCGGTGACACCGAACTGCTCCGCACCGAACATCGGTCCCGAGTAAGCCGGGCCGCGGGCTGGATCTCTCCCGTCCTGGTCGTCGACGGCCGCATCGTGGGCACCTGGGAGACCACCGCCGACGACCTATCCGTCACCACCTTCGACGGCTCCCTACCCCCGACCCACGACCTGAAAACCGCCGCCGACCACGTCGCCGCCGCCATGGGCCACACCGGCTTCACCGTCCACGTCGCGTAGTGGCCGGATGAGTTCGCTGTCTACATTGTCCGCTCGTGAAATAGCCACGGATCGTCTGCTGCTGCGCAAGGGGTCGCCGTAGTACCGGCCGAAAATCGGGCCCGGATCATCGTGCTGGCCGCGGAGTGGCGCATGCCGAGATCGCGTGGCGCTTCGAGATTTCGCAAGAGGTCCTTTTCGGTATGACTCGCCGGCCGATTGATGTCGAGTTGGTGCCCTGATACGGTACGGAACGTGTCGTTTCGTAATGAGCGTTCCGCGGATCCGGCCACTGGGGTGCGTACCGGACGGCCTCGGGATCGAGTGCGCGAGGTCGAGATTCTCGCGTGCGTGTTGGAACTGCTTGGCGAGATCGGTTATGACGCGTTGACGTTCGAGGCGGTCGCGCGTCGTGCTCGCGCGTCGAAGGCGACGCTGTACAGGCGCTGGGAGACCAAGCGTGACATGGTGGTCGCCGCCGTCAAGGCCGGCCCCGCGTCCGGCAACTCGGCTGACGCGGTGGATACCGGCTCCCTCCGGGGAGACTTGATCGCTTTGTGTGAACGGCTCGACACCACCATGCGCTCGGCCGACGCGACAATGAGCTTGATGCTGCTCCAAGCGGGCCTGGAAGAACCCGACTTGTGCCGCCATATCGAAGAAGCGACCGGACCGACCGGGGCCAAACTGCCAGCATCGGTGATGTCTGCGGCCATCGGCCGCGGAGAGCTACCAGGGGGCGCGCAACCGTTCCCCTACGAGGAAATCACCGGGTCCGTACTGCTTCTGCGCAGGCTGAACGGGCTTCCTGCGGGACCTGAATACCTGGCATATCTGGTCGACACCATCCTGATTCCCGCTCTGCGAGCAAGCGTGAGACCCGAACCGCCGCTGCGGGCCATCTTCTCCTGACGACACATTTCTCTATCCAACCAACGAAAGGTGCACGCCCATGTCGGGCACGACGATCGACGGCTTCGACTACCGACAGTTCCCCGGGGAAGGCGGCGTCCATCTGAATGTCGCCACCGGCGGTGACGGCCACCCCATCGTCTTGTTGCACGGCTTCCCGCAAACTCACCTCATGTGGCGGCACGTCGCTCGTGAACTCGCCGAACGGTACACGGTTATCGTGCCCGACCTGCGCGGCTACGGCGCGAGCGACAAACCCGAAGAAACGACCCCAGACACCTACTCGAAGCGGACCATGGCGCACGACATCGTCAATATCGCGCGTGAAATCGGATACGAACAGTTCAGCCTGATCGGCCATGACCGCGGCGCTCTGGTCGGGGTTCGGGCCGCGCTCGACCACCCGGAGAAGATCACCCACTTGGGGATCCTGGATGTCCTGCCAACCATGGATACCTGGGACGTGCTCCACGGCGTCGATGCAGCGGTCGCCTGGCACCTATATCTGATGGCGCAACCAAAAGGCTTGCCCGAGCGGATGATCGAAGCAGTCGCCGAAGACTTCTTCAGCTCGTTCCTCGACGCCTGGGACCCTAGCGGGACCGCATTCCCGCCACACATACGCCAGCACTACATCGATAGTTCCACGCGCGCGGTACCGTCCATCGTTGCCGACTACCGCGCCACAGCCGGCATCGACCTCGAGATGGACCGAGCCGACCGAAAAGCAGGCACCCAGTTGGCCATGCCCGTGGGAGTGATCTCCCAGGACTGGGGGACGCGCCTCGGATTCGACGCATCCGCCCTGTGGCAGCAATGGGCCCCGGCCGCCACCTACCAGCCGATCGATGCCAGCCACTTCATGGCAGAGGAAAAGCCCGTGGACGTCACCGCCTTCATCCAGGAATTGGTACAACGCACGCCCGCATAAGTCGCCAACCCTCGAAGAATCTCCAATCGACGACCCGAGCCTCGGCAGGGTCACCCCATCCGTAACTCAGCGCCTCGTTGGACCTGTATCTAGGGCTTGGGATGATCTCGGCCCGTTGACCTGCCACCGAACTCCCTGACCAGCCGGTCTTGATCATTCGGACCCCCAACCAGCGGTCACTGAAACTGGCTGCGCGCCTTGGTTTTCAGCGGATCAGCACCTTCGAGGCGTTCGGTGCCCAGCAGACTCTCGCCGCTGTCCGCCTGCACACCTACCGAGCTCGAATTCTGGCTGGCTTGTGCCACAGTCGGTTCCGGCATGCGCGCACCGAGTCCGATCAGGCCTGCGAGCACTGCGACAGCGGCTGTCACGTACCAACTTCGGTGGAAGGCGTCGAGGGTCGCCTGCGCACCGATGGGGGAGCCCAGTGTCGCGACGACCACCGCGACGCCGACGGCAAGGCCGAGTTGACGTGACATGCTCAGTACCGCGGACCCGGTCGCGAACCGCTGCGGTGGCAAACCGGCACTGCCCGCGGCGAATGCGGTCGGCAGCGTGAGCCCGACCCCGAGCCCGCCGACCACCATGCCGCCGAGCAACCCACCGACATAATCGGGCTCGAGGGTGATGGCCTGGGCCCACCACACCATGCCCGCACCGAATAACACACCGCCCGCGGCGATCACCGGACCGGGACCGACCCGGCCGATGAGCCGACCCGCCAGCACCGCGACGACGGGCACCACCAGCGGGCCCGGTGCGATCGCCAACCCGGTTCGCAAGGCCGACCAATCCCACACGTTCTGCGCCCACAGCACCACCGAGAGCAGCATCCCGGCGAATGCGATCTGGAAGAACAGCGAATTGCCCGCCATGAGTGCGAAATTCGGTGCGCGCAGCAGCGCCGGATCCACCACCGGACTGTGGTGACGGGCCGAGGAAACCCCGAACGCGATCCCGAGAACCACCGCGACCGCCACCGAAATCAGCACTCCCGCCGAGGTCCACCCCCAATCCGACCCCTTGACCAGCGCCAGGATCAGCGACCCGATGGCGCCGATCAGCATCACCGCCCCGAACACGTCCGGCAGCGCACCACCGTCACCGCGAACGCGGGGCAGCGACCGCAGCCCCACGGCGACCGCCACCAACCCGATCGGCACATTCACCAGAAATACCCAGCGCCAATCTATTTCGACGAGCAGTCCGCCGATCACCGGACCGAGCGCGGCCCCGAGCCCACCGAAGGCCACCCACAACCGCACCGCCATCGGTCGCCGCTCGGGCGGGGTCGCGGCCAGCACCAGGCCGAGCGACGATGGCGTCAACATCGCCCCGCCCACCGCCTGCAATACCCGAAAAGCGATCAGCGACTGCACATTCCACGCCGCCGAGCACAATCCCGAACCCAGCACGAAGACCGCGAGGCCGACCAGAAATGTGGTCCGATTACTACCGCGATCACCGAGCCGCCCAGCGGGCACCAGCAGCGCGGCGAAGACGATCGCATACGCGTTGAGCACCCAGGACAGACCTGAGAGCTGGGTGTCGCCGAAATCTCGCGCCATATTCGGCAGTGCGACATTGACGATGAACAGATCCAGACTCGACAGCAGAACGCCGACCGAAACGATGGCGAGCACCACTCGGGGATCGATCCGATCTTTCGGCGCGACGACAGAACTCACGACATATCTCCCGATTCAGCCGAGGACTCGGCGGGTTTGACGAGCCGAGGCGAGCAGCGCGCCACCGCGATCCCAGATATCGATGTCGTCCACCGACCAACCGCCGCCCGTGCTGGCATTGCTCGCGCGGACCAGGACCGGCTGTTGGGTCGGCCGGGCCAGATCGGTGTGCAGATGCATCGAGAAGGCCACCGTCGGCACCGCGACCGGCGTGGTCAGGGTGGGGAAGAAGCCGGGCGGCAGTGCGTCGGCCAGCACCGCCAGTGTCGCGGCATCGATCGGCAACTCGGGGACCAGCGAAATCCATGCGCACATCCAGGCCTGGTCCGCACCGGTCAGCGGTAGCGGCCCTGCGGCCGGACGGATCTCGAAATGCGCTCCCGCGGGCACGATTTCGGGTGGCAGCCGGAATTGGACGCAGTCGTACGGCGCGGGCACGTTCGGCGCGGTGATCGGCGGGAGCTCGGGCACGCCGGTCGGCGTGGTCCGGCCGAAGGTGACCGCGGCGGATGCGACGGATACGCCTTCCTGATCGGCCGTCACTTCGACCACCGCGGTGCTGCGCCCCACCGGGTGCACGATCGCGCGGAAGGTGAAGACACCCTCGGTCGGTCGGCCGAGGAACCGCAGATCCACCGCGCGCACCGGGAGATCGGCGTCGCCCGCGCGTCGGGCGACCTCGACGAGCAATCCGGCAATCACACCACCGTGCGGTCCCGTCCACCCGCGCCAGGACTTGTCGATCTGGGCCCGCCAGATGCGGTAGTCGGTCTCGGCCAGTGCGAACTCATCGCCCAGCCGACTTGTCAGTTGCATCATGAAACTAACCATAGGATAGTGAGTTCTTTGAAGCAACCGACTATGCTGAGGCCCATGCGCAGGACCAGCTTCGACCAGATGAATTGCTCGGTCGCCCAGTGCCTGGAGGTCGTCGGCGAATGGTGGACCCTGCTGATCGTGCGCGACGCGCTGTTCGGCGTGACCCGCTTCGACGACTTCCGCGCACGCCTCGGCATCGCCCGCAATGTGCTCACCCAACGCCTGGAACACCTTGTCGCGCACGACATCATGGTCAAGGTGCCCTACCAGGAAAATCCGGTTCGCTACGACTATCGGCTCACCCCCAAGGGCCGCTCGCTCTGGCCCGTCGTCAATGCCATGCGGCAATGGGGTGACCAGTGGGCCGCCCCCGATGGCCCGCCGGTGCAGGCCGTGCACGAATCCTGCGGCAAGACCACGGTGATCGAACCGGTCTGCGCCGAGTGCGGTGAACGCGTACAAGGACGCGACCTGCGCCTCGTCGACGGTCCGGGCGCGGCGGGCGGGCGCTCGATCCTGCCCGCCGACCTCCAGCATGCCCATTGATCGATACGTCGATTAGGCTGCGGCGGTGGCGGACGGGCGAGTGCGGAAGCTGATCGACACGGTCGCGTGGGTGCGCATCGAGGGCGGGCGCATTCTGTGCGCGCGTCCCAAGGGCAAGGAGATCTTCTACATTCCCGGCGGCAAACGCGAGGGCGCGGAATCCGATCTGCAGACGCTGCTGCGCGAGATCGAAGAGGAGTTGACCGTCGCGCTGCTTCCGGAAACCGTCGCCCACGTCGGCACGTACGAGGCCGCACTGCACGGACCGGCCAGCGATGTGGTGGTACGGATGAGCTGCTACACCGCCGACTATCGTGGCACCCTCGCGGCGAGCAGCGAGATCGAAGAGGTCGCGTGGTTCTGCTACGCCGACCGCGCGCTGGTGCCGCCGGTCGATCAGCTGCTGTTCGACGACCTCGTCGATGCGGGCCGATTGGCCTGAGGTGCCCGCGGACGCGCCGCGCGGGATACCGTCGATGCCATGACCACGGTTCGCTCACTGTTGCGTTGGGCCGCATACGCGTTGGTTGCGCCGGTCATCGGTATCGGCCCGATAGCGAGCCGGTTTCGGGTCCCGCGCCGGTTACTCGGTATTTTCATCGCGCCGCGGGATGCCTTGGCGGTGCGTGCGGTCGTGCATTCGGTGCTGGCCGGTGCGGTCGGCTTGCTGACCTGGTTTCTGGTCTTTCTGGCAACCATCGCTGCGGTGCGCGGAATCTTTTATCCGCTCATCGCGGCCGATGATCTCGAACATTCGTGGGGCGGTCCGACGCTGGCCGGGGCCTGGACGGTGCACGCCCTGCTCGGGGTCGGGCTACTGCCCGTATGGGGTCTGGCGCTGGCCGGACTCGGCGCGGTGCAGGTGCGCCTGACCCGCCGGTTGCTCGGTCGGCACGGCCCGTGGTGGCCCATTCCGGTCTCGCTGCTGTTGGCCGCCGGTGGGGTGGTGCTGTTCATCGCCTGGTGGCATCAAGCCTGATGCGACGCAACCGCGCTCGACCACCCCGACCCGAACCCGCGATTCCGGTGCCGGACAACGCCTTTGCCGCCGCACTGGCCAGAGCCGCCGCCCGCGGCCTCCCCGTCCTACAGGGCTACTGGAGCCACAGCCACTTTCAGCAAACTTTCCAACCCCGTAAACCGGGGTGATGCGAGAGTCCTCGCGCCACCCTGGCAGATCATTCTGTTGGTAGCCCCTAGGCGGTCAGACCGACCAACCGCCAGCGGCAGCGGTGGACTTGGCGAATTCGGCGAAGGTCCGCGCCGGGCGACCAAGGGCACGCTGCATCCCGTCGGAAAGGTACTCGTCCGTACCCTCCCTGATCGGCGCAACCATGTCAGCGAAGGCTTCGGCATCCGCAGTCGGCAATCCCTGCTCGACGAGTTCGGCGACGTAGTCCTCGACGGAAAGCGGCACGTAGCGGATTTCGCGACCGGCGACCTCGGAGATCGTGGCGACCGCCTCGGCCAGCGTCACCGCCCGCGGCCCGGACAATTCATAGATCTGGCCCGAGTGCTGATCCTCGGTCAGCGCGGCGACCACCACCGCGGCTATGTCCTCGGCATCGACGAAACTGGCAGCCCCATCGCCACCCGGCAGCCGCAGCTCACCCGCGCGGATGGCATCGGCGAAAAAGCCCTCGCTGAAGTTCTGCGCGAACCAGCCCGGCCTGCTGATCGTCCACTCCAGATCGCTCTCCCGCACAGCGTTCTCGGCATCGAGGAGGCCGTCGAGAATACCGCTGCTGTCCTCGGTGTAGTCCGGATTGTCGATCCCGCGCCCCGAGGCCAGCACGACCCGCTGCACCCCATGGTGAATCGCCCGCTCGATGAACGGGCGGACAAGCATCGTGCCGTCCAGCTGCACGATGTAGACCGACCGCGCGCCCTCGAGGGCAGCATCCCATGTGCTGGTGTCGGTCCAGTCGAAAACGTGCTCACCGCCCCGGGCCGCCGCGCGGACCGGAAGCCCCTTGGCCCGCAGTTGGCTGACGACGCGGCTGCCGGACTTACCGGTGGCCCCGGTGACAAGAATTGGAAGTTCAGACATGACCCCAGTCAACCGGCTGGCGGTCAGACGATCCATGGCTGATAAGCTCCACTTGATGTCTAGACGTCTACGCTAAGGGCATGGATGCCGTGGCGGAGCTGTTGGCGGATGTGCGGGCGCGCGGCGCCGTCTTCCGACAGGCGATCATGCGACCCCCGTGGGCTATGCGGATAGCCAGCGGTGCCCCGCTGACGCTGGCCACGATGCTGAACGGCCATGCCTGGATCGTTCCCGACCGGCACGAACCGGTGCTCATCGAGACCGGCGACATCGCCGTCATCTGCGGCGACGTGCCCTACGCGGTTGCCGACGACCCCGCGACCACACCTTCGCTGGTGGTGACCAGCGCCGACTACTGCTCGTCGGCCGAGGGCGTCGAGCACGCCGCCGCGCTCGCTCGGACCTGCGGAACGCCGGACGAGGGCGCCGCCGTGCTACTCAGCGGGGCTTTCGAGCGCCGGGGCGAGCTCAGCGACCGGATTCTGCAGGCCCTTCCCGCCGTGCTGGTGGTGCCTGCCGCAGACAGCCCCGCTCCGGCGGTGGAGATGTTAGCCGAGGAGGTCGTCAGACAACGTCCGGGACAGCAGCTGGTGCTGGATCGGCTGTTGGACCTTATGCTGGTCTCCGCGCTGCGCAGCTGGTTCGAAAACCCGGACGCCAATGCCCCGGCCTGGTGCCGCGCACTGGACGACCCGATAGTGGGTGCCGCGCTGCGGCTGCTGC
Source organism: Nocardia anaemiae NBRC 100462 (assembly GCF_001612725.1). Lineage (GTDB taxonomy): Bacteria > Actinomycetota > Actinomycetes > Mycobacteriales > Mycobacteriaceae > Nocardia > Nocardia anaemiae. Next base: position 177,939 of record NZ_BDAZ01000004.1, on the reverse strand, counting down.
ACGCCACACCCTCCCACTCGTGGACTGTGGCGGACCTGGCGATCGAGGTGGGAGTATCGCGGGCGGCCCTCGCCCGGCGATTCACCGCGCTGGTCGGCGAACCACCGATGGCCTATCTCGCGAGCTGGCGGATCACCTTGGCCGCGGACCTGCTGCGGGAGACCGACCATACGGTAGGCACGATCGCTAGGAAGGTGGGCTACGCCAACGCCTTCGCGCTGAGCGTGGCGTTCAAGCGGCTGCGCGGCACCCGGCCCAGTGATCACAGGAACCCGGAACCGAGGCGGCGGGCCAGCGGGCCCGGCGCCCCGGTCATCAGCACCCGGCTCGAATATCGGTAGCCGCGATCAGGTGGCGACCGGAGACCGCCCGGCCCGTTCGATGAGGTGCTGCACCAGGTTCAGCAGCACTTCCTTGGATGAAGCGCGGTCGCGGGCATCGCACAGCATGACCGGGATGTGATCGTCGAGATCGAGTGCGTCGCGGACCTCGTCGACCGTGTAGACCGGCGCACCCTCGAAGCAGTTGACCGCGACCAGGAATGCCAGCCCCCGGCGTTCGAAGAAGTCCACGGCCGCAAAGGAATTGCCGAGCCGACGGGTATCGGCGATGACAACCGCGCCCAGCGCGCCGCGGGACAGTTCATCCCAGAGAAACCAGAACCGGTCCTGGCCGGGTGTGCCGAACAGGTACAGCACCAGGTCTCGGTCGATGGTGATGCGCCCGAAGTCGAGCGCGACCGTGGTCGTGGTCTTCTGTTCGACGCCGGACAGGTCGTCGACTCCGGTGCTGACCTCGGTGATCAACTCCTCGGTGCGCAGCGGCGCGACCTCGCTGATCGATGACACCATGGTCGTCTTGCCGACGCCGAAACCACCGGCGATGAGAATCTTGACAGAGGCCGCCAGCTGCGGTGTCGCACCGGGTCGGGTCGGGTCAAAGCTTTCGGATGCCATCCAGTACCGCTCGCAATATGTTGAGATCGCCGGGACCCGCCTCCGGCTGCACCGGCGCCCGGAAGATCAAGTGGCCCTCGCCGATCAGATCGCCGACGAGAATCTTGGTCACCGCCAAGGGAAGTTTCAGATAGGCCGCCACCTCGGCGACCGACTGCGGTGCTCGGCACAGTCGCACGATATCCGCGTATTCCGGATCGGTCCGCCGCAGCGTGCGCGGCGGATCGGCCGTGACGACCACGGTGAGCATGTCCAGGTCATGGCCTGCTCCCATCACCCGCCCGCGGGTGACCGCATAGGGCCGGACCAGCGGACCGGCCTCCTCGTCGAACCATTGCCCACCGCCGTGTGTCATGGCAAACGCGCTGGGGTGGATAGATAGGTGCCGACACGTTGGACGGTGACATTCATTTCGTATGCCACCATTCCGAGATTGGCCGATTCGGCCGCCTGCAGTGCCAAGCAGGCGTTGTCGCCCGCGGAGGTCACGAACAGTACCGCTCGATCGAGTTCGATCACGGCTTGGCGGACCCCGCCGCCGTCGAAGCGGCTGCCCGCACTGCGGGCAAGACCGTAGAGGGTGGAGGACATGGCGGCGAAATGTTCGGCGTCCTCGCGGGTCATCGCGGTGGAGCGGCCGAGCAGCAGGCCGTCGGTGGACAGCACCACCGCATAGCGCACGCCTGCCAGTCGATCGACGAGATCGTCGAGCAGCCAGTTGAGATCACCGGGGCTGGAAGAAGTCACCGTTGCCTTCCTGTTCATCCGAGTGTTTACCGCTCGGTCCCTGATATGTGTCGACTTGCTCGGCGGCAGCCACCTCGGGCAGCCCGGCATCGGGGACCGCGCGGCGGCCCTGCCTGGTTCCGTTCTCGATGGCGGACATCAGATCTCGGGCCTGCTCCGCCGAGCGTTCCCGCTCCGGCGGCTGCTCGACTTCGGGCTCGGCCGGGGTCGACTGCGCCAATTGCGGCGCGATGCTGGCCTGCCGGTTGCGTCGCGGCAGTGCGGGCCTGGTGTCGGGCGCGGTGGGCTCCGGCGCCTCGAACGCGGGGCGCGGTGCTTCGACGGCGGGCGGTGCCAGCGGCGGGGCGGTGAGTACCGCGGACTCGGTTGTGGCGCCGCCGTAGGGGGAGGAGTCGACAAAGGGGACCGGATGCCGTCGCCTGCGTGCCGATTCCATCGGCTCGGAATCGGTTGTCAGAGCGGCTTGTTCGTTGGCGAGCAGGGCCGTGGGGATGAGCACGATGGCGCGGATGCCGCCGTAATCGGATTCCGACAGCCGGACCGAGATGCCGTGTCTGGCGGCCAGCTGCGCGACGACGAACAGGCCGAGCCGGGAATCGGAAGACAATGCCGCGACACCGAAATCCGGTGGCTTGCGTAGCATCTCGTTGACCCGGTCGATCTCTGACTCGGTCATGCCCATGCCCTGATCGCTGATCTCGGTGACCACGCCCTTGCCGACCACATTGCCGCTCACCTCCACCCGCGACTGCGGCGGCGAGAACGAGGTCGCATTGTCCACCAGTTCGGCGAGCAGATGGATGAGGTCGGCCACCACCGCGCCGAGCACATGGATTTCGGGCAGCCGTGACACGCGGACCCTGGCGTAGTCCAGGGTTTCGCCGACCGCGCTGCGCACCAGATCGATCAGCGGCACCGGATTGCGCCACTGCCGCCCCGGCTGACCGCCGCCGAGAATGATCAGGTTCTCGGCATTGCGACGCTCGCGGGTGGCGAGGTGATCGAGCCGGAACAGAGTGTCGAGCAGGACCGGATCCTCTTGGCGCTCTTCGGCTTTGTCGAGAATTTCCAGCTGCCGGTGCACCACGATCTGGCTGCGATGCGCGATATTCAGGAAGACCGCCTTCACACCTTCCCGGGTGCGCGCCTCGGTCACCGCACCCGCCACGGCCGCGGCATGCGCGTGCTGGAAGGCCTTGGCCACCTGACCGATCTCGTCGTGACCGTAATCCAGTTCCGCGGATTCGGCCTCTGGATCGATGAGCTCCCCCTCGCCGAGGCGGCGCATCAGCTCGGGCAGCCGTTCATCGGCCAGCGCGAGGGTTTCACCGCGAAGCCGCTTGAGCCGGTTGATAACTCGATTGGCCAGCACGATCGCGATCACGAAGGCCAGCAGGCTGACCACGACGACACCGCCACCGGCCCACGCCGAACGCGCGGTAGCGTCGGCGGCCTTGTCCTCGGCCAACTTCTGCGAGTACTTGTTCTGAGCGATCCACACGTCGATCAGCCCGCGGTTCACCTCGCTGGCCGCGCTGTGCCACTCCTGGGTGCTCAATGGCAGAGGTGGCTGGGTCGGCTGTTTGGTGGTGCTGCTCGACGAACCCGATGAACTCGACGAGCTGGAGGTGCTGCTCGTCGCCGTGGTATTGCGTTGGGCCAGCGCGTTTTCCATGGCGGTCAGCTGCTGCCAGGCCTGGCCCGCCATCAGCGTGTGCAGGCTCTCCTGCTGCTTGGGGTCCAGTTCGCCCGTTAGATTGGCGGCCTCGGCGTGATAGAAGCCGATCTGGCGCAGGTACTCCTCCATCGGAATGGGGGTCGGCCCGTTCGCATTGACGATCATCCCGGCGAGCGCGGTGCTGCGCGACATCGCCTCGGCCACCAGGAAGATTCGCATACCGTCGGCGATATGCACGCCGATCTCGGCATCCGGTGCGGACTGCTCGGCGAGTTCGGTGCCGAAGGTGATGATGTCGAGTAGTCGGTTGTAGAAGTTGTATGCGTCCGGGGCGGGCAGCGTACCGGCATCGGTAAGCGTACGGACCTGGTTCATCGACGTGGACAGTGTCATGAAGTTCGCGGCGTTGTCGCCGATCTTCGAGTCGTCCACTGCCCGCAGTCCGGCGGCGGCGTCGATCAGGCCCTTCAGCGCGCCGTCGAGTCGCATCCGGGCGACACCGAGCGCGGGGGCGGCGTTCTCGTCGCCGGTCAGCGCCGCCAGCGTGAGCTGACGTTCGCTCTGGACCGCCTCGAGCAATTCGCGGGTGGCGGGTATGGCCTGCTGATTCTGTGCGGCCCAGTCCTTGGCCTTATTTCCCTCGGCAACCAGATATCCCGCCGCACCCACGCCGACCACGAGCAGAGTCAGACTCGGCACGAGCGCGATCGCCAGAATCCGCGTTCGGACCCCGAGCCTCGCTCTGAACATCGCCATAACCTAAACCAGTTGTGACCATTTCGTTGCTCACGTCCCGCTGAGCGGGACTCGAGTTGACAGTCCGGTTGTCCTCGGGCTCGAGGTGCTGGACCTGTGTCAGCAGGGTGTTCTTGCAGGACTCGCGGTTTCGGACGAGTACCGGACAGGGATCGTCATCCGCCAACTGAGGCAAGAGACTCCTGCGGAGAACGCACGCGGCGTATGTTGTGTGTATCCCGGGGTTACTCACAAGTAGGAGGCACCGATGCCCGCGCCGAATGCCGAAGTCTTCGACCGCCTGAGTGCGCTCGCCGCGATCACTGATCCGGACACCCGTGCGCGCAAAACGATCGCCGAAACTTTCACCGGCAACGCGCTCGGCAGCGTGCCCGTCGGCACCGCCGATGACGTGGCGGCCGCATTCGACAAGGCCAGGGCGGCGCAGGCGCGCTGGGCCGCGCGTTCGGCCAAGGATCGTGCCGCGGTACTCGAGCGATACCGCGAATTGGTCGTCGAACAGCGCGAATTCCTGATGGATGTGATTCAGGCCGAAACCGGCAAGGCACGCTGGGCCGCGCAGGAAGAGATCATGGGCCTGATGTTCGCGGCCCGCTATTTCGCCAGGGTCGCGCCCGATCTGCTCGACGCGCATCGCGTGCCCGGCGCCTTCCCGGTGCTCAACCGGGCGACCGTGCGTCACCAGCCCAAGGGCGTCGTCGGTGTGGTCGCGCCGTGGAACTATCCGATGCTGCTGTCCATCGGCGATTCGATTCCCGCGCTGCTCGCCGGCAATGCGGTAGTCGTCAAACCCGATAGCCAGACCCCGTTCTCGGCACTGGCCAGCGCCGAACTGCTCTACCAGGCCGGACTGCCTCGCGACCTGCTCGCCGTCATCCCCGGACCGGGCACCGTCGTCGGTACCGCCATCGTGGACAACTGCGACTACCTGATGTTCACCGGCTCCTCCGCGACCGGTCGCACCCTGGCCGAACAGTGCGGGCGCAGGCTCATCGGCTTCTCCGCCGAACTCGGCGGCAAGAACCCGATGATCGTCACCCGCGGCGCGAAATTGGACAGGGCCGCCAAGGCGGCAGTGCGCGCGTGTTTCTCCAACGCGGGGCAACTGTGTATTTCGATCGAACGGCTGTATGTGGAGAAGGCGGTCGCCGCGGAGTTCACCGAGAAGTTCGTCGCCGCCGTACAGGCCGCGAAACTCGGTGCAGCCTATGACTATTCGGCCGAAATCGGCAGTCTGATCTCCGAGGCGCAATTGGAGACGGTGTCCAAGCATGTCGCCGATGCGACCTCCAAGGGCGCTCGGGTGCTCGCGGGCGGCAAGGCGCGCCCCGATCTGGGACCGCTGTTCTTCGAACCCACCGTGCTCGCCGACGTCACCGACGAGATGGAATGCGGCCGCAACGAAACCTTCGGCCCGCTGGTCTCGATCTACCCGGTCGAGACCGTCGAGGAGGCGATCGAACTGGCCAACGACACCGAATACGGCCTGAACGCCAGTGTCTGGGGGCAGAGCAAGGCCGAGGGGGAGCGGATCGCCGAGCGGCTGCACGCGGGCACCGTCTGCGTCGACGAGGGTTATGCCCCGGCCTGGGGCAGCACCGCCGCGCCGATGGGCGGCATGGGCATCTCCGGTGTCGGGCGCAGGCACGGTCCGGACGGTCTGCTGAAGTTCACCGAACCGCAGACCGTTGTCGTCACGCGATTCATGAATCTCGATGCGCCGCCGGTGATTTCGCAGGACAAGTGGCAGCGCTTGCTGATGACGCTCGCCCGCAGCTTCCGTTTCCTGCCCGGCCGGTAGACGCCGGACCCCGCCGTCCCGGTCTGCAGCGGGACGGCGGGGCCTCCCGGTGTCGGCCGAGGGCTGCGGACTCCCTGGCCGATCACCGGATCGTTGCCCGCGGACGCACCCGCGGGCCTCAATCAGGTACCAGCGACTGCCTTTTCGGCAGTCAACTCATCCGATCGGCTCCCGTGCGCAGTGGCGGTCCCGCCGCCAACGCCGCCGTCTCCTCATCGGTCAGCAGTCGCGATCTGATGATGAACCGCACGCCCTCGGGCGCCTCCAGCGAGAATCCGCTGCCGCGCCCGGTCACCACGTCCACGGTGAGGTGGGTGTGTTTCCACAGTTCGAATTGGTCGCCGCTGATCCAGAATTCGGTATGCCAGGGCAGCCGACCCAGTAGTACATCCGCGCCGCCGACCCGGAATTCGCGTACTCCGAAGCACATCGGTGAACTGCCGTCACAGCAGCCGCCGGATTGGTGGAACAGCACAGGTCCGTGCTGCTCTATCAACCGCCGCAACACTTCTCGCGCGGGATCGGTGATGGCGACGCGGGCTACTCTGCCATGCATCAGAAGAATCCGAGTTTTGTCGGTGAATAACTGACCAGCAGATTCTTGGTCTGCTGGTAGTGCGCGAGCATCATTTTGTGGTTTTCCCGGCCGATGCCGGACTTCTTGTAGCCGCCGAAGGCGGCGTGTGCGGGGTACGCGTGGAAACAGTTGGTCCATACTCGCCCTGCCTTGATTGCTCGGCCCATCCGGTAGGCCGTGGTGATATCCCTGGTCCACACCCCGGCTCCGAGGCCGTAGAGGGTGTCGTTGGCGATCATGGTCGCCTCTTCGACGGTGTCGAACCTGGTTACCGCCACCACCGGGCCGAAGATCTCCTCCTGGAAGATCCGCATCGTATTGGTCCCTTCGAAAATCGTCGGCTGGATGTAATACCCACCCGGCAGTCCGTCCACCTTGCGTGCTTCCCCTCCGGTGAGCACCCGGGCGCCTTCCCGCCTGCCGATATCGATATAGGACAGGATCTTTTCGAATTGGTCGTTGCTGGCTTGGGCTCCGATCATGGTGGTGTCGTCGAGCGGATTACCGCCCTTGATGGCTCTGGTCCGCTCGATACAGCGGGCCAGGAATTCGTCGTAGATCGATGAATGGATCAGCGCGCGCGACGGACAGGTGCACACCTCGCCCTGATTGAGCGCGAACATGACGAAGCCTTCGACGGCCTTGTCCAGGAATTCGTCATCGGCGGCCATGACATCGGGCAGGAAGATATTGGGGCTCTTGCCGCCCAACTCCAGGCTGACCGGAATGATGTTCTCACTCGCGTATTGCATGATCAGCCGTCCGGTGGTGGTCTCACCGGTGAAGGCGACCTTGGCCACGCGCGGACTCGCCGCGAGCGGCTTACCCGCCTCGACGCCGAAACCGTTGACCACGTTGAGAACTCCGGGCGGCAGCAAATCCGCGATGAGCTCGATCACCAGCAGGATCGATGCCGGGGTCTGCTCGGCGGGTTTGAGCACCACGCAGTTGCCCGCCGCCAAGGCCGGTGCCAGCTTCCACGCGGCCATCAGGATCGGGAAGTTCCACGGGATGATCTGTCCGACCACCCCGAGCGGTTCCTGGAAGTGGTAGGCGATGGTGTCGACGTCGATTTCGGCGATGCTGCCCTCTTGAGCGCGGATGGCCCCGGCGAAGTAGCGGAAGTGGTCGACCGCCAAAGGCAGGTCGGCAGTGAGGGTTTCGCGAATGGGTTTGCCGTTGTCCCAGGTTTCGGCGATGGCGAGGGGTTCGAGGCTGTGCTCGATCCGGTCGGCGATCTTGTTGAGGATATTCGCGCGCTGCGCGGGGGAGGTGGCGGCCCATTTCTCGGTGGCGCTGTGCGCGGCTTCCAGGGCCATATCGATATCGGCCGCGGAGGAGCGCGCCACCGAGCAGAAGGTTTCGCCGTCGACCGGGGAGGGGTTCTCGAAGTACCTGCCCTCGATCGGGGCCGCCCAGTCACCACCGATGAAGTTGTCGTAGCGACTGGCGTAGGTGACGATGCCGGTGGCGGACCCCGGTTCGGCGTAGATCATGTCTGGGCGCTCCCTCGCGAAATCTCCTGCTGGCCACTATGTCCCGAGAAGGTTGGTGCGAGGTTGGTGCCGCTGTTACAGGGGAGACTCAGGAGCGCAGTGCGGTGTACAACCGGGCGACGACCACGGCCCGGCGCACATCGTCGGCGGGCAGCAGGCGCAACGCGTGCTCGTGCACCTCGATATCGCCGGGGGAGCGTTCGCCGAAGGCCACGGCGTGATCGGCGCGGTCGCTGGCCAGTACCGCGGTGCGCACCCCGACATCGAGATGGTTGCGCCACTGCAACACCCCGGGGGTGTCCGAACCGGGCAGCAGCGGTCCGCGGTAGAGCCAGACCGCAGAGGTGGTGTCGCCAGCCTGCACGGCGGCGAGCAGATCGACCGCATCGCAGGAGACCGGACCGGTGAGCATGTAGCGTCGGTTGCTGATCTCGCCGCCGGTGGTGCGCCGCAGATGTGAGACATCGGCCTTGAGCGTGCTGGATGACACCGGACGGTCGCCATATACCGCGGCCTGTAGTTGTTCAGGGGTGAATCCGTCGGGCTCCAGGGCGAGCAGCGCCAGGATTTCCAGGTGCCGCGGCGGCAACGGCACCGGCCTGCCATCGCGGACCAGCCGTGCACCGCCCAGACATTCCAGCCGCACACCGGGTGCCGGTGCCGGTGCGGCCGCACGCAACATCGTCTCGACCGCGGTGACCAGCGCACGGACCGAGGTCAGCACCATCGGATGCGAACGCTCCCAGGAACTGGACAAATCCAGCACACCGATCTGGCGACCGTCGGGCGCGTGGATCGGTGCGGAATAGCAGACCCAGCCGTGTAATGCGGCGACCAGATGTTCGGCGGAGAAAACGGTGGCCGGGCGGTCGCTGTGCAGCGCGAGCGATAATCCGTTGGTGCCCATATGGCTTTCGTCCCAGCAGCCGCCGGGTGCGAAGTTCACCGCCTCGGCCTGGCGACGCAGCGCGCGATCACCGCAGGACCAGAGGATGGTGCCCGCGGCATCGGTGACGACCGCGACATAGCCGGAGTCCTCGGAGATGCTGCGCAGCTCACCGGCGAGTTCGGTAATCGGTTGGCGCAGTGGGGATTCGGTCCAGCGATCGCGGACATCGTCCAGCCCGGGCGCCTCGGTGCAATGCGGATCGACGGTCGTCAGCGAGCGTTGCCAGGATTGGATGACCTCATCGCGTAGCGAGGTCGAGCCCGCGGGTATGCGGAGAGTGCTACTCGGAGCTGTCGCCCAACGGGTCCATTCTTTTTCCAGTGCGGCCCGTTGTTGGGTGAGGGTGCGGAATTGTCCCACCTCGTTGACCCCATCGTTAGTGTGAGCTCACATTCGCTATCTCATGATGGCGTACGCATATGGGTTCAGTCGAGTGTTCGACGCCAAACCGACCGTTCGACATTGAAGATTCAACGCTGCTGCACGCGGTCTACGCTGCTGATATGGCAAGGATTTCGCGACGAGCCAAGGTGGCCGACGTGCACGAACTGGCCAGCGGCATGCCGTTCGTCCATCGGGTGGATGGACCACACGGCAATGCGGTGTACCAGGTCGGCGGGAAATCCTTCGTGTTTTTCCGCAATCCGCGTCCCGACGCATTCGACCCGAACACCGGCGAGCGCTATACCGATGTGATCGTGATATGGGTGCCCTCGGAATCGGACAAGCTTGCGCTGGTACAGGATCCGGATTCCCCGTTTTTCACTACTCCGCATTTCGACGGGCATCTGTCGGTGCTGGTCCGCGGCAGCCGCATCGGTGAACTCAGTAAGCAGGAGTTGGCCGAGGTCATCCAGGACGCTTGGCTCAGCCGGGCCTCCCGCAAACGGGCGTCGGACTGGCTTGCCGCACACAATGTCGAGCACTGACCTGCCGCGGCGGTCCCGCATTCAGCGCAGCAGTTCGATGACCGCGCCCATCGGCTCCATACTGCTCTCGAGCACCGAGATGTAGCTGAATCCGAAGCGCTCACGGCGCTCTTCCAATTGCCGCGCCATCTCCTTCGGCGTGCCGATCAGCAACGCGGGCAGCTCCTCGGGGCGGTCGGCGACCTCGGCGGGCAGATGCGGGCCATACAGTTCCAAGGCGGCCGACCGTTCATCCGGCGGAACCACCCGTTGCAGCAGGATATTCAACTCGACATCCTCGGCCCGCGACCCGAGCAACTCCCGCAGGTGTGCCATGCGCGCCTCGGTGCCGTCGGGCCCGACGAATTGCAGCGGACCGCCGTTGTACGCCGGTGCGGCACCCGGCAATGCGACGATATCGGCATATTCGGCCGCGACCCGCAGCAGCCGATCGCCCCAACCGGCAATGACCAGCGGCGGGCCTGAGGGTTGTGCGGGACGCGGCTGATACTCCGGATCGGCGAACACCCGCCGCAATGTCGCGACGGTCGTCGCCAACTGCTCGACTCGCTTGCCCGCGCTCTCGAAAGTGATTCCGGCCGTTTCGAATTCCTCCCGGACATATCCGGCTCCGAACCCCAACTCCACCCGTCCATCGGTGAGTTGATCGACCGTCGCGGCCTCGCGCGCCAAGAGCGTCGCGTTGTAGAAGGGGGTGTTCAGTACCAAGGTGGTCAGCCGAACCCGCTCGGTCGCCTCGGCCGCGAGAATCATTGCCGGAAACGGCGCGGGCAACCCCAGATGGTCGGCAACACCGACCACGTCGTAGCCGAGTTCCTCGGCCCTGCGACATTTTCGTATCCACTCCGCCCGCGAAGCGGGAGCGAGCAGGGTGACACCGAACCGGAACTTGCGTCGCGTAGCCGTCACCCTTCCTGTCTACCAGGCGAACCGATCAGCAGGGGGCGAGCGCCAGTCCCACCCAGACGATCCCGGCCAAGGTCACCACTGCCGCCAATGCCGGGCCCGGCCGCTTGGCCGACCTGACGGTTCGCCGAAGCGCATTTCGCCATTGCGGCACCTTGGGTTTCGTCTCCGGGGTCCGCCTGCCCAACCAGCGTCGCACCAATCCGATCGTGCCTATAACGAGTGTCGCGATCAGCACGGCCCGCCCCTACGCATGCACGGCTGTCCGACGCGCCGACGCACCCGCTGGGCGTGGCACCACGCCGTACTCGATCAGGCTTTCCGCGGTATCCAGCACGGTTTCCCGCACCGGCCGCATCGACCAGCCGAGTTCCCGCCGCGCCTTCTCCGAGCTGAGCTGTTCGGTACGGCCCAACATCGGCAAGGTCAATCGAATCCCCTTGTCGAACAAGGCGATCGCACGCACGAGCAGATCGGGGATCACCCTAGTCGGCACCCGGTATCCACGCGGCCCGAACTCCTCGGCCAACATCCGTCCCATATCCGCCATCCAGACATGTTCGCCCGCGCAGATATACCGATTCCCGACCGCTTCGGGAGCCTCCAGTGCCAACCGGTGCGCCACCGCCAGATCCCGCACATCCACCACTGCCCACCCCACCCGAGGTGAACCCGGCGCATCCCGGGCGAGCAGTCGGCGCACCGGTTCGTGCGAGGTGCTCGTCGCCGCGGATTGCAACGGGCCCAACACCATTCCGGGGTTCACCACCACCAGTTCCAGTTCCGAATCCGCCGCGAAATCCCATGCCGCCCGCTCGGCCAGTGTCTTGCTCTTCTGGTAGGCCGCACTGCGTTCGACCACCGACCAGTCGGATTCGGTGCGCATCGTATCGGTCTCGTGGCCGTAGATCACCGCGGCGATCGAGGAGGTGAGCACCACCCGGCGGACGCCGCTGTTGGCACATGCCCGCAAGACCCGCATTGTCCCGTTGACCGCGGTATCGATCAGTTCTCGTTCGTCGTCTGGCGGCGTCGCTGGCAGCGGTGACGCCACGTGCAGCACGAACGCGCAGCCGGAAACGGCCGACGCCCAGCCCGCATCGTCGTTCAGGTCCGCAGCGATGAATTCCAACTCGCCGCCGAGCCTGTCCGCCAGTGCCACCAGCTGTGCGCGTTTATCCGTGTTTCCGAGATCGCGAACCGTGCCACGCACGACGTATCCGTGCTCGAGCAGTTCGGCGATGACGTGTCCTGCGACGAATCCTGTTGCGCCGGTGACGAGTACCCGTGAGCTCATATGCTTACCCGCTTCGAAGGAGGGAATGCGGCCCGCCCATCTGAGCGCCGCTCAGATAATCTAAGCACTGCATAGTTAGGCTGTCCAGCAGGCGTCGAATACGCTCGATTGGTGACGCGGACCAGTTACCACCACGGCGCGCTGCGCGACACGCTCCTCGCCGCCTGCCTGCGGCTGATCGAAACCGAGGGCCTCGGCGCGGTGAGCCTGCGGCGGGTGGCCCGCGAGGCGGGCGTGAGCACCGGCGCGCCGTACCACCATTTCGCTGATCGTTCGGCCCTGCTCGCCGCACTGTCGGTCCAGGGTTTCCGACAGCTCGGCCGCGATTTGGCCGACGCGCGCGCCGCCGCCGACGGCCCGCTGCGAGCACTGACCGCGCTGGCCGAAACCTATGTGCGGTTCTCCCAGGAAAATCCCGGCTACTTCCGGCTGATGTTCCGTCCGGAACTCTCCCAACCCGATAAGCATCCGGACGCGCGGGCGGCGGGCGATGCGGCCTTCGATGTTCTCGCCGACACCATTGCCGATGCCGTCGCCGCCGGATTGCTGCCCGCCGACAAAGCCGACACGCTGGCCGTCATGTGGTGGAGTCTGGCGCACGGCATGGCCTCGCTGTGGCTGGACGGTCAGCTCGAAAAGCGCAGCATCCAGCTCGGGACCACCGCGCCCACGCTGGTCGAGGACATCATGCGCACCTTCACCGCACTGGTCGGCCCCGGCGGGTGATACCCGCGCGAGCGCACCCGACACTAGAGTGAAGCCGAACGTTTGCTCCTCCGATGCAACCGCACTCTTCGAGAGGGATGTTCTGATGACACAGCAGCTCGATCCCACGGTCCAGGAATTCGTCGCCGCAGTGAATGGAGCCGATCAGGACCGCTTCTACGCCATCCTGACCGACGACGCGACCATGTCCGATGACGGTGTGGAGCGCAATCTGGTCCAGTGGACCGATTCCGAGATCTTCGGCAGCAATGGACGCATGAATGTCGAATCGGTCGGCGACAACGGCACCGAATTGGTTGCCGACTACACGAATTCCCGGTGGGGTTCGATGCGCACCGCCTGGCGCTTCATCGTGCGCGACGGCAAAATCAGTCGATTCGAGACCGGCCAAGCCTGAGTAACCTGAGCTCGTGTTCATCACGCCCCACTACGGCACGGGCTCCTTGGCAGATCTATTCCCTTCCCTCCTCGCCGGGCTCGGTGTGCCCGGCGAGGTCGATCGGCTCGGCCTCGAACTCGCCGCCGACCGGATCTGTGTGCTGCTGATCGACGGTCTCGGCGCGGACGCACTCGCCGCGAATTCCGATGCGGCGCCGTTCCTTTCGGCGCTGGCGCAGCGCACGCTGACGGCGGGCTTCCCGAGCACGACCACGGTCAGCCTGAGCTCCCTCGGTGTCGGTGTGCCGCCCGGCGAGCACGGGTTCACCGGATACCTGATACACGTGCCCGGCTACGACCGCCTGCTGAATGCGTTGACCTGGCGGCTGCACGGCGCGGGACCGAAGATCGACCTGCTGCACGAGCTGGTGCCGGAGCAATTCCAGCCCGCCGCCACGGTTTTCGAACGCGCCGCGGCCGACGGTATCGCGGTGACCCAGGTTGCGCCGCGCCTGCAGGCGGGTTCCGGGCTGACCAGGGCGGTGCTGCGCGGCTGCGAATTCCGTCCCCATGTATCGGTCGGCGATTTCGTCGACGGCGTCGCCACCGCACTGCGCGCGGGCCCGCGCTCGTTGGTCTACGCCTACCACGGCAACCTCGACACGACCGGTCATGTGCGCGGACCATCCTCCGACGCTTGGCTTTTGGAGCTCGCCCATGTCGATCGGCTGGCCGCCACCATCGCCGAACATCTGCCACCTGATGCCGCGCTCGTCGTGACCGCCGATCACGGCATGGTGGAACTCGCCGACCGGATCGACTACGACAAGACCGAGGCACTGCGCGAGGGCGTACGCCTACTCGGCGGCGAACCGCGCGCCCGCCACGTCTTCACCGTTGACGGCGCCACCGAGGATGTGGCGGCGACCTGGCAGGAATTTCTAGGCATCGACTTCGAAGTCATTGCCCGCGCCGAGGCGATCGATCGCGGCTGGTTCGGCCCCACCGTGGCACCACATATCGCCGAGCGCATCGGTGATCTCGTGGTCGCGGCCCGTGGTCTGCGCGGTGTCGTACGAACTGGTGCCGAACCGCTGGAATCCATGCTGATCGGCCACCACGGTTCGCTCACGCCCGCGGAGATGAATGTGCCGCTGCGCACGTTCCGACCGTAACCGTCGGTTGGCCTAGGCTGTACGCGTCGTCGTGGGCATGGTCGCCCGCCGAAGCGCCAGGAGGATCTCTATGAACGCCACGCTCTTACGGACCGGACTCGGGGTCGCGGCGATCGCGGCACTGCTGACCGGTTGCTCCGATATCGAGCGGGCGCTGAACCAGGGTGGCGACACCACCTGCCGCGATTACGTCAAACAGGATCAGGACACCAAGCGCACCACGATCACCAAGTTCATCAAGCAGCAGACCAAAGATGATCACGAGCCCGCGGGCACGGCGGTCGATGCCACGATGATCCAGGTGGATCTGCTCTGCGGTGCGCAGGTCAATCAGGACACCCCGATCAAAAAGGCCGATATCGCAGGGATTTTCCTCAACAAGTAGCGAAACGGCCCCCAGGATTCTGGGGGCCGCTCTGGTGCAACCTATGCCCGGTCGAACTCGCCGTTGCCGACGCCCGCGGTGAAGGCGTCCCACTCGGACGGAGTGAACACGAGCGCTGGACCGGTGGGGTTCTTGGAGTCCCGCATTCCGACGAAACCGCCCTTGAGGAAGGCCACCTCGACGCACTCCTTTCCCGCATCGCTGCGCCGAGACTTGAACCACTGCGCACCGGTTAGGTCGACATCAACGTTCACTGTCATAACTCCTTGCTATCTCTCTTAAACGGCTCCGGGTCAGGCCAGCGTCCAGGGTTGCCCCGAGCAGGGTATGGAACGCTTTTCGGAACCGCTGCACGTCGTCACGCTTCTCGAGAACCGTATCCCCGGCAAAGTTCTCCGCATAGACCACCGAAGGCTCCACCGGCTTACCCTGCGAGTCCTTCGGAAAAGTCACCACGATGAATGGGGCGTGGACTCGGCCGGTCGGGAAGCCTGCGTGATACGGCAATAGGCGGACTTCGATATTTTCGCGCGTACTCAAGTCGGCGACATGCCGCAACTGAGCAGCCATCAGCTCAGGTCCGCCGACCACAGTCCGCGTAACGTTCTCGTGTATCACCGACACCAACCTGGTCGGGTTCCGTGCCCGCGTGATCAGGTGCTGTCGCCGGGTCCGCACCGCCGCCAGCCGGTCCAGATCTTCGTTCGAGATTCGAGGCTCGGCCGAGCGGTTCATCGCGTCTGCGTACGCGTGGGTTTGGAGCAAGCCAGGGAAGATCAGTGGCTGAAAGTTCGCCAATTCGCTTGCGGCTGATTCCAGTTCGACGTACGTGTTGAACTTCGTCGCGAGCACATCACTGTAGGTTCGCAACCAGGAGCGGACCGGGGCCTGCGCGGCAAGTTCCTGCCATGCCGCTAGATCATCGGCGCTGACCATGTACAGCTCCGCCAGAGCTTGCAGATCGCGGGGTCTGACCTTTCCTGTCTTGCCGTTCTCGAGGCGGCTCAATGTCGCTTTGCCCCAGTCCATTAGGCGTGCCGACGATTCCAAGCTCAGGCCCGCCGCAGTGCGCGCATCGCGCAGCAACCGGCCGAGCTGGCGTCGCGGCAGGGTACTGCCAGTGTCTTCGGGATCGTCATCGTCGTTTGTCACGATCAGCATTGCTTCCCCCTGTTCCGTTCCACCGCATGGGTTTGTTCCGAACCGGAAGGATCATACGGCCAGAAATGGCCCGGTCTCAGGTGATTCGCGGAGATATACGCAGCCCGCCTATCGGGCCCGCCGAGCGTCGGCATTCGACACACCCTTGCGTCATGTCCACGCCGAAACGAGAGCTTCCGCAACGAGATCCGTTCACCGGACCGCCCGTCGCGTACACGGGCGCACCGCCCGAACTGGTCGAGCAGGTCGCCCTCGCGGTCCGTGCGTGGGCGGGCCCGCCAATAGCTCCGTCCGTGCGTCGTCTGCTCGACGACTACCACCAAGACACCCAGCAGAAACTCCATCGCGCTCCCATCGACAGCCGTCCGATCTTCGAGGGTGCGGACGGCCTGCTGGTACCGGTCGACGAGGACGGATGGATCTCCGACTCGGACGCCGATCTCGACAAGGCCGACGCAATGACCATCCAGCCCAGCGATGTTCGCGACATCGAGGAATCGTGAGCCCGAAACACAAAGAGCTCAACTATCTTTCGCCGCGTCCCAACGAACCGGATGTACATCTGAGCGTGTTCCTGCACGGCGTGCGCCTCGACTACGCCGCCTGCCTTACCGCCGCGCTCATATTCACGAGCGAGCACCGGAAGCGGCATTATCCCGACGCGGTCAGCATCGGCCTCGGGGACACCAGTCGCTATCCGCGCCTTCCATGCGAACGACTGTTCCTTGACCCATAAGCGCTGTTCAGGGCGCAATCACAGAGTCATGCGCGATCGATATTAATGTGATCTGCATCACATCACCGCGGGCATTTTGTCGGTCATGCATGGCATGGTGTGCGACATGCCTTTTGCCGATTCCGTCGTCGCCCCGGATGTCATCCGTGTGCTCGGTGCCCGTGAGCACAACTTGCGCAATGTCTCGTTGGAAATCCCCAAGAACAAGATCACCGTCTTTACCGGCGTCTCCGGGTCGGGCAAATCCTCGATCGTCTTCGACACGATCGCCATGGAGTCCCAGCGCCAGCTCTACGCGACATTTCCCGCGTTCATTCTCAACTTCCTGCCGCGCTATGAGCGGCCGCATGCCGAGGCGATCGAGAATCTGACGGCTCCGGTCATCATCGATCAGCAGCCGGTCGGCGGTGGACCGCGCTCCACGGTGGGGACGATGACCGATATCTACTCGATGGTGCGGGCGATGTTCGCCCGATTCGGTTCGCCCTCAGCCGGATTCGTCTACAACTACTCCTTCAATGTGCCGCAGGGGATGTGCCCGGACTGCGATGGGCTCGGGGTCACGGTGCGCGCCGATCCGGATCGGTTGGTGGACCGGAGCAAATCGCTGAACGAGGGTGCGATTCTGCTGCCCGGTTATGCGGTGGACAGCGGCGATTGGCAGATGTACGCCAAATCCGGGCGCTTCGATCCGGATAAGAAACTGGCCGATTACAGCGAGGAAGAATTCACCGACCTGCTCTACGGCACCGGCGGCAAAGTGGAGCTGACCTTCGCCAAGGGCACCTGGAAGGCCAATTACGAAGGGCTGGCGGCCAAATTCACCCGCACCCGGTTGCAACGCGACACCTCCACGCTCAGCGAGAAGACCCGCGAGCAGATGCAGAAGTTCCTCACCGAGGGTGTCTGCACGAGCTGTCGTGGTGCTCGGCTCAACGAAGCGGCATTGGCGACGAAGATCGATGGCCGCAATATCGCCGACTGGTCCGGCCTGCAGATCACCGACCTGATGGCGGTGCTCGATGAGATCACCGATCCGGCCGCGCTGGGACTGGCCGCCGCGATCCGGACCGCGCTGCAGCGGGTGACAGATATCGGCCTCGGCTACCTGAGCCTGGATCGGCCGACCTCGACGCTGTCCGGTGGCGAGGGCCAGCGGCTCAAGATGATCAAACATCTGTCGAGCACGCTGATCGGGATGACCTATGTATTCGACGAACCGAGCGTCGGATTGCATCCGCGTGATGTCGGCCGGTTGAACAACCTGCTGAAGGCGCTGCGGGACAAGGGCAATACGGTGCTGGTGGTCGAGCACGATCCGGATGTCATCCAGATCGCCGACCATATCGTCGATGTGGGGCCGCGCGCTGGTCTGCACGGCGGGCAGGTGGTATTCGAGGGCACCTTCGCGGAATTGCGGGCCGCGGATACGCCGACGGGTGCGGGATTGCGCAGGCCGTTCACGGTGAAGCAGACCTTCCGTAAGTCGAACGGCGCGCTACTGATCGAGCACGCGAATGTGCACAACCTGAAAGATGTGACTGTCGCGGTGCCGACCGGCATTCTCACCTCGATCACCGGTGTGGCCGGTTCCGGTAAGAGCAGCCTCATCCGCGATGTGTTCGTCCGGGAGCATCCGGATGCGATCTTCGTCGACCAGTCGGCGATCGGGGCATCGTCGCGGTCCACGCCCGCAACGTATCTGGGCCTGATGGATCCGATCAGGAAGCTGTTCGCCAAGGCGACGGGGGAGTCGCCCGGCCTGTTCAGTTTCAACTCGACCGGAGCCTGTAAGCAGTGCGAGGGTCGCGGTGTGATCATCACCGAGGTCGCCTACATGGACCCGGTCACCACCCACTGCGATGCCTGCGACGGACGACGCTTCTCCGATGAAGTGCTGGCACTGACCTTGCGCGGCAAGTCGATTGCCGATGTGCTGGCCATGTCGGCCGAAGAAGCCCTCGGTTTCTTCACCGAAAAGGCACTGTCGGCAAAGCTGCGCACGATGAACGAGGTGGGCCTCGATTACCTCAGCCTCGGTCAGGCCATGAGCACCCTGTCCGGCGGCGAACGCCAACGCATCAAACTGGCGACCCAACTCCAGAACACCGGCACCGTCTACGTCCTCGACGAACCGACCACCGGCCTGCACATGTCGGACGTGGACACCCTGCTCGCACTGATGGACGGTTTGGTCGACCGCGGCAATACGGTGGTGGTGATCGAACACAACCTCGATGTAGTGGCCCACTCCGACTGGGTGATCGATCTGGGGCCCGACGGCGGCAAGGACGGCGGCGAAGTCGTGTTCACCGGTACTCCCGCCGAATTGCTGACCCACCCGACCTCGCTCACCGGCGAGTACCTGCGCAAGTACAAGGCCGCCGGGTAGAGATCAGGCGGAGTCGACCAGAGGGCGGACGTGCGCGGCGGCGGAGGCGTCGTCGCGCCACGTGCATGCCAGACCGAAGGCGGCTACCCGGCCGGTGGCGAGAACCGCTCGTACAGCGGCTGAGACCTCGTCCAGCGTGGGGCCATCGGGCGCGGGGAACAGTAGGCCCGGGAGGTCGTCCGGGGTGACCACGTCGAAGTCGACATGGAGGCAGAGCGGGCCGTCCGGGAGGTCGCCGAGGTCGTCGACCGGGCGGTGCCGGATCCGCGCGGTGCGCAGATATTCGACTTCCGGTGGGTCGAGGTCGCGGCCGCCGACCAGGACCGCGCGCTCTTCGGGGATATCGCGCAAGCCGATGCGGTCGGCCATGAGGTGACGGCCGTAGCCGACGAGCATGCGCAGCGGGAAGCCGCCGTGGTAGCCGGACGCGGAGGTCTCGAGGGTTTGCACATCACCGTGCGCGTCGAACCAGACGAGCGCGGGATCCAGTCCGGCCCTTTGCAATCCGGCCACCGTGCCGAGCGCGGTAGTGCAATCGCCGGAGGCGACGATAGCGCGTTCCCCGCGAATCGCGGACTCCGCGACCCGATCCGCCACCGCGTCATAGAGCACGGCCATCCGTGCCCATGGATCGTCGACATCCGGTAACTCGGCCGTGACCACCGCGTCCGGGGTGATCGGAACATCCATCTCCGGGCGGTATTCATCGAGGTGGTACGGCACCAGCAAGCGCATCTGCCCGAGCCTATTCGGAGCCGAAGGGCGCGGCCACCGAATTACAACGGCGTCAGCGACTCGTTCATCGGTTGTCCGGAGGGAGAGAATTCCGGACTATTTGCCCCATCGTTGCGAGCGATACCCTTGAGCGAGGGGCTCGGTGGAAGGGAGACACTGTGGGGCGACTCCGATGCAGGCCGATATCGCGGGTAGCCGCCGTGATCGCCTGGGGCTGATCTCGAGCTACCGATGTACGAGCCGATCGATCTGGTCGATTCAGCTGAACGGACCCGCACAACGCTGGCCACTGTCGTGGCATCGTTTTCTGAGGCTTGGGCGTCCGGGTCCCCGCCCGATCTGTCGGCGTACCTGCCCCGGAACCCGACCGAGCGACGCACGATACTGATCGAACTGATCAAGATCGACCTCGAATACCGCTGGCTTCGTTATCACTTTCCCAAACGACTGACCGATTACCGCGCGGAATTCGCCGAGCTGCGAGACGGCCCGCTACCCGCCGAGCTGGTCTACGAGGAATTGCACGCCCTGCGGCGCGGTTCGCACCCAATCGATGCGGCCACAGCAGGGTTTGCACAGGTCACCAGCGACTATCACAGCACGATGATTGCTCGACCAAGTGCCCAAATCGCTCTCGACGCCATCGAAGTCGGCGACCGTATCGACGATTTCGACCTGCTGATGCGGATCGGGGCAGGCGCCTTCGCCCAGGTGTTTCTCGCACGACAGCAATCGATGCAGCGACTGGTCGCGGTCAAGATTTCGCATAACCACGGCAACGAGCCGCAGACCCTGGCCCAACTGGACCACGAATACATCGTGCGCATCTACGACCAACGACTCATCGCCGACGGCGACCTGAAGCTGCTCTACATGCAATACCTACCCGGGGGAACGCTGCTCGACGTGCTGCGCCTACAGCGCTCGACGCCCGCGGAACACCGCAGTGGGCAACTGCTGCTCGATGCCATCGACAAGGTACTCGCCGACAAGGGCGAGGTTCGGCCCACCGAATCGGCTGTTCGGACCCGGACCTCCGCACTGACCTGGCCGGAGACCGTAGCCTGGCTGGGCCGCCGACTCGCCGACGCCCTGCAGCACGCATCCGAACGAGGGGTGCTGCATCGCGACATCAAACCCGCGAACGTGCTGCTCAGCGCCGAGGGAATCCCTAAACTGGCCGACTTCAACGTCAGCTTCAGCACCCGCGTCAAGGGCACAAACCCGTTGGCGTACTTCGGCGGATCACTGGCGTACATGTCGCCCGAACAACTCGAAGCCTGCCATCCGGACTCCCCGGCGAGCGCCGCCGACCTCGACACTCGCAGCGACATCTACGCCCTCGCCGTCATGCTGTGGGAACTGCTCACCGGACACCGACCCTTCGCGGACGAAGCCTCCGCGGGGGAGTCGGAAACGTCACTGGCCCGCATGCTCGAACTGCGGCGCAGACCCATCGAGCCGACGTTCCTGTCGGAACTTCCGCCGGACTGCCCCATGGCGTTGCGCCGAGTGCTGCTGAAGTGTCTGTCACCCGATCCGGAAGACCGCTACTCCTGCGGTTCGGAATTCGCCCAGCAACTCGACCTGTGCCTCGAGGAACGGGCACGCGACCTCGTTTATCCGCCGCCGAAAAGTTGGCGGGCACGCCTTTCCCGATGGCCCACCGCCATTCTGTGGTCGTCTTCGCTGTTCGGCGTCACCCTGGCCACCATGTACATGGCCGTGCACGTCCAGGACCTGATCAGGGAGCGGCTGTCCGATGCCACCAACTGGCAGCTCAACGTGGGCGTCATCATCTTCGTCATCTGCGCCTCGCCGCTGGCCATCCTCATCTACGCGTACATGTCGCGTGATTTGCTCGCGGTTCCGCGCGGCTTGCGGGATGGAAAGCGCTACGACGAGGCGATCCTCGCGCGGGTGCGGTCGCGAACACTGTTCTGGGGCGATCTCTGTGCGATGAACACCCTGTTTTTCGCGGTATGCGCGACCGTGACAGGGGTGATGCTGCTTGTCTGGTTCACCGACCTACCGGCGCGGCTGCTGGTCCATGCGGCGACCACCGTTCTGGTGGCGGGCACCATCTCCGTCGCCTACACCTTCTTTCTTTCCACCTTCTACGTCGTCCGCTGTATCTATCCCATCTACCTGCGCCACGGCCGCACATCGGCACACGACGCCGCCCATCTCCGTGCACTGCGCCGCAGAATCACGGCCTATCTAGCGGTGACAGCGTCGGTGCCACTAGTCGGCGTGCTAGCCGGATTCAGCTTCCTCGAACCAGCAGAACTCCCCCTGGTCCGCGACTCGGTGCTGGCCCTGTGCGCAGGCTCCGGCCTAGCATTCGTAGCCATCTACTGGCTCTTCCGCAAACTCGACGCCGACCTACGCGCCCTCGAGCGCGTCACCTGAGTTGGTCGGCCGATCACGTGGAACTGGTGGCGGCAGAGGACCCCAGCCGAAAGTTCCACGTGATCGCTTGTCCAGGAGCGCTTCTCGGCTGCTGGGGCGAGCGCTGAGGAGTGTCAGTGTAACGCTCGCGGCCATCGGTACCCCCGCCTTCCGCTGTTGCCCCGGATAACGGGGTCATTTCACGTCGCCGCCGCGGCGGGATCGCCGCGGGCCGGATCCGATGTTTCCCCGGATAACAGCCCCTTATCCGGGGCAGTGGCAGAGTCGGTGGCCGGGGAGAGGTCAGATGTTGAAGCGGCCGGCGAAGCCGCGGAGGGGAAGCTCGGCGCTGGTGATGATGCCGGGTCGGGCGGCGACGACGGATTTGATGGCGTTGAGGGCGGGCAGGCCGGTGACGGTCATACCGATGGAGGCGAAGTTCTCCGGGTTCGACAGGTCGAAGCCCTTACGCGGGAAGATCATGTGCTTGCTGTAGATGTTGGGGTCGCCGGTGACCTGGGTGATGTAGCAGCCCTTGATGTTCCATGCGGGGTCGGTGTGTGAGGTCATCTGCCATTCGAGGTGGGTCTCCACTCGTGCGACGCCGTCGACCATGCCTTGGTATTTGATGTAATTGGCGCCGAGTGAGCCCTTGGGCATGAAGTACCAGCCGAGGTCGACGTCCTTGGTGCAGGCGCCGAGTTCGTAGCTGAATTTCACCTCGTCGAGTTCCAGGCCGAAGGCATCGGCCATGAGGTAGACCGAATCGGCGAATACGGCGGTGTATTTGTAGAGCGAATCGGGGATGGTCGGATCGTCGATCGGGCGGCCGTAGCCGACGGCCTTCCAGGTGTCCACGGAGTGATGGCAGGACACGTCCACGGATTCGGTGACGGTGACGTTCTCGATATCGGCGACGTCGGCGGTGTGCACGATCCCCAGGATCTGGCACAGGCCCGGATTCATGCCGGTGCCGTAGAACGTGGAATTACCGCGCTCGCAGGCCGCTTGGATGACCTCGCTGACCTTGCGGCCCGAGGGATGTGAGTGGTTGCGGTCGCGGTGGAAGCCGGTGATCCAGTCCGCAGTGGTCACCACGTTGATCCCTGCTTCGAGGACTTTTTCGTAGAGGTCCTCGTCCGGGAACACACCGTGGAAGGTCAGCACGTCGGGGCGTGCGGCGATGATCTGCTCGATCGTGCCGGTGGCTTTCACACCGACCGGGTCGATACCGACGATCTCTCCCGCGTCCCGGCCGATCTTCTCGGGCGAGTAGCAGTGCAGCCCAACCAGTTCCAGATCGCGGTGGTTGCGGATGCGGCCGATCATCTCGGTGCCGAGGTTGCCGGTGGCGACCTGGAATACCCGTATCTTGTCGGAGGTGCTCATGAGCAGTGCCTTTCTGGCTGTTACGTTCGCGTCGGTACTGGGTCGGGGGGAGGTTCAGGCGGTGGCCGCCGGGCGCACGGCGCCGCTGTCGGGGTGACGTGGGTCGGTGCCCGCGGGTCCGCCGTCGGGGTAGAACTGCACGGCCCATTCGCGCAACGCCGTGAAGCCCTTGAACTCCTTCTGCGACAGGGCGGGCGGGTCGGAGTAGCGCTGATGCGCCCAGATGTGGATGTCGGCTTCGAACTGCTCGATGACGAATCCGGCCATGGTCGTGCCGTAGCGGCCGATCTCGGGGCGTTCGTCGCCGGGCTTGCGGCCGATCCACACGGTGAAGCGCACATCGGATGTGTATTCGTCGACCGGTGTCACCGCGGGCATGGTGCGGTTGTCGACCATGCCCCAGCTCTTGGTGATCGAACAGCCCAATCCGGCGTTGATCGATTCCACACCACTGTTGACCTGGTCCTCGGCGATGTCCTCGTCGAAGGCGATGGTGAAATCGACGTAGGACACCGGGCCGGAGAAATCGTGACGGGTGAACTCCGGCACGAACGGCGTCTTGTGCACCACCTTGAAGTGCGCGAAGTCGACGCCGTTCTCCATCACATATTGCGGATGCAGTTCCAGGCCCGGCCGGAACAATGTCGCGGCAGGCACCGGCGGGTAGTAGTCCGCGGCGGTCTTGCCGTCACCGAACGCTTCGAACATGTCCGGCACCTCGAAATACGGTGCGCGGCCCGCGGTGTCGTACCAGATCCACACCGCCTCGTTACGTTCGACGACGGGGTAGCTGCGGATGCGGCGGCCCTTGTTCGGGCGGGACTCGTAGGGGATGCACACATTGCGGCCCTCACGGTTCCATTCCCAGCCATGGAACGGGCACACCAGGTTCTCGCCCTGAACCTGCCCGCCATAGCCCAGGTGCGCGCCGAGGTGCTCGCAGTAGGCGTCGAAGACCGCGAGGTCGCCGGCAGCCGATCGCCACGCCACCATCTCACGCCCGAAGTACTTCATCCTGTGCACCGCACCGACCTCGATCTCGGTGCACCACGCGACTTGGAACCATCCCGTCGGCTCCATCGACAGCGGTGGTTTGGCCATCTCGATCCTCCACGTCTTCGCGGGCTGTCCGTGTCGGCGCGGAACGTCGGTTCCATGCCCGGCGAACACGACAATAGAACCCTCTTTGAAAGAATACAAGAGGGTTAGTTGAAACTGGATTCCCCAGGTCGATCGAGGTAGCATCGGCCCTCGTGACGGAGACAGCGGCGGGCATGAGGCGCGCGAACAAGCGCGGGATCCAATCGCGGGAAGCCATGCTCGACGCGGCGATCGCCTCGCTGTCGACCGGGGACCCCGCCGCGGTTTCCGGCAACCGGATCGCCCGCGACATCGGCGCGACCTGGGGAGTCGTCAAATATCAGTTCGGCGACATCGACGGCCTGTGGGCCGCGGTCCTGCGCTACACCGCCGACAAGCGCGGGGACCTGCCCGCAGCAGCCAAACCGGACGGCACCCTGCGCGAACGCGTCGCCGCGCTCATCCACGCGATGGCCATCGGATTGCGCCGCCCCGAGTCTTTGGCCATCGAGACGCTGCGCGCGGCGCTGCCCCGCGACCACGCCGAACTCGAACGCGACTACCCGCTCACCGCCGCCGAGCTGGCGTCCTGGAAACCGCACTGGGACGACGCATGCCAGCGGGCCTTCGCTGATCTGGAACTCGATCCGGTCAAGGTGCGCCGGGTCGCGGCGCTGATCCCGGCCGCCATGCGCGGCATCACCTCCGAGCGAACTCTCGGCACATACGGCGACCTCGACGACGCTATCGAAGCGCTCATCGGCGGCATCGTCGCCTACCTCGAAAACTGAACCGGGTCTCGACCGCACTCACCAGCCGCGGCCCCTACTGCGGATATGCCCGCCGGTGCCCGGCTGCGGTGAGCAGGCTGAGAACAACGTGTCACGCACTCGCAGCGGCCGGTAGCCGGTCGGCCCGAGCAGGGCGAGGTCGGCGTCGATGTCGACCTCGATCGCGCCGAAGAAATTGATGTTCTCGCTGTGTGCCGGACTGATATGTGCAAGCACATCGTCATCGATCCGACGGCCCGCTCGGCGCATCTGCTCGACAGCGAGCCCGCAATATTCTGTGGTCCAGACCGTTATCCGGGGTAGTGGCCGATGGGCCGGAGGCGCTGCATAGCGGTGCGTCAGCTGGTACTGAGCTACGGGCGGCAGTTCGGGGTGGATGTGGCGAAGAGCAGGTGTGCCGCACGGGCGATGGTATGGCGGATGTCGGTGATACTGGCGGGATTGGTCGTCAGGTCGAGCAGGCATGTGGTCAGGACGTGCCCGAGGACCAGGGCTCGGTCGTGGTCGTCGGTCCAGCCGGGGTCGGCGAGGGCGGCGCGGACGAGTTCGGTGAACAGCGGCCGCCAGACCCTTATTCCGGGGCCGTCGCCGGAGTGCACGGAGTTCATTCCGGCTTGCAGCAGGTTGTGGTCCTCGGCGGCCCAGTCGATGACCTGGGAGAACGCGGCGGCGATCCGGTCGGCGGGCTCGGCGCCGGGATCGGCCGGTAGCCGGGTGAGGCGGTCGAGGGTGTCGAGGGCCCAGTCGGCCATGAGGTGCTGGATCAGACCGTCTTTGGACCCGAAGTAGCGGTACACGGTGACCGGGGTGGTGCCAGCCTCGGCGGCGACCGCGCGGATCGTGACGCCCTTGTAGCCGTGCCGGGAGGCCATCGCGCGTGCGACCGCGGCGATCTCGGCGCGGCGCGCGCGTTCGGCGGGACCGAATTCGCGGACCATCCGCAACGAATCGCGGGACTCGCGCAGCAGAGCAGCAGTGTCGTCGACCACCGTTCGAGGGTACCGCAGAACGAGAACACGTTGTATAACGTGTTATACAACGTGTGAAAGGCTGGTTGTGATGGCTGTTCCCGATCTGTTCTGCGCCGAGGCACTGCAGGACCCGTATCCGCTGCTCGAGCAACTGCGTGGTACCGGGGACGTGCATTATCTGCCTGATCAGCAGGTGTATGTGGTGCTCGGGTTCGATGCGATCCGCACCGTGCTGGCCGATCCGCAAACCTATTCGAGCAATCTGGTCGCGGTGCTGTCGGCGGCGTCGGGGTCGGCGACGGTGTCGGTGGCCCACGCCGGGGCTGGGGTGGATGTGCTGGCGACCGCGGATCCGCCCGCACACACCCCGCAGCGGGCACTGGTGATGTCGCGGTTCAGCCCGCGTGCGGTGGCCGAGACGACCGAGCTGATCGACGCCGCGGTCGCCCCGGCGATAGCCGGGCTGGTCGCCTCCGGCGGCGGCGACTGGATGGCCGCGGTCGCCCACCGGGTCCCGGTGCAGGTGATCGGCGAGCTGATCGGGCTGCCGCGCGAAGACCATCAGCGCCTCGCCGACTGGTCGGACGCGGCGATCGATCTGGTCTCCGGGATCGCAAGCCCCGAACGCGCCGGCCGCGCCGCGCTCGCGGTGCTCGAGTTCGCCCGGTATCTGGGCGAGCGCCTCGACCAGGCCCGCCCGGGGCAGGACACGGGGGTGCTGGGCAGTGTCGCCGCGGCGGTCGCGTCGGGAACCCTGACCCGTGATCAGGGGGCGATGCTGCTGGTGCAGCTGGTCACCGCGGGCGCGGAATCGACCGCGAGCCTGCTCGGCACCGCTGTACGGCTGCTGGCCGACGATCAGCAACTGCAAGCCACCCTGCGCACCGAACCCGACCGGATCGGTGCGCTGGTGGAGGAAGCGGTGCGCATCGAGAGCCCGTCCCGCGGCCATTTCCGCATCACCACCGCACCCACCCGGCTGGCCGGTGTACGCCTCGATCCAGGCGCACGACTGATGCTGATGTGGGGCGCCTCCAACCGCGACCCCCGCGTCTTCGACCACCCCGACCACGTCGACCTCGACCGTGCCCAGCCGAAAATGCACCACAGCTTCGGCCGCGGCATCCACTTCTGCCTCGGCGCCCACCTCGCCCGCAAAGAAACCACCCAGGCCGTGCGTGCACTGCTCGCCGCCACCACCACCTTCTCGTTGAGCGGCCCCGAACCCGCCTACGTCCCCAGCCTGATCGTGCGCCGCCTGGCGCACCTGAACCTGTCGCTCACCCCCGCATGACCAGCGCAGCGACCCCACCGGCCACCCGCACGAACCCGGTTGTCCGGTTCCGCCAGTACCGGCGCTACCACCGCGACCTGCGCCCGTACGCGCTGGCACTACCCCGCGAAACCGTCAGCCCACGCACGTTGCCGCTGATGCGCCGCCTTGCCGCACGCACCCGCCCGCATCCCGCCGCCGTGGTCACCGATCTCGGTGACGGTGCGCGGGTCCGTGTGTTCGGCGACACCGGTTCCCGGGTGCCGGGCCCGGCACTGCAACGCCGTAATCGCCTGGACCACAGAGTATTACGGGCTCGCCGTGGAACAGATGCGCCGAGCCGGACGCCGGATCGATGACGAAGTGCTCGCGCACATCAGCCCGGCGCACAGCGAGAACATCAACTTCTTCGGCGCCATCGAGGTCGACATCGACGCCGAACTCGACCCAGTTGGGGCCGACCGGTTATCGGCCTCTGCGAGTGCGCGACACCTGTTCTGAACCCGCCCATGGTGGCCAGGGGCAGGCACCAGGCTTGCTCGGTCTGGTCGTCGAGTTGGCGGGCGCGGATCGTGCCCTCGTGCGCGTACAGCAGGTCTCGGCGCAGCGCGTGCAGGGATTCGCCCTTGTTGAGCTGGCGGGAGATCTTGCGCCGATAGTCTGGATCGGACAGGTAGCGGGCGGCGTAGACGGTGCGGCGCAGGGCACCGTACTCCTCGAGCGCGGTGGCGACTGGACATTCGTGGCCTCACCCGGCCTGCCGTTCAGCGCGACGCGTTTACCGATGCCGACTGAAACCCGCCCGCCTGCACGGCGTCGGTGATGAGTGTCCGAACGTCGCGCGGTGCGCTCGGCAGCAGCTCGAGGAGGTCGGTGCTCGATGCCTCGAGTAGTCCGGCACCGAGATTCGCGAACAGCGAGAGGGTATGCGTGATCTGGTATGGCTCCAATCCGCTGCCCTGCAACATATCCCGCATTTCGCCGAGCGATATCGGCGCGTATCGGACTGGGCGAGCGAGGGATTCGCTCAGGATCTCGGCGATATCCGGACCGCCGATCGCGGTCACACCCTCGAGCTCGTATACCTTGCCCGCATGTCTGCTGGGCTGCCCTGCGGCCAGATCACGCTCGGTTTCCGCGGCTACCCGAACGGCCACCTCGGCCAGATCCTCGCGCGCCACCACCGAGATCCGGCCGGTGCCGAATGCCGCCGCGAATACATCCGATTCGGCCGAGGAGGCGGCACCGGCGACGGCGAGTCCGACCGGCACCTCCGCGTAGAGGCCATTGCGCAGGACGGTCACGTCGAAAGGCGCTGCGGCCAGGCGCTTTTCGGTCCAGCGGTGTGGCAGGGCGATCGTCATCAGATCGCCGGATCCCGCGAGACTGGTGTAGATCACGTGCCGGACACCGGCCGCCACGGCGGCGTCGATCACCGCACCGTGGCGGGCCAACACCACATCGTCTTCGGCGTATCCGGCCGAAATCAGGACCAGGACATCGACATCCCGCAGGCCGGTGGACAGCGTCGCCGGGTCGTCGAAATCGATACGGCGCGTGGTGATGTCGTCACCGGAGCGGCTGCCCGCCGCTACTGTCAGGTCGTCGAGGGTGGACAGGCCGCGGTGGACGAGGCCGCCGAGGGCTCCGGAGATGCCGGTTACCAGGATCATCGCAACACTCCCGATTGTTGTAGTTGCTGGATTCGACCCAGCATCGGCGGCCGCGGCGCGCGGCATAAGGAGGCACTTTCATGTCGGTCACGAACACGGCGGTCACCGCGCAGGTCGCGGGCACTATTCCCGACGGGCCCTGTGGCGATGACGACTGCGGCATCCGCGATGTGCTCGACCGGTTGGGGGATCGGTGGACGGTATTGGTGATCGTCGAACTGAGCAAAGGAGTGCGGCGTTTCCGCGAGTTGGAGCGGGCGATTCCGGGTATCTCACAGCGGATGCTGACACTGACCACCAAGCGCTTGTGCCGCGACGGCATGGTGGAGCGGATCGCTTACCCGACGATCCCACCACAGGTCGAATACCGGCTCACCGAGACCGGCCAGAGCCTGGCTGCGGCCATCGGCGCGCTTGCCGACTGGTCGCGCGAGCACAAGGACCGCATCGCCGACGCCCGCCGACACTGGGATGCGGAGCACGGCGACTGAACACCTGTCGCGGGCGGGCGAACAGCGCTTGAATGGAAGCATTCCCACAGGGAGGTTCCCGATGACCCTTACCGCTCGTGACCTGCTCTACGGGATCCAGGCCGAGCTGGCCCCGCACGACGACGACAATCGCATGGTTCCGCTCATCTCGGCGGGCAAGGCGCCGCGCGCGGTCTTCGCGGCGATCGCCGCCGAGGAACAGCGCATCACCAGCAGCGACTGGCGCAGCTTCCACGCCATGGCGGCGCGGGCGGACGACCCGCATGTCAGAGCGTTCCTCGACGGCCTCCCGCCCGGCGAGCAGCAGGCACTGGCCCTGTTGGACGCACTCGTGGCGGCGGTCGGACCAGATCAGGGCATGGAACTCCCCAGAGCGGGTTGTCAGGCCTATCCCGCCTATGTCGCGTGGTTGGCACTCAACGCCGAGCCCTCCGCGGCGGCTGCCGGTATCTACGCGAATGTCGCCACCTTCGGCCGCTACTGCCGAGCGGTCGCCGACAGCATGCGCACCAACTACGAGTTCGACGACCCGGCCTGCGCATTCTTCGACTTCTTCGCCGCCGACACCCCCGAATACGAACAGCGAGCCCTCGCCGCCATCCAGTCCGGAATCGACACCGGACAATTGAATCCGAGCGACGCCCATCTGTACGCCAGACTCTTCCAGAACTACGAACTCATGTTCTGGAACACCCTCGCCGACGAGTTCGCCGGATAGCACCACGACCGGATTGCCACAGTTCGACCCGATTGCCGCTAGAAGCGGAAACCGGACGATCGGGGCTTATCGATCGCCTGACAGCCGCCATCGATAGCGGGAAGTCGCATTTCTATGCTGTCGGCATGTCAACGGATCCAGGATTTCTGTGCTCATGCTGCGGCCAGGAACACGATGGACTGCCATTCAGCTATGGCACGGTGGCGCCCGCGTACTGGAACGAGGGCCTGGCGGGCGGCTCGGGAAACGTCCTCGGCGACGAGCAGTGTGTGATCGGCGGCGAACACTTCTTCATCCGGGCGCGCCTGATCCTGCCCATCGCGGACTCAGGGAACGAATTCGAATGGGGCGTATGGGTTTCACTGAGCGAGTCCAGCTTCGCCCGCGCGACGGAGTTGTGGACCAGCCCCGAGCGGATACAGGAGCCACCCTATTTCGGCTGGCTGTCCACCGAGTTGCCCGCATACGAACCGACGACTCTGAACTTGAAGGCCAAGGTGCACAGTCAGCCCGTCGGTGTTCGTCCGACCGTGGAACTCGAACCGACCGACCACCCGTTGGCCGTGGAACAGAGAATGGGCATCACCCGCGCCCGCGTGCAAGCTATCGCCGAACTGCTGCTGCACCCTCGGCGGTGACGACGGCTGGCGCCCCGCGCCACGCGGGTAGCGTCCACCTCCTCGCACAGCTTCGGGCCCGTCGCATACCCGGTGGCCACCTCGCAGAACGTATACCCTTTGCGAGGTCCTGAAAAGCTATGCGGCAGGAGCTTTTCGGCCGCCCAGTCGGCTGTCGCGATGGACCGCCTGGCGCTTGCGCTGCTCGGCCAGTTGCTGCGTGCTGGGTGCTAGTGCTGCTCGGCTAGTTGCTGGAGGCCGGGCGCCAGCGCTGCTCGGTCAGTTGCTGGGTGCCGGTGATGCGGAGCAACTCGAGTGCCGAGGCGGCGGGGGTGTCGGGTGCGGCGGAGTACACGACTACCGCCTGGTCGCTGTCGGGGACGAACAGCGCATCGCAATCCAGGATCAACCGCCCGATCTCGGGGTGATCGATGGTCTTGGTGGCGCTGCGCCAGTTCCCGGTGCTGCCTTCGCGCCACAAACGGTCGAATCGCGGACTGCGCGAACGTAGTTCGGCGATGAGGCGAGCCAGATCCGGATCGTCGGGATAGGCCGCCTTCGCGCTGCGCAGCGAACTGACCCAGGATTCGGCGGCCGCCTCGGCCTCGGCGGGTGTGAAGACCACGCGGGAGGGTTCGGTGCCGAGGAAGGACTGCCAGATGATGTTGCGCCGGGCGGGCGACCATGCCGAGAAGTCCCCGAGCAGTGCCGCGGCCATCGAATTCCAAGCCAGCACATCGGCTTTCGCGGAGATCACCAGCGCGGGCAGATCGGCCATCCGATCCAACAGCCGCAGCACGCTGGGGCGCACCACCATATTGATGCGGCCTTCCTGTGGTGGCGCCGAACCGGCCAGCCGGAACAGCAGATCGCGTTCGGGATCGGCGAGCCGTAGGGCGCGGGCGAGTGCGCCGAGCACCGCAACCGACGGTCGCGGTCCGCGCCCCTGTTCGAGCCGGACCACATAGTCGACGCTGACACCGGCCAGCTGCGCGACCTCTTCGCGCCGCAGCCCCGGCACCTGGCGACGCAAACCACTGGGCAGCCCGACATCGCGCGGCCGCACCCGGGCCCGCGCCTGGCGCAGCAGCTTGGCGAGTTCGGCGCGATCCATAGCCTCGATGATGCCGCAGCGCGCGGGCGCCGGGGTGGTACCGCCGGTCCCAGGAGTTATCGGCCCTGGAGCCGGATTCGGGTGGCAGGCCAGGGTCGAGTCATGACCAATACGACAACAGCCCTGGTGACCGGGGCGAACAAGGGAATCGGCCGCGAGACGGTCCGGCGGCTGGCCGAACTCGGCTGGCAGGTATTCCTCGGTGCCCGCGATGTCGAGCGAGGCAAGGCGGCCGCTTTCGAACTCGCCGAACAGGGATTGAACGTCGAATTCGTCCAGTTGGATGTGACTTCGGTCGAATCGATCGCGGCCGCCACCGAGACCATCGCGGGCCGGACGCCGCACCTGGACGTGCTGATCAACAACGCCGGTATCGGCGGTACGCGCGCCACTCCAGCCGATACCGTGGCCGCCGATTTCCGAAATGTCTTCGAGACCAACGTTTTCGGACCCGTGCAGGTGACCCACGCCTTTCTCCCGCTGCTGCGCGCGGCCACCAACCCGCGCATCGTGATGGTGTCCAGCGGCATCGGTTCGATCGGAATCACCGCTGATCCGAGCCGGATCGAATCGCAGATCCTCGGGCTGGTCTACCCGTCCTCGAAGACCGCGCTGAACATGATCACCACGCAGTACTCCCGCGAAGTGCCGCAGATGCGGGTCAATGCCGCCGATCCCGGTTACAC
This sequence comes from Nocardia anaemiae NBRC 100462, assembly GCF_001612725.1. Classification (GTDB taxonomy): domain Bacteria; phylum Actinomycetota; class Actinomycetes; order Mycobacteriales; family Mycobacteriaceae; genus Nocardia; species Nocardia anaemiae. Next base: position 144,965 of record NZ_BDAZ01000004.1, on the reverse strand, counting down.
CGCAACGGATTTGAACGGCAACTCAGGCCATCAAACGGTCACCGAGGGCACCGATGCCATCGTGCATCTCGCTACCATCGGTTCCGACGGCCCTACCGGCGGCTTCTTCAATCGGCTGGGCCCGGTGCCCTGGTGACCGTCCGACCTATTTCCGTTCGTGACACGCCCATTGCCCGTCTTCGCCGCAGACGCAGATGTAGGGTCCCTGGATCTGAGTGTCTCCGACCTGACAGTCCTGCGTAGGCCCGGACGGCGGCGGCTGGGCCACGGCGGCGGGACCGACCACCACGATGAGGCTCCCGAATACCGCGACGAGCGTGGCTGCGAACAAGTGATTCACCCTGGTACGCATGGGTTGCTCCCTAGTCGTCAGCGGCGGCCGCCGCGAACGGCGAACATACCCCACGTCGCATACCGATCGGTCGCCACCGCTGGATTCAGCGTGCTCCGCCGTTGACGTACAACGTCTGGCCGCTGACATAGGACGCCTCATCACTGGCCAGGAACGCGATCACCGCGGCGACCTCCTCGGGCTGCCCCACTCGGCCGAGCGGAGTCCGTTCGGCCGCGGCCTTCTGGTGGTCCTCGGCCGTGAGCCCGACCCGGTCGGCGGTCGCGGCTGTCAGTGCGGTGGCGATATAGCCGGGCGCGACGGCATTGACATTGATGTTGTACGGCCCGAGCTCGAGCGCGAGCGTCGCGGTCAGGCCCTGGATGCCCGCCTTCGCGGCGGCGTAGTTGGCTTGGCCCCGATTGCCGAGCGCCGAGCGGCTGGACAGCGAGACGATCTTGCCGTAACGCTGGGCGACCATGTACTCCTGCACCGCCTGTGTGCAGTGGAAGACACCGGTCAGATTGACCGCGAGTACCGCATTCCAGTCGTCCTCGGAAAGCCGGAAGAACAGATCATCGCGAGTGATGCCCGCATTGTTGACCAGAATGTGCGGACCGCCGAGATCGGTTGCGATTTCAGCGAATACGGATTCCACCGCGGCACGGTCGGTGACATCGCAGAGATAGCCGCGGGCCGCGCCGCCCGCCGCGACGATCTGTTCGGCGGTGTGCTCGGGCGCATTGCGGTCGAGCACCGCGACCTGTGCGCCCTGGGCGGCGAGCAGTTGCGCGGTGGCCGCGCCGATACCCTGTGCCGCGCCGGTGACAACGGCGACCCGGTCGGTGAATCTGGTCATCGAACGTCCTCCTCGGAGTTTGCTACGGCGGTCATCAGAATGCGCTGACTCCGGTCAGCGCACGCCCGATCAGCAGCTTCTGGATCTGGCTTGTGCCCTCGTACAGGGTCATCACCTTGGCGTCGCGCAGATATTTGCCGACCGGGAATTCGTCGATATAGCCATAACCGCCGAAGACCTGCAGCGCCCGGTCGGCCGAGCGCACCGCGGCCTCGCTCGCGAACAATTTGGCCTTCGACGATTCGACGGCGAATTCGGCACCGCGGTCGATCAGATCAGCGACGCGCCACACCAGGAGCCGGGCCGCATCCACGTCGAGAGCGATATCGGCGAGCAACTCCTGCACCAGCTGATGCCCGGCGATCGGCTTGCCGAATTGTTCGCGCTCGGTGGCATATCCGACGGCGGCGTCCAGGCAGGCCTGCGCGATACCGACACAACCGGCGGCCACCGACATCCGGCCCTTGGCCAACGCCGCCATCGCGACGGTGAAACCCTTGCCTTCATCGTGCAACCGGGCACTGTCGGGGATCCGAACTCCGTCGAGTACGAGTTCGGCGGTGGCTTGCCCGCGCAGTCCGAGCTTGCCGTGGATGGTGCGGGCGGTGAAGCCGGGGGAGTCGGTCGGGACCAGGAAGGCGGTGATGCCGCGGTGCCCTTCGCCACCGGTGCGTGCGAAAACGAGGGCGACATCGGCCCAGGTGCCGTTGGTGATGAACATCTTGGTCCCGGACAGCACCCAGTCGTCACCGTCGCGGATCGCGCGGGTGCGCAATTGCGCCGCATCCGAACCGGTTTCGGGCTCGGTGAGGCCGAAGCAGCCGAGTGCGGCTCCTGCGGTCAGGCGCGGCAGCCAGGTGCGCTTCTGCTCATCGGTGCCGTAGTGGTTGATCGACTTGGTGACCAAACCCAAAGAGACCGAGACGATTCCGCGCACCGCGGAGTCGGCGCGCCCGAGTTCCTCCAGCACCAGACAGTAGGTGAGGTGGTCGCCGCCGCTGCCGCCGTACTCCTCGGGAATGGTCAGGCCGAGGAAGCCGACTTCGCCCAATTTGCGCACGATCGCGGTATCGACGGATTCGGTCCGGTCCCACTCCGTCGCATGCGGCGCGATCTCGCGGTCGACGAATTCGGCGGCCAGGCGCTTGGCGGCGGCCTGTTCGTCGGAGAGTTCCAGGTTCATCACGACTCCGAGGCAAAAACTAACAGCGGAAGTTTCTTGTATGCTAACCATCGATAAACTAACGACGCAAGTTTGATGTTGTGGGTATCGCCCGTGCGACACTGGATTGATCGACCAGGAGGTTTTCGTGGGAAGACCCCGCCGCCCCTTGCTCAGTCGCGACCGCATCGTGTCGGCCGCGCTGGATCTGGTGGATGCCGAAGGGCTGGAGGCGGTTTCGATCCGCCGCCTCGCCACCGAACTCGGTGTGCAGGGCCCATCGCTCTACAATCACGTGGCAACCAAGGACGATCTGCTGGACGCGATGGTCGATGCCGTGCTCGGCCAGATCGATCTGTCCATGTTCACCGATATCTCGGATTGGCGGGTGGCCCTGCGTGATTGGGCCAGGTCGTATCGGGCCGCTCTGGCGGCGCATCCGAAGGTGGTGCCCGCCCTGAATCAGGGCATGGGGCGACGACCGAATGCCTTGCGGCAGGCCGATGCGGTTTTCGGGGGTCTGGTCGCGGCGGGTTGGCCGCGACGGGAGGCCACCCAGGTGGGTGCGCTGATGCGGTTCTTCGTCACCGGGTCGACGCTAGGCTCGTTCGCGGGTGGATTCCCGGAGGACGCGGCGGTCTATCGCGGAAATTATCCGCATCTGGACGAGGCGCATCTGTTGTCGGGACGGCAGCGCGATATCGATGACGCCGCCTTCGAAACCGGGTTGAGTGCGTTGCTGGACGGCTTGTCGTTGCGGTTCGAGGCGCTGGAGAGTGCGGCGGGCTAGCGCGCGGCCAGCCAGTCCGGGAATTCGGTCAGCTCATCGAGGACGAAATCCGCTCCCGCCGTGCGCAATTGGTCGGCATCGCAGGGGCCGGTGGTGACCCCGAGCGCGTACACATCCGCCGCTCGCGCCCCGCGCATATCGCCCTCGTGATCGCCGACGAACAGGTCCGCGCCGTGCTCGCGCAACGCCGCCGCCTTGCCGTCGGACCACAGATCACCGACCACCTCATCGATGCGCCACCCGAGTTCGGCGACGTGCAGCCGGGCCAGCGGTTCGTGCTTCCCGGTCACGATGAGCACCCGTCCGCCGTGTGCCCGGACGGCTGCCAATGCGGCATCGGCCCCGGGCATGGCTGGAATGTAGGGCACGATCGACGGATAGATCTCGCGGTAGCGCGTCACGAGTGCCGGGATGAGTTCCTCGGGCGCACCGGCCTCGGCTAGCAGCATCGCCAGCGGCGGGCCCAGTCGGTCGGCCAATTCGGCTCCGCGCAATGGCAGGTCGAATTCCGTGACCAACTGCTCGATCGCCTTGCGCACACCCGGCCGGGAGTCGATCAGCGTCATATCGAGGTCGAATCCCACGGTCCAGGTCATCCCATGACTCTATCGTCGACGCCCGATCGACCGCGCGAGAGCACCGGCGGTTAACCAAACGGGGCCCGGCGAAGATCAATCAGGGGGAACATTTCCGCAGGCGCCCGCGAAAGACCGGCCGCCGACCTTACAGTTGACCGACGAGCGAACGGCTACGGTCTGCATCGCGGAGGACGAGATGACGAGCCAGCGCCAGCCACTGACCGTGGGCTCGATATTCGGGCACTACCGGTTGGATCGGCTGATCGGGCGCGGCGGCATGGGCGAGGTCTACGAGGCCTACGACCTGCGCAAGCGCCGCAGTGTGGCGATCAAGGTGCTCCTGGAAGGGCTCGCGCAGGACGAGGGGTACCGCGAGCGGTTCCAGCGCGAGGCCGATGCGGCCGCGCGACTGCGCGAACCGCATGTCATCCCGATTCACGATTACGGCGAGGTCGATGGCCGCCTCTACATCGATATGCGACTGGTGGACGGTGCCAGCCTGCCGTCGGTATTGCGGAGCAAGGGACCGATGCCAGCGCCGCAGGCGGTGGCGGTGATCCGGCAGATCGCGTCGGCGTTGGATGCCGCACATGCCGAAGGTCTGGTCCATCGTGACGTCAAGCCGGACAATATTCTGCTCACGCCGGACGGTTTCGCCTACCTGGTCGACTTCGGTATCGCGCATTCGGAGGCCGATCACGCCCTGACCACCCACGGTGCGGTGATCGGATCGTTCAGCTATATGGCCCCGGAGCGGTTCCGGGCCGAGCACACCACGCCCGCCGTCGATGTCTACTCGCTGGCATGCGTGCTCTACGAATGCCTCACCGGCGCACGGCCGTATCGGGGCAGCACCGACGCGGAGATCATCAGCGCGCATCTGTTCGAGCCGGTGCCGCGACCGAGTACGACCCGGCCGAATGTGACGTCCGCGCTCGATACCGTCATCGAGCGCGGTATGGCCAAGGACGTGCGCGAACGTTATAGAGCGGCAGGGGATCTCGCGCATGCGGCGGAGGCGGCGCTGACGAGCGCGGGTGCGGTCACCGAGGGACACACGGCGGTGTCCGCGACCGACGAGCGAACCTCGAAAGATGAAGCAGGACAAATCGGTTCACTCGATACCGCGACTCGTGACGACCTGTCGTCCCTTGCTTCGAAACCCGATACCGAGCGATCCGATGACGAGCAGCCCGATGCGCGGCAACCGCGCCGCCGAGGCCGGATGCTGACGGCGCTCGTCCTGGCGCTCGCCGCCGTAATCGCTGCTGGGGCCGGATTCGGAGCCTGGACCTTGCTCGCCGATCGCAAAGGCACCGCGGTCGCCGATGGCACCGCGTTGCGCGACGCGGATATCGATTTGCTGAAGATCGTCGCCCAGACCGGCCGCAAACGATCCACCTGCCAGCACGAGCAGCCCGATACATCGACGACCGTCGCGGTCATCTTCTGCCCGGACCACCCCGCCGCCAGTGAGTCCGCGGTCCGATACATGCGGTTCCGCAATCTCGACGCATTGCGCGACTACTACAGCCTCCTGATCCGCACCTTCCAGGCCACGAACTGTCCTGGCGACCCCGCCGGGGTGGATGGGCCGGTGATTTACGAAGGCAAGGAGATCGGCCGCAAGGCGTGTGTCGCCAACCGCGCCGAGTCACCGGACGCGCCGAAACCGTCCTTGGTCGTCACCGATGAGGCCCAGCTGGCACTGGCCTTCTTCATCTGGTCGTCACCGAGCGATGAGGCGAAGCGCGACTATCTGGCAAAGTTCAGCGGCAGCCAGTTCCTGACCAACGATGCCGCCCGTGACCCCGACTATTTCACGCCCGAGGACCGCGCCCTCCTCGGGCGGCTCGGCAATGACTTCGGTTCGGGAAACTGTCGGCACGTGCCGCCGCCCGGCGGCACGGTGAACGCCGCCATCGCCTGCAGTACGCCGCCCGACTACCCCGCCGCCCTGTTCTTCGGATTTCCGGACAGTCAGTCGGCCACCGCCCTGTACCGCGCCGATGTCGGGGTGCTCGGCGGACACCGCTGCGGTGGCGGGGGCTCCGACGAAGTCTGGCAGAAGGGAAACGAGCAGGTCGGCCGATTCTTCTGCTTCCTCGACAACGATCCGGATATCGGCACCAGGACCTGCCTGATCGCCGTGCACGATACCGCCCACCTGATCTCCCAGTTCTGCACGTTGGTACCGGAAAACCCGCTTCCCGGGCCGAAAACCGAAGCCGAACTGTTGAACTGGTTCGATAAGCATGCCCGCTAGTTGTGCGGCTGAACGCCGAAGGTGAATTCGGTATCGCCGATACGGATCGTCACACCATCGGTGAGCGCGGCTCCGTCGATGACCCGAACCCCGCCGACGAAGACACCGTTGGAGGACATCAGATCCTTCAGCACGCACGTCACCCCATTGCTGACGATCACGGCGTGATGGCGGCTGACCTTGCCGTCGTCGAGCACGATGTCGTTATCGGGCAGTCGGCCGATGCGGGTGAACGGGCCGGTGATCGCAAAGGTCTGCCCGCTCGAATCCCGCAGGTACGCTTGGGATCCGGGCGCTATCAGGTCGACGACGGTGGTGGCGCGCAGCGCGGATGCGACGGCATCGGCGGGCGGGGTGAGCGGTTCCTGGCGCAGCATCTTGGCTCCGAGTTCGCGAATCGATGCCACCGGATCGATACCGAGTTCGTCGACGAGCGTTGTCCGCAAGCGGCGCAGCGCCTCGAGTGCGTCGCTCTGTCGACCGCTCACATACAGGGCGGTGATCAGCTGCTCCCACAGCGGTTCGCGCAACGGATACCGATCGGCCAGTTCGACCAGCTCGGCGATGACGCCGTCGGCCCGACCCTGCGCGATCTCGGCTTGCGCGCGGGCCTCGATGACGCCGATCCGCTCGTCGTCCAGGGCGGTGGCGAAGGCATCGGCGAAGCCGAGGCCCTGCAAATCCGCCAGTGCGGTCCCGCGAAACTGCGCCAGCGCGCTGGCGAGCACTTCGCCGGCCACCGAGAATCGGCCCGCGGCCATGGCCCGCAAACCGGATTCCTTGCGCGCACGGAACCGCTGGACATCACAGCTGTCCGCGGGCACCGTGATCCGGTAACCCGTGCCCGCGCGCGAAAGGATCGTGCGCGCGTCGAGTCCGGCATCGCGCAATGGCTTTCGCAGATTCGAGACGATGGTGTGCAGGCTGATCCGGATATCCGGCGGCGGATTCTCCTCCCATACCGCCTGCGCCAGCGCCTCCGTCGAAACCGGTCGGTTCGCGTTCACAACGAGATACGCCAATACCGCACGCTGTTTGACGCCACCGAGCGGTTGCGCCACCCCATCGATCGTCATCTCTACCGGTCCGAGCACCCCGAATTTCGCCCGCATATCCGACATCCCCCAGTCCTCCCGTTCTCGAAATGACTATCGAGCGCCACGATCCCACCGTTTCCGGTATCAATCGTGGCAGCGGGTGCCGCGTTTCGGGGACCACGCCGTGAAGAAGAAGTATCAGACGATCGCGCCTGTCGTGCATCCGACACCAGTACCGTTGAAGCGGCCAACGGGGAGAAAGGTCGCCAGATGTCAGTCGATCCGAATCAGCACATACTCGACGCGGTGGCACGGACCGTGGCCACCGTGCCCGCGTATCGGGCATTCCTGGACGCACACGGCATCGATCCGGAGAAGATCACCGATGCCACGGCCTTCCAGCAGTTGCCGTTGACGACCAAGGCCAATTACCACCACCGCTATCCGCTGCCCGAACGCTGCCGCGGCGGGGATCTCGCCAGCTGCGATCTGATCGCGGTGTCATCGGGATCGACTGGGACGCCGACCTTTTGGCCGCGCACCGCCGCGGACGAGGCGGCCTCGACGCGCCGGTTCGCGCAGGTGCTCGTCGACGGCTTCTCCGCCTCGACCACGCGCACCCTCGCGGTGGTGTGCTTTCCGCTGGGAACCTGGGTCGGCGGGCTGTACACGCTGTCCTGCCTGCGGACATTGGCGGCGCGGCTGCCGCTGACGATCGTCGCGCCGGGCAATAACAAATCGGAGATCTTGCGGGTGATCCCGGAACTGGGTTCGCACGTCGAACAGGTTGTGCTGCTGGGATATCCGCCGTTTCTCAAGGACGTCATCGACACCGGCCTGCGCGCGGGCGTCGAGTGGTCGCGCTACGCGGTGAAACTCGTACTGGCCGGTGAGGTGATCAGTGAGCAGTGGCGCGATCTGATGGCACAGCGGGCCGGGCTGGATCCGGTGCGGGATGTGGCCGCGCTGTACGGGACCGCGGATGGGGGAGTGCTCGGGAACGAGACGCCGTTGAGTGTGCGGATCCGCCGGTTTCTCGGCGAACATCCCGCCGGGGAAGAACTGTTCGGGAGTCGGCGGCTGCCCACGCTGCTGCAATACGATCCAGCGGATCGGTATTTCGAATCCATCGACGGCACACTGGCATTCACCGCCGACTCGGGGGTTCCGCTGATCCGTTATCACATCGCCGATGACGGTGGTGTGGTCTCGCATGCGGAAATGCTCGCGTTCTGTGCCGCCCGCGGCCTCGATCTCGGTACCGAAATCCGGCCCGAACTGCCGTTTGTCTATGTCTTCGGGCGGTCACTGCACGCGGTATCGATTTTCGGGGCGAATGTCTTTCCGGAGACGGTGACGATCGGGCTGGAACAGCCGGGTGTCAGCGAGTGGGTGACCGGGAAGTTCGTGCTGGAGGTATGGGAGAATGCCGATCACGACCGGACATTGCGCGTCACAGTGGAACTGGCCCCCGACGAACCGAATACCCCCGAACGCACCCGGCGCGTCGCCGAATCGATTCGCGAAGAATTGCTGCGCCGCAATAGCGAATACGCGCATTACGTTCCGCCCGAACGTCACCTTCCGCATGTCGAACTACGGCCCACCGGCGATCCGGACTACTTCCCGATCGGCGTGAAGCACCGCTACACCCGCTGAGCGCGCTATTCCTCGGCGCGGAATTGGGTGCGCTTGTAGTCGCCGTATGGTTCGTCACGTTCGCGCACGGCCTCACGGAAACCGACAGTGGCCGAACGCAGTTGGAAGGCATAGCCCTCACGCGTGTGCCGGGAAATACCGTCGAATACCGTGCTGATCATCGCCGAATTCGTCACGCCCTGCGAATGCAGCGCCGAATTGAGCGCCAGTTTGGCCATCATCAGCTGGTTGATCGGCATGCGCGCGATGCGCGCCACCAATGCCTCGGTGCGCTCGTCGAGTTCGTCGGCCGGACACGATTCGACCGCGAGGCCCCATTCCTCGGCCTGTTTTCCGCTGATGCAGTCACCGGTGAACAGCAGCCGCTTGGCGCGCTGATCACCGAGGCGATGCGCCCACATGCCCGCCGCCGGAATGCCCCATACCCGGGTGGGCGGGTAGCCGATTTTGGTGTCGTCGGCGCAGATGATCTGGTCGGAGTAGAGCGCGATATCGGTGCCGCCCGCGATCGCGAAGCCGTGCAGTTTCGCGACGGTCGGCTTATCGGCGTTCATCAGACTGGCGAAACCGCGGTTGAACCGGCTCATCATGGCGTAGTCGATCATCGGATCCCAAGTGCCCCATGGATTGTGGTTGACCGCCTGCACCACCGGATCGGCCACGGTGCCGGTGGTATCGATCGAGCCGTCGACGCCGTGGCTGCCCTGTTCGGCGAACATATCCAGGTCGTAGCCGCCGCAGAACCCCTTGCCACGTCCGGATACCAGAATGACGTGCACCCGCGGATCCAGATCGGCCCGCTCGACGGCGTGCGCGAGATCGATCGGTGTGTCCGGGGTGATCGTGTTGCCCTTCTCCGGGCGGTTGAAGGTGATGCGCGCGATGCGCCCATCGCGCTCGTAGGTGAGCGTGCGGTAGTCGCGTTCGCCGCCGGGCTCGGGCCGATCCCGCCACGGCGAATCGGGCACCTCCGTCCAGTCCTCGTACCAGGCCGCGGGGCGGGTTCCCGCATGGTTCGAAAAGTGTTCGCTATCAGGCTGATTCACGTGGAACTCCCGGTGCACTCGATGCCGTATTCGCGGCAACGGTGCCACCACGCCACCGGTGGTCGATGCATCGTTGCGCTCGATGCCACCGTAGCGAACCGGGATGAGCTCAGACCTCGGGTGTCGGGCTGTCGTCGGGGAAGGAGTGGTGTTCGTGCGCCACAACCCACCGTCCGTCCTGTTTGCGCAGGCCGAAGGTGATGCGCAGGCGCTTGGCCGGGTCACGGGCGAAATCCTCCGCGGTGCCGCACAGCAGCAGTGCGTGCGCGAATGCCACGTCTGCGCCCGCCTCCACCTCCAGCGAGACGATGTCGAATGTGGCACCCGATGCCTGCCATTCGAAGAAGCCGGGCCAGGTGTCCCGGTAGGCGTCGATGCCGCGCACACCTTCATTCGGCGGCGGCACATCGAACATCACGATATCGTCGGCGTGATCGGTGAGCACACCGGCCAGATCGCCGGTATGCACCGCCGCCGCCCACCGCTCGATCAGAATCCGGATCTGCTTCTCGTCATCGGACATATCGGGTCGTCGTCCTCTCCGGCCCGGCCGCGAGGGTGTGCGCCGTGGCTCTTACCCAGAGAGCGTGCCGAATTCGCCTCGACGACGCAATGACTCGGAATGCATTCGTGCAAAATCCCAATGGCGAATTTCGCGCCGGTTACTGGTCGGCAGAAACCGTTGAGTCAGTTATGGTCGGGCCGGCGAGGGTCGAACGTTTACGGCCGTAGCCCAGGTAGACCGCAATGCCGACGAGTACCCAGACCGCGAAGCGCACCCAGGTGAGCGCGTCCAACGTGGTTGCCAGCAGTACGCAGCCGATCAGCGCGAGCATCGGCACCAGCGGCACCAACGGGGTGCGGAACGGCCGTTCCCGATTCGGTTCCAGCTTGCGCAGCACGAACACTCCGACACAAACAACCGCGAATGCCGACAGCGCGCCGATATTCACCAATTCCACGACGATATCGATGGGCAGCAGACCGGCGATCGTCGCGCACACGACGCCGAGCAGCAGTGTCAGCCGGACCGGAGTGGCCCTCTTACCGGTTTCGGCCAGGCCGCGCGGCAGCAGGCGGTCGCGGCACATCGCGAACATCAGCCGCACCTGTGCGTAGACGATCAGCAATAGGCCCTTGGTGAGCGCGATGATCGAGGCGATCACGATGACATTGCCGATCCAGCCGATGTGCATATTCCCGAAGGCGGTCGCGATCGGTGATGCGTTGTTCAGGGTGGCGAACGGTGCGATGCCGGTGAGTACGGCGCTGACCAGTGCGTAGAGCAGGGTGGCGATCAGGACCGTGCCGATGATCGCGAACGGGATATCGCGGCGCGGGTTTCGTGCCTCCTCGGCGGATGCCGCGACCACGTCGAATCCGAGGAACGCGAAGAAGGCGATCGCGGCCCCGCCGATGATGCCGCCGAATCCGAACGGCGCGAACGGGGTCCAATTGCCGATATCGACATGCGGTGCACCGATCGCGACGACCAAGACCAGCACGCTGATCGTCACGGCGACCAGGGCCTTGGTGATCCAGGCCGTCAGCGTGACCTCGCCGACCAACACCGCGACGATGACACCGATGATGAGCACGGCAGGCAGGTTGACGATGCCCCCCTCGGACGGCCCCGCAGTGATCGCGGTGGGCAGGGTGATGCCGAACATGGAGTCCAGCGCCGATACGACGCTGCCCGACCAGCCGATCGCCACGGCCGCGCCCGCGATGACGAATTCGAGCAGCAGATTCCAACCGACCAGGAAAGCCGGACCCTCGCCGAGGGTGGCGTAGGTGTAGGTGTAGGCGCTGCCGGAGACCGGCACCATGGCCGCGAGTTCGCTGTAGCAGAGCGCGACCAGGACGCAGACGGTTCCGGCCAGCAGGAACGACAGCACGATCGACGGCCCCGCCTTCTCGGCGGCGGCGACACCAGTGATGACGAAGATGCCCGCGCCCACGATCGTGCCGACACCCATGGCCGTGAGATCGATGCGACCCAGACTGCGCTTCAGCGTCGGCGACCCGGCCTGGCTCGTCGCGGAGTCGGGCAGGCGGCGTCGCCACCGGGTTGGGCTGGTCATGAACTCCCTCACTGCGTGCTCCGACTCCGGCCGACCGCCGGAGTCGGCTACCCATTGTGGTCGGCCGAGCTGACGCGGTTCACGCCGGGGCGACCACCAAGCAATTCATCTGCGCGAATGCACACGATGCAGTCACGCACCATGCGCGCCCCCGCACCCCACGCAATCCGCCACCCACCGCAACCACCAAGCAAGCCAAGCTCGGGCAGTTGATCACCATGTAACGGAGGCGACAAACGTCGAGAGAGCCCCGCCGTCAACGCCTTCTCGAAAGCGTACGACTAGACGTTACTTGAGATAACAGGTAATGTTGAGGAACGGTCGGGCGAGGATGCCTGGGTGAGAGCAGACGAAACGGATTACCTCAATGACGCGGCATGTCGACGTACTGATCATCGGCGCGGGCCTGTCCGGCATCGGGATGGCGTGCCATCTCACCCGCGAGCAAACCGGACGCAGCTATACGATCCTGGAACGCCGTACCGCCATCGGCGGAACCTGGGATCTGTTCCGGTACCCGGGCATCCGTTCCGACTCCGACATGTTGACCTTCGGCTTCGGCTTCCGTCCCTGGATCGGCACCAAGGTGCTCGCCGACGGGCCGCACATTCGCCAATACATCGAGGACACCGCGGCGGAATATGGCGTCACCGAGCACATTCGGTTCGGACGCAAGATGACCAAGGCCAGCTGGTCGAGCGAGACCGAACGGTGGACCGTCGAGGCGCTCGACGAGCAGACCGGCGAGACCGAGATCTACACCAGCAACTTCCTCGTCGGCTGCACCGGCTACTACGACTACGACAACGGATACCGTCCGCAGTTTCCGGGCGAGGCCGACTTCGGTGGGCAGATCGTGCACCCGCAGCACTGGCCCGAGGGACTCGATTACCGCGGCAAGCGCGTCGTAGTGATCGGCAGCGGCGCGACCGCGATCACGCTGATCCCGGCGATGGCCGACGACACCGCGCACATCACCATGCTGCAGCGCTCGCCCACCTACATCGCCGCACTACCCGCCGACGACCCGGTCGCGGTCGGTATGAAGTACGCGCGAGTGCCGGAGAAGCTCGCCTATCGGGCGGGCCGGGCGCGCAATATCGCGTTGCAGCGGGCCAGCTTCCAGCTCTCGCGCACCAACCCCGAGTTGTCGAAGAAGCTCCTGCTGGCCGCGGTGCGGATGCAACTCGGCAAGCAGATCGATATGCGGCACTTCACGCCGTCGTACAACCCGTGGGACCAGCGACTGTGCGTCGTCCCGAACGGCGATCTGTTCAAGGTGCTGCGCAGCGGTAAGGCATCGATCGTCACCGATCACATCGACCGCTTCACCGAAACCGGCATTCGGCTGGTGTCCGGGGAGGAACTGCCCGCCGATATCGTCATCAGCGCGACCGGTCTCACCGTGCAGATCCTCGGCGGCGCGACACTAGAGGTGGATGGCGAGCCGGTGTCGACCCGCGAGCACGTGGTCTACAAAGGCACCCTGCTCGACGGCATCCCCAACGCGATGCTTGTCCTCGGCTACACGAACGCCTCGTGGACGCTGAAGGCAGATCTGGCCGCCGAATACTTCTGCCGCGTCCTCAATCACATGAAGGCGCACGGCTACACCAAGGTCGTCGCGATCGCCGAAGACGCCGACCGCTCCGATCAATCATTGATGGGCGGTGCGCTGACCTCCGGCTACATCCAGCGCGGCGACGGCGTCATGCCTCGCCAGGGCGCCCGCGGCCCCTGGCAGGTCATCAACAACTACTTCCGCGACCGCGCGCTACTACGCAAGGCGCCGTTGGAGGACGGGGTACTCACCTTCGACGGTGCTGCGGGTGCCATCCGATCTGGCCGCAAGCCGAGAGGCCAGGCCCGCAAGCGAATTGCCTAGGGAGGGCTCGGCATCCCACTCACGCGGTTTCCGCGTGGGGTCACGTTGATGCGGGCCGCGGATTCGGCTGGTAGTGGATGGATCGATCGCGGCGGAGTCGTATCCGGCGCCGCGGTGGCCTGTGAACGAGGTCAGCCGCGATGAGGTTGCGGGGAACAGGGCGCATATGTGCCGCGTGGCATCGCCTCGAGAGGTTTGTATCCGACTAGCGGCGGATGCGAATCAAGTTGGGGACAAGAGGGTTTCGGCGACCGTCTGCATGTGGGCAAGGTAGGTGGCGCGGGCGCGTGGGGTGGCGTCCGCGCGGGTGAGGGCGCCGCGGGTCAAGGCATAGCCGATGGTTTCGGCGATGACTCGTGGCGGAACGATCGGGGAGATGCGGCCCGCGGTGTGGAGGCGTTCGAGGTAGCGGGTGAAGCGGCGGATGGGACGTTCGGCGATTTCCTCGGCGAGCACGGCGACTCGGTCGTCGACGGCGCCGCGTTCATCGATGAGGCGCAGCATCGGTCCGGCGGTGCGGACCGCGGCGGCGAAGGCATCGATGGTGGCGGCGAGCATCGCTCGAGGATCGTCGGTATCGATATCGGGTTCCTGGGCGGCCAGAAAATCGTCGCGGACCTGGGCGGCGAGGGCGAGGAAGATTTCGTCCTTGGAGGCGAAGTAGACATACATCGTGGCGCGGGAAACGCCTGCGGCGGCGGTGATATCGGCGACGGTCGTCTTGTCGTAGCCGTGCTCGGCGAAGACGCGGGCGGCGGCATCGAGCAGCGCGCGATGACGGTCGGTATGTGATCGTTCCCGCGCCGCACGGACCGACCAGCCTGCCTGTGTCATTGATCCATCGTCGTTGACATTGACGTCAATGTCAAAGCAGACTGGCGCCATGCATGTGGTGGTGGCGAACAGGGGTGAGGTGGCGGTCCGGGTGATCCGGACAGCCCGCGAGCGGAATTACTCGACCCTCGCGCTGTATACCGGCGAAGAGGCGGCGACACTGCCGGTGCGTCTGGCCGATGACGCGATCCGACTGCCGGGCATCGGTGCCGCCGCTTACCTCGACATCGCCGCCGTTGTCGCCGCGGCAAAGAGCGCAGGAGCCGATGCGCTGGTGCATCCCGGTTACGGATTCCTCAGTGAGAGTGCCGACTTCGCGGCAGCGTGCGCGGCGGCCGGTCTGATATTCGTTGGGCCGTCGCCCGAGGTGCTGCGCATCTTCGGCAACAAACTGTCGGCACGCGAGGCCGCACGACAGGCGGGAGTCCCGGTGCTGCCCGCAACTTCCGTCGGCGCTGACCTGGCAGAAATTTCCGCGTTCTTCGCCGACCACCCGAGCGGTGTGATGCTCAAGGCGGCGGCAGGCGGCGGCGGACGAGGTATGCGTGCGGTCCACACAGCCGACGCACTCGCCGATTCACTCGACCGCTGTCGAGCCGAAGCCCGCACCAGTTTCGGCGACGACACCATCTACGCCGAAGCGCTGGCCGCCGATGCCCGCCACATCGAGGTTCAAGTAATCGCGGATGGATACCGCGCCGTCACCCTCGGCGACCGCGACTGCAGCATCCAACGCCGCCACCAGAAACTCGTCGAAGTCGCCCCGGCCCCCAATCTCCCTGCCGCCCTTCGAGAACGCCTCCACCGCGATGCCATCGGTATAGCTGAATCGGTCTCCTGCCGCGGTGTAATCACCGTCGAATTCCTGGTCACCGCCAGCGACGCCTGGTTCCTCGAGGTCAACCCGCGGCTCCAGGTCGAACACACTGTCACCGAGGCGGTGACCGGCGTGGACCTGGTGGCAGTCCAACTCGACCTCGCCAGCGGCGCTACGCTGCATGAACTCGCTCTCGGCGACCTTGTGTCGCTCAGGATGCGCACCGATCGCGTTGGTCCGGCCGGAGCCGATGACGCTGAGGCGAATGGCTTTGTCGGAGATCCGCTTTCGAGCGTTCGGGGGTTCGCAGTGCAGGCGCGAATCAATGCCGAGATGGTGACCGCGGGTGGGCAGGTTTTGCCGAGTACCGGTGTGTTGACGGAATTCGCCGCGCCGACCGGCGTGGGAGTTCGGGTGGATACCGCGGCGTTCACGGGTATGCGTCAAGGGGCGCAGTTCGATTCGTTGTTGGCGAAGATTATTGCGCAGGCACCGACGTATTCGGCTGCGATACGGCGGTGTTCGGACGCGCTGGCCGAAACGGTGATCGCGGGTGTCGATACCAACGCGAGTCTGTTGCGCGCGGTGCTGAATCAACTCGCCGATGGGGTAAGGACGACTTCCTGGTTCGAGGAGAACATCGGCGAATTGCACAGTCGGGCAGGTGATTACGCACCCACAGTGGCCCAAATGGGTGGCTCGACAGCAGGAAATTCGCCGCATTCGCGCGCCGAGCATCGGAACCCGGCGGTAGTGGATCCGACGGCGAGTGGCGATCCCGAGGTAGCGCTCGAAGCCGATGAGCAGGCCATGCGGTCGCCGATGGGCGGCACCGTCGTGAGCTTGGCCGAGCCCGGCAGCATTGTTCCGACCGGTGCGGAAGTCGTTGTGCTCGAGGCAATGAAGATGCAGCACGTGCTGCGGGCCGAGCAGTCGCTGCGTGTTTCGCGCCATCTGGTGGCACCGGGCGCGACGGTCGACCCGCATGCGTTGCTGATCGCCTGGATTCCAGCCGACCACGACGGTCCGGCCGCCGATATCGAGGCGATCGACCTGGATGCCGCGCGTGCCGATCTGGCGGAGGTGCGGGAGCGCCATCGGATCGGACTCGATGCGGGCCGCCCGGCCGCCGTCGCGAAAAGACACAATCTGGGCCGCCGTACGGCCCGGGAGAACATCGCCGACCTCGTGGACGAGGACAGCTTCCTCGAATACGGCGCGCTCGCCGTCGCCGCACAGCGCCTGCGGCGCAGCCCCGAGGATCTGATCGCCAACACACCGGCGGACGGCCTGATCGGCGGTATCGCCACCATCAACGCCGACCGATTCGGCGCGGAAGCCGCACGCGCACTGGTCATGTCCTACGACTACACCGTGCTGGCCGGTACCCAGGGCATGCGCAATCACGCCAAAACCGATCGCATGCTGGAACTCGCACACGAACAGCGCCTTCCCGTGGTCTTCTTCACCGAGGGCGGCGGCGGGCGACCAGGGGATACCGACTACTCGGGCATCTCCGGCCTGGATGTGACGACATTTCGCGCGATGGGCGCACTCTCGGGTCGAGTTCCGTTGGTGGGCATCGTCTCCGGACGATGCTTCGCGGGCAACGCGGCACTGCTCGGCATGTGCGATGTGGTCATCGCGACTCCGGACGCCAATATCGGCATGGGTGGACCGGCAATGATCGAGGGCGGCGGACTCGGTGTCTACGCACCCGAGGACATCGGCCCCATCGACGTCCAGCGCCGCAACGGTGTCGTACACATCGTCTGCGCCGACGAGGCCGAGGCGGTCGCCGCCGCCCGCCGCTATCTCTCCTATTTCCAAGGGCCACTGCAGGATTGGACCGCACCGGATCCACGCCTCGCCCGCCACGTGGTGCCGGAGAATCGGCTGCGCGCCTTCGATATCCGCGAGGTCATCGCGGCGGTCGCCGATGTCGACTCGGTTCTGGAACTGCGCCGCGATTGGGGCGTCGGTGTGGTCACGGCGCTCATTCGGGTGGAAGGCCGCCCCTTCGGCCTCATCGCCAACGACTGTCACCACCTCGGCGGTGCGATCGATGCACCCGCCGCCGATAAGCTGAGTGCATTCCTGCAACTCTGCAATGCTCACGGCCTGCCGATCGTATCCCTATGCGACACACCGGGTTTCATGGTCGGCCCGGAGGCGGAGAAACAAGCGACCGTCACCAAATTCAGCAAGCTGTTCATCGACTCCGCCGCGCTCACCGTCCCACTCGGCACCGTCATCATCCGCAAGGGCTACGGCCTCGGCGCGCAAGCCATGGCGGCAGGCTCCTTCCGGGCCCCACGTTTCGTCATCGCCTGGCCCACGGGCGAAATCGGCGGTATGGGTCTGGAGGGTGCGGTCCGCCTCGGCTTCGCCAAGGAACTCGCGGCCATCGAAGATCCCCATAAACGCCAGGAAGCCTTCGACAACCTCGTCCAACTCGCCTACGCCAACGGCAAGGCACTGACCGCCGCTACCGTCCTGGAACTCGACGATGTCATCGACCCGGCCGACACCCGGCGGTGGATCCGCACCCTGCGCTGAACCTTTAGACCGCTACGGCCTTGGTCACCGCGTCGACGAGATTGCGGGCACGCAGGTCCGGTGCGCCTTCGATGATGTAGTTGGTGACGTAGGCGAAGGCGATGCCGGTATCCGGATCGGCGAAGGCGAGGGAGCCGCCGCGGCCCGCATGGCCGAATGCGTTCGGGCCGCCGAGTGGGAAACCTTCGGTGGGAAGCATGTATCCGGTCGCGTACCGATTGGGCAGCATTATGACGCGGTCGACGCCCGCGGTTTGTTCGCGTGTCGCGGCGGCGCGGGTTTCGGGGGTCAGCAGGCGGGCGCCGTCGACCTCGCCGATGGTCGCCGCATACAGCCGGGCGAGGCCGCGCGCGGTGCCGATGCCATTGCTTGACGGGATCTCGACGGCGTGCACAGCGGGATCGTTGAAATCGATATCGGCCGGATCGGTGACCTCGAAGGCGCGGTTGACCAGTGCCTGCGGATCCCGCATCGCGACAACCATCGGCCGGAATTCCGCCGGGATGAACTCGTCCGGGACCGTCGCCAGATCGACCTTGGGCGCGAATACGAGTCGGCTGACGCGATGCCGTTCGGACTCGGGCAAGCCGATGAAAAAGTCGATACCGAATGGCCCGGCGATATCCTCGGCCAGAATCCGCCCGACCGTGCGGCCCGTCGCCCGCCGGATAACCTCACCGACGAGCCAGGCGAACGTACGTCCGTGGTATCCGTGCGCGGTGCCGGGCGGCCAGTTCGGCGCCTGCGCGGCGAGCGCTTGCACCATCGGGTCCCAGGCCAGCGCATCCGCCAGCGGCACCGGCTTGTCCAGTGCCGCCAGCCCCGCCTGATGGGTCAACAACCAGCGCACCGGGATATCGCCCTTACCTGCCGCCGCGAACTCCGGCCAGTATCGCGCGACCGGCGCGTCCAGGTCGAGCTCACCGCGCTGGGCAAGCAAATGCGCGACGGTCGCGGTGACACCCTTCGTCGCCGAATAGACCAGCTGCATCGTGTCTCGCTCCCACGGCCGCTCACCCTCCGGATCGGCCAGCCCACCCCACAGATCCACCACCGGCTGCCCATTCCGGTATACCGTCACCGCCGCACCGACATCCCCCTGTTCGGCGAAATTCGCCGCGAATACCTCTCGTACCGCCTCGAACCCGGACGCAACAACTCCATCGATCACCATGTGCCCCAGCATGTCACGCATCCGGTCTCCTCATCGAGCAGCCACCACCGCCGCACGACCTGCTGTCCATCGCACAAGCGCGGCGGAACATCGTCGACGGGCCATCAGCCGCAATCCGACGACGAGAACATTGTCCGGTTCGATACTGCGGTGCACGACGCCTGCGGCGGGCGGCCCGAAAATGCGGTCAGCAGCCTGTACGCATCCACATACCGTCGACCGCTGTGCCCGTGCGACGTCGCCGGATCGGTTGCTCGCTGTCTGCGTCAATCGCCCACCTGCCGCGGTCGAAAGTTTTTTCGGCAGGCATGTCCGAGAATGGTCAGCGGCTGCGACGTATCTGACGAGCGGCGCCATCCGGGCGCCGCCACAGCGGAGGAGTTGTCATGAAATACATGATCCTGAGCTACGGCTCGCAGCAGGACTACGACGGCATGGTCGGCAAGGACACCGGCAAACCCGCATGGACCGCCGCGGATTTCGCGGCGATGACCGAGTTCATGGGCAACCTCAACAAGAAGTTGGAGGAATCCGGTGAACTGGTCGAAACTCGCGGTCTGGCCGAACCGGTGCACACCCGCCGCATCACCACCAAGAACGGCGCACCGTTCGTGACCGATGGCCCCTACGCCGAAACGCAGGAGGTACTCGCGGGATACTGGATCGTCGAATGCGAGAGCTTCGACCGCGCCACCGAAATCGCGGCCGAACTGAGCAAATGCCCGGCCCCGCCGCACATCGCCGAGACGGCCTATGCCGATGTCCGGCCCATCATCGAGTCCGCACCCGAATTCAGCTGAGCCTGATGTCGGACACCGAGGTCGAGGACCTGCTGCGCAGCTGTGCGCCGCAGGTCCTCGCCGCGGTGGTACGGCGTTACGGTCATTTCGACACCGCCGAGGACGCGGTGCAGGAGGCATTGCTCGCCGCCGCGACCCAATGGCCGAACACGGGCATACCGGACAACCCGCGTGCCTGGCTGATCACCGTTGCCTCCCGCCGCCTGACCGACCTGCTCCGCAACGAACAGGCCCGCCGCAGACGCGAGGACACCGTGGCCCGCTGGGCACTCCCCGAGGACTGGCTCACCCCACCCGCCGACCGGGAACCCACCGACTCCGATGACACGCTCGTCCTGCTGTTCCTGTGCTGCCACCCGTCACTCGCACCCACCGCTCAGGTCGCGCTGACCTTGCGCGCGGTCGGCGGCTTGACCACCGCCGAAATCGCCCGCGCATTCCTCGTGTCCGAGGCGACCATGACCAAACGCATCGGCCGCGCCAAAAAGACGGTCAAGGACAGCGGTGTCGGCTTCGCCCCACCCGCCGCCGCGCACCGCGACGCGCGCCTGGATGCCGTGCTGCACGTGCTGTATCTGATCTTCACCGAGGGCTATGCCAGCACCTCGGGCCCGAGCCTGCACCGCGTGGAACTCTGCGCCGAGGCCATTCGCCTGACCCGGCTGGTGCACCGTCTGCTGCCCGACGATGCCGAAGTCACCGGCCTCCTCGCGCTGATGTTGCTCACCGATGCCCGCCGACCCGCCCGCAGCGGACCCGCGGGTGAACTCGTTCCGATGCAAGACCAGAACCGCGCACTCTGGCACACCGAAGCCGTTACCGAAGGCATCGCGCTGATCACCGAGGCGCTGCCCCGCGGCGTACCCGGTCCGTATCAACTGCAAGCGGCCATCGCGGCACTGCACGATGAGGCGCCGACTTACCAGGCCACCGATTGGCCGCAGATCATGCTGCTCTACGAACGTCTGCTCGCGCTGGTCGACAATCCGATCATCGCGCTCAACCATGCCGTGGCCGTCGCGATGGCTCGCGGACCGGTGGCCGGATTGAAACTCGTCGACGATCTGGCCGACGGCGGCAAACTGGCGGGCGACCACCGCCTGGCTGCGGTCCGTGCCCATCTGTTGGAATCGATGGGAGACCGGACCGGTGCCCGCGAGGCATATCTGCTTGCCGCACAACAGGCTATGAGCATCCCGCTACAGCGCTACCTGCACACCCGCGCTACCCGCCTGAGCACCGATGAGTAGAAAGGCAGCCATGTTGATCGTCGTGGATGCCGCGAATGTCGTGGGCTCGCGCCCAAATGGCTGGTGGCGCGATCGTGCGGGCGCGGCTCGGCGATTGCTCATGCGGTTGAGCACACTGGACATCGAAGAACCAGCTGAGGTGGTCGTCGTACTGGAGGGTGCGGCGAAGGCCGCCGCATCAGATGAGTTCGACGGCGTGCGCGTGGTTCTGGCTGACGGTTCGGGAGACGACGCGATCGTCGACGTCGTGGCGGCGGCCACCGACGAGGACACGATCACCGTCGTAACGGCCGATCGCGGACTCCGCCAGCGAATCGAAGCGCTCGGCGCGGAATCGGTCGGCCCGCGCTGGCTGCTGGACCGCATCGACCCCTGATCTGTCGGATCCGACTGGTAGACAAGGGGAACCGTCGCCGAACCCGGAGGTCAACCCGTGCCCAACGAACTCGAGGATCTGCCCTACGCGCGTTATCTCACGCGGCTGGAGGACGATCTCGAACCCGAGGGCGACTACGACTGTGTGCACATCACCGGCGCCGATATCGATGACATCGACGCAGGCAATTCCCGCTTCTCCGAAACCGTTTTCACCGCGCTCGCAATCAACCGCGGCAGCCTGCGGTTCTCCCGCTTCACCGATGTCTGGCAGCGCAATGTGCGCTGGGTCGGCACCGACCTGTCCGATACCTCCTGGCAGGACGTCGAGCTGATCGCCGGTGCGCGGTCCGGCGTCGATGCGGGCGGTGCCAACTTGCGTCGAGTGCGCTTCGAAGGCTGCAAATTCGACTCGGTGAACTTCCGCAAATCCAAACTGCGCGAGGTGCAATTCGTCGACTGCGTGCTGCGCCATGCCGATTTCGGTGATGCCGAACTGACCAAGCTCACCTTTCCCGGCACCACCGTGGAGGGCCTGCTGCTCAACCGTGCCCGACTGAAGCAGGTCGATCTGCGTGGGGCGGCCCACCTCAATGTTGCCGAGGGACTGGAGGCGTTGCGCGGGGCGACCATCACCCCGCTCCAACTGCTCGATCTGGCACCCGAATTCGCCAAGGCGATCGGCATTACCGTCCGCGACTAGTACTGCTTGCGGTGCGGCACGAATTCCAAGGTGAGTAGTGCCGCGGCGGCCAGCAGCACCTCACGCCAGCGGATCAGCACGAACCGCTGCTCGGACATCGCTTGGAACTTGCGCAGGAATCGGTACAACGATTCCAGCCGGATCAGCGGATCACCCAGGTGCACGAGCACATAGAGCAGCTTCCTCGTCCGCGAGCGCTGCTTCTCGGCGAACAGTTCCGGGAAGGGTGCGAATGCCAATGAGATCCGTTCGATCCCCTGCGTGCGGGCGTGGTCTACAAGGTCGATGATCATCCGCTCGTCCAGTCCGTTCGGGGCATCCTTACGCCGCCACGGCACGTCGAGGCTGAGCTCGCGGCCTCGCCCGGAGACGCCGTAGCGCTGGAAGCCCGCCACGCGCCCGTCCTCGTCGCGGGCCAGTACCAGCAGCATCCCGGGATTCCGACCGTCCAACAGATGGTCCAGGATCATCGAGAAGCCGCGATTCTGTCGACCGGTACGCCATTCGTCGACGATCGCAAGCAGTTCGGCCCGCAATGGTTCGGTCAGATCGGTCTCGCTGATGACCTCGGTGGTCACCCCGAAATTCCGGGTGCGGCTCACGGCCTGGCGCAGATTGCGGAAGGAACGCCCGACCATGGCGAAGGTCCCGACATCGATGACCACATCGCGGCCGACCGGAATCGCGCGCAATCCCCGATGTTCGATCGCCCGATGCCGCCACATTCCGGCCAGCTCCGGACTGGCGCCGAGCACCGCTACCCGCCAGCCGTGATTCGCCGCGAATTCGGAGAACTCGGTGAGCAGGGCGGGGTAGTCGGCACGATCGCCGATCGGATCACCAGCGACCACCGCGATCCCGAAGCGGGCCCGGTAGCCGATCGCCGCAGTCGAATTCGCATTGAAGTAATAGGACTTCGATGAATGCAGCGCGAATGCGGCGAGGGGATCGCGTCGGGTGCGGCCGACGAGTTCGGCGACGCGATACAGCTGCTCGGGCTGGGGCCGACTCGACTGCGGCAGCATCAGGATGAATCCGGTCGCGGCCAGGAAGACGAAGCCGAAGCCAGGATGTGAGGCGCGATAGGCGGCATTGGCCGCCGCCAGCACAAAGACCGCGACGGTGAAATGCGGCAGGGTGATCGGGCGACGCAGATGCAGTCCGCGCACCACGAACAGTCCGGCGATCGACACGGCGACGAACCAGCCGTGGTCCTGCCCGGGCGCGGCGCGACCGGCCTCGTAGACCAGTGCGACACTCATCAGCAACAGGGCGATGGAGATCACCGGGCGAACGGCCGGTGTGGTGGTGATCGAGGCATCGCGGTATCCAGCGAGTGTGGAAATGCGCGCCGCCGTTTCCCGTCCCTCAGCCACGTCTGCCCTCAATTCGGCCGGGTCCGAACAGGTTCCCCATGTGGTCCTCCCGATGATCCTGTACACGCAACAATATTCGAAACATGGGATGAGTGCTCGAACATTCCTGGCGCACCAAGATCGTTGGAGTCCGCGAGTGTTCGCCCGGCAACCGTGCCATGCTGAAGCTGGTGTGTCGGCCTCGATCGGACCGGGGCGAGCGAGCCGCTGGCCGCTTCAATCGAGTATGCCACCACCGAGCTAACGGACAAGGGCCTTTCCGTGGCCGTATTCCCGACCATCGGCCCTCGTATCCATCAGCCTCATCGCTCGTATATCGCGGCAGAGCCGGTTTATGTCAACGACAGCGAGGCTCTGATGAGTCGGCGTGCCGCGCTCCATGGTCGACAGCTATCGTTCAGCGATCCGTGTATGAATCGCATCTCGACCCCTGTCACCGGTAGCCGAATATTGCGTCTGAGACGGAAGTCAGATCTATAGACAACAGTGTTCGTAATTGTCTATCGTTTGGTTCATGACGAAGTTCCACGGCAAGAGCTGCCTGATCACCGGAGCGGCGAGTGGATTGGGCCGCAGTACGGCGCTCGCGGTTGTCGCCAAGGGCGCATCGGTCATACTGACCGATATCGATGATGTCGGACTGCAGCGCACCGCCGATGAGGTGCGCGCCCGAGGCGGTGTCGTGCACTTGGCCGCGCCCGCCGATGTCAGCGATTACGACGCCGTGGTGGCGCTGGCCGCGAAGGTGCACGCCGAGATGGACAGCGTGGATATCGTGATGAATGTGGCGGGCATTGCCACCTGGGGGACAGTCGACCGGCTCACGCACAAGCAGTGGCGGCGCACCATCGATATAGATCTGATGGGCCCGATCCATGTGATCGAGGAGTTCGTGCCCCGGATGATCGAGGCCGGGCGGGGCGGACATCTGGTCAATGTGGCCTCGGCCGCGGGACTTTTCGGGCTGCCCTGGCATGCGCCATACAGTGCGGGCAAATTCGGGTTGCGCGGCGTTTCGGAGGTCCTGCGGTTCGATCTGCGGCAGCACCGGATCGGTGTCAGCCTGGTCTGCCCCGGTGCGATGGCGACGCCGATGGTGGACAGCGTCGATATCGCGGGCGTCGATCGGCAGGGTGCGGCGGTGCAGCAGGCGGTTTCGCTGTTCATGCGACATGCGGTCACGCCCGAGCAGGCGGCCCGATCGATCGTGCGCGGAGTCGAGCGCAACAGGTACATGGTCTTCACCTCACCCGACATCCGGATCGGCTATCTCGCCCAGCGCTACTTCCCACCCTCCTACACCCTCGCGATGCACGGACTGAACTGGGCGATGAGCCGCTACATCGACAAGACATCCGAACCCACAAAGGCTTGATACTGCAACGACACTTGTGGTGTCTGTGCTGGTAGATCTGGTGTGTGGTTTGGATCGTGTTGTGGCCGAGTTGGATTCGTTGATCGGCAGGGTTGGTTCCAGGTTCGCGCGGTCCGAGCCGAGGGCTCGGGCGCGTGATTATGGGTCGGGGGCTGGTTGCGGGCTTGGAGCGTAAGAACGGGTGGACCGTTGCCGAGCGCCCACGGGCCACGCGAATTCGACTGGGCACGCCGCCAGATCGAAACCAGGTCCGTTCCTGGCGAGCCTGGTATGCCCACATCACCCTGTCAATGCTCGCCCCGGCCTGGCTGGCTGCTTCCAAAGCCGTTGCCGCAAAGGGGGATTCGCCGACAGTGATGCAGACATGATCGCGCTGACACTACCGGAGATCCGCAGGCTACTCGTCGTTTTCGTGCTCACCCGCACCATGACCCAACGACACCTGGGCCTGGTCGAGATGGCGACGCCGCAGCCAATGCCGAGCTCGACCATCCCACTACCGACGCCGGGGACACCCACTCACCTCAGTGTCGTTGCAGTATTAGAACGACGAAACGGCTCCCTTTGCGGCGGGTGTTCACAGCGTGACGTCCTCGGCGGTGCGGACCGCATCGCAGGTTGCCCGTAGGTCACTGGCGAAGAGTTCGGGTCGTTCCCATGCGGCGAAGTGGCCGCCGTGGGCGGGTTCGCTCCAATACACAATGTTGGTGAATCGACGGGCTGCCCAGCGACGTGAAGGGCGAGGCACCTCTTTGGGGTAGATGCTGCAGCCGGTCGGCACGTCGATCGTGTCGTCGACATCTGCGGTGAACCCCCGGCTGACTTCGGCAATACTCTCCCAGTACAACCGAATCGAGGATGTACTGGTGCCGGTAAGCCAGTAGAGAGTGACATTGTCGAGTATCTGCTCGTGGGTCAGGCCGGGATCGTCGGTCCATGTGCACAGCTTTTCGGCGATCCATGCGGCGAGGCCGGCCGGTGAGTCGGTCAGCCCGTACCCCACTGTTTGGGGTCGGGTGCTGTGCAGGGCCGAGTAGCCAGACCCGGTACTGGTGCGTTCTTCCAGATCTGCGAGTGACACCCGTTCGGCGTCGGTGGGGGTCGCGTTGTGATCGGGTGGAGCGAGCGGCGGTACGAGGTGCAGGCCGATCAACCGATTTGGTTGCTGAAGTGCGATGGCAGTGGAAATGCTGGTGCCCCAATCGCTGCCTGCGGCGAGGAAGCGCGGATAGCCCAAACGGGCCATCAATTCGCACCAGGCTCGGGCAATGCGCTCGATGCCCCAGCCAGAGGCTATGGGCTTACCGCTGAAAGCGTATCCGGGCAACGACGGGATGACGACATGGAACGCCGAACCGCCGTTGGGTGGTTCGGTGAGCAGCGGAATGACGTTCTCAAATTCCAGGAAGGAGCCGGGCCAGCCGTGGGTGAGCACCACCGGCGTGGCTTCGGAACTGGAAGAGCGAACGTGTAAGAAGTGGATCGGCAGGCCGTCGATGGTGGTACGGAATTGGGGGATATTGTTGAGTCGCCGCTCGGTGGTACGCCAGTCGTATTCTTCCTGCCAATGTCGACACAAGTCGGTCATAGCGTCCAGCGGAATGCCCTGGGACCAGTCCGGAACCGTTTGCTGCTCCGGCCACCGAGTTCGTGACAAGCGCAGGCGCAGGTCGTCGAGTTGATCCTCGGGGATGTCGATCCGAAATGAGCTGATGGTCTCGGGCATTCATGGCCTCCGTATCGGCGGGCTCCACATTCGGGTCAGGTGAATCATGGGACGCAAATTATGGCCTCGCCTGATAGCAGGGTGGCCGCGTGACGCTGCACCGAAGGACGCACGGTGGACACGCGCGGTGTCATCTCGCTCGCGGGAAGTTGCGCCTCAGTTGCACCAAGGTTGGCGGCAACCAGCATGTTGTCGCGCCGGTAGGCCACGACCTCGGTACCGGTATCGAGCCATTCCGGTTCGCCTCGCACGGTCCGGCGCAGGTCCCGAGCCAGGTGCAGCATCCGACGGTAGGCGTGCAGTGGTGAGTTCGGGTCGGTTCGTTGCTCGGAGACGGTATCGGTAGGTAGGCGCTCCCCATCCGGTAGCCAGCCCGCCGCAGCCGTGGTAAATCCGAGCCCCGGGCCGGGGCGCCACGGCATTGGGGTACGCACGGGATCGCGGGAGGCGTGCACGGCGCCACCTATCCGCACCATCGGGTCGCGAGCTGCTTCGGGCGGGACGACACCGTCCGAGAGCCCGAGTTCTTCGCCCTGATACAGAAACGGTGTGCCCGGCAGACCGAGTGTCAGAGCGGTCAGTGCCAGCGATCGCCGCTGCGCCGCTGGTCCACCCCCATAGCGGGTGACCGGCCGAGTCCAGTCGTGGCTACTCTGCGGCCACGACAGCTGTGCACTCGCGGTCGCGGCAGTTCGAATCAGCTCGGCCGCCAGGCCCGGATCCTGTTGCACCAGGCCGAAATAGAATATTGAATGCAGGCCGCTCTGATCGTTCAAGTGTTCGGCGAGCCGGTGCGGATCCAGGACATATGTCTCGCCGACCAAGAATGCGCTGTAGTCGTCGGCCAGCGTCCGCCATCGACGGTGGATGTCACGCAACTGCGGCTGGCCGATATCGTGCCGGTGGTCATAGCGGTACCAGTCGGCGACCGCGCCGCCCATAGTGGGCACCTCGTCCGTGGGTAGCAGCGGATTGTCTGGGAGTTCCGGATGTTTGGCGAGGTAGTGGGCGGTGTCCACGCGGAACCCAGCGAGCCCCCGGTCCAGCCAGAACCGCATGATGGCGTCGACCTCGTCGGCG
This sequence comes from Nocardia anaemiae NBRC 100462, assembly GCF_001612725.1. GTDB lineage: Bacteria > Actinomycetota > Actinomycetes > Mycobacteriales > Mycobacteriaceae > Nocardia > Nocardia anaemiae. Next base: position 117,199 of record NZ_BDAZ01000004.1, on the reverse strand, counting down.
ACTTTGGGATTGGACCAGTTGAGGTCGGGCTGGTCGGGGGTGAACAGATGTAGATACCACTCGTCACTGGCCGAGTCGTGGGTCCAAGCCCTTCCGCCGAAGGTGGCTACCCAGTTGTTCGGCGGCTCGTCTCCTCGACCCGGACGCCACAAGTAGTAGTCGCGATAGGGGTTGTCCCGATCGGTGCGAGACGCGGTGAACCACGGATGCTGGCTGGAGGTGTGGTTGACGACCAGGTCGGCGATGACCCGAATGCCGCGCGACCGTGCGTTGGCGATCAGCCGGTCGACATCAGCCAGCGTGCCGAAGCTCGGATCGACATTCAGATAGTCGGCGATGTCGTACCCGTGGTCGGCCATCGGGGAGACAAAAAACGGACTGACCCACAGGAGATCCACTCCCAGCCAACTCAGATGATCCAGATGGTCGATCAAGCCGGGCAGGTCGCCCCAGCCGTCGCCGTTGCCGTCGGCGAACGACGGCAGATATACCTCGTACCCGATGGCCTGCTGCCACCAGGCTGATGCAGTGGACACAGCGGTTTCCTCCGATGTCGGGTTTCCTGGGCGCGGGTGAACGTCGGCAACTCACTGTGATTGGTAGGCGAGACTGTGTCGCGCCTTCACGACGATCAGCGTGGAGATCATGGCCGCCATCGCCGCGTTCGTCACGGCGACGGCCAGATCGGCATTGAGCAAGCCATACACGAGCCAGCCGCCGACCGCGGCAACGAAGAGTGCGAGCCACCACCACGAGAGATCGGTCGTACTTCCCGTGCGGATCGCGCGGATTACCTGCGGCAGCAAGCTGGCCGTACTCAACGCTCCGCTGACGAGACCGAGAACGGTATTCACCAGACCTCCCACTTTGTGCAGTTACTGCACAAAGTATGCTAGGCGGATGGCACCGAACCGGCAAGAGATTGGTCGAGACTCGCTTGCCGCGCTTGTTACCCAGCTGCACCTCCTCGGTGGCGGGGCCAGCCGTGCCACCCTCACTGATCGGCTCGGCTGCGGACGCAGTGTGATGGGCTACCTGCTCGCCGAATTGACCGATCGCGGTGTCATCACTATCGACCGAGCGACGCGCCGCAACACTGGTCAGGACACCGGCAGGCCTTCCCACCAGGTCACGATCGCGCCGAAGGCGCCAGCAGTGATCGCTGTGCACATCGACGTGGATGCGGCCACCGTCGCGACCGTGGCCCTGGGCGGACGTGTGCTGCGGACATCGACCATCTCGCTACAGCAGCGGATCGCCGTGGAGATCGTGCTCGACCAGGTATGTGCCCTCGTAGCCGAACAGTCGCAGTCGCTTCCACGGCTGCTGGCCATAGGCGTGGCCGTCCCCTCGCCGGTACGACGGAGTGACGGATACGCGTTCGCTCCATTGCATCTCGGGTGGGGAGCCCTGCCGCTGCGCACGATGCTGGCCGAACGGCTGGTTGGCATACCCGGAATCACCGAATTACCCTTGGTCATCGGTAACGACGCCAACCTCGCCGGACTGGCCGAATACCATCACGGCGCCGGTCGAGACACCACCCAGATGCTCTACCTCACCACAGCCCATATCGGCCTGGGCGGTGGACTGATCAGCAAGGGACAACTCTTCGACGGCGCCAACGGCTACGCGATGGAACCCGGCCATATCACCGTCGACCCGGCTGGAATGCCCTGCGCCTGTGGTTCCACCGGATGCCTGGAGATCGAAGCCGACCATCGTGGCCTGCTGCGCGCCGGCGGACGCGCGACGAGTTCGGATCATGACATCGCCCGTTCCGCCGACCTATTACTGCAGGCAGCCGCGCGCGGCGAGGAAACCGCGATCACGGCCGTTCGCCACGTCGCCGCACGACTCGGCAACGGCCTGGCCAGCCTGACCAACCTGACCGACCCGGATTGCATCGTCCTCGGCGGAAGTCTGGCCCGCTACCACCAGCTCGCCCCCGAGACAATCGCCGACAATCTCACCGCACGATCATTTCTCAGCCACGCCGACCCGGTCCTGATTCAAGAAGGCGCCCTCTCGGCCCCATCTCTCCTCGGCGCTGCCGACCTTGCGTTCCAACCGCTACTCGACGATCCGCGCCTCACGTTGGACAATGCCGGACAGCGACCTTGATGCGCTGGTGTCGGCGGTCTCTCGCAGTAGGAGATCACTTGCAGGACGCGAAGTGCTGGACGTACAGACCTGCTTGGTCGGGGGCTGTGCCGGTTTGGGCGAGGCCGTAGACAGCGCCGGGGCCGAGCAGAGTCGAGTCTTTGTCGAGGATATTGGCTCGGTGGGTCTCGGACTGCATCCAGGCGTTGACGATCGCGCGGGCGGTGGACCGGTCGCCGGTGCCCCAGGCGGTATTTTCCGCCCAGTGCGCCAATGTCTTTCCGCGGCCGCAAGGTTGGGCGGCGGCTACTCGCTTGCCGACCTGCACCGTGGCCTCCTGATTGTCATCGGCCGTGGTACGCGGAGTCTCGGGGTGGATATGCCATTTCACCGTTTCCTGCTTGGTGCTGCCGACCCACCAGTTGAGGCGGTCGGCCTCGGTGCCGTATTTCTCCGCCGAGTCGACGAGCACCATGTTCCATTCGAGGGCGGGGAGACCGCGTTGCGTACGTTCGGCATTGGTCAGGCACAGGACCGCCTTCTCGATCTCATGGCGGTAGGCGAGGTCGGGGAACAGGTCCCGCAGGCGGCTGCGTGAGCCGGAGTTGCCGGTTGGCGCCTTGTCCGGCGCGATCACGGGATCATCGGCGTGTGCGCAGGCGGGAGCCGCTGCGGCCGTTGGCAGTTCGGTGCTGGGGAGTGCTGCGATCGTCAGGCCCGCCATGGCGGCCAGCAAGGCTGCGGCGGGACGACGGATTCGATGTGTCGATGAGGTCATGCCCATGAGGTTCGCGGCGGCGACCAATGAAACACCAACGGGGAACCAATAGGGTCGGAAAATACCCTCGGACAGTGCTAAGCTCCGAAAACTACGACAGCTCAGCGTAATCGGTGAGGGAGAATGCTGAGACCATTGTTGCCGGATGATCCGACGGCTATCGGTCGGTTCGTGTTACACGGCCGTCTGGGCGAGGGTGGAATGGGTGTCGTATTCCAGGGATTCGGCCCGGACGGCACCGTCGTCGCGATAAAGATGCCGCATACGCAATTGGCGCGGGATCCGGAGTTCCGAGCCAGATTTCGGCAGGAGGTCAGCGCGGCTCGGCGAGTGCACGGACGGCGCATCGCGGAGGTGGTGGACGCCGATATCGAAGCGGAGCGGCCGTGGCTGGCCAATTCGTTCGTCTCCGGAGAATCGATGGCACAGGCCATTCGGGAACGCGGCGCGATGTCGTCGGCCCAGCTCTACGATTTCGCGAGCGGGCTCGCCGAAGCACTCGAGTGCATACATGGCGCGGATGTCATCCATCGGGATTTGAAGCCGGACAACATCATTCTGACGTGGGATGGTCCGCGCGTCATCGATTTCGGTATCGCCCGGGTTATCGATGCCACCCGCCTCACCGAACCGGGACGCATTATCGGGACTCTGGCGTGGATGCCGCCGGAAATGCTCGGCAACCACGAGGTGGGACCGCCCGCGGACATTTTCGCCTGGGGTGCGCTGGTCGCCTTCGCGGCAACCGGTCGGCCACCGTTCCACGCCGATACCCAGGCGGGGGTGATAGCGCGAATCATTCGGGACGATCCGGATCTCACCGGTGTGCCCGGTCGGTACCGACGCATGGTCGTCGCGACGATGAACAAGGATCCCGAGGTCCGGCCGACTGCGCGTGAACTCGTGGATTTCCTTGCGGCCCAAGCCAAGGACGAGCAGAGCGTGCGGAGCAGACCATCCGTGGCGCCCGCTGGTGAGATCACCGCACCGAATGCGGAGCCGGACGTGATCACCGGGTCCGACGAAGTCACCTCGCGCGAGCCCGACAATGCGCCCGCGTCGGATGAGGTCACCGAACTCGTGGAGGGCGAGGAACGGCCGGTGCGGTCCACGGAGCCGCAACGCGGCCGCTCCACATTGCCCCGCAATATTGTGGCTAGCCCGCCGCATCGGCCTGTCCTCGCTCAGGTGCCGTCAGGTCCGCCGGTGCCCACGCGCGATTCGGCCCGCCGAATTCTGATCGAAGTGACCACAATTGTCTTGTCACTCTTGGGATACGGCATCGTGCTCGGCCCGGTTACGATCGTGCGCGGTCACCGACAACGCGTTCATGCTCGACGTGCATTTGTCGCACCGCCTGCATCGGCCGCCCACTTGATCCGGCTCGGCTGGATTTCTCTGGGGATATCCTCAGCGGTGCTCGTGGTCATATCCCTACTGGCCGTAAGGGGCGTACTGCCTCGCTGATTCGTCGGGCGCGTATCAGTTCTGCGAACCGGTCTCCGAATCGGAGGTGGTACTCGTCGGCTGCCCCGGAAAATATCACTCGCCCGATTCGACACGAAGAATCCACCGACGGCCGACATGCGACCGGTGCCGGGTCGCGCATTCGCGGCGCCAGAAAAGATCTGGATGCCAGCGCATTTCGCTGGAGAAGGCCGCGGTAGATCACCGGCAAGACTCCGCACGTTCCTGCGCACCGAATTCCAGCGGTACGATTCCCCGCAGCCACACGAGTTCCGGTGCACAACTCGAACCCGGCACCATCGGTAATGCAGTACAGCAGATGAATTCGGTTCGAAAGTGACCTCCTATTTCATGGCCATCAGCTGCCGCCGCAGCACCCGAATGGTCGACGCGGTGGCGACGATCGCGATCACGACCAGCACCGCCGCGGCGGTCTCGACGTGATGCAGATCGTGGGTCCAGATCGAATCGGCGAACGGCTTCTGCTGCCCCGGTGGTGGATCCGCCCCACCGGTGAGTCCGATATCGGCACCGAGCCCGGCCGCCGCCCACCGCGACGGCGCGGCATACGCGAATATCCGCAGTACCGCACCGGGCGTGCCTTCGAACGGCGGTGCGAGCCCGGTCATCACCACCTGCAGCGCCAGCACGCCCATCAGCACGAAAACCGCCTGCCGCAATGATTTCGAACATGCCGATACCAGCAGCCCGAGTGCCATCGCGGCCAGCGGCAGCGTAATCGCGAACAGCAGTAGGCCGTAGGGTTGCGGCAGTATCGGATTCGCGGGCCCGGACTTGATACCGAGATAGCCGATGGTCGATGCCACACCCAGCAGCACCGCGAGCGGCGTACAGGTGATCGCGCGCGCCAACACCACTGATGCCGCCGAAATTCCCCAGCGCGCTTCGCGTTCGATGACCACGCGATCGTCGACGATGGCGGCGAAGGATTGCGCCATCGAGAAAAAGGTGAGGCAGACGATCAAGGCGATCATGACCGAACTGATCGCCCGCGGGTCACCGCCGAGTCCCTGGTCGGAAGCGGCCGCACCGAGCATGGCGGTCAGGCCGATGCCCGCCGCTGAACCCAGTGCGAGCGTGCGGAATCCATTGCGCTGGCGGGCCCATTCCCGACCGATCAGGCGCGGCAGATGCCGGTGCAGCGAACCACGCATCGGCGCGGGGACCGCATGCTCGGCCGGTTGCGGGGCCGAGGGTGCGGCGGGTTGCCCCGCCTGCCGGTCGGCGCGCAGCCGGTCCATCACCTCGGCGTAGCTGTCGACGCCGAAGGCGCCCAACAACTCTCGGGGCGGGCCGAAGAATCCGAGTCGCCCGCGACCGGTCACCGCGAGCACTTTGTCGGCGCAGTCGACATTGACCATCGAATGGGTGACGACAATGACAGCGCAACCGGTTTCGGCGACCACCCGCAACCGCTGCATCATGGCGCGGTCCAAACCCTCGTCCAACCCGGAGGTCGGCTCGTCCAGTACCAGCAATTGCGGATCGCTGAGCAATTCCATGGCGGTCGAGACACGCTTGCGCTGTCCGCCCGACAGCGTGACGATCCGCTTGCCGATCTCGCCCGCCAGCTCCATCTCGGCGATCACGGTGTCGACCCGGGCCGCCCGCTCGGACCGGGTGGTATCGCTGGCCGTGCGCAGACCCGCCACCCACAGCAATGCGTCGCGCACCGCGAGATCGCCGAACATGGCGGGCTGTTGCGGCACAAAGGAAACCAGATGACTGGCCTGCATTCGGGATGCGACCAGGTCGACTCGGCCGAGCCGCAACGAGCCCGCCGCCAGTGCGACCTCGCCGAGCAGACCGGAACACATGGTGGACTTCCCGGCCCCGGACGGTCCGATCACGGCCAGAACCTCACCGCGCCCGAGTTCGAAGGTCAGATCGCGCAGGGTGGGTTCGGTACGACCCCGATACCGCAGGCTCACGCCGTCGAAGCGCAGCAGCGGTTCGCGCGCGATGACCGCGGCGGGTACCAGTGTCAGCTGGGCGGGGCCCGATACCTCGAAGGTGTGATGCGCCAACATGAATTGCTCGCCGACCCGCAGTCGCGCGTGCAGTACGGGTTTGCCGTCGACGAACGGCCGCGCATTGGTGGCGAGTCCGCGCAACTCCACTGCACGCCCGGTCCAGCGCACCGTCGCGTGCCGATGCGCCAGATCCAGGCCGGGCAGGGCGATTTCCGCATCACCACCCGCGCGGCCGATCGCGAGCGGCCGATCGCTCGGCACCGACCACGATCCAGGCGCCGATGAGACCTGTTGTCGCGGTGTGGGATCGGGTTGCGGGGAAGTGTGATGGGCGATGCCTATCGGCAATGCTTGCGCGGGCTCATCGATCAGCGTCGGGTCGGCTATCGGGCGTGCTTTCGGCGTGCGAGCGGCTGGCGGGGTCGAATGTGCGCGTCTGGGAGGGGGCTGGGTCGCGGCCGCGGCGGGGTTGACCGGCCGGGGATTCGCCGCGGCGCCATGCCCACTGCGCGCCGTCGGTCGGACCGCAGCAGGTGGGGACGGCGTTCGCGATGCGCGGGGGTCGACCGTCGGATCCGGTCCTCGACCCGAAGAACCGACAGCCGTTGGCGGCGTGAAGCTCCTGTTGCCGTCCGCCTCGGCCACAACGAGGCGAAAAATACGACCGCGCACCACGATCCGCAGTTCGTGCGTCCCGGAACCATCGACCGCCGTCCAGGTACGCGGGCCGATCGGCTCGTCATCGAGGGTCGCCTCGATCGTCGGATCCACGGCGCGAATGGCCCACCCGTTGACATACCGGAACCGCAGCCACTGGCCCGCCGGGCCGTCGTCGCTGACCGAAATATCGGCGCCGGATCCGGAGCCGAGGGAATGGGTGCGCCCGGAGATCCGATGGCGGATCGCACCGGTGGTGAGCAGGAGGGCAGGTTCGGACATCGGTTCATTCCTGATCATGCGAGCGAGATCACGATGGTGAGCAGCACGATGAACAATGCGATCCACGCGACCACCACAACAGGTGAAATACGTTGGCGCGGTGCAGTACTCGTCGGCGCGGACGCGGCGAACCCGGTGAAGTGCGCGGCGCGAGTCTGCTCGTTCCATGGTTCGCGCAGCGCGAAGTCGGTCCGCCGATACACCCGACCGTCCGGCCGCACCACCGACTGCCAGGCCAGTGCGAGCGCCCGCAGATCGGCGGAGGTCAGATCCGGATGCGGGGTGGTCAGCAGCCGGTCGACCTTCTGGAAATCCCCGCTGGGCAGCAACTGGGCGTACTGCCGATAGTCGAGCCGATTCGCGGCCAGATCCTCGGCGAGGCAACGGATCATCAGCAACGCGAATTTGAAGAGATCGGTGGTCGCGGTGAACTGCTGCACCGGATACGGCGGCCGCCACGGCAGCGGATCGAGTCGCGGGGTCGCGCCGCGGCCGCCGATGAGGAAGGAATCGCAGTCCAGGAAGTAGTTGTGCGCCGAGACGACACCGTCGACCGGCCGCGCGTCGGTGGTCAGGATGTTGTTGGGCTGTAGGTCCCCGACCACGATGTCGTTATCGTGCAGGAACTGCAGATCCACCAGCAACTGCCCCAGTCGCGCGATCTTGTGCGGGAAATCGAAATAGGTGTGCCCGCGCTTCTGCGCATCCGACACCCGCACCGCGACCCGGGTGAAGGCCCGCGGCTGCGGACCGCTGCGCGATTCGAAAAAGAATTCGCGTGGCGCCAGTGGCATGAGAATGCCTACCACCGTTTCGTTTTCGACGACCACTGCATGCGGCCACGCGCACAGCTCCAGCAGGCGCTTGCGGTCGTCCTGATCCAGCCGGTGTGGCCAGGCGACCAACTCACGCAGCACCCGCGGCCGCAATTGACGCACCGTATCCCGGTCATAGCGCTTGAACGCGACCGACACCTCATCCGGTGTCGTACACCGCCACACCTGCGCGGAACCGCCCTCACCCAGCGGAAAATCGCCCATGATGCGCAGTTCGTCCAAGCGGTACTCGGTACGTCCGGCTGCCGACCACCCCGGCATTGTCATAGCCCCCGCCTAACGTATGTTCCGGGCGGGCCCGCGCCCGCGTGTCGGCCAGGCCGCGACGATGGTGCGGTCATCGTGCAGGCCGGGCAGGTCGAATCCGACGAGCTGTCCGAAAACATGCTCGGCGGGCCGCGGCCCGGCGATCTGCGGCAGCAGCGTGGCGAATTGTTCGGGCACCAGCCGGATCGCGTCGGCCATCCCGTCACTGGCCAGCACCACCATCAGATTCGACGGCACGAAGGTGAGCCCGGCGATCACGCGATCGGCATCGCGTGGCAGCGACGGCGTGACATTGCTGATCATGCCGCGCTTGGTCGTGTGCTGGGTAAGCCATTTGGTGGCACCGGAATCCAGGTCCACCAGCAGTAGATCGCAATCGCCGATGGTCGCCCAGGCCAGCGGGTAGCCGTCCGCCGAAACCGGGCCGAGCGCGGCGAAGGCCAAGGTGCAGGCCGGGCTCGAGGTGCGCTTGTTATCGCTTGCGCCGTGCGGGCTGCGGTAATCGATCTGGGCGGCCAGTTCGTCGATCGTCCCCGTGTCGAGTTGGGCGGCCACCTTCGCGGTGATCTCCGCGGCGAGCGGCTCCCAGGTGGACGGATATCCGATGCGATCGAGCGAACTCGCATACCGGTGCAGCAGCGTCAGGCAGGCGCGGGTCGCACGCTGGGCGGCGGCATGGGAATTGGCGGCCGAGCCGAGCCCGTCGGCGACCGCGAGGTAGACCCAGCCGCGATCCGGGTCGCCTCCGATGGCGTAGGCGTCCTCGCGCGTGTGGCCGTCCTTCGCGTGCGACAGTCCCACCTGCGTGGCGGCGTACACGTCGTAACGGCCGCTGCGGCCACGGTCGACGGTGAGTCCGCTCACGCCAGAGGTGGTCAATGCGGGTAGTTCGACCGGGCGGGCGGCCTCGGCACCCTCGGCCAGCTCGGAGCGTTCCGGACCGCCACGATCGGCGATCGGCACGACCGAACTGGTTCCAGGTCCGGGCCGCACCAGCACGACCGCGGCTCCGGTCGCCGTCGCGGCGAGCAGGCACATCAGAGTCGTTGGCAGCCACCATAATCCGCGATCGGGTGCCGGGTCGGCGATCGAGACCAGCAGCACGTCACCGAATTCGCCGGAGGGCCGGGCGCTGACCTGCTGGCTACCGATATCGTGCAGCAGAATCGGCTCCGACTGCGGTTTCGGCAACTGGCTGCCGCTGGCCAAGATAATCGGCAGGCCCGAGATCGGTGCGCAGGTATTGCCGAATTTGTCGCGCAGTTCCGCGCGCACTGGCGATTTCAACCGACCGACAGCGGCTTCCGGCACTTGCGGGCAGCCCGAGACATCGTGGGCCACTCGCTCGGCGACCGCGGCCGTGGTCCAGCCGTCGGGGCCGCTATCGGCCAGCACCTGCACGATGATCGACAGCAGCGTGCCCAGCAGCGCGGTCGCGACTACGAACAGAATCGGTCGGCGACGAAACGTATTCAGCGTCATGGCTATTCAGTCCAGTTCCCGCATGCCGAGGGGCGTACGGAACAGGAACCTGCCCTGCCCGACACTGCTGCTGATCGAGAACTTGATGCTGTTGATGATGGCGCGCAACAGATCTCCCGGCGCCACACTGCCCTCGGCGACACAGGCGACGCCGACCGGATTGCGCGAGCGCAACTGCCGGACCGTCTCCTCACGCACATCGCCGATGCCGAGTGCCACCACTACCGGTCGAAACGGGTGGCCGGGCGCCTCCAGTCCGGCCCGCACCGGCACCCAGACATTGTCGGGCTGGAATTTGCCGCGCACTTGCGGATTTCCGTCGGTGAGGAAGAAGATCACCGGGGTGTAGGTGTCCAATCGGGCGCTGGCGAAGCGCTTGTGGTCGGCGCGCAATTGTCGGTCCAGATAACGGAATACGTCCGCGTAGTCGGTCGCGCCCTGGCGCGGTAGCGCCGGAATGGATGGGTCGATGCGCAGCGGGGTCAAGGGCAGCACCGCGACGGCGGAATCACCGAAGGCGACGACCGAAAGATGCGCGGTGTCATAGGTGGTCGGATCCTCCTCGAGCACATTGAGCATGTCCGGCAGCGCTTGCTCCACCGTCTCCAGTGGCGTGATCTTCTGGTCGGTCCACGCGGGGTCCCACATCGAACGGGAGACATCGCAGACGACATAGAACGGGAACACCCGGCTGGCGCTCACTCCGGCCTGGGTGAGTTTGAAACGAGTATCCTCACGCATTCCTGGCTCCGATTAGTTGGAAATTTCTGCGCGGCACGACAATCCGCGAGCGGTGGACTGTTGCTCGGCGACGACTTTGCCGTCGACGGTGATCTTGCAGTGGGCCGCACCGGCGGGATCGGGCGTGCCCTCGATGAAGACGACGAAACCACCGGACCGGTTGCTGACCAGGGTGCGCGAATAGGGCAGTGTGGTAGCGCCCGCGCCGAGGTAGCTGCTGGCGCCGTCACTCCAGCTGAGGTCGCGAACCTTGCCGCTGCCGCTCACATCGAAGACGACGGTGTGCTTCTTGGTCTTGTCCGTTGTCGTCGGGCCGGTGGGCTTGGTGGAATCAGAATTGTTGTTTGTATTCGAATTGCCGTTTCCACCACGGGATCCGGTGCTCTCACCGGTGGTCTGGTCCTGATTCGACGCCTGATCTACCTGTGGCAGATGGATATCGAGATTCGACTTGCCGACCGCGAGAAAAACCGCGGCCGCCGCGACCACCGCGAGAACGGCGGTAAGTAGGTACTTCACTGGGCTCACTTTCCTGCGCGCCAAGCCCGGTGGACGGGACGTGGAATCAGCGTCCGGCAAATCCGGTGCGGAAACATCCCCGCCGTATCACTGAGTGACACGTTCATCGAAATTGGCTGTGCGCGCATTGATTACGGTCCCCCCGGGGTGCGAGGCTGGAGGGTTGGATAGAGGTGCGTTGGGGGTCGGTACCGAACATGGGTCGGTACGTTTCGGCCCCATGAGATTCGCGGCACCGACCAACGAATAACCAACGGCCGTCCAACGCGGTATCGGTTTGACACCCGTGCCGATGCGGTCGCACACTCATCGATATGCCCGATGACAAAACCGTGGTCGGGCGCGCCGTCGCGATCATCGAGGCGGTCGCCGATTCCCGGGATCCGGTCTCGTTGGCCACGCTGACGCGCCGTACCGGCATTCCGAAACCAACCGTCCGTCGTATCGCCAACGATCTGGCCCGACGCGGCATGCTCGAAGTGACCCCGGACGGCTACCGGGCGGGCACGCTGCTGATCTACCACGGTTTGCGCGCGGCCCAGCAGCACGGTTTCGTCGTCACCGCGCAGCCCTACATCCAGGACCTGTACCTGCGCACGCGCGGCGAAATCGTCTGGTGCGCAAGCCTGTACGGCGGGGAGCTGACCCTCAACGGTTCGGCGTTCGGCCGCAACTACGCCGAGGTGATGAAGCGGCAGAACTGGCCGAGCCTGGCATCGTTCGGGCCGAGTATGGTCCTCACCGCCGCGGGGCGGCTGCAGATCGCCGCCCACGAGGAACAGGCCGAACAGATCCTCGCCATGCGCTGGGCGCCGCTGACCCAGTACTCGGTGACCGATCCGCGCAAACTGCGGGCACTGCTCGACGAGGCCCGCGATACCGGGTTCGCGCACGAGCGTGAGCAGACGGCGGTCGGCTGGAGTTGTGTGGCATCGGCGGTGCGCGACAGCTCGGGTGCGTTCATCGGCGCGATCGGGATCACCGGCCGCAGTGCCGCCATCGAACAGCGCAGTCTGCACACCGGATTGGTGCGCTCGGTGGAATCGCTGCAGCACGAACTGCGCGAAGACAGGGCGGCGGGAGTGAAGCTCGGCAAACCGTCGAAATCCTTCGGGGAGATCTTCACTCAGTACCCGCGCTGGACACCGAACCTCGCACCGCTGCTCGATGTGACACCGGATCGACCGCCGATTTCGATGCCCCCGCCGTGATGGGCGGCAAACCCGAATTCCCTCCCGTACTATCGCGATCGGGAACACCGGCCGGGTAGATGAAGGGGGGCGGTGTTGGAGATTCGCCTACCAGCGACCATGCGCAACGGGGGTGCGTGGGTACGGCGCTTCGCCGGGACGACTCCGGGTGCCATCGGCGCGGTCGCCGTCGTCACCGTCGTGTTGTGTCTGCTCGCCGGGTTGACCTCCGCAGATCAATTGAGCGGCAAGATCGCTCGGCGCGATGCTGTGCTGGAACGCACCGAACCGCTGGCCTACGCCGCGCAGACCCTGTATGTCGCGCTGTCGGCCGCCGACGCGTCCGCGGCCACGGCCTTCCTGTCCGGCGGCATCGAATCACCGGAAGTGCGCGCGCGATATCAGCAGGCACTCGCCGAAGCGGCGGCCGCACTCGCGGAGGCGACCGCCGGAGCCGCCGATCAACAGACCAGGAATATCGTCGCCAAGATCGCCGCCGACCTGCCCGCCTACACCGGCCTGGTCGAAACCGCACGGGCGAACAACCGGCAGGGCTTCCCGGTCGGTTCGTCCTATCTGCGCGAGGCCTCACTGTTGATGCAGAATTCGTTGCTGCCCAACGCCGAAACACTCAGCAAGGACCGCATGGCCGCGGTCCGCCGGGATCAGCACGATATCGGCGCGCTGCCGTGGACCACCATGGTGCTGCTGATACTGGTGCTCATCGGCTGTGGCGGCGGCACTTGGGTCCTGCTGCACCGCACCAATCGCCGGGTGAACCTCGGTCTCGCGGTCGCCGCGGGCGCTACGGGCCTCGCGCTGTTCTGGGTGGTCGCCGCGACGATCATCGCCGCCGTCGCACTCGATACCGGTAAATCCGGGGCGACCAGTCGCTTCGAAACCCTGACCCAGGCCAGGATCCTTGCCCAGCAAGCGCGCACCGACGAAACCCTGGAGCTGATCACCCGCGGCGATATCACCACGAGCGAAACCGATTACCGCAAGCACACCACCGAACTGACGGACCGGTTGGCGACGGTCACCGGCCCGGACTCCGCGGCCTCGCGCGGTGTGCTGGGCTGGACCGCCGGACATGCCAAACAGCGTGATGCCTACGAGGCGGCGAACTACCCCGCGGCCGTCGCTCAGGCGATCGGTACGGGTCCGGAGACCTCGGCGACATTGTTCGCCCATCTCGATCAGCTGTTGCGCGACAACCTCATTCAGGAACGCGGCGATTTGCGCGTCGGGGTCGACTCGGCGGGTGCGACATTGACGCTCAGCCCCGCCGGGACACTGGTACTCCTGTTCGGCGCTGCGGCATCGACCGTCACCGGCCTCTGGCCACGGGTGAAGGAGTTCCTGTGAGACGGCGAATCACCCTGCGGCGGTCCGGATTCGGATGGATGGCGTTGGTCGCGCTGGTGACCGCATGCGGTTCCGGCATCCAGGCCCCCGCCTCCACGAATGTGGCCGCGGTCAACCCCAAACCCGATCTCGTCGAGATCACGACACCGCCGCAGTCCGAATCCGGCGGCAATTGCGATCCGGAGACCACCCTGCGTCCAGGTCCGTTGCCGAGTCCCGGTGCGATGCCGTCGGGTTCGGCGATGGCGGCCATCGTCGCCAGTGGCAAACTGCGGGTCGGGGTGGATCAGAACACCTACCTGTTCGGCTTCCGCAATCCCAGCAGCGGACAGCTCGAGGGCTTCGATATCGATATTGCGCGCGAGATCGCCCGATCCCTCTTCGGTGATCCGGACCGGATCGAATTGCGGTCGGTCACCGCGGCCGAGCGGATACCGGCCCTGCAGAACAAACAGGTCGACCTGATTGTGCGCACCTTCTCGGCGACCTGTGAGCGGCGTCGTGACGTCGACTTCTCCGGCGTCTATTACCGTGCGACCCAACGTCTTCTGGCCGCCCGCAACTCCGGCATCCGATCCAGCGCGGATCTGGGCGGCAAGCGGGTGTGCGTCACCCGGGGCACCACCTCGCCCGGACCACTGTTCAGCCTGGCCAAGCGGCCCGTCGTCCTCGGCGCGTCCAACTGGACCGACTGTCTGGCCGCGTTGCAACAGGGCCACGTGGACGCGATCAGCGGCGACGATCCGATCCTCGTCGGTCTGGTGGCCCAAGACCGAAATCTCGAGATCGTCGGGGAGGTGATCGGCACCGGCGCCTACGCGGTCGGCATCGCGCAGGGGCATCCGGATCTGGTCCGCTTCGTCAACGGCGTGCTCGAACGCATCCGCGGTGACGGCACCTGGCAGCAGCTCTACAACACCAGACTCAGCGCCCTCGGCCCGTCGCCGGGTCCACCGGACCTGCGTTACAAAGAGTGAGACCATGCAGCTACTCACTCTTTCCGAAATCGATGCCGAATTGACAACCCGCACAATCGAATTCGATGCCATCACGGCCACCCTGCTGGAACTGGACAAGCATCAGGGCCACACACTGCTGCAGCGCTATCCGCCCTCCGGTGTGACCGAACAGCGCTGGCTGCCGGTCCGCGCCGCGCTCGCGCTGATGTGGGAGGACTACAGCCGTCTGCAGATCATCTTGGATTCGGCGCGCAAGGTGCGCGGCACTCGGACCCGCCTCGACGATGGTGAGCGCGCCGAACTCACCCGACTGCTGCGCGGGCGTCCCTATGAGGCCGCGCGCACGCCGATACCGATGGCGCAACGTTCGCTCACCGGACCCGCCGAAGAGGTTTTATTCGTCGGACTCGCCGATACCGTTGATCGCATGCGGGCCACCTTCCCGGAAATCGCCGAATTCTTCGACGCGGTCGACGCGGTGAACAGCCGGGTGATGGCGGGCCTCGCGCCGCTGCAGGAAACCCTGGACAAGGCGGGCGCGGCCGGGGGCGAGACCCCCCAGCTGCGCGCGATCGGCGACGGCATCGCCGAATTGCTGAGCCGTTCCGCGACCGACCCGCTCGCACTGACGGCGCCGGAGATCGATGCGCGCGTCGCCGAGTTGTCCGAGCAGTTGCGGCACGTTGCCACGATCCTCGCCGAACTCGATGCGGTAGCGGCAGATTGGGCCGCCGCCATCGCCGAGACGCGCAGGCGCTTGGCGGCGCTACGCGAAACCCGAGCCCGCGCGGCGGAGGCAAGGGCGCGGGTCGAGGCGAAGATTCTGGCGGGCCCGCTGCCGACATACGAGGACAACACCGCCGCGCTCGAAACGGAACTCGACGCGTTATCGCCGAAATCGGTTGCGGCAGCGGATTTGGTGCGGTTGCGAATGCGGATCGCCGACGCGACCGCCGGGGCGGCCACCGCGCAGAAGCTGGCTCAGGGCCTGCTCGATCGGCGCAGCGAATTGCGTGGGCGGCTGGCCGCCTATCAGGCGAAGGCGGCTCGGCTCGGCGTCAGCGAGGACCGAGATGTCTTGGCCTGCAATCAGATCGCGGCGGGTCTGCTCGCGCGGCGACCGTGCGACCTGGCGGCCGTTACCCGGGCGGTTGCCGACTTCCAGCAGATCATCGGGGAGAAATCGGGGCGGGGCAGATGACCTGTAATGAGCCGGGCTGCGACGGCACGATCGAAGACGGTTACTGCACGGTGTGCGGCACCGCGCCCGCCGAGGCGACCACGGTATCGGCGGAAGTGCGCGTCCCGCAGGGGGTTTCGAGCGAGGAGCAGCCGTGCGCAGAACCGGGCTGCGGTGGAACCATCGTCGACGGCTACTGTGGCGCCTGCGGGACGGCCCCGGCTGAATCACAACAGGCTATCTGTGCCGAGCCAGGCTGCGGCGGAACCATCGTCGGTGGGTACTGTGACGCCTGCGGGACAGCTCCGGGCAAGACTTCCGCACTATCGGTGCGTTCCGGAAGCACCCGCGCCTCCGGACGTTCGGTGCGCACGGGACGGACGTCATCGAAATCCAGCGCTCGCGGCCGACTCGGCGCGGGCATGGTGGAGGTGCCGCGGATGCCGCGCATCGACCCGGCCACCGCGGTCCTGACCGATCCGCAGGTCGCGGAGGGCAAGCGCTTCTGCGGCAAATGCGAACGACCGGTCGGCCGCGGCCGTGACGGTACGCCCGGCCGCACCGAGGGCTTCTGCCCCAATTGCGGCACCAGGTTCTCGTTCACACCGAAGTTGAGCAAGGGCGATCTGGTCGGCGGACAGTACGAGGTCGTCGGCTGTTTGGCGCACGGCGGGCTCGGCTGGATCTATCTGGCCACCGACCGCAATGTCGCCAACCGCTGGGTAGTGCTGAAAGGTCTACTCAATTCCGGGGATCTGGACGCGATGGCGGCCGCGGTCGCCGAGAAACGGTTCCTCGCCGAGGTCGAACATCCCAGCATCGTCAAGATCTACAACTTCGTCGAGCACCGCGGCACCGACGGTATCGCGGTGGGCTACATCGTCATGGAGTACGTCGGCGGGACCTCGCTCAGGCAGATCCTGCGCGCCAGCCGCGATGCCGATGGCAGCTACCTCCCGCCGCCGCGGGCCATCGCCTACATTCTGGAGATCCTGCCCGCCCTCGGCTACCTGCATTCGCTCGGCCTGGCCTACTGTGATTTCAAGCCCGACAATGTGATGCAGACCGATGAGCAGCTCAAACTCATCGATATGGGCGCGGTGATCGCCATGGACGATCAGGACAGCCCCATCTACGGCACTATCGGATATCAGGATCCGAAAATCTCCGAAACCGGGCCGACCGTCGCCACCGAGGTCTACACCGTCGGCCGCACCCTCGCGGTATTGCTGATGAATGTTTCCCAGCAGGGCGGACATTTCGGCGCGCTGCCCGCCCCGGACGCCGAACCGCTACTGGCGAAATACGATTCGCTGCACCGATTCATCCTGCGCGCCACCGACGCCGATCCGGAGGCGCGCTTCTCCTCGATGGAGGAGATGGCCGATCAGCTGACCGGCGTGCTGCGGGAGGTGCTGAGCATCGATGACGGGGTGCCGCGTCCCGGTATGTCGGCCTACTTCGGGCCACCACGCGGCGTATTCGGTGTTCAGGAAGCACCGACACCGACGAGTATCGTTGCGGCACTGCCGGTTCCGCTGGTCGATCCGAACGACAGCGGTGCGGCTCTACTGGCGACCACCGGCGGCACCTCACCCGCCGAACTGGAACCGGCCTTCGAGGCGGGGCTGCGCTCGGTACTCATGACTCGCGGCGCGTCCTTGGAGATTCCATTGCGGCTGGTGCGCGCCGCCCTCGAGATCGGCGATCCGGCCGATGCACTGCGCCGACTCGACGAACTCGCCACCACCCTGCCCGGTGACTGGCGGCTGGCCTGGTATCGCGGCCAAGCCGAACTGCTCGCGGGCAATATCGATGCGGCCCATGCCGAATTCGATGCCGTGTACGCCGCATTGCCCGGCGAGGCCGCACCGAAACTGGCGCAGGCGGCCGTCGCCGAACTGACCGGCGCACAGCCGGATCGGCGACAGGCCGCACGCTACTACGACACGATCTGGCGCACCGACCACGGCTTCGTCAGCGCCGCCTTCGGACTGGCCCGCCTGCGCAATGCGGACGGCGATCGCGACGGCGCCGTCGCCATACTCGATCAGGTGGATTCGGCCTCGGCGCTCTACACCGAGGCACGGCTGACTGCCGTGGAGATAATGCTGGCCGACCGCACCCCCGACGAACTGTCCGAAGCGCTGCTGCGCGACGCGGGCGGACGGGTCGAGGCATTGCGGATCGAATCGAAAAGCCGTGGCGCACAGGTGCGGATGCGGGTGCTGGATGCCGCATTGAAATGGCTACGTGCGGGTAAAGCACCGACAACACACGGGGCGCTGCTCGGCGCCAACCTCGATCAGGATGGAGTACGAACCGGTTTGGAGCGCTGCTATCGCGACCTCGCCCGCGAAACCGAAGATATGTGGACCCGATTCGAGCTGGTGGATCGGGCCAATGCGATCCGGCCGAGGACGACCCTATGACCCAGCCCGAGACCGCGGTAGAGCGGCGGTGTCCGGAATGCGCGGCGCGGGTCGGGGTGGCCGACCGGTTCTGCGAGGCCTGCGGCCGCGAACTCGGTGCGCGCCGAATCGCGCTGCCGCGGTCGGATCCGAACGCGGCGCCGACGTGTGAGGGCTGCGGCGGCACCCGCTACGACGCCGACGGCTATTGCGGCGGCTGCGGTCAATTGCGGCCGCAGCCGGACCGATTCGAGGCTGATCTCGGCGCGGTGTATGTCATGACCGATCGCGGTATCGCGCACGCGCGCAATGAAGATGCGGTCGCCGCCGCGGTAGTGGAGGACGGGGCCGATCGCCCGATCGTCACCGTTATCGCGGTCAGCGACGGTGTCTCCACCTCCGACGATCCGCAGGCGGCCTCGGGTGCGGCGGCGCGGGCGGGCGTCGATGCCTGCCTCACCGCATTGGCCGAGGCACGATCCGGCACGGCAGTGGTGTTGGCCGGGCTCACGGCCGCGTCGCGGGCCGTGCGGGATATCGCGCGGCACGATGGTCACGCTCCCTCATGCACGTATGTTTCGGCCATCGTGCGCGGATACGGTGGCGACGGAGTGGAGATCACCGTCGCGAATGTCGGTGACAGCCGGGCATATTGGTTGCAGGGCAGCGGCATCGAGCCGATCGCGGGTGGGAATCTGCCGTCGACCCGGTTGACCGTCGACGACTCGTGGGCACAGGCGCTCGTCGATGCCGGTGCCATGGACGAGCAGGCCGCGATGCGGGATCCGCGGGCCCATACCTTGCTGCGCTGGCTCGGTGCGGACAGCGAGGACAAACCATGGTCGGACCGATGTGTGAAGACCTTTCACACCACGGGTCCCGGGGTGCTGTTGCTGTGCAGTGACGGACTCTGGAACTACATCTCCGATCCGACGGCGCTCGCGCGGATGGTCAGCGGATTACCGCGCGAGCAGGCCGCGCGGGTGCTTGTCGAATTTGCACTACGGTCCGGGGGGAGCGACAACATCACCGTCGCGCTGGTGCCGATCGGGCCATCGGTCGATGCAGGAGTAGCACAGTGAGTTCGATTGCGGATAACGGCATTTCGGTAGCGATAGACCAGAACGAACATCTGGCCGAGGGCGCGGACACGGTCGACGCGGTGGTGACCGTGGAGACCGGTGCGGATTTCGTGGCGGCCGGACCGGAGCCGGAGCGGCTGGAGGTGCTGATCATCGACTGCTCCGGATCGATGGCCACCGGGAAGAAGTTCGAGGGTGCGCGCCGAGCCACCCTGGCCGCACTCGATGTGCTGAAGGACGGCACCCGGTTCGCGATCATCGAGGGCACGTCGATGGCGCGGCTGACCTATCCGAGTGATCAGCCATCGGTGCCGGTCAACCGCGACACCAGGGCCGCGGCCCGGCGCGCGCTGGATAAGTTGCGCCCCAACGGCGGCACCGCCATGGGCACCTGGCTCGGGCTCACCCGTCAGCTGACCAAGAAACATCCGGGTGCGATGGTGCACGCCATTCTGCTCACCGACGGCAAGAACGAACACGAGGAGCCCACGGCGCTGGCCGCCGAAATAAAGCAGTCCGAGGGGATCTTCACCTGCGACTGCCGAGGCGTCGGAACCGACTGGCAGGTGGACGAATTGCGCACCATCGCCTCGGCGCTGCACGGCACCGTCGATATCGTCGCGGATCCGGCGAATCTGGCCGCGGACTTCGCCGCCATGACGCAGACATCGATGGCAAAGGCGATTCCGGAACTCACCCTGCGGGTCTGGACACCGGCCGGTGCCACCGTCCAGTTCGTCAAGCAGGTCGCGCCGACGATCGAGGATCTGACCGCGCGCCGCACCGATGCCGGACCGCAACTGGGGGAGTACCCGCTCGGGGCGTGGGGTGCGGAGGACCGCGACTATCACGTGCAGGTGCGGGTCGAGCCCGCCGCGCCCGGACGGGAGAAGCTCGCGGCCCGCATCAGTGTGGTCGCGGGAGACGAGGTGGTCGGGCAGGGATTGGTGCGCGCGGTGTGGACCACCGAGACCGAGCTGTCGGCCCGAATCAGCAGGCGCGTCGCGCATTACACCGGGCAGGCCGAACTCGCGCAGGTCGTGCAGGAGGGGTTGAGCGCGCGTAAGAACGGTGATGTGGAGACCGCGACGGCGAAGCTGCGGCGCGCGGTCGAACTCGCCGCCGAATCCGGGAACGAGGGCACCGCGAAGCTGTTGCGCGGCGTTGTCGAGGTCGACGAGCGCAATGGCACGGTGCGGTTGCGCGCCAGGGTCGAGGCCGCGGACGAAATGGCCTTGGACGCACGCTCGACCAAGACGGCGCGGGTACGCAAGGAGGGGTGATGGCGATTGCCACCTGTCCGGACGGGCATCAGTCCGTCGCGACGGATTACTGCGATGTGTGCGGTTCGCCGATCGGCGCGCCCGCACCGACGAGCGCGGCGGCGCTGTGCCCGTCGTGCGGGTCGCCGAGCACCGGCCGTTTCTGTGAAGTCTGCGGCGCGGATTCGGCGCTGCCGACGCCGGTGCCGCATGCGTCCGCGGCCACCGAAATCGCCACCGCGGCCGAGGTCCAGGGCCCAGCGCGCGCGCTGACATGGGTCGCCACGATCACCGCCGATCGCGAGTTCTATGACCGGGTGCAGGCCCGCAAAGGTCCCGACGCCGATCAGGTCGAATTCCCGGCGTTCTATCCGGAGCGCCGAATCACCTTGCGCGGCAACGATATCCTGATCGGCAAACACAGCGTCTCACAGGGCCTGCAACCCGAGATCGACCTGGGCATCGCCCCCACCGATGCCGGTGTCTCCCGCGCCCACGCGATCCTGCGCATCACCGAAACCGGCATAACCATCACCGATCTCGGCTCCACCAACGGCACCAGCCTCAATGACAGCGAGGACCTGATCCCCGCCGAGGTGCCCGTCCCGCTCCAGAGCGGTGACCGCATCCACCTCGGCGGCTGGACCACCATCGTGGTCACAGCCGGAACCATCTGAGCGCCCGCAGACTCAACGCGGGCGACGATTGCCCGAAACCAATGCCCGGCAACGCATCCACCGCTCCTTGGGTGCGGCCTCGGATCGATCTCGGCAGCAGCCCCGGTAGTTCGTCGTCGCGGGCGCGGGCGTCGAGCTGCGCGGACATCCGAACTCTCGTGCCTGGGGCACAGCAGCGCTGATCATTGCGCTCGTTCGCTACATGCCGAACATGTTGTTCTCACGGGGCACAACGCCATCTAGTAACACCTCGAGGAAGTGGATGGCCTGAGCCGGGTTGCCAGCCCGGGCCACGGCGGTGGTGAGGGCCAGCAACTCGGTCACTCCGAGGTCGCGACGGATCGCGCCGACCTCCTGCGCTGCGCTGAGCAGCGGCGCAGCGGCCTGGTGGATCGCGCGGTGCCAGGCTGTGACCTGCGGAGGCTCCATGTCGGCGGGGCCTTCATAGTCGGCCATGAAGGCCTCGCCCAGAACCTGGCTCTCGGTAATGTGAACGACCACTTCCCGAAGCCAGGCCACCAGCGCCTCACCGGGCGGTCGAGATGCCTCCAGGTTGCCTGCGCTGTCACACAGCGTCCGGATCCGCTGGTCGTAGACGGCTTCGATCAGCTTTTCCCGTGAAGAGAAGTGGCGATACAACGTGGCGTTGCCAACCCCTGCGGCCTTGGCGATGTCATCCAGCGAGGCGCTCAGGCCTCGTTCGTTGAGGAGGGCCTCGGCGGCGGACAGCAGACGTTCGCGATTCCGCTGCGCGTCGGCCCGACGTGGAGGGGGAGAAGTCATGTGGCACAGAGTACTTGCCAACCGGGGATTACTCCCCGTATCGTCGACCTATCAATCGGGGACTACTCCCCGTTTTGTGAGAGGAGAGACGTGACCGACACCAAATCGCCAGCGGCCGTGGTGCAAGCCATCATTGCGGGCCGCAATGGAGACATCGAGACCAGCCTGCGACTCATCGCACCGGAATCGCTCGACCAAGGCGTGCGGGTCACCCGAGAGGACTGGCGGCGCAAGTGGGAGCAGATGCGCGCCGGGTGCCCCGACATGGAAGTGATCACCGAGCACAGCGTGGAGAACGGCGAATGGGTCGCAAACCGATACACCATCCGAGGCACCCATACCGGTGACTTCTTCGGCGCTGCACCTACTGGCAAGCCTTTCGTGACCGGCGGCGTCGACATGGTCCGCGTCGTCGACGGCCTTCTTATCGAGCATTGGGCATACGCCGCGCCGCTTCAGAGCAGAGAATGACCCGACACAGCTGCGGTCCGTATCCGGCCATCACGAGGACCGTCCGTTCCGGAAACGTCCATGGGCTGGCCCAACTCGGGGTTCATATCTGAGATTTCGTGGCCTGACGTCGGCCTCAGCCCGGCGGCAGCGATACGATGATCACATGGCGTCCCCCGCCTCGCCAGGTCCGGAGGCGACGGCCGAATTCGACCGCGCGCCCGGAAATTTGCAGGTCAATCGGGTCGCCGAAGCAGTGGAGCGCTTTGCCGAGGCCTGGCGGACGGCGGCTACACCGCCGAAGCTGGCCGCCTACCTGCCGGAATCCCCCGCGATCCGCCGCGTGTCACTTATCGAATTGATCAAGGTGGACCTGGCCAACCGGTGGCGGTACGGCAAGACGCCGAAACGGCTGGCCGATTACGTCGAGGAACTGCCGGAATTGCGTACTTGGCCGCTGCCACCGGATCTGATCTACGAGGAATTTCACGTCCGCAAGCAGGCGGGTAGCTCGGTCGCGGTCGCCGAGTACACCGCGGCCTACCCCGAGCAGAGCGACCAGCTCTCGGAGATGCTCGCCACCGACGACTACCACAGCACGGCGATGACGGTCCCGATCGAGCCGACGAACCTCGATGACCTCGCCGCCGGACAGAAGATCGACGACTTCGACCTGATGGCCGGTCTCGGACGAGGCACCTTTGCCCGGGTGTTCTTGGCCAGGCAACGGTCGATGCAGCGGTTGGTCGCAGTGAAGATCTCCCGTGACAGCGGCACCGAGCCACAGACGCTGGCTCAGCTCGACCACGACTACATCGTGCGGATCTTCGACCAGCGGGTGCTGGAGCGCAGGAAGTTGCGTCTGCTGTACATGCAGTATGTGCCTGGCGGAACGCTTTTCACTGTGCTCGAGCGCGTCCGCGCTACGCCGCAGGCTCAGCGCAGTGGCGTGATGCTGCTCGAGGTGATCGATCAAGTGCTTGCCGCGAAAGGCGAGATCCGGCCAAGTGAATCGCCACAGCGGGCGGAGCTGGCCGAGTTGTCCTGGCCAGAAACCGTCGCGTGGCTCGGGCGCAGGCTAGCCGAGGCGCTCGATTACGCGGGCAACGCCGGGGTGCTGCACCGCGACGTCAAACCGGCCAATGTTCTGCTCACCGCAGATGGCGTCCCCAAGCTGGCCGACTTCAACATCAGCTTCAGCGGCAACGTCTCCGGCGACAATCCCATCGCCTACTTCGGCGGCTCGCTGGCGTACATGTCACCAGAGCAACTCGCCGCGCTGCATCCGGACCTGCCGATTACGGCCAACGATCTTGATACTCGCAGTGATCTCTACGCCCTGGCCGTCGTGCTGTGGGAATTGCTCACCGGGCGCAAGCCGTTCGACGACGATGTCGTGGCCGACGATGACCGTGCCGCCTTGGCCGGGATGTTGGAGCGTCGACCACGCAGCCCACAGGCGCTGCCGTATTCGGATCTGCCCCGGGATTGCCCGGCGGCATTGCAGCGCGCCCTGGTTCGGGCGCTCAACCCCGAACCGGAAAACCGCTGGGCGCGTGGTGCCGACATGGCCCAGCAGCTAGAAGTCTGCCTCGACGCCCGCGCCCGCAACCTCATCGACCCGCCGCCGACAAGCTGGCGCCTGCGTGCCCGCATGCTGATGCACCCGATCATGGCGCTGGCTATCGCCGTACCGAATGCGCTCGCGCTCATCTACAACCACCGCCACAATCACCTTTTGATCATCGACAACCTCGACGTGCAGGCTCAATATCGCTTCGAGCAGGTGACGTTCGTGGCCTATGGAGTCGGCTTCCTGATTGGCTTCGTCGTCATCAACATCCTGATCGCCAGGCTTTGGTCGGTCGCGCGTGGGCTGCGCAAGGGCCGGTCCTATAACGCGGACACCCTCACCCGAGCCAGGGCCGACACGTTACGGCTGGGCAAACGTACCGTCTTGATCTGCTGTGCGTTGTGGGCGATCACAGGCGTGGTGGTCCCCGTGATAATGGAGGCTACCGGCAACCATATCGCCGTTGAGTCCTACGTTTACTTCTTCATCGCTCAAATCGTGTGCGGCGTCGCAATGGCCTACCCATACTTCCTGGTGACCCTCTACGCTGTGCGGTCGCTGTATCCGATGTTCCTCCCGCACGGCGGACTCGGCGCCCAGGATGCACACCGCCTGCATCGACTCGAGGTACGCAGCACGTACTTCCTGGCCGCCGCCGCAGCGGTGCCGCTGCTGGGTGTCGCGGCCGCGACTTTCATTCCGTCCCAAGACCTTTCCGCCGTCATCGTGACGCTGCGGCTTCTCTGCATCAGCAGTGCGCTGGCTTTCATCGGCGTGTATTGGCTGTTCCGGATACTGGAAAAGGACCTCGCCGCGCTGGAACGCATCGCCGCCCGCGGGGCTTGATCGCACGGAACGCGACGTCAAATCCGTTGTTTTCGCGCGGGCGGAACCCAGCTTGCGTCAAAAAATGAAACTGGGACCGATCGGTCGGTTACTATGCGCGTAGTATGTGGGCATGGGGTTCGAGTGGCCGGACTGGGCGTTCGCGCATCTGATCGGCATCGGCCCCAGGGAGGTACGCCAAGTCCTCGAAGGCGCACGGCGCTGGCCGCGGATCGCCGATGATGGGCACGTGACGGTGTTGTCCGTCTGGGGTCGCACCGGCACCGGGCGGCCGCTGATCGTGGCGACGCGCCAACAGGACCAGTGGACCTGGCTGATCATCGGCGCCCGGGAAATGCGCGCCGACGAACTGAAAATGTTCGAGGAGTGGGAACAGGAGAACGGGTGATGAGCGAGCAGGATTTCCCGTCCACCCCGGACGAAGTGACGGCGTTCATGGATCGGCTGAGGTTCAGTGACGAACCGGTCCCGCCGGAGAAGGCGCCGCCGCCACTCGCCCCCGGCGACGACATAGTGGTGACCAGCTCCATTCGCATGCCACTGGAGCTGCACACCCGGGTCAAGCAGCTCGCCGACAGCCGCGGCATAGGCATGTCGACACTGATCCGGGAATGGATGGAGGCGGCCATCGCCGAACTCGATGGCGACCAGCTCATTTCGCGCGCCGACGCGGTGCGCGCCCTATCACGACTGCATCCGATCCACCGCGCTAGCTGAGCAACCGCGCCCGAAATGAGTAGCGCTCGGCTGCGATTATGGCGGGTATGGGATCCGCTGTTTATTTGATCACCGGTATCCAGGCTGCTGGGAAGTCTACGGTTGCGCAGGCGTTGGCGGAGCGGTTGCCGCGTTCGGCGCATGTGCGTGGGGATGCGTTTCGGCGCTTCATTATCGGTGGACGGGCGGAGATGAGTCCGGAACCATCGACGGAAGCATTGGAGCAACTGCGGTTACGGCATACGCTGGCCGCGCGCACGGCCGATGCGTACGCCGCGGCCGGATTCACCGCGATCATTCAGGATGTCGTGCTCGGGGAGTTCCTGCCCTACACGCTCGAGCGCATCCGGACCCGGCCGCGGTATGTGGTGGTGCTCGCACCGAAACCGGCCGCGGTCGCCGCGCGCGAGGCGGGCCGGGACAAGATCGCCTACGACGGGTTCACCGTCGACAGCCTGGATGAGGTGCTGCGAGCGCAGACCTCGCGCATCGGATTGTGGTTGGACACATCTGATCTCACCGTGGAGCAGACCGTCGACGAGATTCTCCAGCGGGCGCAGCCCGTGGACAACGAAGTCACTGTGCAGTGACTTCGCCTCGACATGGCGATGAGTTCTCAACCCGGCGCAGCGGTCACGGGCGGCCCGTACACGCGCATTCGATTCATTAGGTACTCACAGTGGCTTACCCGTCCGCAGTGCGGCCCAGTAGTCATCTCGAAGCGCGTTCCACAGGTCGTCGTGCTCGGGGAGTAATTCCCGAGCGGCCGCCAGATCGGGATACGGATCGAATATGACGGTCCCGGGTTGGGCTGCCGGAAGCGGCGTGCGCGAGGGCAGGCAATAGGCGGCGAAGGACTCGGAAGTGAATTGCGCACGTAATATGCGGGCCGAGACCCCTGCCAACTGCCACACGGCGAGCTTGCCACCGTTCTGAGTTCGGGTGGTCCGCAATCTATCTCGACGCATCACGCCCCTTCTCGGTCAGCACGCCCGGTGTCGGGGGAATCGACACCCAGCCACTGGGATGGCTTGGCGGGCACCGGCTGATTCGCCCATTCCCGGACCGCGTCCGCGAACCGCTCGACTACATCGGCTGGTGCACCGCTGTAGATGACCGGGGGACCGAT
Organism: Nocardia anaemiae NBRC 100462; assembly: GCF_001612725.1. GTDB lineage: Bacteria > Actinomycetota > Actinomycetes > Mycobacteriales > Mycobacteriaceae > Nocardia > Nocardia anaemiae. The sequence continues at coordinate 90,446 of NZ_BDAZ01000004.1, read as the reverse complement.
GAACGGATTACGTTGCGGCAGTGCTGGATTGCGGTCGGATTGGCGCCGGTTCGGCTTTCTGGCGCTCATCGGCCCGCCTGACCGGTGTTCTCCGCGCTCGGATCGGCATGAAGTTCCACCACGGCACAGACCGGCCACATACGGGATGGGAGGACGATCAGAAGCATTGGGCAGCATCCCTTGGTTATTCCGTATTCGAGATCTATTGTCGGGCAGAGGATCTGGTGCAACTGGGGCAGTCGGCGGGAGAATCGGTGGGGTGCGGATGCCCCGTCTCGATCAGGCGGGTCCAACAGCGGCGCAACATTTCACACGTCCACACCGTGCAGTCGGCGTGCCGGTCGTGGGCGATCTCCCGATGCATCTGTGCCGGTGACATCGCATGGCGCGGAAGCTGGTGCCGGATGGGATCTGTGGCCATATCAGAACCCCAGGTGTGGGACATCGGCCGGGACGAGCCGACCGGCCTCGATGAGCCGCTTCTTCGCCTGCGCCTTGACCGGGCACATCGACGCCTGGCAGTCCAAGTGGCTCTGCATGATCAGATGCGCGTATTCGATTGTCATCACGGGCAATTCGCTATGGTTCGTTACCGGCAGGCCGTTCATGCGGATACTCCGAATGTGGGTGTGGGGGATTGGAATACCGGGCAGCCGCGGCCGAAACTACCTGTGCTACAAACTATTTCGCTCAGGCAGTGGGCGCTTCCCGGCTACCGGGGGTGATGCAAGTACACACCCGGCCTTCGGAAAACGGCATCCCCAATCGCCCGCTTCCGTCGTATTATCGCCAAACTTTCTCCGCGGATACCGCCACGTGAGCGCCACCTGCTGACGGCTTCCAAAAGTCCGGTCACTACATAGTGAGGCTAACGATATGAGCGTTACCGGCAGTACCCTCGCGCGTCGTGCCCTCGGTCGTGAACTGCGCCGATTACGGACAGTCAAGGGCATGTACCAAGCCGAGGCGGCCAGACTGGCCGAAACCTCCCCGCAATCGATCGGCCGCATCGAGGAGGGGCGATCGACCCGGATCACCAGCTTTCAGATCAACGCCCTGTGCGACGCCTACGCGGCCACCGACGACGAACGGCGAATCCTGTTGGGACTGGTGCAGGAAGTGCGAGCCGCGCGGGAACGCGGTGGTGGCTGGTGGCGTTCGTATGCCGATCAGATCACCGGGGACTTCGACCACTATCTGGCTTTGGAGGAGGCTGCCAGTCGCCTGACGGCATGGAAGGTGGCCGTACTTCCGGGTCTGCTCCAGACGCCGGACTACCGCCGTGCGATAGCTTGGATCGAGTCTCCCGAGCTGCCTTCTGAGCTGATAGAGAAGCGTATTGAATGGGCAATACGCAGACAGAGACGCTTGGAGGATCCGGGATTCACTGTCGAGGTATTGCTCTCGGAAGCTGTACTGCGCGAGGAGATGGGCGGTCCAGCAGTGATGAGTGAACAGCTGCGGCATTTGACCGAAGTCGGTGCCCTGCCAAATGTTTCGATACGAGTTGTCCCGTTCAACGCCCGCAACCATCTCGGTGTGCTCGTCGGATCGTGCTCGCTCATGGAGTTTCCACCCCTGCCGCAGTCCAAGCTCACGGAACCGCCGATCGTCTACGTGGAGGAATACACAGGTGACCTCTACCTGGAACGCGAGGCGGAGGTGGCACCTTATCGGACTGCGCTCGCCGAGATCGGACGTGTAGCGTTGGATGAGAGCAAGTCCAGGCGAAAGATCCTGGCTGTGGCGAAGGAGCACAGAGCGTGAGTGTCGATCTGTCCGGGGCGAAGTGGTACAAGAGCAGCCGCAGCAGCTCGACAAAAGACTGCGTGGAAGTTGCTCACCTCCACGGTGGCATGGTCGGGGTACGGGACTCGAAGAACCCCATGGGCCCGGCACTTGTATTCGGTCCCGCCGAGTGGGATGCCTTTACGGCGGGTGTGCAGGGCGGGGAGTTCGAGCAGTCCTGAACGGCGTGCGTATGGGAACTCATTGCGACCCCAGGTGCTTCGGCATCTGGGGTTCTTCCTAATTCAGCGTTCCTCCGGGATCGAAACCGCCAGGAATGCTTTGCGTGCTGGTGAGCTGGCCGGTACGGTCTAGACGAGCTTGCGGGGGCGGGGAAGCCGGTCCGACCCCAGGTCTGGGATGGCACCGGTGCGAGAGGACGAGATGGCCAGCTGGAGCAGTGTGGTCCGGGGTGTGGTTCTCGGTGCGGGGCTGATCATGCTGGTTTCGGCATGCAACTCTGGTGGGGAATCGAAGGGCGGCAACGCAAACAGCACTTCGGTAACGCCGACCGTCGCGGCGGATGTGCCAGCGGGGTTTGATGCCTGTAAGGATCTTCCGCAGTCGATGATTCAGCAGGAGCAGCTGATCAAGCCCGAACCAGACCAAACAGATAGGCCGGGCGGCATCAAGTGGCGCGGCTGCGGCTGGATTCAGTCCGACGGATACGGTGCCACGATCGATACCACGAACATAACCCTGGCGATGGTGCGAGCCAACAAGGACTTTACGGTCGACGAGGAACTCACGGTCGGCGGGCGAGCCGCACTCACGTCCCACGTCAGCGGGCAGGATCCGCACGCGGACTGCGCAATCAACGTCGAGCTGAAAGGCGGCAGCCTTGAGATCAGCATCGATAACCCACCGTCACGCCGGAAGTCTGGGAATCAGCACTCTTGCGAGATCGCGAAGCGCCTCGCGGATCAGATTGTTCCAGCGATACCGGCCACCCTCTAGACTTGAACCACCTCCGGTCGATCCGGCCGGAGACCACTGGGGAGGAAAACGAACTATGAGCGGCGAATCCACGACACCGTCATCGGGGGGGCCATTGGCCAGTGCGATCAAGGACGCCCAGGACGGAAAGCTCACCGTCAGTTTCAGTAACGAAGTGCGTGTCAACGCCGACGAATTCGTCTACATTGAACGCGACTGCCAGGCATTCAAAGATGAGATCTCGCAACTTCAGCGGATCGCGCAAAAGATCTCGCGTCGTGAGCATTGGGGCCTCGGTGAGACGACGGATGGCATGACCTCTGCCAACACGCTGGTGGCTCGTTTCCGTGGTAAAGCCATGATTGTCAATCCAACCACCGACTCGGACAACAACGTCTATGACATTCTCCAGCAGCACTACGAGATCGTCGACAACATCCAAAACCTCCACCGAGCAATCGCCGAAAAATACGTAGAGCAGGATCAAGAATTCGCCGCTCGCTATAACGAGCTGAAGGCGAATGTGGAAGCCAGCCAGATCGGCACCCCAACCCAACTGGGCGTGACAGCGCCCCCGGCTATCGGTGCCTCGAAATGACCGATTCGTATGAGCCATCAAAGATTCCCGGCGGCGGAGAACATGTCGACAGCTGGAACCATTGGCAGATCTACAACGCGTTCACTCCGCTGAACACAACCGAGGCGCACAACGGCTCCAGCGAGTATGCGCAGATCGCCACCCGCTGGGCTTCGGCCGCAGAACTTTTCGCCAACCGGATCAACCATTCGAGCTCCGCAGCCTGGGACGGCGCTGCCGCCAATAGTTCCCGGGACGCGATCAGCAAATACGCCAAGGCCGCATTGGACTTGACGACACCCCTGCAGAACCTCGCCGATCGAGTTTCAGCAGCGGCCAAGGGCGTCAACGACACCCAGAACGCAGTGGATAAACCGCCGAACGGCGGATCCTGGTACAACCCGAAGAGCTGGAACCTGGGTATCTACCACGGCCCCAATTCCGCTGCGGTGCGCAACGATTGCGAGAGCGCCGCACGAGAAGCCATGCGCAATCATTACGTCGATACATTCGTTTCAGCGGATAAGCAGATTCCGGTGCTTCCGGTGCCGAACAGCCCAACCGATCCGTTGTACAAGGCACCCGAAATCAAGAACGACGGCTACACCCCGGGGACAACTGGAAACGGTGACGGTAACCCGACGTCCGGGACCGGCAACCAGGGCAACGGCGGCGACCAGAAGGAAGATTCGCAGCCCGCCACCGATCAGACGAACAATTCGCAGGATCCGTCGTCGACAACTCCCACGAGTACCAATTCGTCATCGCAGACTCCGTCGAATACGTCCGCTACCCAACCGAGTTCGGTGACCCCCACAACGAGCACTTCGACAACGCCGAGCAGCTACCCGGGCGGCACGGGCAGTGGACTGGATAGCACGGGCAGCGGGCTGGGTGGCACCTCCGGCACCACCACGGGCAAGCCCGGCAGTAGCGTGCCCGGTACACCGACCGCCACCGGCACAACAGCCAACGCGGTACGTGCGGCGACCACGAGCACCGGCACCACGGGCATGGGAATGGGTGGAATGGGCGCTGGCCGTGGCCAATCCAAGGGCGAGGACGAGTCCCATCAGCTCCCCGAGTGGCTTCGGAACATGGAGAACACCGAAGAGTTGCTCGGCCCCGCCCCGAAAACTGTTCCCGGTGGCGTGATCGGCGGCGACCACGCCGAACCCGGACCGACACCGAGTTGATCCCCTGGCCGCCGGGCGAAACCGGCGGCTGAAGTACCTGTTACCTGAATTTCATTGGCCCGCTGCCTATCTCAGGGTGCACACACCGGCCCGAGAACGCTGCCGGGCCGTCGCATGTTGCTGATTGGAAGACCACGATGGCCGAATGGAGTTGGGAACCGGACGATTTCGCGGCCCTGTGGTACAGCGATGCGAACGACCGATTCCCGCATCCGCTGCGCTATGTCAGCCGTTTGGCCACCAACGATGAGGTCGCCGCGCATCGAGCCGCCGTGCGCGCCCGCTACGACAGCGAGGAAACCGAGCAGATCAACCTCGCCATGCACACCCTCACCACCTCCGAGCTGCGCATCGAAATCGCCGGTGATTCAACGGTTCTCGGCAAGGGCGAATCCCGTGAGTACCGCGTCCTCGGCGCCCGGACCCCCTTTCACGCGGTGATGCTCACCCAGACCGCCGCTGGCGGTGTCGACAGCCCTATCCGCTGTCGGCTGTTCCGCACCGAACAGCTGGCGGCACGCTTGGCCGCCATCCTGCCCTCGGTTCCTCCGGGCAGCGCCAAACCGGACACCTTCCACATCGCGGACCTGCGTTCCGGCAATAACGGCCACGGCCATGGTCGCAACAGTCCGCTGGAACGGTTCGATCGTCTGACTCAGCACCGCTCCGGCGCGGGTGTCGCGGGCCTGCTCGCCGGGTACCTGCACAGCCGCCCCGCGCCCTGGTATGCCATCGGATGGTTCGATGCCGAAGGCGACGGCCGATACATCCAGCAGCAAACCCGCGAGCACATCACCATCCGCCCCGCCACCACCGGCGATCTGACCAATTACTTCGAATCCTGGATCGACCTGGCCCTGAAACGACTTCGCGGCGACGAACCCGACGACTGGTGATCCGATCCTCGCCATCCAGGGCGACCAGCTGATCTCACGCGCCGATGCCCTGCGCGCCCTATCGCGACCGCATCCGATCCAGCGCCCGATCTGGCTGCGGCGCACCGTCGAACGCCGTGGCGATCGCGTGCCGAGCTGTGGCCAGCCGCGCGAGTGCGGCCTCGGTGAAGACCGACAAACCGAGTTCGGGGTTGTATCCGTGGATTTCCTTGACGTCGAGCTCGGCCAGGAAATACAGGATCTCCCTCGAGATCACCTGCCCCGGGACCAGCACCGGAAAGCCGGGCGGATACGGGACCACGAAAGTGGTCGACACCAGGGTCTTGCCTTTGGCGAGCCGTCGCCCGGCGTCGCCGAGCAGGATGTGTTCGCGGTCGGACTCCTCATATCCGGCGTAGAAGGCCGATCGCATGTCACCGAACGAGCTGGCGCCGTTGGGACGAAATACGCTGTCGAACTCGCTGAAGTCGGGCAGCGCGGGCAGCTCCCTGGTGATCTCCTCGACGCGGCGCTGTTGCAGGGCGCGATCGGCCTTTCCGGCCGCGCGCTGGCTGTGCTCGAGGTCGGTGGCCACCCGGCGCAGCACGTCGAGCAGGTAGTGCACGCTCGACCAGGTGACGCCGATCGTGAAGATCAAAAGCACACTGTTGATCGAGGTCTTGTTGATCTGGATACCGAACCGGTCCATCAGGACCTTCTCCCGGAACTCGAACCCGTTCATGCCGGTCTTACCGATGAACAGGGTGACCCGCGTCGGATCGAGCACGAATTGGTCGGCCCGCCACGCCTCGTTCCACTCCGCCAAACCACCTTGTCTGACCTGTCGGTACGAGCTGACTTCGGAGGACCGGAACTCGTCGGGCACCAGGTCGTCCTCGTCGAGAATGCGGAACCACTTGCCGATCAGCCGGTCCTTCCGGACGCGGTGACGAAAGACCAGCGCCATGTCGTATACGTGCCGGACCAGCTGGAAGCCTTCGATGTCGACCTGCCGACGCGCCAGGTCCAACGACGCCAGCAGTTGTTGGTTCGGCGAGGTCGAAGTGTGGGTCAAGAACGCCTCACCAAACGCCTCTCGGGCGAGAGCTTTGAAATCCTGGTCGCGAACGTGGATCATCGACGCCTGCCGAAGCGCTGACAGCGACTTGTGCGTGGAATGCGTCGCATACACGCGTACCCGTGCGCGCTCGGGGTCGGGAAGCAGCCGGTGGTTGCTCCATTCGGCGCGCTCGACGCCCTGCATCGATGCACGCCATGTGCGGTATTCCTCGGCGTACCCGGGCGAGGACAACATCGATTCGAGTTGTTCGGCGGAAACCATCGCGGTGCGTTGCCGGGCCCAGGGCACCGCGGTCGCGAACGCGTACCACGCCTCGTCCCATAGGAAGCAGATGTCCGGCTTGATCGCCAGGACCTCCTCCATCACACGACGGGGGTTGTAAACGATGCCGTCGAAGGTGCAGTTGGTGAGCAGCAGCATGCGAACTCGGTCCAGTTGTCCGGCTGCCTCGAGGTCGAGCAGCGCCTTCTTGATGGTGTGCAGGGACACGGCTCCGTAGATCGCGAACGGTTCGAGCGGGTAGGCGTCCAGGTATCTCGGGTACGCCCCGGCGAGCACCAGGCCGTAGTGGTGCGACTTATGGCAATTGCGGTCGATCAGAACGATGTCGCCCGGCCGGGTCAGCGCCTGGACCACGATCTTGTTCGCGGTTGACGTGCCGTTGGTGACGAAGTACGTCTGATCGGCACACCATGTCCTGGCGGCTTTGTCCATCGCCAGCCGGATCGTGCCGTGTGGATCCAGCAGCGAATCCAGCCCGCCGGAGGTGGATGACGTTTCGGCCATGAAGATGTTGCGGCCGTAGAATTCGCCCATATCCTGCAGCGATTTGGAGTTGAAGATGCTGGCGCCACGCGCGACCGGCAGGGCGTGGAATTGGCCGACCGGCGCGGCCGCATAGGCACGCAGGGCCCCGAAAAACGGTGTCGCGAACCGGCTCCGGAACCCGGCGAGCAGTGTGCTGTACAGGTCGGTGACATCGTTGAGCCGATAGAACGTGCGGTCGTAGACGTTGGACTCGTCTTCGGTCTCCGCGGCGATCGATTCGTCGGTCAGCAGATACAGATCGAGATGCGGCCGCAGCTGCCTGATCCACTCGCCACATTCGACCCAGCTCTGAGTGCGATCGGTCACGACCACGTCGTCGTTGACGCCGAGCAATGTGGTCATCAACGGCACCCTGTCGCGGGAACGAAGCGGCAGGTCGTGTCGGATGATCGCCGCCTGGATCTCGCCGTTCAACGCGACGGCGGTGATGGCGTCTTCGATGCTGGACACGACAAGCAGCTCGAACCGCACATCCTCGGACGGGTCGCGAAGTGCCCGCAGACTCTCCGCCAGGCTCTCGGGTGCTTCGGGCGGGGAATCGTCACCGAGTAGGACGGTGAAGAATTGCTGCTGTTTGGCCCGCGCCACGAGTTCCTGATCGGCCAGCGGCGCGGAGGTGTCGAACACGGCGGTACCGTCGCCGTACTCGGAGAGCAGGCGCACCGCCAGCGACACCTCCTCGGTGAGCCGCACCGTCGCGAGTTCGTCGAGATATCCGCGAAACGCCGCCAGTCGCGCCGCGCCCGGGTACAGCCAGTACCGCTCGTAGGCGCCGAGACGATCGAGGAGACGCCGCACCCGGGCGGCTTCGTGGGTGGTGTCGAGCCCGGCGCGGTTGACATCGGCGAGCCGACGGCACGCGTCGTCGAGCAGATTCCACGTGTCCATTCGCGAGTACGACGGGTTCGCTACCGCCGCCAACGCGGACACAGAAAGCCCTTTCGGGCGCTCGCCGTTTCGGTGCATGTCGTCGGTTTCCGCCCCTCGATCGGTGGGCGAAGTGATCTATCGAAAGGTCACCTTGGAACATTCATCCGTACAAATATTGTCCCCCGCCGTCGATCGAATTCCTACCCGGTGTCAGGCCGCCGTGCTCTGTGAGAAGCGATCAGGCTGGCGGTACATGTCCGGGGAACGGGCCGGAGATCGGCGTCAGGGAGCTGGTGGCCGGGCCCTCGAGCAGGGTGCCGTCGGCGTCGAATCGGGAGCCGTGCAGCGGGCAGTCCCACGACTGCTCCGCGTCGTTCCAGCGCACGATGCCACCCAGATGCGGGCAGACCGCGGAGACCTCGGTGGTGGCGCCGTCGATGGTGCATACGGCTGTCGGTCGCAGCCAATGGCGTTCCACGCGGCCGCACCCCTCGGCGGGCACTTCACCGAGGCCGGTGCCGAACATGCGCAGCCAGCCGAAAGAAAGTTGTTGGGCCACAGCGCTATTGACAAATACCGCGGCGGGTAGTGATTTGAGTTCGCTGGGGCGCCAGCTGGCGAGAGTATCGGCCCACTGCGGCGGTTTGCCGCTGATCCGGCCCGCCAGCGCCAAGGCCGCGGCGACACCGTTGGTCAAACCCCATTTGGCGTAGCCGGTGGCGAGCAGGATGTGATTCTGCCCGGGCAGCAGCGGACCCACGTACGGCAGTTCGTCGACCGGGCGATAGTCCTGCGCGGACCAACTCTGCAGCGGTTCGGCGGTGGGGAAGCAGCGCCGTGTCCAAGCGATCAACTCGTCGACCCGGCGGCTGGCCGTATTCGTGCGGCCGACCACATGGCCATTGCCGCCGACCAGCAGCAGATCCGCGCCATCGGGTCCAGGGGTATACCGAAGCGACCGCGTCGGCTCGCCCGCGCTGATGAACATTTCACGCGGAATCGGCTCGGCGACCCGGAAGGCGCTCAGATAGGAGCGCTCGGCGGTGAGCCGGGCGAAGAAGCCACCGCGGTCGAGGATCGGTGTGCCGGTGGCCAGGATGATCGTGCGCGCGACCAGATCGCCGTGCTCGGTTTCGATGACCAACCGGTCGTGCTCGCCGCTGTGCACGCCCTTGGCGCGGGTGGATTCGAAGATCGGCGCGCCGCGCGATTCGATATCGGCGGCCAAGCTGGCCAGCAGTGCCATCGGATCGAGCTGGGCTTGGTCGTCGAGCCGGACCGCACCGTGTGCCGGGAACGGCACATCGAGCTCCTCGACGAGCGTCGTGTCCAGTCCGGCGGCCCGTGTCGCCTCGTATTCCTTTCGCACAGCGGACATTTCGGCCCGGGACTGGGCGTAGGTGAGCGCCGGGACGCGCTGTACGGGCACCGAATGCTCCGCACAGTAGTGCAACAGCCACTGCTGTCCTTCGCGATTGGCCGCGACATAGTCGGTCACCGCTCGATCACCGTGGCGAGCGCGGATCCGTTGCGCTCGAACGCCTTGCAGCAGACTGATCTTCGCGGTACTGGCACCGGTGGTGCCCGCTCCGACTCGCTTACTCTCGACAACCGCCACCTCGACGCCGCTCTCGGCCAGCAGCAGGGCGGTCACCAGGCCGGTGAGCCCGGCTCCGATCACGACGGTGTCGAACCGCAGTCCCGGCGTGAGCCGCAATCGGGCGGGCACCTCGGCATCGTTCAACCACAGGGACCTCATGTTCCGGCGATAACCGCTGCCACACCGCCGAAACATCCCGATATGCGGCCAGAATTTCGGCGATCCAGGATGAAAAATGCGGAGTTCTGATTCAACGGGGAGATCCCGGGTATGCGGCGAATGTCCACCTGAAAACCGATATTTCGGAGGTAGATATCGTGGCCGAGCACAAGAGTGGTCCCCGCGAAGGTGTCGAAGGCGTCGTCGAAGACGCCAAGGGCAAGGTCAAGGAGGCCGCTGGCGCAGTCTTCGGAAACGACGACCTGCGGGATGAAGGTAAGGCCCAGCAGGATAAGGCGGAATCACAGCGTGAAGCGGCCCGCAAGGAAGCGGCCGCCGAGAAGGAACGCGCCGGAGCCAAGGTCGACGAACAACGCCAGCGCGCTCACCAGCAAGGGCAGTGATTCTCGATAGCCGCTGCACCTGACATGTAATGGGTTGTCGGACAATATGTCCGGCAACCCATTACTTTGCCACCAGAATTACTTCGGCACCAGAATGCCGGTCAGGTCGGCTTTGCGGATAGGGGTGTCCGGATTGGCCTGCGCCCTGCACATCAATTCGATGGCGGCGATCGAGGCGTCGACGGTCTGGTCATTGGTGGCCGGTGCATTGCCGTTGCGTTCCTGCTCGAGGAATTTGGTCACCGTGATGCGCTGTTTGTCCTTGTCCTGCGCGACGAATTCGTTACATGGCGTGTCACCGCCCTTGTTCACCGCCTTCTGGGCCTCTTCGCAGCCGCTCGCCAGGACTGCCAGCGCGGCGGCCGCGGCCACCACAGCGATGCGACCTCGGCCGTTTCCGGTGATTCTCATGATGGATCGCTCCTCCTCGAAACGATGCCGCCGATCGCCTCGGCGTCAGCCTCGACATACCCGCGCGTCGCACACCGAATCAGCGGACACCGCTCAGCGGTTCGCGGGGTGTATGCCGCCGCGGCGCGGGTACGCCGCCAACAAAGGTCGCGACAGCCAGGCGCGGCCATGGTGACGATTTCGAAAGGCGATGAGCCCAGCCGTGACCATCGATGATCAGGAATGGGATCGCAATGCCAGACATGAGACCGAAACTCAACGGCTGGACCGCAATTGGGCCTCTCTGGTGCAGGAACTGCGGGTCGTGCAGACCGGTGTGCAGTTCTTGATCAGCGCGCTGCTGATCCTCCCGTTCCAGGCCGGATTCACCACCCTGTCGCAGCCGATGCGGCTGCTGTATCTGGGCACGGTCTGCACGGCGATGGGGGCGACGGTTTTCCTGGTCGCGCCGGTGTCGTGGCATCGGATTCTGTTCCGGCAACATCGGTTGGGCAATGTGGTGTCCGCGGCGCATCGCTGCGCGATGGCCGGGATCGCGCTGCTCGGCCTCGCGCTGACCGGTGCGACGATTCTGGTGATGGCTACGGTCGCTGGCACCATCGCCGGTGCGGTGGCGGGTGTGCTGGTCGCGCTGCTTTTCGCGGGGGCCTGGGTGGTGGCGCCATGGCGCTGGCGCAACGGTCGCGCCGGATCAGGCGGTTGAATCGGACCGAGGCGACGTGCCAGACTAAGACAGGTTGAGACTACAGCCGACCCTGAGTCCGACGCGGTAAACCGCGCAGGACTCGGCCAGCGGGAGCGCGTAGCGACACCTGACCCAACGTGGCGACAAACCGATGCGTCCTACTACCGCCGATACCGCCGCCCTCCCGCCGATCCGATCCTGCCCCGCAGGGCCGGAATCCCCTCTGGGAGGTTTACATGTCTGCCGTTCTTCAGCACCGATCAAACGGGCAGCACCCCGCCGGTGAACGACCACGCAACCGGTTCTGGGCGCAACGCGTCGATCGCCGTAAACAATGTGTGGTGGTGCGCGCCGAAGGAGAACTCGATGCGGCCGCACTCCCGGAGTTCCGCGCGATGCTCGAATACGCCGTCACGACCCGGTGTCATGCGGTTGTCCTCGATCTGCGCGCCACCAAGTTCCTGAGCATTCGGGTCGCGGCCGCCATCGGAGCGATCACCCAGCGGGCCGCGCACGGCGGTCCCGCTGTGCGGATCGTCGCGGGTCGCCGGGAGATAGAGCGGGTGCTCGCCGTCACCGGAGTACGCGCGGTCTGCTCTGATTTCCCGACCATGCGTGCCGCACTGGACACATAATGAGGCCTTAAGTCCCTGGTCGAGCCGATATCCCGGCGCCGAGCATGATCACACTCCATACTTGCGCTGTGACGGAGAGTGGATCGGTTTCGCCCGAGCAGGCGATCGCTTTGGGCCGGGTCATCGGCATGGGTAAGGCGCAGAGCGTCGGTACCTTCAACTTCTGGTTCGCCGACCAGCGGTGGGAGTGGTCCGACGAAGTAGCGCGCTTGCACGGATACGAGCCGGGGACGGTGACACCGACCACCGAACTGCTGTTGTCGCATAAGCATCCCGATGATCGGGCGCAGGTCGCCGACACCCTGGCCAAGTCCATCGAAAACGCGCAGCCGTTCTCCAGTCGGCACCGGATCACCGATACGACCGGTCAGGTGCACCACGTCATCGTGGTAGCCGATCAGATGCTCGACGAGTCGGAAACCGTGATCGGCACGTCGGGGTACTACATCGATGTCACCGACGCGCTCGAGGAGCGCCAGCAAGAGACCCTCGACGACGCACTGCCCGAACTGTATGCGGCGCGCGCGGTGATCGAGCAGGCCAAGGGCGCGTTGATGCTGGTCTACGGCATCAACGCCGAACAGGCGTTCCGGGTGTTGAGCTGGCGCTCGCAGGAGACCAATACCAAACTGCGGGCACTGGCCGCCAGCTTGATCGCCGATCTCGGCACGCTGACCGATTCGATGGCGGAATTGCGCACGCGATTCGATCATCTGCTGTTGACTGCGCATGAACGGATCGAGGCCGACTGAGTCGAATCCACACCGGTCGCAATGTTTCGATGGCGACCGGCCGGGTAAGTCGCGAATGGCCCCCGACTCGAAGGCAGGTTCTGGTCGGCTCGGAGGAAAAGAGGTGGTGATGGGCATGGGGGAGTGGAGTTCCCAGTCCGCGGCGGAGAAGACGACGACGATAGGGGTTCGTATCCCCGCGGAGTTGGAGCAGCTGACCATGCTGCGCGCGCTCGCCGAAACAGTCGCGCTCATCGCGGATTTCGCGATCGATGAGGTTGTCGACATCCGGCTGGCGCTCGATGAAGTGGCCACCTCCTTGATCCTGGAGGCAACGCCGGGCTCCAACTTGGATTGTGATTTCACCTACAACGATCACGAGATGTTCGTGCGCGTCGCCGCGGTCGCGGTGTCGGAAAAGGTGGTCGGTCAGGCCGGATTCGGCTGGCATATCGTCCGCACGCTGACCCAGTCGATCTCAGCGGCACAGGAGCCGTTCGACAACACGGTCTCCGGATACCCGACCGTCGTCGACTTCAGCTGGGCGCGGAGTAGTGATGGCGGCTGATTCGAGAGCGCACCGCGACAGTTACGACAATATCGAACCGCTCTTCGAAAAGATCGCCGCCATCGACCCGGCCGATCACCGTCGAGAACTGTTGCGCGAGGAGCTGATCGGCCGGTGCCTACCGCTGGCCGAACACATCGCACGCAAATTCTCCGGGCGCGGGGAGAACTTCGACGATCTGCTGCAGGTGGCCCGCTTGGGTCTGGTGCAGGCCGTGGATCGTTTCGATGTGTCGCGTGGTTCCTCGTTTCTATCGTTCGCGGTGCCGACGATCATGGGGGAGGTGCGCAGGCACTTTCGGGACAACACCTGGGCGGTTCGGGTGCCACGGCGCACGAAGGAGATCCAGCTCAGCATCGGTCCGACCATCGAGGGGTTATCGCAGCGGCTCGGCCGGTTGCCAAGGGCCCGCGAGATCGCCGCGGAGTTGGATGTGGACCTGGTCGAGGTGACCCAGGCGCTCATCGCGGGCAACGCCTATCAGTCGAGTTCGATCGACGCGGTGGCCGGTGACGACATCGAGAACGCGCCGCAACCGCTGCTGGACAGCCTCGGCGAGGAAGAGACGAGCTACCAGTATGTGGAGGACTATCTGGCGGTCCGGCCGCTGATCGAGGAACTACCCGACCGGGAACGCGAGGTGCTGGTCATGCGCTTTTTCGAGTCCATGACCCAGTCCCAGATCGCCGAACAGCTCGGGGTTTCGCAGATGCATGTCTCCCGCATACTGTCCAGAACGCTCGGCAAGTTGCGCGACGCCGCGCTACGCGACTGACTGACGAGGGAAATGCATTGTGGCGCAATGTGTTTCATAGTGACCGGATCCACTGTTTGCCCGGCGCTTGGTGCGGGTACGCGAAGAAGAACCGGACTATTGATGCCGACGCGCAAGGAGGTCGTCATGAACGATCAGCGACGACCGGCCACCCGAGATCCGTACGCCGGACCGGGGGCTTCGAGGTCGCTGAAGAAACCGCCGGAATCAGTCGTTCGCGGCGAGGGCCCGCAGCAGCCCGGCCGCTTCCTCGTCACCCGCAGTCATGATGTGATCCGGCGGTGGGCCGAGCAGCGCGGCGCGCGTCCGGCCACCATGCCGGGCAGTGAATACGACGGTCGCCTCGGCGTACTGCGGTTCGACTTCCCCGGGTACGGCGGCGCGGTGCTGCGCGCCGTGGGCTGGGACGAATGGTTCGCCACCTTCGATGCGCGCCGACTGACGTTCCGCTATCAGGAGCGACGAGCCGACGGCGGGCCGAGCAACTTCAACCGGCTGGAACAGTCCCATCGGGACGAATGGTGACACTGGCGGAAATGTGCCGCATGTCACGTGCAATTTGCACAATTCAGGTCTTCATGCGCAGGGTGGAGGTAGCCGGACGCTAACCGACTGCCCGTGACCTGCCGTTTACCGGTTGGTCGAGCCGGGTACTCAACGAGTTGGCAAAGGTGCTCGAAGGCGGACTGTCGCGTCGGTTATGGGTACGCGAGTCTCCGCGTCGCGTCGCGTCCGCGTGGCTGCAAGGGATGAGGGCTTGACCGCAAACCTGATGATCGTTGACGACGACGAAGTGATACGTGGCGCACTGCGTACGGCCATGGAAGACGAGGGTTACGACGTTGCCGAGGCACATGAGGCCGAGGACGCGCTGACATATCTGCGCAGCAATGGCGCTCCCGATGTGATGATCGTCGAGCTGATGCTCGGCGACATGGACGGCTTCGATTGCATCAGGGAGATCCGCCGCGAGCACGATGTCCCGATCATCGTGATCAGCTCCCGCGATGACACCCATGATGTGGTGGCCGCGCTGGAGGCCGGTGCCGACGACTATGTCACCAAGCCGTTCGAGATCAAGGAGATCTCCGCGCGCATGCGGGCGCTGCGTCGGCGCGCGCGCCTGACCATGGAACGCGAAGCGCCGCGCGAGGCCGTACTCGACGCGCACCCCGACGCACCACTGGTGCTGGATCGCGACGGCGGTGCGGTGCGCCGCGGTGAGGACGAAATCCGGCTCACCATCACCGAATTCAAATTGCTCTGCGAACTCGCCGAATCGCCTGGACGGGTGCTCAGCCGCAATGTCCTGCTCGAAAGAGTATGGGACGACGGCTTTTTCGGCGATGAGCGGATCGTCGATGTCCATATGCGCCGTCTGCGCACCAAAATCGAGCTCGACGCCTCCGATCCGCGCATCGTGGTCACCGTGCGAGGTCTTGGCTACCGACTCGATCTGCAGCACTGAGCCTGTGACCGAACGCGCAGTGGTACCGAAGTGTGACGCTGCCTGCGGTTGTGATCTTTTCGTAATACAACCGCAAAGAGATCGACAGGTTCACCTCAAAGTTGCTTCGTAAGCCTGGATAAGTACTGCAGACCCGACCAGGGAGACGTATGTCACTGCACACCTTGTCCACCACGACAATCGAGCCGTCGGTTACCGAATACCCTTCGGCCGTACCGATTTCCGGGCCGCACGCGCAGCCGGTGCTGCGTCCGCCGAGAGTCGGCGACGCGGCCCAGATCTGGCGTATCGCCAAGGATTCGGAGGTTCTCGACACCAATTCCAGCTACGCCTACCTGCTGTGGTGTCGTGATTTCGCGAGCACCTCGGTGGTTGCCGAAGTCGGTGACCGGGTTGTCGGATTCGTGATCGGCTACCTGCGTCCGCAGGCGCCGGAGACGGTATTCGTGTGGCAGGTCGCGGTCGAGCACGAACAGCGGGGACGCGGCCTCGGCACCGCGCTGCTGGACGCGCTGCTCGACACCGTGGCCGGTGCCGGTGTCTCGGCACTGGAGACCACCATCGCACCGGACAATCCGGCCTCGATCGCGATGTTCGCCTCGGTGGCGCGTCGCCGGTCGGCCGAGCTGACCAAACAACCCCTATTCGATTCCGCACTCTTCCCGGACAGCCACGCTGCCGAAGACCTCTATTTGATCGCCCCTACCGCCCGAAAGCAGGAGGATCGACGTTGATTACCGCCGAGACGACCATTTTCGAGGAGCTCGAATCCAATGTCCGTGGCTATTGCCGCGCCTGGCCGACGGTGTTCACCACCGCGTCCGGGAGTTGGTTGCGCGCCGAGGACGGGAAGGAGTACCTCGACTTCTTCGCCGGAGCGGGGGCGTTGAACTACGGCCACAACAATCCGGTACTCAAGCAGCCGCTGCTGGACTACATCGCCGGTGACGGGATCACCCACGGCCTCGATATGTCGACGGTGGCCAAGCGTCGACTGCTGGAAACCCTGCGCGATACCGTCTTCGCGCCGCGCGGCCTGGAATACAAGGTCCAATTCCCCGGCCCGACCGGTGCGAATGCCGTCGAAGCCGCGCTGAAGCTGGCCCGCAAGGTCACCGGACGCGAGACGATCATCAGCTTCACCAACGCCTTCCACGGCATGTCGCTGGGTGCGCTGTCGGTGACCGGCAATGCCGCCAAACGGGCCGGTGCCGGTGTGCCGCTGGTACACGCCGCGCATATGCCCTACGACGGCTACTTCGACAACACCACCGCCGACTTCCAGTGGATGGAGCGGGTGCTCGACGACACTTCCTCCGGTTTCGACCGGCCCGCTGCGGTGATCGTGGAGACGGTGCAGGGTGAGGGTGGTGTGAACATCGCACGCCCGGAGTGGCTGCGGCATCTGTCCGAATTGTGCACCGCGCGTGGCATTTTGCTGATCGTCGACGATGTGCAGATGGGCTGCGGCCGAACCGGCCCGTTCTTCTCCTTCGAGATCGCCGGTATCACCCCCGATATCGTGACGCTCTCGAAATCCATCGGCGGCTACGGTCTGCCGCTGGCGCTGGTGCTGTTCAGGCCGGAGCTCGACGTCTGGGCGCCGGGTGAGCACAACGGCACCTTCCGCGGTAACAACCCGGCCTTCATCACCGCACAGGCCGCGTTGGAGCACTTCTGGTCCGACGGCACGCTGCAGGCCTCGACCGAAGCCAAGGGGCAGCGGATCGGCGCGGCCCTGACCCAGGCGGCCGAGTATTTCCCCGGCATTTCGACGCGTGGTCGCGGATTGGTGCACGGCGTGGTCTTCGACGATCCCTCCCAGGCGGGCAAGGTCTGCCAGGTGGCCTTCGAGCGTGGGCTGCTGGTGGAGACCTCCGGTTCGCTGGACGAAGTGGTGAAGCTGCTGCCGCCGTTGACGGTCACCGACGAGGAGGTCGAGCATGGTCTACGGGTGCTGACCGGCGCGATCGGCACCGTTGTCGGACAGGAGCGTTGAGATGATCGTGCGCAGCACCGCGGAGATCACCGGCACCGAACGCGATGTCGCGGGCCAGGGCTGGCGCAGTAAGCGCATCGTGCTCGGCGGCGACGGTGTCGGATTCTCCTTCCACGAGACCAGCATCGAGGCCGGGACCGTGCACGAGTTCCACTACCGCCATCACGTGGAGGCGGTGTGGCTCATCGAAGGTGAAGGAACACTCACCGATCTGGATCACGGCGTCAGCTACGAATTGGCGCCGGGCTCGATGTACCTGCTCGACGGACACGAGCGCCACCGCCTGGAGGTGCGTACCGCCATGCGGATGATGTGCGTGTTCAACCCGCCGGTCACCGGGCAGGAGGTCCACGACAGCGAGGGTGTCTACCCGCTGGTCGCGGCCCAGGTAAGCGGATAGGAGGAGCAATGACGTTGGTGCAGACCGACGATCGCTACCCGACTCGGCTCGTCACGGCGGGCGAGCACCGGGAGCGGACCGATCCCACGCTCTGGGGCGCGGTCGATTCCGAGGAGCTGGCCTCCTTCGATGCCAATGGTTTCGGAATCGTCGAAGAGCTGTTGACACCCGACGAGGTCGCGGAGTTCAGTGCCGAAATCGACCGTCTCGCCGGTGATCCGGCGCTACAGGGTGACGACCGGGTGATCGTGGAGAAGGCCTCGAACCGGGTGCGTTCGGTCTTCGAGGTGCACCGGCTCAGCAGCGCGATCGCCGATCTGGTGCGCGAATCCCGGGTGGCCGGATTGGCCAAGCAGGTGCTCGGCTCGGATGTCTACATCCATCAGAGCCGGGTGAACTACATGCCCGGCTTCCGCGGCACCGGTTTCTACTGGCATTCGGATTTCGAGACCTGGCATGCCGAGGACGGTATGCCCGCACCGCGTGCGGTCAGCCTGTCCATCGCACTGACCAACAATTACCCGATCAACGGCAGCCTGATGGTGATGCCCGGCTCGCACCGCACCTTCGTGCCGTGCACCGGCAGCACTCCGGCCGAGCATTATCGGGAGTCGTTGCAGGAGCAGGAGATCGGCGTCCCGACGCACGCGGATATCGATGCGCTGGCGAACCGGTACGGCATCACCCAGTTCACCGGCAGCGCCGGATCGGCCCTGCTGTTCGATTCGAACATCATGCACGGTTCGTCGAACAACATCACCCCGTTCCCGCGGTCGAATATCTTCCTGGTGTTCAACAGCGTGGAGAACACGCTGGTGGAGCCGTTCGCCGCCCCGGCCCCACGACCGACGTATATCGCGAGCCGGGACTTCACACCGGTGTAGTCCCCCATAGCGCAACCGGTCTCGGGCTGCCTCGCCCGAGACCGGTTGCGCGCGTGGACATTCGGTTGCACAGGGTGCGAATATGCATCGGATGTCAGCCGTAGATGTCCAACGTGACGGTCAGTGCGGCCAGGCGCGTCGCGAGTCCGAGATCGCGGGCGCGACCCTGGATGTCCGTGCGGTCGTCGGCGGGCAGTTCGGCCCAGAGCTCGCCGAGACGGGCCTGAGTGTCGGCATCTGCGACGGACAGGATCCGCAGCAGTGTCGACCACAACCGGCCCTCGGTCGCAATGCCGGGTATCGCGGTCAGCGTCGATTCGGGCAATTCCAGTAGCTGCGTACCGATTCGGCGTTGGATCTCGACATCGGTGCGCTCGACCAAGTCGAGTAGCCCACGCCAAAGAATCGGATCGCGCTGTCCCGCGAGCGCGGCCACCAGCGCCGCCGAATCCGCGGTGATCGGGTTGGCCGCCAGGGTGTCCAGTGCCGATGGGCTCAGGTAGGCGGTGAAACGGAGCATGTCCTTGATCGCGCCGTGCTCGATGAAGGTGGCGACGAGTTCGGTAATCGCTTCGGGCGAGCCGATATCGAGCAGGATATCGCCGAGTGCTTCGATCACATCCTCGTCGCAGCGGGCGAAAACCGATACCGCCGCCAAGCGCAGCTCGGTGGAACCGGCCAGGACGGTGGCGAGCATATGCGGTATCCGATCCAGCGGCCCGGTCAGCAGTTGACGCACGATCGCGCTGATATTCCTGCCGGAGTAGGCGTAGGCGGCAGCCAGGATCAGGCCTTCGTCATCGGGCACGCCCGCCTCGATGGCACGAACGAGTTGCGTCGTCGCGAAGCCGAGGAACGGTCCGGCGGTGACATAGTCCTTGCGGCGCATCAACTCGTTGGCGACCTGCACGACCGGTTCCGGCGGCGCGACATCGGCGAGTCGGCCGACCGTCTGCGGATCGATATACGGCGCGCAATCGGCGGCATATTTGGGATCCAGCATCCGGAGGGCTTCCGCGGCCTTCTTGGGATGTTCGATGCCGACCGCACCCGCGGCGCGTCCGCCCATCATCGGCGGCACGACCCGCTGCACCAGCGGTATCGAAATGCTCAGCGGAATTATCGGCACCAGCTTGCTGAGCCGCCCGAAGGTCACGGAGTGGTCGTCGAAGAGCACGCGCGCCATGCGTTGTTGCAGTTCGTGCAGTTGCTCGGCGCCCAATCTCCCCAAATGCTCCAGGCGTTCGACGGGGACATCCAGTGTGCGGGCCAGCAGAACCAGCTGCGCCCGGGTAACCAGGTCCGGCCCGCCCGTCTCCCGGCCACCACCGACCGAGTCACTTCGCGACGCTGTACTCATCCGAGCCGATTCCCGAACATGACCTTCTTCGCCGCGGTGCTCAACGGCCAGGGCAGCGCACCGACCAATCCGTCCACGGCCTCGGCGAGTCCGGCCGTCTCAGCTCTGCGCGCGTCACGGAACATGCTCAGCAATTCCGCCGACTCGGCCTCGGAGAGTTGATCGAGGGCCGCGACGGGGCCGCCCAGTTCCTGTTCGAGATCTGCTCTGGCGGTCATATTCGCTCCCGGTTCCCCAGTTCTCGCGCAATGACAGTGCACGAAGCACCTCTAGAACACATTGTGCAGTGCGGCATGGCCCCCCGGACCGGGTTGGCCGGTATCGCGCCGTCTGGCAATCTTCCGGCAAGCGTCGGGCTCTTGGCCTAACTGTTACCTGTGGGGGGGTTTGCGCACAAGCCGAGACGCGATGCGTTCCAGGGCGGCGAGGTCTTGTTCGAGCATCCGGAACAACCAGTAGATGGCGATGAAGGCCAGCGCGCTGCCGACGCACAGCACGCGCAACGGCACGATGACCGCCGGAATATCCTCGGCGGGAATGAAGGTCGCACCCGCGACGCCGAGCAGCGGTACGGCGGCGGCGATGGCGAGGAAGTAGGTGCTGCGGCGGTCGAGTTGGCGCAGTTGGGCGCCGTCGGCGGCGCCGAGTCCACCGTGCGGCAGGAACATCGGGTAGATGCTGCGCACCGCATAGAAGCTGACCAGGAAATATGGGTAGGCCATGGCGATCGCGCCGCACACTATCTGGGTGATGAAGAAGTGCACATAGGCCTCGGCGGTGAGGTGATTGCCGGAGACCTGCACCGAAACCGGGACTACGACCCCCGCCAACACCCATAAGGCGAAGCAGGTCAACACATTTCGGCGACCGAGTTGCAGCGCGTCGCTGCGGGCGAGTGCCAGCGTGGGCGCATCGTAGGACTTGCCCTTGCGTAGTCCGCGCGAGATGGACCACAGATCGACCACCAGCACATTGGTGACGATGACCCCGATCAGAAAGCAGATGCCGTAAGTGGTTACGGCGAACTGGTCGAATCGGTGCTGCGCCTGCTCGTCCAGTTTGGCGATGATGAGCGTGCGATTGTGGTTGTAGCTGTACAGGATTGCCAGCGCATTCGGGCCGCCGATGGCCAGCGCCATGATCGGGTGCATGAGTACTCGGGCCCGCAGTCGCCAACTGTGCGGCGGCGGGTCGACCAGGTCACGGGCGCGGGCGTCCAGGCAGACATCGAATTGCTGGGCCATATCCGCACCGCTTGCCCACCGTTTATCCGGATCCGGGTCGAGCGCGCGGACCAGTGCGCGGCGCAGCGCGGCCGGGCAATCGGCCGGAAGGTCCTGATACGGCAGCGATTGCGGACTGCCACAGCGGCGGTTCAACATGCCGTCGAGTGCGGTGCGATCGCCGCCGGTCACCGCATCGTCATCGAAAGGCTTACGGCCGGTGAGCAATTCCCACAGCATGACGGCCAAGGCGTAGAGGTCGCTGCGGGTGTCGAGGTCGGCGGCCGTCGTCGACATGTCGGGGTGCACGGCGGCCAGTTGCTCCGGTGACATATAGGCCAGCGAGCCGCCGAAGTAGGCGACCGGGCTGTCACCGGAGACGTTGCCGCTGAAGCTGATATTGAAATCAGCGAGTTTGGGGATGCCCTCGGCGGTCAGCAGCACGTTGGCCGGTTTGATATCGCGGTGCAGCACCCCGCAGCGTCCGGCGTAGTCCAGGGCCTGGGCCAGCCTGCGGCCGAGCCAGGCAATGGTCTCCGGCCAGGACAATTCGGCCAGTTCGGCGCGCACGGGCGATTCGCTGGGGCGGATCTCGCCTTTGTCGGCGAGGACGGAATCTATGACATCGAGCAGCAGCGCGCCGCAGCGTTCAGCCGCGGGTGTACGGCGCACCCGCTCGAGTACGGTGAACAGCGTGCCGCCCGGCACGTACTGCATATACAGCAGTCGCAGGCGACGGCTCGCCAAGACGCGCTGGTCGAAGACCCGCACGATGTAGTCGTGATCGAGTTGGGCCAGCGTCTGTGGTTCCGCGCCCTTGTCCTGGGAAATCTTCACCGCGACCAGTCGCTGCATGGAGCGCTGCCTGGCCAGGAACACCCGCGCGAACGCGCCGCGCCCCAGCCCGGTCATCAGGTCGAAGTCATCGATCTTCTGGCCGACGTCGATCTCGTCGAGATTCGCCGGGTCGGCGTAGACGGCCAGGAGAGTGCTGCGGTAGTCGTCGGTGGCCAGCATCTGCGAGAGTTGCTCGGCCTGTTCGGGATAGGCCGCGGTGTATTCCTCGACATCCACCGAGGCGCCCGCGCGCCTGAGGACGTGGAACTCCTCGTAGATGAGATCCGGCGGCAGCGGCCAGGTACGCAATTCCGGCAGCTCGTCGACGTATTCGGCGAGACGCTTCGGCTCGGTGCCGCGCATCCACCGGTTCGCCAGGTCGACCTTGATCAGCTCGATCAGCGACACCCGGCGGATAGCGGGGGAGTCCGGCAGAAACGCGGGCAGATCCGGGGGAGTGTCAGCGGCCCGCCAGGCTTCGGCGAATCGTTCGACGACCTCGGCGACCCCAGTGCCGCGTGAACCACCTGGCGAGCGGTCCGGAGCGACCGTCGCCCCCAGAACCGGCGGAGCGGGGTGCGCCATCTGCGCATCGTAGCTCCGCCGATACCCCGATGGCGGCCGAGTTGTTCAACTGATTTGCTAGCTGGAGGGTGAGCCAGCGGTCGGGGGAGACGAGGCCGACCGGCTCGTCGAGGGCGATTCCGGCCACGACGCAGGCCGCTCGAATCAGGTGGGCCGGATAGGCCCGGCGCAGCGTGGCAGCCAGGCAGCCGCCGAGACCGGAAATTTCGTCTGGCGGCGACGATCCGCGCGCCGACAATCCCGCTGCTTTGGGATGGACTCGACCTGCTCTGTTACGCGCTGATGGCCATCAGGGATCAACACCTCACACCGATCCGCTGATACTCAGCCGGAAGTTACCGATTGATTGTGTTCGTCGGTCTTCTCCTCCGCCGCGCAGGCGCGCCACATCTGGGCTTCGGCGTGGTTGCCCTGACGTTCGAGAAGCTCGGCGAGTCCGGTCATGGCGCGTGATTCGCGGCGTTCGGCCGCGGTACGCCACCAGCGCTCGGCATCGCCGAGTTCGCCACGATTGAACAGGACGACACCGAGGTCATAGGCCGCCCCGGCATGCCCGGCCTCGGCGGCCTGTGCCCATAGACCGCACGCCTGTTCCTCCTCGCCGCGGCCGAACATAGCGACGCCGAGATCGTAGAGGGCGGCGCGATAGCCGCGGTCGCCGTCCTTGTTCCGCTGCTGCGACTTCGGCTGCTCGGACTTCGGCGGTTCCGGAAGCGGGATATGGTCGGATTCCGCTGCCCGCTCCGGCACCTGCGCGGCAACCGACGGCTCCGCCAACCGGCTGCGCGCGGCTTGCAACGGCGTGGTCTGCTCGGCCGCCGGAAGTTCGGGACGGGCGAATGCCGTTTCCAGTGGTTCCGGAAACCGAACCAATTCGAGGTCCGGCGGTGTCGGTGGCGACTCGGGGAGGCGAGTCTGCTCTTGCGCGACGGGCATGGCTCGATGTGGCAGTGTCGGTGGCGGCTCGGGGAGGCGAGTCTGGTCTGGCGCAACCGGCACGGTCCGCTGCGCCGGTGTCGGCTGCGGCTCAGGAAGTCCAGACGGCTCCTGGGCAACGGGCACGGTTCGCTGCGGCTGTGTCGGTGGCGTCGGCTGCCCCGATCTTTCCTGGCGCGGTTCCGCGGGCTGCGACGGTTGTGGCGCTGGCTCGGGGGCGGCGGCCGCCGGGGCCGCGACGGAGGCGGCGGGCGAACTCGCGGTGTCCACCTCGATCACCAGGTTGGCGAAATTGGGCGGGCCCTCGCCGACGCTGCACCACAGGACGATCCGCCCGCTCGGTGGCTGTTCGATGAGGATGCCGTAGTTGCCCGACCAGGATTTCTGTGCGCCGAATCCGTCGACCCAGACCGGTGTCAGCGAGAACAGGGCACTCGGTTCGGTCGGGACCACCTCGAAGGTGACGCCGGTGGCGAGGGCATCGCTCCACACATCGACTCCGGCCAGACGTCTGCCGTCGATGCCGATATGCCCGTCGACCACCGACAACCCGATTCCGTGTCCGCGCAGACCCGCGGGCGGTGCCGCGGACAGCAACTTCATGGTGACCAGGATCGGCGCGGGCCCAACCTGTTCGGTGTACATCGGGTAGATCAGGCTGCCGTTCCAGGTGATCGGGTCGGCGGATTGATACCGGGCGGCCAGCGGTAGGTTTTCCGGCGAATTCTGGGC
The DNA here is from genome assembly GCF_001612725.1 of Nocardia anaemiae NBRC 100462. GTDB lineage: Bacteria > Actinomycetota > Actinomycetes > Mycobacteriales > Mycobacteriaceae > Nocardia > Nocardia anaemiae. Next base: position 65,903 of record NZ_BDAZ01000004.1, on the reverse strand, counting down.
ATACCAGTGCGAATACGGCTGATTCATATCGCGCCCCGACCTTTCACCGATGCTTCCTCGCCCCTGTCTACGCGGCCCGGCCGGTAATACCGTACCCGCCTCTGATCTAGTGGCTGTCTCAGTCCCGCGCCGAGCGCATGCGATCCAGCGCGAACGTGACGCCGAGAAGTTCCTCGCCCGTCCTGGTACCCATTTCGAGTCCGTCGAAAGCCTGCACGAGCCTGCGTTCCTCCCAGCGGAAGTGCGATTCCAGGACGGCGGCCAGTCCGTCGAGTTCGCGCCGTACGGTATCGGCATTGTCCGGCCTGATCGAGTCGAGCAGTTCGGTCAGTCTGCGCAGGATATCCGCGACCAGTTGGTGGTCGGTGCGCAGTTCGGCCAAAACCGGTGCCAATTCGGGGAACTGGTCGGCTAGTGCCGGGAACCCCACGGTGTCCTCGCCGGTGTGATGCCTGGTCAGCGCGGCGCAGAATGCGGTGCAGTGCGCGCGAAGTCGCATCGGCCGCGGCTCGGAACCGGTTGCATAGGCGGTGACATCCGCGCGGATTCTGCTGAGTTCGGTTCGCAGCCAGTCGTGTACCGCCACCAGTTCCTGTCCGAGGGCACGCGCTCGGTTTGCGTCGTGCTCGGTTGATGCCATAAATCGTCTCTCGCTCGAGGAAGACGCGCGAGCCGTGCGGCTCCGCGCAGGGTGCTGGAATGCAGTGGGGCATCAATGCCCCGCTCGACCTCAGTGCGAGCGCGAAGGTGGACGCACGGCGGACTCCTCGATCACGGTGCCTCCATGCCGATCGCCGTCCACCCGGCGCCGCCACGCGACACATTCATGATCTTGCACCCTGATATGCGCTTCCATCAACTCGGGTGACGTTGCGCGCCATGCGATATTGCAGACCGTGCCCGATTTGACGACGGCACGCATTTATATGTAACTCGCGGTTACATATAAATCAGGTTCTGCGGAATTCGAGTGCCAGAGCGGCGATGTGATCATCGTACCCGGTCCCGGCCCGCGATGCGACGTGACCGCGAAACGGCGTCAGACGCCGACCGCCTCTTCGATTTCCTCTTCGGCCGCTACCGGTCGCTGCACGCGCACCGCAGCGGCGGGGGCGGGGAAGTTATGCCGTTCATATCGCGCGGCGACCATCAGCGCTACCGCGCCGACGGCCAGCCACACGAACAGGCTCGCGATGCGACCGGCGAATCCCGCACCACCGGCGAAGTACAGCAAGCTGCGCGCACCCTCCACGAAACCCGCGCCGTTCCAGAAGGCGTGCAGCGAACCGAAGAAACCGTTCTGCAGTTCGGGCCGGTAAATGCCGCCGGAGGTGGTGAAGTTCAGCATGACGAACAGCACCATGAGTGCGAGCGTGGTCCAACGCTTCAAGAATGTATGCAGTCCGATGCCGACGGTGATGATGCCCGCCGAGTACAGCCAACCCATGGCCCAGATCGCCGCGTAGTCGTGGTCGACGATGTGGAAGACCGGTGCGGCCACCGCGATTCCGATAACGCTGACCACCAGCGAGGTCACCAGGCCGATCACCGCGCGCACCCGCATCGACAGTCCAGCGCCCGCCGCACCGATCGCGGCGACGCTGCCGTAGGAGCCGATGCTCAGGGCGACCAGCAGGAAGAACAGGCCCTGTCCGGTGGGGTCGCCGCTGGCGGTCCGGGTGATATCAGTGAGCGTCATCGGCATCCCCTGCGTCCCGGCGACCTGCCGGAACACCAATTCGACCGCCATGGCGGTGGTATCGGAATTCGCCTTGGCCACAAGTAGTTCGGGATGTCGCGGGTCGGGAATGTACGCGCCGGAGAGTGTGCGGTCGCGCAACTGCGCGGTGGCATCATCGCGGGTGGGCAGCGTGAGGACCTCGAGTGCGTCACCGGCCTTGTCCTTCATCGTCTGTGCCAGCACCATGTCCTGCGCGGATGTGCCGACCACCGCCACCTTCAGGTGATTCGGCTCGGGTTGATGGAACGCACCCAGATAGGCGAGCGCCATACCGAGACACATCAGCAGTGGGGTCAGCAGATGTCCGGCGACATGCCGTAGCTGGTGCGAACGCATGAGGGGGTCAACTCCTAATAGTTGGTAAATGCAACTATCACTGTTGTATCATACAACTGATGTATAGTGCAACCATGACCAGCGAACCGCGGAGCGCGGCGATCCATATCATCCAGCGCGAGCTGACCGCCTTCGCCCGGCGAGCCCGTGGCCGCGCCTCGGAGCTGCATCCGGAGTTGTCGCTGGTGGCGTCGAGCATTCTGGATCTGGTCATCGAGCGCGACGGTTGTCAGGCGACCGATCTCGCGGAGCATTTCGTACTCGACAAGTCCACGGTCAGTCGGCAGGTGGGGGCACTGGAGCGCTTGGGCTACCTGACTCGAGAGGTCGATCCGGAGAACCGGCGCAACCACATTCTGCGGCCGACGGGAGAGGGTCGGCGGGTCGCGGGGGCGGCCGAACGTCGTCGCCATCAGGAGTTCGCCGAGCGCTTGACGGCATGGGATGACGCCGATATCCGACGTTTCGCCGACTATCTGGTCCGCTACAACACCGGAAAGTAGTCGCGCGAATTCCCCAGCACCACTGCGTAATTCCGATTACCCCGGTCCCCGAACCAAGCGCTTGCTACGCTCACTCGATGATCCCCACGATCGTCTGGGGCACCGGCAATGTCGGCCGTGCGGCCATCCGCGCCGTCGACGCCCACCCGGCGCTGAAACTCACGGGCGTGCTCGTCCACAATCCGGATAAGGTCGGCCGCGATGCGGGTCGGCTCGCGGGGCTCGACTACGACCTCGGCGTCCCGGCGACCGCCGATATCGAGGTCGCCCTGGCCGCCGGACCTCGCGCGGTGGTGTACGCGGCGTCGGGTGATACCCGTCCCGATGACGCGCTCGCCGACATCGTCCGGGCCATCGAATCCGGCGCGGTGGTGGTAACCCCGGCGCTGTACGCGCTCTACGATCCACGCAGCGCGCCATCCGAAATGCGCGATCCGGTGCTTGCGGCCGTGGCGCGGGGCGGCGGGTCACTTTTCGTCTCCGGTGTCGATCCCGGCTGGGGCAATGATGTGCTGCCGCTGCTGATGAGCGGACTCGGCAGCAGCGTGGATGTGATCCGCTGCCAGGAGATATTCGACTACACCACCTACGACCAGCCCGATTCGGTGCGCTATCTGGTCGGCATGGGCCAGCCGATGGACTACCTGCCGCCGATGGTGGCGTCTGGCGTCCCGACCATGGTGTGGGGCGGGCAGATTCGATTGATGGCGCGGGCGCTGGGCGTCGAACTCGAGGAGATCCGCGAAACCCTGGACCGGCGCGCGCTCGACGCCACGGTGAGCACCGAGCGGATGGGTGAGTTCGCGGCGGGTACACAGGGCGCGTTGCGATTCGAGGTGCAAGGGATCGTCGAGGGCGAGGCACGCATCGTCATCGAGCACGTCACCCGGATCCATCCCGCCTGCGCGCCGGACTGGCCGACGCCACCGGACGGCGAGGGCGCGCACCGCGTGCTCATCGAGGGCCACCCGCGCATCGAAATCACCATCGAGGCCGCCGACGAGGACGGAAACCGTTCCGCGGGCGGCAATGCCACCGCGGTCGGCCGATTGGTGAATGCCATCGACTGGCTCGTCGACGCCGAACCCGGACTCTATGACGCGCTCGATGTCCCACTGCGTCCCGCAGTCGGCAAGCTCGGAAGGAAATATCCATGATCATCGACATCCCCGAGGGCAAGGACCCGATCGGTTACGTATGGGGCGAGATGGTGCCCGGCATCGGCCTGGCCGCCTCGAACTTCTCGCTGTCGGTGTATTCGCATTCGACCCTCGGTCTGCGCGAATTCGAGGCGGCGCGGCTGAAGATCGCCCAGGTCAACGGCTGCATCTTCTGCCTGGATTGGCGCACCGAACGCGACGGCCAGAAGGTGGAGCCCGAGTTCGCGGACGCGGTCAGCAATTGGCGCACCACCGACCTGTTCGACGAACGCACCCGGCTGGCCGCCGAATACGCCGAACGCTACGCCACCGACCACCACAATCTCGACGAGGAGTTCTGGGATCGAATGCGAGCCAAGTACTCCCAGACCGAAATCGTCGAATTGAGCATGAGCATCGGATCATGGTTGGCCTTCGGGCGACTCAACCATGTACTCGGCTTGGACGCGGTCTGCGTACTGCCCGGACATTCGACGTAGGCGAATGCCTTTGTCCCAGAGCTGACCCCGCGCCCTGGCCTGGGCGATCGAATGCCTCGACGACGCGATAACCCGCGCTCTCGGCCTCGCCCACGCCAGCGGCGGGGCGGGAACGAATTGGTGGCACGACCGCGGCGGACGCCGAGCGACGCGCGGCTGCGGTGCGAATTACTTAGTGCGCTGCTGGATTCAGTCCAATGGTGCCCAATCGATACCGTCCAGGCGGCTCCATTCGTCGCAGGCCCAGTCCCAGATGAGTTGGGCGACTGTCGCGCCGTCGGTCAGCGTGGCGCCGAGGCGTTGGTTGCGGATCGGGTGGTGTAGTTCGAGGGTGTAGTCGGTGGGGGAGTTGCGGCGGGTGTGGATGAAACTATCTGCGTCGTTTCGCTTTTCGGCGATCAGGAACGGGGTGGCGGCCAACAGGTGGAGTTGGCGAATCCAGTCGAAGATCTCGCGCTGGGTGAGTGAGGAGTATCGGTGTTCACCACCGATATCGATCGAGGCGTAGCGGCGAATTTCCGGGCTGGTCAAGGTGTTTGTTCGCGCATCGTAGATTTCATATGCGAAACCCGCGATGAGGGCTTCGATGAGCTCGCGCACCCGCGGCGCGGCATAGTCCATGGCGGAGCCGCGCGTCCTGCGGCGATCCACACTGTCGGCGGCGGTTACCCGGACCGAGTCTCCGGCCGCCTCGATCCGCAGCCTGGCATGCCGGGCGGCGGCCGGAATTCGGCTGTTCCAGCTGTGCAGTCCGGCGATGACAGTGCGGTAGAGGTGGTCATCGGCGGGTTGCCCGCGTCTGGATCGAAAGTAAGGAAGTACGTCCCCCGGCGATGCCGCCGCGCCCGCGGGCAGCACCACGAACTCATAGCTCATCAACCCAATTTAACTCGGCCACCGACACATTCGCCCGCCCTGTTTTCGCTTCGAACCTCACTTGATAGGCAAGTGGTTACTTGCCTATAGTGGTGTCGTGAGCGGCGATATCTTCAAGGCGCTGGCCGATCCCACGCGACGGACGATCCTCGACGAACTGGCCGATCGCGACGGTCAGACGTTGTTCGAGCTCTGCGCGCGGCTCACCATGGTGCACCAGCTCACCTCGAGCAGGCAGGCGATTTCGCAGCATCTCGATGTGCTGGCGGCCGCCGGTCTGGTGACCACGCGCCGGGACGGCCGGTACAAGTTCCACCATCTGAATCGAGAACCATTGCGGCGGCTCACCGACCGCTGGCTCCAGGAGGACCCATGATCCGCATCAATATCACCAGTGTTCTGGTCGACGATCAGGACAAGGCGTTGCGCTTCTACACCGAGGTGCTCGGCTTCGTGAAGAAGACCGAGGTTCCCCTCGGCGAGGCGCGCTGGCTGACGGTGGTCTCGCAGCAGGAACCGGACGGCGTCGAACTGCTGTTGGAGCCCGATGGGCATCCGGCGGTCCGGCCGTTCAAGGAGGCGCTGGTCGAGGACGGGATTCCGTTCACCTCGTTCGCGGTGGACGATCTGTCCGCCGAATACGAGCGGTTGCGCGGGCTCGGCGTGCGATTCACTCAGGAACCGCTCGATCAGGGACCGGTGGTCACCGCGGTGCTCGACGACACCTGCGGCAATCTGATTCAGATCGCCCAGCTGAAGAGCTGAGACTCAAGCCGTTTGGAGAATTGCCTCGGCGAGGAGATCCAGTTGGCGACCGGCCTGCAATGAGCCGATGCGCAGCACCAGATGCTGCGCACCCGCATCGATGTACCGCCCGAGCCAGTGCACGCATTCGTCGGCGGAACCGCCGAAATAGGCTTGAATCGTGGACATTTTATCCAGTGATCGGCGGTAGTACCGACGGACGTAGCCGTCTAGTTCGGTACGCGCGGCCGCGGCGTCCGGATTGATGTTGATGGTGGCGTAGAGGGCGGGGGTGATGCAGCGGGTGGTCTTTTCGCGCAGGGTGCGCCATGCGCGGGCGTAGGCGTCCGGGTCCGGTAGGAACGGCAGCCAGCCGTCGTAGTGGCGGGCCACCCGTTCGAGCACCCGCGGTGTGTCACTGCCCGCCAGCCACAGCGGGGGACCGGCCGGACTCGCAGCCGGGAGAGTGCGGGTCAGATCGTCGAGTTGCCAGTAGCGGCCGTCGAATTCGGTTCCGCCGGACCAACTCCGACGCCAGATGGCCACCGTTTCGTCCAGTCGGCCGACGCGTTGGTCGAAAGGCACACCGACAGCGGCGAATTCGTCGCGGCTTTCGGGGAGCGGGAATCCGGCGCCGAGGCCGAGGATCAACCGACCGTTGCTGAGCTGGTCGACAGTGGCGGCGGTGTGGGCGCCGAGCAGTGGATGACGCAATGTCGCGGTGAGCGCGGCGGTGCCGAGCCTGACGCGCCCGGTAGTGGCGGCGACGGCGGCGAGCAGCGGCAGCGGATCGACTCGGGTTCGTGCCAGCGGGGAATCGCCGATCCACACCGAATCGAAACCGGCATCCTCGGCGGCGCGCGCGAACCGGACCAATCCGGCGGCATCATGTTCACCGGTCATCGCGGTTTCGCGGCTGGGTAGCAGTAGGCCGATCTGGGTCATACCGGCGATCTTCGCCCCGGCTGCCGATCCGCGGCAATTACCTCGAAGGTAAGCGAGCTAGCGCGGTTCGAGCTCCGATTGGACGAGATCGTCGGGGAAGGCGTACCGCCGAAACGCCCAGTACCGGAACGCCATGGCGAGCAGCACGCCCAGAATCTGGCCGGTAATGAAATTCGAGACGGCCTGGGTGACCGGACTGACGTGCGGCACCCGAATATCGAGCACATACAGCGCAATCGCCTGCGGCAACAGCGTGACGCCGATACCGAGCGCACTGATCGCGAAAAACAGCGCCGCCTCGTGGTGCCGCTCGCGACCGCCCCTGGTCCGGAACGACCACTCCCGGTTGAGCACATAAGACACGATGGTCGCGATCAACACACCGAGCACGCGCGCGGTGAGTGGCTTCTCGCCGAGCACCGTCAACTTCAGCGCATAGACGATTCCGGTGTCGATGAACCAGGTGATCCCGCCCACCACGGCGAACTTCAGCAGCTCACGCCGCTGGATCAGATACGACCGGTACGGCTCCGGGATCCGGTCGAGCGCAAGCTGGACGAAGGACACGCCCCGCACTATATCCAGCAAATCCGTCACCTCACGTTTCCGACCGCCGATGCCGCCCTAACCCAAGCATGCCCGCGCCAGTCGCGCCAGGTAAGTCACCTCGAGTGATTCGGGCACGCCGCGTCGGTCAGCGTGACCGTGCTGCTCATGGCACTGTGTCTTATCTGACCCCATAGTCGGAGGAGGAACGCTCATGGTCGATGCAGGCAATTCCGGTGTTGTGCTGACCGCGGGCAAGGCGCAGGTCGGCATCGACCCGCAGAACGGCGGGCGGCTGACCAGTTTCCGGGTCGGTGAGCTGGAGCTGTTGCGGCAGGGCGCACGGTACGGCGCGTTTCCGATGGCGCCCTGGTGTGGGCGGATGGGATCGGGGCAGTTCCGGTACGGCGCGACGTTGCATCAGATGCCGATCAATGCCGATCCGCACGCTATCCACGGCACCGCCCGCGACCGGGCGTGGCATGTTCTCAGCACGACGGAATCCACCGCCGCGCTGAGCTGTGAACTCACCGACCCGTGGCCCTATCGCGGGCGAGTCACTCAGGAATTCCAGCTCGCCGAGCACTCGATCACCCTGACCATGCGGGTCGAAACCGCTGGCGAGCCGTTTCCGGCGCAGGTCGGCTGGCATCCCTGGTTCCAGCGAAATCTGGGCTCCGGCAAGGACGTCCAGTTCGACTTCACTCCCGCGTGGCAGGAGGAGCGTGGCCCCGACTATCTCCCGACCGGACGCCGCATCGCCCCGCAAGCCGGACCCTGGGACGACTGTTTCGGCATGCCCGATGGCACCACTGTCACCCTGACCTGGCCGCACGCCCTGGAGCTGACCATCACCAGTCCCGCCGAATGGGTCGTCGTCTTCGACCAGCAACCCGAGGCCGTGTGCGTGGAGCCGCAATCCGGTCCGCCCAACGGCATCAACACCCACGCACGACCGGTCACGGCGAGTGACCCGTTGGAACTGTCCACCACTTGGGCTTGGCGTCTACTCGACTGAGTCCTATCCGCCGTCGATCTCGGCGGCCACACCGTTGAGAATCAGTTCCAGCGCGAATACGAAGTCCTGGTCGGCCGCGTCGGTATCCCCGTCCGGTGGTGATTCGAACAGCGGGCTGGCGAACAGTGCGGCCGCCTCGGGAAAACGCTCGGGATCGACGAGGACGGCGAGCGTGCGGCGGTAGTTCCGATTGGCCTGCGCCTCGTCGAGACCGGTGCCGCGCCGTGCCTCGGTGATCTCCTGGGTGAGCAGACTGGCTTGCCGCACATGCCCGCTCACCAACATCAGGATGCCGACCTTGGTGGCCCAGTCGAGTCCGGTGTCGGCGAGTGCGCGCAGTGCGGCGTCCATCCAGTCGATCGTGTTCGGACCGCGCGGCGGCCCGGAGACCGGTATCTGCGGCAGCCACGGATGCTCGGCGTAGACCGCGCGCATCGCGTGCGCCCATTGCCGCAGCCCGGCCCGCCAGTCGAGGGGGCCGGTACCGAGATCCGGTGCCGGGCCGATGGCGAAATCGGCCATCAGCTCGAAGAGTTCGTCCTTGGAACCGACGTGGCGGTACAGCGCCATTTTCGTGAAACCCAGTGCCTGTGCGACCTTCAGCAGCGTGACCGCGGCGAGCCCGGAGCGATCGGCGAGATCCACCGCGGCGCGCACAACCCGGTCGACATCCAGTTCCGCCGGTCGTCCGAGGCGCGCGGGGGCCGGGAGTCGCCAGAGTCTGCCCAGGTCGGCGGGCGGCGCCTCGTCGGCCATGGCCTTACCTCCTCGGGATCAGCAATGCTTCGGGCGGATATTAGCGCCAGATATAGTATATGGTGGATAGTATCCCTTGGATACTAAAGATTTGCGGAGAACGTAATGACCGATCAGCTAGTCGCCCCGAGATCGCGAGTACACGACGTCGACGCTCTGCGTGGCTTCGCTCTGCTGGGCATCTTCATCGTGAACATCACCTTTATGGCCTCGGGTTATCCCGGCAATCTCGTGACCGACCCCGCATACACCTCCGTCCTCGACGACGCCGTGCGCGGACTGTCCGAGGTGTTCATCGAAATGAAGTTCTATCTGCTGTTCTCATTTCTGTTCGGCTACAGCTTCACTCTGCAGATGGAGTCGGCGGTGGCGGCGCGAACCGCCTTCGAACCGCGGATGCTGCGTCGCATCGGCGGCCTGTTCGTCCTCGGCGTGCTGCACATCGTGTTCCTGTATGCGGGCGATGTGCTCACCACCTATGCGGTGGCGTGCTTGGTGTTGTTCTGGATGCGCCGGGTCAGCGACCGAACCGCCTTGCGCGTCGCGGCGATTCTGTACGGCTTGGTCGTGGCGAGCCTGCTGCTCGGTGCGGTGTTCATCGACGCGTCGGCACTACTGCCCTCGACCGCGGAGGCGCAAGCCAATGCCGAGCGCGCGACCCAGGCCATGCTCGGCGGCTGGGGCGAGGTGATAGGCGAACACCTCGACGGCCTCGGACTCCTTGTCTTGCAAGCACTTACCCTGCAGGGACCGACCGCACTGGCCATGTTCCTACTCGGCATGGTCGCGGGCCGCCGCAAACTGCTCGCCCATGTACACGGCGATGAACCGATCCTGCGCCGAATCCAACTCATCGGCTTTCCCATCGGCCTCGCGGGCAGCATCCTCTTCGCGATCGGCGGCGGCGTCGGCCACACCCTCGCGGTAGCAATCAGTGTCGCCACCGCACCCCTGCTGACCGCCGCTTACGTGGCAACCCTGCTTCGCGTAATGCACAGCCCCCGTATGTCTTTCATTCGCACAGCCCTGGCTCCCGCAGGCCGCATCGCCCTCACCAACTACCTGGCCCAATCAGCCATAGGCCTACTGATCTTCACTGGCATCGGTCTAGCCACCGCAGGCACCTTCTCCCCCCTCGCCACCATGATCACAGCCCTGCTCGTCTTCACCCTCCAACTAGCCTCGAGCGCACTGTGGCTCCACTGGTTCCGCTACGGCCCCGCCGAATGGACCCTCCGCTGGATCACCAACGCCCACCGCCCCACCTGGCGCAAAATCCCGCCCGAGCCGGTGCTGAATCAACCATGAAGCCAGCAAGGATGACGGGATGACACAACGAGCGAAGGACAAACTCCTAGTTCTGGTCAACGGGCTACCCGGTTCGGGCAAGTCGACATTGGCGGCGCTGCTCGCCCGCGAACTGGATGCACAACTGCTGTCCAAGGACACAGTGAAAGAAGCCTTGGCGGAATACATTTCCCGGCCCGAGAACGTGCCCTCGCTCGGCGCGATCGCGATGGAGGCTGTCTGGGCGATGGCTACGGCGATACCGCAGACGGTGGTGATCGACTCATGGTGGTTCCGACCGCGCGACCTCGAGTTCGCGCGAGCGGGCATTCACCGTGTCGGCGCCGATCGGGCGATCGAGATCTGGTGTGACGCTTCCGTCGGGACGGCGCGGGCCAGGTATGCGCGGCGACAGCGTGCCGCGGTGCACAACGACGGGCTTCGCCTCGCGCGCGATTGGGACAAGTGGGCAGCGCACGGTCGACCGCTCGAACTGACCCCGGTGATCCGTGTCGACACCACGAAGCCGACGAATGCGGTCAGGCTCGGCGACGAGATCGGAATGGTCGCCGCTTCGGTCCATGCGGCCGGGGCGGGACAGTCGTCTGCGCACACTCGGTGATGTACGGGAGGAACTCGCCCGAAGGGCTGCGGGATTGTGAAACGCGTTGGGGTGCTGATGGATTGGCGATCAGGCTGGGATGGTTGTGGGGAGGGCTTCGAGGGCGGCGGCAGTGGTTTCGGGGGTGGCGGGGAGGAGGGGGAGGCGGACGGTTGGGGTGGGGATGCGGCCTTGGGCGGCCAGGGCGGATTTGATGACTACCGGGTTGGGTTCCGCGAAGAGGGCTGCGGACAGCGGTGTGAGGCGGTGGGTGAGGGTGCGGGCCTCGTCGATGGGGCCGTTGCGCCAGAGGTGGACCAGGGTGGCGAAATCGGAGGTGGCCAGGTGAGCGGTGGCGAGGATGGCGCCGGGAGCACCGAGGGCCAGGAGTGCGGCGGCGTGCAGGTCGTCACCGGCTAGGACGGTGATGTCGGATGGGTGGGTGGCCATGAAAGTGGTTGTGGTGTCGTCGATGCCGCCGACGGCGTGTTTGAAGCCGATGATGTTCGGAATGTGGGCGAGGTCGTGGAGGCTGTCGTGGCTGAGGATGCGGCCGGTGCGATGCGGGATGTTGTAGACGATGAGCGGCACTGGGCTGTGGGCGGCCAGCTGACGGAAGTGGGCAACGACGCCCGCTTCGGAGGGGCGGGTGTAATAGGGGACAACAGTAAGTGCGGCAGTGACGGTGGGGCCGAGGGCAGCGAGCGCTCGAGCCGAATCCGCAGTGGAGTTGGTGCCCGCACCGGCGATCAAGGCAGCGTCGCGTTCTCGGCAGACGGTGCCGCAGATATCGAGGACGCGGGCGCGCTCTTCCGAAGTGAGGGTTGCGGTTTCGGCGGTCGTGCCGAGTGCGACGATGCCGGTTGCGCCGTCGTCGAGCATCTCGTGAGCCAAGCCCGCCAGTGCGTCGGCGGCGAGTTCGCCATTGGCGTCGAACGGCGTGATCAGGGGGACGAAGAGGCCGGTGAGCGTCATGATTTCAAGACTGGCCCGCCGCGATACATCAGGTCCAGTTCACATTTCTTCCGCTGAGCATAAGCTGAACTGATGCTCGATGTTCGAAAGCTGCGCCTACTACGCGAGCTGGCCCATCGCAAGACGATCGCGGCGGTCGCGGCGGCGATGAGCTACACGCCGTCGGCGGTCTCCCAACAACTGACCGGACTGGAGCGGGAGGCAGGCGTACCACTGCTCGAACGAACCGGGCGACGCGTCACTCTCACCCCCGCCGCACTCACCCTGGTCGAACACGCCGAGACGATTCTCGCGGCCCTCGAACAGGCCACCGCCGACCTCGCCGCCGCCCGCGCCGCACTCACCGGAACACTGCGCATCGGCGCTTTCCCGACGGCCGTCGCCACCATCCTCGCCCCGGCTCTGGTCACCTTGAGCCATGACCATCCGCGCCTGGAATTGCTTGTGACAGAACTGGATCCGGCCACCGTCCCGGACGCACTCCGCACGGACACCCTCGACGTCGCGCTGGTCCAAGAGTACGACTACGTGCCCGCCGAACCCGATCCCGCCTTGGACACCGAGCCGCTCCTCGAGGAGACGATCTACCTGGCCGCCCCGACCGCGACACCGCTCGAAAACCATCGCGGCGCCTCCTGGATCGTTGGCACTCCCGGCACGCTCTGCCACACCATGACGATCCGGGCCTGCCAGGCGGCCGGATTCACCCCGCGGGTCCGCCATCACGTGGACGATTTCAGCACCGTCCTCGCCCTGGTCGCGGCTGGTCAGGGTGTCGCGCTCGTCCCCGAACTCGGTGCACTGACCTCACCGCCGAACATCGTGCTCACGGCTCTGCCCACCCGACGTAAAACCCATTTGGCCTACCGGCGCGGGACCGGACGACACCCGGCCGTGGTCGCCGCCCGCGCCGCCCTATGCGCCTCTGCCGCAACGATTTCCAGCACTCTCGACAAGTAGTGCTCACCATCAACTCCACCTGATCTCGATCGGCGGGATCCAATCGCCGTGTCAGGCGACCGACTTCCGCAACGCCGCCAATTCGTCCCCACGCGGATCACTCACCACACCCGACTCCGGACTATCGAAGATCTGCACCAACCGCGAATTCTCCTCGAAGCGCGCCCAACCCGGATCACCGGTCTCGGCGAATGCCACCCATGCCGAATGGATTTCGTCGGCGAGCGCCTGCGGTGGATTGGGACCGGTCAGGGTGTGCGCGCCCGCGAGCGCATCGAAGACGAAAGGCACCTCCAGAACATGACAAGCACCGAGCCCCTCGATGCCGGATGACCACGCGAACTCATAGGCGTAGCTGCGCGCACCCGCGGCGGCGATCGACTGCGCGATCCGCAGGGTGTCCGAGCGGAAGGCCCGATCGGTAATGATCGCGGCGAAGACATCCGCCGCAGTGGCACCGGGACGATTCGCAGCGTAGATATCCCCGAGCCTCGGATCGAGTCCGTAGCGGGTGAGGACCAAGGGCAGGGTCTCCGCGGTGATCCCGGCGGCAATACCGGTCGGGACGGTAAAGAACCGGAACTCCTCGGCGGTGCATCCGGCAATGAGTGGCACGGCCCGGTCAGGTTGCGCGGCGAGAACTTTGACGGGTTGCCCTTCGACCACCTCACCATCGATCACCGGAAGCAAACTCATGATCCCAATTCCGTTGGCGATGATCGACGACCCCCATCGCGCCGGATCCGGATCACTCATCAGCGCCAGCATGAGTGCGTCCTGCGCCGCGCGCAGCTCATCGGGACCCAGCTCGCCGAAATCTGCTGCGGTGGGGGTTATTCCGAGACTCGTGGCCAATTCTCCCGCGAGTTTGCGCGCATCCTCGACGGCCACCGCGGCGGATCCATTGCCGCTCTGCATGATCGCCTGCCGGAACAGCCCACGCGACAGCGGCGAAGCCATCAATGTCGCCACACTCATTCCGCCCGCCGACTCACCGAATATGGTGACCCGGTTCGGATCCCCGCCGAAGGCCGCGATGTTCTCCTGCACCCACCGCAGCGCGAAGAGCTGATCGTGCAACCCACGGTTCAGCGGCGCGTCCGGCATCGCCGCGAAGCCGGATATGCCGAGCCGGTAGTTGATCGAGACCAGCACGATCCCGTCGCGCGCGAACGCCGCACCATCGTAGATCGCCCTGGCATTGGACCCTCGGGTGAATGCGCCGCCATGAATCCACACCATGACCGGCAGCCCGGCACCGCCCGGATCCGGTGTCCACACATTGACATTCAGATATTCCTCACCCGGTATCCCGTCGCTGCCGATCAGCGCGTGGATCGGCGGGGGATAGGGGGTCTGCACGCAGGTCGCGCCATGGGTGAGCGCATCACGAACCCCTTGCCAGTCCGGCACTCGCGTCGGCAGCCGGAACCGCGCGGGCCCGACCGGCGCCGCCGCGTACGGCACTCCGAGAAATGCACTGACACCGGCGGTCGTCCGGCCGCGGATCTTGCCGCCGGTGACGGAAACAATCGGTTCCATGAATCTCCTTCGCTCGACTCGATTCTCTACGCGCCACCCGGTGTCGGACCACAGTTTCGAGCACCTCGCAGAACTTCCGCGGCGAAACCGTCATGGGCGCATGGGGCGTCTCCGGCGTGGCTTCGTCGCCGTCGATCGACTCCACTGCGGCGTTCGGGCGCGACGCAAGGCGCATGCAAGGCGATGTAAGCCCGCCGCAATCGCCCATCGGCAGAGTCGAGTTCATGAACGAGACATTCGATGTGGTCGTCGCCGGTGCCGGACCGGTCGGACTGATGCTGGCCTGCGAACTTCGCCTCGGCGGCGCCGAGGTACTGGTGGTCGAGCGGCTGACCGCACCCGATATGACGATCAAGGCCGGTGGGATCAATGTGCCGACCGCGCAGGCCTTCTACCGTCGCGGCATGCTGCCCGACCTGCTCGAACAGCAGAATGCGACGGTGCAGCGCATCCGGGCGGCGGGTATGTTCCCGAACGCCTCGGGTCAGCGCCTGCCGATCGCCGGTCATTTCGCGGGCATCATGCTGCGCACCGACGAAATCGATTTCGACGATCCGGTTTTCGCCGAACTCGGCCCGGGCGCCGAGGCGGTGCTGGTGGCCCAGCAGGCCATCGAGGCGATATTGGCTCGCCGCGCCGCCGAACTCGGCATCGACGTCCGGCGCGGTAGGGAGTTGACCGAATTCGATGATGACGGAACCGGTGTCACCGTCCACCTCGGTGACAGCACTGTCCGCGCGGACTGGCTGGTGGGCTGCGACGGCGGCCGCAGCACCGTCCGTAAGCTGGCCGGATTCGACTTCCCCGGTCTGGATCCCGAGATCACCGGCCATCAGGCAGTCGTCGAAATGACCGGCGCGGAAGGCTTGCGGCCTGGCTGGAACACCACCGAGACCGGGATCTACACCAGTGGTCCGACACCGGGTCGGATACTCACCGTGGAACTCGACGGTCCGCCCACCGACCGGACAACGCCGGTCACCGCGGCCGAATTACAGGCCAGCCTCCGCGCGGTGTCGGGCGTGCCGGTCGAGGTCACCGCCGTGCATACGGCAACGCGGTTCACCGATAACACCCGCCAGGTCACCGACTATCGCAAGGGCCGTGTGCTGCTCGCCGGCGATGCGGCCCATGTGCATTCGCCCTTCGGTGGGCAGGGACTCAATCTCGGCGTCGGCGATGCGGTCAACCTCGGCTGGAAATTGGCCGCGGTGGTGCGCGGCGATGCGAGTGAAACCCTGCTCGACACCTACACCACGGAACGTCATCCGGTCGGTGCGTGGGTGCTGGAGTGGACCCGCGCACAGGTCGCGCTGATGCGACTCGACCAGCGCAGCAAGGCATTACGCGAGGTGATGACCGAACTGCTCGCCACCCGCGACGGTAGTACCGCGATCTTCAAGAAGATCTCCGGCGTACTGCACCGCTACGATCTCGGCGGTGGCCACGAGCTGGTCGGCGCGCTCACCCCGGACATCGAACTGTCCGACGGCACTCGGCTCGGTGCGCACTTCACCGACGGCCGGGCAATCCTGTTGGACCTGGCCGACTGCGCGGAGCTGCGAACGATCGCTACACCATGGGCGGACCGGGTTCGCATAGTGACAGCGAAACCCGTTGCACCACGCGAGCTTTCCGCGATGCTGATCCGACCGGACGGTTACGTGGCCTGGGCCGCCGATTTTGGCGCTCGCGATGGCCTTGCCGAAGCGCTGCGCCGCTGGTTCGGCGACAAATCCTGATCGGCTGGTGCCAGCCCGGACATAACAGACCGGGCCGGCAGGCATCAGGCCTCTCGGCGATAGACCGCGACGACCGGAATCACCCGAGACGTATTCGCTTGATACTCACCGAAACCCGGCATGATCTCGACCATCCGCGCATACAGTTCGTCGCGTTCGGCGCCCGTCACCACCTCGGCCTTCGCCGGATAGCTCTCGGCACCGATCTCAACGGTGAATTCCGGATTCGCGCGCAGGTTGTGGTACCAGGCCGGATGCTTGTCGGCACCGCCGTTCGATGCGATGAGCACGATCCGTTCGCCATCGGGGAGGTAGACCAGCGGGCTGGTGACCTGGCGGCCGGATTTGGCGCCCGTCGTTGTGATCAGCACCATCGGCGCGCCCTCGAACATGCCGCCGACCTTGCCCGCATTGGCGCGGAACTCGTTGATCACCTGTGCGTTGAAGTCGTTCACTGCACTCCCATCGATTGTTTTCCGCACCAACCCACGGATCGGCTCGGAAATTCCGGCCCGCTCCTTGCCGAACCCGCCGACCAGGAATACAGTACGTGCGTACGGTTTGGTTGAATCGATCTTGGAGCCGCCGATGTGGGATCCCAAGAAGTACCTGGCCTTCGATGACCACCGCTCGCGCCCATTCTTCGAACTGCTCGGCCGAATCGGTGCCGAGAATCCGCGCCGCGTCGTCGATCTCGGCTGCGGCCCAGGACATCTCACCGCCTCGCTGGCCGAGCGCTGGCCGGGCGCGACCATCGAGGCATCGGATTCGTCGCCCGAAATGGTCGCTGCGGCAAGGAGTCTCGGCATCGACGCGCGACTCGGCACGGTGCAGGACTGGCGACCGGCACCGGATACCGACGTTGTGATCAGCAATGCCGTACTGCACTGGGTGCCCACGCACACCACCCTGCTGCCGCAATGGGCGCACGCGCTGCCTGCGGGCGCCTGGCTCGCACTGCAGGTTCCCGGCAACTTCGACGCCCCGTCACACCGATCGATTCGGGAGCTCGCGGGCCGCGACGAATGGCGCGACCGGCTCGCACCCGCAGGCATCCTGCAACCGCGCGATGTCCTGGACCCCAGCGGATATGCCCAGCTGCTCACGCTCGCGGGCTGCCAGGTCGACGCATGGGAAACGACTTACCTGCAACGACTCTCGGGGGAGGATCCGGTACTCGACTGGGTCACCGGAACGGCCCTGCGTCCGGTGCGCAACGCACTCGACGACACCGACTGGCAGGACTTCACCGCACAACTGGCGCCGCTCTTGCGCGCTGCCTACCCGCGCCAACTCGACGGCACCACCTGGCTGCCGTTCCGAAGGGTCTTCGCCGTGGCACAAAAGCCCCGCTGAGCACGCGGTTATACGGGGCATCGACGACGATGTGCTGGGGAGAATCCTCAGCGGCTCGCCCGTAGTATGCGGACCGGGCGCAGTGCCTGGGGTGGTTCGCCCTCGAATTCCGCCGATCCATCGAGGTACCCAGCGATGACGTCCGCAGCGGAGTGGTCTTCGACGTCGGTGAAGCCGAGCGCGCGCAACTGTGCGGCGATGTCGTCAGGAGTGAAGTAGCTGAACCAGGGTTCGCCGAGAGCTGCCGCTCGATGTGCGCGCGCCTGCATCTTCGCACGATCCTCGTCGGTGTCTGCCGCCTGCAGGTAGTCGAAGATCACCTCGACAGGCTCGGATTGACCAGCAATGTATTCGAGGGTGGTGCGGGCGGCGTCCGGGGTCAGATAGTAGACGACACCGAGCCACACGAATACGGCCGGATCGGTCCGGCTGAATCCGGCGGCCTCCAATCGTGTTGCCAGTGTGTCGGTTTCGAAGTCGACCGGCACGAAAGTCAACCGCTCAGGCTGGTCGATACCGGATGCGGCGAGGCGTTGGTGTTTCCACGCCTGGGTAGCGGGATGGTCGACCTCGAATACACGCAGGCCAGGATGCGGGTTGCGGTAGGCGAAGGTATCCAGGCCCGCGCCGAGGATCACGACCTGTCGCACGCCTGCGGCGACGGCCTCGGCCACACGATCCTCGGCGAAACGGGCACGAGCAGCGAAGAACAGGCGGCGCGGCCGATCACTGACACCCAGCCGCAGGATTCCCGGGCCGACATCGCTACCGGAACGATCCTCTGCGGGCCGACCCAATTCGGTCAGCTCATCCACAGTGACGCCCAGCAGACGTGCCGCCAGTGGATCGGTAAGAATCCTTGGCCGGTCAGCAATTTGATGATAGGCACGGGCGTAAGCAGTCACGAGCGCTGTCCGGCTGGGTCCCTCATTGTCCATACTCGAGAACCTACTCATAAACGCGACGCGAGCACCGTGAACTCAGCCACACCGGATCCGCGCCGCGCTGGTGCCCGGTGAAATGCAAGGCGCCAAGCCTCGCACCTGCCGCCGCGGTGCCGCCCGCACCGAACACGTCCTCGAAGTCGTGTACTGGGACGCCGGTACCGCCCGGCGGGTCCGCGACCGTACCTGCGGAGCGACTACGACCAGAACACCTATACTTTCCGGCTATAGCTCAGGCGGCAATCCCTACTTCGGAAAGGTTTTGCGATGGCTCTCAGCGTTCTTCCCTGTGCCTGCGGTCCGGACTGTCGGTGTGGTTGCCAGGATGGCGGCAAATGCTCATGCGGAGACGAATGCCGACACGAATGACAGATCGAGGCGCCCGTATTCGGGAGCCTCGATTCGTATTCAGGCAGTGCCCGGCGCGACGAACATGAAGCTCTTCTCCTCGACACGCCGCTTGATCCGCCACCGGCCCTCGACGCGGGCGAAGGTGTCCAGATACCAGAGCCCGCACAGCATCAGACTCTGCTGACCTTCGCCGGTCGAAACGAGCATAGGGTTGTGGCACATGGTGCGCCCGGTGGCGCTGTCGCCGTCGACGGTGATGGACGAATTGCTGATCAGATGTTGGAACGCAAGGAAATTCGGCATGACGGTGGCGAGGAACTTCTTGGTGGATTCGAGATCACCGACCGCGCCGCCCATGGCCGAATAGTCGATATGCGCATCCGCGGTGAAGATCTCGTCGAGCAGATCCCACTGTCGGGTGTCGACCGCATGTGAGTACCGGACCATGAGGTCCTCGATCTCCAGGCGGTCGGAAATCTCCTGCAGGGACAGCATGGTGCCTCCGAATTGCCGACACATCGTTCCGGCTGGGTCGCGGAACTGTGGGTCAGGGTAGCGGTTGGTCGCGTGCGGGTTCGGCGAACGGAATATCAGTGTTGAACGGCGTCGCGCACCCGTCCGTCCGCGTCGTGCAGCAGTGCGCGGGCCACTGAAGCGTCGACTCCGGCCAAGCGCATGACGATCGCGGTTTTCACGTGACCATCCGCCGCGTCCAACAGTGCCGCGGCCGTCGCGGGGTCGGCTCCGGTCGCCTCGGCGATGATGCGGCGGGCGCGATCGACGAGTTTGGCATTGGTGGGCTTCACATCCACCATCAGATTGCCGTAGACCTTGCCCGCCCGCACCATGGCGGCGGTGGAGAGCATATTGCACACCATCTTCTGCGCCGTGCCAGCCTTCAATCGGGTGGAACCGGTCAAAACCTCAGGGCCCGTGTCGATTTCGATGCCGATATCGGCGTACGCGCTGGCTTCGGCGTTGCGGTTGCAGGAAATCGCGACCGTCGCGGCACCGATCGAGCGGCCGTATCGCAGCGCACCGACGGCGTAGGGGGTTCGGCCGCTGGCAGCCAGCGCGACAAGCACATCGTCGGTGCCGAGTGTGATGGCGGACAGGTCGGCGGCGGCCAGCACGGGATCGTCCTCGGCACCTTCGACGGCTCGAAGAAAGGCATCGGGTCCGCCCGCGATTATGCCGAGGACCTCGCCGGGATCAGTGCCGAAGGTCGGTGGGCATTCCACTGCGTCGAGTACGCCGAGGCGGCCGCTGGTGCCCGCGCCCAGGTAGATCAGTCGACCGCCGCGCCGCCGCCGGGCGACGATCAGCTCGACCGCCCGCGCGATCTGCGGAATCGCCTGCGCCACGGCCGAAGCCACACCGGCATCCTCGGCGTTCATGGTGCGCAGCAGCTCCTCGACCGGCATCGAATCCAGCGTGGCGCTGCGCGGATTCGACGCTTCGGTTGTCAGCGCACCGATCTCGGTCACCGCGACACCGGGTAATTCATTCGGCCTCCTTGGTTCGGCGATCGGCTACCGCCTCGTAGGTGCGCCGCAGCGCCCTGGCCGCCGACGGCGTGCGTTGCAGGACGCCGACATACAGCGTGTCGACAATGAGGAGCTGACTCATGCGACTCGCCATTGCCGCGGAACGGAATCCGTCCTCGCGTCCGGCCACCAGCACCGTATGCGCGGCGGCATTCGCGAGTCCGGATCGTGCTCCCGCGGTGACGGCGACCGTGGTCACGCCCGCGCGGGCCGCCCGGCGGACGGCTTCCACGATTGCGGCGGTCTCGCCCGAATGCGAGAACGCGACGGTGACATCACCGGCCTGGAGCAGACTGGCCTGGACGAGGGCGTCGTCCTCGGATGTGCATGCGCCGCACCACATTCCGATGCGGGTCAGCTTCTGCGCCATATCCATCGCGACGAGTCCGGACGCGCCGATGCCGACCAAGTGTACCCGTCGCGCGCCCACCAGTGCGTCGACGACGGACTCCATGGTCGCCGGGTCGGCGAGTTCGGCGGTCGCCATCATGCCCTCGGTTTCGAAGGCGGTCAGTTTGTGCAGCACCTTCGATAAGGCGTCGTCGGCATCGATATCGGTGGCGAATACCGGCGAGCCGTCATCGCCGCCGACCGCGGCCATGGCGAGTCGCAGCTGCGGATAACCTTCGTAGCCGAGGGTTTTCGCCAGCCGGACCACCGCGGAGGTGCTGGTCGCCGACCGCTCGGCGAGTTGGCTCACGGTGAGCTGTGCGGCCGCGGCCGGGTCGTGCCGGATCACCTGTGCGACGCGCAGTGCGGTCGGGGTGAGTCGTGGCAATGCCGCCAGCAGGCGAGTGCGTACGTCATCGGAATCGGGCATCGTTACCCCGCCAGCGTGAGTCGTCGGGGCACGGTGGTCGGTGCGCTGGGCAGCGTGAATCCGGCCGCACCCGGGGTGATGGAACCGAGCACCGCCGCGCGGTTCGCTCCGGTACAGGCGGGATCGCTGCCCGCCAGGCCGTGCGCGGTGAGGAAGCCGAGCACCGCGAATGCGGTGGCCTCCTTCGCCGCCGACGGTAGGCCGAGTTCGTCGGAGGTGCGTAATTTCGTTGGGCTCAGATATGCGCCGAGCATTGCCATCAGAGTGGGATTGCGGATGCCGCCGCCCGACGCGATGACCTCGGTCGGGCGCAGCGGCGCGAGGGCGTCGGCGATGGTGCGGGCGGTCAGCGCGGTCACAGTGGCGACAATATCGTCGGTGCAGGGCACACGGGGGTCCAACACGCGATGCAGATAGCTGCTGTTGAACAGTTCCTTCCCCGTGCTCTTGGGGGCTGGTGCGCGGTAATAGGGTTCCGCGAGAAGGGTTTCCAGCAGTTCGGTATCGATGTGGCCGCGGGCGGCGCGTACCCCCGCGCGGTCGATGTGTTCGGTACCGCCGGTGCACAGCTCGACGGCCGCATCGATGAGGGCGTTGCCCGGTCCGGTGTCGAAGGCGACCGGCTCGGCGCCGGTGACCGTGACATTCGCGATCCCACCGATATTCAACGCGGCCGCGCGTTCCGGACGTCCCGCCAGCCACAGCAGGTCGAACAGCCCCACCAGCGGTGCGCCCTGTCCGCCCGCGGCGATATCGCGCGAACGAAAGTCGCTGACCACCGGCAAGCCGGTGCGTTCGGCGATCCATGCGGGCTGACCCAGCTGCAGCGTGCCTCGCACCGCACCATCGCTCACCCAGTGGTAGACGGTCTGCCCATGGGAGGCGACGAGATCGGCTGTCCCGCCGAAGAACTCCTGCTGTGCCGCAGCTGCCACGTCGGCGAAGGCCTGGCCGATCGCGGTGTCCAGACGGCACACGGCAGCCATATCTATGGCACCCGGTGGCAAGGCGGCGATGAGTTCCGAACGCAGGTCATCGGGGTAGGAGCGGCTGAGCTGTCCGACGAGGCGCACCTGAATCACCGTGTCGTGCAAAACGATATCCGCACCGACGGCATCGATCGCATCGTGCGACGTTCCCGACATCAACCCGATGACACGCACTACGCCACCACCGCAACAGGTTCCGACTCATCCGGTGCGGACGCCGAATGGAACAGGCTCGCGATACCACCGACGATCAAGGTGACGAGCACGCCGATCGGCACCAACCACTGTGCCGCGATACCCTTTTCGACCACTTTCCCGGCGACGGTCACATCGATCTTGACCACCCGCACCACCAACGTCATCACGATCACCGTGGCGATGAAGGCGACGATCGCGTCGAACTGGTTGGCGCGCGCGACAAGTCGCCCGAGCAGGAACGCACCGAGCAGCGCGCCGTAGGTGTAGCCCGCGATGGTGAGCGCCGTCAGGTACACATTGCCCGTCGTCGCGCTGAAACCCATGGCGAACAGCGCCATCAGCGCCGCCCACACCAGCGTCATCACGCGCGCCAGGCGCAGCAGCGTGTCATCGGCGAGTGTGCGTCGGGAGAAGCTGCGAATGATATCGGCGACCGTCGAATTGGCCATGGAATTCAACGCCGAGGACAGCGAACCCATTGCCGCGCCGAGGATTCCGGCGACCAGCAGCCCGGAGACCACCACCGGCAGGCCGTGCAGAATGAAGTTGGGATACAGGCTGTCCGCGCTGGCCAATCCGAGGTCCTTGGCCGTCTTTCCGCCGTTGTAGGACCACAGCAGCACACCGACGAGTGAGAAGGCGGCGAACTGGATGGCGACGAAGATGCCAGAACCGATCATCGCCTTCTGACTGTCGCGCAGCGACCGCGTCGCCAGAATGCGCTGCACGATCAGCTGATCCGAGCCGTGCGAGGCCATCGCGAAGATCGCACCACCAATGATCGCGGTCGGCAGCGCGAAGGTGCTGGTGAGAATGTGCGCGAGACCGAAATCGGTATCGAAGACGCGGAACTTGCCCGCATGCAGTGCATCCGACCAGCCGGATGCGCCGACGTGGCCGGTGAGCACGCAGATCGCGATGAGGGCACCGGTGAGGTAGAGGCCCATCTGCAGTGCGTCGGTCCAGATCACCGCCTTGATGCCGCCGAGGTAGGTGTAGACGACGGTGAGCAGCGTCAGCGCCACGATGATCGCGTCGTAGCCGAAATCGAGTCCGAATTCGCTGAGCAGCAACTTGATCGGAATGGCGGAGGCGAACAATCGCACGCCCTCGGCGAGCAGCCGGGTGAACACGAAGGTCACCGAGGCCACGCCCTGCAGATAGCGACCGAAACGCAGCTCGAGGTACTGGTAGGCGCTGACGAATCCGCCGCGCTTGTAGAGCGGGATCAGCACGATCGCCACGGCTGTGCGTCCGATGATGTACCCGATGGCCAGCTCGACATTTCCGAAGGCCTGATCGGTGTACGCGCCGCCCGGAATCGAGATGACGGTGAGCACACTGGTTTCGGTGGCCACCACTGAGAAACACACCGTCCACCACGGCATTCGGCCCTCACCGACGAAATAGTCGCTGCTGGACTTCTGTTTTCCGGACAGCCGCAGGCCGATCCACGCGACGGTGACGAGATAGACGACGATGACGGCGAGATTGAGTGCGTTCAACGCAGCTCCCCGGTGACGCGGCGGACTGAATGCAACTAAGTGTCAGGTGTTACGCAAACTCTGTCAATAAGTGTCATAACTTCGGGTGACCAGCGCTTCGAGCGCAGTTGTCCGGTCGAGGGCAAGCAACGCAGCTCCGTCGATGGGTTCGCCGAGCGGGTCGCGGCGATCGATCGCGTGCGCGATCTGATGGTCGAGCGGCTCGAGCAGTGGTGCGCCGAGCTTGGTGAGGCCGCCGGTGATCGCATAGGGGACCGGTGGGTGGATTCCGGATCGTTCGATCGCGGCGAGAACGGTGCGCGCGAGTGCGCGTGCGGCGGCGGCCATGATCGCGGCCGCGGTATCGTCGACTGCTGCGGCAACTACGGGCGCGAACTCGGCGGCGACCAGGGCCGGATTATCTTGCTCGCCAAGATATTTCGGCAGCGCGTCCAATTCGATGCCATAGTGTTCGCGGACTTTTTCGGTCAGGATGGTGCGTGGCCCGCGGCCATCATGGGCCCGGAGCGCGGCGCGTAGACCTTCGAGGCCGATCCAGCCGCCACTGCCCTCATCGCCGAGTTGCGGCCCCCAGCCGTCGACGCGCGCGAACCGGCCCGCCGCGTCGACGGCGGTCGCGACGGCTCCGGTTCCAATGGCGAGCACAACGCCGGGGGATCCTCCCAGCGCCCCGGCGTGTGCGGTGACGGCGTCGGAAGTCACGGCGACCGCGACCGCGCCGGAAACCTCGGCCAGCCGCCGGGCCAGTGTGGCGGCCGCATCCGGTGCCGATGCGGCACCGGCCGCGCCGACGGACAGCGTGAAATTGGTTGGCAGCGAGCTGATCTGATCGATTACCGCGCGGATCGCGCGCTCCGCCGCGGTAACGCCCGTGGCATGTGCCAGGCCAGGCGCCCCCGGCGCTTCCGCATAGCCAACCTGACTTCCGTCGACGCGCAATGAACCACGACAGCCGGTCTTGCCGAGATCGATCGCGAGGACATGGCTGGTCATGGGACCATCTTTAGTCCGCGAGGCCACCGAACGGGGCGCATTCGAGAACCTCCCCGGCACCGGCAAACCGATACCGAACTCCGTCGACGACGAGAACTGGTGGTTGAAGAGCTACCTGCGCCGCGAGGGCGTGCGTGGCGATGGACTGAATCTATTTGCAGTGCAAGGTGTTTTGCCGTCAGACCAGAAATCGCAATGTCGAGGGTTCGCCGCGGTCCAAGGCAGCGGTGTGCTCGGCGAGATTGAGGCCATCACCGAGCGTCGACCCGGTGTCGAGCAGCGCGACGAGCTCGGCTTCCGCGTCCTTGACCGCTGCCGCCGTGTCGAGGAGCGCACCGAGGCGGTCCGGATCTACGACGATGACGCCTTCCTCGTCGGCGAGGATAAGGTCACCAGGGGATACCTCGACGCCGCCGCAGGTCACCGGTATCTGCAGCTCGCCGAGTTGTACGGTGCTACCGGCCATAGGCGTGACGAAGCGGCTGTACACCGGCAACGTACAACCTCGGACATAGGCGATATCGCGATACCCGCCATCGACGATAATCCCGCCGAGACCGCGCACCAGTGCGCCGCGCGCGAATAGTTCTCCGGCGAAGGCGATTTCGGCACCGCCACCATCGACGACGATGACATCGCCGGGCGCGGCGGTCTCGACCGCGCGCAGCACAGCGAGGAAGTCGCCGCGACAGCGCACGGTGAAGGCGGGCCCCAGTATCCGCGGCTCGGCCGATCGCAGGCGAATAGCACTGTCCAGCACGCGAATCGACTTATCGGCATCGCAGATCGCCGTCGTATCGACGGCCCGGAATTTCTGGACGAGCTGGTCGGTCGGCATCGATGACGCCCCTTCGTACTCGAATAGCGGGTCGGTTTCGCATCGTACGGGTGTGCGGAAAGACCATGCGTTCAGCAGCGCGGTGGAGTTGATCTCTGCGGATTTCCAGCAAACCATCGGCACACCACCGTATGATGCGTCAAGAATTCGGTTCACCCTGCTGCGATGACGTCCAGGAGGTCATGCGCGTGGAAGACAACCGATACCTGGCCGAGGCCGACGACGAATCAGTACGCGAAATGCGCCGCAGAATCGCACTGGCGCTGCCCGCGCTCGGGCTGATGCTGCCCGTGGTCCGGCAGGGCTCGAACGGTAACGCGGCCGAGCCGTCGACCGTGGAATTCCCGACCGTCCAGGACCGGTCCCCGGGTCCGGGCAGCACGATTCACGGCTGGGCCGACCTGAACTGGCAGCCCGCGCCAGGGGCACCACCGCAGAGCTTGGAAACCGCCGACGTGCTCGGTTCCTATCGCGGCCCTGGCTTTTACGCGAGCTATGCCCGCTGGCACCCCGGTTGGATGAGCGCCCCGCACGCCTATACCTTCGACCGCCACGCCGTAATGCTCTCGGGCGTCTGGACCGTCGGCGCGGGCCCCTCCATCGACCTCACCACCAGCCTGCCCATGTACCCCGGCGAATTCACCACGCGCACAGCGGGTACGGCGCACTACGACGGCACTTTGCGCGACAGCCCGGAGCCCGCGGTTTTCATCCTGTTCGGAATCGGCCCTGCCATACCGATTCCCGTGGATCCCGCGCGGCCACTGTTCGTCCGCGTCTAGTCGCCGATCAGGTAAGAATGGGGCTGTTGCCGAGCGTAATGCGGAGGTGCGGTGCGACTGGATGCGGAAGCGGCGCGGGAACGGTTCATGACAGAACCGGTAGCCCGACTCGCCACCGTATCCAGCGACCTGCGTCCACACATCGTGCCGATCGTCTTCGCGGTCGCCGAGGACACCATTTACAGCGCTGTCGACGCGAAGCCCAAGACGACAACTGCCTTGCGCCGCTTGGCGAATATCGCCGCGAACCCCACGGTAGCGGTGCTCGCCGACCACTACAGCGACGACTGGACGCATCTGTGGTGGACCAGAGCCGACGGCACCGCACGAATCACCGACGGCCCCGAAGCCGAGCATGCCCTGGACCTTCTGACCGAGCGCTATCCCGTCTACCGCACCCAGCCGCCGCCCGGACCGGTGCTCGCCATCGATGTCACCCACTGGTCGGGCTGGTCCGCGAGCTGACCCGAAGAAGGTCTGGCCCAAACCGTCAAGCTCGTCGAGGAGACCGGGCGGCGTTGCGTCGCGGTGCAGGCCGATGTGCGCCGCCGGTCCGCCGAATGGTGATCTCATTGTGCCGCAAGAGGTTTCCCAAGCCATCCTGCTGCTCGTCGGCGAATCCGGGGGCCACTTCAACGGCGAGGCCATCACCATCTCCGGCGGCATGAGCGCGGGCACAACCTGAGGCTGGAACCTCGACGCGTGAATCGCCGGTGAGGACGACGCGGCGACAGTGAGCACGTGACCTCGAGCCGCTGGCGTGATGGGCGCATGCACCCATTGCGACCTGCGCGAACATCCTGTGAGTAGGTAGCAGCGGTGCGTAGGATCACCGACATGCGACTATCCACACGTAACCAACTCGATGGAACAGTCGTCTCGGTCACCCGCGGCGAAGCGATGGCCGTCGTCCGCGTCCGACTGGCGGGCGGCGACGAAATCACCTCCTCCATCACCCGCGATGCGGCCGACGACCTCGAACTCAACGACGGCTCCCGGGTCACAGTCCTCATCAAATCGACCGAAGTCGCCCTCGGCGTCGACTGAGCACGCGCGCACATACGAGGCCTACCCCATCCTGCGCGACTGACCGCAATTGGTGACACAGCGCGGTCCGACACCGTACTCTCTGAGTACGGAAGGCGTTGATCAGCGAACATCCGGACATCATGTCCGCGAGGACCGTGACCACCACACGTCGAATATCCGAACCCGCTCCGCGGTAACACGGAGCTGGGCGTGCCTATCCCGACACCACCGCCGCATCGGTCGGCGTTCGCGTGTACCCCGCATGAGGTCTCGACCCCGGGCAACAGGATCGATGGCAAACGAACAGCTCTCGTTACCGGAGGTAAATGATGGCAAGGAAGTTCGAGGGAAAAATCGCGCTCGACATACGTGATTCGGAGCCCGACTGGGGGCCTTTCCGTGAACCGACGGCTCCGCAGCGCGCGCCGAATGTGCTGTATCTGGTGTGGGACGACATCGGGATCGGCACCTGGGATTGCTACGGCGGCCTGGTCGAGATGCCCAATATGCGGCGCATCGCCGATCGTGGTGTGCAGTTCACCCAATTCCACACCACCGCCCTGTGTTCACCCACTCGTGCCTCCTTGCTGACCGGCCGGAATGCGACCTCGGTCGGTATGGCGACCATCGAGGAGTTCACCGACGGCTTCCCGAGTATGTGTGGTCGCATACCGCAGGAAACCGCGCTGTGCTCGGAAGTACTCAGCGAGCGCGGGTGGAACACGTACGCGGTCGGCAAATGGCATATGACACCACTGGAAGAGGAGAATCTGGCGGCGTCCAAGCGGCATTGGCCATTGGGGCGTGGGTTCGAGCGCTTCTACGGCTTCCTGGGCGGAGAGGCCGACCAGTGGTACCCGAACCTGGTGTACGACAATCACATGATCTCGCAGCCGTACGCACCGGAAGACGGCTATCACCTGTCGAAGGATCTGGCCGACAGGGCAATCGAGTTCATCCGCGACTCCAAAGTGATCGCCCCCGACAAGCCGTGGTTCACCTACTTATGTCCGGGCGCCGGGCATGCGCCGCACCACGTGCCATGGGAATGGGCCGACAAGTACCGCGGCCGGTTCGACATGGGCTATGAGAAGTACCGCGAGATCGTGCTGGAGAATCAGAAGCGCCTGGGTTTGCTGCCGGAGAACACCGAGCTGTCGCCGATGAACCCGTACGCGAATGCCACCAGTGCCGACGGCAAGCCGTGGCCGATGCTGGACACGGTGCGAGCATGGGATTCATTGTCGGAGGACGAAAAGCGGCTGTTCCGACGGCAGGCGGAGGTGTTCGCCGGATTCCTGTCCTACACCGACGCGCAGATCGGCCGACTGCTGGACTATCTCGAAGAAAGCGGCCAACTGGATAACACCATTATCGTCGCCTTCTCCGACAACGGCGCCAGCGGCGAGGGCGGTCCGAATGGCACCGCCAACGAGATGAAGTTCTTCAATGGCTACATCGACACGATCGAGGACAGTCTGGCCAAGCTGGACGAGCTGGGTTCGCCGACCACCTACAGCCACTACAGCATCGGCTGGGCGATGGCGTTCAACACCCCGTACAAGCTGTACAAGCGATATGCCTCGCACGAAGGCGGCATCGCCGACCCGTGCCTCATGTCGTGGCCAGCCGGGCTGGCGGCCCGCGGCGAGGTGCGCCATCAGTACATCAATGTCTGCGATATCACCCCGACCGTTTACGACCTGCTCGGCATTACACCCCCCGACATCGTGAAGAACGTGCGACAGCGTCCATTGGAAGGCATCAGCTTCCGGGCCCTGTTCGATGACGCGAACGCGGACGTCGGCAAGCACACACAGTTCTATTCGATGCTCGGTACGCGCGGGATCTGGCATCGCGGATGGTTCGCCGACACCGTCCATGCGGCGTGCCCGTCCGGCTGGGGACATTTCGACGAGGATCGCTGGGAACTGTTCCATATCGAGCAGGACCGCAGCCAGATGCACGACCTGGCCGAGGTTCATCCCGAGAAGCTGGAAGAGCTGAAGGCACTGTGGTTTTCGGAGGCCGAGAAATATAACGGCTTGCCACTCAATGATCTCGACGTCGTCTCCATGATGACCCGCTACCGTCCGACGTACGGTGCCAAGCGCGACAATGCTGTCTACTATCCGGGCGTCGCGGAGGTGGGACCCGGTGCGGCGCTGGAGATTCAGGGACGATCGTTCGCGCTGCTCGCGGAGACGACGATCGACACTGCCGAGGCCGAAGGGGTGCTGTTCGCACACGGCGGCCGACTCGGTGGACACACCCTGTACGTCAAGGACGGCCACCTTTGTTACACCTACAACTTCCTCGGCGAGGAAGAGCAGACCATCATCTCCGATCGAACGGTGCCGCTTGGCGACCACATCCTCGGGATCCGCTACGAACGCCGCGGCACCCGACCCGACAACTTCACACCCACGGGTGAGGCTGTCCTGTACATCGACGAGAACCCGGTCGGCTCATTGGAGGACATGCGGACCCAGCCCGTCGTGTTCTCCGGCGTCGGGGAAGGAATCCGTGTCGGCCGCGACAACGGTCAGTCCGTTTCCGCGCGCTACCGCGCACCGTTCCCGTTCACCGGAGGAACGATGCACCAGGTCATCGAGGACGTGAGCGGCAAACCGTACCAGGACCTGGAAATGGCTGCGGCTGCGGCATTTTCGCGCGATTGAGGCGTGATCCGTGGCTACCGCGACCCGTGACGACATCCGGCGAGGCATGGTCCGGATATCGGGCGGCAGCTTCGCGATGGGATCGGAGGACTTCTTCCCCGAGGAGCGCCCGGTGCACCGGGTGCGGGTCGATTCGTTCTGGATCGACCCGCACCCGGTGACCAATGCCGCGTTCCGACGCTTCGTGAAGCAGACCGGATACGTCACGGTCGCCGAACGTACTCCGGCAGCCGAGGATTATCCGGACGCGGAGCCGGAGAACCTGATCCCGGGCGCACTGGTATTCCAGCCGACCAGGGGACCGGTGCCATTGGACAATTGGCGCCGCTGGTGGCGGTATGTCCCCGGCGCGTGCTGGCGCCACCCGCGCGGGCCCGGCAGCACACTCGACGGGCTCGACCGCCACCCCGTCACCCAGGTCGCCTACGAAGACGCGGCGGCATACGCGGCCTGGGTCGGCAAACAACTGCCGACCGAAGCCGAATGGGAATATGCCGCCCGCGGCGGACTGGATGGTGCCACCTTCGCCTGGGGCGAGCAGTTCGAACCCACCGGCCGACGGATGGCCAACATCTGGGTCGGCGCATTTCCGTGGCGATTCGACCCCGGCCGAGGTCAGGCGCAGACACCCGGCACCACGACGGTCGGCACCTATTCAGCGAACGGCTACGGTCTGCACGATATGACCGGCAACGTGTGGGAATGGACCGTGGACTACTTCCGTCCGCAGCACGCGACGCCGACCTGCTGCGCCCCACGCAACCCGCACGTCGACACCCCTGAACCGACAGCGCCGCAACACTTTCCACGCCGCATCATCAAGGGCGGATCGTATCTGTGCGCGGCCGATTACTGCCTTCGATACCGGCCCGCCGCCCGACAAGGTCAGACCGAGGACACCGCTACCTGCCACCTCGGCTTCCGGTGCGTCGCGCACGACGCACCGGAAGCGTGAAATCGCGTTCTCGCCCGGTCAGCCCGGGTGAGCCGAGAAGCTCAGATGCACCAGATGACACTGCCGAGATTGATACACCACACGGCCGATCCGAATACGGGCGATGCGGCTGGAGTGGCGGGGGATGGAGTCGGGTCGGCAGAAGCCGCGGGAGCTGCGAGGACGAGCACGGGCAAGGCCATTACAGTGGCGGCAAAGGTTTTGACTGTCTTGCTGGACATTTTTCATCCTTCGACTGAATGCTTGGAATCAAGAGTTGTTCTCAACATCTCCGTGGCGGCCCTGCTGGGGCCATGCGCCGCTCTTGTCTGGTTCGACGTGGGGGCACTGAATTCGGTGATGTAGACCCCGACAAGCTGGGTATGACATCCGCGTACTCGGCCACGCTGCCGAGTTGCCGGACTCGGGATATGAATGCGTCACGTGCCGAATCGACTGCTGACACGCGATTCGTTGCTCGGTGAATTGCATATGATTTGCCCCGGTGGGAGCACATCTTCCGGCGAGGCCGACAGCTGCTGCATCGGCCGGACCGAACAGGACACCTTCTGGTACCGCGGAAAGGCGTCCACGACAGCTTACCGCTGGCTACCAGACGAGTCGGCCGGAACGGGAAACCTTTCGAAGATAGCTTTTCCTGTTTAAAGTGGCCTACTCTCGTCGCGTTCGACGAACTGACCGGTTCCGGACAGCACGGCAGTCAGCACCCGGACCAGTTCGGCCTGTCGATGCGTACCGGTCTTTTCGAAGACGTGTTGCAGGTGGGTGCGCACGGTATTGGCCGATACCGCCAGTTCCTCAGCGATCGACCGCAGGCCTTCGCCGCGTAATGCCGCCGCCGCGACGCGGGCTTCGGCTCCGGTCAAGCCGTATAGTTGCCGCAGCGCCTTCGGCCCGCTCGGAATTTCATGATCAGGGTCGACGATGACGACGAGCGCCGCCGACGGGCATTCCTCGGGATCCAGCGGTAGCACCAGCAGTGCGTACGAGCTGCGACCGCTGTGCCGGGGAATGAGGGCCCGCCCCCCGACGTACGGCCCATACTTGCGCACCGCGGAATCGATCATGGCGCGCATCCCGACCGCTGTTCGGGCGTCCGATGATTCGAGGTGGCCGCGGCGTCCGATGCCGAGGCCGTCTCGCGATTCCAGGATCGTCAATGC
Organism: Nocardia anaemiae NBRC 100462; assembly: GCF_001612725.1. Classification (GTDB taxonomy): domain Bacteria; phylum Actinomycetota; class Actinomycetes; order Mycobacteriales; family Mycobacteriaceae; genus Nocardia; species Nocardia anaemiae. Next base: position 33,541 of record NZ_BDAZ01000004.1, on the reverse strand, counting down.
CGCGGGGTTGGCGTAGCTGATCGCGCCGCAATTCGACACGATCACCAGCCCGTGCCGATGCGTGTCGAGCACGGCGATCGCCAGCGCATGCTCGTTGCGGGCTTCCATCAAACACGACTGCACGTTCAGTGCGTGCCGCAGATGCGGAAGCAGCAGGCGCATAGTCGTTGTCGCCGCTGAGCGGTCGAGATCGCGGCCGAGCTCGGGATACACCCCGAGCCACGATGTGCTGGTTCCGCTGGTCACCAGCGCGAGCATCCCGTTGCCCAGCCGATGCGGCACCATCCAATCGCAGAAGAACGGATGCCGGTGCAGGTACTGCGGCCCAAGCAACTCTTCGCATGTCGTAATGACACCGGCGGGTTCATGTTCGAGCGCACTCGCGATCGGATCGATACGCCAGAATCGGGTGTTGTAGCTGTCGCGCAGATCGTCCGCGCCGAGTGAACACGCGGTCATCAGTCGGCTACCCGATGCCGAGACCACCAACCCGCCGCAGTACGCGTCCAGCGCCGTGACGATATCGTGCACGGCCTGCGACCAGTCAGCGGGATATAGCGCCGCGCGATTGATTCGCGCGACGATCGCGGAGAACCTCTCGACTGTCATCGGCATATGAAATGACCTGCGACACAAGAGAAACGGCAATCATACCGGGGCGGATCATAGGTGTTTCGGGAGGCACTGCACACGAGTAGTCCGACACTCGATTCCATTCTCCCGAATGTCGTCGACGGAGACCGCCTTTTCATCGGTTTGGATGACGAACCGCGTCACCGGCGCTGCTCTACTCGGATGGGCAACTGCTTCGCAACTGTGCGGTGACTTCCCGGAGGGGGACGACATGACCAGATACTGGCCCTTGGCGCGTGGCCGCATCATCACCTCTCGATTCGGTCCCCGCGACGACGGTTTCCACTGGGGAGTCGATCTCGGCTGGCCGGGTGGCAGCGGCGGGTTGCCCGTCTACGCGGTCCAAGGCGGCACGGTGGTCTTCGCGGGTCCGGCCTCCGGATTCGGCGGCCCCGACCCGGCGGGCTGGGTCGTCGTGGACCATCCCGCCGCGGACGGCGGCGGCACGACCGTGTACGGACACGTGATTCGCGAAGTCGCGGTCGGCGACCGGGTCGAAGCCGGGCGGCGGATCGCCCGGATCAATCCCGATTCCGCATCCAATGGCGGAGTCGCCCCGCACCTGCACCTCGAGTGGCATCGGCACGTCTGGGTGCCACCCGGACCCGACCGACTCGACCCGCTGCCGCTGCTGGCCGAAGCCGAAGACCCACAACCCTCGACCAATGGAGGTCCCCGCATGTCGACCGCAGTCGATTTCGCCGCGCGTTTCATCGATCCCGATGCCATCAAGGCAGCCGGACACAGCGCTGTCCTTGTCTACGTGTCACCGAGCAGACCCGGATCCAGTTTCGGCGCCAAGCCGGTGACCAGGGAATATGCCGACAGCGTGCAGGCTGCCGGGCTCGAGATCGTTTCGGTATGGCAGTACGGCAAGCCCGGCAATGCGCAGGCGCCTTCGGACTGGACCACCGGATACGACGGCGGGCATCGGATGGGCCTGCAGGCCAGGGAAATCCATGCCGCCGCGGGCGGACACGACCGGTGCCCGATCTTCTTCGCGGTGGACGAGGACATTTCGCTGAATCAGTGGAACGACGAAGCGGTCGAGTTCTTTCGTGGTATCAACGACGCGATCGGGCGGGAGTGGACCGGAGTCTACGGCTCGTCGAAGGTATGCGCCTGGGCCATCCAAGACGGTGTGATCGGCCGGACCTCCGAGGACCGGTACTGGGCCTGGCAGACGCGCGCCTGGTCCGGCAATCGGCTCGACACCCCCGAGGCCGTCCTTTACCAGCGCGTCATCGATACACCATCCAACCCCGGCCCCGACATCGACGGCAGTTCCGTCGACGTCAACGACATCTTGGCGACCGACTTCGGGCAGTGGTCCATGCAACGTACTCAGGCACAAGGAGAACACGCCGTGAACGCCCCTGTATTCACCGAATTGGACAGAATGGGAAACTCCCGGTCGGAGCGCTGGGGGGCTCGCATCACGAACTTTCTGCTGCACACCCAGGAAGGGAACGGCACGGCCGAATCGCTGGCGGCGTACCTCAATAACACGGCCAATGGGGCCTCGTATCACTACACGCTCAGGAACGGGATCGTCTGCGATGTCGTCGATACGGATTACGCGTCGTGGTCGGTCCTGGATGCCAACGCGAACACGATCAATCTCTGCTTCGCGGGCAGCCAGGCGTCATGGTCGAGGGACGAATGGATGGCAATCGACGACGACCTGCGCATAGCCGCGTGGCTGGCGGTCAAGGACGCGAAGAAGTACGGTTTCGCCACCGACGTCATCGCCCCGCCGTATACGCGGCGCGACGGCATCTCCGACCATAAATATGTGACGGAATGCCTGGGCATCGGCACCCATACCGACGTCGGCTGGAACTTCCCGTGGGACGTCTTCGAAGGCCACGTCCGAGAGTTCTCCGGTGCCGCACCGGCCGGAGAAATCGATGCGAAGGCGGCGCAATCGCCGTGGCTGGGCCAGCGGCTCGGCACCGACGGCGAAATGCGGACCGCCGACGGTGTCGGCCGATTCGCTCAATTCAAGAATGGATACATCTACTGGCATCCCTCCACCGGAGCGCACCCGATCCCGTCATCGTTATTCGACAAATATGCCGAAACTGGTTGGGAAGCCGGGCCTTTGGGCTATCCGATCACCGATAACACGGTACTGCGCGACCCGAAGGATGTGGAATGGGGCGAGGTGGAGGGCTTCCAGAACGGGGCGCTCTACCACCGCAACGGCCAACCGGTTTTCTGGGTGCACGGCGAAATCCGCGACCGATGGAATCGGAGCGGATTCGAGAACGGACCCCTCGGCTGGCCGACATCCGACGAAATTCCCTTCGACACGGGGAGTTACCAGCAGTTCGAAAACGGCAGGATCTACTGGACACCGAAACAGACCCTCGCACTGCGGTCGGCCACCGGACATGACGAGCCGTTGCCCGACTCACCCTGAGACGTAACGCCGGGCGGGCTCAACTGGCCGTGAACGTGCCGAACCCCGAAGATATGGTGACGGCGAGGCCGCCCGCGGTCGCGAGTGCGGTGATTCGGCCCGCTCCGGTGAACACCGGCACCGGCGCGGGGGCACAATCGCAGGGTTGCTGCGCCGTTTCCCGATCTGCCACGTCGACCACACCGGCAGCTCCGGTCGTCACGTTCAACCACTGGATCCGGGCGTGCGAGTCGAGCATGACGCTGCCGCCGAAGGGACCGGGGTTGGCCACACCGAAGGTGGTGACTCCGGGCTGGTCGCCGACGGTTGCCGTCAAGTAGATGCTGAATTGCGTTGGGACACCCCAAGTTTGAGATATTTTCACCAGTGGGAGCTGGAAGGTGATCACTTCCCCGGCGCGGGCGATGGTGTGCTGCCCCAGCACCAACGCACTCACCATCGCACCGACGAACCCCAGCTTGGCACTCACTCCGACAGCCCGGCGAACCACATCGTCCGTCACTAGCCCCTCCTCAAAGTCGATTCCGGCCTGCATCGATGCCGAAGACATGAGCACCCTCCCAAGTAAACAACCCGAGCCGCGATACTCAGGGCATCGACCCGCCCGGAGTCTGGGATGAATGGACACGCGCGGCCGGGATATTGTCGTTCCAGTCCGGATCACCCGGTGAACGCTGTTCGATTCGAGCTGTCGCGGAATGCGAGGGGAGTGATTCAGCGTGCGTATCGATCGACGTGATTTTTTCCAATGGAGCAGTCTGGCCCTGCTGACGAGCACCGGTGTGGCTGCGGCAGGCTGCGCGCGCAACTCCGATACACCGCCGAGCGGTAAGGCCGATTACACCGTGCGCATCGATCGAGGTGATATCGAACTCGCACCGGGACGCGTGGTGTCGACCATTACTTACAACGATCAATTCCCGGGCCCCCTGCTGAGATTCACCGAAGGGAAACGGACCTGGGTCGATATCCACAACGACACCGACACCCCCGAACAGTTGCACTGGCACGGCCAACACGTCGGTGTGGAAGTGGACGGATCGGCCGAGGAAGGTACGCCGTTCGTCCCCGCACACGGGATGCGGCGAATCTCATTTGATCCGGGACCATCCGGCTTCCGCTTCTATCACACCCATCTGAACCCCGGTGCGAATCTGGCCGGCGGCCAGTACAGCGGCCAAGTCGGCCCGGTCTACATCGAACCGGCGACCAACCCTGGAGCCTACGACCACGAAGTGTTCCTGACTCTCAAGGAATTCGAACCCAGCCTGAGTCAGGAAGGCGAAATGCCCGAGGACTTCCTGGCCGGAGACCCGGTGCCCGATCTCAGAGATCGGGGGGAGGCGGTAATGGCCGCGTCGCTGGCACGCGGGGAACCGCACGGCTACGAGGTGGGCTATGAGGCCTTCACCATCAATGGCCGCATGCTCAGTCATGGTGATCCGATCCGGGTCGAGAACGGCGATCGAGTGCTACTGCATGTGCTCAACGGCAGCGCCACCGAAACTCGCAGCCTCGCTCTGCCCGGCCACACCTTCACTGTCCTCGCCCTCGACGGCAATCCGGTGCCCAGCCCGACTCCGGTGCCCGTCCTGTGGCTCGGCACCGGCGAACGGATCTCGGCGATCGTGGAGATGACGAACCCCGGTGTGTGGGTGCTCGGAGATCTGTCCGACGAGGACCGGGAAGCGGGGATGGGCATAGTCGTCGAATACGCCGACCGCACAGGCGAACCGCAATGGCTTCCGCCGCCACCGTTCCGATGGGATTATCGGCTTTTCACCGGGCGCGACCAAATGCCACCGGCCGCCGATGATCTCATCGAAATGGTCATCGAAAAGCGCAATGCCGCCCGAGACGGATTCAACGTGTGGACCATCAACGGCACCCCATTCGACATGGACAACAAGCATCCGGTCGTCGATATCGTGCGCGGCAAGCGGTACCGCCTGCGTTTCTACAACGCCACCGACGACCGCCACCCCATGCATCTGCATCGCCACAGTTTCGAAATCACCCACATTGCGGGCACACCCACCGCCGGACTGCACAAGGACGTGGCAATGCTCGGTGGCTACCAGCGGATGGACGTCGACTTCCGCGCCGACCAACCAGGCCTCGCTTTGCTGCATTGCCATGCTCAACTACACATGGATTTTGGATTCATGACGCTGCTGAACACCGTATGAACCATGTTCTGCTGTCCGCCCGGGAAACCGCTCCGCGGTCGGGCGGTGATGGGATTTCCAGGCATGAGGATCCAGCGTTCGCCTTGGCGTTTGCGTAGTGTTTTGCGGCAATATCGAGTAGGCGATACTCGCGTGCGTCGGCTTGCTCGAGCGCAGGATTTTCGTATGACGCTTGCGATGTTCGACGCGGGCTCCCACCGGGGGCTGTGCACGGTGGTGTAAGGCAATGTCCAGAGTATTCCTGAGTCACTCCAGCCGGGACGATCGCGAAGCGATGGCACTCAAGGCATGGTTGACCGAAGCCGATCCCGGACTGACCGGCGAGATCTTCCTCGACCTCGACCGGACGACCGGAATTCCGGTAGGTACGCGGTGGAAAGACGCGCTGCGCCGCGCGAGCGATCGGTGTGAAGCGGTTATCTGTCTGGTCTCCGATAACTGGGACGCATCGCGCGAATGCAAGGTCGAATACCGCCACGCCGAGGACCTCGGCAAGCCGATCTTCGCGGCTCGGTTGCAGCCTTTGTCCGGTCGCGATATCACCAGCGAGTGGCAGCGCTGCGACCTGTTCGGTGCCGGTCCGAAAACGGAGATAGCCGTGGGCGATGAGTCGCCGCCGGTGCAATTTCTCACCGAGGGTCTATTGCGACTGCGGGACGGCTTGCGCGCGGCCGGGATCGGGGCGGATACCTTTGCCTGGCCGCCACCCGACGAACCGGATCGCGCGCCGTATCGTGGCTGGCAGCCACTGGAACAGGTGGACGCCGCGGTGTACTTCGGACGCGACACCCAGATCGGCCGCGCGCTGAATTCGATACGGGGAATGCGCAATTCCGGCGAAGCTCGAATGTTCGTCATTCTCGGGCCGTCGGGTGTCGGTAAATCGTCGTTCCTGCGCGCGGGCTTGCTGCCCAGGCTCCAGCGCGACGACCACCATTTCCGGCCGATGGGCATCGTCCGACCGCAACGTAACGCGCTCACCGGCGGCAGCGGATTGGCGCACTCGATTCAGGACCTACGCGGCAGTGTCGGGCTGCACACGCCCAGCCTCGGTGCGATCAAGGACGGAATTCGGGATGTCGCGCGGGTGCACGCGTGGCTGGCCGAGGCACAGCAGGCCGCGAAGGATCGCATTATCGATCCGACCGATGAGGTGCCACCCACGCTTGTCCTGCCGATCGACCAGACCGAGGAATTATTCGGCGTCGACGCCGGTGAGCAGGCGCAAGCCTTCCTCGGTGTGCTCGCCGACCTGCTCGGCGGGGACGACGCGCTGCCGATGATCGCGATCGCGACAATTCGCTCGGACCGGTACGAGCCACTGCAGACCGCACCGCAATTGGCCGCCCTCGAGGTTCGCCCATTCGACGATCTGAAACCCATGCCGCAGGCCCAATTCAAAGAGGTGATCTGTGGGCCTGTTCGACGCGCGCGAGAAGCCGGGAGCCGACTGTCGTTCGCACCCGACCTGGTCGACCGGCTGCTCGAGGACTGGTCGCGCGGCGCGGATACGCTGCCGCTGCTCTCGCTCACGCTGGCCCGGCTCTACCAGGACTACGGCGACGGAGAGATCACGCTCGCCGAGTACAACGCGATGGGTGGGCTGCGCCGCGTCGTACAGTGCGAGATCGACGAGCTGCTCGCGGTGGATTCTCGAATCAGGCAACGGCAATTGGCGGTGCTGCGGACGGCGTTCGTGCCGTGGCTGGCGACGATCAATCCGGACAACGACCAGCCGATGCGGCGCGCAGCGCGCTGGTTCGACCTGCCGTCGGAGAGCCATCCGCTGCTCGAGGCGTTCATCGCCAGGCGGCTGCTGGTCCGCGATGAGCGCGACGGCGAGGTCGTCGTCGAAGTCGCGTTGGAAAGCCTACTGCGCCAATGGGACATGCTCGCCGGGTGGCTACGCGAACAGGCCACCGACTTGAAGGGCGCCGACGAGTTGGAACGCGCGGCGCACGCCTGGAAAGCCAACGCGTGCAGCGACGAATGGCTGCTAACCGGCAGCCGACTCGATGACGCCGAATCCCTCGCCGCCACACCGGGTTTCCGGGAACGGCTCAATCCGACGCGCGAGTTCCTGCTCGCCTCCCGGCGGCGAGCGGACGAGCGCGTGGAGGCCGACCTGCGGGCGGCGCGAGAACGTCAGGAATCCGCGGAAGCGTTGGCGGCGGCGGAAACTCAGGCCAAGGAGAAGGCTCAAGAGTACGCCCGGGTGCTGCGGCGGCGTTCGCAAATTCTGCGGGTGGCGTTGGCGATAGCGGTTGTCGCGGCCCTGGCCGCCGGGTTGTTGTTCTTCAAAGCGTCGCGAGCGGAGAAAGAGGCGACCGCGCGGAGCAGGGATGCGACCGCGTTGGCATTGATCGCGAATTCGCAACTGATGCTGTCCGATTCGTATCCGGGCGCAAACGATGACGTTCTCGCCATGCAGAGTGTGCTTGCCGCACGTAGTTTTCCCAACCGCAATAACGGCGAATACTCGCTACTCAGCGCAGTGAATCAGCTACGCGACCTGCGCAAGATCATCCCCACCAGAGGTGGCTACGTTCACAGCGTCGAGTTCAGTCCCGACGGAACGCGCATCGTGTCCAGTCATGGTGAGCACATCCAGCTGTGGGACGCCAAGACTTGGAAGCCCATCGGCGAGTTCATGACCGGGCACAAGCGTGAGGTGTTGCAGGTCGCGTTCAGCCCGGACGGCAAACGTATCGTGACCGGCGGCGTCGACAGCACATTGCGGTTGTGGGATGCCGAATCCCGCCAGCCGATCGGTGAGCCGATGCGCGGACACGAAGCACAGGTCACCAGCGTCGCGTTCAGTCGGGACGGCCGCAGGCTCGTGTCGGGCAGTTCGGACAAGACGCTGCGAGTGTGGGATGCCGAGTCCCGGCAACAGATCGGTGAGCCGATGCGCGGGCACGAGCGAGAGGTGACGAGTGTCGCGATCGGCGTGGATGACACGGTCGCGTCAGCAAGTTTCGATGGCACGATTCGGTTGTGGGATACCGGGTCCCGCGAGCCGATCGGCGAGCTGCTGCGCGTACCCGGAGCAGCGCTCACCAGTGTCGCGTTCAGCCAGGATGGCACCCGAATCGCAGCGAGCGGCGCCGAGAACACGATCCGGTTGTGGGATGCCCACACCCGCCAGCCGATCGGCGAGCCGCTGCGCGGACACACCGGCACTGTCGAGCGAGTGGTGTTCAGCCGCGACGGCACCCGCCTCGCCTCGGCAAGCGACGACAAGACCGTGCGGGTGTGGGATGCCGCGACCGGACAGCCGGTCGGGGAACCGCTGGTAGGACACGAATTCGCGGTCAGCGCGGTCGCCTTCCACCCCAGCGGGCAGCGTCTCATTTCCAGCAGCTTCGACGAAACGCTGCGTGAATGGGACGCCGGTGGCGGGAAGGTCTTCCGCGGGCACAACGGAGCCGTTTTCGACGCGGGATTCAGCCCGGACGGTACTCGGATCGTATCCATCGGTGTTGACGCGACGATGCGGCGCTCGAATGCCCGTACCGGTGAAAGCATGGCTCCGGTTATTCCGCTCGGGGATGTGTCCACCTGGGACTTCAGCTTCGACGGCACGCAGATCGTCACGGCTACGACCACGCTGCAGCGCTGGGACCTGGCCAGCGGTGCTCCGGTCGGGAACTCGATCGCTATACCGCCGGACACCAAGAATCTGGTACTCGATGTCGCCGACCGAAAGATCGCGACGGATAACGGAACCGATATCCAGATACGCGACATCGACAGGATGCAGCCGGTCGGGATTCCAATCCCTCACCCAGCGCTGTCGACGTTCACATTCAAATTCAGCCCCGACGGCCAGCGCTTGGCCACTGGCGGCTCGGACAGCAAGGTCCGCCTCTGGGACACGAACTCGGGCCAACAGATCGGTAAGGTCTTGGAGGGGCAGGGCTGGGTCAGCGAGATCGAATTCAGTCGCGACGGCCGCACTCTCGCCGTCGCATACAAGGACAAAACAGTACAGCTGTGGAACACGCAGACCGGAGATCCGATCGGAAAGCCCATGCGGACCGACGGTTGGGTGATCGACCTCGCGTTCAGCCCCGACGGCCGCACCCTCGTCACCGGAGGTGGGGACAGCACCGTGCGTTTGTGGGATGTACAGGAGCGCCGCCAGATCGGTTCTGCCCTCATGGGACATACACAACCGGTGACGCATGTGGATTTCAGCCCCGATGGTAAGCGCGTCGTGTCGACCAGCATCGACGGAACCATCCGCCTCTGGCCCGTCCCGATCGCGTCAACAGAAATCTTGTGCGAGAAGATGACCTACAACATGAGCCGGGAAACCTGGAAGTCCCGGATCTCGCCGAAGATCGACTACGTCAAATTGTGCCCGAATCTGCCGATCGCCGGTGAGGAGGGCAAATGACCGTGGCTTCCGATGACGAGCTGGTGAACGCCCTGTGGGAGAAGCGAATTCGCTGGTCTCATGCGGCCACCCGGATGAAGCTGCGGATCGACCGGCTCCGCCTGACGGTACTGTGGCTGAGCAGTTGGGGAGCGATCGCGGCCGCATCGACGGCTACAGTGCTGCGGCCCTCCGGTCTGCCCTCGCGTATCGTCGCGGCCACCGGTGCGGCGGCACTGGCAGGTGCCACCTACGTTGGTGCTCAGTTTCTGACCTCGGAAGCGGTCCGGCGGTGGACCCGCGCGCGGGCGGTGTCGGAGGGAATGCGGCAGCAGATCTTCAGGTTTCGCGCGATTCCGGGAACAGCCGCGCAGCTTCGGACCGAAGTCGAAGAGCTCGAACAGGCGGCCGAGGACCTCCTGTGCTTTCTCGACACGACGGCGACCGTGGGACCCGCACCCGGTGCGCTGACCCCCGAGCAGTATGTGAGCAAACGCGTGGAAGGCCAGATAGCCAACTACTATCGCCCCTCCGCTCTACGTTGTTCCGCGCGAGCACAATTCCTGCGCCGGATCGCCATCGCGCTGGGGCTGACAGCCACGATCGCGGCTTCGGTCAGCACCGCGGCAAGCGCCGACGCCGCCACCCGAATCGCACCGTGGATCGCCGTCCTGACCACGCTCAGCGGTTCGCTCCTCGGCTATCTCGCGAGCAAGCGATACGACTTCCTGGCCGTCAGCTATCTCGCGACCGCCAACCGGTTACAGCGACTGCTCGACAACTGGCGAACTGCGGGATCTCCGACCGATCCGCCGCGATGGTCGAAATTCGTCGACGACTGTGAGAACGCCATCGCTGCCGAAAACGAAAGCTGGCTGGGGAAGTGGGCCGACGCCCGGTGAATGAATGCCGGAGCGGTGCGCCACGGTGGCAGCGGGCAGTCACGCCCGCGAACAGGCGGCGCGCTCGAGATCAACTCTCGGATTGTTCGAGGAGCTCTGGGTAGACCGTGAAGTGGCGGACTGTGCCTGATAGGTCGGGGAGTTCGAGAGGTGTTGTCCAAGTTCGGAAGTCGTCGTGGCAGTCGCTGTAGAGGTATTGGTGGTCGGTGTAGGCGTCGAAATAGATTCGCCAGCCACCGCCCGGGAGCGCGATGACGCACTGTCCCTCGACCGGAGCACCCCACCCGGCCCAATCATCGGTCGCCACAAAGGTATACGGGCCGAGCAGCCGATCCGCGACGGCGAGTTCGATGTATTTGGTGGATTCGTTCTTGGTGAACGCGTAGTAGCGTCCGTCGGCGCGGATCACGGTGGTGTCGATATAGCCGTAGGAGGTGCTGTCGGGCTGGGCCAGCCCGACTATCGGCTTCAGTGCGCTCCATGAGCGCAGTTTCGGGTCGGCGGTCGTCAGGTGCGGTGTGAATCGGTAGCCGTCCGACAGCGACACGATGACGTTGATACTTCCGTCGGTGTCGATGAACCATTCCGGCGCCCAGGTCGATGTCACGCCAGGCAGCGGCACCATGATGTCGTAGAGATGACTCCAGTTCAGCCGGTCCGCGCTGTAGGCGAAACCGATGGTTCGTCCTTCCCAGCCGGTGGTGTAGGTGAGGTAGTAGTAGCCATCGATATTGCGAAACACGCTGGGGTCGCGCAGCAGCCCCGTCGGCGGCCGGTAGGCGGGTCCACACAGTTGCCGGAAGCTGATCGCATCGTCGGATTCGTAGACATACAAATCGGTTTCGCTGTCATCGGTGAACGCGGTCATGGTGTACCGCAGCACCGAACGTGGTCGCTGTGCGGCAGCCGCGCGCCCAGCGGCGGGTAGCGCCGCAGCCAACGCCAGCAACGATCTTCGGCTGAGCCCCATCCACTGATTGTGCCGTGATGTTGTCCGACCACTTGTCGACACGCCGAGCGGGGTATCGGTGCGCCCAACGGTAGCCCCGCTCGACCTTTCGCACACTCGTCTACCGTTTCGACGGTGCCGAGGTGCCCGCTGTTCTCGTGACCGCCGCCCGTGCGGCCGTGGGCTACTTGCCCCGGTCGGTTGCTCCGACAGGGATAAGAAGTAGTCGCCTACCCGTGTCCGCGGCTATCTGCAATCCGAGAATGAATGCGCAGGTCGACGTCGGTTCAGCGGTAAGGAACAAACCGCTCATAGGTCCCGCGCAACCGTGCGGCAACAAGTTGAATCGTCAGCGCCACAAGCGTTTTCGAAGAATATCGGCGCCCGGATAACGTCGCCATCGCCGCGCCGGAACCGGCCCGCCCCCATCCACATCAGCCGCCGCACAGCATCCGAAACGGAGCAGAAAATGCGATACCCCACAGCGTGCATCCTCCCACCCGACCTACTGCAGTCGGTCGCGCGTGAACTCCCACCGGAACAGCGAGCAGAACTGCTCGCATCCATGGATCTGGACAACAGCATCCGAATGCTGCGGGCCGAGGCCGTCGGCCGACAGGGACCACAGCCGCAGCAGGCCGTCGGCGCGGTATCGAACGGGGTACCGCAGCGATCGATCTTCGACCAGCAGAATTCCACCGCGATGGTGCCGGGAACGCTCGCTCGAGCCGAGGGACAGCCGCCGGTTGCCGACCCGTCGATCAACTCCGCCTACGACAGCTTCGGCGCCACCTATGACTTCTACTGGAACGTCTTCCAACGCGACTCCATCGACGACCAGGGCATGCCGATCGCCGCGATGGTCCATTTCGGCACCAAATATGACAACGCGTTCTGGGACGGCCAGGGACACATGTTCTTCGGTGACGGAAGTGGCCAGGTATTCACCGACACCACCCGCAGCCTCGACGTGGTCGCACACGAGTTGACCCACGGCGTCACCCAGTTCGAGGCGAATCTCACCTACTCCAACCAGTCCGGCGCACTGAACGAATCCTTGTCCGACGTGTTCGGATCGTTGGTGAAGCAATACCACCTCGCCCAAACCGCCGATCAAGCCGATTGGTTGATCGGTGCGGACATCGTGGGACCGCTGCTGACACCCGCGTTGCGATCGCTGAAGGCCCCCGGCACAGCCAACCCGCACGACAACCAACCCGCCGATATGTCGAAATACGTGCAGACCACCAGGGACAACGGCGGCGTCCACATCAACTCGGGCATCCCGAACCACGCCTTCTACCTGCTCGCCACCACACTCGGCGGGGAAGCGTGGAAGACGCCGGGAACAGTCTGGTACGACGCACTCGTCGATCCCGGGCTCAGGCCCAACGCCACCTTCAGCAACTTCGCCGCATTGACGTTGAAGCAGGCCCGCTACCGTTTCGGGAGGGTCAGCAACGAAGCGCAGGCGGTGCAATCCGCATGGGATGCTGTGAGAGTTCCGCTGCGCTGAACCCGATGGCCGCGCATACCATCGTGTCCATGGCCACATCCGATGTACATCTCGAATTCCGGCGAAGCGGCGGCCTTGCCGGAATAGAGATGACGACCTCGGTCGACGCCCGCGATCTGCCCGCCGAGCAGGCACCGGTCATCACCGACCTGCTCAATGACACACTGTCCGAGCAAGACACGCCGACACACCGTCCGCCGATGCCGGATCAGTTCGACTACGAACTCACGGTCACCGACGGCCATCGGACCAGCACCTATCACTGGACCGATATGCAGATCCCCGAGGCGGCACAACCGCTGATCGCCGAATTGGCCGAGCGTTCCGAACCTGATTCGGCTACCTGACCGAACGCGACTCCGACAGAACTCAGGAATCGGTATCGGCCGCACGGAGTTTCGCCAAAAGCGGTTCGGCGGCCTCGGCGAGGAAGCGGTCCTGCTGCTCGTCGCCGATTTCGACGACAGCGATATCGGTGAAGCCAGCGTCCTGGTAGGGCCGCACGGCAGCCACTATGGCATCGAGATCGGGCCCGCACGGGATCGTCTCGGCCACATCTTGCGGGCGCACGAACTGGGTCGCGGCCGCGAAACTCGCTGGCGTCGGCAGGTTCGAGTTGACATCCCAGCCGCCCACCGACCACCGGAACTGTTCATGGGCGCGCTGAATTGCTTTGTCGCGGTCGGTATCCCAGCTGATCGGCAATTGCCCGGTCACGCGGGACCGCGCCGCGCCCGAGTCGTTCGCGCGCACGCGATGCCATGACCGAACGAGTTCGGGGTCGGGACTGGTGCTGACCATCTCATCGGCCAGCGGGGCGAATCGCTGCACCGATCGTGGCCCGGATACCGCGACCGCGATCGGTACCGACTGGTCCGGCAGGTCCCAGACCTTGGCGGCGTCGACTCGATACCACTTACCGAGTCGGCTGACTGTCCCGCCCGCATGCAGATCACGGATGATGCCGATGGACTCGGCGAGTCGCTCCAGCCGTTCCTCGAGCCCGGGCCAGCCCGCACCGATCACGTGTTCGTTGAGGCTTTCGCCGCTACCGAGCCCAAGGGTGAACCGCCCTTCGGCCAGGATCTGCAAGGTCGCCGCCTGCTGCGCGACGATCGCCGGGTGGTAGCGCATGGTCGGGCACGTCACGTAGGTCATCAGCGGGATTCGCCGGGTCGCCTGTGCGACCGCCCCGAGGGAGGTCCACGCGTTCGGCGCGTGTCCCTGCTCTTCGAGCCACGGTGCGTAATGGTCGCTGCTGACCAGGAAGTCGAATCCCGCCTCCTCGGCGGCGACGGCATAGCGGACGAGTTCGCGCGGGCCGCTCTGCTCGGTCATCAGTGTGTATCCGAATCGGGTCACTGTCGCTCCTTTCGCTCGGCGGTGGATATCGGTGGGCTACCCGTCAACCGCGTAGTTATCGGTGACGGTTTCCACGCATTCGAGCAACGGGCAGTCGCAACCCCCCGCCTCGGGTATGCCGGTGCCGGGTCACCGCCGCGTACGGTCAGCTCGAGGTGTCGTCCATCGCCTCCCGCACCATGTCGAGCGCCACCTCGACCGTCCGCCTCAGCACCTCTTGGGGTTCACCATCGAACAGCTCATGCCGTGCCCAGATCCCGCCCTCGCTGTGGACCGCCAGCCACACCGACCCCGCAGGTTCACCGTCCTGGGGATCGGGGCCGCCGACCCCGGTCACAGCCACAGCCACGTCCGCGCCGAGCAATTTCCGCACGCCGATCGCCATGGCGCGAGCCGCGGTCTCCGATACCACGGGCACCTCGGGAACACCGAGCACCTGCCGTTTGACATCCGCACTGTAGGAAACCACCGCACCCCGCAACCACTGCGCCGAATCCGGGGCAGCGCCCAACGCCGACGACAGCTGCCCGCAGGTCAACGATTCCGCAACCGCCACCGTCCGTTTCGACCGCATGGCGACCGAGGCCACCCGACTCGCAGACTCATCGATTCTGGACACAGACCCACCCTATCGACCCCGGCAGATGCTCCGACCTTTTCAGTACGGGTAGCTGGCGGGTTACACGTTGGCCGGGGTCTTGGCGGGCGGATGTATGACGCCGGTGAAATTTCCACCGGAGAGGTTGTAGGTGTGCTGGCGTACGGCGTCGCCGGAGTTGCCTTCAATGGTGGTGATGGTGTTGCCGTCGCGCGCCACCACTACCCCGATGTGGTGTTGTCCGCCGAAAACGACGAGGTCCCCGGGGCGAGCGCTCGACATGTCGCTATCGGCCCAGCCCCTGTTGGCGGCGTCGGACCATACGCTGGGCACGTAGTTCTTGTTGCTCCAGTCGACGTCGATACCGGACTGCTTCCAGACCCAGGTGGCGAATGACGCGCACCACGCGTCATCGATGTTGTACGGGCGGTTCACGTGGTTGGTTCCGGTTTCGGCCACGCCGAGTTCGTTCGCGGCGAAACCCTTGATCTTGTCGATGGTGCTCGCGTCGGCGGGTGGCACAAAGCTGTGGCCGGACCACGGTGTCGTCAACGGCGCCGTGGTCCCGCCGTAGCCGCTGCTCACCGGGTTATCGGGGGCGGAGTTGTCGATGTGGTCGGCATGGCGCTGAATGTCGGTCGCGGCGTCGCGCATCCGCTGTTCTACGGTCGCGGCGGTGGCGGCGCATGCGGTCCGCAGTGGGCCCTCCACCGATTCCGGCCAGTACGCTTTGCCTGCCGCGTCGTAGCTCGGTCCGGGTGCCTGCTTCGCGTCCTCGAGGGTGCCGCGGAGTTGCTTGACCGCTCGCTCGATATCGACATATGCGTCACCCGCAACGGAGTAGGTGCCATAGGTCGAGCTGTCGACGCCTTCGTCGTTCGCATCCATCGACGCTTCGATCTCGCGCAGGGCGGAGACGGTTTCGTTGTGGTTGGTGGTCGCGACCGACTGATTCTTGTCGTCGATAATGTTCTTGTCCCGCAATAGCTTTACGAATTTCGGGGCCCTGGACGGCGTACCCGCGCCGAGGTTGTCGACATTGACTTGAACCGCCGTGTGGGTGGCGCTGACGACGCCCTTCAGGAAGTCCGATGCGTAATCGGGAACGGTCAGCTCCGGAATGATCCGATAGTGGTCGACGGTCGGGCTCATCGCGGCACCCCGTCGTCGCTCGGCTGTGGACCAACGAATAGCGACATCCGTAATCCTCTACTCACACGGACCGATGCGAATGAGTATCGGCCATTCCCAGAATCGGGAATGACGGTTCAGCCCTGTTGCCCAGATCGCAGGCCGGACACCAGAATTCGGGCAATGGGTCGCTAATCGCGCCAGACGGGTGGGCGCTTCGCGAGGAAGGCCGCCATACCTTCACGGGCGCTGGGGAGTTGGGCGGCGGCGGCCATGACTTCCAGGGCGAGAGCGTAGGCATCTGCTTCAGGGCGGTCGAGTTGGCTGTAGAGGGTGCGTTTGCCAAGTGCCTTGCTGGTCCGGCTGCCCCGGGTAGCGCGGGCAAGCAACTCGCCCACGGCACGGTCCAGCTCGGCGTCTGGCACCGCTCGATTGATCAGGCCCCACTGTTCGGCGGTGCGGGCATCGATCGGGTCGCCGGTGAGGGCCAGCTCCATCAGGCGTTTGCGGCCGACGGCTCGCGCCACCGGCACTGCGGGAGTGTGGCAGAACCAGCCGCCCTTGCCGCCGGGGAGCGCGAACCCGGCCGATTCGGCGGCGATGGCCAGATCGCATGAGGCCACCAGCTGGCAACCGGCAGCCGTGGCCAAACCGTGCACCCGGGCGATCACCACCTGTGGCACCGACTCGATGGTCGACATGAGCTCGGTGCACAGTGCGAGCAGTTCCCGCACGCCGAGCAGGTCACGCGCGGCGACGTCGGCGAAATCATGTCCCGCGGAGAACACCGGACCGTGCGCCCCGAGCACTATCCCGGTGGCGTCGGTCTCGCCCGCGGCCCGGAACGAGGCGAGCAGTTCGGCCAGATGTTCGCCCGACAGCGCATTGCGCCGCTCCGGCCGGTTCATGGTGATGCGCACCGTGTCGCCGTCCCGCGCGACCAGCACGTGCCGATACTCCAAGGCGGTCATATCTCCACCGTAGATCTCCGCGGGCAACGACACGACACCTCCGCAGCGGCGCGCACGGCCGAGGTAGAGCCCCGTCGGCGCCTCGTCGACAGTGCTCGGCAGTGCCGATCGGCCCACGACAGTGGGACCAGTGGCCCTGCCCCACGCCACGATCGAGCCAATAACATCGGCGGACAAAATGATCCACGAATGATGGGGCAGAGAGGTACGAGATGACATCGGTGAGATCGGAAATAGCCACGCCGGACGTCGTCGTCGCCGATGCGATCGAGCACCTTCGACACGACTTTCCCGCTGTCGCCGCCGACGTTCTACACGCCGCCGCTGCCCGCGCGCAACGCGATCTCTGTGATGCGCCAGCCGGTTGGTTGCCCGAACTTGCCGAGCGGTTGGCGTGGTGGCGGCTCGTATCGGCCTCGGGTGCGTTCCGCCGAGTGCTTTGATCGCCAACCGCGCTCGATCGATGTCCTGGGAGTTGTAGATCTACTTCAACGCGGGGCCTTTGGTCCCGCCGTGCCTTGCCCGCGGAGACGACGGTTGTCGGCGTGGAGTTCGGCGTTGGCGTCTTCGAGGTCGAGGATGCGGCCGATCCCGGCGAGGTTGATGCCTTCGGCGACCAGCGCGGTGATTCGGTGTAGCCGGGAGAGGTCGTCGCCGCTGTAGCGGCGGGTGCCGCCGTCGCTGCGCGCGGGGGTTATCAGCCCATGCCGTTCGTAGAGGCGCAGCGTCTGTACGCCGATACCCGCCAAGTCGGCGGCCACCGAGATCGCATATACCGCGCGCCCGGGATCGGGCTGCTGCGGCTGGTGCTGAGGCCGAGCCATCCTGCTCCTCGATACTTCTTGCTGCCGAGATTTTCTATGCTAACCCCTTGCGACTATCTTCTCATAGTGCTATAAGAAATCTGTACCGGATGACATAGATTATCTGGGTCCGACTATCGAGAAGACAGCTAGTTGGAGGTGGCGATCATGCTCATGCGTACCGATCCGTTCCGTGATCTGGATCGTCTGGCGCAGCAGGTGTTCGGCACAGCGGCGCATCCCGCGGCAATGCCGATGGACGCCTGGCGCGAGGGTGACAAGTTCGTCGTCGAGTTCGATCTGCCGGGGATGGATCCCGATTCGCTGGACCTGGGTGTGGAGCGCAACGTTGTGACAGTGCGCGCCTCGCGCCCGGAACTAGAGGCGAACCGGGAGATGGTCGCCGCGGAACGCGCACGCGGTGTGTTCAGCCGCCAATTGTTCCTCGGCGAGACCCTCGATGCCGATCACATCAGCGCCGACTACACCGACGGTGTGCTGCGCTTGACGATCCCGGTCGAGGAGAAGGCCAAGCCCCGCCGGATCGAGATCGCCTGCGGTAACGGGCACAAGGCGATCAACGCCTGAGCCGGGGCGGGCCCGCCCCTTCCCACCCGGAGGTAAGGCTATGACCGGAATCGATGCGCTCGACGTCTACGACCCGCTCGATGAGCGGCTGCTGATGCTCGACCCCGATGTCCAACCGCTATTCGCCGAAATCGATGACATCCTAGCCGAAGCCCTTGCGCGCGAACCGGTTTCGGGACGGCGGAAGTTTCGGGCGCGAGCACCCCGCCCATCCGGCGACGGACGCCGCGATCGGCTGACGCCGAGGTTGACAGGTCGAGTGCCGCCGAGAATGCGTGCGACCCAGCGCGGCCCTCCGCACCTCGAGCGGTTCGGCAACGTCCACGAGATGAAAGTGAGGTGATGACACCGACAATTCCCGACCGATCCGCGGGGTGCGAGGACGGCGATGTCCGCCGACCAAGCGCAATCGGCCACTGCCCGCGGATCCGTTTCTCGCAAGTCACGTACTCCTTCGCGGGGCGGGCCAGAGCGATCACATGGGCCCGCCCCCTTTATCCCGACACCAGTGCACGACGTAGGAGGTCGACCATGACCACGTTCTCCGACCGTGACCAGGCAGACCACGCCGATCAGCGCACCCTCGTCCACGACGCCGACCACGACGTCGGCTTGGACACCCGCGCACTGCATCCGGTGGCCGAACGCATCCGCGCCGCCTTCGACGCCGCCGACATCACCGACCGAATCGAGCAATCCTTCATCACCCCACTACCCGATGACGACGATTACCCCCTCGCCTACTGACACCCATCCACATACCGGCGCCGACCGGATCGGCTGGCGGCATGGCACCGTCGCCTGGTTCAACTCCGAGAAAGGCTTCGGATTCCTCACCCCTGATGACCGCACCGCGGCGGTCTTCGTCGAATACTCGAGCATCGAAACCCCCGGATACAGAACACTTTCCGCGGGCCAGCCCGTAGTGTTCACCACCGAGCACACTCCGCGCGGACCGCAAGCCGATCGCGTCCGCCCCTACACGCGCACCCTGCCCGATCCAGCCAAGAACCATCTCACCCGTTCTCGAACACCGGAACCACACAGCACCGATGGCACTCCACAACGTTCCCCGGTACGCCTTGACCTTGCTCATCGGCCTCACCCTGCTCGCCGCCCCGCCGATCACCCTGCTCCTGCTGACCGCGACACTCGGTTGCGCCATCCTCGCCGCCGTACTGCGAGAACCACGTCCGAGCGGTGATCACGGCGTCTCGGCGAGCCAGCGCCCGCTGTCGAATACTCGTGGCGCGCCACTCGGCGCTTAGTTGCCGGGGGCGTGCTTGTTCGCGCTGGACGGGGACAATGAGGTATGGCCCAGCCAGTCCTGACCGTGGTGACCGGTCGACCAGGCACTGGGAAAACGACCCTCGCCCACACCCTCGCCCGCGAGCTCGGCTGCCCGGCGATCGTCCACGACGAGGTCGCCCAGGGCATGGTCCTGGCCAACTCGCCGACCCGGACCGCAGGCCTCGTCCCGGCCTTCGAACGGCCCGCATGAGTTCGACCCTGCCATCGGTGAACTGCCCACGCTGACCGTGGACACCACACACGGCTACCAGCCCGGACTCGTGGCCATCTCCCGCTTCGCGACCCGGTCGGACCCCGGCGAAGCCCTCGAGACCTGAGTCCCGAACCGCGCCGAGTGTGCGCCAGGCCCGAAAGCGCGCTGATCGTTCATGCGGGGTTCGCCGATGGCGTCTCGAGCACGGTCCATCATTGCCGCGAATGGTCCGAAGGGCTCGAGGACTCGATGCCGGTGTGCGCCCGGAAGCACGCCGGGTTGACACGAACCGACCCGACTACGCACTGCGCAGCCGGGTCGTTCGCTTCGAGGTGCTAGTGCACCATCGACTTCACTGTTCCGCGGCGGGGGAACCGCCGATCGCGCTGCGGCGAAGCGGTTTCAGTTTCGCCGTCGGCATTGTGGTCGTTTCACCCTGTGGTCGTTTCCGGTGGCAGCCCGGAGGGACGAGGGGTTCGAGTCGCGGCGGGTGTCTGGCCGGTGAGTCGTGTGGTCCGCCTCATCCCGAGCAACATCGACCCCAGGCCGAGTAGGACGGCCAGTGCGCCGGAGACGACGTTGTTCCAGATCGTCGATGTGGTATCGACGTTCCCGCTGACGATCCACGGAGCAAGGATCGTCCAGAGGCCGATCAGCGGAGCAGCCCAGACGATGCCGTGGGTCCGGCCGAATACCGAGGCGAATCCGACTGCCAGCATCGCGAGAGCGATACCGACGATGAGGTTGTTGCCGGTCAAGGTGGACAATCCGTTGAATCCGACCACCCACGGTGAGATCGCGATATACAGCCCGGTCAGAAAAAGCAGTCCGGTAACCGCCTGCGCGTCCGGCGCCTCGGAAGCGCGCTCGTACTTTTCCCGCAACTCCACGATGTCGGGATGCCGACTCATCATGGTTTCACTAGTCATTTCCACCACTCCTCGGACGTAGTGGCGAATAAAAGCTCTGTCGAGCCGGGGCGGCCGAGACCGGTCCGGAACACGGCCGTCCTGATCGCCGCACTTATATCATGCTGTGATAATATCACTGCATGATGGATGGGTCGATGGAGTCAACCGCCCACCTGACCGATCAGGAGTACTCGAGGTTGCTGGCGTTCCGGACCGGGCTGCGCCAGCTGATGCGGTGGAGTGAGCGCCGGGCGGCCGAAGTGGGACTCACCGATACCCAGCATCAGCTGCTGCTGGCGATCCGGGGACATTCCGATCCGGACGGGCCCAGCATCGGTGATATCGCCGGATATCTGTCCGCTCGCCACCACAGTGTGGTGCAACTGATCGATCGCACCGAGCAACTCGGCCTCGTCGCCCGCAGACGACGAGAGAGCAAGGATCGCCGGGTCGTCCGACTCATGCTGACGGAGGCGGGCAAGCAAACCCTGGCCCTGCTCGGGCGCACACATCTGGAAGAACTACAGCGACTGGCCCCGCTGCTCAGCGCACTGGACGATCTCGCACCGGTGCCACAGGCCGGGTGAGCACCGGGGCCGCGTGCTCATCCACGACCGTGCCGCTTCGCCACTTCACGCAGCGCATCGTCGAGATTGGCGAAGGTGTCGAAGCATGCGGACATACCGCTGGCCGCGATCGCATGGTCCACGCAGTCGGTGCCGGTGACGAGGTACATCTCGTGGGTGTGCTGCGACCACACTCGAGCGTCGTCGAGCACTTCCAGACCTGCCACTCCGAGAAATCCGAGTTCGGACAGGTCGATGACGATTGTCGGGGCGGCGGTGTGCAGCGTTGCGAGCAGTTGCCGCTCGAACTTCGCCGCGGTGCACGAGTCGACCTCACCGAGCACGCTGTACAGCGTGACACCGACACATGGCCGCGTTCGGACGACACGGACGTAGGCCGACCGTGATCGTCGGCGCACATCGGTGGGCGAGGTCAGGCCACGGCGTGCGAATTCTGGAATCGAGGGTCCGACGAGGCCCGAATCCGTGGGATTGCTTCTTCTCGCCGTAGCCAGGTATTTGAATGGCATGTGAATCCCGCATTCTGCTCGCACTCGCGCGATAGATATGGGCCGAAGATTCCTGCCGTCCAGTTGTCGATGGCCGCACCTGGGGGTGCTACCGAGGTCCCGGGCTGTATACCCCAACCCCGACTGATCATCCTCACCTTGATCTTACCGGCCTAGCGGTACAGGCGATCCGACGGAATCGACTCACCCAGGGGCAGGCCCGGTCGGATCGGGGCGGGTGGCACCCGCCGGGATCGAGCGTCCCGTCGAAAATTCGATCGATGCGGACGTCGTCGTGAAACCATTCCAGATGCCGAAGATTCGGGATCGCCGCTACGAAAGACCCACGAAACCACCCGGTGTCCAAAGAAGGTTCGGACGCACCGTGCGGAGGGCTATCTCGTTGGCAGGCAAACGGAATCGTTAGCAGGCCACCCGCCGTGGCTACTCGACACGGCGAATGACCGGTTTGGTTATGGCAAATTCGCTGCAATAGCGCGCACGCACCGATGCGTAGCGCAGCGGGAAAGAAATCCGGCCCCCGCGGGGTGACGCGGGGGAAGCGGTGGTCTACCGAGACCGAATCAGGAGGCGGGCTTCGGGGGCTGGTTCAGGTCCCTGATACCGGCGATCGAATTGATGATGTTGAGGATGGCGGAGGTGCCGCCGTCGAGGGCCGAGCTGCCGGAGTCGAGCATGGCGGAACCGGAGGACGAGCCTGCCGAACCCGTAGATGAACCGCCGTCGGCCGAACCCGAGCCCGCCGAGCCGGTGGCGGCGGAGTTGGCGACGGGGTTAGCGGCGGAGGCCACCGCGACCGGGCCGAAGAACAGGGCGGCGGCGGAGACGGTTGCGGCGGCGGCAAGGGCCTTGCGAGAGATCATATATGGAGCTTCCTTTTCACAGGTGGATAACGACGCCATCACGTCGCACACCGCAAATGTTATGAAAAAGAAATCGGCAAATCCACTTCCAGCATTGTGCGAATAATCACGGTTAATAATCGGCAAACGATACATTTTGCCGAGGTAACGCAATTTGATCTTTACCTATGCTACGAATTGCAAGATCAAATTCGATTGATTCTTCGACGGTTTCGCGTATTGGTATGCGGCGGGCACGATCTCGTCGGCGACATTCGATCCAGGCACGGCGCGACCTAGAGCCGACGACGAGCTAGGGGCCCGGCATTACCGGGCAAAAGTGCCGCGCCACGCGGCAGCCGGACACACTCAGGACCCGAGACCGTCCTGACCGCCCCTCCCATGCCCTGGTATAAGGCTGCCGACGTTGCGGCTCAGCACTCAGGTGGCCGGTGGTTCACAGAGGCAAGTCACCGAGATGGGGGCCTGGTTTTCCGTGTCACGTGTGGGTGCCGCCGCGAAGCCAGTCGGACCAGGGGATGCCCCAATCACCGTTCTGCCAGATATCGAGTGGGTCACCGCCGGTGTTGCGGACCTCCACGACATCGCCGGGAATGACGAAGTCGTAGAACCATGCGGCATCGTTGGGGGAGAGGTTCAGGCAGCCATGTGAGACGTTGGTGTTGCCTTGGGCCCACATGCTTGCGGCCAATTCGTGCACGAAGATTCCGTCGTGGCTGATGCGGACCGCGTGGTTGATGCTCGTGCGGTAGCCGAGCCCGGAGTTGCTGGGCAGGCCGTAGGTGGCGGAGTCCATGATCACCGGGTCTTTTCGGTCCAGCACGGTGTATATACCGGGGCGAGTCCAGAACGACATGTATCTGCCGCCGACGACCGCGGTGCCGCCACGGCCCATCGATGTGGGCATGGTGCGCACCAGGTTTCCGTTGTCGAAGACCTCGATCTGTTTGGTGTTGTCGTCGGCGATCGCGACGTGTGCGGGGCCGATGATCACCGACACCCGTTGGTCGCGCAGGCCGTAGCGGCCCTCGCCGAGCGCGACGCCGAAGAGTTCGGCCGCGATCGTGATCCTGGTTCCCGGTGCGTGATATTGCTCGGGCCGCCAGTGTGCGTTCTGATCGTCGAGCCAGTACCAGGCGCCGGTGACGGCGGGTTGGGTGGTGACTTTCAGGTGGGATTCCGCGGCCGCCCGGTCGACGGGTTCGTCGAAATGGGCGACAAGCACGAACCCCACGCCGTAGGTGTCGTTTTCGGTCAGCTCGACGAGATTGGCGGACCGCAGCGAGACGTCGATCAGTTGTCGCGGTTGTACGGTGGCGCAGGTTGTTGTCGCGGTGACGTCGCCGGTCTCGCCGTGTGCCACGGCTTTCGCGGTGTAGGTATGTCCGTAGCCGAGTGGCTCGGCGCTGGTCCATGTTCGTTGATCCGGTGCCGATACGCCCGGCAGTGGTCTGCCCGATTCATCGATCCATTCGACCGACAGCAGCGTCCCGTCGGTGACCGTGACCGTGCCGGGGGTTCGGGCATCGACGTCGTGGACGCCGGGTGGGGGATCGAATCGGAGTGTGGCGGGTTTGGGTTCGGGTTCTCGCTGCCCGCATCCGGCCAAGGCCAGGGCACCGGTACCCGCGAAGCCGATCAGCAGCCGACGACGTCCCAATGCCACGGGGTATCTCCCTTCGCTGGGTACAGGGCAGACCTCTCTGCGCCAGCATGTGGCAGCGACGCGCCGACCGAGGTACCAACGAGCGGGATCTCCACCGATCCGTCGCACAACCGACACCGTTCCGCGATCGATCCGGTTTCTCGAGACGGTCCTCGTGGGTCCGCCCGCGCTCGTCGCGCGGGCGGCCGTTCACGATGGATCAATAGGTATAGAAACCTCGGCCAGACTTGCGGCCCAAGTATCCGGCGTCGACCATGCGGCGTAGCAGTACCGGTGGCGCGTACTGGGGTTCGCCGAACTCGGCGTAGAGGGACTCCGCGACGGCGAGCGTGACATCCAGGCCGACAGTGTCGGTCAGGCGCAGCGGACCCATCGGGTGGGCGCAGCCGCTGACCATCCCCTCGTCGATGTCCTCGGCGCTGGCGAACCCGGTCTCGAACATGCGGATCGCGTTGCACAGGTACGGGATCAGCAGGGCGTTGACGATGAATCCGGCCTGGTCCTTGGATTCGATGGTGCGCTTGCCCAGTACGTCGCGAGCGTAGGCGGTCACCTTGTCGACGACCGCGCGCTCGGTCTTGAGAGTCACGACAATCTCGACCAGCGGCAGTACCGGGACCGGGTTGAAGAAGTGCACACCGACCACCCGGCCCGGCTCGGCGGTGGCGTTGGCAAGCCGGATCACCGGAATCGATGAGGTATTGGTGGCAAGGATGGTCTCGGGAGAGACGATGGCATCCAGCTTGGTGAAGAAGTCGGCCTTGAGCGTTTCGATCTCCGGCGCCGCCTCGATGACCAGCTCGCGGTCGGCGAAATCGTCGATCGACGTGGTGAGAGTGATATTGGCGCGGGCCGCGTCGGCGGCGGCCTGTTCGAGGCGGCCGGACTTCACCGCGCGGGCCAGGGACTTCTCGATACGCCCGACGGCGGCATCGGCCGCCTCGGTATCGCGTTCGAGAACCAGGACCGACCCGCCCGCGCGGGCGGCTACCTCGGCGATACCGGCACCCATGGTGCCGCCGCCGATCACGCCGATGCGTTCCACTTCGTTTCTCCTTGCACTTGGGCTACTCCCAGCACATCCTTCTAGACCTGCCACACCCACCATCAGCTGGGCGGGCACTGTGAGGTCTGATCGGCCGCGAGCGAGCGACCGCCGCTGCAATCCGATGTCGCGAAGCGTGCTATGCCAACCTGCCCACATCGAAAACCGTTGCATACGGCAGCAATTCGACTTACGGCATTACCGCCGACGTTCCTATATCAGGGATCTGTCGACAGCCCCTAAGCGGTTTAGGGGGTTGTTCAGACGTGCGGTCTCGAATATCCCCGTTACGTTTCAGTTGACGGCTCTACGTGGGGTTGAACGGCGGTTATGACCGAATCGGCTACCGATTCGAGATCTTTGGACAATTTTCCGTAACACAAGACGCGATACATCCGACGGAGAGGTTGTCGAATAACAACTGCTGGAAGAGAACTGAACAATGTCGGCAAGAACTTTCTCGGCTGCGGTGGTCGTCGCGGCTGCCGTCGTTGTGTGCGCAACGTCGGCTGCTGCGGACCCCACGACGACAACGGCTCCCGCCCCGGGCATCGATCTCGGAGCCGACGCGGGCGTACAGATCGGCGGCGGTGGTGGCGCCTCGTCGACCGTCGGCGCGGGTGTGCCGGGCGGAGGCACCGGAAACCTCGGCGGAGGAGTTGGTGTCGGTGGGGGCGTCGGTGTCGGTGGGGGCGTCGGGACGGGTGTCGATGTGCAGGGCGGGGGCGGGCTCGGCGCCAACGTCGGTGGATCTGTCGCGCCGAGTGCCAGCACAACACCGGGAGGCAATGCCGGAGGTGGCCTGCAGGTCGGCGGCAGCGGGAATACCGGTGGCGGCGTCCAGGCCGGGGGCAACGGGAACCTCGGCGGCGGTGTGCAAGCCGGTGGCAATGCCGGAGGCGGCGGGCAAGCCGGTGGGAACGCCGGTGGTGACGCTCAGACGGGTGGGAACATCGGCGGCGGCGTCCAGGTCGGCGGTGACGTACAAACCGGGGGCAACGTCGGCGGCGGTGTGCAAGCGGGCGGGAACGCCGGAGGCGGCGTGCAGGTCGGCGGCAATGGGAACCTCGGTGGCGGCGGACAGGTCGGTGCGAGCGCCGGGGTCGGAGTACAAGCCGGCGGGCTGGGTGGTATCGACTTGGCGGCTGTTGGAGCGGGCGCGGCGGGTGCGGACATCGTGTACGGCATGACGATTCCCGTGGGCGCGACCACCGGAATCCCCGGTGGCCCTGCAGTCACCGACCTGGTCCCGCCCGGCGGGTACGTGATCCCCAAGGGCGCGCCCGAAACCGGCGCGGGCGGCATGGCGGGAGTGACCAGATGACCACATCAGGCATATCGGCCGTGTCCATGCTGAGCTCCCGCCGGAGGATGCTCGGCGTTTTCGTCTCCATAGCGGTGGCCACTGCGGCGCTGCTCTCGGGCTGCGGGTCGTCTGCTGGCACCGGCTCGACCGCGAGTACGAGCGTTGCGGCCGCGCCGACCACGGGTGTGCAGACCGCGGCGCCGATCGGCCGGTCGACTCCGATGTCGTTCAAGATCGGATCGATCAACGCCTCGGGGTCGTTGATCGCGTTGGGCCTCAATTCCGATGGCTCGGTGCAGGTGCCCGCGGATTATCAGCAGGCTGGCTGGTATCAGCAGGGGCCCGCGCCGGGTGAGCAGGGCTCAGCGGTCATCCTCGGCCACGTCGACTCCTACCAGGGTGCCGGGGTGTTCTTCGAGCTGAAGAAGGTGAAGCCGGGCGACATGATCGAGGTGTCCCGCGCGGACGGGAAGACCGCGCATTTCAAGGTCACGGACGTGCGGATGTACCAGAAATCCCAGTTTCCCGATCAGACCGTGTTCGGTGCCCGCGGCGGAGCGACCCTTCAGGTCGTCACCTGCGGCGGCGAGTTCGACCAGACCGCAAAGAGCTACCTATCCAACGTGGTCGTGTTCTCCTCACTCGACTCGGTCACCTAGACGCCCGGATCCCGAACGGCGCCGCGGCGCATCACCGCTGAACCGTCAATTCGTGGAGCCGTCACACACAGCACAGCCGAGAAGACATCGACAGGCGATTCCGCAAGGTCACCTGTGAATCCCGAGAACGTCTCGCCCGGGAGCCACAGGGCCTGCGGGATCGCCTGTGGGCTGCGTGACCCGATGTCACCGTTGTCGGCGTGCAGCGGAAAAATGATTAGCGCGGGCGATATTCGGGCTGATAGCCTCCGGGAGACCGTGCCATCACGCGAGGAGGTGAGACCCATGAACGCTGTATCGATGTGGGTGCTCCCCCTCGTGTTCACGGTTGGGCGATCGACGTAGGTATCGCCGGGAGTGCCTGAGCAACAAGGCATCCCGAAAGGCAACACCTATGAATTCTGTGAACCTCACTTCGGGCATGGGCGAGCCCTCCGTAGTGATCACGCGGGTCACACAGACGCAGTGGCACGCGATGGAGGACGACCGGGTGGTCGGCCGCAGCGACGCCTCGCGTCGCCCCGACGGGCGGATCTTCGTCAGCATCGACTCATGGCATGACGCGGTCTTCGGCCAACTCGCCGAGGCGATCTCGGCAGACCTGCCGACGCCGCTGTACACGGTGGTCGACGAGACCGACCGGCACTCGATCTCCAGTTGGGAGCGGGCCGGTTTCACGACCCGGCGGCGCGAGTGGGAATACCTCATGCCCACCGATCCGCAGGTCACTGGGCTCGACGCGGTGCTCCCGCCGCCGGGCGTCACGATCGTGTCCGCCGGTGAGGCAAAGGAAGCCCCGCTGCGCGCATTGGACCGCGAGATTCGCGACGAGGTCGAGGCAACCGTCGGATGGCAGGAGATGCCAGCCGAGGTGTTGGCCCTCCCGGACGGGAACACCATCCTGGACCCGTCGAAGTACGTGGTGGCAGCGCAGTCCGATCGATATGTGGGACTGGTGCGAGTGGTACCACGACGCCGACATGCACGCATCGGACTCGTCGCAGTCCGGGCCGATCAGCACCGTCGCGGTATCGCTCGGACGCTGCTGGCCCACGCGTTGATCGCCTTGCACCGCAACGGGATCGAAACGGCATCAGCCGATGTGAACGAATCCAACGCTGCGGCCATGGCGCTGTTCGAGGGTATCGGTGCTCGACGTGCGAGCAGCAACTTGGAGTTGGTGCTGCGATGACGAAAACTTCGAGGGGCATCGAAATAACGGGCACCATAGTCGAGTGTTTGCGCAACGCCACCTTCACGGTGGAGCTCGAGAACGGGCACAAGGTGCTCGCACACATCAGCGGGAAGATACGGAAGAACTACATCAAGATCTTGCCGCATGATCGGGTGCTCGTGGAGCTCAGCCCATACGACCTCACCCGCGGCCGGATCCTCTTCCGGTACAGGACGTAAGCGCAGGCGCACGCATCCTTTCCCGCCCGTGTTTATCGGCCAGTGACGCTGACACTGGCCGATAACCACTGGAAGAACCGGTTTTCCGGGGTTGCCTCGTTCCGATCGGCCGCAGACGGCAGCGCGGACGCTGATGCGTGTGCGGGATCCGGCGAATGTCCAACGGCCTCATCGACGATGACCGCCCGACTGGGGTGTATGTCGCGGCGTTCCTGCCCGCGCCGGGCGAAACCGCGCTCGAGCTGACGAACAAGTTCCCGGGCTCCACGCTGCCCGGCACGCTCGACCCGGTCGCGTTCACCGGGCCCGACGGCAGAGTCGGCACCGATCTGTACATCCAGCAGGCCAAGTTCCACGACCAGTTCGCCGCCGACGTGCCCGCCGACCGCGCCGCCCTGACGGGCGCCGCGCAGCGCCCGATCGCGCAGGCGGCACTGGAGGAGAAGGCTACCGTCGCCGCGTGGACGGACAAGCCCAGCTGGGACGTGATCACCACCGAGGACCTGAATATCCCGTTCGCCGCACAGTGGTTCATGGCCGAGCGGGCGCACGCACAGGTCACCGAAATCGCCGCATCGCATTCGGTGGCCGTCTCACATCCCGACCGGGTCGTCGGGGTGATCGAGCAGGCGACCCGCGACTCTGCCCACTGACCACCGCGAAAAACCTTCGAGAAGACCGTCGCGCAGCTGTCCGAGCGCGGGATCGCGGTCGATGGACCGTTCCGCGACGCCACCGGTGTCTTCCACCACGCCGGAACCCAGCACCGCGTCGCCGGGGTGGATCCGCAGCGACGCAGCTACGGTTCGTTCGCCGCGTTCACCGGTCCCGACGGCAACGGCTGGTTGCTACAGGAAGTCACTCAGCGCGCGCCGGGCCGCTGATTCCAGCATTGCCGGTGAACCCATGGCCGACAAGGAAATTCGTACCTACGATGTCGTGGTCATCGGGGCCGGGCCGGTCGGTGAGAATGTCGCCGATCGGACCCGTGCCGCCGGGTTGAGCACCGTGATCGTCGAATCCGAACTGGTCGGTGGCGAATCTTCGTACTGGGCTTGGGAACCCAGCAAGGCGCTGCTGCGCCCCGCCCTGCTCTACCGCGAGGCCGCACGGTTCCCCGGCGTCGGCGGCGCGATCACCGGACGACTCGACGCGCCCGCGGTGTTGAAGCACGGTGATCGCATGGTGGCCGATTGGAGCGACTGAGACCAGGTCGACTGGCTGGACTTCGTGCGGGTCGAGCTCATTCGCGGCCACGCAAGGCTCGACGGATCCCGGCGGGTGACCGTCCACACCTCCGAGGCTGGCATCGTAGGGCTCACCGCCCGGCACGCGGTGACGGTGTGCACCGGCACCGCCGCGGCCTGCCGCCGCTGCCGGGTCTGGATGCGTTGCAGCCGTGGACAGGTCGCGAAGCCACCAGCGCCGCGGAAGCGCCCGGTCGGCTCGCGATTCTCGGCGCGGGTGTGGTCGCTGTCGAAATGGCCACCGAGTGACCCACGCGTACTCGAGACGAGACAGTTGCCGCAGCGGCCAGAGAATGGGAACAGCGAAGTTTCGGCCAGGCGAGTTCAGGGCCCGGCGGCGATGAGCACGATGACGATCGCGCCGCGCGCATGGTAGATCACCGGGGTGTGCTGCATGCCTTCGAGGTCGGGGGACGAGGTGGTCGGGCGAGGAGAAAGGGACTCGGCGTAAAACCCCGCGGACCACAAGCTATTCGGATTTCGACAGTGGCAGCATCAAGGGCGCGCTGCCAACCTGTGAGTACGGCGACCCGGCAAGCTCTCCCAATTCGGAGGCCTGAACGTTTTGCCGTAAGGCTGGGGGCAACCTTGCGGACACCTGATCCCAAAAGTCCACCGCAACAACCATTCCCCACAGCCATGCCCCACGACATTCGACCGTCGAAGCTCGGGCAAAGGGGGAGTGTAGAGCTCGCGACGACACTCGGCCAGCGGATCCCCTTTGTGGATAATGGTCTCCGACATTGCGTTACGGCCAATATATAGATCGTCTGCATAACTATTTCGCCAGAAAGCAAGAACGCGAGCAACTTCTGGGTACTCCCTGATTCGAGCCGGGCTGGACCCGGAGGCACTATAAATGAAGAAGTACGACCATGCGTAGAGCAACGGCGCTCTTCGCCGCATTACTGTTGGCCATCATCCTTTCCTTCACCAACGAGATGGAGCCGAAGGCGCACGCCGACAACTGTATTGGCGACTGGGCCATCGGTATCGGCGGTCTCGGCGATAACACCTCGTCGGTGTTCATCCCCTTCGTGGATCAACCTGTCGGTTACAATTCGCTCGATCCGATGTCGGGATTGAACGAACTCGACCGCTTGTTCTGGCTGCATCGCAGCGAATGTCCATACGACCACATCAGGTTGATCGGGCACAGCGAAGGCGCGGGTATCGTCCACGCCTGGGTCACCGCCCACCAGGATGTCGGCGATGCCAACGCTATTCTCCTGTCGGATCCCAAGCGAGCCCCCGGGCCCGGTTGGGGTGGTCTGTCGTCGACTCCCGGGAGTGGGATCGTCGGTTATCCACTGGCCGGTGTCGACGACTGGTTCGGCGACTTTCCGGTGCTGACGGTGTGCAACCACGACGACCAGATCTGCGACACCTCGGCTGGATGGTGGGGCTATCTGTTCGGGGGTGCGCATGGTCGCTACGATTTCAACGTGTGGGACTACGGTGATTGGGATTCCGGTGTCTGGTACCGGTAGCCGGTGATTCGTGGGGATCAGTAGCCGTGCGGCACTGGTCCCCATTGGCTGAATCCGTGCCCCATCGATGTGCACACTGCCGCACCTTGATAGGTGATTTGGCAATTCGCTCCGGCATATGAGAACGAATACTGTGGGTCATGGTAACTCGCGGGTTCGATGCGCGGCAGCGGCGGATTTCCGCCCGGCACAGTATGACTGCCGTTGGAGTTCCACTGAGGATGTGCGGGCCACATGGTCGAGTCGATGATTATGGCTGGCGCATTCGGCAGGGTGACCTGCATTCCGGCATACAGCACATTCATGGACGGGGCCGGGGCTGCGAGGTCGCAACCCACCGTGCCATCCGCACCGATCGAGCAGTTCCAACTGCCCATAGCGAAATATGCTGTGCCACCGACTATTAACGGGCCAGGTTCATCATCGGCGTGCGCGTTACTCACTCCGACCAGACACGCGAGAGTACCGAGAATTCCCGCGCAAGCCCTTGCGATGGCGACGCTTCCGGCCATTAACACAACATCTCCCTCGATGCGAAGCGAGTACGAGATCTAGCCGACCCTACAGAAAAAATATCACCAAACGGTGCAATGGCAAGAGGGCCTGTCAAGTGGGCTTCCATGGTTATCGCCGCGCCGCTCACGCTCATCGACATGTGACCCCTTCGGTCCAGCCGATATGTTTGCCGAACACCACTCGTATCGGCATCGGGTCGGCCTTACCGTCGTGCACGCCGACCACCGATATCGGGTTCACCCCATAGACATGGGTTCGCCCGAGGTGGGTACGTCCCGAGGGTGAGACTCGGTGTGCTGGACGTGGGTTCGAACTCGGCGCAGTTCCTTGTCGTGGATGCCTCGCCGGGAGCGCCGCCGTTGCCGATTCGGGCATTGAAGGAGCCCGTACTGCTCGGCGAAGACATCGATGCCTTCGGGGTCATCAGCGAGCCGGGAACCGACCGCCTCGTCGAGGCGATTACACGGATTCTGTCGGCCGCGCGGCGATATGAAATCGACAGTTTCTATGTCTTTGTCACCGCCGCTATTCGTGACGCACCGAACCAACAGTTGGTGCTCGACCGCGTCGAGAACGCCGCTGGCATCCGTCCACAGTTTCTGACCGGCTTGCAGGAAGCACGCCTGACGTATTTGGCGGTGCGACGCTGGTACGGCTGGCGCGCCGGGACACTGCTCATGCTCGATATCGGTGGGGGATCAATGGAATTGGCGCTTGGGCGCGATGCCGAACCGGCGCTGGCGCTATCGCTGCCGCTGGGTGCGGGCCGGTTGACCAGGGTGTTCCTGAGCAAGGATCCACCGACGCGAGATGAGTACAAGGCGATGCGTAGCCACATCAAGGGTTGTTTGAAAGAGGTGCGTGACCGGCTGCTGTGGGAGGGCCAACCGCGGCGGGTGATCGGCAGTTCCAAGACTTTCAAACAACTGGCACGCCTTGCCGGTGCCCCGCCGCAACGGGACGGACCATTTGCGGTGCGACCGCTGCGTCATCGCGATGTGCGCGCGGCAGCGCGGCTGATGTCGACACTCTCTGCCCAGGAGCGGGCGACACTGCGCGGCGTGTCACGCCCGCGCGCCCGGCAGATATTGGCGGGGGCGTCGATCGCCGATGCCACGATGTCGACGCTGGGTATCGATAGGTTGGAGGTCAGCCCCTGGGCACTGCGCGAAGGCGTTGTCCTGCAACATATCTCCACCATGATCGCCACCGACGATGCCATGCCGCTGCGGCCGTTCACCATGCCCGAAGATCAGCCCGCCGCACCGGTGCGACTATTGACGCCGTCGTCACCGGGCCCGGACCAGGGAACGCCGCATGCGACCGCGGCCATCTCCGAGCCAGGCGGATCGACGGCATCGGACGGTAATGAGGCTT
>NZ_BDAZ01000003.1 GCF_001612725.1 Nocardia anaemiae NBRC 100462 | reverse complement strand
GCGCCGCACCGGCGGTAACGGTGGTCCGGGCGGACCGGGCGGTCGTCGTCCCGGTGCAAAGAAGAAGTCGCCGTGGCGGATCGTGCGCCGGGTCATCTACGTCCTGCTAGCCCTGTCCATTATTTTGCCGAGCACGGTATTCCTGATCGCCTACACCACGGTTTCGGTACCCCAGCCGGGTGACCTCAAAACAAACCAGGTCGCGAATATCCTCGCCAGCGACGGCACCACGGTGATCAGCAAGGTGGTACCGCCGGAGGGCAACCGCACCGACGTCACCATCGACCAGATTCCGCCGCATGTGCGCAATGCCGTGATCGCGGCCGAGGACCGGGACTTCTACACCAACCCTGGTTTCTCGGTTTCCGGCTTCATGCGCGCGGCCCGGGATCAGGCCCTCAACAAAGAGAGCGCGGGCGGTGGCTCGACCATTACCCAGCAGTACGTGAAGAACGCGCTCGTCGGTGACGAACACTCGCTGACCCGCAAGCTGCACGAGCTGGTCATCTCGGCGAAGATGGCGCGCCAGTGGAGCAAGGACGAAATCCTCGCCGCCTACCTCAACACCATCTACTTCGGTCGCGGCGCGTACGGCATCGACGCCGCCGCCAAGGCCTACTTCGCCAAGCCGGTCTCGGAGCTCACCGTGGCCGAGGGCGCGGTGCTCGCCGCCACCATCCAGCAGCCCTCCGGCCTGGATCCGGAAAAGAATCCCGATGGCGCCAAGTTCCGCTGGAACTATGTGCTCGACGGCATGGTCTCCGGCGGCAATCTGAAGCCCGAAGAGCGCCAGGCCCAGCAGTTCCCCCAAGTGGTCCCGGTGTCCTCCACCAAGGACAAGGGCCTGGACGCCGGTCCCGAGGGGCTGATCAAGACCCAGGTGCTCAAGGAGTTGGCGGCCGCGGGCATCAGCGAACAGCAGCTCAATACCGCTGGCCTCTCGATCACCACCACGATCGACCCGAAGGCGCAGCAGGCCGCCGTCGACGCCGCGCAGAAGAAGATGCAGGGCGAACCGGAAAAGCTGCGCGCCGCAGTGGTTTCGGTGGATCCGAAGACCGGTGCGGTGCGCGCCTACTACGGCGGCGACGACGGTCAGGGCTACGACTTCGCCAATGCCGGTCTGCAGCCGGGATCCTCGTTCAAGGTCTTCGGTCTCGCGGAGAACCTGGAGCTCGGCAAACCGCTGTCGGAGATGTACGACAGTTCGCCGATCACCGTGAACGGCATCAAGATCACCAACGTCGAAGGCGAACAGTGCGGCACCTGCACCATCGCCGAGGCGCTCAAGCGCTCGCTGAACACCAGCTTCTACCGCATGGAGCTGGATATGCAGAACGGTCCGCAGAAGATCGCCGATATGGCGCACAAGCTCGGCATTCCGGAGACCATTCCGGGCGTCGGCAAGAGCCTGGTCGAGCCGGACGGTTCGCCACCGAACAACGGCATCGTGCTCGGTCAGTACCAGGCCAGGGTGCTGGATATGGCCTCGGCCTACGCGACGCTGGCCGCCTCCGGCGTGTACCACGCACCGCACTTCGTCACCAAGGTGACGACCGCCGACGGGCAGGTGCTGCTCGACCGCGGTGATGTGGCCGGTGAACAGCGGGTCTCGGCGGCGGTCGCCGACAATGTCACCGATGCGATGAAGCCGATCGCCGCGTGGTCGCGCAATCACAACCTGGCCAACGGCCGCGAGTCGGCGACCAAGACCGGTACCGCCCAGCTCGGCGACACCGGCGAGAACAAGGACGCCTGGATGGTCGGCTACACGCCGTCGCTGTCCACCGCGGTGTGGGTCGGCTCTATCGACAATTCGGCGCTGCGCAACTACAGCGGCGGCATGGTCTACGGTTCCGGTCTGCCCTCGGATATCTGGAAGGCCACCATGGACGGCGCCCTGGAGGGCACCCCGAAGGAAACCTTCCCGAAGCCCGCCCCGATCAAGGGCCAAGCCGGTGTGCCCGCGTGGTCCGCACCATTCACCCCGCCGTCGACCACGGAGTCGCCGCTGGTGCCGCCGATCCAGATCGTTCCGAACACCATCGATACCCCGTTCGGCCCGATCCAGATCCCCGGTGTGCAACCGCAGACGCAGCAGCGCCAGCCGCAACAACAACAGCAGCAGGCGGAGTCGACGCCGCTACCGGGGCAGCCGACCGCGAACCCCGACGGATCGATGCCCTCGGCCACCGGATCACCGCAATCCGGCGGCACCGCGAACGGCAACGGCAGCCAACCGACACGCACCCGGTAGCCTCGGGTGCCGTGACCGAACCGCAACTCGTGGACAAGCGGACGAACGCAAGCGCGCCGCGGACCGACGGGATGCCGTCCGGTGCAACGCAGTCCGGCGGCGGCGCGACGCACTATGTCGCGCCCGCGCCGCTGGCACCGGATCTGCGCTCGGCCGACGGCCGGGATCGGCCGAGCCGCAACGATTCGCTGAGCGCGCAGCTGAGCACGGTCGTCGGCGGGCCGGTCGGTGACCACGCGCTCATCGGCCGGGTCCGGTTCTGGACCCCGATGCGGGTGTTGCTCGCCTTCGCGCTGGTCTTCCTCGCGCTGGGCTGGACTAGCAAGGCGCCGTGCATCCAGCAGACGAAGGCGTCCGACGGTTCGCTCACCCTGGACTGGAACAACGGCCGCCAGTACACCGCCATGTGCTACTCGGATACCGTGCCGCTCTATGGTGCGGAACGGCTGAACGAGGGCGCCTTCCCGTACAAGAAGGAATGGACCGAGCAGACTCCGGACGGCGGCCGGGAGACCAGGTACATGGAGTATCCGGTGCTGTCCGGGCTCTATCAGTACGCGTCGATGCAGATCGCCAAGACCTGGGATGCCTCCCCGCTGCCGGGTGCGCTGCAGGTGGTCATCTACTTCAATGTGGTCGCGGTCGGTCTGGCCCTCGCCTGGCTGGTCACGGTGTGGGCCTCGGCGCAACTGGCGGGGCGGCGGATCTGGGATGCCGCGCTGGTCGCCTGTTCCCCGCTGGTGATCGTGCACGCGTTCACCAATTTCGACGCGCTGGCAACGGCTTTCGCCGCCACCGGCCTGCTCGCCTGGGCCCGGCGACGACCGTTGCTCGCGGGCGTGCTGCTCGGACTCGGCGGTGCGGCCAAACTGTATCCGCTGCTGCTGCTCGGGCCGATCGTGGTGTTGTGCCTGCGCGCCGACCCACTACAGCGGGTGCCGAGCGCACGGCTCGGACTGCGGTTGAGCGATATCAACAGCTGGCGCACCACGATGATTTGGCTGCGCGAAACCCCGTATCGCACACAGTTTCTCAGCGCCCGGCCGCTCGGCGCGGCCGCGTTGACCGTCGGCGCGGCGGCGGGCACCTGGCTGGTGGTGAATCTGCCGATCGCACTGCTGTATCCAAATGGCTGGCGAGAGTTCTTCCGGCTCAACACCACTCGGCACGCCGATCCGGATTCCATCTACAACGTCATCACCTCGTTCACCGGCTGGGCCGGATTCGACGGCGAGATCGGACATGCCGAACAGCCGACCATCCTGAACCTGGTGTCGCTGCTGGTATTCGTCGCGGCCTGTGCGGCGATCGGCTATATCGCGCTCACCGCTCCGCGCCGACCACGCCTGGCCCAGCTGTGCTTCCTGGTGGTCGCCGCCTTCCTGATCACCAACAAGGTGTGGAGCCCGCAGTATTCGCTGTGGCTGGTGCCGCTGGCCGTGCTCGCACTGCCGCATCGCCGAATTCTGTTGGCCTGGATGACCATCGACGCGCTGGTCTGGGTGCCGCGGATGTTCTATTACCTCGGCCTGGATCGCAAGGGCCTGCCCGAGCAGTGGTTCACCGGCACGGTCGCGCTGCGCGATATCGCGGTACTCGCGCTGTGCGCCTTGATCATTCGGCAGATCTACCGACCGGAGGAGGATCTGGTCCGGCGCGATTTCGTCGACGATCCGGTCGGCGGCGTCGTCGATCGCGCACCGGACCCGCTGCTGCCCTGGCTGCCGGAGCCGCTGCGGCCCAGGGCTGCCCTCGGCCGCTAGTGCCGTGCCCAGATAGCTGCTCGGGTTCCGTCGAATGGTGCTCGCCCACCCCGAATCCGACCGCTGTATCACTACGCTCGGCGAGCTGCCGGAGGCAGCAGTAAGACGGCGGCACCAGCGACTAGCGCGAAAGGAGTCAGCTGGTGCGCAGGAAGCGCGCCTGCCTGGCCGGTTCCCGCGGCAGCAGGTCCAGCTCCAGCTGCCACGCGCTGCCGGTCCACGGATCGAACAGCGGAGTGCCGTCCACCGTCGGCAGATGACGGCAGGACTGGGACAGCATCGCCACCGTGCCGTCGCTGGACTCGGATTCGTCGGTGCCGACGATCACCGTGGAGAGCCCGATCAGATCGCCGCGCACCAGCAGTGTCGCGATGCGCTGGGCGTCCGCGCTCTGGTATCCGTGCGGGAAGTCCGCGGCGAGCAGTACCCTGTGCTCGGTCGGCGGCGTGAAATTTCCACTGGAATAAGCCAATTCGGCCAGGTCGGCGGCCTCGACCAGGGTCTGCAGCCGCGCCGAGATATCGCCGAAATCGGTGACCGGCGGGCCGTTCAGCACCGGGGTCAGCGGACCGACGAGCTGGCTGAACGCGCCGGTCAGATCGATCATGTCGACCAGGGTGCGCCGACCGGGATCGGCCGCGAGCAGCCGCGCGAGCACCGCACCGACGACCGGGGTCGCCGCGGCCGAGGATTCGGTATCGATCCACAGCGGCCGGGTCAGCGGCACCGGGACACAGTACGGAATGCGCAGTGGCCCACGCTCGTCCGCGTAGAGCTCGCCGAGTCGAATGCCGTCGCTTGACGTCGGCGCACCGTCCCAGGCGGGCGAATCCCAGGACGCCAGTGACGGCGGCAGTTGCCGATCGGCGTCGGCGAGTTCGCGCATGAGCGCCTCGCTGTCGCGCAGGTGATTACCCTCCGCGGTGGCGATCAGATCGTCACAGCGACGCTGTGCGGCCTGCCTGGCCTCCTCGGCGGCCGGTGTGTTCCTGGTCGCCGGATCCGAAACCGCCGCGGACAGTTCCTGATCCAGCCGCTGCATGGCGTAATCGCGCGCGGAGATGAGCGCGGCGGCCGAGCGCGCGGCGTCCTCGAAGATCATCCACAGGCGTTCGAGTCCGTGGGCGACCTCGAGCGGCGCCGGACCGGCGGCCCGGGAGTCGCCGGGACCGCTGATGGTGTCCTGACCGCTGGCACGGCCCGGATTGGCGACCGGTTCGGCTTCCCGCAGATCGGCCGCGCTGTGTTGTCCGGACTGCGGCGTCGCCGGTTCGTCGACCTCGACGCCGTGCGCGGTGAGCAGCACGGCGAGCCCACCGGCATAGCCCTGACCGACCGCGCGCAACTTCCAGTCGGTTCCGCGCCGATACACCTCGAGGCAGATCAGCGCGGTCTCCCCCGCGGACGGATCGATCGCGAATTCCGCTGTAGCGACATCGTTTACCGCGAGTTCCGCGGTGACCGCGCCGAGTCCGCCCGGCTGCCCGGGTGCGGCCGGATCCGCGCTGACAACCAGTAGTACCGCTTTGGCGTCGGCGCGCACCTCGGCGAGCCGGATGGTGACGCCGTCCTCGGACAGCGTCACCCCCGCGGTCTCGGTCTGGTTGTAGAACACGAAATCGCCGGTCTCCAGGACCCGCAGGTTCTCCGCCACCACGAGCGCCGAAACATCCAGGGCAGCCCCGGCTTTCGCGCTGAATCGAACGATATCGCCGGTCAGCACCATATTCTGACCGGCCTTCAGCTGAATCACGTTGTCCGCCCCGTTATTTCGTGCAGTTATCGCTCAATTACCCAGGAACCGGCCCAGCTGTGGCACCGCCTCACCGGGATGTTTGGCCTGGAAGCCCTCGCCGAGCGCCTGCAACTTCCAATCGTTGCCGACCCGGAACAGCTTGGCCATCGCCATCGCGGTGAACGGCATACCGCCTGCCAGGGTGTACCTGGCCAGCTCGCCGTTGTTGGCACCATCGACCAAGCGGCAGAACGCATTCTGGACTTGTTCGAAGGTGTGGCCCTTATAGGAGGTCACGATGAACACCAGCGTGCTGACATGCGCCGGGATGCGGGTCAGGTCGACCAGGATCACCTCGTCGTCGCCCTCGCCCTCACCGGTGAGGTTGTCACCCTGGTGCCGGACCGAGCCGTCCTTGGAGGTCAGCTGGCCGTAGTAGGCGACATCCACCACGTTCATATCGGCGAACATCACCACCGACGCGTCGAGGTCGATATCGACGGTCCGGTTGCCGAACATGCCGCGGCTGCGCACCGGATCCCAGCCCAGACCCATCTTCACGAAGGTCAGTGCGGTGCCGCCCTCCTTGCGCAGGGTGACCCGCTGGCCCTTGACCAGGCTGACCGGACGATCCTTGCTCAGGCTGATCTCGCTGGGCGGCTGCTGCTGCGCGGCGGGCTGTGCGGGCGGCGGATAGCCCTGGCCCGGTCCGGGCTGGCCGGGCGCGGGCGGCGGATAACCACCGGGAGCGGGCGGGGGCGGGTAGCCCTGACCGGGCGGCGGGTAGCCGGTCCCGCCTTGCGGATAGGCCTGCTGTGTCGGCGGATACTGCGGCTGCTGCTGTGTCGGGTATGCGGGCTGCGGCGGCGGCGCGGGTTGGTAGGCCGGTGGCGGCGGGACCTGCGTCGCGGCCGGAGACTCGTCGACGGTGACGCCGTGATCGGTGACCAGCGCCGCGAAACCACCCGCGTAGCCCTGGCCGACCGCGCGCACCTTCCACTCGCTCTGCCGCCGGTACAGCTCGAGCGCGATCACGATCGACTCGGTGTTCAAACCGTCGATCCGATACTCGTACAGCTGATTACCCGCCGAATCCGACACGATCGCCGTCGGCGCGGGAAACCGGCCGAAGTTACTGGTCGCGTCGTCCAGAGTGATCACCGCGCGGATCTGCGCGATATCCGCGGGCACCGCGTTCAGCGAGACCGCCAGCGACGCGGGCTGCCCGGCCGGTGCGGGCTGCAGATTCACCCCGGGGCCATTGGGCTGATTGAAGAAGACGAAGTCCGCGTCGGAACGGACCTTCCCCGACTCGGTGACCAGTAGCGCGGACAGATCCGCGGGTGCGGTCAGCTGGATGGAGATCACCACGTCATTGGCGGCCAGCGGGCCATTCTGACCCTTGGCGAGTGTTGCGGACAAGTTCGACCCTTCGCTTGTCGGTGCGTACGGTGCCACTCTACGAGAAACGTGCCGCATACGATCCGAACTATCCGTCGCCGTGGCCCATACGAGTACTCCAAGATCGGTTAGGGTGGCGAAACGCGGTCGGAATGGCGGGCGATATACCCGTGTTCCCCTACCAGACAGCAGGCAAACTCCCTATGGCGCAACTGTTCGAGCAGTCGAAAAAGGTGATCGAGGCACACCTCGCCGGATCGAGTATCCGCGCGATTTCCGGCTCGATGGTTGCCTACGAAGGAAATGTGCAGTTCAAATCGGCCGGTTTCGGCGGCGGCGACGGTGTGCTCGCCGGGCTCAAGCGGCGTGCCACCGGCGAAAAACTGTCGCTGATGGAATGCAGCGGCAACGGCCGGGTCTTCTTCGCGGTCAACGGTCAGCACGTCACCGTGGTGAATCTGAACAACGAGACCCTGCAGGTCGAATCGCAACAGCTGCTGTGCTTCGCCGGAAACCTGCGCACGGACGTGCGTTTCGCCGGTTTGCGCGGCGCGTCCTCGGGTGCCGGTCTGTTCACCACCACGGTTACCGGACAGGGACAGGTGGCATTGCTCTCGGCGGGCGGTCCGCTGATCCACCTCGAGGTTTCGCCGCAGTATCCGCTGATCGTCGATCCGGACGCCTTCGTGGCCTGCCGGGGCAATCTCAATCAGTCGTTCGTGACCGATGTTTCGTGGCGCACCTTCGTCGGCCAGGATGCCGGAGAGGCGTTCTCGCTGCGCTTCGACGGTCAGGGCCTGGTGTTGATCCAACCGGCGGAACGGTAAGGGGACCAGCGATGTTCGAGAAGGTCAACGGCAAGGTCGTCAAGGTGAACGTCGGGATGGCGGGCGGTGTGGTCGCCCGCAACGGCGCGATGCTGTTCTACACCGGCGATATTTCCTTTGCGCCACACCAGATTCCGGGCGCCGCCCCAGGCATGGGCGGTGGCGGAATCATGCGGATGGCGGGTCGGATGATGGCCGGTGAGCACGAGCGCACCATGCTGGCCACCGGAAACGGCGAGGTGCACTACGGCTTCGCCGGGCTGGAAGTGCATGTGGTGCAGATGCAGCCGGGCGCTGTGCTGCGCGTCGAAGCTTCGCGCCTACTGGCCAATACCGCCGCGCTACAGAGTTCGATTGTGTCCGTGATGAGTTCGGGCGGCGGCGGCGGTGGCGGCGGGCTGATGGGTGCGTTGCGCGGCGCGGCAAGTGGTGCGCTGACCGGTCAGGGCATGTTCACCACGCAGCTGTCCGGACAGGGCGCGGCGGTGCTGCTGGCGCACGGCGGATTCCTGGAACTGCCGGTGGGCGGCCCGCTGAGTCCATCTGGGGGAAACCCCCAGACCCCCGGGCAGATCGTGGTGGATCCGCAGGCCTTCATCGCCGCCTACGGCAATGTGCAGACCGAGTTGAAGACGGCGTTGAGCTGGCGCGATGCGGTCGGTCGCGGCTCCGGCGAAGCGATGCAATTGCATTGCGTCGGACAGGGTGTCGTTTACGTGCAGGCCTCGGAAGAGAAGTTGTGAACCATGACCGATATCTTGAATCCGATGAATCTCGGTGAGAGCGACAATCTTCCGGGCAACAGCTACGCCTACTGCATCGACCTGAACAAGCCGTGGTTCATGCGCAAGGGCGCGATGATCGCCTACTACGGCGATATGCGATTCCAGATGCTCACTCACGGATTGCAGGGCGGACTGCTGCATATGGTCTCGCAGCAGTTCTCCGCACCGCTGTTCACCGGCGACTACGTGATTGCCGAAGGGCACGGCAAGCTGATCATCGGCGATCGCGGTTACGACATCAATTCCTATGACCTCGAGGACAACGGCAACCTGACCATCCGCGCCGCCAACCTGCTCGCCTTCGAGCCGGGACTGTCGCTGAACCAGTCCATCGTTCCCGGATTTCTCACCCTGATCGGCACCGGCAAGTTCCTGGCCTCCTCCAATGGCCCGGTCATGTTCGCCGA
This sequence comes from Nocardia anaemiae NBRC 100462, assembly GCF_001612725.1. Lineage (GTDB taxonomy): Bacteria > Actinomycetota > Actinomycetes > Mycobacteriales > Mycobacteriaceae > Nocardia > Nocardia anaemiae. The sequence goes on along the minus strand of NZ_BDAZ01000003.1, from coordinate 187,312 downwards.
ACCGCCGCTGCGCGTCGATCCGGAAGCCCTTGTCGGCTGGGCGGATTGCCCATCCCCCAGCCACCACTACGACCAGCGCTGGGTCTCCAGCTTCCTGGCCGCCGGTGCCGCCCGATTCGGAGTGAACTCCGGTGAGGAGCGCCAGTTCGACTTCACCGGCGCGGGAACGGTTCTCATCCAATCCAGTGAGAAGATCCTCAGCGATTCCGCGCTGGTCCGCACCATCGAGGGCCAATTGCAGAGCGGCATGACCGTCGGCGGCCTACAGCGGTTGCAGGGCGTCATCGCCCAACAATTAGGTGCTCAACAGCAAACTTACTGAACCGGATGACCGGACGATCATCCCCGGAGTCCTACCTTCGGCGGACTCGGCACGCCCCGACCGGCGAATAGCTTTCCCAACAGCAGGCATAGTGTTGGGAGGCACTCATGAGTATCGGACTCGTGATCGCGATCGTCGCGGTCATCGCGCTGGTGGTTAAGCGGTTCTACGGCGAACCGATGAACGCCCGCGATACCTTCGGACCCCCGGTCATCCTGTTGGCGATCGGGGTCTACAGCGTCAGCAAGGTCACCGATCTCAACGGAACCGATATCACCTGGCTGATCATCGGCGGCGCTGTCGGCCTCGCCTTCGGCGCGCTGCGCGGCACCACCATCGGCATCTTCACCCGCGACGGCCACCTGTGGCAGCGCTATACCGTGCGCACCGTGATCGTTTGGGCAGTCTCGATGTTCGCGGGCTTCGTCATCAGCGCTCTCGGCACAACCATGGGCATGCACCACGACGCTCGCCCCACCACCTTGTCCATCGGCATCAGCATGGTCGGCGAAATGCTCACGCTCGGATTGCGTGCTCTGTCCACCGGAGTCCCGTTCGCCCCCGCCAAGGCATCCTCCAGCTCCCTACTCGACCGCTTCGCACCGCCAGCATCCGAGCCGACGAATCCCGTCTACCCGCGCCCGAACCGCCCCGAGACGGAGGACCATCCCCCGGCACCGAACCATCGGTATCCCAACCAGTCTCACCCCGAAATCAACGCCGCGCCGTACCCATCCGCATCAACCCATCCCTACCAGCCGCCGCGCCTCGACCACTCCCCGACGCTGCGCGATGCCCTCGACTGGCTCAACCGCACCCGCAACCGCTGACTTCGCGCGCGAAAGCGAGGGACTGTCGCCCCGTCACGGCTTCGACGTCAATCCGAAACGCTCTGCGAAAGCGGACATTTCGTCGAACTGCACCGCCTGGTCGGTGGCGGTGGCGCCCACGACGATTCGGGTCACGCCTTGCGCGGCGAATCCGTCGACCCGATCCCGCGGCATATCAATAGACCCCCATCGGGTGTATTCCAGCGCACCCGGATCTCGGCCCGCCGCAACGGCGGTCGACTTCGCGAGATCCCACTGCTCCGCACGTTCGGCGGGCATCAGCATGCCACCCGCGAAATACCCATCGCCACGTCGTCCCACCCGCTTCGCGGCGGCCCGACTCGATCCGCCGATATGGATCGGCAACTGCGCTCCGCCATGGGGTTTCGGGAATATGCACAGCTTGTCGAACGAGAAGAATTCGCCGTGGTAGTCGACGCCATCCGCACCACCGGCCCACAGCAGGCGCAGCACATCGATCGCCTCATCGGTCCGACGGCCGCGAGATGCGAAGTCCACGCCCACCGCGGCGGCCTCGCCAGGCAAGGTGCCGAGCCCCACTGTCAGCAACCGCATTCGGCCCTTGGACAGCAGGTCGATGGTCGCGAGCCGCTTGGCGAGCACCACCGGATGCCGATACGGCAGCAGCAGCACACCGGTGCCCAACAGGATTCGCTCCGTGGCCGCGGCGATGTAACTCAAGCAATCCAGCGGATCGGGAAACGGCGTTGTCGGTGGCATTTCGTACGATCCGATCGCCGCACCCGGATAGAGCGCAATATGATCCGGCAAGAGGATCGACTCGAAACCGCACGCCTCGGCATGTTGCGCGAACGCCATCAGCCGGTCCGGATCCGTACCGTAATACGGTGTGCTGTAATTGATTCCGAATTTCATCGGGACGCCGCCGCCGCGTCGAGCTGTGCACGCAATTGCGCTCGCACCGCATGCAACCGATCGATGGCCGCCTCGACTTCGTCGAGTTTGCGCCACAGCGTCGCCACCGAATCCGGGCAGACATCCCCCGAGGTATTTCCGGCACGGATACAGGCGACGAACGGGCGGATATCGTCGAGATCGAAGCCTACGTCGAGCAGCGTCCGGATCTTGTTGACGACCTGCAGCTCCGACTCGTCATAGACGCGATACCCGTTGGTCGAGCGTCGCGCCCGCACCAAGCCGTGCTCCTCGTAGTAGCGCAGCGTTCTGGTACTCGTCCCGACGCGCTCGGCCAGCTCACCGATCAGCATTCGACCTCCTTCACGACCCATCGGGAGCAACGCTAAACCTTGTCACCGGTGTCAAGGCAAGGGTCGGCTACGTGGCTTCCGGTGCGGCCTTGATGAACCAGTTGATGATCTCCTCACCCGCGAGAATTCCGGAGGCGCGGGTGATGGTGAGGTTGGGGTGGGTCCAGTTGAGTTGTTCGAGTTCGCCGTGGCGCGGACGGATGGCGGAGTCCGCGGTGCGCAGCATCTCGGCGTCCAGGGCACCATCACCTGCCGCGAGAGTCACGGCCGCAGCCGTGAGCTCGTCGTTTTCGACCAGGCGGCGGCGGACTTCGCGCACCGCGTGACTCTTACAGACCACCATGGGCATCGTGTAGATCTTGCGGCCCTGCTGGGAGACCGACCAGCCGCGCGGGCGGCACCAGGCATCCCATTCGGCGAGGAAGCCGTCGGGCACTTCCTTTGGCTTGACCACCAGGTAGGTGAACAGATGATCGGCGACCCGGAATTTGGTGACCCAGGAATCGTCGATCCGGGCCCGCAGTTCGGTATTCACCTCCGACAGCGTCGCGCCACTCGCCCGCACCTGCGCGTCGATATCGATGCGCCAGCGCATATCCGGCATGCCGTCGACCAGGATATTCCCGCCATTGCTGGTAATCGCGTATCGCCAGGGGGCACCGGGCAATTGGATGCGCTCGAACTGCTTGATGGTCCGGGTAGTGGTGGGGATGACGGCGGCGGGTTCGGTCAGGGTCTGCATTCGCAGGGCGGCGGCGGTTGTCATGAACGACAGCGGCGCGCCCTCGAGATGCTCCACACACACCATCGGCACGTCGGTTGTGGCGTGGAAAGCATTGCGCGAGTAGATCATCGTTCGGTCTAGATCGGTGGCAATCAGAGCGTGTCTTCGTAGTTTTCGCAAATGCATTACTGCTGTACGTCCTTGATCAATCCCATGCACGAATAGGCCAGGTCGGGTACGACCTCGACCGGAACACCGCGGGCCGCGGCGAGCAGACGGATATGTGCGTGTTCCGGTGCGTCCGCCGCACGCACCAGCACCCGCCACGGCAGCCGCCGCAGCAATACCCGGGTCGTCTCGCCGACACCGGGTTTCACGAAATTCACACTGGCAATGCCGTATTCCTCGCGCACCTTGTCGACCGAGGCCCAGCCGGTCCAGGTCGGTGTCCGATCCTCGGCGCGCACGGCGGCCAGTTCGGCGGGCACGCGATCCCGGATCGCGTCGGAGGCGGCGGTCACGGTGTCGAGCAGGCGACCGGAGACATCGTCGGCAGCCAGTTCGCGATAGAACTTCGCACCGTGGAATTCACCTGGTCCGATCAGTGTGTCATTGAGCACGGTGCGCGAAATCAGGCCGGACACCGTGGAATTCAGGCAGGCGGAGGCGATCAGGAAGTCGTCTCGGGTGCCGTAGGTACGCACGCAATGTCCCGGATCGGCGAGCACCGCGAGCTCGTCATTGAACCGGGCGCCGCCCGCGGCGTGATAGGCGTCCAGCGCTTCGGTGAGTTCGCGAGTGATGGCGCCCTTGCCGGTCCAACCGTCGACAAACACGACAGTGGCCGGATCATGGTGCCGAGCAAGGTAATCCAGCGCGACGGAGTCGATGCCACGATCACGCACAATGGATACCGCATAGTGCGGCACCTCGAGGCCTCGAGACCGCAGCCAGCGCCGCATGAGAATTCCGATCGGCGTTCCGGCCCGCGCCAGCGAAACCAGCACGATATCGGTTCCGCGTTCGGCGATCACGAGTTCCGATACCGTCGCGACGGCGAGCGCGAGCCGCTCGGCACTCTCGGCCAATACCTGCTCGAACAGCGAGCGGTATGCCGCATCGGGCTGATATTCGATCGGCAGCGATTCCGCGTAATGCGCGGCACCGGACTGGATCCGGCGTTCTCGCTCGGCTACATCGGCCTCGAGGTCGACCTCGGACAGATCCTTCAGCAGCCAGGAAACCTCCTCGGCCGCATACGATCCGAAGGCTGGACCATGCAGCGGAACGGGCAGCTCCAAGGCCGATTGCGCAGCGATATTCGATTCCGGCACAGCGTTCGACCTCATAGCATCCTCGCTTCGGCCTCGGTCCGTTCCGCATGCAACAGCCGCGGATCCGCACCCGGCAGCACCGCCAGAACGACATCGTCACCGGATGCGGTCAGCACATCGATCAGACCGCCTTCGGCACGCAGTTCATCGGTGTCGGCAGGAGCGTCTATGACGACGACCAGAACCGGCTCGACGCTGTCCCCCAACGCCGCGAGTTCGGAAAGCGCGTCCTCGATCCAGTGCGCGTTGTACAGATAACGCGGTTCCAGCTCACCGGCTTCGGGCGCGATGAACCGAAAGCCGCGCCGCAGTGGATATCCCGGCTCATCCAACACATACGCGGGCGAGCGAGTCGTCGTCTGAAAACGCGTCGGAATCCCGGCATCGGCCAGCTCGGCCGCCAACCGCAATGGCAGATACATCAACTCCTCATGCCCGAGCACAATCGCGGGCCGATCAGCGAAATCATCGGCGAGCCGAACCCGCAACGCCTCGGCGGCCTTTACCAGCGCCGCCTCGAACGCATCGGTATCGGACCGCAGAATCCCGTGCCGACCGCCCTCGGGAACCGAGGCAGGCCAGGGCAACTCGACTCGATCGAACGAACCACGCTGCGCCGCAGTCGGATTCAATACGGGATCCGGCATCGATGACACGGTCTTGACCAGATCATCGGGCAGCAACGTGCGCCCGGACGCCAAACACACTGTGTCTATCCGCGCACCCAACTCCTCGGCCGCCGCCTCGAAACGCGCCCGATCGACCTCGGTCCGCATATCCACCAGCGACGCCAGCACATAGTGTGCACGCGGCGAAAACCCGTGCAACGCCCACACCGCATCGATCGCGGTATCACCAGTCGAAATCTCGTCGTCGACGAGCACCAGCGGCAGGTCGTTGACGAAGATATCCGCGGGCGCGGGCTGCAGCAGATGCGAGGTGGCGTGCGAATGCCCCTCCTCGAAGCCGGTCAGAGTGGTCACATCGGGCACCTGCCGACGTGTCGAATGCAGATAGCATCCGGCCCCGATCCTTGCCGCCACGCAATGCCCCAAACCCGTTGCGGTCTCAGCGAATCCGAGGACCACGGCCTCGCGCTCGCCCAGCACCTCACGCACCAGATCGCCCAGTCGATTGCCCGCGCCGAGGACTACTCGCGGATCTGTAGGCAGATGTTTCCCCAGCACCGTCGAAACCAACAGGTGCGCGCGACGTGGATTGCGCCGCAGCCCCGGCTGAATCAAAGTAGCGATGGGCAATTCGGCGGGCAGCACGTCAACCGATCCGCCCCCGTGCGAGTGCTCGTGCCGCAACTCGATACCCAAATTGGTTGTCGCCCAAGGGTCAATTCTCATTCAGTTACCAATGCTGTCAATAGATCCACGAACGAAACACCCTTATTGGCGACACCGAAAACCCGGGCCCGCAGCAGCGTCTGACGTGCCCAACTGCGATGCGGCCGCATCTCGTTCATCTTGTTCCGATATCCGGACGCCGCCACCCCACCGACATCGACCTGCAGAATGTCCAGCGCATCCGAATACTCCTCATGGGTCACCACCGATAGCGCATGCACGGCCGCGACATGTGACGGATGGATCACCGTCTTGCCCTGGATCCCATTGGCGCGGTCCAGCGTGATCTCACGTAGTAGCCCGTCCAGATCGCGACTGACCAGATAACGCCGGAACGGCACCGCGTCGGACTCCTCGAACGGCGCGGTCCGCAGCAGCGGTCGGAACATCCGCTCGTGATCGGCGAAGTATTCCCAGACCGGCCCGGTGATCACGAAACCCGTACCATCCGAACGCCCCAGGTAATTCACGATATCGGCGATGACGTCCGCGACCACCCGCACGTCGTAGATGGTCAGATCCCGGTCACGGCGAATGCCGAAGGTCGAGCACATATCCGTGGCACCGATGCGCACCGCGAGTATCCGCTCCCGATGCTCGGCCAACAGCCCCGCGATCTGGGTCAGCTCCTGATCCCGGGTCTGCCGATGCACCAGCGCGGGCGATTCGAGCACGGGCATGCCGTACACGGGCCTGCTCAGTCGTTCGGCAGCCGCCTCCAGCGCGGCGAGATATTTCGGACCGCTCGCACTATCGAATTTCGGAAAGACGAAGCCGGTCAGCGCCGCCGCACCGATGCCGAGTTGTTCGACGATTTCGGTCACGGTATCCGCGTCGCGGACACGTACGAACAGCAGCGGATTCGGATCCTCGCTCTCGGCAAGCAGATTCAGCGTCGCGACGGTCTGCCGCTTGGCGAATTCCACCTCGTGATCGGCGACGGCGTCCTCGAGATCGATGACCATCGAACACACGCCGCGCGCGGCCCGCTTGCTTATCGTCGAGGCGAGGTCGGCGCGGGTCGCCGGTGCGTACAGCGTGGCGCCGAGCGCGAACGCCAGAATTTCCCGGTCGGCATCGTCGCCGAACGGTTCCGGTTGTCTATGGAAAAGGTGCCGCGCCTCCGGGCCGTGCAACTGGCGAAAATGGCGCAGCGGCAATTGCTTTCGCAGGGAAACCCGTTGCTGGACGACGATGCCCGCGGTCATCGCTTCGCTGTCCTCATCCCTGATGGCGGTGGCCGCATAAACCCTGGCCTCATTCTCGTCGTGGTCCTGCTTGCTTTCTCATTCGATCCACTACCCCGGCTACGAACTCCGCGACGGTATCCAATTCGGTCACATAGGCCCAGTAGTCGGGGTGGCGCCCCGACAGGTTTTCGGTGATTCGATCGATCCGGTCCACCTGTGCGTCGAGCACAGAGCCCCATTCGCCGACGAGCCCGCGGCTCACCGCGAGCATTTGTGCGTCCCGCAGCCGAAATCGTACGGCCTTGGCCTTCTCTTGGGGATTCTCACGGACCTCGCGCAACAATGTCAGCCGTTTGGTGACAGCGTCGATCAAGTGTTCGGCCTCGGTGAGGTAGCCCCGTGCGGATGTGGTCAGATCAAGTGCAGACTCCGGATTGTTTTCGGCCGCCGCCGCACGCGCCCGCACCAGGGCGGCATCCGCGGCATCGATGGCCTTTTCGCTTTCCCGCCCATTGTTGGCCAGATCCGCCGAACTCGCAGCATTGAACTCGCGCAGCAGCTCCGAGTAGGCCGGTGCCAGCCGTTCGCCACGAGTGCGCACCGCGGCCAATCTGGTGGCTACCGAGGTGATCGCATTGGCCGCCGCCGCGGCCCGAGATGGCGCCTGCGCCAATGCTTCTGCCAGCGCCTTCGTCGCCGACTCCAGGCGATTGGCGGCCTCCCGGATACTCGCGGCGGGCACCTCGGAACCGAGCGCCTCCAGTGTGAGCAGCGCCTCATCCACCGCCGCCGCGTGCTGGCGCACCGACGGGTAGCCAGCGTATTCGGATTCGGCGGCCTGCCTGCGCACTCCGGCCGCCGCGATCTTCACCTGCTGTGCGAATTGCGGCACCGTGCCGAGTACCGCGACAGCCTGTTCGAGCTGGGACTGATTGCCCCGATAGAACTCGTCGACGGCACGGGCCGCGTCGGTCAGCTGCCGCGCCAGGGCGTCCACCCGCGGCTGCCCCTGCGGCATCGGCGTGTCGTCGCGCTCGGCGTTGTCCAGTTCCTCGGTGAAGGTCAGATATGCGCCCGCGGCGTCATAGCATCTGCTGCGCACGGGTTCCCATTTCGCGCTCATCCGTCGCTCCGGGAAGACCTGTTCACAGGCGTGCACCGCCGCCTCGGCCGCGCTCTGGCGCCGATCCATATCCAGGAACGCGGCCGCCAGCGTCGACCGGGCCTGTGCAATCCATTCATTGTTCCCGGACGAACGGAACCATCCGCGCCTACGGCCTGCCACGCCCCGATGTTAGGCGGTGGACTAGTTCGCCGGGCATACACCAGTTCCTACGCAAGATTGCCGAAACCTACTACTGTCGTAAGGCGTACCCGGCGATTCGGACAATGCTGGGAACCACAGACGTCTATTGAAAGGGAACCCCGCATGGGTGTCAGTTTGTCCAAGGGCGGCAATGTCTCGCTGACGAAAGCGGCGCCGAACCTTACCGCTGTCTCCGTCGGGCTCGGGTGGGATATTCGTACGACCACCGGCACCGACTTCGATCTGGATGCCAGTGCGATCGCGACCGGTGGGGACAAGAAGGTCGTGTCCGACAAGCACTTCATCTTCTTCAACAACCTCAAGTCGCCCGAGGGCAGCATCGAGCACCTCGGCGACAACCTGACCGGTGAGGGCGAAGGCGACGACGAGGTGATCAAGGTCGACCTCGCCAACACCCCGCCGACCATCGAGAGCATCTTCTTCCCGGTCTCGATCTACGACGCGGACACCCGGCAGCAGTCCTTCGGCCAGGTGCGCAACGCCTACATCCGCGTTGTCGACCAGTCCAATGGCACCGAGCTGGCCCGCTACGACCTGTCCGAGGACGCCTCGACCGAGACGGCCATGGTCTTCGGCGAGCTGTACCGCAACGGCGCCGAGTGGAAGTTCCGCGCCATCGGCCAGGGCTACGCCTCGGGCCTGGCGGGTATCGCCCGTGACTACGGTGTGAACGTCTAAGAGGTAGCTATCCGTACAGGGGGCTCGGCGACGGGCCCCCTGTACGCATGTCCGCGGAACGATTCGCCTCGCCGCTCCGTTGGACAATCGACGGTTCGGCGGCCACGCTGGAACCATCATCGCGACCGCGGGTTGGTTCGGCCCTCGGATTTACATCGGCAAAGGCGCGCTCGGACAGACATTCGACCGCCGCACGGAAAGGGTCTCCGCGTGGTCCTGCGCATATTCGGCATGTCCATCGTTGTCACGGTGATATCGCTCATCGTGGCGTTCCTGTACGGCGGGCCGACCGCGCTGGCGTTGGCCGCCATCCTCGGCGTCCTCGAGGTCTCGTTGTCGTTCGACAACGCGGTCATCAACGCCACCGTGCTCGAACGCATGAACGAGTTCTGGCAGCGGATCTTCCTCACCGTCGGCGTGATCATCGCCGTATTCGGCATGCGGTTGGTCTTCCCGTTGGCGATCGTCTGGATCACCGCCGGCCTGAACCCGGTCAAGGCGTTCGACCTGGCGCTGAACCCGCCGGCCGATGACGCGCTGGTCTTCCCGGACGGCAGCCCCAGCTACGAGAAGCTGCTCACCGACGCGCATCCGCAGATCGCCGCGTTCGGCGGCATGTTCCTGCTGCTGCTGTTCCTGAACTTCATCTTCGAGGAACGCGAAATCACCTGGCTGTCCTGGCTGGAGAAGCCGCTGGCCCAGCTCGGCAAGCTGGATATGCTCTCGGTGGTCGTCGCGAGCGTCGGCCTGGTGCTCACCGCGGAATTCATCGCGGGCGACGAGGAGCGCGCCACCGTCCTGGTCGCCGGTCTGCTCGGCATGATCACCTACATCGTGGTCGATGGCCTCGGTTCGCTGTTCCACACCGAGGAGTTCGAGGAATCCGCGGACGGTGGACCGTCCCAGCTGGTCAAGGCCGCTGGCAAGGCGGCGTTCTTCCTGTTCCTGTACCTCGAGGTGCTCGACGCGTCGTTCTCCTTCGACGGTGTCATCGGCGCCTTCGCGATCACCTCCGACCCGATCATCATCGCCCTCGGCCTCGGTCTGATCGGCGCCATGTTCGTCCGCTCGATCACCGTGTACCTGGTGCGCAAGGGCACACTGTCGGAGTACGTGTACCTCGAGCACGGCGCGCACTGGGCGATCGGCGCGCTGGCGGTCATCCTGTTCGTCTCGATCGGCGTGCACATCAACGAGATCGTCACCGGTCTGGTCGGCGTGGCGTTCATCGGCGCGGCGTTCATTACCAGCATCATTCGAAACCGGCGCGAGGATACCGACGAAGTCGAGAGCGCACGAGAGGTAACCCCGGTAGCCTGAATTCCGGCGGATAGCAGCAGAATTCGAGCGGCGGCGGCCTCCAACCGCTGCCGCTTCTCTTTGCCCGAGAGGGATTCAGCGCACGGGCACCGGCTGCCGCTGATCGACTGCGGGCGTCGGGCGGCGCGAGGCGCACACCATGCCGATCAGCCCGACGCTGAGTCCGGCGGCGGCGAGGGGCCGCAGCGGCTGATCGATGAACAGCCAGGCCAGCACGGCGGTGACCGCGGGAGTCGCGAAGAACAGACGCCCGACTCGTGTTGCCTCCCAACGCTTCAGCATCGCGTTCAACAGCAGGAATGCGATCATCGAATTGACCAGCACCATCCAGGTGAGCGATTCCACGAATCGCGTCGCATCCCAGATGTGCAATTGGCCGGTGCACCAGGCCAATATGCCCGCGATCGGCGCGCTCGCGGCCATGTGGATGGCGGTGGTGGCGCGCGAATCGACCTGCGGTACAAAGCGTTTCTGGTAGATCGTGCCGACACTGAGGCCGAGCAAGCCGATCACGCACAGCAGCAGACCGACCAGTGACATGCTCGATTGGTCGAGTACCGCCAAACCGACGCCGACACCACCGATGCCGAAGCCGAACCACTGTCGCGCCGTGACGGTTTCGCCGATGAATCCGGCCAGCAAAGCGATGACGACCGGATTGAGCCCCTGCACCAGGGCGATGATCGCGGCCGAAACATGCAGGCTCATCGCCGTGTAGAACGCGCCGAACTGCACGATCTGCATCAGCAGACCCGCGATGACGACATGTTTGAGCTGGTGCGCGCTCGGCCAACTCGCGCGAATCACGCTGGCGTACACCGCGAGCAGGACCGCAGCGATGGCGAAGCGCGCGAACAGCACCGTCATCGGCGGTGCCGCGCCGACACCGATGACCCCGGCGATGAAGGCGCTGCTCCACAGCACGACGAACAGTGGTTGCATGCCCGCCGCAAGGGAGGGCTTGTCGGTCGTGCGGAACAGCGGGTCCAAGAGCAGCGTCTTCACGTGCACTCCTACAGGCTAATAACCATCTGAGGCGGTTACTAACCGTCGCACCTTGGTGCATAACCTGTCAAGGTGGTTATTATCAGAGGGTGTTCACCTTCGTGAGCGGTAACCTCGCCTTGGACTTCGCAGGCACGGTCAAGGCCCGTGCCACGACGTTCGACGACTTCCTCGCCACCCCGGCGGATCTGGACGAGTGGCTGCTCGCCGCCGAGCTCCTCGACACCCCTGCACACTGCGATGCGGCGACGCTCGACCGGGCGGTATGCCTGCGCGAGGCGGCCTACCGACTGGCCATGGCCGCGGCCAGCGACGAGCCGTTCGCGGATGCGGACCGCAAGATCGTCAACGAGCTCGCAGGCGGCGAACTCCCCAGGCTCACTTTGCGATCCGATGCCACGATCACCCGCCACGGCGCTCCGGATGCCGCACTCGCCGCGATCGCCCGGTCCGCAATCGAAATGCTCGGCGGGCCGGAGCGGGGGTTGATCAAGCAATGCGGCCGCGTCGAATGCACGCGGCTGTACCTCGATACCTCACGCGGTAAGTCGCGCCGCTGGTGCGATATGACCATCTGCGGCAACCGCGCCAAAAGCGCCGCCTTCCGCGCCAGACACGCCGACTGACCCCGGTTCGTGCTAGCCCACCTGTACCAGGCTGCCGGGTTCGAATCGGGGTATCCGCGGCGGTTCGGGTCGGAATCCACGCGGCCGCGCCCGTAGGAACAGGAAGAAGAACACCACCAGCAGCGCGGCTCGTCCCCATACGCCGAATTGCACGACATTCTCCATCGAATCCACCGAGTTGCCCGAGACGATCGAATAGAAATACCGGAAGACGCCGATCCCGATCGCCGCATCGGCGACCAGATACGCGCCGATCGCCGCCCACGGCACCTCGAGCAGAACCATGAACGGCACCAACCACAGCGTGTACTGCGGCGAATGCACCTTGTGGAACAGCAGGAAGCCGCACAACATCGCGCCGCTGACGCCGATCCACGGGAAGGTGCCGGTCCTGGCGAATCGCTTCCAGCCCAACCACATTGCCAGCGCGAACGAGGTCAACACCAGCGTTGGCGACGCGATCGAGACGGCATGCTGAAATGCGCTCTCACCGTCGGCATCCTGAGCGAACACCTGTCGAAGTCCCCAGTACCAAATGGAATTCGTGGTGATGTCGGCCTGGCGCAATTGCTGGAAGGTGATCGATGCGCGCCAGCCGTCATAACCGGCAAGTGCGAACGGCAGATTCACCACGACCACCGTACCGACGGCCGCCGCCGCGGTCAGCAACGCACCGCGCACATCGAACCTGGTCGGCGTCGGATCATCCATATCGCGCTGACCACCGGTGAGCACATAGGCCAGCAGAGGCAGCACGAAGATGCCGGGATACAGCTTGAGACAGAATCCGATACCGAGCAGCACCGCGGCCAAAATTCCCCTGGTGCGCAAAGAATATCGGGTCAGCGCGGTAACCACGTACACCGCGGCGACCGCCATGCAGACCACGGGTAGCTCCCAGTTGTGGAATGCGTAGAGCACCAGCGGCGACCCCGCCGCCCACAGCAGCGCCGCCCACCCGGCCAGTCGAGCAAGCAGCCAAGCGGTCAACAAGGCGAACGGCGCCAATAACAAGGCCGAATGCAGCAGGAATTCCGCATCGTTATCGGCACCGACCCCGCCGAGCCACATCAGCACCCCGCTGAGCACCGGATATTCGACCGCGCCACCGGTCAACGTGCCGTCATCGGTGATGCCGCCGTCGATGTACGGAAATACGTGCTGATCGATATCGCGCCCGAGCCACAGGAATTGAATATCGGAATAACAGACGTCCGAATCCTTGATCACATCGAAGATCGCACTGCGACCGTTCTCGGCGAACGGCGCACCCGCGCACCGCGCCTTGTTCGCATACGCGAGCGCCAGCGTGAGGCCGCACAGCAACACCACCACCGCCGCAGTCACGGCCGCGCTGCGCGTCACTCCCCCGACGATCCTGTCGCGGGTGGCGAGTCCGGTCGGCATGCGCACCACCCTAGGCCGCACGGTGCGACGACGCCCGTGCTTCCCCCCACCAATGACCATACTGGCACCGCCGCTGGCATCGATTTCGCTGCTCAACGGGCGTTCATGTAGCCTTGTCGGGTTGCTGACGCAACGACCCTCCTGCCACGGACCGTCCGTGGCCGTTTCCTAGTCCACAGGAGGTGATTGGTCCGTGCGTCATTACGAAGTGATGGTCATCCTCGATCCGAGCCTGGACGAGCGCACTGTTGGTCCGTCGCTGGACAACATGCTGAGCGTCGTCAAGACCGATGGCGGCAAGGTCGACAAGGTCGACATCTGGGGCCGCCGCCGGCTCGCCTACGAGATCGCCAAGCAGGCCGAAGGCATCTACGCCGTGGTCGATCTGACCGCCGAGCCCGCCACCGTGAGCGAGCTCGACCGCCAGCTGGGTCTCAACGAGTCGGTGCTGCGCACCAAGGTTCTGCGCCACGGCAAGTGACTCTCGATTGCGTCGGTGCCTGTCTCTAGGCTCTAGCGCAAAAGCGAGTGCACTGCGGACTGCATACCGAGCAGGAGGAACCACATGGCAGGCGACACGGTCATCACCGTCATCGGGAACTTGACGGCCGATCCCGAACTTCGATTCACGCCCGCGGGCGCTGCGGTGGCGAATTTCACCGTCGCATCGACTCCCCGCGTGTTCGACCGTAATTCGAATGAATGGAAAGACGGCGAAGCGCTTTTCCTGCGCTGCAACATCTGGCGTGAAGCTGCGGAGAATGTCGCCGAAAGCCTGACCCGAGGCGCCCGTGTGATCGTGAGCGGACGGCTGAAGCAGCGCTCCTACGAAACCCGCGAGGGTGAGAAGCGCACAGTCGTCGAGCTCGAGGTCGACGAGGTCGGTCCCTCGCTGCGCTACGCCACCGCGAAGGTCGCCAAGGCCAGCCGCGGCGGCGGGGGCGGCGGCTTCGGTTCCGGTGGCGGCGGTGGCAACTTCGCTCCGGCCGGTGGTGGTGGCGGCGGCAGCCGTTCCGGCGGCGCCGACGACGACCCGTGGGGCAGCGCACCCGCGGCAGGCTCCTTCGGGGGCGGCCGTGTAGACGACGAACCGCCGTTCTGAGAACGGCTCACATCGGCCCGATTGTTACTGGGCCATCATTGATTACGGAGTAACCATGCCTAAAGCGCCCGCGCGCGAAAAGGTGCTGAAGAAGAAGGCTTGCACCTTCTGCAAGGAAGCCAAGTCCGGCACCGTCAATATCGATTACAAGGACACCGCCCTGCTGCGGAAGTACGTCAGTGATCGCGGCAAGATCCGCGCTCGCCGGGTCACCGGCAACTGCGTGCAGCATCAGCGCGACGTCGCCGTTGCCGTGAAGAACTCGCGTGAGGTGGCCCTGCTGCCCTACGTGTCGACGGCTCGCTGAGAAGGGAGGCATCGCAATGAAGTTGATTCTTACTGCTGATGTGGACAACCTCGGTGCCCCCGGTGACACCGTGGAGGTCAAGGACGGCTACGGCCGCAACTACCTGCTGCCTCGCGGCCTGGCGATCGTGGCCAGCCGTGGCGCACAGAAGCAGGTCGAGGGCATCCGTCGGGCGCAGGACGCGCGCAAGGTGCGCGACCTGGATCACGCCAATGAGCTGAAGCAGGCCATCGAGGGCCTGGATTCGGTTTCGCTGTCGGTCAAGACCGCTGGCACCGGCAAGCTGTTCGGCTCGGTGACCCAGTCCGACGTCGCCGCCGCGATCAAGTCGGCCGGTGGTCCGGTCGTCGACAAGCGCAGCATCGAGCTGCCGAAGTCGCACATCAAGACGGTCGGCAAGCACAACGTCGTGGTGCATCTGCACCCCGATGTGGTCGCCAAGTTCGACCTGCAGGTCGCCGCGAACTGAGTTCATTCGAAGGCCACTCTTGTGTTTCGGCACAAGGGTGGCCTTCGGCTGTGCGCATGGACCTACTGTGCGGGCGCGGCTGGTGAGCTATGCCTTCCGGATAAATAGCCAAATATTTGCGATATGGTCGACGCGGTGATCTGGACCATTTTCGGCAACCCGCTGCTATCGGCTCTACCACCGGTTATTCGGCTTGTGGATCGCTGAGAAAACCAACCGGAAGCAATGTGATCCACGCCATAGCCACTGAACGCGCTGTTTACCCACAACACGCCCGGCTGTTCAACTAGACCGACACGCCGCACTTCATTCATCCACACGTGGATAGATCAAGAAATCGATATCTATCAGCGTGTTTGAGCGGTGTGACCTGGGTTTTCCCCAAGTTGTACACAGGGGGTGCACAACGTTAGGTAAACAGTCCCCAACTTATCCACAGGTGTGTGCACATTGCGGTTTGGCGACTGCCCATCGGGTCGCCTAGGTTCGTCGCAACATCGTGCACGCACCACCCGGAACGGCATGATTCGGCACCTGCCGAGGCGGTTTGCTGGAACCGCAGGTGAGGCCCGCTGGCGAGGTCGCTCGGTCGTGGTGCGCTGCCGAATGTGTCGTAGCCCGGGAGTACAACGAGTGATCAATAGGGTCGGCGGGTAGGCGTTTTCGAACGGCCTGCAAGTGGCGAGAGAGGACGGTCGAGTCTGGTGACCACCACCGATGACCGCGGGCACACGGACTATCCGCCCGAACCGCCCGGTGAGGACTTCGGCAGGCAGCCCCCGCACGATATGGCGGCCGAGCAGTCCGTGCTCGGCGGCATGCTGCTGAGCAAGGATGCGATCGCCGACGTCGTCGAGGTGCTGCGCCCCGGTGATTTCTACCGTCCGGCCCACCAAGCGGTCTACGACACCATTCTCGATCTCTACGGCCGCGGCGAACCCGCCGACCCGGTCACCGTCGCCGCGGGCCTGGACCGCCGCGGCGAACTCAAGCGCATCGGCGGCCCGCCCTATCTGGTCACCCTGACCCAGACCGTCCCCACCGCCGCCAATGCGGGCTACTACGCCGAAATCGTTGCCGAGAAGGCGATTCTGCGCCGCCTTGTCGAGGCGGGCACCCGCATCGTGCAATACGGCTACGCGGGTGCGGACGGCCAGGACATCGCCGAGGTCGTCGACCGCGCCCAGGCCGAGGTCTACGAGGTCACCGAACGCCGCACCACCGAAGACTTCCTCCCGCTCGAGGAACTCCTGCAGCCGACGATGGACGAAATCGACTCCATCGCCTCCCGCGGCGGCATCTCCCTCGGCGTCCCCACCGGCTTCACCGAACTCGACGAACTCACCAACGGCCTGCACCCCGGCCAAATGATCATCGTCGCGGCCCGACCCGGCGTCGGGAAGGCCCTGGCCCTGGACACCCCACTGCCCACACCCACCGGCTGGACCACCATGGGCGAGGTCTGCGTAGGCGACGAACTCCTCGACGCCCAAGGCCGCCCCACTCGCGTCCTGGCCGCTACCGAAGTGATGACCGACCGGCCCTGCTACGAGATCGAATTCTCCGACGGCACCGTGATCGTCGCCGATGAGCAGCACCAATGGCTCACTGAATCCGACCTGCACGAGGGCAATCGCGTGGCCGTCCGCACGACCGGCGAGATTGTCCACACCCTGCACGGCCTCGACGGCAGCTTGAACCATGTGGTGCCGGGCACCGCTCGATCGGGCGCCCGACACATCGTGGACGCGCGCAAGATCGATAGCGTGGCGGTGCGCTGCGTCGAGGTCGACAACGCGGAACACCTGTACTTGGCTGGCCCGACGATGCTGCCGACACATAATTCGACGCTCGGCATGGACTTCATGCGCAGTTGCTCGATCAAGCACGGCCTCGCGAGCGTTATCTTCTCCTTGGAGATGAGTCGCACGGAGATCGTGATGCGCCTGCTTTCGGCCGAGGCGAAGATCAAGCTCGGTGATATGCGGTCGGGTCGGATGAGTGATGACGACTGGACCAAACTGGCTCGGCGAATGAGCGAGATCAGCGAGGCTCCGCTGTTCGTCGATGATTCGCCCAATCTGACCATGATGGAGATTCGCGCCAAGGCACGGCGGCTGAAGCAACGCCACGACCTGAAACTTGTTGTGGTGGATTACCTTCAGCTGATGACCTCGGGCAAAAAGGTCGAATCCCGACAGCAGGAAGTCTCGGATTTCTCGCGAAACCTGAAACTCCTCGCCAAGGAACTCGAAGTCCCGGTAATCGCGATCAGCCAGCTGAACCGTGGTCCCGAACAGCGAACCGATAAACGCCCCATGGTCTCTGACCTGCGCGAGTCTGGTTGCATGCCTGCTTCGACTCGAATTCTGCGCGCCGACACCGGCGGTGAGACCACTCTCAGAGAGCTGCTGGACAGCGGTGAGCAGCCGCTCGTCTGGTCACTGGACGAGCGGATGCGGATGGTGGCGCGTCCGATGGTGAAGGTGTTTCCGAGCGGCCGCAAGGAAGTGTTCCGGTTGCGACTCGCCTCAGGGCGTGAAGTCGAGGCAACCGGCAACCACCCGTTTCTAACCGTCGACGGCTGGATCGCGCTGGAGAAGTTGGCCATCGGCGATCGCATCGCGACTCCACGCCGAGTACCGGAGCCAGTGCACACGATCCGAATGGCGGACGCGGAACTAATCCTGTTGGCACACATGATCGGCGACGGCTCATGCGTCGAGCGCCAGCCGATCCGCTATGCCAGCATCGACGAGGAGAACCTGACCGCAGTCGCTGAAGCGGCAACGCATTTCGGGGTGACCGCGGTCCGTGACGACTACGCCGCAGCCCGTGTGACAACCTTGCGGCTGCGCGCTCCTGGCCGCCTGGCCCGCGGCAAGCGCAACCCCATTGCCGCATGGCTGGACGAACTCGGACTGTTCGGCTTGCGCAGCTACGAGAAGTTCGTCCCCCAGCAGGTTTTCGCCCTTCCCAACGACCAGATCGCCCTTTTCGTGCGCCACCTGTGGGCCACCGACGGCTCGGTCCGCTGGGACGTCAAGGGGCGCCAGGCCCGCGTGTACTACGCATCAACCAGCCGCCGCCTCATCGATGATCTGGCCCAACTCCTGCTTCGTCTGGGTGTGCACGGACGCATCAAGAGGGTGCCCAAGGCGGGTTACCGTGACTGCTGGCACTTGTCCGTTGACGGCGCGGACAACCAAACCATCTTCTTGCGTGATATCGGCGTCCACGGTGCCCGAGGACGCGCTGCGGAATCGGCACTGACCGAACTGGAACCGATAGCGCGCAACACGAATGTCGACACGGTCCCCAAGGAGGTCTGGACCAAGGTCCGCGACCTGCTGTCCACCAAGAACATGACCCACCGCGAATTCTCTGCCGCTATGGGCTCACGCTTCTGTGGCTCCGCCATGTGGAAGCGCTCGCCCAGCCGCTCCCGTCTGGCCCGAGTCGCCGTCGTCCTCGACGACGCCGACATCGAAATGCTCGCAACGAACGACGTATTCTGGGACAAGATCGTTGAAATCACCAGCCTCGGTGAGCAAGATGTCTACGACGGCACGGTTCCTGGGACACATAATTTTGTGGCACAAGGCATTTCGGCGCATAATTCGCTGGAACAAGATGCGGACATGGTGATTCTTTTGCATCGCCCCGACGCGTTCGAGCGCGACGATCCGCGAGGTGGTGAGGCCGATTTGATTGTCGGTAAACACCGTAACGGTCCGACCGCGACCATTACTGTTGCGCACCAGTTGCATTTGTCTCGGTTTGTCGATATGGCTCGCGGCTGACGCCTCGCCATCGAGACCCCTGCAGCGGCCACTATCTCGCCGAGGAATAGAGCTCGTCGCGGCTCACCTGTGCGACTTCTTCGGGTAGCGCGCCCAGTCCGGTGTCCATACGTCGGCGCTGGATGTCGTTTTGTATCTGGTGTGTAGGTAGGCGAGGAAGTTGGCGAGGACGGGGTGCGAGTTGTCTGCGCGCCAGATTATGGAGAGTGGGTAGACCGGGGTCGGGGCGATGATGGGGATTCGGCGCAGGTCGTAGCTTTCCGGCCAGAGGTAGCGGGAGCCCTCACCGACGAAGGTGGCCAGTTGGGCGGAGTCGGCGAGTTCGGCGAGGAGCGCTTCGATGCCGAACATCGGCCCGATCGTGTCGATGGTGAGTCCGAATGCGGTCGCCATATCTTGGTAGTAGCCGATCGGTTCAACGTCGGACATGCCCGGCATCCAGATGGGGTGATCGGTGAGTTCGGCCAGTGTCACGGTCTTGGCGTTCGCCAGCGGATGCCGTGGGCCGACGAGCAGTTCGTGACGGTCGTCGATGACCCGCGATGACCGCAGTCCGCTGGGGACCGCGAGGTGTCGTAGGGATCTGAAGGTGGCGTCGATGGTGCCCGCGCTTACCTCCGCCAGCGCCGACTCCGCGTCAGCGTTGACCAGGGTGACGACATCGAGCTCGATATCGGGATGTTGCTGGTAGAAGGCATGAAGAATGTTGGAGGGCGCGATCCTGCGGGCCACGACGTCGATCCGAAGGGCCCTGCGCCCTGGCGTCACGGCCGCGGTGGCACGTTCGGCGGCACGGATGAGTTCACGAGCATGCGGTAGGAATGCTTGTCCGTCGACGGTCAGTCGCACTCCCCTGGCGATCCGCGCGAAAAGCTGAACTCCGAGTTCTCGCTCGAGCGTGGCTACTCGTTTCGACGCGGCCTGCTGGGTGATTCGCAGATCGTCGGCGGCGGCTTGGAATTGGCCGGTTTCGGCGACCCCGACGAAAGTACGAACCGCATCGAGATCCACGAGCGAAAACGTACTCCCACAACGAAAAGTTGTGACACTCCGCTCGATTCGTTGTTGGTGCCAGCATCCATCGACCGGGTTCAATCTCCCCCACAACAGAGGGAGCTGATATGTGGCGGAGGACGAGCCTGGGTCGGACATTCGGGTGGTTGTGGGCCGCCTACGCGGTCAGCGCCTACGGGACCGGGCTCGGATTCGGCGCCTTCTCGGTTGTCGCCATCACCGTTCTGCACGCTGGTTCCGCGCAAGTGGCGGCCCTGTCGGCAGCTGGGCTCGCGATCGGCGCGGTACTCGCGATTCCGCTCGGGCCGTGGATGGAATTTCGCGCCAAGCGGCCGGTCATGATCGCCACGGACCTGATCCGTTTCGCGGCGCTGGCATCCATACCGCTCGCCTACTGGCTGGGTGGGTTGTCCTTCGCGCAGCTGTCGATGGTCGCCATCGTCACCGCCACGGCGAAGATCGCGTTCACCGCCGCCAGTGGCGCTTACCTGAAGACCATCGTCCCCGCCGATGGTCTGCTGGTGGCCACCAGTCGTTTCGAGTCCACCACTTGGTCGGCCACGGTCATCGGACCGCCAGTCGGTGGCGCCGCCATCGGACTGTTGGGGCCGGTGACCACTGTTGTCGTCGATGCGGTGAGCTACCTGCTCTCGGCGCTCGGCATCACCGCGATCAGGGAACCCGAGCGGGCCCCGCTCCCGCGAAAGACTCGGACGCGTCGTTGGAGCGACATCGTCGAGGGGTGGCGCTACATCCTCAGCCACCACACGCTGTGTCGGTTCTTCGTGAACACCATGCTGGTCAACGGCCTGATCATGGCCGCGGAGCCACTGTTGTCGGTGCTGATGCTCGCCGATTCGAATTTTCCGGTCTGGCAGTACGGGCTGGCATTCGCGGTTCCGTGTATCGGCGGCCTGCTCGGGTCACGACTGGCCCGCCGCATCGTTTCCCGCTGCGGCGAACAGACGGTGCTGCGGGTCTTCGGCACGCTACGTGCATGTTGGCCCATCGGACTTGCGTTCGTTCGGCCAGGCTGGGCCGGGCTCGCGATCGTGATGGTCACCGAGTTGGGGCTGATCATCTGCATCAGCATCTTCAACTCCGTCTTCGCCGCATATCGGTTGAACAACACCGATACCGATCGCCACGCCCGGGTCCTGGCCGCGTGGTCGATCACCAGCAGCATCAGCATCGCGGCGATCACCGTGACGTGGGGTGTGCTGGCACAACTCACCAGCCCTCGCGCGGCCATCGCATTGGCCGGGGTTCTCCTGCTGGCCACGCCCTTCCTGCTGCCGCGGCAAGCCACGCCAGAACCGATCCCGTCGAATGAACAGCCGGTTGTCGCCAGCGACAGTGCGCGAGCGTGATCCGAAATCATCTACGCGCGAGGTAGCTCGGCCGACCATAGGGTCAGCGAGCGCGTCTCGTCCACCGTTGAAAAATCTATAGACCGGTCTATTATGAGGACATGGTTACTTCCAAGGGCGCTCAAACGAGTGGGCAGTTGGTGGAGTCGATGCTGGAGTTGATCCAGGCCCGGGGGTACGCCGGTACGGGGTTGAACACGGTTGTGGAGCACGCGGGGGCACCGAAAGGTTCGCTGTACTTCCACTTTCCGGAGGGCAAGGAGCAGCTCGGGGAGAAGGCGATCGAGTTGGCGGCCGAGCGGTTTCAGACCTTGCTGGACGAGACGGCGGGGGCCGGGGCGTCACCGGGTGAGGTGATTCGGCGGGTTGTGGAAGTACTGGCCGCGTTGGTCGCGGACAGCGATTTTCAGCTCGGGTGCCCGGTTTCGGTGGTCACGCTGGAGATGGGCGCGCACAGCGAAAGACTGCGCGGCGCGTGTGCGGCGGCATTCGAATCGTGGATCGCGCCGGTGCGTGAATACCTGGTCGCGGCAGGACATTCGGAGGCGACGGCGCGCACGCTGGCGACGGCGACGGTCAGTGCGGTGGAGGGTGCGGTGATCGTGGCGCGCGCAAAACGCGATGTGGAACCGTTGCACAGCACGGCACAGATGCTGGCCGCCCTGCTGGATCAGCCCGGGACGGTGGCGTGATGACCGCGCGGCATGCGCTCGTATTCGGAGCGACCGGCTTTATCGGCCGCAATCTGATCCTCGCCTTGGACCAGGCCGGAGTCCGCGTCACCGCCGCGGTCCGCGGCCGCGAATCGTTCACGCGGCTGGCCGCATGGTTGGCCGATCGTGGGTGCCGGACGGCTCCGTCCGAGTTGATCGTCGATTTCGACGCCGATCCCCTTGCCCGGTGCGAGGATTCGGTGTGGGCGGATGTCACCGAGGTCTACAACTGTGCTGGCGCTTACCGATTCGGCATGACGAAGCATGAGGCGCGGCACGGCAATGTCGACAGCGTCCGCTCGGTGGTGGCCTTCGCCGCGCGGTTGCCGCAGCTGACTCGGCTTGTCTACGTCTCCGGCTACCGGGTCGGCGGTCAGGACCCGAGCTCCGTTCCGTGGAGCGCGGAGCGGGTGGGACGAACCCATCGCCGTCTGGGCGCTTATGAGGCGTCGAAGGTGGAGGGCGATGCGGTATTCCAGGCCGTCGCCGATGAACTCGGCGTGCCGTGGTCGATCGTCAACCCGCCCACCGTCATCGGGCCGAGTAGCACCGGCGAATCCGATCAGTACCTCGGCCTCGCGGCGAGCTTGAAAGAGCTCTGGCAAGGCACTGTCGCGGCACTGCCGGGCGACTCCCGCACCTTCGTGCCGGTGATCCCGGTCGACTATCTGACCCGCTTGATGACCCTGCTGCCAACCGACCCCGGCACTGCCGGTACGTCGTACTGGGTACTCGACGACGACACACCCGCACTGCCGACTCTGCTGTCGCAGGTCGGTCGACACTATCGAGTGCCGGTACCGCGCCTGCGCATCCCGGTCGCCCTGGTAAAGCGGCTACCGCAATGGTTGACGAAGGCCGACCCCGAGACCCTGACCTTCCTGTCCAGCGACCGCTATCCCACCGACTCCGCACAGGAACTCGCCCGCAGGCATGGCCTCGACCTGCCCGACACCACGCGCACGATCCTGCGATGGGCCGACCATCTCGCCGCGCACCGGTTCGGCACTGCGCCATTGGACAGTGCCGCAAGGACTTTCGATGACTACGCCGGTGTCCGAACGTTCCGGATCGGCGAGCCCGACGCACCAACCGTGATACTGCCGGGTCTGCCGGTCAATGCCGATACCTGGGCTCCGGTCGCGGCGGCCGTCGGCCATGCTCGGGTTCTTGACCTGCCCGGCCTCGGAATGTCCGCGGGTGGTCGAGGTGACTGGCAGGCATGGCTCGAGGCGCTGCTCGCACGAACACCCGGCGCGCACCTGGTCGGTCACTCCATCGGCGCTGCCGCAGTGGTCGAGGCCGCAGCCGCACATCCGGACAAGGTCGGATCGATCACGCTGGTCGCGCCGTTTTTTCTGCAGCCGAGCGCCGGGATTTCAGCGCGCGCCACGCCGCTGACCCGGTGGTATCTGCCTCGACTGAGCCCGAACGCCTTGTCCGACAAGCTCACCGGCTCGCCCGACCACGCGGCGATGCTGCGATCGAGCGTGCAGGATCTGCGTCGCGCCAGTGTCTCGGCCAACGTCGCCACACTATTCGCCGCGACGACGGACGAACGCTGGCGCAGCGAGCTCGCTGCCAAGCTCGCGCAATATCCCGGATCGGTCCACGTAATCACCGGCAGCCAGTACCCGCTCACTCCGGCGCTCGAATCACTCTCGCCTCGAGCCGAATTCAGCACCGTCGATGGAGCTGCCCACCATCCACAACTGACCCACCCCGATGCGTTGGCGAAGGCTATTGCCGGAGCGGAACGCTCGAGGGTATAGCGAACCGGCAAGATGCCGTGCTGTCGTGCCCGGTCCGGGCCACGACGGCCGAATCGGCGGCACACGGCCCCGGCAGGCAGGCAGTGTCTCCGGGCTCTACGACCAGCAGGGCCGGGGTACGACTCGGATTCGAACGAGAAAGCGAGCGCGGCCGGGATTTCACCGCGCAGCACGGCACCGATGTCGTAAACGCGCCTGCTCAGGCGCCGTTTCCATCAATCGGGCGGGCAATCCGACCTGCGAGCTGCCGCCGACACTGCCGATCAGCCAGCCCGGCCCGGCAGCAATGGCCAGCCCGGCCGCGGTAACGATTCGGCCGACGCGGCCGACGTTCTTCAAGACACATGGCCTGTCGGGGGGCCTGTCCGTCCACTTGTCGGTTTTGGATTGGGGAACGGGACATGGCTCTTCGGGAGTTCTTCGCGCGCCATCGAATGGCTTCGGCCATCGCGGCGCCCGCGTCGCTGGGGGTGGTGGCGATCGTCGCCGCTTCGGTGGCGCTGACATCGACGCACCAAACCGTCGATACCCGCCTGCGGGCATCGGTTACGGAGTGCCATGACATGGTGACCATTTCGGTCGCCGGTCGTCGGGATACGCCGGATGCCGCCACCACGAAGTTGCTGGTCGGGGCCAATGGGGAAGCGTTGCCCGCTGCGCTGTCCGATGACTACCACAGCGAATGGGTCGATCCGGTCGTCAACGCACCGGCCGACGACGTCGACCCCGGCTCGTATGCCGCGGTCTACATCGCCTATCCGGCGAATATGGACAGCTACGAGGATGCGGTCAACGCGGGTGCCGCGAATACCGAACAGGTGATGCGGGAAATCGCGCAGGCCTGTCCGGACACCAAGTTCTCGATCGTGGGCTACAGCGAGGGCGCCGATGTGGTGCGCCGCGTCGCCATGACGATCGGACATCAGAGCGCCGATCAGGACGGCGGCTACGGCATCGTCGATCCGGCCGATGTGGTCGGTGTCGTCATCCTCGCCGACGCCGGACGTTCGGCGGGCGACGGTCCGTTCCCTGGTGCGAAGGATCCGTACAGCAATCCCGACGGCTTCGACCAGAAGTATCAGAACGGCACGAAAACCGCGTCCGGCCAGGGCGCACTGCCCGGCACCAGCGGCGACTTCGGTGCGCTGAACGGCAAGATCGCGTCGTTCTGCTCCGACGGCGACCTCACGTGTTCGGCGCCGCAGAACATCTCACTGCTGCAGTTGGCGGTGAATGTGGGTCGACAGTTGAATGTCGACGCGCTCGAACGCGACGGACTCACCCCGGCGACCGGACAGGACGTCGCCGTTGTCCTCGGCCGAATCGCATTGGCGGCATTCGCGGATATCCAGTCGCAGCCGAACTGGATGCAGAGCGATGAGACCTTCCTGCAAGTGCTGCTGAGGGTTTCGGATCCGGAATACAAGCCCGGTCAGACGCCGAAGACGCCGGCCAACGCCGAGTCGATCTCGACCAACCAGATGTCGCCGCTGGCATACCTGCCGCAGAAGGTGTTCAACGAGATCATCGGTCTCATCGTGACGAACCAGAACACCATTCCGGTGATCATGAGCGACCCCTACCAGCAGACGCTGGGCCCCAACGCGAGCGGTCACCACTTCGACTACTGGCGCGACGCCGACCCGAACAACGGTAAGCCGCTGACCTCCGCCGAATACGCGGCCGCCTGGCTCACCCATCTGGCGAAACAGGCACAGGCGGGTCAGCCGGTCGATACGACCGCCAAGCCGGAGTCGGCCGATCTCGCCGCCGCCTACCAGGCAGCGACCTCGACGACCAAGGCGCCCGAACCGAGCAAGACCACGACGACGTCGCCAACGACCACGGCCGCCCCGGCGAAGACGGAAGTCAGCAGCCAGCCGACAACCAGTGCGCCGCCGACGACCACCGCGCCGCTGACGAGCACACCGGCGGTCACGACACCGCCGACTTCGATAACCACGACCACTGAGCCGCCGAAGCCGACCACCACCGAATCGACCACCTCGACAACGCAATCCGCGACACCGACCACCACCAAGTCGACTCAGCCCTGACTCGGCACGATCGGCGCAGGTCCGCACGGCTGACGCTGTCGCGGACCTGCGCCGACATCCCTTGTCGGACAGCGGCATCGCAAACACTGCGCATGTCGGCCACGGTTGCGGCGGTCGAGACGTCTAGACGCCTCGACCGAAGATCCGCTCGGTCTCATACCACCGACCCCAGGCGATGAAAACGAACAGCACCAGCAGGATCAGCGGGGTGTAGACCGGCCGATAGCCGTCCACGACGAAGGCATTGGTGTAGGCCGCACCGATCATGGTGAGGCTCAGGCCGATAGCGGCCAGTCCCGAGAGACGCGGGATGAGCAGGCCGATCCCGATCACCGAATTCATCGCGCCTTCAGCCATCCCGTGATGGGATGTATTCGTATAAGCTCCGATTCGATCGGAAATGAGCACGGTGAGATGGTGAAGCGATGACGCAGCGCGGGTGGGTGCTGTTCTTGGCGATGGGCGTCATCTGGGGTGTGCCCTACGCGATGATCCGGATAGCGGTCGAAGATTTCGACCCGATCGTGGTGGCATTCGGCCGGACCTTGCTCGGCGCGCTGATCCTGCTGCCGATCGCGCTCTACACCAAAGCCCTCGCGCCGGTGTTCCGGCGTTGGCGTCCGCTGCTGCTGTACACCTTGGTCGAGATCACCGGACCGTGGTTTCTCATCGGGTATGCGGAGACCACATTGAACAGCTCGACCGTTGGGCTGCTGATCGCCGCGGTTCCGCTGGTCGGCGTGGTGATTCTGTCCAAGTCCATTCAGGGCCTCGGCGCGAAGGTGTGGCCCAAGTACTCCTTCGCTCACGATCGCTTCGACGCCCGCCGCACCATCGGTCTGATCATCGGATTCGCGGGTGTGGCTGCCCTGGTCGGCTTCGATATCGACCTCACCCAGCCCGCCGCCATCGGCGCTATCGGGCTGACCAGCATCGGTTACGCCGTCGGCCCGATCATCATCAATCGCGCACTGGCCGATCTGCCGCCGCTCGGTGTGGTCACCGGATCACTGATTCTCGCCGCGGTGATCTACACACCGTTCGCCGCACTGCGCCGGCCGACGCATTTCACCGCCGACGCGTCGTGGTCGGTGCTCGGACTGGCCGTAATCTGCACGGCCGCAGCATTTCTGGTCTTCTTCGCGCTCATCGGCGAGGTCGGCCCTGCCCGTGCCACGGTCATCACCTACATCAATCCGGCGGTGGCCATCCTGCTCGGCGTGACCCTGCTGGACGAGCCGCTGACCATCGGCATGGGCATCGGCTTCCCGCTGGTCATTCTCGGCTCGATCCTGGGCACGGCCCGCGCCCGCGCCGCCGAGGAACCGGCGGCGACGCCGGTCACCCAGTCCTGAGCGCCCTCAGTCGGCCGCGTTGAAGGTCAACCCGGCGCCGCCGATGATCTTCAGCAGCACCGCGCGCAGCCGATCCACCTCGGCCGCACCGATGATCGCGTTCAGATGCGCATCGAATCGCTCGACCACATCCAGTCCCGCCTCGACCACGGACCAGCCCAGCGGGGTGAGGCGAACCAGCCGCGCCCGCCGATCGCTCGGATCGGGCGTCACCTCGACATAGCCGCGCGCATCCAGATGCCGCACGAGTTCACCCATCGCCTGTTTGGTCATGCCCGCGCGCCCGGCGAGATCGATCAAGCGCGTGCCTTCGGGATCGATGACCTGGAATACCGGCGCATGCGCGGCCCGCAGATCGGCGAATCCGGCCGCCGCCAGACCGGCATCCAGTTCGGCAGCAAGCGTTCGCGCCGCTGCACCGAGCAGATTCCCGAGCGGCGGCGGCCGATCGGCCAATGGATTAGTCAGGCTCTTGACCATTACGCGTCTCCTTCGTACCTTTAGTCAGGAACCTTACTACTTTTGGATGGTGCACATGACTGTCATCGGATTCGCAGCGCTCGCCCTGATGATCGAATTCGGCTGGCTGGCCTTCGCGGACGGATCGGTCGGATCGATCACCGCGGTGGTGCTCGCGAGCATCGCGGTGCTCGCGGCGACCGCCGGCCGGTTCGTAGTCGTCAATACGACGGTGCGAATCCTGTTGGGCGCGTTGTTCGCCGGTTCCGTCGCCGACCGGTTCGGGCTGCTGGGCGCGCCCGGCGCGGATGGTGTTTCCTGGGGCGACTATGCCGCATTCACCGACTACACCCGCACGCTCACACCGCAGCTCTTGGATTGGTCGGTGCCGGTGCTCGCCGCCATCGCGACCGCATCGGAGGCCCTGCTCGCTATCGGCTTGATCCTCGGTATAGCCGCGAAACTCACCGCACGCGCCGCCACCGCGGTGTTGATCGCCTTCGCGGCGGCGATGTGGACATCGGTGGGTTTCGATGAAATGTCTTCGTACGGCGTCCTTGTCGTGGCGGGCGGCACGGCAATACTCGGCAGTTGCGATACCGCCCTGCATCTCGACAAACTGTTGCGCCGCATGCCTGTCGCGGGGCGGCGCGATGAGATCCAGCGTCGCGGCGTGACTCGATGAAGGGGGACGGGAGGGCATGATGTTCGGGTGACAGCGAACAGTCGAACCGATCCCGCGGATGTGGCGCATACCCGCGCCGCCTACGACGATCTCGCCATCCGCTACGCCGAATTCGTCAAGGGCCATCTCGCGACGCAGCCATTCGACCGCGCCATGCTCGCGACATTCGCGGAACTGGTGCGCGACGGCGGACGAGTGGCCGACCTCGGATGCGGTGAGGGCCGACTGACCGCGCACCTGTCCGGGCTCGGCCTCGATATCTTCGGGATCGACCTGTCACCCGAACTGCTCGCATTGGCGCGAGCACAATATCCGACAATTGATTTCGCCGAAGGCTCGCTCGAACATCTCGATATCGGCGACGCCACTCTCGCGGGAATTCTGGTGTGGTACTCGATCATCCATCTGCCGCCCGAACGGATGCCCGCGGTATTAGCGGAGTTTCATCGGCTACTCGAGCCAGGAGGGCACGCACTGCTCGCGTTCTTCCACGCACCGGATGTCGAGGGTGTGGAACCGTTCGACCACAAGGTGATAACCGCCTACCGATGGTCACCGGATCGGCTCGCCACACTGGCCGAACAGGTCGGTTTCACGCCGACCGCCCGGTTGATCCGAGAACCGGATCCCGGCGAGCGCGGCCGCCAGGCCTATCTGCTCCTGGCCAAGGATCGTTGATTCGGCGAACGCGAATCCGCACCTTTCCGTAAGGTTGGGGGCAGCACAGGGGATGTGGCTGTGCGGACCCTATCGACATCGTGGTCGTTTCCTTTTCAGCAAAGACCTCAGCACCACACCGTCGTCAGGGGGCGACAGACCATGGAGCTCATTTCTCCGATCGATGCCATATTTCTGCTCGCCGAATCCCGCGAGCACCCAATGCATGTCGGTTCGCTACAGCTATTCGAGGCACCGGAGGATGCCGGGCCCGATTTCGCTCGGCTGACCCATGAGAAGTTGCTGGCGGACAACGAATTCCACCCCACCTTCCGCAAGCGCCCAGCGACCTGGCTCGGTGCCCCGCAGCTGGCCTGGACCCAGGCCGAGGACGTCGAACTCGCCTATCACCTGCGCCGGTCGGCGCTGCCGAGTCCGGGCAGCTTCGATCAACTGCTCGAACTGGCCTCCGACCTGCACAGTGCCCTACTGGACCGGCACCGCCCGTTATGGGAGATCCATGTGGTCGAGGGCCTGAACGACGGCCGCTTCGCGCTGTACTCGAAGATGCATCACGCGCTGATCGATGGCGTCACCGCACAGCGACTGCTACAGCGAACGCTCACGAACGATCCCACGGCGAGCGAAACGCGCGTGCCGTGGAATCTGCCCAGTTCGAAGCGCAAGACCGAACCGGCGGGCTCGCTGCTGAGCGGGCTGGCGCGAAATCTATTGTCGGCGGCCAATTCCGGGCCCGCCGCGCTGCGGGTCGCCAGGGCCGCACTGGTACAGCAGCAGTTGACCATGCCGTTCGAGGCGCCACGCTCGATGTTCAATGTGCCGATCGGTGGCGCCCGTCGGTGTGCGGTCCGGTCCTGGCCGCTGGAGCGGGTCAAGCAGGTCAAGAAGGCGACCGGCACGACCGTCAACGATGTGGTGCTGGCGATGTCGGCCGGTGCGTTGCGCGCGTATCTGATCGAACAGAACGCCCTGCCCGATAAGCCGTTGATCGCCATGGTTCCGGTGTCGCTGCGCAGCGATGAGGACGAGGCCAGTGGTGTCAAGGTCGGCGCGATCCTGTGCAATCTCGGCACCGATATCTCCGACCCGATCGAACGGCTGCGCGTGGTGAGCGAATCGATGCGCCGCAGCAAAGAGGTCTACAACTCGCTGTCCCCCATCCAGACCATGGCGCTATCCGGGCTGATGCTCAGCCCGCTGGCCCTGACCCTGCTGCCCGGCATGCTGTCGTTCACGAACCCGCCTTTCAATATCGTCATCTCGAACGTCCCGGGCCCCAAGGAGCCGCAGTACTGGAACGGCGCTCGCCTCGACGCCTCGTATCCGATGTCGATTCCGTTCGACGGTCAGGCTGTCAACATCACCCTGACCACCAATGTCGACAGCCTGGACTTCGGACTCGTCGGCTGCCGCCGCAGCGTGCCGCGACTGCACAGCCTGCTCGACCACCTGGAGAATTCGCTGGCCGAACTGGAGCAGTCGGCCTCCTGAACCGTCGCATCGCTACGTCGCCGGTCGATGAGGCGGAGGCTGGCGACCATGACTCTGTACGACCACACCGGACGGACGTATACGCGGACCCGGCAACCGGATCCGCGTTTCGCCGCAGTTGTCGATGACGCGGTGCGCGGCATGGAATCGATCGCCAATGTCGGCGCGGGCAGCGGATCCTACGAACCGACGGGCACCGTGATCGCGGTCGAGCCGAGCGAGGTGATGATCGCCCAACGTCCACCCGACGCCGCACCCGCGGTCCGGGCGGTCGCCGAGCAGCTGCCGATCCCCACCGATGCCGTCGATGCCGCCCTGGCCATCCTGACCGTGCACCACTGGACCGACCTCGACCGCGGCATCGCAGAACTGAAACGGATCGCCCGCCGCCGCATCGTCATTCTCACCTGGGACCACACCGTCTGCCGCGAATTCTGGCTGCTCCGCGACTATCTGCCCGCCGCTGCCGAAACCGATGCGCGCCTGGCCGTCGCACTCCCCCGCCTCACCGGACTACTCGGCGACGCATCGATCACCCCGATCCCGGTCCCGCACGACTGCGTCGACGGGTTCGGCGGCGCGTACTGGCGGCGTCCCGAGGCGTACTTGGACGAAACCGTGCGCGCTGGCATGTCGATGCTGGCGATGACGCCTGCGGCGCTACTCCGGGACGGACTGAACCGACTCCGCGCCGATCTCACCACCGATAGGTGGGCTGCGCGGCAGGCCGATCTGCTCGGCAAATCCCACCTCGACCTGGGCTACCGCCTCGTCACCGCGGAACTCTGATCCGGTCGTGAGGAACGGCTACCCGCAGAAAACTAGAACGTGTTACATTCGAGGTCAGGAGCCCGCGCCTGTCGACGAAGCTACCGCCGCGTCATGGCGATATCTGCGACAGTCGGCCGAATCGGCAGCGCGGGCCGGTGACCAAATATGTAACCCGTTCCAGCCCTCGTCAGCCGTTGCGATCCGGCTGCTGAGCAAGTAGGGAGACCAGCACGCCATGCGTACCGAAATCTGCGACCGGCTGGGGATCGAATTCCCCATCTTCGCCTTCACCCATTGCCGCGATGTGGCGGCCGCGGTCAGCAATGCCGGAGGACTCGGCGTGCTCGGTGCGGTGGGCTTCACCGCCGAGGAATTGGAAGTCGAGCTGGCCTGGCTCGACGACCATGTGCACGGTGTGTACGGCGTCGACCTCGTCA
Organism: Nocardia anaemiae NBRC 100462; assembly: GCF_001612725.1. GTDB lineage: Bacteria > Actinomycetota > Actinomycetes > Mycobacteriales > Mycobacteriaceae > Nocardia > Nocardia anaemiae. Next base: position 155,461 of record NZ_BDAZ01000003.1, on the reverse strand, counting down.
TCCCGTCGAAGTACGAGGGCAAGGGGATCGACGATCTGACCCCCGAACAGCTGGAAGCCAAACTGGCGGAACTGGTTCCGCAGGGGCACCGGGACTTCGCGGAGAAGCTGCTCAACGAACACAATGTCCCGCATCTGCCCGACGGCGAGCGCCACAACCAGCTGCTCGGCTGGACCGCGACCACCGTCGCGCCGCAGATCGAGGTGATCCTGCGCCACCCCAAAGCCAAGCTGGTCGCCAACGCCCTGGGCACCCCGCCGCCGGATGTGGTCGAGCAGATCCAGAGTTCGGGACGGCTCATCGGCGCGCTGTGCGGTTCGGTGAAGCATGCGCTCAACCACAAGCGCGCCGGTCTGGATTTCGTGGTCTGCCAGGGCACCGAGGGCGGCGGGCACTGCGGTGAGATCTCCTCGATGGTGCTGTGGCCGCAGGTGGTCGACGCCATCGGCGATATGCCGCTGCTGGCCGCCGGTGGTATCGGCAACGGTCGCCAGGTCGCCGCGGCCATGGCGATGGGCGCTGCCGGTGCGTGGACCGGCTCGCTGTGGCTGACCGTCGAGGAGGCGAATGTGCCCCCGGCGCAGATGCAGACCTATATCGAGGCCTCCAGCCACGACACCGTGCGCTCACGGTCCTGGACCGGTAAGCCGTGCCGCATGCTGAAGAACGACTGGACCGAGGCCTGGGAGGCGCCGGAGAATCCGGATCCGCTGCCCATGCCGCTGCAGATGATGGTGGCCTTGGACGGCGTCAAGCGCGGGCACCGGTATCCCGAGGCGGCCAAGGATGTGAACTTCAATCCGGTCGGTCAGGTCGTCGGCATGATGAACAAGGTTGAGCGCTCCGCCGATGTGATCGCCCGGCTGATCAATGAGTACGTGGAGGCGTGCGACCGCCTGAACAAGCTCAATAGCGCGCTGTAACAGGCACTTCGACGCCGCCCCTGCCGACCGGTCGGGGCGGCGTCTTCGTCCTCCCGTGGCTGGGTAGCCGTTCCTCGGCGCACGCGGTATACAGATGATTCGCATTGCTACAGTGCGAGCGCTCGCGTCAGTCTTGGGAGGTCGGCATGTATCCCTGCACCAACCCTCGGTGCGGAAGTCGCGGACATAATGAGCCGGAGTGTCCGAATCTGATGCATGCCGACCTGCCGCAACGGCGAAATCTGGTGGTGCTGGCCGTACTCGCCGTCACGATCGTCAGCTCGCTCGTGCTCGCCGCCTTCGCCGCGGCACCGCATTGATATCGATCTAGGTCACCGAGAAGTCGTAGCGCACTCCGGTCAACTGCTCGCTGAGTTCCCATAGTTTGCGCGCGGTCGAGCGACGGTAGGCAAGCGGATTGCGCAGTGTCCGCCGCGGATATCCGGCGAACTCGAAACCCGGTCCCACATAAGAGTTTCCGCGCAGCTCGGGCACCGTGGCGGCATACAGCTGCGGAAGTGCGCCCATGCGATCGGACTGGGCCAGCGCGAATAGGATCGCCTGCGGGATCGCCGCCAAGACGCCGCTTACCCCCTTCTCACCGTTGCGGTCGTAGAGATGGGTCGCCGAGACTCCGGGATGTGCGGCAACAGCGCGCAATTCGGACCCGGCCGCGCGGGCCCGGCGCTCGAGCTCGGCGGTGAACAGCAGATTCGCCAGTTTGGACTGGCTGTAGGCGGGCCAGCGCAGATAGAGCCGCTGCCAATTCGGGTCGAGCCAGTTGATCACGCCGACCCACGCGGCCACCGACGATACGGTCACCACGCGCGGGCGTTCGGCGCGCAGCAGTGCGGGCAGTACGCCGCCGGTGAATGCGAAGTGGCCCAGGTGGTTCGTGCCGAATTGGGCGTCGAACCCGTCGGCCGTGCGTGCGCGCGGCACCGCCATCACACCCGCGTTATTGATCAGCAGATCGATCCGGTCGACGGTGTCGTTGATCTGCTCGGCGGCGCGCCCGACCGAGGCCAAATCGGCCAGATCCAACTGCAGCACTTCGGGTTTCGGCCCGGTGGCCACTGCGGTGACCGCATCCAATGCCATCGCGGCCTTCTGCGGATTACGGCAGGCCAGCAGCACGTGCGCGCCTTTGCTCGCCAGCGCCTCGGCGGTGCGCAGGCCGAGGCCGCTATTGGCGCCGGTGACCACCACGGTCTTGCCGGATTGGTCCGCGATATCCGCAATGGTCCAGCGGCGCGGCAGAATTGGTGCCGGTTTCACAGAGAACTCCTGGTTGATCTAGACCGCTTCGTCGTCGCACGCCGAGACGACCAGTGCATAGAATGTCTCAGACAGCTGATCGAGCCTTACGATGTTGCCAGATGGCAGCAATCGCACGACCCCGGGGCGGCTTCGAGCAGTACTGAGCAAGCGTGACACAGACAGTCGATCCGGAGATTCGAGAAGCGATCAGGCGGTCGCCGCGTGCTCCGCATCCTCATTGCCCTCGGCCCCCACATCGAGCAATTCCTCGAACCGGGCGATCACCTTGTCGTGGTACAGCCCGAACAGATCCTCGAACAGCGCCAGTTGCGCATCGGAGGGGCCGGAGCCGGAATCCCACACCGCGACCAGCGCACGCCATACCAATACATGCAGGTCCGCCGCGCCCGCGAAGAATGCCTCGACGGCCTCGGGCACCTCGAGCACCATCTCGCCGATGGAGTTCATGATCGCGCGCTGCATGCTCAGCCCGAGTGCGGTGAGCAGTCGGCGGACCAGGCCGATCTCGATGGCGAGGATCTGGCGGAAGTCGGGAACATCCTGTCGGACAAGCGATTCCAGTTCATCGATCTCGGCCTTGAGTTCGGCCGGATCGATCTCTTGTTCGCTGCTGGTGTAGGCGAGCAGCGCCTCCATGACGATGCCGCGCTCCACCTCGACGATGTCGTGGAACATCTCGATGGCCACATCCGGCATCGGAACCGAGAACCGAAACAGGTGCCGATACACATCGATGCCGCCCGCCTCACGGACATCGCGGATCGTGAACCCCTTGCCGCGTCGCGCCTCGACGAATCCATACGATTCCAGCCGACCGAGGGTCAACTGCGCGGTCGCGCGGTTCATATCGAACTCCTCCGCGACCTGACGGACCGACGGCATCAAATCCCCCGGCTGATATTCCCCTGCGGCAACCCGGCGTGCCAGCTCATCGGCAACGTCGGCGACTACCGTTTGGGATCCCATCGAGATGCCACCTTTCGACTCGGTTCCGAATACGTCCCAGACAGTCTATGCCGTCCAGTTCGAGACCGCACCTGTGTAACACTGGTCAGCGTGCAGTGTGAGGTGAGTCATGACAATTCAGCGTGGCGACGGTCGATCAGCCGAGAATTCGACAACTAGACGTGCACGGCTTTTCGCGATGAGATCGAACGGTAAACCTCCAGTTCGCACGGCTGTTCGCAATGCGAAATTGGCGGCGCTGCCGGTCGCCTTCGCCGGCCGTCAGGCCGCGGGCGTCGGCAAGCGCGCACTGGGCCGATCGGCCGGTGAGGTCAATCGCGAAATCCAGCTGCGCACCGCACAGCACATCTTCGAGGTGCTCGGCGAGCTGAAGGGCTGTGCCGCCAAACTCGGTCAGCTGCTTGCCATTTACGAACTCGCACTGCCACCGGATCTCGCCGAGCCCTACAAGATCGCGCTGAGTCGGCTGCAGGATTCCGCGCCCGCGATGCTGCCGCGCTCGGTGCACGCGGCGATAGCCGCCAGCATGGGCGCGAATTGGCGTTGGTATTTCCGGGAATTCGACGATCGGCGCGCGGCCGCGGCCTCGCTCGGCCAGGTGCACCGCGCGGTATGGCGCGACGGTACGCCGGTCGCGGTGAAGGTGATGTATCCGGGCGGAAAGCAGGCGGTCGCTAACGAGCTGGATCAGCTGCGCCGGATCTCCATGCTGGCAACGGTTTTCGTGCCCGGTGCGGATGTCAAGGGGGTGACCGAGGCGATCTGCGCCTGTGTGCTCGACGAACTCGACTATGCGGCCGAGGCGCAATCACAGCGGATCTTCGCGGCGGCCTATGCCGACGATCCGGATTTCTATATCCCGCGGGTGATCGAACAGCGCGGCGATGTGCTCGTCACCGAATGGCTGGACGGAACGCCGCTGCCGCGCGTCATCGCCACCGGAACACGCGCGGAGCGGGATCGGGCCGGTATGCAGCTGGTGCGGTTCATGGCATCGAGTTGGATCCGCAGTGGTCTGCTGTACGGCGATCCGCATCCGGGCAATTTCCGAGTGCTGCCGGATGGGCGACTCGGCATTGTCGACTTCGGGGCCTGCACACCGTGGCCGACCGAGGGTTTCGATGAATTCGCCTTCGACTACTGCGATGCGCTGTTCAACGGTGGGCCAGCGGAATTGGAGGCGGCGGCACGGCGGCACGGATTCTGCGAACCGAACCGGGTACTCGATGCCGAGGATCTATTCCATGTGGTCGCACCGTGCGTCGAACCCTTCCGGCACGCGAATTACCGGTTCACCATGCGCTGGCTGCGCAAACAGGTACTGCGAGTGACGAATCCGCGGTTGTCGAATGCCTTACGTCAGGGCACCATGCCCGCGCGGTTCACGCCGTTCGCGCGATCGATGCTGACGCTGATCGGTGCGATCGGTCAGTTGGAGACCGAGGGTTCGTTCCGCGACGAGATCGGGCGTTGGCATCCGACGTTGCACGAGTTGGTCACTCGGCCTTTGGAGAAGGGCGCGGAGCCGGTCGATCTGGCGGTGGCTCGGCGCAAGCGGGCCGAAGCGGATGCTCGCCGGATGTCCGTCGGCTGAGTACAACCCGCGCTGACCAGCTCGGACACCGCAGATGGAAGTGCACTAGATCACGTCTCAGACAGTGGCACCGGTAGCTTGCGGGCCGGGCGATTCTGGCCTCGATGAACTTCCGGCGTTCCGTCGCGGCTCACCTGCCCTGCAACGATTTCGACGTCTCGGCTGCCGATCATATGAGGCTCGATCGGCGTATCGCTACCGGGCCGACCGGCAGTTCCCTGGATTGCTCAGCGCGCCAACCACTCTCGCCAGTACGGCCGGATGAGCGCGGCCAATTCGTCGTAACCGGCCGCGCCCGGATGCGCACCGTCACCCGCGCGCACCTCGCGCATCCAGACCGCGCTGTCGCGTAGCGGTTGATGGACGCGCGCGTAGGGAACCGCTGCGGCGGCACAGATCTCGGCGAAATATTCGTCGAGCGCGGCGGTCCTGGTGTTCTGGTCGGCGTCATCGATGGGCGGCGGCGCGACGACCAGGACCGGGAGTTCGGCGGCCTGGGTGAGCAATTCGGACAGATTTGCCGCCGATTGCTCCGGCGCCACGCGGGGCCGCCCGTCGATCAGTGTGGTGTCGTTGACACCGAACGAGACGACCAGGCGCGCATCGCAGCCGTCCGGAAAACGCGGCGAGCATTCGGCCCGCCAGCGGCCGAGGATCTCGGTCGAGGTCTGCATCCGCACACCCAGGTTGTATGTGGTGAGCGGCTGCCCGGCCGCGTAGGTCTGGGCGGCCAAACGGCCGACCCACCCGAGGCAATGCGGGTCACCGACACCGGCGACGAACGAATCACCGATGAAGCACACACGTAGGTCGTTGCACACCCGCCGATCTTCGCAAGTTCTCGCCGCGGACCAGCTCCCGGCTGCCGTACGCCGGGGCACGGATTCCGGTCGTGCCCGTTAGGATCGCTGTGGCCATTCGGGAGGGATCGAAGTTGACAGGGGTAGCCGAATCCACAGTCCACGCGGCGCCGCCGTGGTTCACCGACTTGTTCGCGCATCGTCGCTGGATTCGCCGGGTCGAGCCGTTTCCGCATGTCTATGCCAGGGACGTGTTCGTGCCCGAGTTCTATGGGCGGCTGACCGATGAGTTGGCGCGGGTGCGCCGCGAGCGGCCGGAGGCGTTCGCGGCGGATCGCGGTGCGGTCGGGGCCTCGCTGGCCGGACTGCGGGACGGACCGTTGGCACTGTTCCTCTCGCGGGAATGGCATGACCTGATCGCGGGGGTGGCGGGGGTCGCTACGACCGGTGACGTCGAGGGGTCGGTGCTCCATCATGCGCCGGGTAGTCCGTCGGAGTCGCCGCACAATGATCTGCGTCCGGCCTGGTTCAAGGGGTCGGCGCCTGGGCCGGGCGAGATAAGGACCATTGGCCCGGAGGTGGATCTGAAGTTCGGCCCGCGTACCCCGGATATCTTCGCGCGGGAGACGGTGCGCGCCGTCGCGGTCCTGTTCCATTTCGGCAATCCGGATTGGCGGCCGGGCGATGGCGGCGAGACCGCGTTGTTCGCGCATATCGGCGCGAATCCGGTTCCCGCACTGACGGTTCCGCCATTGAACAACTCGCTGCTGTTGTTCGAGTGCACACCGCGCTCCTGGCATAGCTTCGTCGGCGACAACGTCGCCGCGCGCGATAGCGTGATGATGTGGCTGCACCGCGCGAAGGAAGACGTCCTGCGGCGCTGGGGAGGAGACAGCATTGCGCAGTGGCACTGAACGGCGAGTATGTCTGCTGACCGGCGCGGGTGGTGTGCTGGGTGACACCTTCTGCCGCGGTCTGTACACCGATTACGACATCGTCGCGGTCTGCCGCAATCGCACCCCGGCCGCACCGTCACAGTTGGAATGGTTCGTCGATCCCTTCGAACCGGAAATGCCGGTGCCGGAGAATGATTCGCGGCTCTTCGTGATCAAGGCCGATCTGGCCGAAGCGGGTGAGGTCGAGCGCGTCGTCGATATCGCGCTTGCCCGGTTCGGGCAGATCGATCTGCTGGTCAACAATGCCGCGCACCGCGGATTCCAGCCGCACGGCATCGTCGACGGCGACGCGGCACTCGACGAATTCAATCCGCATTTCGCGGTCAATGTCGGTGTGCCACTGCGGTTGTCGGCGCGACTGGCGCAGCGGAGCTGGGTGCACGCCGCGGACGAGAACCGGGCCCGCAATCGCAATATCGTGAATGTCTCCAGCATTTCCGGCTCGCGGGTATACCCCGGCGGACAGGCGCTCTACGCCGCATCCAAGGCGGCGCTCAACCACCTGACCCGACATATCGCGGCCGAATTCGATGAGTTCGGTATCCGGGCGAATGCCGTCGCGCCCTACGGTTTTCCCGCATCGGTGTCCACCGAACAGGTGGTGCGAGCCATCGTCGAGCTCGATCGAGGCGAGATGAGCGGCGAAGTCTTCACCGTCGGAGTAGATGCCGGGGGTGGGCGTCAGGCAGTCGGTACGGACGCCCACCGACCTACTTCGTCGTTCCGGTGAGCTCTTCGGACATCGTCCAGAGCCGTTGTGCGAGTTCGGCATCCACCGCCTGTCTGTTGCGTGGCACCTCCTCCTTGAACCGATGGAAGTACTTGCCGTTGATCTCGTCCGACGTTGTCGCCAAGTGCACCAACGGATCCGCGCCCTTATCCGCCCGAATGAAGAAGGGCCGTGACAGCGGCGAGCGGATGAACGCGCCGAGCCCCAGCGGGGCATTGTCGTAGACATGGGTGGCGACCGCGCCCGGATGGAATGCGGCGGTGACCAGCCCGGTGCCCTCGGTGCGGCGGGCCAGTTCCCTGGTGAAGATGATGTTGGCGAGCTTGGAGGTGCCGTAGACGCCCAACTGGTTGAACGAGCCGGTCGACGCGTTGACGGTGTCGAGGTCCAGCTTCGCCATCCGGTAGGTCATGCTCGCGGTATTGACCACCCTGGCCTGCGACTGCACCAGCCGATCCAGCAGCAGGGCGGTCAGCAGGAACGGTGAGAGGTGATTGACCTGGAAGGTCAGCTCATTGCCGTCATCGGTGACGGTGCGTTTCGCCCACGCGCCACCGGCATTATTGGCGAGCACATCGATGCGCGGATAGCGATCGAGCAGCTGATCGGCGAGTTTGCGCACCTCGTCGAAGCGGGCGAAATCGGCGATGAACGACTCCGCACCGACCCGCGCCGCCACCTCGGCGGTACGCTCCGGCGAACGTCCGACCACCGCGACGGTCGCGCCGCGCGCCACCAGCTTCGCCGCCGCCTCGGCGCCGATGCCGGAGCTGGCGCCGGTCACCACCACCGTCTTCCCGGATAGATCCTGTGCTGCCATGTCCTGCCTTCCGTCGGCTGATTCGCCCTGATCCTCATCGGCCGGGGCGGATTCGGCAAGACCGCCTACTGTCCGGTAGGTCGGCTGCTGTGTATCGTGCTCCAACGCGACAGTTGATCTAGTACGAACATGGGTAACTCGCCGGGAACGCCCAGAACTCAGCCATCTCGGGGACCGCTGGCCCGCAACGGTAGGTTAGGACCCACCCACGACCGGCAAAAAGGCCCGGGGAGGCGGAGGAGCGGAGAGCCACGAGATGCGAGTTGACGGGCGGGAAATCCCGGTCACGGGGAGCCTGCTGCAACCGCTGATCCGGCGGACCAGTGACATCATCCGTGTCGTACTCGCGGCGCTGTGGGTCGGCGTGGTGGTCGCCGCCTCGCTGATCACCCGGCCGGAGTGGCTGGCGCTGGAGCGTTCGGTCTCGAGTATCGTCGGATTCCTCAATCCGGACCAATCCAATCTGGTGTACCTGGTCTACGGCATGGCGATTCTGGCGCTGCCGTTCGCGATCCTGATCGAATTGATCATCGGCAGACAGTGGAAGCTGCTCGCGGGTTACGCGGCCGCGGGATTGGTGGCGGGCCTGCTGCTATCGATCACGGGAACGGGATTGTCCGCGCCGCAATGGCATCTACAGGTACCGGACCGGCTCGATACCTTCCTGTCGCAGTTCCTGGACGATCCGCGCTGGATCGCCATGCTCGCGGCCGTGCTCACCGTATCCAGTCCATGGCTGCCCACGCGGCCGCGACGCTGGCTGTGGTTCCTGCTGCTGGCATTCGCGCCGATCCACCTGGTGGTCAGCACCGTGGTGCCCGCGCGCGCCATGTTCGGACTCGCGGTCGGCTGGTTGGTCGGCGCGGTGATCGTGCTGGTTGTCGGCACACCCGCGCTGGAGGTGCCGTTGGATGCCGCGGTACGGGTGCTGGCCAGGCGCGGACATACCGTCACCGCATTCACCGTGCTGCATCCCGCGGGACGCGGACCGCTGGTGCTCGCCGCCGCCATCGACGGTCCGGAGCGCGAGTTGACCGTCGAACTGTTCGGCAAGAATCAGCGCAGCTTCGGTGCGCTGCGTCAGCTGTGGCGCTGGCTCACCTTCCGCAGCAGCGAAACCGCGGCGATGCACGGCTCCATGCACCGCGCTGTCGAGCACCGTGCGCTGGTGGCCATCGCGGTCGGCGAAATGGGTCTGGCCGCCGTGCAGCAGGTCGCCGTCGCGGCTCTCGAGCGCGGGTGGATGCTGTACGCACACACCGTGCCCCGGGGTAAGCCGCTCGACGAAACCTCCGATGACCAGCTGACCGGAGTATGGAGATCGCTGGCCGCACTGCACTGCGGCCAGATCTCACACGGCGATCTGCGGCCCGCCGAGATCCGAATCGAGAACGGCACCACGCTGTTCAGCGGATTCGTCAATGCCGAATTCGGCGCGTCCGATAAGCAGCGGCAGTCCGATGTCGCGCAGTTGCTGGTCTCGACCACGGCGGTCTTCGGCAAGGAAGCCGCGGTGCGCACCGCCATCGAAACGCTCGGCGAGCAGGCGGTGCTGACCGCGGCGAGCCGACTCACCAAGTCCGCCATGCCCGCCGGGATAAAGAAGTCGATTCCGGACTGGGGTGAGGTGGTCGCCGCCGCCCGCGACGAGGTGCGCAAGCAGACCGGCCAGGACAAGATCGAGGCCGAACAGATCACCCGGTTCAGCCGCAATCAGATCATCCAGTTGGTGCTGCTGATCGGGTTGGTCTATGTCGCCTATCCGTTCATCAGCGCGGTGCCGACCTTCTTCTCGCAGCTGCGGACCGCCAACTGGTGGTGGGCGCTGCTCGGACTCGCGGTCTCGGGACTGACCTACGTCGGTGCGGCCTCGGCGTTGTGGGCCTGCGCCACGCGCCTGGTCAGTTTGCGCAATCTCGTGATCATGCAGATCGCCAATACCTTCGCCGCCACCACGACCCCGGCCCGGGTCGGTGGACTGGCCTTGAGCGTGCGCTTCCTACAGAAGGGCGGACTCGGCGCGGTGCGGGCCACCGCCGCCGTCGCATTGCAGCAGGCCGTGCAGGTGATCACCCACATCAGCCTGTTGATCCTGTTCAGCGTGGCGGCGGGCACCTCAGCGAATCTGTCGCATTTCGTGCCCGACGCCACCGTGCTCTACCTGGCCGCCGGTGTGGGCGTCGGCATTATCGGCACCTTCATGTTCGTGCCGAAACTGCGTCGCTGGCTGAACAATTCGGTTCGCCCGCAGTTGCAGGAGGTGCTCGGCGAACTCGGCGATCTGGCCCGGGATCCGAGACGCTTCTCGGTGATCGTGCTCGGCTGTGGTGCCATCACGATCGGCCAGGCGCTCGCACTGTGGGCCAGCGTCGAGGCGTTCGGTGGTGGTGCGTCGTTCATCACCCTCACCATCGTGACCATGATCGGCGGCACCCTGGCCTCGGCCGCGCCGACACCAGGTGGCGTCGGCGCCGTCGAGGCCGCGCTGATAGGTGGTCTCGCCGCCTTCGGCCTGCCCGCGACCATCGCCGTGCCGTCGGTGCTGCTCTACCGCGTGCTCACCTGCTGGCTGCCGGTGTTCTGCGGCTGGTTCACCATGCGCTGGATGACGGCGAAGGACATGATCTGAATCAGGCATCCTTGGTTGCCACCAGCACGCCGGTCGTCGGTGCGATAGCGGTGAAGTCCACGGTGCCGAATCCGGCTTCCCGCAATGCTTCTCGATAGCGACGAATATCGATGGCCGCCAGCGGATCCGTGTGGCGTCCGGGTGCGTGCGGGTCGTCGGTGCGGCGCGCGGCGATGCGGGACATGATGCGAACCGCCGCGGGCAGGACCTTCCCGGTCGGGTGGGTATCGGCGAGTAGCAGTCGGCCGCCGGGGCGCAGCACGCGGAACATCTGTCCCAGTGCCGCTGTGCGGTGCGCCTCCGGGATGTGATGCATGACGAAGGTCGAGGTGACCACATCGACCGAGGCGTCGGGCAGGGCCAGCGACTGGGCGGCGCCGACTTCGAAAGAGCAGTTGGCGGTGGCGCGGCCGCTCGCGTAGTCGATCATCGCCCGGGACGGGTCGATACCGGTCACCCGACCGGACGGTCCGACTCGATCGGCGAGCGCCCGCACGAGTTGGCCGGGGCCGCAACCGATATCGACGGCATGATCGCCCGCGGCGGCACCGGTCAGCTCGACGAGTCGAGCATTGAGGTTGCCGACCCGGCCGAGCAGGAAGGCCGATTTCACGACGAGGTAGCCGCGCGGTTTGGTGATGAGAATGCCGATCTCGGAGTTCCGGTCAGCAGGTACGTTAGTGGACTGTTGTGCGTTTCCGGTCATGAGTTCATAATCGGACCGGATGACCGGATCGACCAGAAGCAAAAGTGCGGATATCGTGCGGTTGCGAACGGATTCGCACTATTTGTACGGAAAACGCGGTCTTCGCGTTCGGAGGATGCCGATGACCAGCACCGATCGCCGGGTGCGGCGCACCAAGAGCCTGCTGCACCGGGCGCTGATCGAGCTGATGATCGAATGCGGCTATGACCGGATCACGTTGCAGGACATTCTGAATCGCGCCGATGTGGGACGTTCGACCTTCTACGCGCACTTTCGCGACAAGGACGATCTGCTGCTGGTCAGCAGTACCGAGTACCTGCGCGCGGCGGTGGCCGATGTCGGGTCGGCCATGAATGATCCTGATGCACCGCAACATTCGGAACCGCTCGCACCGCTGTACACGCTGTTCCGGCTGGCATCGGCGAATCCGGAGGTCTATCGAGCACTACTGGGTCGCCGGGCGACCGGAGTGCTGCTGCGCTCGACGCGGCGCATGGTGGAAGAGATTCTCACCGAACAGCTTTCGGGTCGACTCGAGATGGACGACGACGAATTCGCGGTGACGATGACATTTCTGTCCTGGGGTGTCGTCGGCCTGCTCGGCTCGATCGCGGATGCGGAGCCGCCGCTGCCCGCCGCCGAAACCTACCGTCGCCTGGAAGTTCTGGTCGGCCCCGGCCTGACGAGCCGGGTATCGAACACCGGACGGGTCCGCCGCGCAGGCCGCTGATCCACGCAGGTCGGCCCGTGGTCACAACCTTCACACCGATGTGCCGATCAGCTGCAGCGCCTGCTCGGCGGTGCGGCAGCCTGCCGTGGTCAATTCGAGATTCGCCAGCGATGCGGCGTGGGCTTGCGGATCGGCCGCGGCGACGCAGTCCGCGATCGGATGCACACTGAAGCCGAGATCCGTTCCGTTCCTTGCGGTTTGCTCGACGGCGAGATTGGTCGCGACACCGGTGATGAACAAGGTGTCGACGTCCTGTTCATCGAACCATTCGGGCAAGGCACAACCGGCAAGTGCGGAGAGCTTCTGATTGTCGAACACCACCGTCGGCTGTTCGACCATCTCCGGAATCAACTGGGAACCCGGCGCTTCGGGCCGGAATTCGGTCTGCGCCGCGGCCACCGAGCGCATGAATCCGGTATTGCGGACCAATCCGCCCTCGCCGACCGGAATGACGAACCGCACGAAGACAACCGGCAATCCGGATCGTGCCACCGCGTCGTGGAAACCCGCGGCCCGCGGCACCACCCCGCTCTCCGCCACCGGACCGGCCAGCATCGGACCGAAGAACCCTTCGGGCCGAATGACATTCACTTGCCAGTGCACCGCGAGTACGGCGGCGCGGATGCGTCTGATCGCCATGGAGTGATCGTGACGCATCGGCACCGACGTTGTCTGCGATTCGGCCAAGCTCAGGACGAATAGTCCTTGCGCAGCTGCACTTTCACGACCTTGCCGCTGGCATTGCGGGGCAGCTCGGCCACGATCACCAGATCCTTCGGATGCTTGTAGCGGGCCAGGTTCTCGTTGAGGAACGGCGCCAGTTCGTCGAGGGTGAGCTCGGCATCCGGATCGACAAGGGCGACAACGGCAACCGGCACCTCACCCCACTTCTCGTGCGCCCGCCCGACCACGGCGGCCTCGCGGATCTTCGGATGTGCGAAGAGCACGTTCTCCACCTCGGCGCAATAGATGTTCTCGCCGCCGGAGATGATCATGTCCTTCTTGCGGTCGACCACCCAGAGGAAGCCCTCCTCATCCGCGCGGACCAGGTCACCGGAGTGGAACCAGCCACCGGCGAATGCGTCGGCGGTGGCCTCCGGCTTATTCCAGTAGCCCTGCATGAGAGTCGGTCCGCGATAGACGATTTCGCCGATCTCACCGGGCGCTACATCGTTCATCTCGTCGTCGACGACGCGGGCCTGAATGGTCGGAATGGGCTTACCGACCGAACCGAGCTTGCGGATCGCGTCCTTGCCCTCCAGCACACAGGTGATGGGCGACATCTCGGTCTGACCGAAGACCGCGACATTAACCGCGTCCGGGAAGCAGTCGGCCATGGCCCGCAGCACGGTATCGGAGGCCGGGGCCGCACCCCAGCTGAGCACCTTCAGCGCGAGCTTGCGCTGCTTGACCGTCGGCTCCTCGCAGATCATCTGCCACTGCGCGGGCACGCAGAAGGCGGTGGTGGCCTGCTCGCGTTCGACGGCGTCGAGGAATTCGGTGGGATCGAACGCACCGAGCGGATGCAGCACGGTCTTCGCGCCGAGCAGGAAATACGGTGCGAGGCTGCCGAGTCCGGCGATATGGAACAGCGGCGAGGTGCAGAAGCCGACCGACTCGGGACTGATATCGGTGGCCCTGATGCAGGTCAGCGCTTGGGCATTCATATTCGCGTGGGACAGCACCGCGCCCTTCGGGCTGCCGGTGGTGCCCGAGGTGTACATGATCAGCGCGGGGGTGTCCTCGGGAATATCGAGTGGCGTATGCGGTCGGCCGCCCTCGGCCAGCACATCGTCGTAGCCGAGCACGCCGTCGGCGCTGCGGCCGCCGATCACGATGCAGGTCGCGAGTTCGGGCGCCTGGCCATGCACGGCGGTGGCCAACGGCTGCAGCATGGTGTCGGTGACGATCGCCTTGGCGCCGGAATCGCTGACGATATAGGCGACCTCGGGCGGGGTGAGCCGGAAGTTCACCGGGACCGCGATGGCGCCGAGTGCGTTGATGCCGAAGACGGCCTCGAGGTATTCGGGATAGTTCAGCGCCAGGATCAGCACCCGGTCACCGAAGCCGATGCCGCGGCGGGAAAGCGCGTCGGCGAACTTCAGCGAACGCTCGTGCAACTGCCGCCAGGTGGTGTCCACGCCACGGAACCGCACGGCGACCGCGTCCGGGCGCATCTGAGCGTGCGATGCGATCTGGTTGTTCCAGTGGTTGCGCCGCGACCTGATCGGCTCGTCGAGCGCCTGTGCACCGGTGGTCATGCCACTCCTCTCGGACCGCCGAACGGGCGTCGGAGTATCCGACGGCGTCGACGGGCTGAACTGAGAGCAGAATAACAACTAACTTATTCGAGCGGCAAGGCGCTTGATCACGAATCGCTGTTAATCGTCTCGCGGTCGTGTTCGCGTTGGAAAAACCGCACCTAGCTGCATATTCACCGGCTATCCCGATAGTTGCTTCCTGCTCACACACACGTTCAGCGGGCAACACGATGCGAATCCCGGCTTACTTGTGAGTTGAACAGCGGACGATTCTCGTGTCACCATCACTGCGTAAGGGCGCCACTGGCACGCCCCGCAACGCATAGGAGAAGCGCAATGCTGCGTACCAGGTTCACCGAGACATTCGGCGTCGAACACCCGATCGTGCAGGGCGGCATGATGCATGTTGGCCGCGCGGGCCTAGTCGCGGCCGTCGCCAACGCGGGCGGGCTCGGCTTCATCACCGCCCTGACCCAGCCCACTCCCGACGATCTGCGCAAGGAGATCGCGCGGACCAGGGAGTTGACCGATAAGCCGTTCGGCGTGAACGTCACGATCCTGCCGTCGATCAATCCGCCGCCGTACGCCGAATATGTGCAGGCGATCATCGAGAGCGGTATCGAGATCGTCGAAACCGCGGGCAGCAATCCGGAGCCCTTCCTGCCGTACTACCGGGAGGCCGGTATCAAGGTGCTGCACAAGTGCACCAGCGTGCGGCATGCGTTGAAGGCGCAGAAGATCGGCGTCGACGGTGTGAGCATCGATGGTTTCGAATGTGCCGGACATCCCGGTGAGGACGATATTCCCGGGCTGATCCTGATCCCCGCCGCCGCACGGGTGCTCGACATTCCGATGATCGCCTCCGGCGGCATCGCCGATGCCCGCGGTCTGGTTGCCGCGCTCGCGCTCGGTGCCGACGGTGTGAATATGGGCACCCGCTTCCTGTGCACACAGGAGTCGGCGATCGACCAGAAGGTCAAGGAACAGATCGTCGCCAACTCCGAACTCGACACCCAGCTGATCTTCCGGACCATGCGCAATACCGCGCGCGTCGCGGATAACGAGATCAGCCGCAAGGTCGTCGAAATCGAAAAGGCCGGAGGCACTTTCGACGATGTCCGCGATCTCGTCGCGGGTGCGCGCGGACGCCGCGTCTTCGACGAGGGCGATCTCGATGCGGGCATCTGGTCGGCTGGCCTGGCCCAGGGCCTCATCCACGACATCCCGTCCTGCGCCGAACTGATAGACCGGATGGTCGCCGAGGCGGAAGAGCTGATCACCGCGCGACTCGCGGAGAAGGTAGTCGCCTAGCGACTCGTCGCGAGCCCTGGGCCGAACACCCAGGGCTCGCCCGAACCCGTCGCAGTCCATCGAGGGGTGACCGCGACCGATGTCAGGCATTCGAGGTGCACGCTACTTGGCAGCAGCTCGACGAGGGTATCGACTGAATTCCGTCCCTGAGGCGGGCTATCGCTTCCGTGCTGCCAGTGCCTCGACCGCGGCGTAGTCGTGGGCGGCGACGATTTCGATGCCGTCGGGTAGGGCGTGTAGGCGGTGGATGGTGGCGAAGGTGGCGTCACGGTCGGCATCGAAGAGTTGGCCGGGCATGGGGGCCTTCTCGCGGATCAGCTCGACCTGGAGTTTGTTCCACACCGCGTCGCCCGCGAGCAACACCCGGGTGCCGTCGTCGACCGCGAGCAGGACACCGATGCTGCCCGGGGTATGTCCGGCGAGATCGACCAGCAGCACCGAGCCGTCGCCGAACAGGTCCAGACTGCGCGGGAAGGTGAGCACCGGCGGGCCGTCGAGTTCGAAGGTGTCGAAGGTGCGTCCGTGCAGTGGGCCTCGGGCAACGCCGATGGGGGCGTGCGCACCGTCGAGTGCCCAAGCGCGTTCGACGCCGGGTAGTCGGATGCTCACCGAATCGGGCAGCTCCAACAGGCCGGAGATGTGGTCCCAGTGCAGGTGGGTCGGCAGGACGAAGTCGATCGCGTCGACGGCGATATCCCGGGCGGCCAGCGCGTCCGAGAGGCCGAGCACCGGCTTATCGGGTGCGACCAGGAGAGGAACCGGGAACGGCAGCTCGGGCAGCACCCGATCGTGCACACCCGCGCACAGCGCCGGATCGACCAGGAATCGTGCCGTCGGATGCTCGATCAGATAGGCCGACATGGTCATCGGCAGCTCGCGCAGGCTGCGCACGCCCTCCGCGACGATCGTGGTGGGCGCGGCCATGCGGGCCTGCATCAGAACGGTGAGCCCGACGGTCGCCTTGGTCTGCGGCAGCGGGACCGGCTCCAGACCGGCCAGCAATTCGGTATCAGGGCGACGCGGCCGCAGCAGTCGACCAGGCGTGGCCGCCAGCGCGGTGCAGCAGCGCAGCACGGTCGGCAGGGTGGGCGTCCGCTCGGTTCCTGATTCGGGCACGGTGTCACCGTAGGCGATCACGGTAAACGATGAAAGAGCCGGGTAGACAGGACAATTCTGGACAATTCACCCGCCTGAGGGACACCTTGATCGCGCCGATATCTACGGCATAATCGGCAGGGGTACCGGCGTGGGGGCAGCAGCCCTCCGGCGACGGGAGGAGGACGGATGGGGCCTGATCTTCCGGACGGGCAGGGTGTTGTCTCGAGCGACCTGCGAACAGTCGCCAACGGTGTTTCGAACACCGGTCTACGTGCCGCGCTACTCGGCGCTGCCACCGCCGCCATCGCCGACCTGCTGAATATCGATGCCGCAATGGTCTCGACCAATGCGCCGTTCAGCGATCTCGGCCTCAGCTCGCTGCAATTGGCACGGCTGACAGCGCATCTGGAAGATGCCGTGGGAGTCGAGGTTTCGCTCACCGCCCTCTACGACCATCCGGACATCGAGCAGCTTGTCGAGTATCTCGCGATGCGATGAACAGCTTGCCCCCGAATCGGAAGGGTCAGCCCGCCTGTGTCCGGCCGTATCCGCCGGTATCGATCGTTGGCATCGGCTGCCGGGTGCCTGGCGCGCCGAATGTGTCCGAGTTCTGGCGGATGCTGTGCGATGGCCGGGATGCCACCGGCGCACCGCCGCCCGGTCGAGCAGGCACGCGCCACGCCGGATATCTCGCCGATATCGACGCTTTCGACAACGACTGGTTCGCCATTTCGGGTCGCGAGGCCGCGCTGATGGATCCGCAGCAGCGGTTGGCGCTCGAGGTGGCGGTCGAGGCGCTCGACGATGCCGGAATCGGCTATCGCACCAGGGGTTCCGGGGCCGCGGTGGTATTCGGTGCGTGCGCCTACGATCACGGCATCGCGGTGCTCGGCCGCGCCGGGCACGATGCGCCGACCGCGGTCACCGGATCGGCGCTCAGCATCATCGCCAACCGCCTCTCCTATGTCCTCGACCTGCACGGACCGAGTCTGGTGGTGGACAGCGCCTGCTCGTCCTCGCTGGCCGCGGTGGATCTCGCGGTGCGCCTGCTGGCCGATGACGCGGTGCCGTTCGCGATCGTCGGCGGGGTGAATCTCGCACTGCTGCCGCATACCTCGGACTACCTGGCCGAGGCCGGTTTCCTCGCGCCCGATGGACGATGCAAACCGTTCGATGCCACCGCCGACGGATATACCCGCGGTGACGGGTGCACCGTGGTTGTGCTGCGTCGCACCGCCGATGCGCTGCGGGACGGGCATCGGGTGTACGCGGAAATCCTCGGCACGGCAGTCGGTTCGGACGGGCGATCCAATGGCCTGTACGCGCCGAACGGCCGGGCCCAGCAGGAGGTGATTCGTACCGCCTGGGCGGATCTCGATCCTCGTGCCGCCGGGTACGTCGAATGCCACGGCACCGGAACGCCATTGGGTGATGCCGTGGAGGTTGGCGCGCTCGCCGCGGTAGTCGGAAGCGATGCCGCACCGACCTGGATCGGCTCGCTCAAATCCAATATCGGACATCTGGAGGCGGCCGCCGGAATCACCGGAATGGTCAAGGCGGCACTGTCCATTCGACACGGCGTGATCCCGCCGACCATCAATTTTCATATCGAGAACCCGCTGCTGAAGCTCGCCGAGCGCGGACTGCGAGTCCCGACCGAACCAGTCGACTGGACCGAAACACCGGTGGCCGCGCGGCACGCCGGAGTCAGCTCATTCGGATTCGGCGGGACGAATGCGCATGTGGTGCTGCGCGGACTCGAGGCTACGCATCATCGGAGTTACGAACCGCCCGTCCTGCTTCCGGTAACCGGTCGCGACATTGCCCAGCTGCGGTCGAACGCGCTGCGATGGGCCGAACTGCTCGAGGGGGTTGGCATGTCGTCCTATTGCGCCAGCGACGCCGCACGCGGGAGGGCCAGCAGCGATGACACCACCGGCGCCACGCGCGGCAGCAGCCCGTCGCGCGACAGCATGAGCGCCGGTTCGGGCAACGGCACCAGCTGCGATTCGCACGACAACATCAGCGCCCCTTCGCCCAACAGCGCAAGCAGCGCGTCGCGAGACGACACCGGTAACGCTCGGCACCAGGACACCAGCCGAAATTGGCACGAACGAACGAGCGACTCACCCGAAAGCGCCAGCGGCGGCTCACCCGACAGCACCGACGCCACGCGCGATGGCCTCACCAACACCGCACACGACGGCACAAGCAGCGCCTCATGCGATGACATCAGCGCCGCGTCGGGTAGCAGCTCCGGCTATCCATCCCGCGACAACGACAGTGAAACATCGTCCACCTGCGCAAGCGCCAGTCGAGGCTACAACACTAATGCGCGGCAGCAGGACACCAGCCGAACTCCACACGTACGAACGAGCAAGTCACGCGAAAGCGCGAGCGGCGATTCCTACCAGCGCACGAGCGGCACTTCCGGCGTGGGTGCTAGCGGCGGTTCACGCGAAGGCGCTGGCGGCATTACGCCCGAAAGCGCAAACGGCGATTCTTACCAGCGCGCTGGCGGCGGCTCGCGCGAGGGCATGAGCGCTGCAATCGATGCGATTGCGACGAATTACTCGAGCGCAGGGAGTCGCGAAATTCTTCGGCACTTCGCGGCTGCCGCGGCGCGGTTGATGCCCGAGAATGCCCGGGCGGCAGTGGTTGCGCGGGATCTTGATGATGCGGTGGATCAGTTGCGGGCGTTGGCTGATGGGGTGATCGGCGCTGATTCGGTGCGGCGGCGCGGTGGCGTGCTGTTCCTGTTCTCTGGGCAGGGTGGGCAGTATCCCAAGATGGGGCGGGGTCTGGCGGCTCGTTATCCGGTATTCGCGAAGGCAGTGACCGCTGCCGCGGATGCGATTGCGGCGGCGGGTGGCGGGCGGGTGTGGACGCCGCGCAACGGGTTCGCGCTCAGCGGTGCGGCGAGCAGCGGGACCGAACTCGTGCAGCCAGCGATCTTCGCATTCCAAGTTGCACTCGCCGAACTGCTCGCCGCGTGGGGCATCGAACCGGATGCGGTGGTGGGGCACAGCCTCGGCGAGGTGGCCGGGGCCGCGGTAAGCGGTGCGTTATCGCTTTCGGACGCGGCCCGAGTCGTGGTGCAGCGCAGCCGGATTCTGGCACGGCTCGACGGGCACGGCGCGATGGCCGTGCTGGAGGCGACGGCGGATGAGGCAGGGCGGCTGGTCGAGCCACTGCACGCGACGGTAGCGATCGCGGCGATCAATGGACCGCGTTCGGTGGTGATCTCGGGTGCGCCGCGTTACGTCGACGCGCTGGTCCGCCGGGCCAAGCGCAGGCAGATATTCGCGCAACGCATCGCCGTCGACTTCGCCGCACACAGCCCCCAGGTGCGCGCGCTGCTGCCCGAATTCGTCGGCACGCTCGACGGACTCACCCCGCGGGTGCCGCGCGTCCCGGTCTACTCCACCGCACGTCGACGCGAAACGATCACCACGGCCGCAATGGATGCCGACTACTGGGCCGAAAATGCCTCGAACACCGTCGAATTGGCCGCCGCACTGCAACAAGCCGCCGACGACGGATTCGCAACGGTACTGGAACTCACACCCCATCCGGTACTGACCCCCGCGATCCGCGACTTCCCCGAATTCGCCGCCGCCACCCACCCGGTGACCACCCGCAACGACGAGCCCAAATCCTTCCTGACCTGCCTCGGCAACCTCTACCTCGAAGGCCGCCCCCTGAATTGGGCTGCCAACGGCCCCTTCACCACCCCACCCCCACCCCGCCGATGGATCCACCGCCGGTTCCCCCTGATCACCACCCGCGACCCCGGCGTCCAAGTCACTGCCATCGAATCCAGCACTGTCACCGAGTCCGATAACACCAAGCGACGCATCGACACCGAAGCCGCCACCATCCACATCGCTGCCACCGAACCACACACCTCGCACATCGCTCCCCCACAGCCACGCACCGACCGCGCCACCGCCACCAAGTCTGATGCGACTCGCGACGCCGCTACCGAACCCAACACCATCCGCGACACCACGAGTGAGCCCAGCACAATCCACAGCAGCGTCACTCACCCCGGTACCACAGATCGCAGTGCCGCCGATCCCGCTGTCAACGGCCACCCTGTCGAAGATTCCTCGGTATCCGACTTCGGCACGGCCATCGGAGTGGACGTACGCGGACGAAATCCCGTCGATTCGAGCGGGTCCGGCGTTCGCATCGCTGAATCCGAGTTCCCCGCCGACGATCTCCACGATCACGTGGTGCAGGGCGTTCCGACGGTCCCCGCCGTCTTCTGGCTGCTCAGGCTGCTCGGACTGGCTGGGACCGGGCGGGCGATCACCGATTTCGTGGTGCATGAGCGGACCGGGCTTGCCGCGCTGTCCGCTGTCACCTATCGGATCGGTGCTGCTGGAAGGTTGCAGGCGGAGGTCACAGGCGCCGGGACGCTGGCTTCGGCACGGTTGGCCGGTGACCCCACACCCGGGGATATCGTCGCATGGATGCGGGTGGTCGATGCAAATCGGGCCGCGCGTCGGCGGATGCGGGTGCTCACGCCAGGTGTTTTCTACGACTCGTTGCGCGCGCGGCATCTCGACTACGGTCCCGCCTTCCGCGCGCTGCGCGATATCGAGGCCGGGCTTGATTGTGCGGTGGGATCGTTCGATTCCGCCCCACTACAGCGCTCGGCGACCCTCGATAGCTGTCTGCAGTTGCTTGCCGCCGCCAGCTGGGATCACCTGCCCGCCGATGCCATCGCACTGCCGATCGGCATCGAATCCGCTTGGCTGTCCGCCGAACCGGATCTGGTGCTGCTGGAAGTCCATGCGCTGGTGCGTGATCGGTCCACGACCGGACTGACCGGCGACATCATCGGCACCGATCAGCACGGCGTCCCGGTACTCGCGCTGTCAGGCGTCCGCATACGTTTCGCAACGGTGGAGTCCACAACGCAGGTCGGTCCTTTCCGCCATGAAACGTGGATACCCTTCCAGCCCAATGCGAACAGCGCCACGAAACCGCAGCGCGCCTTGGTCATCGGCGAATCCCAACTCGCCGTCCGGCTCGCCAGGGAACTCGACCGCACCCTGCCCGCCGAACGCGTCGCCCGAGAACCGGATGCCGCCGGCCCGATTGTCTCCGCCGTACTCGCCGGACGCACCGGCACCGCGGACACCGCAGTCGTGGTGATCTGGCCCGCCGAATCCGGCGCGACCCACCACGAGTCCGCGAACAGTGTCATCGCCACCATCGGGCGAGTGCTCGATCTGCTGCAACGCGTCCAATCCGATAACGCCACAGCATCTTTGACGATCGTTCTCCCAACCGCCAGCGCGACCGACCGCCAACCGCTCGCCAGGATCCGACAGGACAATTCGATCATGCCGATGGCGGTCGCCGGTCTGGTGCGATCGATGCAGCTCGAATCCGGCCGTGCAGTGCGACTCGTGTGGACCGATACGTCACCGACCGCGGTGTCCCGACTGCGCGACCTCATCGCCACCACACTTCCCGATGAGCTGCGTATCTCCGCTGATGCCATCAGCACCCGTCGCTTCGTGCACTCGCGACCCCGATCAGCCACCCCGACACCGATCGACCCCAACGGCACCTACGTCGTCACCGGCGGTCTGGGCGCGCTGGGCTCGGTCGCGGTGCGCTGGCTGCTCGATGCCGGAGCGCACGATGTCGTGGTGCTCACCCGTGCCCCCAGACCGGTGCCCGCACTCCTGGACGGACTGGAGGACCGGATCGTCGTAGTGCGCTGCGACGCCGCCGACCGCAGCGATCTCGCCAACGCGCTCAATGACGTTCGCGAATGCGGTTCCACCATTCGCGGTGTCGTGCACGCCGCCGGCGCACTCGAGGACGCCGCCTTCGACGCCGTCACCACCCGCCAACTCGCCCGCATGTTCGCACCGAAACCCATTGCCGCGGGCAATCTCATCGAACTCACCGCCACCGATCCAACCGACTTCGTACTGCTGTTCTCCTCCGCCACGGGCGCGCTCGGCGCCCCGGGACAGGCGGCCTACGCCAGCGCGAATGCCGCAATGGACGCACTCGCCCGGGCCCACCCCGGTCGGCGCGTACTGAGTATCGGCTGGGGCGTGTGGGATTCGGGTCTCGCCGAGAGCGTGGGCGGCGCGGCACATCTGCGACGCGCCGGAATCTCCGCATTCGACTTCGCGCGCGGCACTGAATTACTCGCCCAGACCATGTATTACACCGAACCCTACCTACTCGCCTTGGACTACTCCCCGACCACCGGCTCCGACCCGGTCGCCACCCGCCTGCGAAACCTGCTCACCGACCAACCATCGACACCGGAAGCACCGCTGAATCGGGAATCCCCGCACCATCCGACCGAACCACTCACCACGACGATCCGCACCGCGCTCGCCGCAACCCTCGACCTGACCTCCGACCACCTCGATCCAGAAGCCGATTTCAACGAATTGGGCCTGAGCTCACTGCTCGGTATAGAAATGCGCCGCCACCTCGAGACCCGCCTCAATATCCGCATCTCGACCGCCGAACTGTTCCAACACCCGACCATCACCGCACTCGGTGCCGCCTTGGCCGACCGAGTCGCCACCGCAAGACCCGACGGCGTGCGGTGACTTCGCCGAATACCACGCGGCAGACCAATGTCCTTGTCACCCGGGTTGCCGAGTGGGCGCGGATCAAGCCGAACGACAGTGCGTACACCGAATTGCGTTATCGCGGGCGAGGTTGCACTCCGGTCACACTGACCTACGAACAACTACACCACGCAACAGCGGCACAGGCCGAAAGAATCAGAGCGACAACCGATCCCGGCGACCGCGTGGCGATACTGTGTGCGCACGGAATCGACTACGTCATAGCCTTTCTCGCATGTCTCTACAGCAATCGCATTGCAGTGCCGTTGTTTCCGCCGACGGTGAATAGAAACCGGGCCCGACTCGAGGGTGTACTCGACGATGCCCGACCCGCATTGAGCCTGATCTCGCCGAACGACACCACTACCAGCGAGATCTTCGGTCCGGAACTAGGCCAAGTGTTGAAACTCGCACCGCACACCAGCACCCGAGCAGCTGCCCCGACTATCGGTCGAACAGAGACCGCCTACCTCCAGTACACCTCCGGATCGACCAAGTCTCCGGCAGGCGTCGAAGTAAGCCACGCGAATCTCGCTGCCGCACTGGATCAATTGTGGACCGCAGTACCGGCGGCGCGCACCGAACCCATTGTCTCCTGGCTTCCGTTCTTCCACGATATGGGGCTGATCCTGGCTCTTTCACTACCGCTTTACTCGGGCGTACACGGAATCACCATGGCACCAGGCGAATTCGTGAAACGTCCCGTCCGCTGGCTGCGCGCCCTCAGCGATTACCGTGCCGGGACCACCGGCAGCCCCAATTTCGGCCTTACCCTGGCGATCTCCGCAACGACCCACGAAGAACGCGCCGATCTGGACCTATCCCACCTCGACGCACTGCTCAACGGCGCCGAACCGATCCGCGCCGAGGCTCTGGCCGACTTCACCGCAGCCTTCGCCCCCTACGGATTCCGCCACCACGCCCACACACCGGGCTTCGGTCTGGCCGAGGCCACCCTCTCGGTCACCGTCTGTGCTGAACGAGACGAACCCGTCACCCATCGATTCGACCGTGCGGCGTTGGCACAGGGCCAGGCACGGACCGCACCGGAAGGTGTTCCACTCGTCGGCTGCGGCGTACCTGTGGGCCAGCGGGTTGCGGTGGTGGAACCCAACGAGCACACCGAGGTCGCGGCGGGCATCGTCGGCGAGATCTGGGTCCGCGGCCCCAATGTCTGCGCCGGTTATTACAACAATCCGGAGGCCACCGCTGCGACGTTTCGGGCCAACCTGTCCGGATGTGACGAATTCTGGCTGCGCACAGGCGATCTCGGCTTCTGGCACGAAGGTCAGCTTTATATCGCGGGCAGGCTCAAGGATCTCATCGTCATCGACGGCCGCAACCACTATCCTGCCGATATCGAATCCACGGTTTCGGACTGCGCGCCCGAGCTGCGCGTCGGCCACATAACCGCATTCGGCCACGATGACGGCCACCGCGAGGATCTGGTCGTCGTCGCCGAACTCGCCGACCCCGCGGCCACCGGATCAACGGAACTGGCCCGCCGCATCCGCAATGCCATCGCGGCCGCCCATGAGGTGACACCGGGAGCGGTCGTCCTGGTCGAGCCGGGCCGGATCCCGAAAACCTCCAGCGGAAAGCTGCGCCGCGGCGAATGCCGAGCGCTCTACCGCGCGGGCCACCTGACCCAGCCGTAGCGGAAACACCGCCGCCGCGGCCAGTCGAATCGCAACCCGCAGCGCGAAATCCAGCGCCTCAGTTGTCGGTGCGGCCGAGCAGACGATCCGTCTCGCGACGTTCCCGCTTGGTGGGTCGACCGGAACCGCGATCGCGGCGTGGCATGGATGCGACAATCTCGCGTGGCGGCGGCGCGGGGCTGCGGTCGATCAAGCACTGTGCGGCGATCGGAGGGCCGACACGCTTGGTGATGACGCGCTCCACGATGACGATGCGTTCGACGCCACCCGCTCGGACGCGGACCTCGTCACCGGGACGAACCGGTTGGGCCGGTTTGGCCGTAGCACCATTCACGCGGACGTGGCCGCCGCGGCAGGCTTCCGCGGCCGCAGACCTGGTCTTGAAAAGACGCACCGCCCACGTCCAGGAGTCAACGCGGGCCTGGTTCGGGGCGGTGTTCTTGGTAGTCGGTTGGGCGGGTGCCACCCTTAGACCATACGGCGTGCCGTCACAACCATGTCGGGGCGCAGCGGGGTGTAGGACACCGGCTGACCGGACTGAACCGCATTGAGCAGCTTGCCGTCGCCCGCGTACAGGCCGACGTGGCCGCCGCCGTTGGTCACCACGATATCGCCGGGCTGCAGGTCCTCGAAGGCGACCGGAGCGCCGACGTGCGACTGCTCGAAGCTGGTGCGCGGCAATTCGATTCCGGCCTGCTTGTAGGCCCACTGGACCAGACCCGAGCAGTCGAAGCTGAACGGTCCGGAGGCGCCCCAGGAGTACTGTGCGCCGACCTTGCTCTTGGCGGCGTCCAGCGCGATGTCACTGGCGGTGTTGTGGAATACCTGCGGCATGGCGGGGGCGAACAAACCGGGAAGCGACGGCGCGGCCTGCGGGGCAGCGGCCTCCGGGGCGGGCGCTGCGGGCATCGAGGCGAGTGCCTGGGTGAGCTGCTTACCCAGATCCTGGGCCTGCTGATCGAATTCCGGCGGAACCGGGACGTCGAAATCGCCGATGCCCGGGACGTTGATGGTGGCTGCCATCGCGGGGATCGCGGGCATCGCACCAGTAGTTGCGGCGACCGCGCCCATGACGAGCGCGCCCTTGACGGAATTCGGTAGCCGCGATTCCCGCTGCAAGCTGTGTTTACCCACCGAGCCGAGTCTCCGATCTTTCTGCTCTCCCGCCGACCGGGTCAGCTGTCGGTTCGGACCGGCAGAACGGCCCCAACTCCCAGTTGAATCTCTGGGTCCCGGTACGGCAGCCGGAATTGGTGGCCCCGACAGCCGTTTTGGCGGTAACTCAGTGGCGCCGCTTCTCTTCCGAACCGACAGACTCCACTGGGTCACGAAGAGATTACGGCCAGGACGCGGTGTTGTCCAGCCCACAGACCAGCCTCTACGCGGATAATCGCGAAAACCCAGGACGGGCGTCGCAATTGCGACACGCCATGATGGTCACGACACGGTATCGGCGCCGCGCCGCCTGTTATCGAATCGAGGTCCCGATCGGAAGTGACGCTGTGCCCACCGGTTTCGCGATCCACCGACCGCTAGTGCCGCGTCCAGCTAGCTTCTGCCGTGCCGCCGGGGGTTCCGTCGAACATAGTCGGATGGTGATCGCTCACGCCCAATGCGACCGCCATATCACTACGCTCGGCGACCTGCCGGAGGCGGATAGCGCATGCACTAGCCGTCGGATCCGGCACTGCGCTGACCGAGTGCCCGCTCCAGCTCATCGATGCGGCGCCGGGCATCGGCCAGGCCGACCTCCAGCCGACCGAGCGCGACCACCAGCGGCCCCACCGCGATATCGGCGACGAGTTGCGGATCGTCGAGGCCGCCTTCGATCGCTTCCAGAATGTTGGCGCGGATGTGGGCGGCCACCGGGGCTTCGGCGGGAACTTTCCAGGACTCGACCAACTCGGCGAGGGTCGGGAGTGGTTCCGTTGGCATGCCCTCAGCATGCGACAGCTTGCTAGCAATATCTAGGACACGCCTTATATATGGCCAGATTCGGCTGACCAACGCGCTACGGTGTGTGGGCATGGACCCCGTGCGGAATCCGTATGCTCCCGGAGCCGGACAGCGCCCACCCGAATTGGCCGGGCGCGATAAGCAACTCAAGGCCTTCGACATTGTGCTGGAGCGGATCTCGCGTGGTCGACCGGAACGCAGCGTCATGCTCACCGGATTGCGCGGTGTCGGAAAGACCGTGCTGCTCAACCAACTTCGCTCCGCCGCGGGCTCACGCGGTTGGGGCACAGGCAAAATCGAGGCACGCCCGGATCAGGAACTGCGCCGCCCGCTGTCGTCCGCGCTGCATATGGCCGTGCGCGCGATCGCCATGGCGCATCGCAACCAGGAGCGCGTCGACGACTTCCTGGGCATACTCAAGGCTTTCGCGCTGCGGTCCACCGCCGATAAGGGCATGCGGGAGCGCTGGCAGCCCGGGATCGACGTGCCAGCGGTCACCGGTCGCGCCGATTCCGGCGATATCGAGATCGATCTGATCGAACTGCTCAAGGAGGCGGCCGCGCTGGCCAGCGATATCGGCGTCGGCATCGCGATCTTCATCGACGAGATGCAGGATCTCGGTCCCGCGGATATCTCCGCGATCTGCGGGGCCTGTCACGAATTGAGCCAGGACACCGCGCCTTTGATCGTGGTCGGCGCCGGACTGCCGCACCTACCCGCCGTCCTGTCGGCCTCGAAGAGCTACTCCGAGCGACTGTTCAGCTACCACCGTATCGATCGGCTGGACCGCGAATCGGCGGATCAAGCCCTCATCGCACCGGCCGAGCGCGAAGAGGTGAAGTTCACCGAGGAAGCACTGGATGCCCTGTACCAGCGGGCAGATGGCTATCCGTATTTCGTCCAGGCCTACGGCAAGGCCGCCTGGGATCAGGCGCCGGAGAGCCCGATCACCGCCGAGGATGTCGAGGTGGCGGCACCGAGCGCCGAAGAGGAACTGGCCGTCGGATTCTTCGGTTCCCGATACGAGCGCGCCACCCCCGCCGAACGCGAATATATGCGGGCCATGGCCGATTTGGCGGGTGACGACGGTCCGGTGCCGACCGCGGCGGTGGCCAATGAGCTCGGCCGCAAACCCGCGTCGCTCTCACCCGCCCGCGACGGTTTGATCAAGAAGGGGCTGATCTATTCGGCCGAACGCGGCACCATCGGGTTCACGGTGCCGCATTTCGGTCGCTATCTGCGCAGCGTGTAGCCGAAAGCTCAGAGCGGCAGAGGAAGTGGATAACGGTAGTCGCAATTCCCCTCCGGCGACTTCCCCTGTGCGGTGCAGGCATTCTGCAGCGACCGCCAGGTGGCCGGTCCGATCACGCCATCGTCGTAAATGCCGACGGCCCGTTGAAAATTCCGCCCAGCAGCCTTGGTCTTCGGGCCGAACTTACCGTCGACATCAACCTGACCGTTGCCATAGCTGTAGGTGAGGAATGCCTGCACCGCCGCCACACAGGGTCCCTGATTGCGCACCCCCTCCTTCAATGTCGGTTTGGCCGCAAGACACTGATTGATCGACGCCGGGTACTGGACCTCAGCGTGCGCGGGCGCGGCGATGGCGGCGGTTCCGGCCACCGCCGCGACCCCGATGGCCGCCGCGGCAATTGCCCGGCGAATCCGCTGAACGCCGGAAAGCTGTGCTGCGTACATGGTGTTCCTCGTGGTGCGCGAAAGCTTCTCCCCTGCTGGCGAAGCTGGTAGCGCCAAGGTAGGAAACGCGACCAACAACAGACCAACGAAGAACTCACGGCACAGCTCAGGCCGGGATGGGCGTAACAACCCCATCCAAGGGAATACGGGCCACGTCGTCTGGCGCGTTTCCGCTTACATCTACCGGCCGGTAACAAACCCTCCTACACTCTTATGTGATCCTGATCACGTCCGAGGAGGACATCATGGCGACTACCGCGAAAGTCGACGCCACCGAAGAACAGGCCCGCGCACTGGTCGAGGAATCCCGCGAAACCAGTTGGGCCAAACCATCGTTCGCCAAGGAGATGTTTCTGGGACGATTCCGACTCGATCTGATCCACCCCTATCCCCAGCCCAGCGACGAGGACGCCGTGCGAACCGAGGCCTATCTGGCCCGGCTGCGGCCGTTCTGCGAATCGCTCGACGGCAGCGTCATCGAGGCGGAGTCCAAGATTCCGGACGAGTACGTCAAGGGCCTGGCCGAACTCGGCTGCTTCGGCCTGAAGATCCCGGAAGAGTACGGCGGCCAGGGCTTGTCCCAGGTCGGCTACAACCGGGCCCTGATGCTGGTCGGGTCCGCGCACCCCAGCCTCGGGGTGCTGCTTTCGGCACACCAGTCGATCGGCGTGCCAGAACCGCTGAAGTTGGCAGGAACCCCGGAGCAGAAGGCCGAATTCCTGCCCCGTTGCGCGGCGGGCGCGGTCAGTGCGTTCCTGCTCACCGAACCCGATGTCGGCTCCGATCCGGCCCGGATGGCCAGCACCGCGACCCCCACCGAGGACGGCGAGGCCTACGAGATCAACGGCGTGAAGCTGTGGACCACCAACGGCGTGGTCGCCGAACTGCTGGTGGTCATGGCCCGGATTCCCAAGAGCGAGGGGCACCGCGGCGGCATCTCGGCCTTCATCGTCGAGGCCGATTCGCCCGGCATCACCGTGGAACGGCGCAATTCGTTCATGGGCCTGCGCGGCATCGAGAACGGTGTCACGCGACTGCACAACGTTCGTGTGCCGAAGCGCAATCTCGTCGGTCGCGAGGGCGACGGCCTGAAAATCGCGCTGACCACCCTGAATGCGGGCCGTCTCGCCATACCGGCGCTGTGCACGGCCGCCTCGAAGTGGTCGCTGAAAATCGCCAGGCAGTGGTGCACGCAGCGGGTGCAGTGGGGTCGCCCGGTCGGCGAGCACGCGGCGGTCGGGGAGAAGATCTCCTTCATCGCGGCCACCACCTACGCACTCGAGGCCGCGCTCGACCTTTCGGCCACCATGTGCGACGAGGCCCGCAACGATATCCGCATCGAGGCGGCCCTGGCCAAGCTCTGGGCCAGCGAAATGAGCTGTCAGATCGCCGACGAACTCGTGCAGATCCGCGGTGGTCGCGGCTACGAGACGGCGGCCTCGCTGCGGGCCCGCGGTGAACGCGCGGTCGGTGCCGAGCAGCTGGTCCGCGATCTGCGGATCAACCGCATCTTCGAGGGCTCCAGCGAAATCATGCGGCTGCTGATCGCTAGGGAGATGGCCGATGCGCATATGGCCGCCGCCGGTGCTCTGGTCGATCGGAATGCCGAGCTCAAGGACAAGGCCAAGGCCGCGGTCGGCGCGGGTGGCTTCTATGCCAAGTGGTTCCCGCAGCTGGCCGTCGGCGCGGGTACGGTACCCGCGACCTATGCCGAATTCGGGCCGCTGGCACGGCATTTGCGCTTCGTCGAACGCAGCGCCCGCAAGCAGGCGAGATCGCTGATGTACGCGATGGCGCGCTGGCAGGCGGGCCTGGAGTACCGGCAGAACTTCCTCGGTCGCATTGTCGATATCGGCGCCGAACTGTTCGCGATCTCGGCCGCCTGCGTGCGCGCGCAGGCGCTGCGGACCGCGGGCGCTCCGGAGGCCAAGGCCGCCGAGGAATTGGCCGATACCTTCGGCAGGCAATCGCGGATTCGGGTGAAGAAGTTGTTCGACGCGCTGTGGGACAACACCGACGACGACGATCGCACCCTCACCCGCAACGTCCTCGACGGCCGCTACGAGTGGCTGGAGGATGGCATCTTCGATCCGAGCGAGGGCACCGGACCGTGGATCGCGGAATGGCAGATGGGTCCGTCGACCGAGACCAACCTGCTGCGACCGTTCCTGCCGTCGACCCGTAGCCACGCGGGTACCTAGGCGCGACGCCGCTACGAGCCGTCACTCATTCGTGGGTGGCGGCTCGTTTCGTGACGGGTATTCGCATATCTCGGAAATTTTCTAGATGTAGACATATTTTTGATACTCGGCGTATGGTTACGGTCGCATAACAATTTCTAGCGGACTCTAGGAGATCCGATCGATGACCCGATAGACGGCAACGCCGCGGGTCGATCAGGAACGTCTACCGGAATCTAGCGCCTGCCCTATCCATTCATAGATTCACTGATCCCTGGGCTCAGGCCCGGATCAGGTCGATCAGCGGCGTCAGTTGGACAACGCGTACATAACGGACGGTATGGCGAGCTAACGGGGCGGGAATTCCGCCCGACAACCGGGCAAGAACGCTCCGAACCGGGTGTCCTACCAGACACAGGAGAATCGTCATGTCCACGACGACTGCCCGCCGAGCCGCCGACTACGACGGCCACCGGATCACGGTATCGGCCGACGACGGCACCCCGATCGCGGTCCGTACCTTCGGCGCCGACGATGCCGAACTGACCGTCGTCTTCGCGCACGGTCACTGCCTGCGCACCGAGTCCTGGTCATTCCTGCGCGATCAACTGCAGCGTCACTGGACGACGAATGTGCGGATGGTCTTCTACGACCACCGCGGGCATGGCGAATCGGGCGTGGCCCACCCATCGACCTACACCATCGATCAACTCGGCCACGACCTCGATGCCGTCCTGCGCTCCGTGGCGCCGACCGGCCCGATCGTCCTCATCGGACATTCCATGGGCGCGATGGTCACCCTTGCCTACTCCCGACTGTTCCCGGCGACCATCGGCACCCGGGTGGTCGGACTCTGCCTGATCGCCGGTGCGGCCAATGGCATCACCGAGGTCGGGCTCGGCCGTTTCCTGAATCGGCGTGCGGTGAACTCGTTGCAGTTCGCGGTGTTGCGGGCACCCCGGTTCATGCAGGCCTCCAAGCGGCTCTCGCGCCGGATCTTGGAGCCGATCACCCGCGAGGCGAATATGGGCAGCAAGCGGACCAATCCGCGCATGGTCGCGGTGGCCGCGGCGATGATGAACGACACCCCGCTGCTCACCATGTCGAGCTTCCTGACCTCGATGATGGCCTTCGACGAAACCGCGTCGCTGCACCAGCTCGGCAGCATTCCAGCGCTGGTGCTGGCCGGTTCGGCCGACATCGTGGTGCCGTTCGCGCATTCGGTGGTACTCGCCTCGCAACTTGCGAGCTCGGAGCTGGTCCGGCTCGAGGGCGCGGGGCACAGCGTGCATCTGGAGCGGGCCGAGGAGGTGGCGGTGTCCATCGTCGCCCTGGTCGACCGGGTCATGGCCGCCATGGACGGCCGCGGCCCCGGGTACGCCACCGCCAGTTGACCGGACGTTCGTCGGAACTCACAACGGCCAAGCGGTCAACCTCCGGCAGCTTCGGGCGAACCACTGGAATTGGGGCCACGACGAGCCAAAATCGCATTCCTCACGTACTGTGTTAAAGATCACGTTGTGTGGTGAGTCACACGACTCGGTAGGGCGCGTTCCCAGGCAGAACATGGAACCAACCGACACCCATCGAGTTCGTCTGTCCGCCAAGGAATACAGGAGGTATCGATGACACGCAGCGACATTGCGGAACTGCGCTACGCGGTCGGCCAGCTCCGGCAATCCATCGGCGCACTGCGCTCCCACTACGGCGACGCCAATTCGGTGCGACGACTGGAAAACGACCTCGAGCGGCTCGTCATCGATGCCGACGAACTCGAGCAGTCGCCGCCGCAGGAGATCGCGCGCCGTCCGCAGGAAGTCATCTACGTACCGGACAGCAAATCCGACGAAGCCGCGTGGATGGGCGCACAGGACGAGGGCCTCGGCTTCCACTCCCGCCCGCGCACCAAGTAATCCGGTTCGCCGCCCCGGCGCTCCTCCGCCTCCCCGCGCCTTTTACCGATCGTCAGTGCGTGGGGAGTTCGCGCCCGGGTCGGCGGTCGAGCACGTGGTGATGCCTGGGCGTGCCCGACGAGTTGTCCATGTCCTTGCGAAATCAGTTGGTGCCTCGAGCGCACTTTCAACCTGACCTGCGCAAAGGTCGGAATCGACCACCTTGTGTGGCGGCCAAACCTGAATCGAATGTGGTGGAAATCACGGCCCCCTAGGCGGGTTGGCTTTGCCGGGACCCCGTTGAGCGATAGCAGGGGTGTCGTATGGTGCTCAGCATCACATTCGATTGCGGAGGTCACGCGGACCATCCGCACTGCAGATCAGCGAGGCATCCACCTGTGAGTGCCGCACCGACCGCCGCCCCGGAAACGGGAACCGGCGTCTTCAGCAAGACCAGGGCCGCCATTTCCGCGCGCACACTGCGCACCGACCGGTGGTGGGTCCCACCGCTGGTGACCGCCGTCGGACTAGCCGCGTTCGTCATCTACGCGACGATCAGATCGTATGTGCGAACGGCATATTGGGTTCCGGAGTACCACTACCTGACGCCGTTCTACTCACCATGCGTGAGCAGCGACTGCGTCGAGGGTTCCAGCCATTTCGGCGCGTGGTTCGGCCACATCCCGGCGATCCTGCCGCTGGGCTTCCTGGTGCTGCCGTTCCTGCTCGGGTTCCGGCTCACCTGCTACTACTACCGCAAGGCCTACTACCGCGCGGTGTGGTTCTCCCCGCCCGCGTGCGCGGTCGCCGAACCGCACGCGAAGTACACCGGCGAGACCAAACTGCCGCTGATCATCCAGAACGTGCACCGCTACTTCTTCTATGTGGCCGTGCTGGTCTCGCTGGTCAACACCTATGACGCGATCAACGCGTTCCACGGGAAGACCGGCGGCTTCGGCTTCGGTCTCGGCAATATCGTCCTGCTCGGCAACGTGCTGCTGCTGTGGGCCTACACGCTGTCGTGCCATTCCTGCCGACACATCATGGGCGGCAAGCTCAAGCACTTCTCCGCCCACCCGGTGCGGTACTGGTTCTGGACCCAGGTCTCCAAACTCAACACCCGCCATATGGCGCTGGCCTGGACCACCCTCGGCACGCTCGTGCTGACCGACTTCTACGTGATGTTGGTTGCCAGCGACACGATTTCGGATCTGCGGTTCATCAACTAACCGCCCTCACAAACCAGGAGTTTCGCGGCCATGCCAGAAGTGGAACGGCACAAGTACGACGTCGTCGTCATCGGTGCCGGGGGCGCCGGACTGCGCGCGGTGATCGAAGCACGCGAACACGGTCTTTCCGTCGCGGTGGTGTGCAAGTCGTTGTTCGGCAAGGCGCACACCGTGATGGCCGAGGGCGGATGCGCCGCCTCGATGGGTAATGCCAATGAAAAGGACAGCTGGCAAACCCATTTCAAGGACACCATGCGCGGTGGCAAGTTCCTCAACAACTGGCGCATGGCCGAATTGCATGCCCAGGAGGCGCCCGACCGGGTGTGGGAACTGGAAACCTATGGCGCGCTGTTCGATCGGACCGCCGACGGCCGGATCAGCCAGCGCAACTTCGGTGGCCACACCTACCCGCGACTGGCGCACGTCGGCGACCGGACCGGACTCGAGATCATCCGGACCATGCAGCAGAAGATCGTGTCGCTGCAGCAAGAGGACTTCGCGGAGACCGGCGACTATGAGTCGCGCATCAAGGTTTTCGCCGAATGCACCATCACCGAATTGCTCAAGGACGGCGACCGGATCGCCGGTGCGTTCGGATACTGGCGCGAATCCGGCCGGTTCGTGCTGTTCGAGGCGCCCGCCGTGGTGGTCGCGACCGGTGGAATCGGCAAGTCCTACAAGGTCACCTCGAACTCGTGGGAGTACACCGGTGACGGCCACGCGCTCGCACTGCGGGCCGGTGCGACGCTGATCAATATGGAATTCCTGCAGTTCCATCCGACCGGCATGGTCTGGCCGCCCAGTGTGAAGGGCATCCTGGTCACCGAGGGCGTGCGCGGTGACGGTGGGGTGCTCAAGAACACCGATGGCAAGCGGTTCATGTTCGAGTACATTCCGCCGGTCTTCAAGGGGCAGTACGCCGAAACCGAGGAAGAGGCCGACCAGTGGTTGCGCGATAACGACTCGGCCCGCCGCACACCGGATCTGCTGCCGCGCGACGAAGTGGCCCGCGCCATCAACTCGGAGGTGAAGGCGGGACGCGGCACCGAACACGGTGGCGTGTACCTGGACATCGCCTCGCGCCTGCCCGCCGAGGAGATCCGGCGGCGGCTGCCCTCGATGCACCATCAGTTCAAAGAGCTTGCGGACGTGGATATTACGAAGGAGCCGATGGAGGTCGGCCCGACGTGCCACTACGTGATGGGCGGCATCGAGGTCGATCCGGATACGGGCGCGGCGACCGTGCCCGGCTTGTTCGCCGCGGGTGAGTGTTCCGGCGGTATGCACGGCTCCAACCGGCTCGGCGGCAATTCGCTGTCCGATCTGCTGGTGTTCGGTCGGCGGGCCGGACTCGGCGCCGCGACCTACGTCGAACAGCTGTCCGCGCGCCCCGCGGTGGCCGATGCCGATATCGACGCGGCCGCGAAAGCCGCTGTGGCGCCGTTCGATCCGCCCGCCGAAGGAACGGGGGAGAACCCCTACACCCTGCACACCGATCTGCAGCAGGCGATGAACGATCTGGTCGGCATCATCCGCAAGGAACACGAGTTGCAGGAGGCCATCGATCGCCTCGCCGAACTGCGGACCCGATTCGACAACGTCACGGTGGAGGGCCACCGGCAGTTCAACCCGGGCTGGCATCTGGCCCTCGACCTGCGCAATATGCTGCTGATCAGCGAATGTGTCGCGCAGGCCGCACTGCTGCGCACCGAGAGTCGCGGCGGACATACCCGCGACGATTTCCCGGCAATGGATCCGGAGTGGCGCAACAAGTTGCTGGTGTGCGCGATCGATCCCGCCGATGCGGACGGACCGGTGCCCGGCGTGCGGGTAACCCCGGAGGACCAGATCCCGATGCGGGCCGACCTGCTCGCGCTCTTCGATCTGGGTGAGCTCGAAAAGTATTACAACCCAGCCGAACTCGCCTCCCATCCGGCAGGTTCGGTTTCGGCCACGGAAGGCGAGGCGTAAGAATGGGTTACGACGCCAAATTCCGCGTGTGGCGCGGTGATATCGACGGCGGGGAATTGCACGACTTCACCGTCGAGGTGAACGAGGGCGAGGTGGTGCTCGACATCATCCACCGGCTGCAGGCCACCCAGGCCCCGGATCTCGCGGTGCGGTGGAATTGTAAAGCGGGTAAATGCGGTTCGTGTTCGGCGGAGGTGAACGGGCGGCCGCGGCTGCTGTGCATGACCCGGATGTCGACCTTCCAGCCCGACGAGCTGATCACCGTCACGCCGATGCGTACCTTCCCGGTGATCCGCGATCTGGTGACCGATGTGTCGTTCAACTATCAGAAGGCAAGGGAGATACCGTCTTTCACGCCGCCGGTGGATCTGAAGCCGGGCGACTATCGGATGCAGCAGGTCGACGTGGAGCGCTCCCAGGAGTTCCGCAAGTGCATCGAATGTTTCCTGTGTCAGAACACCTGCCACGTGGTCCGCGACCACGAGGAGAACAAGGAGTCGTTCGCCGGTCCGCGCTTCCTCATGCGGATCGCCGAATTGGAGATGCATCCGCTCGATGTGGCCGACCGTCGCGATCTGGCTCAGGAAGAGCAGGGGCTCGGACTCTGCAACATCACCAAATGCTGCACCGAGGTCTGCCCGGAGCACATCAAGATCACCGATAATGCCCTGATTCCGATGAAGGAACGGGTGGCGGACAAGAAATACGATCCGCTGGTCTGGTTGGGCAATAAGCTCTTCCGGCGCTGATCAACCGATACTGGACCACCGGCCGGGGTAGGAATACCCGGCCGGTCGGCGCACCCTTATAACAACGCGACAACACCCACGGCGACGACCCACACGAGCACCCCGACGAAAAGTGCCGAGAGGAACGAGCCGGTCAGGACGAATACACCGACCGCGGACACCGCGAAAAGCAGTGCCACGATCAGCCATTCCACCCAATCGCCCGGCCGCAATTTCCTGTACCGGGGATGGGAACTCTTGAGCCCACGGTCCACAAGAAGTGGGCTACCCGTAATGCCACCCGGCAAACGCGATTTCGTTGTCGAATCTGCGCTGTTTCGTGATCTTCGGCGAGCACATCCGTTCATTACGGGCGAGGCCCAGTCTGCCTCGGACCGGACCCGGCGGGCACTACACCGCCGGGTCGATCGCCCTATGACTTGGGCCGGTCGAACTCACCATCGTGCACACCCGCCGTGAAGGCGGACCACTCACCAGGCGTGAAGACCAGGACCGGCCCATCCGGATTCTTACCGTCGCGCAGCGCGACGTGCCCGGCATCCAATAGCGCCACCTCGACGCTGTCCTTACGCGCGCCCTCACCGGCCTTACGCCAGACCGCACCGCTCAGATCTACTTTCGCGCCCTCGTTGATGCTCACGCCCGCAACTCCTCAGAACTCGCCGTCCGTAACACCTGTGGTGAAAGCGTCCCATGCGCCCGTGCCGAAGACGAGGGCAGGTCCACCGGGATTTTTGCTGTCGCGTACGCCTACCCGGCCGCCCGCGAGAAAGGCGACCTCGACGCAGTCCTTACCCGCACCGCTACGGGTGCTCTTGAACCATTGCTTGCCAACCAAATCCATACTCATGCCACATACTCCTTCGCTATCTGCCGGAGCAGATGTCTACTGGGTTGAATATCCAGCGCGCAGCGCTGGAGGCACTCGTGCGCACGATCGTACCGCCGTACATCAGCATGTCTTTCGAGGTAGAGATCCCCCGTGAAACCCTCCGCGTACACCACCGGCGGCTCGATCGGCTGGCCCTTGCTATCGACACCGAATTCGAGAACCGTGAACGGTCCGGTGGATACTCCGAGCGGAACACCGGCCGCGAACGGCAGGATACGCAGCGAGATATTGGGTTGGGTACTGATATCGGCGAGATGACGTAGCTGCGCCGCCATCACTTTGGCGCCACCGACCACCCGGCGCAAAACCGACTCGTGCAAAATCACGTTCACGGTAGCCGGTGCGACCTTGCGGGTGATCAAAGCCTGGCGCTGCATACGCAATTGGACCCGGCGTTCGATCTCGGCGTCCGAATCATCCGGATAGCCGAGACGATTGAGCGCTCTGGCGTAGTCGGCGATCTGAAGTAGGCCGAGTACGATTTCGGACTGGTAGGAGGTGAGTTTTTGCGCCGATGCCTCCAAACCGACATAGATGTCGAAGTTTTCGGGGATGAGATCGCCGTAGGCATGCCACCAGCTCTTGACGGCGGCTTGCTGTGCGAGACCCTTCAGACCGTCGGACAGTTCGTCCGGTATGCCGTAGATGCGACACAGTTCTTGGATATCGATGGTTCGAATCCGGTCGGACTGGCCTTTTTCCAAGCGCTGCAACGTGCTTGCGCCCCATTCCATCAGCCTGGACGCCTCCGCGATAGTGAGGCCCGACTGGGTGCGCCAGTCCCTGAGGTATCTGCCGAGCTGGCGTCTGGGTAGAGTGGAGGCGGCATTCTCTGGGGATAGCCGGTCCGGGGCTTCCGACGCTCTTGTCGAATTCGCTGACACAGCACGCTCCGTTCTGTATTCAACTGTGATGCTCCCGGGTCCCCACGTGGTTACGCAGGCTCCCGCCTCCGGGCCCGTGCTCACGTCGCGAGCTCGGATGCTCACCCAAGGGTTTGCTCCGGGCGACCCACAAGCTCGGTTCCCCGTCACTTCGCTTGGGCAGAGGGCTCTTTCGTCCACTATGGAGAATCCTCCCTTCCCTGCTGGGTTTTGTGCTGGGAATTCGCCTCAAATCTTTGGATATCCACGAAGGACGCTGTTCGCGACCTGCCGCGATGGTGTGCTGAGAGTGTGCCCAGAGCGGAACAGGCGCCCTTCCCTCCTCCTGTGAAACCTCCGGGCACACATCAGGAATCGCACGGAGGAACGAGGAGTCATGGCTGTAAGTGTCATAGCGTCGTCCTTGATGACCAGCGATTTGACCCCGCATCGCGCCCGCAGTGTCGGGCAGCAGAGCTGGGTTGTTTCCTATTTGCCCGGACGCACGCTGACCTGCGACCAAGCGGTTGCTGCACTGAAGGTTGCCGAGGTGGTGCCATCGCTGTTCGCCGCGGTCGGCGATCTCGCGGACGAGGTCGGCTTGACCGTACTCGAGGCGGTGGGTATGGCGGTCCGACAGGCCCCGTGGGATCAGGGACCGATCTCCCGATACACCCGACATGTCCGCTCGGTGCGCCGCCGGGCGGAGGTCGCCTGATGCAACTCACCAACCTGCACATGCCCGTCGCATCCCTATTGGCCTGCGGAAACGACCCCGGTGTGCTGACCACCGAACAAGCCCACGCCGCAATGCAATTGCATATCGACTGCACCGTCGACCGGTGCCGGGTCCGCCGTGCGGCGCGGACCACGTTGGTCGAGGCGGGCAAATGCGTGCTGGACGAGCGCGCACTGCCGTTATGAGGCCGCATGTCGAGCCGCCGGGTATACCGGGGGCGCTTGCCGACTGCATCCGGGTGTTGCGCTGGGTGACAGCGGAGTCCCTGGCGCATCGACGGCACGCTGTCGCGCGGACGGAATACGGCCTGCCGAAACGAGCGGTCCGGCGGATCGGCTCAGTGCCAGGTGTGATCGGTGAGCGGGGTGCGCGGGCCGAACTTCGGCTTGTGCGCGTAACCGCTGATCTCCAGCAGACGAACGGCCCGATAGCGGTGTGGCCGTAGCGGTTCCAGATATTCGACCATCGCGTCATCGTCGATGGGCTCGCCAAGCAGGGTCCAGCCGACGATGGCCGCCAAGTGGTAGTCGCCGACCGAGAGGGCATCCGCGTCACCGAAGGCGCGCTGCCCGATCTCGGCGGCGGTCCACACCCCGATACCGGGAACCGTGCGCAGGCGACGGGCGGCTTCCGCCGGACTTTCGGCCGCCGCCCGTTCCAGCGCGTCGGCCACCCGGGCCGCGCGCACGATCGTCTGCGCGCGCTGCGGGCCGACATTGGCGCGGTGCCAGGTCCAGGACGGGATCGTGCGCCAGGTGTCGGCGTCGGGCGGCAGCAGCAGCCCGGTGGGGGCCGGTCCGGGTGCGGGAGATCCGAACTGCCGCACCAACTTTCGCCACGACGCGCGGGCCGAAACGGTGTGCACCTTCTGTTCCAGCACGGCGGGCACCAAGGCCTCGAAGACCAGGCCGGTGCGCAGCATGCGCAATCCGGGAAAGCGGCGGTGCGCGTCGACGATCTTCGGATGTTCGGGGGCGAAGTCGGAGATGTCCTCATCCAGGCACAGCATGTGGTCGAGTCCGTCGAGGAATTCGGCCGCGCCCGGACCCCAGGCGCGGGCGTCGACGGTGTGGCGATCGGCCTCGGTCAGGCGGT
Source organism: Nocardia anaemiae NBRC 100462 (assembly GCF_001612725.1). GTDB lineage: Bacteria > Actinomycetota > Actinomycetes > Mycobacteriales > Mycobacteriaceae > Nocardia > Nocardia anaemiae. Next base: position 115,114 of record NZ_BDAZ01000003.1, on the reverse strand, counting down.
AGGTGACCGGGCCGGTCGGCATCCGGGAGGCATGCCAGTGCGCGCCGTCGTGGGTGACCAGGTGACACGGGTCGCCGCGGCCGCGGGACAAAGGCGCGAGGGTGGGCGCGAGATCGATCGGCCGTTCAGCCATGACCGTCCTGGTCAGGCCTGCCCGGCTCAGGTCCGGCGCGGCCGTCTGATTGCGCACCGACTCATTGTGCCCCGCTGGGTGGGCGGCTGGCGCGCGGGCCTCGAATGTTGCCCGGCTCACAAATATTTCGGTCCGAATGTTGGCCTTACCATAGGGATTCGACATAATCGCAGATCCCCGCGATTTTGTAACGCGACGAATAACTGTGGCGATATTGATGCGTTCGGCAAACAGCTGGCAGTCGCCATATCGGAGGTAGAAAATGATCACCAACGCGCTCAACTGGTTGCTCAATGCCTGGGGTGCGGTTTCCGCGGGCAGCTCGGGTTACCAGATTCCGCCCGGCACGCTGCCGTTCGGCAGCTGAGTCTCACTCGCCGAGCAGGAATTGCGCGAGGTGTAGCCCTCGACGGCCGCTCAGCTGCATGGCCTGGGTTCGACACGAGAACCCGTCGGCTATCAAGATCGAACCGTCGTCGGCATTTCGCAGTGCCGGTAGCAAGCCATTCTCGGCGACGGCGACCGAAATGTCGTAATGGCCGGATTGCATTCCGAAGTTTCCGGCCAGACCGCAGCAGCCGGTGATCTCGGTCACATTTATCTGCAGGCTGGCTAATAGCTGGCGATCCTCTTCGTAGCCGAGTACGGCATGGTGATGGCAATGCGGTTGGACGACCACCGACTTTCCCGCTCGTGCCGGCGGCCGCCAGTTCGGCTGTTCGGCAAGGAATTCGGCGAGGGTGCGCACGGCCGCGGCGGTTGCGGCCGCACGCGGATCGTCCGATAGCAGTTCCGGCAGGTCCGCGCGCAGCACCGCGGTGCAGGACGGCTCGAGGCCGACGATGATGCCGCCCCCGCGCACATGCTCATCCAGTTCGGTCAGTGTCGCGCGCAGCCGCGCCCGAGCGCCGTCGAGTTGTCCGGTGCTGATCCAGGTGAGGCCGCAGCACACGCGGCGTCGCGGTATGCGGACTCGGTAGCCGAGGGATTCCATCAGTTGCACTGCGGCCTGGGCTATTTCGGGGTCGAAGGCATCGGTGAAGGTGTCGAGCCACAGCAGCACCTCGGGTGCCGCGCCCGCATCCTCCCGGTCATGCCAGATCCTGCGGAAACTGCTGTCGGCGAGCCGCGGTACCGCACGGCGCGGATCGATTCCGCCCGCACGCAAGGCGATTCGGCGCAACCACCCGATTTCGGCCAGCGCATTCACCGCTCGCGGCATGCGACCGGCGATACCGAGCCAGCGCGGCAGCCAACCCAGCGCGTAGTGATCGATGGGACGCGGGCGATGCCGATAGCGGCGATACAGCGCCTCGGATTTATAGGTCGCGATATCGACCCCGGCCGGGCAGTCGGAGCGACATGCCCGGCAGGACAGGCACAGGTCGAGTGATTCGGCGACCGCCGCGGCGGACCAGGGGAGTGCGCCGCGCACCACCTCCTGCAGCACTCGCGCGCGGCCTCGGGTGCTGTCCTTCTCGTCAGCGGTGGCCAGATACGACGGGCACATGAAACCACCGGCCGCGCGGGTGTCCGCGCGGCATTTGCCGATGCCGACGCAACGATGCACGGCGGTGGCGATATCGCCGTTGTCGTGCGGAAATGCGAAGCCAGACGGACCCGTGGCAGGTCGCAATCCGACCAGTCGCAGATCGGCATCGATGGGGGACGGAGCGACCAGGACGCCTGGGTTCAATACATCGTCCGGATCGAAAAGCGCCTTGTATCCGGCGAATACGTCGAGTGCGTCCTGGGAGTACATGATCGAGAGCAATTCCGAACGGGCCCGGCCGTCGCCGTGCTCGCCGGAGAGCGAGCCGCCATAGCGGACCACCAGTTCGGACGCGTCCTGGATGAAGCGCCGAAAGCGTTGCGGCGCATCAGCAATCGGCAGATCGAGACGGACGTGGATGCAGCCGTCGCCGACGTGACCGTAGAGCAGTCCGTCCACGCCGTGGTCCTTTGTCAACGTCGCGAAATCGCGCAGATACGCACCGAGATGCTCCGGCGGGACGGCCGCGTCTTCCCAGCCCGGCCAGGCCGGATGACCCGCCGGAGTGCGACCGGCCAGCCCGGCGCCCTCCGCCCTGATTCGCCAAAGTGCCGCGGCGACACCGGGATCGGTGACTATCCGCGAGTCCAGCGCAGCGACGGTTCGGCAGAGCTTCTCGGCCGTGGCATACGCCTCGGCGGGAGTATCACCGGCGGACTCGACGAACAGCCAGCCGCTACCGCGCGGCAGTTCCGGCACACCGCTGGTGGCCCCGCGGTGCACGCGCACGATATCGACAAGTCGCGCATCGATGCCCTCTACCGCAATGGGGTGGCAGGCCATCACCGCCGCGACATCGTCCGCGGCCGTGGCGATATCGGGATAGCCGAGCACGGTGAGGACGGTGGCCTTCGGCAACGGGACCAGATCCACCGTTGCTTCGAGCAGCAACCCGCAGGTCCCCTCGGTGCCGACGAACGACTTCGCGACCGCCGAACCATGTTCCGGCAGTAGATGTTCCAGTCCGTAGCCGGAGGCCTGTCGATCGAATCGGCCGAGTTCGGTGCGGATCACCGCGAGACTCGCCCTGGTGAATTCGGGCAGGCCGGGAATTGCGGACGGGTCGGCCGCGAGCGTCCGCTCGGCTGCCGTCCCATCGAGAATACGCAGCTCACGCACATTATCCGAGGTGCGCCCCCAGGCCACCGCATGCGGTCCGCACGCATTGTTGCCGATCATCCCGCCCAGCGTGCACCGATTCTGCGTCGACGGATCGGGGCCGAACCGCAGCCCGTGCACGGCGGCGCTGCGCTGCAATTCCGCGAGGACGACACCAGGCTGAACGCGTACGATGCGCCGTTCCGGATCCAACTCACCGATGCCATTCATATACCGGCTGAAGTCCAGCACGATCCCGGGACCGACAGCATTTCCCGCCACCGATGTCCCAGCACCCCGCGCGGTGACCGACAGCCCATTACTCCTCGCGAATTCGAGCGTGCGTGCCACATCCTCGGCCCCGCGCGGAAAGACAACCGCGGCCGGGCGCACCCGATAATTCGACGCATCGGAGGAGTATTCGGCACGCCTACGCGCGGACGCGTCGACCTCACCCGCGATCCTGCGACGCAACGCATCGGACATCCGGTCCTCGCTCACCCCACCAGCCTATGCACGCACATACCGGACCACCCGAACCGCATCCGGACCCTTTGTCTGGATCCGTACTCCGCTCCGAATCGGCACTCGTGTTCGGATCCGCACACCCTTGTCGGATCCGCACCCTGTGGCGGGCGCGGTGGTTTCGCTGTGCGCGGAATTCGGGCGGAATGGGCTTGCGCTCAACCTTTGTTGAGGTCTTAGTGTCGGTGGCCAGGTGTTCGATGGGTGGGAGCGAGAGGGAGCAGCACGGTGAGTATCGAATCGGTGGCCTGGAGCCAGATGTATCGGCGGGCGAACGCCCCGCAGGAGACGCGGCCGTTCCGGCTCGCGACGGCGCGGCGCATTCTGCGGTTCGCGCGGCCGCATCGCCGCCGGATCGGTGCGTTCTTGCTGTTCAGCGTGGTGTCCGCACTGCTCGCGGTGGCGACGCCGGTGCTGGCGGGTCGGGTGGTCAACGACATCGTCGGTGGTGCGGCGCCGCGCGTCGTGGTCACGCTCGCCGTCCTGATCGGCGGCCTCGCGGTGGTCGATGCCGCACTCGGGGTGATCATTCGCTGGCTGTCCTCGCGGATCGGTGAGGGGCTGATCCTGGATCTGCGCACGGCCGTGTTCGATCATGTGCAGAAGATGCCGGTCGCGTTTTTCACCCGCACTCGCACCGGGGCGCTGGTCAGCCGCCTGAACAGCGATGTGATCGGGGCGCAGCGCGCGTTCAGCGACACGCTCTCCGGTGTTGTCACGAATCTGGTCACCCTCGCGCTCACCCTCGCCGTCATGGTCCGGATCTCCTGGCAGATCACGCTGCTCGCGCTGGTGCTGCTGCCGGTTTTCGTGGTTCCGGCGCGGCGGATGGGCAACCGGCTGGCCGGATTGCAAAGGGAAGCCGCAGGCCTCAATGCGGCGATGAGCACCCAGATGACCGAACGCTTCTCCGCACCCGGCGCGACACTGGTGAAGCTGTTCGGGCGGCCGCAACAGGAGTCGGACGAGTTCGCGCTGCGGGCGCGGCGGGTGCGCGATATCGGAGTGCGCACGGCGATGCTGCAGACGGTTTTCGTCACCTCGCTGACCCTGGTTTCGGCGCTGGCACTGGCCCTGGTCTATGGACTCGGCGGGTGGTATGCGCTGCGTGGCCAATTGGATGCCGGTGCGGTGGTGTCGCTTTCGCTGCTGCTGACCCGTCTTTACACGCCACTCACCGCACTGGCCAGCGCTCGGATGGAAATCATGTCCGCGCTGGTGAGCTTCGAGCGGGTCTTCGAGGTGCTGGATCTGAAACCGCTGATCGAGGACGCACCGGATGCCGTCACGGTGCCCGCAGGTCCGGTCGCGGTGGAATTGGACAATGTCACCTTCGGCTACCCGTCGGCCGACAAGGTGTCGCTCGCCTCGCTCGAGGATGTTGCGACGCTGGATACCCGCGGCGGGGTGGAGGTGCTGCACAATGTGTCACTGCGGGCCGAGCCCGGTCAGCTCGTCGCGCTGGTAGGTTCCTCGGGGGCCGGGAAATCCACTGTGGCCCAGCTCGTTTCCCGGCTCTACGATGTCGACGGCGGGGCGGTGCGGCTCAACGGTACCGATGTGCGCGGCCTGACCACGACCTCCATTCGGGACACCGTCGGCCTGGTCACCCAGGACGGCCACCTGTTCCACGACACCATCCGCGCCAATCTGCTGCTGGCCCGACCGGAGGCGACCGAGGCCGAGCTGTGGGATGCGCTGCAGCGGGCCCGGTTGGGTGAGCTGGTCACGTCACTGCAGGACGGCCTGGACACCGTGGTCGGCGAACGCGGCTACCGCCTCTCCGGCGGTGAACGCCAGCGACTGACCATTGCCCGGCTGCTGCTCAAACAACCACGCGTGGTGATCTTGGACGAGGCGACCGCCTCGCTGGACTCGACCTCGGAAGCCGCTGTCCAAGAAGCACTTTCCGAGGCGCTGGACGGCCGAACCGCACTCGTCATCGCGCATCGACTCTCCACCATCCGGGCCGCCGACCAGATACTGGTGCTCGAGGACGGCCGAATCGTGGAGCGCGGCACGCACCCACAATTGCTCGCCGCTGACGGACGCTATGCGGAGCTTTACCGCACACAGTTCGCGGACGAGCCGGTCGAAGTCGCGGCCTGAGCCCGAAACCCATCGAAGCCCGGCTCGATCCGGGCTTCGATGGCTACCGTCAGAATTCCCCGGCGACGCCGAATACGGTGCGACCGGAGTGGCTGCCGTGCTGGATGGCGTGCAGGACCCGCTCGGCCTCGGTGATCGGAGCGAAATTCTCGATGGTCGAAAGATGTTGGGGCCGTAGATCATCGGCGAGCCGAGCCCACAGCGCGCGCCGCTTGTCGATCGGGACGTACGCGGAATCGATGCCGAGCAGCGATACGCCGCGCAGGATGAACGGCATGACGGTGGTCGGCAGATCCGAGCCACCGGTGAGGCCGCTGACCGCCACCGCACCGCCGTACCCGATCGCGCTGAGGATATAGGCGAGAGATTTGCCGCCCACGCTGTCCACCGCACCGGCCCAGGCGGCCTTGGACAGTGGACGCAGTTTCGCATCCGGATCCTCCGGCAACCGGCCGATCACCTCGTTCGCGCCGAGTTCGGCCAGCCGGTCACCGGCATCGGTCTTTCCGGTGGAGGCGATCACCTCGAAGCCGAGACCCGACAGGATATCGATGGCCACGCTGCCGACACCACCCGTCGCGCCGGTGACCAGCACCGCGCCGGTCTCCGGGGTGAGTTCGTGATCCAGCAGCCCCTGCACACTGAGTGCGGCGGTGAAACCGGCGGTGCCGAGCGCGGCCGCGTCACGGGTGCTGAGACCGTCGAGCTTGACCACCCAGTCGGCGGGCACCCTCGCGTACTCGGCGAAGCCGCCGTGATGTGAGACGCCGATGTCGTAACCGTGCGCCACCACCTGGTCACCGGGCACGAAATCGTCGACCTCGGAGGTGACGACCTCACCGGTGATATCGATACCGGGGATGATCGGATAATTGCGGACCACGCCACCGCCCGCGGTGATCGCCAGCCCGTCCTTGTAGTTCGCGCTCGAGTAGTGCACCTTGATCGTGACCTCGCCAGGCCCGAGGAAGTCCTCGTCGACCTGCCGCCGCGTGAGCACGATCCCGCTGTCCGATTCTTGTGCCACCATCGCCCAGAACTCCATGCCGACGAGCATACGAGCGTCGACCGGCGCCGGGGTGGATCTTCGCATCGGCCCCGGTTATTGCGGGACGAGTTCGAGGCGGACGCCGAGCAACCGAACCGGGCGATCGAGTTCGAATCGGTCGATGATGCGCAGGGCGGTTTCCACGATTGCCGCGATATCGGTGGTCGGCTCGGGGAGTTTCTCCTGTTTGCTGCGGGTGTAGAAGGTGTTACTGCGGACGGTCACCGAGACGCGCAGCGGAATCCGACCCGCGGCCGCCATCTCCTCACCCACCTCGGTGGCCAGTCGCGCCACCTGTGCGCGGATCTCCCCTGCATCGGTCAGGTCGTGCGGGAAAGTCTCGGATTTACTGCGGCCCACCGGAATTCGCGGTTCGGTGCTGACATCGGTATCGCCCCTACCGTGGCCGAGCACCCAGAGATACGGGCCGGTATTCGGACCGAATTCGGCGGCGAGGCGCTGACGATCGGCGGCCATCAGGTCGGCGACGGTTTCGATGCCGAGTTCGGCCATCCGTGCGGCGATCCGATTCCCGATGCCCCACAGCGCGTTTGTCGGACGGTGCGCCATCACCTCGACCCAGTTCGCGGCGGTGAGCCGGAAGATGCCCGCCGCCGCGCCATCGGTATCGGCGGGTGCGGCCGAGGACTTGCCAGCGGATTTGGCGAAGCCGGTCGCCAGCTTGGCCGTGAGCTTGTTGTCACCGATGCCGATGGCGCATGTGAGCTCCAATTGTGCGATTGCGCTGCGGATTTCGCGTGCGAGCTGCTCCGGATCGTCGGTGTCCGCGGCGAGGAAGGCCTCGTCCCACCCCCACACCTCGACGCGGCCCGGGAACGTCCGCAGCAGCGCCATGACCTCGTCGGACGCCTCCTCATAGGTGGCCATATCCAACGGCAGGAAGATTCCGTCGGGACATTTGCGCTTGGCCGAGCGCAACGGCATACCGGCGCGCACTCCGAATGCCCTGGCCGGATACGACGCGCAGGTCACTACCTTGCGCGGTTCCTCGGGATCGCCATTGCCGCCGACGATGACCGGCAGGTCGCGCAACTCTGGATGGCGGCGGAATTCCACCGCCGCCTGGAACTGGTCGAGATCGACGTGCAGCAGCCACCTGGGCATATATAGGTCTTACCGCATGACCATGACAAACAGCGGAAATCGGCCATATCGGCCCGACATTGCGCCGCCCACGAAACAGAACTAAATTCTGGTCATGAAGATTCGAGATCGGTTGCTGCTGGCGGCCGAGCGACAGTTCGCGGAACGGGGGACGCTGGAGACCACGCTGACCCAGATCCGCGATGCGGCCGGAGCCAGTGTCGGCGCGCTCTACCACCACTTTCCGGATAAGGCGGAGCTGTATCGCGAGGTGTGGACGCATGCGCTCGCCGATTATCAGCAGCACTTCTGGGTGGTCGTCGGCGAAAGTACCGATGCGCGCGCGGGCGTCACCGCCGGTGTCATCGAACATCTGCGGTGGGTTACCGAGAATCAGTACCGCGCCAAGGTTCTCACCTCGGCTCGGCCGCACGGTGTCCGCGATAGCGACAGCAATCGTGAATTCCTGCGCAATGTGCTGCGCTGGTGGCGCACCCACGCTCGCTACGGCGCGGTGCGCGATCTCGATTTCGACCTCGTCTACGCACTGTGGCTCGGCCCGGCGCAGGAGTACTCGCGACACTGGCTCGGCGGTGAAATACGCACCGCCCCAATCGATGTCGCGCGCGAACTTGCCGATGCCGCCTGGCAGGCGCTTGGCACCACCGACAACTGAACGGAGCCATCCATGCCGATGATCGCCCTCGACCTGGACCTCGCGAAGCAGGTGCTCGCCGCACAGCCGTTCGCGCAGTTGGTCGGTACCGAAATCACCGCATTCGGCGACGGTGCGGCGACTCTCGTCATTCCCATCCGTCCCGAACTTGGCCAGCAATTCGGCTTCGTGCACGGCGGGGTGGTGTCCTATGCGGCCGATAACGCCCTCACCTTCGCCGCCGGAACGGTGCTCGGCGCCAATGTGTTGACCGGTGGTTTCACCATCACCTACCTGCGGCCCGCCGCCGGTAGCCGACTGCGGGCCGAGGCCACCGTCACCGGGTCGACGCGCCGCCAGGCCGTCGTCTCCTGTGAGATCTATGCCGAGAGCGCGAATTCGGAGCCGGTGCTGTGCGCGGTCGCCCAGGGCAACGCGCGTTCCGTCGAGCGGGAACTGGGTTCCGACGGCAACTGAGGTCGTTTGCACAGCCTGCGGGGGTGTACTGAATCAAGCAGTAGCCTTGGTGTCAAGCACCGACCAGCCCGTCAGCGACCGCAAAGTTTCGGTCAGCGACCCCGGATATAGCCCCTCGTCGGAGCGCGCTGCCACATGCCCGTCCGGGCGCACCAGCAGCGCACCACCCTCCGGCAGACCTGTGCAGACACCCCACTCGGCGGTCAACCCGTGTACGGCGATCTCGATACCGGTCGAGCGCTGTGCATCCGCCGCGGCGTCGCGCCAGGCAGCCGAATTCCCGGCGATCAGTATCGCGTAACCGGGCCCGCAGAGATCCAAGGTCGATGTGGTGTGCGCGGCGTCGAGCCACAGGTGCGGTGCTCGCGTGCCGACCTGTCCGGCCAACCGATCGACATGCGGCTCAACCCATTCGACGCAATGTGCGGGTTTGCGCAATACCGCACTCGACGAGTACCGGAAGCGCGACATGACCGCCCCGACATCCAGCCGCCGCGCCAAAATATCGGCGTTATCAGGAGTTTCGATGCCGTAGCGGGTTTCGAAGTCATCACCCAGATTGGCCTGTTCGGCGGCGATGATCGCACGTGACCACCGTTCGGCCTGATAGGAATCGAGCAATGCGGGTCCGCCGGTACCCGACAGCACGGCGGCCAGTTTCCAGACCAGGTTATGGGCGTCGGCGACACCGGTATTGCCGCCGAACCCACCCCATGGCGCGTGCCGGTGGGCGGCGTCACCGACGAGGAAGATCCGATCCCGCCGATACTCGTCGGCCACGAAACTACCGGTGTCCCAAGCGCTTCGAGCCAGCACCTCGACATCGATATCGGATACGCCGATCGCGGCTCTGATCAACTCGACACAGCGCTCGTCCGGATAGTCCGCGGCCGTCTCACGGGTCGGATCGTATTCGAGCTGGAAGGACCATTCGTCGGTGTTGTTCTTGGACAAGACGAGTGCGCGCACGGTGTCATTGCCGATCTCGCACTGGCTGAAGGTGCGCCCGCCCAGCACACCGGTGAGATCCGTCCGCGCGAAGACATTGATGTAGTGGCGCGTCGGCGGCACCTCCCAGCCCGCGATATCCAAGGCCCGACGAATCGGGCTGGCCGCACCATCGGCGGCGATGAGGTACTCGGCCCGGATGACCGAACTGCGGCCCGATTCGTCACGCATCCTCGCCGTGACACCCGACTCGTCGGCTTCGAAATCAATGAGTTCGACCCCGAATCGGAGATCGCCGCCGCGTTCGCGCGCCTGCTCCGCGAGTACCGGCTCGAGCAGAACCTGGGGCAGGAAGCAGAACTGCGATGGGCTGGGATCGGCCGCCGCCATTGCCGCCCGCAGGTGGCTCAGGTCAAGCGCCTGGGCCGTGATCAGGCTGGTACCCCGCCTCGCGCCACCGAAGCTGCCCGCCCGCAATGCGGTCCTCGCGGTCTGCTCGACCCGTTCCTCGACACCGACCTGGCGGAACAGCTCGACGGTTCTGGTATGGACACCGCGAGACTTGGGCAAAGCCGATACCTTGGTCCGCTTTTCGACGAGAACATAAGGGACATCGTGATATTCGAGGAATAGCGCGGCCGATAATCCGACCAGTCCGCCGCCGACAACGAGAACGGGAATCCGCTGCGTAGAAGTCATGCCACGATCGTGTGCGCATGGGCTTGCATCACCCTTGCGTCACGGTCACGGCGACCATGCATATGAAACGGGCCGTACCCGCAGGTACGGCCCGTTCGAGTCGGACGTCAGGCGCTCGCCGCGAAGGCGGGAGCCGCCAGTGCGCGTTCGGCGACCGGCTCGATGGCGTAGGCCAGGATGTCGGCCACATCGGCGACCGGACGCACATCCAGGGCGGCAAGCACCTCGGCGGGCACGTCGTCCAGATCCGGCTCATTGCGGGCCGGGATGAACACCGTCTTCAGACCCGCGCGCTGCGCGGCCATCAGCTTCTGCTTCACCCCGCCGATCGGCAGCACCCGGCCGTTCAGCGTGACCTCACCGGTCATGCCGACATCCGCGCGCACCTGCCGACCGAGCGCTAGCGACACCAGCGCGGTGACCATGGTGACACCGGCCGACGGTCCATCCTTCGGCACCGCACCCGCCGGAAAGTGGATGTGGATATTGCGATCCAGCACCGACGGTTCGATCCCGATCTCGGCCAGGTGCGAGCGCACGTAGGTGAGGGCGATCTGCGCCGACTCCTTCATGACATCACCCAGCTGACCGGTCAGGGTGAGCGCACGCTCGCCCTCGGCGCCATTGGCCTCGATGTAGAGGACATCGCCGCCGAGACCGGTGACCGCCAAACCCGTTGCCACACCGGGAACGGCGGTACGTTCCACCGAATCCGGGGTGAAGCGAGGGCGACCCAGGTAGTCCTTCAGGTTGTCCAGATCGATGGTCAACGACTCCGGCGAGTCGTAGCGCAGTTCGGCGTCGTAACCCAGCGACACCACATTGTCGGCCGAACTATTGCCGTCCTCGGAGAGCCGAGTCGCGGCCTTGCGCAATGCCTTCGCGATCAACCGCTCCATCTGCCGCACACCGGCTTCCCGGGTGTAGTTGGCCGCGACCTCACGCAATGCCGCTTCGGTGATCGAAACCTCTTCGGCAGTAAGCGCATTGCGCTCCAGCTGCCGCGGCACCAGGAAGTCACGGGCGATGGCCACCTTGTCGTCCTCGGTGTAACCGTCGACGGTGATCATTTCCATGCGGTCCAGCAGCGGGCCGGGAATGGTCTCCATGACATTCGCGGTCGCGATGAACAGCACGTCGGACAGATCGAGATCCAGATCCAGGTAGTGATCCCGGAACGTGTGGTTCTGGGCCGGATCCAGCACCTCGAGCAGCGCCGCGGCCGGATCACCACGGAAGTCCGAGCCGACCTTATCGATCTCGTCCAGCAGCACAACGGGATTCATCGATCCCGCCTCCTTGATGGCGCGCACGATCCGGCCCGGCAGCGCACCGACGTAGGTGCGCCGGTGACCACGGATCTCCGCCTCGTCGCGCACACCGCCGAGTGCGACCCTGACGAACTTGCGGCCCATGGCCCGCGCCACCGACTCACCCAGCGAGGTCTTGCCGACGCCGGGCGGACCGACCAGCGCGAGCACGGCGCCCGAACCTCGTCCGCCGACGACCTCGAGTCCGCGCGCGGCCCGGCGCGAGCGCACGGCCAGGTACTCGACCATGCGATCCTTCACCTCGTCCAGGCCGTGGTGATCTGCGTCCAGCACCGCGCGGGCGGCCGAAACATCGGTGCTATCAGTGGTTTTCACTGTCCATGGCAAGTCGAGGACGGTATCCAGCCAGGTCCGGATCCAGCCGGATTCCGGGCTCTGATCGCTGGCCCGCTCCAGGCGACCGACCTCGCGCAACGCCTCCGCGCGCACGTCATCGGGCAGATCGGCCTGCTCGACCCGGGTGCGGTAGTCGTCGGCGCCGTCGGGCTCGTCTTCGCCGAGCTCCTTGCGAATGGCATTGAGCTGTTGGCGCAGCAGGAATTCGCGTTGGCTCTTCTCCATGCCCTCGCGGACATCTTCGCTGATCTTCTCGGTGATCTCCGCCTCGGCGATATGCGCCTTGGTCCACTCGATCAGCTTGGTCAAACGCTGTGCGGTATCCGGGGTTTCGAGCAGTTCACGCTTCTCGTCGGCGGTCAGGTACGGCGCGTAGCCCGCGGTATCGGCGATCGTCGACGGATCGGTCAGCTGATTGACCGCGTCGATGATCTGCCAGGCCTCGCGGCGCTGCAGCACCGAAACGACCAGCTTCTTGTATTCGGCGGCAAGCTCTTTGGTGCGACCGTCGGCGGCGGGGGTTTCCACCGGCTCGGCCTCGACCCACAGCGCGGCGCCCGGCCCGGTGACCCCGTGACCGATCTTGGCGCGCCGTTCGGCCTTGAGCACCGCGGCGGGTGCGCCACCGCGCATCCGGCCCACCTGTTCGATGGTGGCGACGACGCCGTAGGAGGCGTAGCCCTCGGTCAATCGGGGCGCGAGCAGTACCGCGTCGGTATTCGCGGCGCGCGCGGCGTCGATGGCGGCCTGCGCCGATTCGTCCAGTTCGATGGGCACGACCATGCCCGGCAGCACGATCGGATCGGTCAGGAACAGCACCGGCAGGTTCTGTGGTGTAGTCACGTGTTCGACCCTTCCAAAAGTTGAGCGATGCCCAGTCAACCCCGGGCGTTCCACGTTTGTTCCACACCACTGCCCACGTTCGCTCACAGCGATCGGCGATGTTTGCGGCACCAGCGGAGCCCGAACGCGTCACGCTGACGGAAGCACCGGGCCGAGGTGGTCGCCGCGCGGTGCAAGACCTCGGCTCAGTCCCGCATTGACACCCCATCGGAGCCAATGAGAATGTTGGCAGCTAGATATCTCACTACCTGGGCGGCTTTAGGGGGATCCCACGATGACAACACTCACGTCCGGAGTGTTCATCGATTGGGAAGAGCTGACCGGTCTGTCCAAGTTCTCTGTCGATCTGATCACCTTTCCGATCTTCAGCGCGCTCGCCGGGTGGCTCACCAACTGGACCGGTGTGCTGATGCTGTTCTGGCCGGTGGTCTTTCGCGGAATCCGGATTCCTGGCCTGCAGGTGTTGTATCCGTATTTTCCGCGGCGGGTCCAGGTGCTGCCGACATTCTCCGGTGACGGCCGCCGCCTCGGATTCCAGGGATTCATTCCGGCGCGGGCGGAGAAGATGGCCAGCATTTGTGTCGACAAGGCGCTGATGCGCATCGGCAGTCCGCGTGATTTCATCCACGAGCTGGATCTGGAGAGTATTGCCGATTACCTCGCGATACTCGCGAGCAAGCAGGTCAAACCAATTGTCGACGAGGTGATGTATCGGGAGAATCCGGACCTGTGGCGGGGCGTCCCGAGGGCGATGAAGCAGGTCATCTATCAGCGGGTGGACCGCGAGTTGCCCGCATTGACCAAGCGCGCCTTCGAATCGCTCGGCGCCAATGTCGACCAGCTCATCGATATCAAATCCTTCGTCATTCGATATCTGCGGGAAAACCCGTACATCCTCGAGGATCTGACGACCACCATCGCCGCCCCCGAATTGCGTTTCATGGTGCGAATCGGCCTGCTCGGTGCGCCGTTCGGTCTGCTGCTCGCACTGTATGTGCATGTGCACCACACCATTCCGGTGTTCGGCTGGGTGCCGGGTTGGGTGATCGTGCTGCTGGCCTCGGCGGCGATCGGCGTGATCGTTAATGTCATCGCGGTCAAAATGGTCTTCGAACCGGGTGATCCGCAGCCGCGCTACAAGTATTTGTGGAAGCAGGCGCTGCTGGCCAAGCGGCAGCCGCAGGCGGCGACCGATCTCGCGCATATCCTCGCCTACCAGGTGCTGACCCTGCCGAACCTGTCCAGGGAACTGCTCGACGGCCCGAACGGCGATAAGACCAGGCAGCTGATCGAGCGATTGGTCTCCGATGAGATCCATCGCCAACTCGGCCCGACCACCTCGCTCGTGCGCGTCGCGTTCGGCCGACGCCAATTCGACAATCTCAAGGTCGGCGCCGCGGGCGCGGCGGTCGGGCTGGCCCCGAGTCTGGTCGAGGACGAGGCGTTCACTCTCGAACAGGCCAAGAAGATCGATGAGTTCGCCGCACGCAAGCTCCAGGACCTCACGCCGGGGGAGTTCATGGAGATGTTCTATGCCTCGGTCGAACAGGATGCCTGGCTGCTGTACCTGCACGGCGCCCTGCTCGGCTTGCTGGTCGGCGCCGCGCACCTGACGATTTTCGGCTGGTAACGGTCCCGATTCCGGTCGACGGCGAGTCGACGCCAAATACAAGCACGCATGCTTGCATTTTTTTGAGCCCGCTGGGATGCTGAACTGCGGCGGCGTACGAGGCAGTGCGCCTGGACGGGACAGGGATCTGATGGCCGACCTCGATGCGCTCCTGCGCGATTTCGCCGACGACTGCGCGGAACTGGAACAGATCGTCGCGCCGCTGGCGGACTGGTCGACGCCGACACCGGCGCCCGGCTGGAGTATCGCCCATCAGATCGGCCATCTGGCCTGGACCGACGAGGTCGCCGCGCTGGCCGCCACCGATCCGGACGGTTTCGCGGAGCTGGTCGAGGAGGCTGGCCCGAGGGCGTTCACCTTCGTAGACGAGGCCGCCGAGGAGGCGGCCACCGCACCGGCGGCCGAACTGCTCGATCGATGGCGCCGCGGCCGTGTCGCGCTGATCGAGGCCCTGCGTGCGGTGCCGTCCGGCACCAAACTGCCGTGGTTCGGACCGCCGATGAGCCCGGCATCGATGGTCAGCGCGCGCATGATGGAGACCTTCGCACACGGCCAGGACATCGCCGACGCACTCGGGCTGTCCAGGACACCGACCGCCCGGCTGCGCACGGTCGCCCATATCGGCGTGCGGACCAGGAATTTCGCCTACACCGTGCGCGGCAAGACCGTGCCCACCGACGAATTCCGGGTCGAACTCACGGCACCGGACGGCGACCTGTGGTCCTGGGGTCCCGAGGACGCCGCGCAGAATGTGACCGGCCCGGCACTGGACTTCTGCCTGCTGGTGACGCAGCGTCGGCACCGTGACGATCTGGCGTTGGAAGCAGTGGGTGCGGACGCCGCCGAATGGCTCACCATCGCACAGGCTTTCGCGGGACCGACGGGAGACGGGCGGTCGGCGGGCCAGTTCGCCTGACCCGCCGAATCCGAACCATCGGGTCCGACCGGAATGCAGGTGCGGGCGAGCGCCACACTTGGGTGCGCCGTTCGTGTCGGCCGGACGCCGTTGGCCGGGTGTCTCGATGTGGCAGTCGAGAATGACGCTCGCCAGCTAAGTGTATTTACCCGCTCGTCAGCTCGTAGAAACATTGACGACGCCATTCGTATCGAGGTCGCCCCCCGGCTTTTGTGATGCTGATCTCCCCCATGCGGTGCGACCTGCGGCGGCCCCTGTAACCTGGACAAGCGTACGGCTTTCGACGATGCGGGCCGCGGTAAGGGGTTCAGGGGCGGACGGAAAGGAACGCATCGTGGCATCACATAAGCCTGCCCAGATCGCTCGGCATGCCGCCATCGTGCTCGCCGGTGCCGCCAGCCTCAGTCTCACCGTCGCCTCCGGGGCCTACATCGTCCATCAGATGGCCGATACCCAGCGCGCCACCCATGACGTCGCCGCACCACCTCTGGTTCGGCTTCCGGATGTCGATACCGACTACGGTCCGGTGCTCTCCGATGCCATGCTGACCGGCGCGAGTCGCGATCTGCCCGTACTATTCGGCCGCTTCCCCGCGGCGCCCGGTGACGGCGTCGCGAAAACCTCCCAGGTCCATATCGATTCGCCTGCCTCCGCCGGAATCAGCGGCAAGCTGCGCCTCGGCACCGCCTATGTCGGCGCGCAGGTGGCACCCGGCCGCGCGAATTCCGTCGCCTTGACCGTTGATACCAATGCGCTGACGGTACTGACGGATTTCCTGCTCACCGAACCGGTTCGGGATCGGCTCGGTATCCACGCCGACCCGGGCGGTGTCACCCAGTTGCGCACCGAGGTCGATACCCACAACGGTGAAGTGACTTTCACCTTCTCGGATCCGACCCTCGGCGAACACGGCCTGCGACTGAACCGCAATCCCGCGCCCAGCCCCGAACACGCTGCGGGCGTTGATGATTCGCCCGCTGCGACGACGGTCGACGCGACCCCGAATCCGACCGTGACGGCGGCGAACCACACCATAGCGGTTTAGCCCGCCTACGCTGCCTCCCATGTACGACTTCTGTGTCATCGGGGGCGGGATCGTCGGAGTCGCGACGGCACATCGAATTCTGCGACGTCATCCGGGTGCGAACCTGGTGCTCGTCGACAAGGCCAGCGCACTCGCGACCCATCAGACCGGGCACAACAGCGGCGTCATCCACTCCGGCATCTACTACCCGCCGGACAGTCTGAAGGCCCGGCTGTGCCGAAAAGGTGCCGCCTGGACCAAGGAATTCGCCGCGACACACGGCATTCCGTTCGAGGTCTGCGGAAAACTGCTGGTGGCCACCGACGGCGCCGAATATCGGCGGATGATCGCGCTGCACGAACGCTCGGTCAGCAACGGTGTCGATGTCGAACTCGTCGACACCGCCGAATTGACTCGCCGCGAACCTCATGTGACCGGTGTCGGCGCATTGTTCGTGCCCGCCACCGGCATCATCGACTTCACTCGTGTCACCGCCGCACTCGCCGAGGAGGTTCGGGCCGCGGGCGGGGAAATCGTGCTGAATGCCGAGATCACCGGACTCACCGAAACCGCCGACGCGGTCACCGCGACGGGTCCCGCAGGCTCCTGGACCGCGCGCACCCTGGTGGTCAGCGCGGGTCTGCAGGCCGACCGGATGGCTGCCCTCGCCGGTCTGCGAACCGATTTCCGCATCGTGCCGTTCCGCGGCGAGTACTACCAGCTACCGTCCAGCCGATCCGGACTGGTGCGCACGCTGATCTATCCGATTCCCGATCCGAATCTGCCCTTCCTCGGGGTGCATCTGAGCCCGATGATCGACGGCACCCTGACCGTCGGCCCCAATGCGGTGCTCGGTCTGGCCAGGGAGGGCTACCGCAAGGGCAGCTTCGACGCCCGCGACGCCCGTGCGGTGCTTGGTTTTCCCGGCTTCCACCGGGTGGCCCGCGCCCATGTGCGCACCGGACTGCGCGAATTGCGCAACTCCCTGTTCAAACGCGGTTATCTGGCCGAATGCCGAAGGTATTGCCCGGAGCTCACGGTGGCGGATCTACGACCACGCGAAGCGGGCATCCGCGCGCAGGCGGTGCTGTGCGACGGCACCCTGGTGCACGACTTCCTGATCGAGCGCACACCGCGCTCGATTCACGTGCTCAACGCACCGTCACCGGCCGCGACCTCGGCCATGCCGATCGCCGAATACATCGTCGACCAACTCCCGACGCCGAGTTAGCTGGGTCGCGCGGTCCAGCAAACCAAGCGACCACCCGGTCATCGATGTGGTAAGCCCGCCAACCAAATCCCCGGCAACCCCTCGAATAAAGAGGAGAGCTGTAGTACTTTTAGCGGCAGCCAACAGGGAGGGGCCCTATGGGCCACATCAAGTACGCGAGCGACGTCGGAGCCCCGGTCGAGGTGGCCTTCACCTATACCGACAACCATCTGTTCGTACCGGATTGGATGTTCGCCGTCGCCGCGTTCGAGCCGAAAGGCGAGCTCGACCAGGGTCTCGGTGCGGTCTTCACGACACGGATCAGGCTGGGACTGTGGCGGCCGACCGTCGAATGCGAGATCACCGAATACCGGCACAATGTGGTGCTCGGCTACACCTTGCGCGGCCGGTTGTCAGGAACGTTGACGCTGCGCTTCGACCCGCTCGGCTACGGACGCTCGGTGCTGACCTCGGAGGCGGAGTACGCTCCACCGAGTGGGCTCTTCGGTCGGCTGTGCCTGCGTCTGGTGGATTCCGCCGTGCGCTCGGCGCTGCGCCGCACCGAATCCCAGTTGCGAAGGGAGATAGAGCAATTCCACGGTACCGATCTTGTCGGTCGGATTGCGTAGGGTGCCATCCATGATCATCGTGAGCACCGACGGATCCTGCCTCCGCAATCCCGGCGGCGCCATCGGCTGGGCTTGGGTCAATCATCAGGGCGGTTCGCGCAGTGGGGGAGCCGCCACCGGAACCAATCAGGTCGCGGAGTTGCGCGCGCTATTGGAGGCGGTACTCGCCCACCCCGGCGAGGAACCGCTGTTCATCGAGAGCGACTCGCTGTATGCGATCAAATGCGCCTCGGAGTGGATCTTCGGCTGGCGGACCAATGGCTGGCGCACCGCCAGCGGCGGCGCGGTGAAGAACGTCGAACTCATCAAACAGATCGACCGGGCCATCGCCTCCCGGCCGGGACCGGTCCGATTCCGTTGGGTGCGTGGACATGTCGGCAATTACTACAACGAAATGGCCGACACCCTCGCGGGTGAGGCGGCCAGACAGGCTGCTGCCTCCGCGGCCGCCGGTGAGGTCCCGACCGCGGAACTCCCGGAGCTGCAGCCGGTGCTCGAGGACTCCTCCGACAAGACCAAGAAATCCGCCCGGCCGCGGTCAGCGGGGAAGCCGGTCGCGCCAGCACCTCAGGCATTGACGCTGTTCTGAGTCCGCCGGGCGCGACCGGGCGCAAGACCGCCGGAAAGACCTCCGGGCGGGTGGTGCCATTCCCACCCGCCCGGAGGCGCTTTCGCCAGTAGCCGATCCGATCAGTTGCCCATCTGCTTCAGAATGGGCAGGTCGAACTTGTCGACCAGCCACTTGTCACCGACCTTCTTCAGACCGGCGACGACCACGAGCTCAACCTTGCTCGGCGGCTTGTTCGCGGCGGCGATATTCACATTGGTGGTGGTCTGACCGATCACCACAAGCACATTCGCGCTCTCGGTATCGCCGGACTGGAAGCCGCACTGCATGTCGTAGGTGGACGAGGTGGCCTTGGCGTCGATGACGACACCCTTGAGGTCCTGGCCCAGCTTGGCGAACTGATCCTTCCAGTCACCGGTCGACGCGGCATCCACCTTCTTCAGGTACTCGTCGATGGTCTGCGGATCGTAGGTGGAGATCAGCTTGCCGTAATCGCACGCGGCCGCGGTGGCGGCCTCGTGCGCGTCCAACTCATCGCCGCGATTGCTGGCCTGCCGGTAGAACACCACGACGGCGGTGACCGCCGCGACGAGCAGCACACCGGCGACGAACGCCGCGATGATCGGGACCAGTGCGCTCCGATCCTTGGCAGCGGTCTGGACCTGTGCCGCGCCCTTGGCGAGCTTGTCCTGCGCCGACTTCGGGGCAGCCGGGGTCGGCTCCGCGGCTACCGCATCGCCCGTCTTGCCGATCTCGACCGTCTTGTCCTCGGCGGGCGCATTCGGCTTGGCGTCCTCTTTCGGGGCATCCGAGTTCTCGTTCTCGGCGCCGACATCATCAGTGGCCATCGATACAATCCTGCACTTTCCCGGCGCACCCGAGCGCACCGATATTGCCTTGTCGGTCCGCATCGGACGAACCGTTCGCACTCTGCGGGGGAGTATTCCCGGCCCGGGATCGCGGGCCAGGGCCGGGGTAACTCACCATCGAATACGTACCGCTCGCCGTGTCAACTCACCGCAGTGTTCGAATCACCGCAGCGGCGGCGGAGTCATTTCATTCGGATCCGCACCCGGCGGCATTTGCGCGCCATTGTCCGGAACATTCGGTCGCGGCGCATTCGCCGAACCGCGAACCTGCAGTCCGGGCGGCGGATTCTCGCAATAGTTCCACTTGGGCAGCGAGCCGTCCTGGATGACCTCATTGCGGATCGGCACATGCTTGTACTGGCAGATCGGCCGGACCCAGATATCGGCGACAGCGTGGAACTCGTTGTCGTGCGCGGGCACACCAGCGGCGGACAACCCGAGGTTCAGCGACGGGAACAGCGCCTGCAGCGCCGGAATCCGCAGTTGCGCGGCCCTGGTCACCGCCGCGAAGTTCGCCGCGAGACTGGTGATCGGATCGGCCGTCTTGTCCAGTACCGCACCGAGACTGGTCAGCTGTCCCGGCGCCTTCTCCAGCACCGCCTGCAATTCGGCGTTGGCATTGTTGAACTGATCGAACAATTGACCCGAATTGCGGGTCAGCGTCCCCAGATCGGGCTGCGCGTTCGAGGTGGTGTTCGCGATGGTGCGCAGATTGGTGATCAGGTTCTGGGTCTGCGGCAGCAGATTGTCGAATCCGGCCATGGCCAGGCTGATGCCGTTGACCATGCCGCGCAACTGATCCGGGCCACCGCTGAGCGCGGTGTCCAGGTTGGCCAGGATGACACTGAACTTATCCGGATCGACCTGCGCGATCAGCGCGCTGGCGTTGTCGAGCACCGACCAGATCGGGGTCGGAGTCTTGATCTTCTCCACGTCGAATTCGATGACCGAGCCGTCTTTGAGGAACGGCGCCTGCTCGGTATTCGGCCGGAAGTCGATGTACTGCTCACCGGCGCCGGAGAGCGCGCCCACCGAGACCTTGGTGTCGACCGGAATCTTGTACTTCGAGTCGATCTCGGCCTTCGCGGCAATGGACTTTCCGCGATCGACCAACTCGATCGAGGTCACCTTGCCGATGCGATAGCCGCGCAGGGTCACATCGTTGCCCGGCTGCAGACCGCCGGAGCGGTTCAGGTCCACCGTGACGGCATAGGTCGACTTCAGCGGATTCACCCGCATGACGCTCACCAGCAGATAGCTGGCGCCGATGATGAACACCAGCACCAGGCCGATGGTGGACAGCAGCATCTTGCGCTGCATCAGTTTGCCGAGCCAACTCATCGGTGTCCCCCCTGCAGTCGTCCCTGAATGGCCTGCAGGACGGTGATCAGGCTGCCCGCGAAGTCGCTGAGATCGCGTCCGTCGAAGAACTTGCCCTGCGCCGGATCCGACAACAAGCTGAAGTTGTGGATATTGGTGACAGTGGCGTAGACCGCGAGGCTGTTACCGCGGAAGGACGCGTCGAGCGGACCGCGGATCTCGTGCAACGCATCCAATGCGGGACCGAAGTTCTGCTCGGTCTGTGAAAGAGCGTTCATCAGCTTGTGCACATTGTCGAGTAGATCGCTGAGCTGGTCGCTGGAGGTATTCGCATAGTCGCCGAGCGCCGCGCTGGTCACCGAAATCTTCTGCAGCAGATCGCCGATGGCCCGGTTGTTCTCCGCGACAGCGCCGATCATCTGCGGCAGGGTGTCCGCGACCTGTCCCAGCTCCGAACGCCTCGACTCGATGGTGCTGGCCAGCGAGCCGAACTCGGCGAGCACACTATCGATGCGAGCACTGTTGTCGTTCAAACTGCCGACTACGCCGGTCATTTCGTTGATCAGATGCGCTATCTGGTCACCGCGGCCGCCGACGATGGAGTCCAGCTCCGAGCCCAGTTTGGTGAGCGCCGCTACGCCACCGCCGTTGAACAACATGGACACCGAGATCAGCAGCTCCTCGACGGTGGCGCCCGCCGAGGTCTTATCCCGACCGAGGGTGTCGCCATCGTGCAGCATCGGTGTGCCCGGATCCGCCTTGACCTTCGACACCGCGATGAACACATCGCCGAGCGGGGTGGCTTGCCGTAGTTCGGCCGTGCTGCCCACCGGCAGCTCGATGTCCTTGCTGATCTTCAGATCGACAATGGCCTCGAAGTTCTTGGTCTGGATATTCGAGACCACGCCGACATCGGAACCACCGATCTTCACCTTGGCCTGATCCGGCAGGTTCAGCGCGTTCTCGAATTTCGCGTGCAGGGTGTAGGTTTCACCGGCCATGCCCGGTTTGGGCAGCGGCAGGCTCTCCACCGTGAGACCACAGCCGGAGGTGATGGCCATCCCGGATATCGCGGCCAGCGCGATCACCGCGCGGCGAGCTTTCACTGTGAACCGGTCGCTCATTTGGTCATCCCCAGCAGTGCCGCCGTAACACCAAGGTCCGGACCGAGGTCCTCCAGTTTGCCGGTACGGCAACCATCCGAGCGCATCTGAATCCGTTCACAGAACACACTCAGCAGTTCGCCGTTGAGGAAGGTCGGCAGGTTGCCGTGCAGCCGGACATACCCGAGCTGCCGGTTCATCGACCGGTCCAGGTTCTGCATGAGCAGCGGCGCGAGGTCGACGACCTCGGTGAGGCCGCGGGCGTTGGCTCGCAGCTGATCGGTCACCTTGGTCAGCCCCTCGAGCGAAGCGCCCAGCTGCCCCTGGTACTGCACCAAGGTCGAACTGGTATTGGCCAGGAAGTCATTGAGCTGCTGCAGCGTGGCCTCCAGACCGGGGGCCTGCTCGCTGAGCAGACCGGTCATCTGTGTCATCCGATTACTGAAATCGCGCACCGACTGGTCGTTTTCGGCCAGCATGGTGGTCAGCTCGTTCAACTTGACGATGATGCTGGAGACCGCGTCCTTGTTGTCGACGCCGACCTTCAACGCACCGGAGAGCGCGTTGAGGGTGTCGCGCATCTTCTCGCCGTTGCCGTTCAACATCGGATAGAGCACCCGCCCCGACAGCGGGCCGACACCCTCGGTACCCGGTTCCGGCTTGAGCGCCGCGGCGAACTGATCGATGGTCTTGAGCATCGTGTCCAGCTCGACCGGGGTCTTGGTCTTCGCCTTCGGCAGATGCGCGCCATTGGACATGGTCTCGCCCTGGGTGTAAGCGGGGGTGAGTTCGACATGCCGGTCGGTCACGATGGACGGCGAAACGATCGCTGCCATCGCGTCTTTCGGGATCTTGACGTCCTTATCGACCGTCATGTGCACCTCGACCATGGTGCCCTTGGGAATGATCTTGTCGATCTTGCCCACTTGCAGCCCGAGCACCGTGACCGGATTGCCCTCGAAAACACCCGCGATGTTCTCGAAGTCCGCGGTGATGGTCATCGTGTTGCCCAATGCGCTGTCCACCGAACTCGGCACCAGCGAGCAACTGCCGACGGCTAGGGCGGCCGCGCTGATCATCAGTGGTTCGGCCAAACGCCGCAGGTTGATTCGCATCAGTCTCATCCCTGGCACCCCTCGATCAGATGGGCGAAGCACAACCAGTTGTCGGGGAAGAGCCAAGGCAGGCCGACCTCACCGTACGGACCGTTGCCGAACGCGTTGTTGAAGGTGCGCACCGACACCGGCATGATCTGCAGCATCCGGTCGAGGTTGTCCTTGTTCTTCTGCAGGCCCTCCGCCATGATGTTCAGCTGCTCGATGGTCGGGCCGAGCTGGTTGTTATTGGCCGCGCCGATCTCCTGCAGCTGACGGCTCAACGTCGACACATTGTCGAGCAGCTGGCGCAGCAGGCTCTGCCGTTCCATCACCCGGTTGGCGATGGCCTCGCCCTGGGTGATCACCAGCAGCACGCTGTTGCGGTTGTCGCCGAGAATCCTGGTGACCCGGTCGAGATCCTTGAGCAGGCTGTCGACCTCCGCCTTGCGCGAGTCCATCACCTTCGCCAGCGCGCCGATGCTGTCCAGCGCCTGCGCGGTCAGCGCGGGCGAATCGCCCATCTGCTTATTGATCAGATCGAGCGAGGTGGCCAGCTGCTTGGTGTCGAGCGCCTCGAACTTCGGGGTGCCGTACTCGACCACATCGGCCAGATTGTACGGAACCGAGGTGTTGGACAACGGGATTCGGCCGCCCTTCAACCCCGACCCGTCACCGGGATCGAGATCGACGTAGCGCGCACCGAGCAGCGTCGCCATCTTGATCGATGCCCTGGCATCCGGTCCGAGCTTCACATCGTCGTCCACGCTGAGAGTGAGCAGAATGTGCCCGTTCTCCAGCTTCGCACCGGACACATGACCGCTCGGCACACCGGCGACATTGACCTTGTCACCGACCTTGACCCCGGCGGTCTGCACGAACTCGGCCTTGACCGTCTTTTCACCGACGCCGATCAGCTTGTAAGCGCTCGAGCCGATCAGCAGCACGATGATGAGGACACCACCGATGACACCCAGCCAGAAGTAGCGGTTGCTGTTGAACCTGTCCTTGATCTTGGTCATCATGGGCGGCACACCGCCGACTGTCCGTTGCCACCGATCTGTGGGAGCAGACCGCGGGGGAGCAGGATGCCGTACAGCGAGACGTCCAGCTTGCAGAAGTACGCGTTGGCGTAGGCGCCGTCCTGGGTGAACTTGCCGATGGCGGACAGCGCCGCGGGCAGGTCGATCGCGGCCTGATCCAGTTTCGCGCCGTTGGCGATCAGCAGCGTCAGCGCGGCACTCGTCGAATCCTGTGCGGTCACCAGCTTCGGCTGGATCCTGCCGAGCATGTCGACCAGCCCGCTGGTCGCATCCGCGATCTGCACCGTGGACGCCTGCAGCGACTGGCCCTGGTCGTACAGGCCGCCGATCAGTGCCCGGGTCTGGGTAACCAGGGTCTCCAATTCATCACCTCGCTTGGCCAACCCGGACATCACGCCGCTGAGGTTGGTGATCACATCGCTGAGAATCGCGTCCCTGCGCTGGAAATCCGTGGCCAGGGTCGCGGCCTGGGTGATGAACGAGCTCAACGAAACACGGTCACCCTGCAATGCCTGGATGAAGGTCTCCGAGAGCCGGTTCACCTGTTCGGGCTGCAACACCTGGAACAGCGGCTGGAATCCGTTGAGCAGACCCGAGACGTCGAAGGACGGTTCGGTGCGCTCGAGCGGAATGGTGGCCTTGTTCTTCAACGCCGCCGGGCTCGCCGCCTTGCCCGGCGCCAGCGCGATATAACGCTGGCCGATCAAGTTCTGGTAGCGAACCAATGCCTTGGTGTCGTCGTACACCGTCTGGTTGCGCTGCACGATGAACGTCACATCGGCGAGGGACTTCTTGGTCTTGGGATCGCGGGTGAGTTCGATCTTCTCGACCTTGCCGACCCGCACGCCCGCCATTCGAACGTCATCGCCCTCGCGCAGACCGAGCACATCGCTGAAGGTCGCGGTGTAGGTGTTGGTACTACCCTCCACGACCCGCGCCAGCGTATTCCAGACGACGACGGTGACCAGGATCGAGACGATCGCGAACAGGCCGAAGCCGATGAGTGGTTTACGAATGCTCATTTAGCGGTACCGCTTTCGCCGACCTGCAGGGTTCCCCCGCGCATTGCCGAACTGAGCAGCAGGTATTCGGCCGCCGTCGGCCGACGACCGAGCAGGGCCACGATAGCGGCATCTCCTTGATACGAAATCGGACCGGCGGTTACGGGCGCACTCGCCGGCTGGACGGGTACGGCCGGAGCCGCGGGCTGGTCGGCGGAGGGTTGCGCATTCGGCGCGGGCGGCGCCGGATTCGGGAACAACCCCTCCAGCGGCGTACCCGCGAACGGGCTGGTCGGCTTCAGCTCGGCCGATGCCGCCGCGAGCGGATCACCCGGCGAGGTGAGGCCGGGGATCTCCGGGAAGCCCGCGGGCAGTGGCAGTTTCGCCAAACCCTGCGCCGTTTCCAGCGAACGCGGCTTCATCGAGTCCGGCAGGTAGCCGGGATCGGAAACCACGGGTGCGGTGGCACAGCTGGGCCCGGCCAGATTGCCGTAGCGCGGGCAGTCCGCCTGTTCGTAGGGCCGGTACGGGGTGAGCGTCGCACCGGCATTCCAGACCATTTGCCGCTGCGGGCCCCAGTGGAAGGTCGTGCTCAACTTACGCAGCGAGTTGTTCAGCGAGGCGATGGTGTCCGGAATCGAATTCGCATCCGCGGCGAGCGCGCCGAACATATCGCTGGTTCCCGCGGTCACCTGCTTGCCGACATCGCCGTTGCGGGCGAACAGCGAGTTGACCGAATCGACCGTGCCCGCCGTACCGCTGATCAGGGCGATCAGCTGGGACCGGTGATCGGCGATGGTCTGCGCGGTCCTCACCGAACTGCCGAGCACATCGAGCAATTCGGGTGCGGACTCATTGAGCGCATGAGCCGAGGCCGAGAAATCATCGAGCAGCACACCGAGATTCGGGATGGACTCGTCCACCGAGGTGAGCCACTTGTCCAGCCGCTCGATGGTGGAGCCCGGCATCCGGCCGCTGCCGTCCAGCGCCTGGGAGAGCGTGCCGAGTACCCGGCCGAATTGCACCGGGTCGAGCTTGGTGAGCACGGTCCGGACCTTGGTGAGGGTGTCCTGCAGCGCGATGGTGCCCTGGCTGAGGTCCTCTTCGATGGTGGAACCCTCGTGCAGGCCGTTGTCCGCGGGATCCTTGGGGGGGACCAATTCCACCGAGGTGACGGCGAACAGGTTGCTCGGCACCACCCGCGCGGTGACGTTCGACGGAATGCCGCTGGCGAACTCCGGCTTCAGGTCGATCCGTACCTTCTGCCGCTCACCCTTGGCGACGACATCGACATCCTTGACCGCGCCGACCAGCACGCCGCGGAACTTCACGTCGGCCTCGCTCGGCAGCCCGTCACCGGTGTTGGTCACATCGGCGACCACATGCACCTTGGGCACGAAATAGCCTCGGTATCTTGCCATCAGGAAGCCGAGGATCAGCGCGAAGACGATAAGTCCGCATACTCCGGCGACCAACAGTTGTCGCATGGTGGGCCCGCGCCCACTGGGATCGATGATCATCTCGTCCTACCCCGAGATCCGGATGCCGGGATTGACGCCCCAGATCGCCAATGTCATGAACAGGTCCGCGAATACCACGATGATGATGCACATCTTGATGGCCCGACCGGCCGCGACACCCACGCCCTCCGGACCACCCGAGGCGAAAAAGCCGTAGTAGCACTGGATGAACGTGGTGATCGCGACGAACACCATCGCCTTGGCCAGCGAGTAGAGCACGTCTGTCGGTATCAGGAACTGATAGAAGTAGTGCGCGTAGGTACCGCTGGCGGTATTGCCGATCAGCTGCACGGTCAGCGAGCAGGAAATGTAGGCCATGGCCAGGCCGAGGCAGTAGAGCGGAACGATGGCGATCATCGCCGCGAACATCCTGGTGCTGACCAGATACGGCAGCGGCCGGATCGCGATCGACTCGAGTGCGTCGATCTCCTCGGAGATCCGCATCGCGCCGAGTTGCGCGGTGAATCGGCAGCCTGCCTGGGCGGCGAATGCGAGTGCCGCGAGCAGCGGGCCCAACTCCCTGGTGGTCGCGAACGCCGAGATCGCGCCGGTGATCGGGCTCAGGCCGAGCAGATTCAGCGAGGTATAGCCCTGGATGCCGACCGTCATGCCGCCGAACGCGCTGAGGATCAGGATGACACCGATGGTGCCGCCACCGACGACCAGGCTGCCATTGCCCCAGGTGACATCCGAAAGCAGCCGCCAGACTTCCTTCGGATAGTGCCGCAGCGCCAACGGGATCGAGCCCACCGACCGCAGGAAGAAGAACACCTGGTGGCCCAGGCGCGCCACCATATCCACCGGGGCCTGCGCGGACTTCTTTATTTGCCGAAGTGGCCGCAGCAGCGGCGGTACATAGGTTGTAGACACCGGCTCAGACCACCTGTGGGGGGAGGAGAACGTTGTAGATCTGGGTGATGATCAAGTTCACGCCGAACAACATGATGGCGGAACTGACCACCGCGGAGTTCACCGAGTTGGCGACTCCGCCCGGACCGCCGCGGGTATTGAGCCCGGTATCACAGGCGATGATCGCCGCGAGCAACCCGAAGATCAACGATTTCACCAGTGCGACAAGCAGATCGACGGTGACGGCGAACGAGGAGAAGGTGCCGATATAGGAGCCCGGGGTGCCGTTCTGCGCGAAAATATTGAAAATGTAGCCAGTCAAAAATCCGACGAATACGACGAAGCCACAGAGCAATACGCTGACCAGCATTGCCGCACCGAGCCGAGGCGCCACCAGACGACGCAGCGGATCCACACCCATCACCCGCATCGCATCGATCTCTTCGCGGATGGTGCGCGAACCGAGATCGGCGGTAATCGCCGAACCGACGGCGCCCGCGATCATCAGCGAGGTGACCAGCGGCGCACCCTGCTGAATGATGCCGAGACCGTTCGCCGCGCCGATGAACGAGGTCGCACCCACCTGGGTGGCGACCGCGCCGACCTGGATGGAAACGATCACGCCGATCGGGACCGCGACCAGCAGCGTCGGTGCCGCGGCGACACTGGACATGAACGCGCACTGGCGGATGAACTCACGATAGGGAAAGCGGCGTCGGAATATCGCGATGAACAACTCCGCGACCGCCGCGAACCCCATCGTGATCTGCCTACCGAAGGTCTCCAACGAGCGCTTCGGATGGTCTTCCCAGTAGGCCTTCGTCCAATCGACCGCGTCACTCATCCGTGACTGCGCTGGTGGACTCTTGGTCGACTGCACTGGCTAACCCCTCTCGACGCCGGTAACCAAACCCCGACGACTTGTTTGCTTGAGGCACCTTACTACGGAGTAGTGCAGAACACACCATCACCGTGTGATTGCAGTCATAGATTGGAGTCACTGTAGGGAAAACGCTATGAGCAGTGGCCCGACGCTTGGGATCGGTCCCAAAGTTAACGGTGATACTTCTAGAACAAGTTACAGTTATACCGGCCCCATCAGCCACGCATATGACCTGTTCGAATATTTGCGCGGATAATATTCATGCAAAATCGGCGCGCGATTCGAATAGCTTCCGCGACACGTTCAACATAACAACTGAAACGCAATCGATCGCATTGCGACGATTACAGTAATAGACCTTCGCTATCGCGAGAAAATGAGACGCTGCCCCTGAAATGTCGAAAAGTGCGGGCCGCACGTTCGACACGGAAGGCCAGTTGAGGACGCGCCCGGAGCCGATTACTGACACCATGGGTGCGACAGATTGATATCGTGCGGACTTCCGACGTCTGGAGGGACATGTTCAGCAAACTCGCCAAGGTGGCCAACGCTGCCTTCGCCGTAGCTCTTGGCGCGGCACTGGTCGCAACGGGGGCCGGGACCGCGGACGCCGCGCCGGGGCCACCCGTCATCGGCGGTGGGTCGGGAATCATTATCGATAATCAGTTCGAATGCACTGTCACCACGGTCGGTTACGACGGCGAAGGCCGGTTGGTCGGCCTGACCGCGGGACACTGCGGCGACCCGGGCGCTCAGGTGTACGCCGAAATCGATCGCGGCGCGGGCGTGGTCGGCCGGTTCGTCTACTCCAACCATGATCTGGACTACGCCATCATCCAGTTCGATCCGGCCAAGGTCATCCCGGTGAACCGGATCGGCAATGTGACCATCACCGGGCTCGGTGGCCCGGCCCAGTTCCCGATGATCGTTTGCAAGGAAGGCCGTACCACCGGCAACACCTGCGGCCTCGCCTACGGCGATATCTTCGGCACCAATATGGAGACCTGGTCGCAGATGTGTGTGGTCGAGGGCGATTCCGGGGCACCGGTCGTGGTCGGCACCACGCTGGTCGGGATGGTGAACGCCTATCTCGCCATCGCCTGCTTCGGACCCGAGGTCGGCACCAATATGAGCGCGATCATGGGCGATATCAATGCCCGTGGCGGCGTCGGCGCGGGCTTCCACCCGATCTAGCCGAACGAGTCGAATACCGAATGAGCGGGTCGAACGACCCGCTCATTCTGTTTTATGGAGCGGGGCCAGTGCCGGACCCGCCACCCCGCACTGCGGCATGCAGTCGACATTGTCCAGCGTCGCCGCGCGTCGCGGTGCGCGCAGTAGGACCGCGGCGATCAGTGCACCGGCCACCAGCAGCCCGACGCAGATCCACATCGCGACACCGAAGCCGCGGTCGAATTCCATTGGGTCGCTGAGCGATCCGGAGATTCCGGCCAGGCCAGGGAGCGCGGCCACGGCCAGCAGCTGGGCGGTACGGGCGACGGCATTGTTCACTCCGGAGGCGATACCGGCCTCACTGGCGGGCACCGCGCCGAGTACCGCACCGGTGAGCGGGGCGACCAGCACCGAAAGACCGAGACCGAAGACCAGCACGCCAGGCAGTACATCGGTCAGATAGCTGGTGTCGGGTCCGACGCGCAGCAGCAACACCAGGCCGAGCGCGGCGAGCAGCGGACCGAGCGTCATCGGAATGCGGGCACCGTGCGCCTGCGCCCAACGGCCCGCGGGCGCGGAAAGCACCAGCATGATCAATGTGACCGGCACGGTGGCCACCCCGGACATCAGCGGGGTGTACTTCGCCACCAGTTGCAACTGCATCACCAGAAGGAAGAAGACACCGCCGAGCGCGGCGTAGACCGCGAGGGTGACCAGGTTCGCCGCGGTGAAGACCCGGCCGCCGGAAGCGACGGGCCCGGCGGAGGCAGCCCGCGTAGCCGCGGAGGGCCCCGCGCCCGGCGAAAATGTCCCGGCGAACAGCGACGGCGGCACCAGAGGGTGATCGCTGCGCATTTCGATTACCACGAAGACCGTGAGCAGCAGCAGACCGACGACCACCAGCAGCGGCATCGCGTCGATCAGACCGAAGGTCAGCGCGCCGAGGGCCAGCGCGACCACAATCGCACCCGGAACATCCAGTCGCGCCGAGGCATTCGGGTCGTGGCTCTCCGGCACATGTCGCAGCGTGACGAGCACGACGACAACCGCGAGCGGCACATTGATGAAGAAGATGGACTGCCACCCGGCCAACTCGATGAGCCAGCCGCCGAGGAACGGACCGAGTGCGCCCGCGACCCCACCGAAGCCGGACCACAAACCGATCGCCGCACCCTGATCGCGTTGATCGATGGATGAGGAGATCAGGGCCAGGCTGCCCGGAGTGAGCATCGCGCCCGCCACACCCTGCAGGATCCGGGCGACGACGAGCATCTCGATATTCACCGCGGCGCCGCAGAGCACCGAGGCCAGCGCGAAACCGATGACGCCCCAGACGAACACCTTGCGGCGGCCGAGATGATCACCGAGCGAGCCGCCGAGCAGGATGAACGAGGCCAGCGTCAGCGTGTAGCCGTTGAGCGTCCACTGCAGGCCCGCGACATCGGTGTCGAGGGATTCGCCGATGCGCGGCAGCGCGATATTGACGACGGTGGCATCGAGCGAGGCCACCGACGAACCGAGGATGGTGGCTAGCAGGATCCAGCGGCCGGTGGCCGAACTCAGCCGGGGTAACTCAGAACTCACCGACCCAACGTAACCGCCAGTGCGGGTTTTTCGTGGCGGTCAGAGATTCTGGACGCAGACCACGAAGTGCCGAGTCGGGTACTCGAACCCGCTGCTGCTGCCGCAGACGCTCGCATCGTCGGCGCCCTGCTGGATATTGGTGACCTTCACGCCCTGGCTGACGCGTTCGGTGCAATCGATGCGCTTGGGATCCTCGCCGCCGATATCCATGCAGCCACCGACGACCCAGTCGATATCCAGGCAGATCGCACCCTGCTGTGCGCCGTTGAGGGTTTCGAAGTAGGCGGAGTCACGGTCGGCGACGCACTGCGCACTGGTCGCGGCCTTGCCGATGACCTTGTAGTTGGAAGCTCGGCTGCCACAGGAGGCCTTGGCGATGGTGGCGTTATCGGTGGTACCGCCGAGCGTCACGCAGTCGCCGACATTGGCCTGGAAGTCGGTGCTGCCGCCCTTGGTCGCCGAGGTGGTCGCCGTCGGCTTACCCGAGGTCGGGCGCGCGCTGGTCGTGGGTCGTCCCGAAGTCGGTCTGGCCCCCGAGGTTTTCGGTGTGTTGGTGGACGAGACCGCATCGATGGTCCCGTTACCGATAGCGGGTTGGGCGTTGCCGCTGATTTTATTGCCGCAGCCCGCTAGCGAGAGCGCAGCCACCACCGCGACCGCGGCGACGGCCGCCGTCGCGAGACGACCCGAGATCAGTTGACGAGACACTTACAGTCCTCCCGGCTGTAACGCTCCGAACTCATACCCCCGGTCGGAATCCGAAGTGATCTAGCAATGCGTGAAATACCACGCCATGCATACACCACCGGGCGCGGGTGCGTCGAGTCGACAGCGCCCGCATCGCGACGGCACAGCACCGGCCGAAGTGTTGGTTCGATCACTGCCGCCCCGCGGCCCGCCAGCGGAATCAGCTTTCCAGCAACCGATCTGGGTATGGTGGGGATTCCGGTGTGAAAGGAGCTCGTCCGTGAAGCTGATCAGCGCAATCGCCTGCACCACCGTCGCGTTCGGCGCCGTGCTGATCCTGCCCGCGGCGGCCTCGGCAACCGATGTGCATTGCGCCGCAGACGGCGGGACGGATGTCACCGTAATCGAAGGAGGCACCGCATGCCGGGCCGCGGCCGAATCGCACGGCCGGGCGCGGGCGGCCGGATACGACGGCGTCGGCTATGCCCATGCGAGCGTCGGCGCCGCCGCACTCGGCATCGGCGCGGCGGGCGGTGTCGGCGCCAGCGACGGGGTCGGCGGAATTCCGATCGCGCTCGGCTACGGCGCCGATGCCATCGCGCTGACCTCGATCGCCGCTCCGACAACGGATTCCGAGACCGACGAACCGAGCCCGCCCACCCCGCTGTTCGCGGTATCGATCGCCTTGGACGGCTCACGCGCACAGGTCGCGACCGCCGACAGCGCGGTGGTGTGCCTCGGCACCGCGGCCTTCGCGTGGAATTCGGCGACCGGGGCAGCCTGTCTGACCACGCCTTTCGGTCGCTGGCAAACGCAACGAGCCGATCTGGTCTGAATGATGCGCGGCGCTCGACCGTCGATCGGTGCCCGTTCGAATATCTCGGTGGACGTCCGACCAGGCCTTACGGTCGCTGGCAAACCTCGCGATCCGAGTTAGGCTGGGAATTCGGCCCCAGCCAGCCAGCAGGAGGTGTGCCCGTGGTTTCAGCCGTCCCCGCACCCGACCGGTGGCCAACGGCGCCACGGGAGATGCTCGTCGATCCGAGATTCGTCCGGCTGGCCGATCATTTCTTCGGTATGTTCGCCCAGCCGACGCGCGGCGGCGGCGCGCTCGCGATCTATCTCGACGGGCGACCCGTCGTCGATATCTGGGCGGGCTGGGCGGCCAAGGATCGACGCTGGAACGGCGACAATGTGGCGCTCACCTTCTCCACCGGCAAGGGCGTCGCGGCGACCGTTGTGCACCGGCTGGCCGAGCGTGGGCTGATCGAATACGAGGCCCCGGTCGCGACCTACTGGCCGGAATTCGGCGCACACGGCAAGGACGACATAACGGTGCGCGATGTGCTCTCGCACCGCGCCGGACTGCATCGGGTGCGCGGTCTGGTGCCCGGCCGAGAGGGCATCCTCGACTATGACGCGGTGGTCGCGGCGCTGGCCGAGAGTCCGGCCGACCCGCGGCGCATCCGCACCTCGGGCTATCACGCGATCACCTTCGGCTGGCTGGTGGCCGAGATCGTGCAGCGCGCCACTGGTGATCCGTTCACCGATGTGGTGCGGCGCGAGATCGCCGAACCACTCGGCTATGACGAATTCTGGTTCCGGGTACCGGAATCCGAGCGCTACCGGATCGCCAAGATCTTTCCGCATCTGAATCCGCCCGGAATCCGGTGGAATACCGCGTCATCGGTGCTGTCTTGGGTGCGCCCGATCCGCGGACTCGCCGAGGCGGGTATGCCGGAGAGTTTCGACGAACTGGTCCGCGATCCGCGCGTGCACGATGCGGTGATGCCGGGCTGGAACGGTGTCTTCTCCGCGCGTGCACTCGCCAGAATGTATGGGGCCCTTGCGAATGCCGGTCGGGTCGAGGCACTGGATGCCGAACGCGGTGGTCACCGCATCGAGGCGGTGCAGTTCCTGCGACCGGAGACGATCGCGATCATCAACGAGACGCAGCGGGCCGACAGCCGCGACTATGTGCTCGGGGTGCCACTGAAATTCACCCTCGGCTATCACCGACCGGTGGTGATGTCCAAGCAGCAGCCGCGAAATGCCTTCGGCCACTATGGACTCGGTGGCTCGGGCGCCTACGCCGATCCCGAACTGGGCATGTCGATCGCCTTCGTCACCAACCGACTCGGCAATGCGGTGACCGCGCTCGGGGACGCCCGGCTCGCCCGCTTGGCCGCCATCACCAGTAATACAGTGCGCAGGGTGCGCCCGGCGCGGTCGGTCGAACCGGGACCATCGTGAGTTCGTAGCTATAGATATGGAGCATGCGGGCGCACCCGACGAAACAGCGCTGGACACCGCGCCCGCGACGCCGCGCGCACCGAGAATGGTGCTGGCGCACGCGTTGGCGGCGGGCATTGATTTCGAGCGGTACTTCCGTTGGCGTCGTGAACGCGAGGGCGATCCGTTCTACGTGCGGTTTCCCGGTTTCGGCGCGGTGCTGTTCACTGGCACGGCCGACGGCGTCCGCGAACTCTTGCGCGCACCGACCGATCTGCTCGAACCGCCGCGACCGAATCCGATCGAACCGCTGGTCGGCTCCGCCTCGCTCATCCTGGCCGCGGGCGAACGACACCGCCGCGATCGGGCATTGCTCGCACCCGCCTTCCACGGTGCGCGGATCCGCGCCTACGGCGAACTCATCCGCGAGTCCACCATCGCCGAAATATCCGGCCGCACAGGCGAACCCCGGCCCGCCTGGACACCGGGCACGCGCATCGACTCGCGCGCGGCGGCCAGGGCGATCACGCTGCGAGTGATTCTGCAGGCGGCATTCGGGGTGGACAGCCACGAGCGCCGCGCCGAATACACCGCCGCCGTCGCGGAGTTCCTCACCGCCTATTCCGGACCGCTGATGCTGGTGCCCGCATTGCGCCACGGGCTGTTCGGCCGGGCGCCGTGGGACCGGTTCGTGGCCGCGCGCGAGCGGCTCGACGAGCTGATCCGGACCGATATCGCGCGGCGTCGGGCCGTCGGGTCGGTCGGCGCCGACATACTCGGCCTACTGCTCGCCACCGGCTATGACGACGGCACCTCGATCACCGATGACGAGCTGTGCGATCAATTGCGCACCCTGCTCGTCGCCGGACACGAGACCACCGCGACCAGCCTGGTGTGGGCGCTGTTCCATCTGCATCGGGAGCCCGCGACGCTGCGACGCCTGCGCGCCGAACTGGGTGCGGCCGGGCCCGACGCCGCCCCGCTCGAGCTGGCCGGGCTGCCGTACCTGGACGCGGTCTGCCAGGAAACACTGCGACTGCATCCCACGGTGCCGATCGTGCTGCGCAGGATGACCGCACCGTTCACGCTGCGCGGTGTCGAGCTCGCGGCGGGCGACACCATGGGCATCGCGCTGCCGCTGCTGCATTCCGACCCAGCGGTGTGGACCGATCCCGAGCTGTTCCGGCCGGAGCGGTTCATCGAGCGCAAGTACCGACCGCACGAATTCGCACCGTTCGGCGGCGGACATCGGCGGTGTATCGGGGCGTCGCTGGCCGACTATGAACTGCGGATCGTGCTCGCGACCATCCTGGGCCGCCTGCGACTGCGATTGCCGCCGCGGTATGCGCGCGGACGGCCCCCGCTGTCGGTGCCACACAACATCGCGACCGGGCCGCATCGATCGATCCCATTCGATGTCATTTCGTGATTTATCTCACGAAGGAGTTTGGCCGATATCAGGGGCGACCGACTTGACGGCCGTTCGAGGCCATCGAGTCACACCGAGCTGACCGGCCGATTTCACGAATGATCATGGCGCCCAACGGCGTATGTGTTGCTCGCCACACCACATAGTCTGCGCGCATCAATCCGAAACGCCACTGGCTTCGGATGGCACCGGACGGTAGGAAGGACGCCAGGGTCGGGTGCGTCATAAATACCCGTGGGGTTACTTCATGTTCCCCGCGCCGTTTTTCCGTGGGCGTTCGCACGGAATCCACGAAGGGTCTTCGTGGAACCGCCCTGCAGCTCCACACCGATGAGAAATCTCGCAGCGCCACTGGCGCGGGCGAGAGATGGATTGGACGAGAAACCTATGCATGCCGCTTTGCACACCAGGACGTCGACTGCTCCTCGTCGGGGAGCGCTAGCCCGCCGACTCCGGCAGGGCGTTCTATTGTCGGCGGCGATCGCCGCGGTCGGCATCACGGCCGTCGCGCCCGCTCAGGCCGATCCGATACTGCCGGGCACCGGCTCCTCTTCCTCCCCCGCCACCGAGCAGGGCGTGACGGCGAACTTCGCGCCGCCGAATATCAGCCCCGGTGACGGCGAGACGGTCGGCGTCGCGCAGCCGATCATCATCAACTTCAAGGATCCGGTGACCGATCACGCCACCGCCGAGAAGGCCATCAAGATCACCTCGTCGAATCCGGCGCCGGGCCACTTCTACTGGTTCAGCGACAAGCAGGTGCGCTGGCGGCCGGACGAGTTCTGGGCCGCCAACACCGATGTGACCGTGGAGGCGGGCGGCACCCGCACCGCATACCGGATCGGCGATGCCTTCATCGCCACCGCCGACGACGACACCCACACCATCACGATCACTCGCAACGGCGAGGAGATCATGACGATGCCGACCTCGATGGGTAAGACCAAGCACGAGACCCCGAACGGCACATACTTCGTTGGCGAGCAGCTGCGCAAGATGACGATGGATTCATCCACCTACGGTGTGCCGACCACCGATCCCGAGGGCTACAAGGTCGAGGTCGAGTACGCTACCCGGATTTCCAACAGCGGCATCTTCGTGCACGCGGCACCGTGGTCGGTTGCGCAGCAAGGCGTTTCGAACGCCAGCCACGGCTGCCTGAACGTCAGCACCGAGAACGCCAGGTGGTTCTTCGAGAACGCCAAGAAGGGCGACCCGGTCATCGTGCAGAACACCAAGGGCGGCACCCTCAACGCCCGCGACGGCTACGGCGACTGGAACGAATGAGGTAGCCGAACCCGACGTCCAAGCTCAGCTCGGCCCAGGCGCGATCGCCTGGGCCGAGTTCGTTTTGTTCAGCTGATGGTGTTCCGGAATTCCCCGGACGACAGACCAGTTTGCCGGTTAATCTCCCGAGTGGCGCAACGCTACAACTGATTGCGGGAGCAGATGGGTAACTCGTCGGGTACGCCCAGCAAGAAGTTCAGCGTATCGGCGTTCGGCGTTAACCGACCGTTTGCTGGGCGCCGTAGAGTTTCGGTCGTGCGAACCAGGCCGGAACGAGTGCTGCCCCAACCGCGCGGCCGTGGCCTGCGCAATCGGCCGTGGCAGGACTATGCGCTGTTCCTGGTGCTGCTCGGGCCGAATCTGGTGCTGCTGACGCTGTTCGTCTACCGCCCGCTGGCCGACAATATCCGGCTCTCGTTCACCGACTTCAATATCTCCGACAACTTCGTCACCTATATCGGATTCGCGAACTACCGGGAGTGGTGGGGCCGCGACGACTCCTGGCAGATCGTCACCAATACGGTGGTCTTCACCGTGGCCGCGGTGGTCGGCAGCATGCTGCTCGGCTTGGCGCTGGCCCTGCTGCTGGACCGTAAGCTGTTCGGCCGCAATGTGGTTCGATCGGCCATCTTCGCGCCGTTCGTGATCTCCGGCGCGGCCATCGGCGTTGCCTTCCAGTTCATCTTCGATCCCAGCTTCGGGCTGATCCAGGATGTGCTGCACCGCATAGGCGTCGACAAGGTCCCGGATTTCTACCAGGACCCGCACTGGGCGCTGTTCATGGTGACGGTCACCTATATCTGGAAGAACCTCGGCTACACCTTCGTCATCTACCTGGCCGCCCTGCAGGGCACCCGGGCCGATCTCATGGAGGCGGCCGAGATGGACGGCGCGAGCCGCTGGACCACCTTCACCAAAGTGCTACTGCCGCAATTGCGCCCGACCACGTTCTTTCTGTCCATCACGGTGCTGCTGAACTCGCTGCAGGTCTTCGACATCATCAATGTGATGACCCGCGGCGGGCCGCTGGGCACCGGCACCACGACCATGGTCTACCAGGTCTACCAGGAGTCCTTCCGCAATTTCCGGGCCGGTTACGGCGCGACGGTCGCCACCATCATGTTCCTCGTGCTGCTGGTCGTCACGCTGGTCCAGGTGCGCGTCATGGATCGGGGCGAGCAGTGAAACGCGCGCGGCCGCAGCGACGGGCGCGAAGGAGACAGCATGGGTAACCACGTAGCGACCCGCGAAGGCCGCCATGGAAACAGCATAGAGACTCTTTCGTATCGCCGCCGCCAGCGCGCGGTGACGGTGCTCGGCTACGGCGCGATGGTGTGCGTGCTGATCATCATCGGTGTTCCGCTGTTCTGGATCTTCATCACCTCGTTCAAGGCACGCCCGGATATCTACACCCAGCCCGCGGTGTACTGGCCGCACAGCTGGCATCCGGCGAACTACGCCGACGCCACCACCACGCTGCCGTTCTGGACCTTCCTGCGCAATTCGCTGATCATCACCGGGATCGTCGCGCTGGTGAAGTTCGTGCTCGGAGTATTCAGCGCGTACGGCCTGGTGTTCCTGCGATTTCCGGGCAAGACGCTGGTCTTCCTGGTGATCATCGCGGCGCTGATGGTGCCCAACCAGATCACGGTGATCTCCAACTACGCGCTGATCGCCCAGTTGGGCTGGCGAAATACCTTCCAGGGCATCATCATTCCGCTCTGCGGGGTCGCCTTCGGCACCTTCCTGATGCGCAATCACTTCCTCTCGCTGCCCTCGGAGGTGATCGAGGCGGCCCGGATGGACGGCGCCAACTGGTGGCGACTGCTCACCCGGGTGGTGTTGCCGATGTCCGGACCGACGATGGTGGCCTTCGCGGTGGTCACGCTGGTCAACGAGTGGAACGAATACCTCTGGCCGTTCCTGATGGCCGACGACACCAGGGTCGCCACGCTGCCGGTCGGTCTGACCCTGCTGCAGAACACCGAGAATCCGAGCGTGACCAACTGGGGACCGGTGATGGCGGGGACGCTGCTGACCATGCTGCCGATCCTCATCGTCTTCCTGCTGCTACAGCGCCACATGATCAAGGGCCTCACCTCCGGTGCGGTCAAGGGTTGAGAAGGAGAAATCAGTGTCCACTGCACAATTCCCGGCACTGTCGCGGCGCGGATTCATCGGCCTGGCCGGTGCGCTCGCGGCGGGTACCGCACTGACCGCATGTGCGGGCAGCGGTGGCGGCGGCAAGCAGTCCGGCGACGCGAACACCATCACCTTCTGGTCGAATCACCCTGGCACCTCGAAGGAACTCGAGGCCGAGCTGATCAACCGGTTCCAGGCGAAGTATCCGGAGCTGAAGGTCAATCTGGTCGACGCGGGTAAGAACTACGAGGAGGTGTCGCAGAAGTTCAATGCGGCACTATCCGGCGGTGAGCTGCCCGATGTCGTTGTGCTGTCGGATGTCTGGTGGTTCAACTACGCGCTCAACGGCACCATCGAACCGCTCGATTCGCACTTCGCCGACGCCGGAGTGCGGCTCGACGACTATGTCGATTCGCTGGCCGCCGACTACGTCTTCAACGGTAAGCACTACGCACTGCCGTACTCGCGCTCGACGCCGCTGTTCTACTACAACAGGGACGTGTGGTCGAAGGCCGGTCTGCCCGACCGCGGTCCGCAGAGCTGGCAGGAGTTCGACGAATGGGGGCCGAAGATCCAATCCGTGGTCGGCGACGGCAAGCTCGCGCACGGCTGGGGTGATGCCAAGAACTACCTGGCCTGGACCTTCCAGGGCCCGAACTGGACCTTCGGCGGCGCCTACTCCGATCAGTGGACGCTGCGGTTCACCGACCCCAAAACCATTGCGGCGGGCCAATTCCTGCGCGACATGATCCACACCAAGAAGTACGCGGGCATCAAACCGCAGATCGCGGTCGACTTCGGCACCGGTGTCATCGCCTCCACCATCGCCTCCACCGGCGATCTGAAGGGCATCCAGAAGAACGCCGAGGGCAAATTGGAATTCGGCACCGCATTCCTACCCCATCCCAATGGTCCCGGCGTCACCACCGGCGGCGCCGGACTGGCGATTCCGTCGCGGATCTCGGACCAGCGGAAGGTGAACGCGCTGAAATTCATCGAGTTCATCACCAATGCCGCGAATACCGCGTACTTCTCGCAGGGCACCGGATATATGCCGGTGCGCAAGTCGGCGGTCACCGATCCGAGCGAGGTCGACTTCCTGGCGAAGAATCCGAATTCGAAGGTCGCCATCGAGCAGCTCGCCGTGACCAAATCACAGGATTACGCACGGGTATTCGTGCCCGGCGGCGACCAGATCATCGGCACCGGGCTGGAGCAGATCGGTCTGCAGAATTCCGACCCGGCAACGGCTTTCGCCAATGTGGCGAACCAGCTGCAGGCCATTATCGACCGGCAGATCACGCCGAAGCTGCCCAAGTAGTACCGACGAAGAGGGAGATCGACGCCGTGGCGACAGTGCACTTCGACGGGGTGACGCATCTGTATCCCGGTGCGCCGACGCCCGCCGTCGACAATCTGGAACTCGATATCGCCGACGGGGAATTCATCGTCCTCGTCGGCCCATCGGGTTGCGGCAAATCGACCAGTCTGCGGATGCTGGCGGGATTGGAATCCGTTGCGACCGGTCGCATCCTGATCGGCGGTAAGGACGTCACCGGACTGCCGCCGCGCGCTCGCGATGTGGCCATGGTATTCCAGAGCTACGCGCTCTATCCGAATATGACCGTCGCGCAGAATATGGGTTTCGCGTTGCGCAATGCCGGAATGAACAAGGCGGACACCGCGGTTCGGGTCCAAGAGGCGGCGAAGATGCTCGAGCTGGAGCACCTGCTCGACCGCAAACCGGCGAAACTTTCCGGCGGACAACGCCAGCGCGTCGCAATGGGTCGCGCCATCGTGCGCCGACCCCAGGTCTTCTGCATGGACGAACCGCTGTCCAACCTGGATGCGAAATTGCGGGTGAGCACCCGCTCGCAGATCGCCGCGCTGCAGAAGCGGCTCGGCACCACCACCGTCTATGTCACCCACGACCAGGTCGAGGCCATGACCATGGGCGATCGGGTAGCGGTGCTGCGCGAAGGGAAACTCCAGCAGATCGCCAAACCCCGTGAGCTCTACGACGATCCGGTCAATACCTTCGTAGCTGGCTTCATCGGCTCACCGGGTATGAACCTGCTCGATGCCCCGGTTCGCGACGGCGCGGCGGTCCTCGGCGACCTGCGAATCCCCTTGCCCCGCACCGCAACCAGTGATCGGATCGTCGTCGGCATCCGTCCGGAATCCTGGGAAACCACCACCGAGACCGATAACAGCCTCGCCGTGGCCGCCGAACTGCTAGAGGAACTCGGCGCCGAATCCTTCATCTACAGCCACGGCGTCACCGATGAATGGAATAGCCGCTCCGGCAAGGTGGTGGCCCGGGTGGACCGCCGCTTCCAGGTGGCACTCGGCGATCGCCTGCGCCTGCGCCCGAAGCTCGACGAGATCTTCTTCTTCGACGGCGTAACCGAGGAACGCCTGCGCTGACCGCTCGGCGTCCTCGGTCCGGCCGCGGGCTCACCAGATCTTGACGCGCTGCTCGGGTTCCAGATACAGCTCATCACCCGGCTTCACATCGAAGGCCTCGTGGAAGCTGTCGATATTGCGAACCACCGCATTGCAGCGGAACTCCGGCGGCGAGTGCGGGTCGGTGGCCAGGCGGCGGATGGCCTCCTCATTGCGGGCCTTGGCCCGCCAGACCTGTGCCCAGCCGTAGAAGACGCGCTGTAGACCGGTCAGACCGTCGATGACCGGTGGCTCCGCACCTTTGAGCGAAATCCGGTAGGCAGCCAAGGCGATGGACAGCCCGCCGAGATCGCCGATGTTCTCGCCGATGGTGAATTCGCCGTTGACGGTGTGGTCGTCGGACAGCGCCTTGGGCGAGAGTACGTTGTACTGATCGATCAAAGCCTTTGTGCGCTTGCCGAATTCGGCGCGATCGGCATCGGTCCACCAGTCGACCATATTGCCGTCGCCGTCGTATTTGGCGCCCTGATCGTCGAAACCGTGGCCGATCTCGTGGCCGATCACCGCACCGATGCCGCCGTAGTTCGCGGCGTCGTCGGCGTGCATATCGAAGAACGGCGGTTGCAGAATGGCCGCGGGGAAGACTATTTCGTTCATGCCCGGGTTGTAGTAGGCGTTCACCGTCTGCGGTGTCATGAACCATTCGCCGCGATCGACCGGGCCACCGAGCTTGTTCAGATCGCGATCGTGTTCGGCGGCATAGCCGCGACGGTAGTTGCCGACCAGATCGGACGGGACGATGACAATGGCGGAGTAGTCGCGCCACTTGTCCGGATAGCCGATCTTGGGGTTGAACTTCTCCAGTTTGGCCAACGCGGCCGCCCTGGTATCCGGACCCATCCAGTCCAGCTCGGCGATATTGCGGCGGTAGGCCTCCTGCAGATTGGCGACCAGTTCGACCATCCGCGCCTTGGCCTCCGGCGGAAAGTGCTCGGCGACATACAATTTGCCGACCGCCTCACCGAGCAGATCCTGCACCAGCGAAACACCGCGCTTCCAGCGCTCCCGATTCTCCTGCGCCCCGGTGAGGGTGCGGCCGTAGAAGTCGAAATTCTCTTCGACGATCGGATCGGTGAGATAGGCCGCCCGCGAACGCAACAGCCGCCAGATCGCCCACGCCTGCCAGTCGGCGAGCGGCTCGTCCGCCCAGGTCTGGGCGAAGGTGCGCACGTAATCCGGCTGGCGCACAACCACTTCGGCGAACAGTTCGGGTCCGGACTTC
The DNA here is from genome assembly GCF_001612725.1 of Nocardia anaemiae NBRC 100462. Classification (GTDB taxonomy): domain Bacteria; phylum Actinomycetota; class Actinomycetes; order Mycobacteriales; family Mycobacteriaceae; genus Nocardia; species Nocardia anaemiae. Next base: position 72,375 of record NZ_BDAZ01000003.1, on the reverse strand, counting down.
GAGATACCCTCGGCGAGCGCGGAAGTCCAGGCGTGCCAATCGAATTCCGGATGCTCGGCAACCAGCGCATCATAGGTGGTGAGGTTGTAGCTCAACTCGGCATCGCGGCGGCGCACCACATCCCAGTGCCCGGCCGCGAGCTTGCGCTCCAATTCGAAGATCCGTTGGCCGACCGTCGTGAGGTCGGCGGGCAGCAGCGCGGCGATCTGCGGTTCGGCGGCGGCCAGTGCGAACATCCGACCGATGTGCTCGACATATCGGTCCCGGATCTCGGCGAATTCGTCCTGCCGGTAATAGGACTCGTCGGGCAGTCCGATCCCGGACTGGGTGGCGTGCACCAGATACCGGTTGGAGTCCTTATCGTCGGTGTCGACGTAGAAGGCGAGCGCGCCGCCGACACCGGTGCGCTGCAGGCGACCCAGTAGCGCGGCCAAGGCACTGCGATCGGCGACCTCGTGGATCTCGGTGAGTTCCCCCGCGATGGGCGCGAGCCCGAGCGAGGCCACCGTCTCGGTGTCCATGAAGCTCGAGTACAGATCGCCGATCTTGCGCGCGTCGCTGCCGTGCTCCGCCGCCGAATCCGCGGCCTGCTGGATGATCGTCTGCACATCCAGCTCCGCCTGGTCGTACAGCGCCCGGAAGGCGCCGTCGACCGCACGATCCGCCGGTATCTCATAGGTATCCAGCCACCCGCCGTTGACATGGGCGAACAGGTCGTCCTGCACGCGTACGGCGTGGTCCAGGTGGGACAGATCGATACCGGAGGGACTGCTCAGATCGGAAGTCACGATGTCCAGTATGCAGAGATGGGGCGAAGGCTGCCGTCGCCGAGGTTGGCCCCGGCCGCGGCACGGCCGGGGTGGCACGGTCAGGCGGGCAGGATGATGCGATCGAATTCGCCGTCGCGCGCGCCGGCGATGAACGCATCCCACTCTTCGGGGGTGTAGTAGAGGGTGATATCGCCGTGGCGCAGGGTGGCGCTGCCATCGGCGCTGGTCTGTGCGATCAGCTCGTTGTGCGATAGGCCGCTGTTGAGAAGGTTGATGAACGAGGTCCAAAGGCTCGCGGTGACGGTGATGACGGGCTCTTCAGCGGGGCGGTTGGCCGGGTTGCGGCGGTATTTGCTGTCACGGATGAGCACCGCGTCACCATCGAACCGGACCTCGACACATTGATTGCCGTTGTTCGATCGACTCGACGTGAACCAGTCAGTGAAAACCGACCGGAAGGTAGCGGTGGTGGCCATGGGCAGGATTTTACACTCGTGCATACCTGCTGATCAGGGCCAATGATGCTGCACGATTCAACGATTGTTCCAGTGCGCGAACGTAAGCGAAGCTCAAATCGCGCACCTGTTCCGGGTCGTCGACCGCGCCGCCGAAGACCGCGCTCTCGGCCCACGCGAAGGTCGGCAGCTGTTCACCGGCGAAGTCGATCAGGTGGAAACTGGACCCGCCGAGCACCGCGCCCGCCCGCGCCGCGAACGGGATGACCCGCACCTCGATATTGTCGAGCTGTTCGATCGTCTTCGCCAGATATTCCAGCTGTCCGCGCAGCACCTCCGGCCCACCGGTCTGCTGCAGCAGTGTGCCCTCGCCGATGACCGCGGTCAGCTCGACCGGCGACTTGCCTCGCAACCGCTCCTGGCGCCGCATTCGAATGGCTACCAGTTGCTCGACCTGAACCGGCCGGATCATCACATCGGCACTGATCAGCGCCCGCGCGTAATCCTCGGATTGCAGCAGACCCGGAAAGACCAAACTGTCGTAGCTGCGAATGCTCTGCGCGCCGTACTCCATGCCGTAGAGCCGCTGCAGTTCCGGACCGATCAGGGCCGACGATTTGGTCCACCAGCCGCGCTGTTTACTCGCCTCGAGCAGCGTCAGCAACTCCCCGCGTTCCTCGGCATCCACCTCTAGCAGTTCGAGCACCGGGCCGATGGTGTTCGTGGTTAGCACCCGTCGCCCCTTCTCGACGTGCGACCAATTGGCGGGGGTGAAGCCGACTCGTTTGGCGAAGGTGGCCGAATCGAAGCCGCGTTGTTCGCGCAATTCGCGCAGGCGCAGCACCAGCTCCCAGCGAGCAACGGTCGGGGAAACAGGCGCCATGGCCCGAGATCGTACGCCGGAAATTTACTCGGCGCGTGACTATTGTCAGGGTACTTGCGCGGGTCTAGTGTCGATTCCAGCGACAAACATTGGTTTTACGTCGATCAACTCAGAGTCGAGGCGAGGTTCCTCATGAGTACGTCGCGAATCGAATCGGGTAGCTACCTGGCAGCCCAGGACTTCGCGGCGGTCCAGGACGCCTTGGCGCGCTGTCGCCGCTATCGCAAGGACAACGGTCTGTACGGTGTCGTCGATCCGGCACTCGGGCGAATTCTGTTGGAAGTCGGCGCGGTCGGCGCGGTGGTCATGCCCGCCGAGCTCGGCAAGCGGGTGCGCGCCCACCTCCTGGCCAGCTACGGGCGAACCGGCCCGATCATCGCGCATCCGCGCTCGCGCCGGTGGTCCTTCCTGACCGGGCCGACCGACAACTCGTACCTGGATATGACGCTCTTCCCGGAGTTGTTCCGGGTCTGCGCCTCGGTGGTGCTGCCGGGCACCCGGATCGTGCTGCCATCGCCGACCGATGAACTCAGCGGTTACCGGATCTGGATCGCGCCACCCGAAGGCGACTACCGCCCCGAACTCGGCGATGTCATCGCCGCCACCCGGACCTGCGCACACAGCGGCGGCCGGTCGGTGGTCGAGGGCATCAAGGGCGTTGTCAACGGCTCGGGCGTGGAGTGATCGTCACGCTGATGCTCTGCTCGATATTCTGCTGCCACTTGTCCCGGCACTCGTTTTGCTTGGTCTGATCGTTGCCCGCCTTCTGCATGCAATCCAGAAAGTCCTTGCCGCCGGAGTCGACGAAGAACCTCCAGCCGACAATGCTGAGAACCACCGCGGCGACCAGCGCGAGCACACCCAGGATCAATCCGGTGACCGCCATGCCGAAGCCGCCCGCGCTACCGGAACGGATCTTGACCAGCGCGATGATGCCGAAGATCAGCGCGAGGAAGCCGAACAGATAGCCGCCGATCAGCGTCCAGCAGCTCAGGAAACCGAGGATGCCGAGCACCAAGGCGGTGATCGCCATGCCCTTGCGCTTGGGGGATTCCTGCCAATAGTTCGGCTGCCCCTGACCCGGTGGCGGTGGGTACTGACCCGGTGGCGGATATTGACCGGGCGGCGGATATTGCGCCATGGGACTTCCTCTCAGCCGGTTCGCCTGCGTTGCGGTCGCCTTCTGATCGCACTCCCTGACATCGATGCCGAGGGCGCTATGTCGAGCCGAGCCGCGCGTGCATCTCCCAGATCAAGATTTCCGCGGGGCCGTGGGCGGTCACCCGCTGCCCGCCCGATCTGGTGAGGCGCACGGCGTCACCCGAGTACAGCGGACCGACGCCCTCCATCTCGACCTCGCCCCTTGCGACGAAAAGATGCAGGTACGGTGCGTCGGGTAGGTCGATCGCCTGCTCGGTTTCCCCGCCGCCCGCCAGCCGCGCCACATGCATCGCCGAATGGCTGCTGCCGATCGCGATCGCGGTTCGATCGCGATAGCGCGGCAGGCCGGAGGCCACGGTCACCAGGCCGCCGTGCGCCAACTCGTCGTCGATCTCCAGCTGCTGATATCCGGGCTCCCGGCCCGGCTCGTCCGGCACCACCCACATCTGCACGAAATGGACCGGCTGGTCGTGTTCGGTGCCATGGTCCAGGCGCCAGGAGTCGTTCTTCTCCGAATGCAGAATTCCGGTGCCCGCGCTCATCCGCTGTGCCAGACCGGGGTAGATGACGCCGCTGTGCCCGAGCGAATCCTGGTGCACCAGCGAGCCGCCGAGCACCCAGGTGACGATCTCCATATCCCGGTGCGGATGGGTTTCGAAGCCCTGACCAGGGGAAACAATATCTTCGTTATTGACGAGCAGCAGTCCGTGATGGGTGTTGTCGGGATCGTAGTGCTCCCCGAAGGAGAACGAGTGCTTCGAATCCAGCCAGGACACGCGCGTTTTCATGCGATCGCCGCCGCGATGGACATCGATGTGTGGTGTCGTGAGTGTGGACATCGTGGTCCTCCTCTCGGGACCGTGCACCGATCACCTTTCAGGGTAGGAGCACTTACGACGCGGTACTCCGAATTCCTAGTAAATTGTCCTGCACTCGGCATTTTACGCGAGCTGATCTTCGCGAGTGACGTGCGAGGGAGTCACTCACGGGTGCGGGTGAATGGCAGGCGAGCGGTACCGACCGGTTAGTCGTATCGGCGGTCGGCGCGACCCGCCACCGAACGACGGGGGTCCGTACGCACGCACGGCGGATTCGTAACTTCATGTGCCACAACGGAATCGGAGGTGACGAACGGATGCGAACCGAGGTGCTCGCACGCATCGAGCGGCAACTCCGCGATGCGGCAGAGCGCGATGGGATCAGCGATTTCGTCGTCGGTGTCGCGGTATTCCGTGATCGCAAACTCCTGGTGGTGCGCCGCGTACCGGACGATTACCGCGGCGGCACGTACGAACTGCCCGGTGGCGGAGTCGAATCCGGGGAAACCCTGGCCGAATGCGTGGTGCGGGAACTGTTCGAGGAGACCGGGCTGCGGGTGCGGGCCATCACCGAATTCCTCGGCGACTTCGACTACGCCACCAGGACCAAGCCCCGAGTGCGCAAGTACAGCTTCCTGGTCGAGGTGGAACCGGGCGAGGTCGCGCTGGCCCCGGGCGAACACGATGCCTACGCCTGGATCGACGCCGCCGCGCTCGCTGACCTGCCGATGGCACCGGATATGCGGGAAACAATCTCCGCGCTGGTCGACTGCGTGTGATCCGTCGTACGACTAGCCAGCACGCGCGCGCACCGGTGCCGAACACCCCTTCATCACCAACCACAACGGAGCGAGTCTTACGAGCGACCGTTCGCGGCCCGTCTCGCGTCCGAGCCGTCGAAGCGCATGCGCCGCAGGCGCGAGTCTCGACGGCTCGGACGCGAGACATCAGGGGGCCGCGAACCCGCCGCGCCGGAGGCGCGGCAAATCCAACGCAGTAGCCTCTGGGCGTGTCTACTGGTCGCCCCGACGGCTCCACTCCCGCGGATGAGCGGCCGGTTTCGCTACCGAGGGCGCTGCGCGAGAGTCCCGGCGTTTTGCGTTTGGCGCTGATCCGCTTTACCGGTCAGTTCGGTGACGGCATGTTCCAGGCGGCGCTGTCCGGCGCCATTCTGTTCAACCCGGAACGGGAGACCGATCCGCTCGCCATCGCGGCCGCGTTCGCGGTGTTGCTGCTGCCTTATTCGCTGATCGGGCCGTATGCCGGTGCGCTGCTGGACCGCTGGGATCGGCGGGCGGTGCTGCTGGTCGCCAATGTGCTGCGGGCGGTGCTGATCGCGGCGGTGAGTGTCGGACTCTTGGCGGGCAGTAGTGCGACGCCGTTGTTGTTGCTCGCGCTGGCGGTGGTCGGGGTCAGCAGATTCGTGCTCTCGGGCGTGTCCGCGGCGCTGCCGAGGGTGCTCGATCAGCACTTGCTGGTGCCCGCGAATTCGGTGCTGGCCACGGTGGCATCCGGATGTGCCGGTGTCGGCGCGGCCGCGGCCGTCGCGATCATCGGGCTGATCGGCACGGGTGATTTCGCGTCGGCGGTCGCGGTGGCGATCAGTGCCGTGTGGTCGGTCTGCGGTGCGGTATTCGCGGCCGGATTCGGGGCCGGGGTGCTCGGTCCGGAGCCGGGGGCCGCGGCGCGCGGCAGTGCGGTGCGCGCGATCGCCACCGGTCTGCGGCACGGTGCGGCCGCGGTCTGGGGAGCGGTTCAGGTCACCACCGCGATGGTCGGCATCGGCACGCATCGGATCGTATTCGGCGCCAATACGCTGATCATGGTGTTGGTGCTGCGGCAGGCGCCCGTCGACGGTGGCGGTGCGAATACCGGGCTGACCCGGTTCGGGCTGGCCATCGGCTGCACCGCGGCGGGGATGTTGCTGGCGGCGGTGGTCGCACCGGTATTGATTCCGCGGCTCGGCCGGTCGCGCACTGTGGTGCTCGGGCTGTTGACCGCGACAGTGGTTCAGCTGGCGTTGGTTACCCCGACCGCGATCGCGACCGCGGGGGCAGCGGCGCATCGGGCGCATCATTTGCTTCTGGTCGCGGCCTTCCTGTTCGGGCTCGCGGGGCAGACCATCAAACTCACCGGCGATGCGACCATGCAGATCGATATCGATGACACCAGACGTGGTCAGGTATTCGCATTGCAGGACACCGTATTCAATATCGCTTTCGTACTGGCGATCGCGCTGTCCGCATTGGTGATCCCGGCGGATGGGCGCTCGATCGCGGTGGTGCTCGTCGGCGCCGGAATCTATTGCGCGGGAATGGCGGCCATCGCGGTGAACAATCGGCGCTCGCCGGTCACTGGTTGAACGGCGCTGTCAGGTCGCCGGATTCATCGCCGGACCAGGTGCGGTGATCGCGCAGCGCGGCCACCTGTTCGATCGGGGAGTGCGGATCCGACCAGCGCAAATCCTGTATCGGCTCTTGGTGATTCGACAAGACCGCGCCCAATTCGTCGGCGGCGAGGTGATCCGGCTCCGGCTCGGTGCGCTCGATCCAGGCGAGCTGTTCACTGTCCGCATCGGCCGGGTTGCCGGTGATCTGGTGATTCCAGGTGCCGTTGCCGGTCGGATCGGTGAAGAAATGGTCGACTACACCGTCGTCGTCCAGATCCAGCCCGGCCACATCGGCGATGCCGGTGCCGTGCGAATCCCACAGCACGTCATCGACCAGGCCGTCGCCGTCGAAATCGAGTGCCACCGCATCGCCGAGGCCCGACCCGGATATATCCACGTCCGTCTGGCTGGTCCAGACGTGGACCGTGCCGTCACCGGTCCCGAATACGTACTCGATATCGCTCATATCTGATTGGACGCGGCTGCGCCCCATCCGGTTCCACCCTGCGCGCGATTCGGTCGGGTAAGTTGATCTCCCATCGACCCGAACCGACAGGAAGTCAACAACGGATGGGATTTCGGCCGACCTGTGCGCCCGTAATCCTCGGTGTGCTACTCGCCGGTGCGCTGACCGTACCGACTCCCGCAGCGCGGGCCGCGCAGCATCCGTGGGCGCCGCCGCCGGTGAACAGTTGCGGCGAGATCGGATTCGACCCGTTGAACCGGGCGCCGGACCCGAACGCACCGCCACCTCCGCCGCTGCCCCCATTGCCCCCGCAGATCGATATCCCGGTACCGGTTCCCGAGATCACGCCGGTTCCGGTCCCTGATCCGCTGCCGGACAACACCCGGATCGATCCCGAGCCGCTGCCCACCGACCCATGCCGCAATCCGTGCCCGGACATTCGGGATACGCCGAAACCGCCGGACCCCGCCGATGACCCGGAGCCGGAGGGTGCGCCCGACACCGGGTCCAGCTCCGGTTCCGGACCCGGTTCGAGCTCGGGATCGAGTTCGGGTTCCGGCTCGATCCGCCTGCCGCGCATAGAGTTCCGTCCGGAGATCGAGCCGATTCCGATTCCGGTGCCCGGCCCCGACGGAGTCGAACCGCAACCCGCGCCGCCGCCGATCGTGCATCCGGCCGAACCCGGACCACTGACCGCCGCCATCGCTGCGCCGCTGGTGGAGTCGGTGGAGTTGGTCGGTCAGGTGACCGGGCACGGTTCGGAGAATCGCACCGATATGCGCTGGCAGGTCGACGGCACCGACCTCGGCATCATGTGGGAGACCAAACCGGGCGAGGTCGCCGTGGCCTTCGGCGACACCTTCGGCGAGGGCTGGGAAAGTGGTGGCGTCGGCGGTCCGGACTGGCGCAGCAATGTGCTCGGCTACAGCACCGACCACGACCTCGCCGACGGCCTCGGCATCGATACCATGGTGCAGGACAGTCGTTGTCACGCCACCGAACTGCTGTCCAGCCGCAAGATCAAGAACTGGGAGACGACCACCATCCCGACCTCCGGGTTCGCGATCGGGCAGCGCCAGTTCATGAGCTATATGTCGGTGAACCACTGGAGCCGCATCCCCGGCCTGTGGTCGACCAATTACGGCGGGCTGGCCTACTCCGACGACAACGGCCGCACCTGGGTCAAGGATCAGCACGCCAGGTGGGACAACTTCTTCGGGGTCGGCCGGTTCCAGGTGACGGCCATGGTGCCGCAGGGCGATTACGTCTATATGTTCGGCACGCCCAACGGCCGGGTCGGCGTCATCGGCCTGGCCAGGGTGCCGAAGACCGAGGTACTGAACAAATCGGCCTACCAGTATTGGGTAGGTGGGACCTGGGCCCCTGCGGCCGAAAATCAGGCCACACCTTTGGTTCTCGGTATGGCAAGCGAGCTGTCGGTGCGCTTCGACAAAGGCACCGAACAGTGGCAGATGGTCTATCTGGATTCGGCGCGCGGTGCGATCGTCATGCGCACCGCGGCGAGTCCGCAGGGCGCCTGGACCGATGGTGTCCAGCTGGTCTCCACCGACGACTATCCGAAGGCCTACGGCGGCTTCATCCATCCGTGGTCGACGAGCGAGGATCTGTACTTCACCATTTCGGCGTGGGATACCTACAACGTCTATCTCATGCACGCGAAACTCGATCCGCCGCACTGATCGCGCTCGGATCCGCGCCGAAGGCGATTCGGTATGGTGCGCATGTGATCGACCAGCGCATACGCACTTCGCACGGGCGGCACCGGTGACGAGCGGGACACCGGGCTGGCAGTTCTGGATCGATCGGGGCGGCACATTCACCGATGTGGTGGCCCGTCGACCCGACGGCACGCTCGTCACGCACAAGCTGCTCTCGGAGAATCCGGCGCGCTATGCCGACTCCGCCGTGGCGGGCATTCGCGAAATCCTCGCCGACGCGGGGGACGCCGCCGATATCGACGCCGTCCGGATGGGCACGACGGTCGCGACCAACGCGCTGCTCGAGCGCAAGGGTGAACGCACCGTGCTGGTCATCACGCGTGGCTTCCGCGACGCACTGCGCATCGCCTATCAGAACCGGCCGCAGATCTTCGCGCGCGAGATCGTATTGCCCGAGTTGCTGTACGAGCACGTGATCGAGGTGGACGAGCGCGTCACGGCCGACGGCACGGTGCTGACGGCACCGAATCTGGATGCGCTCGCCGCCGAACTGAAGCCGTTGTACGACAGCGGTATTCGTGCCGTCGCCGTGGTCTGCATGCATTCGCACCTGTATCCCGAGCATGAACAGGCGATCGGGCGGGTCGTCCGAGATATCGGATTTCCGCAGGTCTCGCTGTCGAGCGAGGTGAGCCCGCTGATGAAGCTGGTGCCGCGCGGGGATACCACGGTGGTGGACGCCTATCTCTCACCGGTGCTGCGCCGCTATGTCCAGCAGGTCGCCGACCAGCTCACCGATGTGCGGCTGATGTTCATGCAGTCCAATGGCGGACTCACCGAGGCCGGGCAGTTCCGCGGCAAGGACGCCATCCTGTCCGGTCCGGCCGGCGGCATCGTCGGTATGGTGCGGATGTCCGAACTCGCCGGATTCGACCGGGTCATCGGTTTCGATATGGGTGGAACCTCTACGGACGTATCGCATTTCGCGGGCGAGTACGAGCGGGTGTTCATCACGCAGATCGCCGGTGTCCGGTTGCGCGCGCCGATGCTCGATATCCATACCGTCGCGGCCGGTGGCGGCTCGATCCTGCATTTCGACGGCAGCCGCTACCGCGTCGGGCCCGATTCCGCGGGCGCGGCACCCGGACCCGCCTGTTATCGCGGCGGCGGGCCGCTGACCGTCACCGATGCCAATGTGATGCTCGGGCGCATCCAATCCGCGCACTTTCCAAGGGTTTTCGGTCCGGACGGCAATCAGCCGCTCGACGATGCGCTGGTGCGCAACCGGTTCGCGGAACTGGCCGCCGAAATCGCGAAGAGCACCGGTGACGATCGCACCCCGGAGCAGGTGGCCGAGGGCTATCTCGACATCGCGGTCGCCAATATCGCCGCCGCCATCAAGCGGATCTCGGTGCAGAAGGGCCACGATGTGACCCGGTACGCGCTGACCACCTTCGGCGGGGCGGGCGGCCAACTCGCCTGTAAAGTCGCCGATTCCCTCGGCATTCGCACCGTTGTGGTGCCGCCCATGGCCGGTGTGCTCTCGGCCCTCGGCATCGGTCTCGCCGATACCACCGCCATGCGCGAGCGTTCGGTGGAGTTGCCGCTGCGCGATGAGTCGATGGACCGTGTCGTCGAGATCGCCGATGATCTGGAGGCCACCGCTCGCGCCGAACTGGTCGGTGAGGACGTACCCGCGCACCGGGTGCGCATCGTGCGCCGCGCCCAGCTGCGCTACGACGGCACCGACACCACGCTCACCGTCGAACTCACCGAACCGGCGAAAATGACAACGGATTTCGTCGAACGCCATCGCGGCACCTACTCCTTCGTACTGGACCGCCCGATCGTGATCGAGGCGCTTTCGGTCGAGGCGACCGGACTCACCGAAGCACCCGATCTCGCCGACCTGGCCGGGCCGCGCGCGGCCACCAGCGAGCCGGAGCCGGTGCAACTGCACACCGGTGGCGCTCGACGCGAGGTATTCCTGTACCGGCGGGCGGAACTGGTGCCGGGGCGGGCGGTGCGCGGACCCGCGATCATTACCGAGGCCAACTCCACCACGGTCGTCGACGACGGCTGGCAGGCCGTGGTGAACAACCTCGGACATCTGATCATGGAACGGGTCGCGGTGGTGGCCGGACCAGAGGCGGATACCGAAGCGGATCCGGTGCTGCTCGAGGTTTTCAACAATCTGTTCATGTCCATTGCCGAGCAGATGGGCGCGCGCCTGGAGTCGACCGCGCAGTCGGTCAATATCAAAGAGCGCCTGGACTTCTCGTGCGCGCTCTTCGATCCCGACGGCAATCTCGTCGCCAACGCACCGCATATTCCTGTGCATCTCGGATCGATGGGTACCAGCGTCAAGGAGGTCATCCGGCGCAGGCAGGACGGGGCGATACGTCCCGGCGACACCTATGCGGTCAACGACCCCTACCACGGCGGCACCCATCTGCCGGATGTCACGGTGATCACGCCGGTATTCGATACCGAAGGCACCGAGATTCTCTTCTATGTCGCCTCTCGCGGTCATCACGCCGAAATCGGCGGTATCGCACCCGGTTCGATGCCTGCCGAGAGCCGCCGCATCGAGGAGGAGGGCGTCATCTTCGACAACTGGCTGCTCGTCGAGGACGGCCGGTTCCGGGAGGAGGAGACGCTGCGGTTGCTCACCGAAGCGCCGTACCCGTCCCGCAATCCGGCCACCAACCTCGCCGATCTGCGTGCCCAGATCGCCGCCAATGCCAAGGGCGTCGAAGAAGTCCGCAAGATGATCGAGCACTTCGGACTCGATGTCGTCGAGGCGTATATGCGGCATGTGCAGGACAATGCGGAGGAGTCGGTGCGGCGCGTCATCGATGCGCTCGACGACGGCGAATACGCCTATGCGACCGATCTCGGGGCGACCATTCGCGTTCGGGTCACCGTCGATCGGGAAAACCGCAGTGCCACCATCGATTTCAGCGGAACGTCGGCGCAGCTCGACGGTAATTTCAACGCGCCGTATGCCGTTGCGAACGCGGCGGTTCTCTATGTCTTCCGCACGCTGGTCGCCGACGATATTCCGCTCAACGACGGCTGCCTGCGCCCGCTGCGGATCATCGTGCCGCCCGGTTCGATGCTTGCGCCGGAACCACCCGCCGCGGTCGTCGCGGGCAATGTCGAGACCTCGCAGGCGATTACCGGCGCGCTGTACGCGGCGCTCGGGGTGCAGGCCGAGGGTTCGGGCACGATGAACAACATCACCTTCGGCAATGATCGCAGCCAGTACTACGAGACGATCGGATCCGGATCCGGCGCGGGCGACGGCTTCGACGGCGCGCCGGTGGTGCAGACCCATATGACCAATTCCCGGCTCACCGATCCGGAGGTGCTGGAATGGCGGCTGCCGGTGCTGCTCGAGGAGTTCTCGGTGCGCACCGGTAGTGGGGGCTCCGGGCGATGGCGCGGCGGTGACGGTGCGGTGCGTCGGCTGCGGTTCACCGAAGCGGTGACGGTCTCGACGCTGTCGAGTCACCGTCGGGTGCCGCCGTACGGCATGGCGGGAGGCGCGCCCGGCGGCCTCGGCCGAAACCGGATCGAGCGTGCCGATGGCACGGTGCATGACCTGCGGGGAGCGGACTCGGCGCACCTCGAACCCGGAGACGTGCTGGTCATCGAGACGCCCGGCGGTGGCGGCTACGGGAACTGATCACGGACCTGGCATGCTCTCCAGAGTGAGGTAGCTCACATTCGACTGTGTCACGTCGCGAGGAGGTCAGCTGTCTGATGGACATGAACGACACCAAGAACGTATTGCTGGCGGGGGCGAGCGGAGTACTCGGCGGCCACATCAGCACCGCGCTGCGGCAGTCCGGCTACACCGTGATTTCGCTGTCCCGCGGCGCCGGGGCCGATATCCAGGCCGATCTGATGAATCGCGATCAGTTGTTGCGCGCGGTCGACGGCCGCACCATCGACACCGTGGTGCACGCGGCGACGGCACTGCGCAAGGCGCCCATGCGGCACAAGGATATGTACGCGACCAATGCGCTGCGGATCACCGGAACCGCCAACCTGTTGGAGGCCGCACGCGCCGTCGGCGCCCGACGGGTCATCGCCGAATCCATGGTCTTCGGTTACGGTTACGGTGATTTCGGCGATCACGTGGTCACCGAGGACGACGCCTTCGCACCCGCCGGTGACAAGGCGTTGGAACCGCACCTCGAAGGCATGCGGGTCAAGGAAGAGCTGATGCTGAATGCCGATGGCATCGAAGGCATCGCGCTGCGCTACGGCCTGTTCTATGGCGCGGGCGGCACGGAGGCCATTGTCGAGATGCTGCGCAAGCGCCAACTGCCGGTGGTGAAAGATCACGGACGGGTGCTGCCCTGGGTCGACCTGGCCGATGCGGGCGCGGCGATGGCCTTGGCCGTCGAAGGCGGAAAGCCCGGCGCCGCATACAACATCGTGGACGATACCCCGCTCAGCTTCAGCGGCCACGTCCGACTGGTCGCCGAAACCTTCGGCACACCAAAGCCGTTCACGGTACCCGCCTGGATGATGCGGCCCATGTCATACGCCTACCGCATGACCCAGGCAAACATGCGAGTATCCAACGCCAAGGCGAAGGCGGAACTCGGTTGGACACCGCGCTACCCGTCGTGCGCCGACGGCCTGCGCGCCTTGGCCGCCGCTGAGCACAGCTAGCCATCCACCGAACCCAGCTCAGCACGGATATACCTGTACTTCCGCCGCCTTGACCGCGAAATACACCGAGCGGCCGGGAGCCAGGTCCAGTTCCGCGACGGCCGCCGGGGTGATGTCGGCGACCAGACCGGCAGTGCCGTCCGGTCGATCCGTCGATTGCACGCGGATGATCCCGCCGCGATCGGTGAGTTCGGCGATCTGGACACCGAAGGTATTGCGCACGCTGCCTTCCGGCATTTCGCGATGTACCGATACCGCGGTGGGGGAGAAGACCGCCGCGACCCGACCGCCCGGCGGCCAGGCGTCATCCACCCGGCCGTGTACCTGCACGTCCTCGGCGACCACCACGCCCTCGCGTTCGGCATTGCCCGCACCGGCCTTGCCGACGATCAGATTGACCCCGGCGATGCGCGCCGCGAAGGCGCTGCGCGGCCGGGCCAAAACCATTGCCACCGGACCTGATTCGACCACGCGGCCCGCTTCGATCACCAGCAGCCGATCGGCCAGGGTCAGGGCGTCGATGATGTCGTGGGTGACCAGCACCGCGCCGCGCCGGGCACCTTCGTCCGGTTCACGAAGCACCCGGCGCAACAGCGCGCGCATTGCCGGAGCCACCGCAACGTCCAGCGCCGCCATCGGTTCGTCCAGCAGCAATAGCCGCGGATCGACCGCGAGGGCGCGCGCCAACGCAACCCGCTGTGCCTGTCCACCAGATAGCTCCCCCGGTCTACGCGCGGCCAACTCCACCGCATCGACAGCCGCCAACCACTCCAGCGCGACCGCACGCGCGGCCCGCGCCGACAACCCGGCACTGCGCGGCCCGAATGCCACATTCTGCGCGACGGTCAGATACGGAAATAGCATTGCCTCCTGCGCGAGCAATGCCACACCTCGCCGATGTGGCGGCACCGCAATATCTTTCGCGGTATCGGTCAGTACCCGGGTACCGAGGCGCACCCGTCCCTGGTCCGGCCGCACCAGTCCGGCCACGACCTCCAGCAATGTCGACTTGCCAGCACCGTTTGGCCCGAGTACCGCGAGCACCTCACCATCGGCCACTTCGAAATCGACGTCGAAATCGCGGTCGGCCAGCCGCGCCGACACCGCGAGCCCGACACCATCGGCAAGCGCCCGAAACGCCTTCGCACGCCGCATCATCGGTCGACCGCCCTGCGACGACCGCACCCCGTCGAGCCGATCAACGAATCCGGTATCCCGCCGCGCCCGGCCATGCGCGCATCACCGGTAACAAGAGATCGAACAGCACATCGAAGATCGGCGCGCTGCCGAGGCGGGCCAGCTCGCATCACCGCTCAGCCCCCACGACCGGCTCAGGCCTTGACGTACGACTGCTCCGCAGCACCGTCCCTGGTCCCGGCATGACCCCTGACCTGCGGTAAGCGATCAGCACAATCGACACCGCGACAACGACCAGCACGAACGAAAGCGCCACTGCCGCAGCCGGATCCGCCTCACGTTCGAGATAGATCTCCAGCGGCAATGTGCGTGTACGCCCCTGCAGACTGCCCGCGAAAGTGATCGTCGCGCCGAATTCGCCGAGTGCGCGGGCAAAGGCCAAAACCGCACCGGAGAGCAGCGCGGGGCGCAGCAGCGGGAGGGTGACGCGCAGATAGACCGTTGTCGGGCGCGCGCCGAGCGTGGCGGCGATCTGTTCGTAGCGCGCACCCGCGGTCCGCATCGCCGCCTCCAGCGTGAGCACCAGAAAAGGCAAGGCCACAAAGGTCTGCGCGAGCACCACCGCGGTCGTGCTGAACGCGATGTGGATTCCGGCCACCTCCAGGTGCTTACCGATCAACCCCTTCCGGCCGAAGGTGTACAGCAACGCGATGCCACCGACCACCGGCGGTAACACCAAGGGCAGCAACACCATTGCCCGCAGCAGCGGCAGCCCGCGCCATCCACCCCTGGCCAGCACCGCCGCCATCGGCACCCCGAGCACCAGGCACAGCACCGTGCTCGCGGCCGCGGTGCGCAGGCTCAGCCACAGCGCGTCCTCGGACGCCTTCGTACTCACCGAATCGAAGAAACGCGACCATTCGACGCCATAGGCCAATGCGAATAGCGGCACGACGACCAGCGCGAACCCGACCGCGGCTGGCAGCAGCAGCCAGCGCGGCAGTCCGGTGTTCACCGCTCGTCCCGACTCATGGTGCGCCGAACCCCGCCCCCGCCAAGGCTTCCCGGCCCTTCGGCCCGGTAACCAGGCTCTCGAAATCATGCGCCAACCGCGCACGTTTCGAATCCGCGAGCACCGCGATCGGGTACGTATTCACCGCCGCGGCGGCCTCCGGCATCGCCACCGTGGCTACTTTCGCACCCGCGGCCGCCGCATCGGTCACGTACACCACTCCGGCATCGGCCTGCCCGGCCGTGACCTTCGCCAGCACATCGGTCACCGACGATTCCTCGCTCACCGGCGCGAGCGATACCCCGGCGGCATCGGTGACCCTCTCGGTGGCCCGCCCGCACGGCACCTGTGGCGCACAGACCACGAACTGTAGTCCGGCCTGCGACAGATCGCGCAGTCCGGCAAGGTGTTTCGGATTTCCGGGCGCGGTCACAATGGTCAGCACATTGGTGGCGAAGTTCTGCGTCGGCTCGGTGATCCGGCCCGCGTCGACCGCCTTCGCCATGGTGACCGGATCGGCCGCGGCGAAGACATCGGCGGGCGCACCCTGCGCGATCTGCGCGGCCAGATCCGAGGACCCCGCGAACGAGAATTCCACCTTCGAGCCCGGATGCGCTGCCTCGAACTGCTGGCCGAGCCCGGTGAAGACCTGCTTCAACGATGCCGCCGCGAACACCGTCACCGTCCCGGAATCCGCACTCGCACTATCGCTTTCATCGGATCCACAACCCGCGACGAGCAGTGCCGCCGAAATCGATGCGAATGCGGCCAGCCTCAGTCGGCGGCCGTTTCGACCACGACCGTGGTCGCCTTCACACTCGCCATCGCCACACTGCCCGGCTCCAAACCGAGTTCGCGCACCGCCTCGCTGCTCATCAACGACACCACTGTGAACGGTCCGCATTGCATCTCCACCTGAGCCATTACCGTATCGGCCACCACACGGGTAACCAATCCGGGAAACCGATTGCGTGCCGAACTGGCACTTCCGAGGTGAGTTCGCGGCGTCCTGGCCTGCTCGACGGCCAGGGCCGCGAGATCCCTGCCCTCGATCACCAGACGACCGGAGGCATCCTTATCCGCCGCGAGCACGCCGGAATCGATCCAGCGGCGCACGGTGTCATCGCTGATACCGAGCAGTTCGGCCGCATCACGTATCCGGAGAGTCGCCACCGGGTCAGCATAGTTCCGCAAATACGGATAAACCATGCGGATAGATCCGTATATACGGATGAAATCGCGGCCAGGGCGAGGCACGTCATTCCATGGAAACGCACAATTGCCCACGTCGTCACAGCCACGTCCGTGGTCGTGCGCGCCGACGCCAAGTACGCTCGGACCAATCATGGCCACGTACTTCGATCCGACGTCATGGTCACCGATGCGGGCCGTCGACATGGGTAAACGCCTTTTCGACCAATCGCTGCTCGAACAATGGCTCGCCTACACCACCGCCTGGGTGGATCCATTGGCCGATTTCGGCGCGGGCACCGTGACCGCACTCATGCCGGACGTGCTGATGACCGTGCTCAGCGAGGGCATTCTCAGCCGTTTCGGCGGTCAGGAGGTCAGCGCCACCCTGCTCGGCCACGATCTGCACGCGACCCTGCAGGTGCTCAAGGTGCGCAGGCGTGGCGCGCATTTCCAGACCAAGACCGTGCTGTCCCGGCTGACCTGGGACGATCACCCGATCGAACAGGTCACCGTGATCGCGCACGGTGTCCGGCTGGTGCCAGGCGTACCGACGAAGGCGCGGGTGCAGCAGCTGGATCTGAACGGGACCGTCACCGTCGCGGCGCTGGTGGGCTGGCTCGATACCCAGCAGCGCGATTGGAAACTCGACGTCGATGCGAGCGGACTGATCCGCGCAAAGCATCGCCGTCGCCCGATCAGTGCGCTGGTGGAGGCGCAGGTGCGCGACAACCTGCTGACCGTCGAGATCCACCGGGCGAACTGGTTGGGCATCCGGATCCCGCGGAAGCTGGTGACCGCACCGGCGGTCCTGCTCGATCGCCTACCTAATGACGCGCGCATCGTGCACGCCACCCGCGAGGGCGACCTGGTCCGGTTCCGTGTGGAGCTGCCGGGGATCACCGGATCGTTCGAGCTGGCACAGATCCGCTCGGCGATTGTGGCGGGCAGCACGCTGATCATCTTCTGATCGCGGCCGCGACCCTGTTCAGGCCTGGGTTTTCCACCATTCCAGCAGTGCGGCCTCGGCCTCATCCCTGGTGAGCGGTCCGCGATCCAGGCGCAATTCCTTCAGATACCGCCAGGCCTTGCCGACCTCGGGACCCGCGGGAATGCCGAGCAGTTCCATGATCGCGTTGCCGTCCAGGTCCGGACGCACCCGAGCCAGATCCTCCTGCTCCTGCAGTCTGGCGATGCGCGTCTCGAGCTCGTCATAGGTGGCGCGCAGCGCGGCGGCGCGACGCTTATTGCGCGTGGTGCAGTCGGCCCGGACCAGTTTGTGCAGCCGAGGTAGCAGATCAGCGGCATCGGTGACGTAGCGGCGCACCGCCGAATCGGTCCACTGCCCCTTGCCGTAGCCGTGAAAACGCAAGTGCAGGAACACCAGTCGCGCGACGTCCTCGGTGAACTGCTTGGGGTATTTGAGCGCGCGCATCCGCTTGCGCACCATCTTCGCGCCCACTACCTCATGGTGATGGAAGCTGACCCCGCCGCCCGGTTCATTGCGCTTGGTATCGGGCTTGCCGATGTCGTGCAGCAGCGCGGCCCAGCGCAGCACCAGATCCGGATCGCCGTCCTCCAGGTCGATCGCCTGCTGCAACACGGTCAGCGAATGCCAGTAGACATCCTTGTGCTGATGGTGCTCGTCGATCTCCAGCTTCATCGCGGGCACCTCGGGCAGCACCAGCTGGGCCAGGCCGGTCTCGCACATGACATTGATGCCGTCGATCGGATGCTCGGCGGCGATGAGCTTATCCAGTTCGGTGCGCACCCGCTCGGCGGTGATCCGCTCGATCTCACCCGCCATCGCGACGATGGCGTCGCGCACCCGCGGCTGTAGTTCGAAGCCGAGCTGTGCGACGAACCGCGCGGCCCGCAGCATGCGCAGCGGATCGTCGTTGAACGAATCCTGCGGCGCCGCAGGCGTATCCAGCATTCCGGCGAGCAGCGCGTCCATCCCGCCGAGTGGATCCACGAATTCCAGCGAACCATCGGCTCCGATCTTCACCGCCATCGCATTGACCGTGAAATCGCGACGCACCAGATCACCCTCGAGCGAATCACCGAAGGTGACCTCGGGATTGCGCGAGACCCGGTCATAGGTATCGCTGCGGAAGGTGGTGATCTCCAGCTGCTGATCACCCTTCGACGCACTCACCGTGCCGAATGCCAACCCGCCGGTATCCCACAGATGATCCGCCCACCCGCGCAACAACTCCTGCACCTGCTCGGGCCTGGCATCGGTGGTGAAATCCAGATCCGTCCCCAACCGCCCGAGCACCGCATCGCGCACACTGCCCCCGACCAGGTACAGCTCGTACCCCCGCGCGGCGAACAACTCGCCGAGTGGCGTCAACACATCGGACAACCGTCCCAGCGTGACCGCGGCCGCGGCCAGCAATCGGGTACGTCGATCCAACGCTGCATCCTCGGACTTGGGCGAAACCACGAAGCAGCAGCTTACCGAGCCCGCACAACCGGATTTTCCAGGGCAACCCGCGCAGCGCGCGCAGATATATAAGGCCTCACGCATCAAGCAAGCTCACGAACATGCGCAACCACAAGGGAGCGAGTCTTACGAGCGACCCGTTCGCGGCCCGTCTCGCGTCCGCGCGGCCGAAGCGCATGCGACGAAGTCGCGAGTCTCGGCCGCTCGGACGCGAGACACCAGGGGCCGCGAACACGCCGCGCCCGCGCGGCCGACAATAGAGCACACGCAGCGCCGCAGGCGCTGCAAATCCAACACAGTAGGATTGCGTGGTGTCTCCGGCCGATCGCGCGAACAGTCGACGCCGCCAGCCCCGGCGCCGCGGTTCGGCCGCCAACGCGGCGAAACCTCGCATGCGCACGGTTCGGGAAACCTCGGCGGGTGGACTCGTTGTCGACGGGTTGGACGGGCCGAGCGATAAACGCAGTGCTGCGCTGATCGGACGGACCGATCGGCGTGGCAGACTGCTGTGGTCGCTGCCCAAGGGACATATCGAAGAGGGGGAGACGCCCGAGCAGACCGCGATCCGGGAGGTCGCCGAGGAGACCGGAATCAACGGGATAGTGGTCGCCGAACTCGGCAGCATCGATTACTGGTTCGTCACCGAGGGTCGTCGGGTACACAAGACCGTGCATCATTATCTGCTGCGCTCCATCGGTGGTGAGCTTTCCGATGCCGACGTCGAGGTCACGCAGGTGGCGTGGGTTCCGTTGAGCGAATTGGATTCTCGGCTCGCCTATGCCGATGAGCGGCGCCTGGCGGAAGTGGCTAACCGGATGATCGACCGGATGGAGACCGGCAAGAGATGACCCAGACTTTCCGGCATCGCGCAGCGATTCCGTGGGGGGTGGTGGTCGGGCGACGGGTAGGCCTGTTCCGGATCATCGCGGCGGTCCTGACCATTCTCGGCTCGGCATCGGCGGTCCCGGTATTGCTCGCCCAGCCCGCCGCCGCCCAGCCGACGACGCCGAATAGTTCGTCGTCGCCGAAATTCCTGAAGCTGACCCTGGATTCGGTGAATCCGTCCGCGGTGACCACGACCAGCGATCCGACGCTGACGGTCGCGGGCACGGTCACCAATATCGGCGATCGGGTGGTGCAGGACATCAGCGTCCGCATCCAGCGTGCCGCCGCGGTGTCCACTCCGAGCGCGTTGCGCTCGACTCTGCGTTTGGATCAGGTCAATTACGACGTGACCGGTCCGTTCGAAGATATCGTCGATCGTTTGAGTCCCGGCCAGCGCAAACAGTTCACGATCAGCATCGCGCTGCGCTCCAACGGCGGTACACCCGCACTCGATATCACCAAGCCCGGCGTCTATCCGCTGCTGCTGAATGTCAATGGCGAACCGGCCTATGGCACCCAGGCCCGCCTCGACGACGCCCGGTTCCTGCTGCCGGTGCTCGGCATCCCGCCCGCGGTCGATATCAGCTCGCCGGTACCCGCCACGCCCGAGACCCCGGTGGCGACGACACTGCTGTGGCCGCTGGCCGACCGCCCGCGGCTGGTCGCCGGTGTCACCGGCCCGCTCAATGGCAAGGCCGAGCTCACCGACGACGAACTTGCCGCGTCGCTGGGCAAGGGCGGACGGCTGGACCAACTGCTCGGGGCCTTGGAATCGGTGCTCGGCACCAATCCGGCCAGTCGCGATCGCACGCTGACCTCGGCAGTCTGCGTCGCGATCGATCCCGATCTGCTGATCACCGCCCAGGTGATGACCAAGGGGTATCGCGTACTGGCGAGCCCTTCCGATCCGGACGGAGCGACCAGGGCCGGTACCGGCGCCGATCAGGCCCAGACCTGGCTGGACCGGTTGCGCGCGGTCGCCGCATCGACCTGTACCGTCGCGCTGCCGTTCGCGCAGGTCGATGTCACCGCGCTGGCCGCGGTCAATGATCCCGAACTGTCCACGCGGGCGCTGAACGAACCCGCCGATATCGTCGATTCGATCCTGGCCACCAAATCGGTGCGCGGGGTGAGCGTGCCGGATTCCGGCAGCATCGACGCGAGCGCGGGAATGTTGTTGCGCGGCCACGGTTTCGGCACCGCCGTAGTGGCCGATACCGCCGCCGTACCACTCGGCACCGCCGGTACCTCGACGGATTCACAGCCGATCACCACCGGACGCGGCGGCAATCAGAGCACCGCCAACCAGACCGGCTCGAGTCAGCCGGTGCCGGAGACGAGCACGCCGGATGTGGTCCGGCTCACCGAGATCGCCCCGGTGTCCGTCACGCCGGAGCCGACACCGGAACCGCAGACCAGCACGCCACCGACCACATCCGCCACGAGCACGTCCGCTCCCACGACGAGCGCGGCACCCTCCGGCACCCAGACCCCGCCCGCCGATCCGGCATTGCACGCGGCGACCTTCGATATCTGGTCCGCGACCGCACTCGCCGCCGTCGGCTCCAACCCGCCGACCCCGTCGTTCACCCCGGCACGCGTCCGCTACGACGTCACCAACGACTCCCGGATGGCCCGCCTGCAGGACGCGCTCGGCGCCATCACCTGGTCCGCGCTGAATCCGGACCCGAGCCGCCCGCGCTCACTGCTGCTGGTGCCACCGCAGCAGTGGAGCGCGAACCGGGAAGAGGCCACCGCGATCCTGAAACAGGTCGACCTGCTGCTGCGCGATAACCTCGCGACCCCGCGCACGCTCGCCGAACTGGTGGCCGAATCGCCCGACGCGCAGCCCTACGAACCCGACTATCTGCCGCAGGCCGCCCATGACGCGGTTGCGGACCACTTCGTGCCTCCGGTCCGCGAGCAGGGTCGCCGGATCACCGACCTCATGCGCTCGCTGGTGGAGGTGCCCGAGTCGGAGCCGACGCCGAACCAATATCTGACTCCGCTGCGCGACGATCTGCTGCGCGTACTGACACTCTCGGACCGGCGCTCCGGCGATTCCGCCCAGCCGGACACCTATGCCCAGCGCCGACTCGACCAGACGACACGCACACTGGACCGGCTCTACGGTTCGGTCACCGTGCTGCCGCCGGGTGGGGTGTACACCTTGGCCTCCGAACAGAGCCCATTGCTATTGGTCGCACGCAACGATCTGCCGGTCGCCATTCGGGTCCGGTTCCGGATCGAGGCGCCGACGGAGACGAAGATCACCGATCCGGGCGAGGAGACGCTGCCACCCACCGGAAGCCGGTCGTTCCAGATCCCGACCGAGGTCACCGATAGCCGTAACCTGGTCATTCCGATCTCCCTTACCACGTCCGACGGCGTCCCACTCGGCAATCCCACCTCGGTCTCGGTGCGTTCCAACGCTTACGGTCAAGCCTTGGCAATAATTACGGCGTGTGCCGGAATACTGCTGTTCCTGTTGGCCGGGCGTCGGTTGTTGCGTCGGTTCCGTGGACAGCCGGATCCGGCCGACGAGGGTTTCGATCCCGGAACTCGACGCCGGGTGAATAGGTATCGACGTGCGCGCATGCGCGTAATACGGCAGCGGGAGCAGCAGGAGGCGGGATGAGGACGAGGACACCTCGCTCGTGCCCGGCTGCCGTCGCTGTGCTCATTCGACCGACCTGTCGGCCGTCGGTTGCCGCTGATCGGCGCCGACCCCGCGCCCACTCATGGCATCGTGGAGGACAATCGCGTAACACCCTGGGCGTCATCGGCCCGGCAGCGGGGGATGGCATGGCGCAGGAGGCACGATGAGCGACGATGATCTATCCGCTCATCGGCAACCACCTGTTGATCGGCCCGACGGACCCCAGGTCCGCCGGGCGCCCTCGGCACCCTGGGAACGGCAACTGGCGCAGCCACCGGCGCAACCGGAGGACGCGGAGATGACTCCCGATGAGCGTTTCGGCGACTCGCCGCGCGTACCACAGGTGAGTCGTCCTGGTCAGCCGCAGCGACCGGTGCCGCCGCCCCGCCCGACACCGCGGGTCTCGCAGCCGCCGACCGGGCCGATGGCACCGCCGTCCGGCGCATTGCCCAGGCAGCCCCGACCGCAGCAGCGGCCGGTACCCCGTCCTCCGCAACCGCAGCAGTATCCCGACCCCCGGCCGCATCCGGGTCAGCAGTCGCATCCGGGCCAGCGGCAATATCCGGCACCGCCGCAACCGCCCGGTCCGGCCCGGCCACGTCCGATGCCACCTGGTCAACCGCTGCCGCCCGGACAGCCAGTGCCCGGACCGCCGGGCGCGCCGCCACGGGTGCCGCCTCAGCGTTTCGCGCCGCCGCCGAACTATCAGGCGCCGCGACCGAGCTATCAAACACCGCCGCCACAGCCCCCGGCGATGCGGCAGCCTCCGATCGAACGCCAGCGACCGGTAGAGCATCAGCCGCCTGTCGAACGGCGGCAACCGGTTGAACAGCAGCACCGTCCCGCACCTCGGGAAGCCGCGCGGCCACGCACCCAGGAATGGCCCGCCACATCCGCATCGGCTCCGGTCGCCACCGATACCAAACAGAACGCGAGCTCGCGCCTGCTGCGCGACTCCGGATCGATCGCGATCGCCACCCTGATCAGCCGCGTCACCGGTTTCGGCAAACAGTTGCTGCTGCTGACCGCGCTGGGCCCGGCCGTCGCGAGTGCCTACACCTCGGCCAACCTGATCCCCAATATGATCACCGAGCTCGTCCTCGGCGCGGTCTTGACCGCGATGGTGGTGCCGACGCTGGTGCGCGCCGAACAAGAGGACGACGACGGCGGCGTCGCATTCGTCCGCAGGCTGGTGACCGCCGCCTTCGCGGTGCTCGCCGCTGCCACGCTGTTCGCCGCTGCGGCGACGCCGGTGCTGGCGACCAGGGTCTTCGTCTCATCGGACGGCAAGGTCAATACCGAACTCACCACGGCGCTGACCTATCTATTGGTGCCCGCCATCCTGTTCTACGGCATGTCGGCGCTGTTCACGGCGATCCTGAATACCCGCCAGAACTTCAAACCCGGGGCATGGGCGCCGGTGCTGAACAACCTCGTCGTGCTGGTCGTGCTCGGTCTCTATGCCCTGACACCGGGCGAGATCACGCTGGATCCGGTCCGGATGAGCGACCCGAAACTGCTCGTCCTCGGCGGTGGCATCACCCTCGGTGTGGCCACCCAGGCGCTGAGCCTGCTGCCCGCGATCAAGCGCAATCAGATCGATCTGCGGCCGCTGTGGGGCATCGACGCGCGGCTCAAGCAGTTCGGCAAGATGGGTTCGGCCATCATCCTGTACGTGGTGATCAGCCAGATCGGTCTGATCGTCTCGAACCACATCGCATCGGCGGCCGACGAGGCGGGCCCGGCGATCTATACCAATGCCTGGCTGCTGCTGCAGCTGCCCTACGGCGTGCTCGGTGTCACGCTGCTCACCGCGATCATGCCGCGGCTGAGCCGCAACGCGGCCGCCGATGACACCCCCGCCGTCGTGGATGATCTGTCCGTCGCCACCCGCTTGACGATGATCGCCCTGGTTCCGGTGGTCACCTTCCTGACGCTGGCCGGACCGCAGGTCGGCGAGGCGCTGTTCGGTTACGCGCGGTTCTCCGGCGACGCCGCACGCCTCGGCGAGGCGGTGAGCTGGTCGGCCTTCGCGCTGATTCCGTATTCCCTCGTGCTGATCCATCTGCGCGTGTTCTACGCCAGGGAACAGGCCTGGACGCCGACGTGGATCATCCTCGGCATCACCACGATCAAGATCCTGTTCTCGGCGCTGGCGCCGGTGCTGGCCAGCAGCAGCGATCAGGTCGTGATCATCCTCGGTGTCGCGACTGGACTCGGCTTCCTGGCCGGAGCCGTGATCGGCGGCTATCTGCTGCATCAGAGCCTCGGCGATCTGCGCATGGTCAATGTCGGACGCACCGTGAGCCGCGTCCTGCTGTCCTCGATCGCGGGCGGCGCGGTCATGCTCATCGTGGACAAGGTGCTCGGGCTCGACCGGCTCTCCGGCGGACCCGGCTCGCTGATCCGGGTGATCATCTCGGCCATCGTGATGTTCGCGGTCGCCTTCGGGTTGATGCGTCTTGCCGGTATCCCGGAGATCGTCGCGATCACCGTCGCGATCTCCCGGCGCCTCGGCTTCACCCCGCCCGCGCCCGATCTCGATCTCGACGGCCCGGTCGAGGACGAGTACGCGACACAGGTGTTCCGGCGCCCCGAGCCGTATGTGGCATACCCTGGTTTCGATCCGTACATGGATGCCCAAACCATGGTGCTACCCGTGATCCGAGCTCATACCGTTGACAGCACCGGTATGGGTGAGTTCCCGTACCCTGTTCGGCAGAGAAGCACAAGTGGCGAGTTCGCCGGAACTTCGACATATCAGGGCGAAGGAGGAACGAGGGTGAGCGACGACGCGGCGCTGGGCGGCGTCCCAGCCGCCGAATCTGCTACGACCAAGGCAGGCGGGCTCTCCACAGATGTTTCGCCCGCCGGAGAGGCCTCCGATCCCGCATACGCGAATCAGGGTGCCGATACTGGTCCGCCGGAGCATGATTCGGCGCCCGGGTCCGGTGAGCAACCGCGGGAGGCCCCGCAGCGCGATCCGATGTACGACACCGGGATGATCCCGATCCCGCCGCAGCTACCGCCGATCGACGAGGCCGGTCGAAGAACTCCGCGCGGCCCCAAGCTGATTCCGGGCGCCTCGGTAGCGGGCGGCCGCTACCGGCTGCTCGCGAGTCACGGCGGATCCCGCGGACTCAAGTTCTGGCAGGCGCTCGATATCAAGCTCGACCGCGAGGTCGCGCTCACCTTCGTCGACGCCGATCAGAAGGCCACCGACAACTCCGGCCACGACGGTCCGCAGGCCATCCTGTCGCGCACGCTGCGCTTGGGCCGGATCAACTCGCCGGGCCTGGCCCGCGTGCTGGATGTGGTGCGCGGCAGCTCCGGCGGCATCGTGGTGGCCGAATGGACGCCCGGCCGGTCGCTGCGCGAGATGGCGGAGACGGTGCCCTCACCCATCGGTGCCGCCCGTGCCATTCGGGCACTGGCCTCGGCCGCCGAACTGGCGCATCGCGGTGGTGGCTCGCTGTCCATCGACCATCCGGACCGGGTCCGGATCAGCGCCACCGGTGACGCGGTACTCGCCTTCCCTGGCACACTGTCCGATTCCGACGCGCAATCCGATGTGCGCGGCCTCGGCGCCATGCTCTACGCGCTGATCACCGCGCGCTGGCCGATTCGCGCGGGCGGCTTGACCGGTACCGCCGCGACGGTCGGCGGGTTGCGACTGGCCGATTTCGGTTCCGACGGCACCCCCGTGGAACCGCGGGAGATCCGACCCGAGGTGCCGTTCGAGATCTCGGCGGTGGCGGTCCGTTCGCTGGAATCGAATAAGGGTGTGCGCACCGCGGCGACCGTGCAGCATGTCCTCGAACAGGCCTCGGTGGTCGATCAGAAGACCGATTTCATCCCGGTGCTCCGCCTCGGTCAGCGTCCGCCGAGCGGCCCCGAGGAATCGCTCGCAGATCCGGAATTGCTTGCGGCCGAACGGGAACGCTCGCAGCGGATGATGTGGATCATGGTCGGGCTCGGCATCCTGGCCGCGCTCGTGGTCGGCATCATCATCTGGTGGATGGTCAGCGTCTTCGCTCCGACCGCCTCGGACGCACCGCTCAACGAGCAGCGCAAT
The DNA here is from genome assembly GCF_001612725.1 of Nocardia anaemiae NBRC 100462. Taxonomy (GTDB): domain Bacteria; phylum Actinomycetota; class Actinomycetes; order Mycobacteriales; family Mycobacteriaceae; genus Nocardia; species Nocardia anaemiae. Next base: position 45,657 of record NZ_BDAZ01000003.1, on the reverse strand, counting down.
ATCGGCCTCACCACGAACAGTTCGCCCGCGCCCGCGCCGACCTCAGGTGGTTCGACGGGGACGGCAGCGGGCGGGGTGCCGGTTCCGGTGACGAGTGTGTCGGTCTTCTCCCCGGAGGGCACGCCGGACAATGTCAGCGGTACCGGTGCGGTGCTCGATCACGATCCGGGCACCGTCTGGCGCACCGATCAGTACTTCCAGCAGTTCCCGGCGCTCAAGAAGGGCGTCGGGCTGCTGGCTACCCTGCCGAGTCCGGCCAAGCTGACGAGCGTCTCGATCGAATCGCCGAGTTCGGGTACCTCGGTCGAGATTCGCACCTCGCCGACGTCGTCACCGACGCTGGACCAGACCCAGCTGATCGGTTCGGCACGACTAGAGAACGGCATCACCGAAATCCCGGTCCGCGGCGATCAGGCGGCCCGGTATGTGCTCGTGTGGATCACCGGACTCGGCAATTCCGGTGGCCAGTTCCAGACCTCGATCGCCGAAATCCGCTTCGACGCCGCGGCATGACCACTCTCGGAGTTTTCCGGCCGCACCAGTAAGCGCAGCTGGGACCGCATTCAGGTCCTTTGCGAAGTGCCCGTTGACTTTTGGGCCCGCTCGACGAGTTACCGATGTTCTTGCGAATGTTCTCGCATCCCGCCCGCCGGTGTCGATTCCCCGGGCATACCGCACGATTCAGCCCTGACTGGTCTGGTTGCTGCCAATTCTTTACTGACGATATGATCTAGCCGCGCTCTCACAGCAGGGGGAGCTCCCCGGGTTCTGGTTGTTCGATCCTGGATGCTGCGAAATTTCGATGGCGGTCGCGTGTCCGTCATCGCCGTGAGAGCTGTCCAAGGGGTTGGTTTTGCCGTCCGAACTGAACGAGGACTCCCACGGAGGGAAGTCGCGGCCTGTTGCGTTCCGCGAGCGTTCGTTCGTTCCCGACGAGCTCACCGACGTCGAATTGCTGCAAGCCCATGTCCGCGGCCAGCGGCATGCCTTCGCCGAACTGCTGCGCCGCCACCACGACCACCTCTGGCAGACCGCCATGCGCACCTCCTATACCCGTGAGGACGCGGCGGATTCGCTGCAGGACGCCCTGCTCTCGGCACACCGCACCGCCGCAGGCTTCCGAGCCGAGTCCGAGGTGCGCAGCTGGCTGCACGCCATCGTGGTGAATGCCTGCCTGGACCGGATCCGGCGCAACAAGATCCGCCGCGCGGTATCGCTATCGCCGGAGACCATGCCGGAACCCAAGGACACCCGCGACGATATCGCCGAACTCGAGATGTCCCTCGTCATCGACCGCGCGCTGTTCACACTGCCGGAGGACCAGCGGGCAGCGCTTGTCGCGGTGGAACTCGAGGGGCGTAGTGTCGCGGAGACAGCGGCGCTGCTCGGCGTTCCGGAGGGCACCATCAAGAGCCGATGCGCGCGGGGACGGCTGCGGCTGCGAGAACGTTTGGAATTTCTGCGTGATCCGCGGAACCGGAAGTAGCTGAGATGCGTCATTAATACTGACGGACAACCAGACGATGTACAGGCAGTGCCCGCGCCGTGCGGGCGGGCATCCAGTCGAGAACCCGGAGGTGCGATGGCGAACCGACCCATTCCGCAGCCTCCGTTCTCGCCCGAACTGCTCGCCGATCTACACGCCGACAATGTGGCCCCGGAGCTGAGTGAGCAGCTGTGGCCGATAGTCCGCAATGATCCGGATGCCTTGCGGTTTCTGAACTCGCTCGATGACGTCAGCGCCGAATTGCGCGCGCTCGGTCGGGATGAGCACGTCATCCATGCCATGCCCGCCGATATCGCGGCCCGGCTGGAGGAGTTCGTCGAAGGCCTCGATGCGGCGCAGCAGCCCACCGAGCAGGTCGCAACCGTCCACCGGCTGTCACCGGCCACCGCATGGCCGGAATCGTCTGCCGCGGTGTGGTCCGAATCCGCCGATGGCGCAATGGATTCCGGGCAGTCGAACCTCGAAGCGCCGATTCCGCTGGCGCGACGCCGTACCCGCAATCTCCGCTGGCTCGCGGCGGCGGCCGCCGTGATCGCTGTGCTGGCCTGTGTCGCGGTCGCGGTCGCGGTCGACGCGTTGCGCGGGCACGAGATGGCCCCGAGCGCCCAACCGACCACCAACAATGTGCGACTCGGTGACGAACTCGACGCCACCGTCGCGCTCACCGCCCTCGGTCGCAATGACGTCACCGGCGCACTCGGCACTCCGGCGGCCCTGAATCGCTGCGTCCACGCCAATGGCCTGGATCGCACCGTGCTCGGCTCGACCGACACCACCTTCCAGGGCAGGGACGCCGTGCTGATCCTGCTCACCGGCCCACGCCCGCACAAGATCACCGCACTGGTCGTCGGAATCGGTTGCGGCGCCGACGATCCGCAGCAGTTGGCCCGCACCGATATCGGTTAGGCAGTGGGCGACGTCACGTCGTGCGGTTGTCCCACATCACCTCGGGAACAACACCGTTTACCCTGTTGTTGACCGACACGTCCAACGAATTTCCCTCGGAAGGGTCACCCGTGAGCGAGCGAACAATCAATACAGCCAACTCGTTGGTCATGGTGGAGCCGAGCGCAAGCGAGGCACAGGCATGAGCAACGCAGTTCGCGACTTGATCATCGTCGGCTCTGGACCCGCTGGCTACACCGCCGCCGTCTACGCGGCCCGCGCCGAACTCCAGCCCCTGCTGTTCGAGGGCACCCAGTTCGGTGGCGCACTGATGACCACCACCGAGGTCGAAAACTTCCCCGGCTTCCGCGCGGGCATCATGGGCCCGGATCTCATGGAGGAGATGCGCGAACAGGCCAAACGCTTCGGCGCGGATATCCGTACCGAGGATGTGGACGCGATCGATCTGACCGGTCCGATCAAGACGGTCACCGTCGGCGATGAGACCTACCAGGCCTATGCCGTCATCCTCGCCATGGGCTCGGCCGCGCGCTATCTGAACGTCCCCGGTGAGCAGAAGCTGCTCGGCCGCGGTGTCAGCGCCTGCGCCACCTGCGACGGCTTCTTCTTCAAGGGCCAGGACATCGTCGTGGTCGGCGGCGGCGACTCCGCGATGGAGGAGGCGACCTTCCTGACCAAGTTCGCCAGCAGTGTCACCATCGTGCACCGCCGTGAGGAATTCCGCGCCTCACGCATCATGCTGGAGCGCGCCAAGGCCAACGAGAAGATCAAGTTCGTACTCAATGCCGAGGTCGCCGCCGTCAACGGCGATACCAGCGTGACCAGCCTCACCCTGCGCGATACCCGCACCGGTGAGACCTCCGAGCTGGCCGCGACCGGTCTGTTCGTGGCGATCGGTCACGATCCGCGCAGCGAGCTGGTCAAGGATCAGGTGGAACTGGACGACGAGGGCTACGTGCAGGTGCTGCACCCCACCACCGCGACCGCGGTGCCCGGTGTCTTCGCCGCGGGCGATCTGGTCGACCACACCTACCGCCAGGCCATCACCGCCGCTGGCACCGGCTGCCGCGCCGCGATCGACGCCGAGCGCTGGCTGGCCGAACAGGGCGACATCACCTCGAACACCCTGGATCACGCGGGCAACTCGGTTGCCGTGCCCGCCAACTGATCTCATCACTTTTGCACTACCCGCGGCGTGAGCGACGGGCCCGGAGGCGGTAGCTTGCGTGACCACGGAGGGCCCCGGGAACGTCGCAATTCAACAAAGGAGATACCCATGTCCGAAAACACGGTCACCGTGACCGACGCGTCCTTCGCCGACGATGTGCTGCTCAGCGAGAAGCCGGTACTCGTCGACTTCTGGGCCGACTGGTGCGGTCCGTGCAAGATGGTCGCCCCGGTGCTGGAGGAGATCGCGGGCACGCATGCGGATAAGCTGACCGTGGCCAAGGTCGATGTGGATGCCAATCCGGGCGTCGCCCGCGATTATCAGATCCTCTCACTGCCAACTATGATGCTGTTCTCCGGCGGCAAGCCGGTCAAGCAGATCGTCGGCGCGAAGGGCAAAGCCGCCCTGCTGCGTGAACTCGACGGCATCATCTGACGTATTCGTCAAACAACGCCGTCAATCGACGACGCGCCGTAGGATGCCTGGACGCCGGGAATTGCTGTATTCCGGTCCGGGTCTGAGACAATCGACCGACCTCCGGTCGTGCGACGGTGTGAGCCATCGCATGAGTGGGTACCCGGGTTGACGGAAGGAAAGGGCTCTCACGCATGCACCGACTTCGTCACGGCGATACCGGTCCAGCCGTCGCCGAGGTTCGGAGCACCCTGGCAAGTCTCGGGTTTCTGCATACGCACTCCGCCGCAACAGACCACACTGATGCGCGAGAGTACTGGATGGACACCGACGCTTCCTTCGATCGCCAGCTCGACTCGGCGGTTCGCGCCTTCCAACAGCATCGCGGACTGCTGGTCGACGGTGTCGTCGGACCGGCTACCTACCGCGCGCTCAAGGAAGCCTCCTATCGCCTGGGTGCCCGCACATTGATCTATCAGCTGTCCGCGCCGCTCTACGGCGACGATGTGGCAACGCTGCAGCGTCGGCTACAGGACCTCGGTTTCTATGTGCACCGCGTCGACGGTTACTTCGGCCCGCACACCCATGAGGCGCTCACCGCATTCCAGCGGGAGATCGGCTTGGCCGCGGACGGCATCTGCGGTCCGGATACGCTGCGCTCGCTGGAGCTGCTCGGGGCGCGCGTCACCGGCGGCAATCCGCATCGGATTGCCGAGGAGGAGGTCGTGCACCGGGCCGGGCCGCAGCTCACCGGCAAGCGGATCGTCATCGATCCCGGTCTCGGTGGCCCGGATAAGGGCTTCGCGGTGCCGACCGAATACGGCGATGTCTACGAGTCGGAGATCCTCTGGGATCTGGCCAGCAGGCTGGAGGGTCGGATGGCCGCCACCGGCATGGAAACGTTCCTGTCGCGGCCGTGGGGGGCCAATCCGACGGATGCCGAGCGCGCGGATACCTCCAATGCCTTCGACGCCGATCTGATGATCTCGCTGCGCTGCGCGACGAATCCGAGTCCGTCCGCCAACGGCGTCGCGAGCTTCCACTTCGGCAACTCGCACGGGTCGGTATCGATGATCGGCCAGGTGCTCGCCGGGTTCATCCAGCGTGAGGTGGTCGCGCGAACCTCGTTGCAGGACTGCCGCACTCACTCGCGCACCTGGGATCTATTGCGGCTCACCAAGATGCCGACGGTTCAGGTCGATATCGGTTATCTCACAAACGAATACGATGCGTCCGTGCTCACCAATCCGCGGATGCGCGATGTGATCGCCGAGGCCATCCTCATCTCGGTGAAGCGGCTGTATCTGCTCGGCCAGGATGATCAGCCAACGGGCACATACACTTTCGCCGAGTTGCTGGCGGAGGAATTGGCCGCCGCCGACCGAATGTAGCGAATTACCTTCTGGCTCAATAGATTACGAACAACCAAAATACTTCCGATACGAGTGCGCCCCTGCCGACGAATCCGTCAGCAGGGGCGCACTGTTTGTTTATACGGAACTTCAGGGTGCTCCCACGCGGAAGGGGACCGTCAGGGATGCGGCGGCGAGCAGCTGATCAAGCGCGCGCTCGACATCTTCCTTCCAGCCGTGATCGGAGTCGAGCTCCAAGCGCAGCCGGGGAAAACGGTGGTGCGGTGCCACCACTTCGAAACCGACGTCCTCCAGAAAGTCGGCCTCGATCATGCAGGTCTCCGGCGAACATTCGGTCGCCTTACCGGCCGAGGCGGCATCTCGGACCGGTGACCCGATCCGCTCCATCAGGCGCATGGAGCCGAGCGAACGATCCGACATCGCGGTTGCCGGGGGATCGGTGCGAATGCCGAAAGCCTCCAACGCACGTACACCGCGACGCACCAGATCGGCCACCACGGCCGTCATGAGGCGATGGGCTACATCGGCATCCTGATACGGGAATTCGGCCCGCAGCGTGGTCAGCAGGACCGCATCCGGGCTGACCGGCGATGTGGGGAAGAGACCGGCACGCGGTACCGCGCTCGGTGGCGAATACAGCGCACACCCCGCGACATTGCCGTCCACATTCGCGACCTGACCGCACGAACCCCACTCCAGCATGACCGTGGAGAGCCAGGCCTCCTTCTCGAAGACCGGATCACTGAACTCACGGGAAGTCGCGGCGACGGCCGGATCGATCTCCCAGAACACGCAACGCCGCGCATGCGCGGGTAACCTGTCGAGTCCGCCGAGGGTTAGTGCTGTGACGCTGGTCGACACCGCTCTGCTCAGCCTCCAGCTATCCGATTCATCCACACTCACGCTGCATTCACTCGCCAGCAAGAATATGCGATCAAAGCGAACCCGCCTCATTCCACGTCGCTGTGCTGTTGGTAAGGAGCCCCTCCGTAGGAGGATTTTCTGCGCCGTCACAGTGACGTTTCGACGCCGAATACCCGCCTACCGGAAACACACGGCTATTTCTGCCACTTCTGTTACTTGCCGAGCTGCTGCTGCTCCATCATGCCTACGATGCGTTCGAGGTCTTCGACCGAACCGAATTCGACGACGATCTTGCCCTTCCGCTTGCCGAGACTCACGGTGACGCGAGTGTCGAAGGATTCCGACAGCCGCTCGGCCACATCCTGCAAACCCGGCATATGAATCGGCTTGCGCCGGGGGGCAGGGGGAGCGGCCGTATCCGGATCCCGGTTCGCCAGGGTGACGGCTTCCTCGGTGGCCCGGACCGACAATCCCTCGGCGACGATGCGGGCGGCGAGTACCTCTTGGGCGTCGGCGCCTGCCTCGAGACCGAGCAGCGCGCGAGCGTGTCCGGCGGACAGAACACCGGCCGCGACCCGGCGCTGCACCGGGATCGGCAGTTTCAACAGGCGAATCATATTCGTCACCACCGGTCGGGATCGACCGATTCGAGCGGCCAATTCCTCATGGGTGACCTCGAATTCCTCGAGCAGCTGCTGATAGGCCGCCGCCTCTTCGAGCGGGTTCAGCTGCACCCGGTGGATGTTCTCCAAGAGGGCATCCCGCAGCATCGCGTCGTCCGCGGTCTCGCGGACAATGGCCGGAATGGCCGCGAGCCCGGCCTCCTGGCAAGCGCGCCAACGACGCTCGCCCATGACGATCTGATACTTGTCCACTCCCGGCTCGAGCCGACGCACCACGATGGGCTGCATCAGGCCGAATTCCTTGATGGAGTGCACAAGTTCGGCGAGCGCGTCTTCCTCGAAGACGTGGCGCGGCTGCTTCGGATTCGGTTCGATCTGCTCCGGCGGAATCTCGCGATAGGTCGCACCGCCATCCGACAGCTGCTCATCGCCGGGGTCCGGGACCCGATGCAGGAAGGCGGAGGCCGGTTGCGGTCCGATCGGATCGACGCCGATGACGACATTGGCTGCGGCGCTGCCGAGTCCAGGTGTGGCACCGAGTCCAGGTGTGGCCGCTGGCCCCGTCGGAATCAATGCGGCAAGTCCGCGGCCTAGCCCGCCCTTCTTCGCCTGAGTCATCGGCTACCGACCCTTTCCTCGTTCGTCATTGCGCGCGCTCTGCCGCACCCGGTCGAATCACCGTGCGCGCGGCCATTTCGCGACCGGCGTCCAGATAACTCATCGCACCCCGGGAGCCTGGATCATAATCGAGAACCGTCATGCCATAGCCCGGCGCCTCGGAGACCTTCACACTGCGGGGGATGACCGACTTCAGCACCACATCGCCGAAGTGCCCGCGCACCTCCTCGGCGACCTGGTCGGCCAACTTGGTTCGACCGTCGTACATCGTGAGAATCACCGTCGACACATGTAGTTCGGGATTCAGATGCGCCTGCACCAAACCGATATTGCGGAGCAGCTGTCCGACACCCTCCAGCGCGTAGTACTCGCACTGGATCGGGATCAGCACCTCCTTGGCCGCGACGAGCGCGTTGACGGTGAGCAGACCGAGCGACGGCGGGCAGTCGATCATCACGTAATCGATGTCGTACCCGGCGATGTTGGCCTCCTGGATGGCGGCCTTGAGTCGTCCCTCCCTGGCCACCATGGAAACCAATTCGATCTCGGCACCGGCCAGATCGATGGTCGCCGGAATGCACAGCAGACGCTCACTGTGCGGGCTCTGCTGAATCGCATCCTTCACCGACACCTCGCCGATGAGGAGTTCGTAACTGGACGGGACGCCCGAGTGATGTTCGATGCCCAGGGCGGTGCTGGCATTGCCCTGGGGATCGAGGTCGATCACGAGAACCGTCATCCCGGTATGCGCCAAGGCGGCCGCGAGATTCACGGCGGTTGTCGTCTTCCCGACGCCACCCTTCTGATTGGCGATGGTGATGATCCGTTGCTCGTGCGGTTTCGGCACTGTCACCTTTCCTGGATGCAATATCTGGCTTGCACGTTGGGCTTCGGCCGCTATCGGGGTCTCACTGGGGGAGATGTGCCCGAACGGTGTGCTTCCGAATGCCTCCGCATCGAAGGTGCTGGAGTCCAGCATCCCCGGCACGCGCGACGTTGTTTCCCGTGAAACATTCGCCGGACCGCTCGACATAGACAGCTCCTAACGCGAGAACCTCAGATCACATGCGCCCGACCGAATTCGGCGCCGTGTCATCACTAGCTGTGTCGGATCGAACTTGATGCTCAATCGGGACCGCGGCGCCCGATCGACCGAGCGGAGCTCCCGCCGCTGCGACACTCACATTCCACCGTGGCACCAACGCTCACGCCCGACGCTCACTAGCTTGCCAGCACTCAGCGCGATAAGAAAGCTGAATCGCGGCATCGCACAAAGGACACGCGAATCTGCGTCGAATCGCGTCGCCGCTAACAAGTTTGACGCGCTCGATTGGCTGTTTCACATGAAACATGAAGTCGCGAACCGGCACCGGAGTTCTGTTTCATATGAAACATCGAATACGCCTCCGTGCCGCACGGTCTCTACGCCAGGCGCTCTCGTGTCCAATTAGCCTCGCGCAATTGGGGTCATCGATTTCCCCATCCCAGGGCACCGGATTCAAAACGTCACGTGAAGTTACGCGCCGAAGTCCGTCGCGATGTGGACGCCCACACGCGCCGTTTCACATGAAACATTGCCGCGAATCGAGTACGGCTACTTCGACTTCGACTTTCGCGCCGACCTACCGGCCCGGCGCGAAGGACGCTCAGCGCGCGGCAGTCGCTCGGCACTGATCACCAGAGTGGGAGTGGAGACGAGCCCGGCACCGCATTCCAGCACCGTCGCATTCCCCGCCCCCACCTTCGCCAGTGCCTCACCGTCGCGCTCGAGTTCCTCCGCCGCGCTGACTCCCTTCAGCGCGAGCATCCGTCCATGATCGCGCAGCAGCGGGACGGACCACTGCGCCAGCTTCGCCAGCGGCGCCACCGCGCGAGAAGTCACCACATCGGCGCCGCCCGCTTCCTTCAACACACCCGACTGCTCCGCCCGACCGCGCACCACGGTGACATCGAGTCCGGCCGACTCGATGAATTCGCTCAGGAAGACGGTTCGCCGCAGCAGCGGCTCGACCAAGGTGATTCGGAGATCCGGACGCGCGATCGCCAATGGGATTCCGGGCAGTCCGGCACCGCTGCCGATATCGACCACGGTGGCGCCCTCCGCCATCAACTCACCGACCACCGCGCAGTTGAGAATGTGTCGATCCCATAGCCTCGGCACCTCGCGGGGCCCGATCAGTCCACGTTCGACGCCAGCGGCGGCGAGGGCGGCACAATACCGACGCGCGAGATCCAGCCGGTCTCCGAAAACCACCGCGGCCGCGGCCGGGGGCGCCAGTTCATTCGGCAACGCGGTGATGCCACCGAGATCTCGTTCCACGTGAAACATCCTTCCGAACTCGAGTCGATCAGTGCGGCGATGGGGCCAGGGAGGGAACACATCCAAGACATGAAGAGGGCCTCCGATCCGAAGACCGGAGGCCCTAATCCAATCACAGAGCGTGATTCAGGCAGGCACCACGACAACGTGCCGATTCGGCTCGACGCCCTCGCTCTCGCTGCTGACGCCGTCGATAGCGGCGACCGCGTCGTGCACGATCTTCCGCTCGAACGGAGTCATCGGTGCCAACGGCTCCGGCTTACCGGATTCCAGCACCCGCTCTGCCGCTGCGGTGCCGAGCGCACTCAACTCCGAGCGACGCTTGGCACGCCAACCGGCCACGTCGAGCATGAGGCGACTGCGCACTCCCGTCGCCTGCTGCACGGCCAGCCGGGTCAGTTCTTGCAGCGCGTCCAGCACCTCGCCGTTGCGCCCGACCAACTTCGAGAGATCGCGGCCGCCATCGATGCTCACGACGGCGCGGTCGCCCTCGACATCGAGATCGATATCGCCATCGAAGTCGAGCACATCGAGCAACTGCTCGAGATAGTCGCCCGCGATTTCACCCTCCTCGATGAGAGCTTCTTCGGCATCGTTCGCGGCGTCGGTGGATTCGGCCCCCGCATCGGCTTCGCCGTTCACCATCGTCGTCGTCGCCACAGTGGCGTCCCCTCCGTCGGTTTCAACAGTCATTTGATTTCCTTCATCTGCTCATCGCGCGCGACCGGCGACCGGCACCGATCGGAGAACGCGAACAGGGTTGCTCAGAGATCCCGCAGGCGCGCGATGCGTCAGCGCCGTCGCTTCTGGTTGGGTCGCCCACGGTTGCCCGGTCGCTTCTGCCCGCCCGAACGCCGCTGTCCCGCCTTGGTCGGGGACTTCGCGGTGCCGTTCGTCGACGGTGCCGCGTCGACCGCGTCCACGGCATCGGCATTCGCATCGGCGGGTGTCGCATCGGCGGGTGACTGCTTCTTCTTCACATTGACCGGCTTCGCGCCGGGCTTCGGCGCGTTCTGCGCGCGCTGCTCCAGCTTCTGCTGCTTTTTGACTTCCTCTTCCTTCGCCATGCGGCCGAAGACGAGGTGCTGCTGTCCGTAGGTCCAGATGTTATTGGAGACCCAGTAGAGCAGGATGGCGATCGGCAGGAAGGGGCCACCGACCAGCACGCCGAGCGGGAACACCCACAGCGCGAGCTTGTTCATCATGGCCGACTGCGGGTTGGCGGCGGCCTCCGGACTCTGCCGGGCAACCGAGGCGCGCGCGTTGAAGTGCGTTGCCAAACCGGCGATCACCATCAGCGGAATGGAGACCAGCGCGATGCTCAGCTTGGTCGGCACACCGCCGTAATCGGCGAACGCCTGCAGCTGACTCGGCGGGCTGGTGATGAAGGCGGAGATGGGGGCACCGAAGATACGCGCACTCAGGAAGGACTGGACGTCGGTGGCGCTGAACACGTAGTTCGGCGTGTGCGCATTGTCGTAGGCCGACATGCCGAGCTGGCCGATGCCGGTGCCGGTGCGGTTGAACGAGCGAAGCACATGGAACAGGCCGAGGAAGACCGGAACCTGCGCGAGAATCGGCAGGCAGCCCATCAACGGATTGAAGCCGTGATCCTTCTGCAGCTTCTGCATCTCGGTCGCCATCTTCTGGCGATCGTTCTTGTACTTCTTCTGCAGCTCCTTGATCTGGGGCTGCAGCTCCTGCATCTGCTTGGTGGTGCGCACCTGCTTGACGAACGGCTTGTAGAGCACCAGGCGCAGCGTGAACACCAGGAACACCACGGCCAGTGCCCAGGTGAGACCGTTGTCCGCGCCGAACGCGAACCCGAAGACCCGATGCCAGAACCAGAGGATCCAGGACACCGGATAATAAATGAAGTCGAGCACGGCTCTATGCACTCCCGTCGTTCGTATCGCCGATCACCGCGCGCGGTGATCCTTTACAAGCGTGTGGCGCCGACGCCTGCTGGTCGGCGGCTGACTCGTTCCGTTCGCGTGTTTTTCGCTCCGGAACGGGATCCCACCCACCAGGGTGCCAGGGTGCGCATTTCGCCAATCGCACGACCGTCAATCCGAGGCCGACGAAAAGGCCGCGGGTGCGTAACGCGGTCACCGCGTACTCGCTACAGGTCGGAGTGAAACGACACACCGGCAGGCGCATGGGAGAGACATACGTCCGGTAGAGCTCAATCAGGAAGATCACCGTGTTCGCGGGTAGCCGAGCAACGGTGGAGCGCGCACTCATCCAGCACCGACCACGGTAGCCGATGGGCCGCCGATGTCGAGCTTGCGCAGCGCGCCACGCAGCTGACGGAGCAACTCTGTCGAGTCGGTGGTCGCGGCGCCAGGCAGCGCGCGGATCACGATGTCGGCATCGGCGGGTAGCTCGGCGATCACCTGACCGCACATATGACGCAGGCGGCGGGCAACGCGGTGTCGTATCACCGCGTTGCCCACCGCCTTGCTGACAATCAATCCGAACCGCGGACCGCCCACGCGGACCAACGATCCGGCCTCTGCCGCATCGCTTCGTCGTCCACTCGCGCCCATGACTCCGTCATACCCGTGCACGAGCGCGTGTACGACCAGATCTCGCCTCCCGATTCGCTGGCCGCGGCGCACCGTCCGGGAGAAGTCGGCACGATGATGCAACCGATACGGCTCAGGCAACACCCGAGCGTCCGAGAGCGAGGATCAGGCAGTGAGGGACTTGCGGCCCTTGCTGCGACGCGCGGAAACAATGGCGCGACCAGCGCGGGTGCGCATCCGGAGACGGAAGCCGTGGACCCGCGCCCGACGACGGTTGTTCGGCTGGAACGTCCGCTTGCCCTTGGCCACGGTCAACACTCCTCGAGTAGGTGGGCACCGTTCGGCGCCCAAAGCTTGTCGGTGATACGTCTTTTGCGCGATGAATCGCGAGGTGGTCATCATCGATGCGCGTCGGTCCTGGCGCACGAGGTCGATACGACCCGACACGGTCAGCACAAGACCGCCACCGCACCAAGGGGTGACTGTACGAGGGTACTGATCGGCAAAGTGCGGGTCAAACTCGGCCCACCCGTCCGGCGGCCTGTGCGGGACCGCTCAACTGGAGTCACGCATCCTGGGTATAACCGTGAGTTCGTCCACACCCCTAGGCGTCGGCCCGCCCACCGGCTAGGGTGTGTAGCCAGAGGATTGCTGCAGAACCGCAGGTCCAGGCCGGATACCGGCGGAGCGCAACCTCGTTTCACATTTCCCCAGGGTTCTCCACATCTGTGGATAATTGTGTGGAAAGACCCCTGGAGTGGCATATTCGTAGGGCCGACGGTGCCACGCCGCCGCCCGGATGGGGGACCCGGGCAGCGTCCGAACCGGTTACGGACGTTACGCGGAATCACAACATCGACTCAGCCATGGCCGATACTCCGCAGGCTCCGACCGTCTGCTCCTATCGCCTACTTCCGGGGAGGAAACTGCATGGACGACGAGCAGAACGTGTTGGCCACAGTGTGGCCGGAGGTGGTCGCCGAACTCACCACCGGTTCGGCCGATGGTGCCATCCCGCCGGTGTCCCGGGCACAGCAGGCCTGGCTCAAACTGGTCAAGCCGCTGACCGTGGCGCAGGGCTTCGCCTTGCTCTCGGTGCCATCGTCATTGGCTCAGGAAGCCATCGAACGCGATCTGCGCGAACCCATTCTGCGCTCGCTCGGCCGTCGTCTGGGTCCACAGGTCGAGGGCCTCGGTGTCCGGATCGCGGCGCCTGCGACGCAACCGACCGAACGTCCCGGCAATAATCCGCGCCACGCGCGCATGACCAGTCGGCCCGAACGTGGCCGCGACAGCGGTCGCGGCCCGGCCGGTTATCCCGCCCCCGACTATCCCGGACGCAACGACTACGCCCCGCCGCGTTATGCACAGCCCAACGATTACCCGGCGGCGCCCGACTACCCGACCGGATCGGATTACTCGGCGACATCCGACTACGAGGCCGCGCCCGAATACCCCGGCGCGCCGGACTACCTGCCGGTGCCCGGATACGAAGTGGCGGGGGAATACCCGACCGACGAATACCCGAGCCGCGGCGACTACCCGAACCAAACCAATGGCGAACGGCACGAGCCCCCGCCTGCGCCCCGCCGCGAATCCGGACTCCCGCCGCGGCGTGATTCGGTGCCGCCCGGCCAGGAGTCATTGTTCAATCCGGAGCCGACACCGGAACCCGTGCGGGCGCAGGGGCGGGCACCGATGCGGGAGTCCGCGCGGGAATCCCGTCCGAGTGCCGATCCGGCCATCGCGGCCGCGCACGAATCGGTCCGCGAGCCGCTCTCGGACGACTCGCACGACGACGAACCCGTCGTCAATGTCCGCAATTCGTGGCCCACCTACTTCACCAAGTCGCAGCAGAATCCGGCGCCGTCGAATTCCTCGGCGAGCCTGAATGCGAAGTACACCTTCGAGACGTTCGTCATCGGTGCGTCCAATCGCTTCGCGCACGCCGCAGCGGTCGCCATCGCGGAGGCGCCCGCGCGCGCCTACAACCCACTGTTCGTCTGGGGTGCCTCGGGTCTGGGCAAGACCCATCTGCTGCACGCGGCCGGACACTATGCCCAGCGGCTGTTCCCCGGCATGCGGGTCAAGTATGTATCGACCGAGGAATTCACCAACGACTTCATCAACAGTCTGCGGGACGACCGCAAGGTGGCATTCAAGCGCCGCTACCGCGAGACCGACATTCTGCTGGTCGACGACATCCAGTTCATCGAGGGCAAGGAAGGTATCCAGGAAGAGTTCTTCCACACCTTCAACACGCTGCACAACGCCAATAAGCAGATCGTGGTCTCCTCCGACCGGCCGCCCAAGCAGCTCGCCACGCTGGAAGAGCGGCTGCGGACCCGATTCGAATGGGGGCTGATCACCGATGTGCAGCCGCCGGAGTTGGAGACGCGCATCGCGATTCTGCGCAAGAAGGCCCGGATGGACCGGCTCGATGTACCGCACGATGTGCTGGAGCTGATCGCGAGTCGGGTCGAGCGCAATATCCGCGAGCTGGAGGGTGCGCTGATCCGGGTGACGGCCTTCGCTTCGCTGAACGGCCAGCCGCTGGATCTGCCGTTGGCCGAGGTCGTACTGCGCGATCTCATGCCGGATACCGCGACGCTCGAGATCAATGCGGCGACGATCATGGCCGTCACCGCCGAATACTTCAACACCACGCTCGAAGAGCTCACCGGGCCGGGTAAGGCCCGGCCACTGGCCCAAGCCCGGCAGATCGCCATGTATCTATGCCGGGAACTGACGGATCTATCGCTACCGAAGATCGGTCAGGCCTTCGGTCGCGACCACACCACGGTGATGTACGCGGAGAAGAAAGTGCGCAAGGAGATGACCGAGCGGCGCCGTGTGTACGACCAAGTACAAGAACTAACAGCTCGGATTAAACAGCGTTCGCGCTGATCGGCGCTAACACCTCGGCACCGCCCCTGACCTGGGGCGGTGCTTTTTTGTGCCCTGTGGAGTCCTCGAGGAATTCTTGTGGAGTCCTCGAGGAAACTCCGAGTTGTGCACCGGTTCGTCCACAGGCTGTGCGGATGATGGTGCATCCGTTGCTAACAGGGGTGGAATCAACAGAGTCCACAGCCCGCTCCACACACAGGGGCTGACCTGCGATGGGCTCGGTCAGCGGCTTGGGGAATCCTCGAGGAGTCCATGTGGAGTCCTCGAGGATTCCTCGAGCTATCCACGATTCGGTGCACATGTGTGAACAACCTGGTGAATCAGGTGGAACAACTCGAGGAGCACTCGAGGATGAATGCGGAACAACTCCGCGACGTCCACAACCCCCGTCCGTTCATCCTCGAGTCACCCAGCGGTCATCCCCACCGCACCACGCACCCGGACCTGCGGATTCGGCCGCAGTCCACAGATTCCACAGTGCCTACTACTACTTCAGTTCTTCTTCTTGAAGATCTCTCTTCAAAACAGGGTGTGTGGAAAGTCGATCGGTGCGCATCGGCATCCGAGCCACTCGCGCAGACATGCAAGGAGAAGACGGGGCGACACATCCGCGCGATCTATCCGCACCCGTTCTCCTTGCTCGATATTTCGGAGTGCGGATCGTCTTCGCTACACAGAACAACCGGAGGGTCGGGCTAGGTTCAGCTGGTCCGGACGAGTACGGTTCAATGTCGGTCGCCTATGCCAGACTGCAAGGCGGCAGGCACAGCACCCCCTTTTCGAGAATCAACGCTGACGAAGCCGACAGAGATCACGGAACCGGGAGAGGACAGAACGGGCGATGGAGCTGGCGAGTATGAAATTTCGGGTCGCCCGAGAGGATTTCGCCGAGTCCGTTGCATGGGTGGCACGCAGCCTCCCGTCACGGCCTCCGGTGCCTGTACTCGGCGGCGTACTGCTCGTCGCGGGCGAGGACGGACTCACCGTCTCCGGCTTCGATTACGAGGTCTCCGCGCAGATGCGCGTCGCGGCCGAGGTCGCCGGGCCCGGTGAGGTGCTCGTCTCCGGCCGACTGCTCGCCGATATCACCAAGGCGCTGTCCAACAAGCCCGTCGATGTCGCCCTCGACGGGACCCGCGTGCTGATCACCTGTGGCAGTGCGAAATTCTCGCTGCCGACCATGCCGGTCGAGGACTATCCCCAGCTGCCCGAGGTGCCCCAGCAGACCGGTGAGCTGAGCGTCGATGTCTTCGCCGAAGCGGTCGCACAGGTAGCGGTCGCCGCCGGACGCGACGACACACTGCCGATGCTCACCGGTATCCGGGTCGAGATCGAGGGGCCGCAGGTCGTACTCGCAGCCACCGACCGATTCCGCCTAGCGGTCCGGCACATCGAATGGCAGCCTGCCCGCACCGATATCGAGACCTCGGTGCTCATTCCGGCGCGGACCCTGTCCGAGGCCGCGAAAACGCTCGGCCCGTCCGACGCTCCCGTGCAGCTTTCGCTCGGCACCGGCGGTGGCGCGGATGGTCTGCTCGGCATCGTGAACGCGGGCCGCCGCACCACCACCCGACTGCTCGATGCGGAATTCCCCAAGTTCCGCCAATTGCTCCCCAAGGAGCACACCTCGATCGCCACCCTTCCGGTCGCCACGCTTACCGACGCGATCAAGCGCGTCGCGTTGGTCGCCGAGCGCGGCGCCCAGGTGCGGCTGGAATTCACCGACGAAGGACTGCTGCTCTCGGCGGGTGGCGATGACGCGGGCCGGGCCGAGGAGTGGCTGGAAGCCGAATTCAGCGGTGAGGCACTGACAATCGCATTCAATCCGGGCTACCTCATCGACGGACTCTCCGCGCTGCACGCCGATAGGGTCACCTTCGGCTTCACAACGCCGAGCCGCCCCGCGGTGCTGCTGCCCGCGAGTGATGAGGAACCCAAGGTGACGGAGTCGGGTGCGTTCGCCGCACTGGAGAGCCCGTACATCTACCTGTTGATGCCGGTTCGGTTGCCGGGCTGAGCCTCGGCGGCGATGCGATTTATCCACAGTTCGTCCACAGACAGTGGATGGACCACAAGATGTTGTGGTCTGGCTCCGATTCGTCGCTATCAGCGGCGAAAAACGGCGATGACGACGGCCGGAGCGGAGTAGACGGGTGTTCATCCGGACGCTGTCACTGCGCGACTTCCGCTCCTGGGAGCACACCGAGCTCGAATTATCCCCAGGCCGAACTGTTTTCCTCGGGTCCAATGGCAACGGCAAAACGAACCTGCTCGAAGCGGTCGGCTACCTAGCCACTTTGGCCTCACATCGGGTAGCCGCCGATGCGCCGCTGATCCGAATCGGCACCGAGCGCGCGAGGATCGGCGCGACCGTCGTGAACGCGGGCCGTGAACTGCGCATCGATCTCGAATTGAACCAGGGCGCCGCGAATCGCGCGCAGATCAACCGATCTCCGGTGCGCAGGCCACGCGAAATCCTCGGCATTCTGCAGACGGTGCTCTTCGCACCGGAGGATCTCGCCCTGGTGCGCGGCGATCCCGGCGAGCGACGGCGCTTCCTCGACGAGTTGTGCACAGCCAGGTTGCCGCGGCTGGCCGCCGTGCGCGCCGACTACGACCGGGTGCTGCGACAGCGCTCGGCCCTGTTGAAATCCGCTGGGCGCCAGGCCCGTTCGAAGGCGGAACTGAGCACCCTGGATGTATGGGACGGACACTTGGCGACGCACGCGTCGGTGCTGCTCGCCCAACGACTGCGCCTTGTCCACGATCTGTATCCCTATCTCGCGCAGGCGTACTCGTCGATCGCGCCCGAATCACGTCCCGCCGCAATCGGCTACCGCAGCGCGAGCCTGCCGCCGGAGTTCCTGGATCCGGCGCGCGCACCGCAGCCCGACGACGTCGAGGCACTGGAGGCGAATATGCTGCGCGAACTGGCGGCGGCGCGGCCGAAGGAATTGGAACGTGGGGTCTGTCTGGTCGGTCCGCACCGCGACGAGCTGGACCTGATGCTCGGCACCGCCCCCGCGAAAGGCTTTGCCAGCCACGGTGAGTCCTGGTCCTTCGCGCTGGCGCTGCGACTGGCCGCCTTCGAACTGCTGCGCGCCACCGGTGCCGAGCCGGTACTGCTGCTCGATGACGTATTCGCCGAACTCGATCGCCGCCGACGCGCGGCACTCGCCGAGGTCGCGGCCGGTGCCGAACAGGTGCTGATCACCGCCGCGGTCTCCGAGGACGTGCCAGCCGAACTTGCCGCGGTTCCGGTGCGGGTGGAGACGAATGGCGGTGCGGACGGCCGCATCTCCCACATCGCCGAAACACCCACCGGCACCGCCTGATCCGCGAGGGTATTCGGCCCTGACGTCGGTGGGTTTTTCGTGCGGCCGCTCTGTAAGATCACCCGCGGATGCAATGCAACGCCGTGGCTACCAGCGCACGAACTGGTTTCGTATGTATGTGGGTAACTCACCGGGTACGTCCAGAACTCGTCGCGCATCCAACCGTCGGCCCGGTGATGAAGATTCGACGCACCTACGACCGGCAAAAGATTCGGGGAGAGAGGCGGACCGGTGAGCGATCGAGCAGCGTCGAGTCCTTCCGCATCCGAGCCGGAACCGGAGCTGCGCGGTATCGATCTGGCGCGGCGTGCGCTCGAGGAGGCGCGGGCGGCTGCCAAGGCGAGCGGTAAATCGGTCGGGCAGGGCCGGGCGTCGCCACGTCGGCTGCGCACCGGAGCCCGCCGCCGCACCGGCTGGTCGGGTGCACGGCCCGATGACCGTGATCCGCAACTGCTTTCGAGCCTCGCTGGCTCCATCGCGAAGAATCGCGGTTGGTCGGCCAAGGTCGCCGAGGGCATGGTCTTCGGCCGCTGGGCCGGTGTGGTCGGCGAGGACATCGCCTCGCATGCGACCCCGATGACGTTGAAGGACGGCGTGCTGAGCATTGCCGCCGAATCCACGGCATGGGCCACCCAATTGCGCATGCTGCAGGGCCAGATCCTGGCGAAGATCAATGCGGCGGTGGGACAGGGCGTCGTCACGTCCTTGAAGATCACCGGTCCGGCGGCACCGAGCTGGCGCAAGGGCGAGCGGCACATCAAAGGCCGAGGTCCACGGGACACCTACGGATAGGCGGCCGCTCCGACACGGCTGGAGTTTCACGTGGAACGCCGCGGCCGCCATCGAACGGAGGCCGCCCCGTAGGCTGAACTATGCTGCGGCCACCCGCGCACGAGGCCACGACTGCGGCGCTGCCACACAGGCAACTCTCAGGCCGAATCTGATGGACTCAAACCCTGTGAAGGCGGAACCGACCCATGCTCGACCGATTTCTCGCATCCACGGAGCCGTCAGGGGTGTCGTAGGTGCATTGTGGCTTGGGTCTACCAGTAGGATGGTGGAGTAACTAGCGGCGAACCTTCGGCGCGTTCCGTACAGCCCGCGCGTGGACCCGTATTCACGACCAGAATCTGACCGGGGTCCCACGTGTGCTGTCCGACCGCTGCGCCAGGGATCAGCAAGTAAGGAGAGCTACCGACCAGTGGCTGCCAAGGACTCCAACGCAACGGGCTCGACCAACGCGACATCGGGCAAGCAGGACTACGGTGCCTCCTCCATCACGGTTCTGGAAGGCCTGGAGGCGGTTCGCAAACGCCCAGGCATGTACATCGGCTCCACCGGCGAGCGCGGTCTGCACCACCTGATCTGGGAAGTCGTCGACAACTCCGTCGACGAGGCGATGGCGGGCTACGCCACGAAGGTCGAGGTCACGCTGCTCGCCGACGGGGGCGTCGAGGTCATCGACGACGGCCGTGGCATCCCGACCGGCATGCACGCCCAAGGCATCCCCACCGTCGAGGTGGTCATGACCCAGCTGCACGCGGGTGGCAAGTTCGACTCCGACTCCTACGCGGTGTCCGGTGGTCTGCACGGCGTAGGCATTTCCGTGGTCAACGCGCTGTCGCACCGGCTCGAAGCCGAGATCGACCACGACGGTTACCACTGGAGCCAGACCTACAAGGACGCCAAGCCCGGCAAGCTCGTGCAGGGTGAGCCGACCAAGCGGACCGGCACGACAATCCGCTTCTGGGCGGATCCGGAAATCTTCGAGACCACGACCTACAACTTCGAGACGGTGGCCCGTCGGCTGCAGGAGATGGCATTCCTGAACAAGGGCCTCACCATTGTCCTCACCGATGAGCGAGTGAGCGATGCCGAGGTCACCGACGAGGTGGTCAGTGAGACCGCCGAGGCGCCGAAGCATGCCGACGAGGAAGCACCCGCGCCCGCGCACAAGGTGAAGACCCGCACCTACCACTACCCCGGTGGGCTCGAGGACTTCGTCAAGCACATCAACCGGACCAAGCAGCCCATCCACAACTCGGTTGTGAGCTTCACCGGCAAGGGCACCGGCCACGAGCTCGAGGTCGCCATGCAGTGGAACTCGGGTTACTCCGAGTCGGTGCACACCTTCGCGAACACCATCAACACGCACGAGGGCGGCACCCACGAGGAGGGCTTCCGCGCGGCGCTCACCACGGTGGTCAACAAGTACGCCAAAGACAAGAAACTGCTCAAGGACAAGGACGGCAACCTCACCGGTGACGACATCCGCGAGGGCTTGGCCGCGATCGTCAGCGTGAAGGTCGGCGAGCCGCAGTTCGAGGGCCAGACCAAGACCAAGCTCGGCAACACCGAGGTGAAGTCGTTCGTGCAGCGCACCTGCAACGAGCACCTCTCGCACTGGTTCGAGGCCAATCCGGCCGATGCGAAGACCATCGTCAACAAGGCGGTTTCCTCGGCGCAGGCCCGGGTCGCTGCCCGCAAGGCGCGTGAGCTGGTGCGCCGCAAGAGCGCCACCGACCTCGGTGGCCTGCCCGGCAAGCTGGCCGACTGCCGCTCCAAGGATCCGAGCAAGTCCGAGATCTACATCGTGGAGGGCGACTCCGCCGGTGGCTCGGCCAAATCCGGCCGCGATTCGATGTACCAGGCGATCCTGCCGCTGCGCGGCAAGATCATCAATGTCGAGAAGGCCCGCATCGACCGCGTCCTGAAGAACAACGAGGTGCAGTCGATTATCACCGCCTTCGGCACCGGCATCCACGACGAATTCGATATCGCCAAGCTGCGGTATCACAAGATCGTGCTGATGGCCGACGCCGACGTCGACGGCCAGCACATCTCGACCCTGCTGCTGACGCTGCTGTTCCGCTTCATGCGGCCGCTGGTCGAGCACGGTCACGTGTATCTCGCGCAGCCGCCGCTCTACAAGCTCAAGTGGCAGCGTTCTGATCCGGAGTTCGCCTACTCCGATCGCGAGCGCGACGGCCTGCTCGAGGCGGGGCTCGCCGCGGGCAAGAAGATCAACAAGGACGACGGTGTCCAGCGCTACAAGGGTCTCGGCGAAATGAACGCCAAGGAGCTCTGGGAGACCACCATGGATCCCGCGGTGCGGGTGCTGCGCCAGGTCACCCTCGACGATGCCGCCGCGGCCGACGAGCTGTTCTCCATCCTGATGGGTGAGGACGTCGAGGCACGTCGCAGCTTCATCACCCGCAATGCCAAGGACGTTCGCTTCCTCGACGTGTAACCGGCGTGACGCGAAATTCCACGTCCGGTGCCAAAGGAGACTTTTAGATGACTGAAACCACCCTGCCACCCAACGGCGGAGCGGGTGACCGGATCGAGCCGGTCGATATCCAGAACGAAATGCAGAGCAGCTACATCGATTACGCGATGAGCGTGATCGTGGGCCGCGCACTGCCCGATGTCCGCGACGGCCTCAAGCCGGTGCATCGTCGCGTGCTCTACGCGATGTACGACAACGGCTACCGGCCCGACCGCGGCTATGTGAAGTCCGCCCGCCCGGTCGCCGAGACCATGGGTAACTACCACCCGCACGGTGACGCGTCGATCTACGACACCCTGGTCCGGATGGCCCAGCCGTGGTCGCTGCGCTATCCGCTGGTCGACGGTCAGGGCAACTTCGGCTCACGCGGCAACGACGGCGCGGCCGCCATGCGCTACACCGAGTGCCGTCTGACCCCGCTGGCCATGGAGCTGCTGCGCGAAATCGACCACGAGACCGTCGATTTCACGCCGAACTACGACGGTCGCTCACAGGAACCGACGGTTCTCCCCAGCCGGGTGCCCAACCTGTTGATGAACGGCAGCAACGGCATCGCGGTCGGTATGGCGACCAATATCCCGCCGCACAACCTCAACGAGTTGGCCGAGGCGATCTACTGGGCGCTGGAGAACTACGACGCCGACGAAGAGGCGACCCTGGCCGCCTGTATGGAGCGGGTGAAGGGTCCGGATTTCCCGACCTACGGCCTCATCGTCGGTAGTCAGGGCATCCAGGACGCCTACACCACCGGTCGCGGTTCGATCCGGATGCGCGGTGTGGTCGAGATCGAAGAGGACAACCGCGGCCGCACCACGATCGTCATCACCGAACTGCCGTACCAGGTCAATACCGACAACTTCATCAACTCCATCGCGGAGCAGGTGAAGGACGGCAAGATCGCGGGTATTTCCGATATCCACGACGAGTCCTCGGACCGCGCGGGCATGCGGATCGTGGTCACCATCAAGCGCGACGCGGTTGCCAAGGTGGTGCTGAACAACCTCTACAAGCACACCCAGCTGCAGACCAGCTTCGGCGCGAACATGCTCTCGATCGTCGACGGCGTGCCGCGCACACTGCGGCTGGATCAGATGATCCGGCACTACGTCGAGCATCAGTTGGAAGTCATCGTCCGGCGTACCAGGTACTTGCTGCGCAAGGCCGAGGAACGGGCGCACATCCTGCGCGGTCTGGTCAAGGCACTGGACGCGCTGGACGAGGTCATCGCGCTGATCCGGCGCTCGGCCAATACCGACACCGCGCGCACCGGCCTCATGCAGTTGCTGGATATCGACGAGATCCAGGCCACCGCCATCCTCGATATGCAACTGCGCAGGCTGTCCGCCCTGGAGCGGCAGAAGATCATCGACGAATTGGCCAAGATCGAGGCCGAAATCGCCGACCTCAAGGACATTCTGGAAAAGCCGGAGCGCCAGCGCGCGATCGTGCGCGACGAGTTGGCCGAGATCGTCGAGAAGTACGGCGACGAGCGGCGCACCAAGATCGTGGCCAATGACGGCGATATGGCCGATGAGGATCTCATCGCCCGCGAGGATGTGGTCGTCACCGTCACCGAGACCGGTTACGCCAAGCGCACCAAGACCGACCTGTACCGCAGCCAGAAGCGCGGCGGTAAGGGCGTGCAGGGTGCGGGTCTCAAACAGGACGACATCGTCAAGCACTTCTTCATCAGCTCAACCCACGACTGGCTGCTGTTCTTCACCAACAAGGGTCGGGTGTACCGGGCCAAGGCCTACGAACTGCCCGAGGCCAGCCGGACCGCGCGTGGTCAGCACGTCGCGAATCTGCTGGCCTTCCAGCCGGATGAGAAGATCGCCCAGATCATCCAGATCAAGGGCTACGAAGATGCGCCCTACCTGGTGCTCGCGACCAAGAACGGCCTGGTCAAGAAGTCGAAGCTGTCCGACTTCGATTCCAACCGCAGCGGCGGCATCGTCGCGGTGAACCTGCGCGATGACGACGAATTGGTCGGCGCGGTGCTGTGCTCGGCCGATGACGATCTGCTGTTGGTGTCCGCGCGCGGTCAGTCGATCCGCTTCTCCGCCACCGATGAGGCACTGCGTCCGATGGGCCGGGCCACCTCCGGTGTGCAGGGCATGCGATTCAATGCCGACGATGAACTGTTGTCGCTCAATGTGGTTCGCGCCGACACCTATCTGCTCGTCGCGACCTCCGGCGGTTACGCCAAGCGGACCGCGATCGAGGAGTACACCCCGCAGGGGCGTGGCGGTAAAGGCGTATTGACTATCCAATACGACACCAAGCGTGGCACCCTTGTCGGTGCGCTCATCGTCGACGACGAGGATGAGTTGTATGCGATCACGTCCGGCGGTGGTGTTATCCGGACGGCGGCGAAGCAGGTTCGTAAGGCTGGACGACAGACCAAGGGCGTGCGATTGATGAACCTCGCCGATGGCGATACGTTGCTTGCTATCGCGCGCAATGCCGACGAACCCGATCCCGATTCGATCGTCGGCGGAGACGGCGACACCGGTTCCTCTGAGCAGTAACCCCACAGCGGCGGCAACGAACGGATCTAAGGATTCCCATTGACCACGAATCAGCCGAACGACGAGCGGCACCAGACGAACGGTGTAACCGAACGGATCGCACCGTCACCGATTCCGCCGCGGCCGATCCCACGGCCGGTCGCATCGGCCGAGAACGGCCAGCCGAGTGGCCCACAGGGCGGGGCCCAGCCGCACGAAATGCACAGCCAGCAAGGCGAAGTCGCGTTCAAGGCGCCGGAGCCGAAATCGGGTGCGGACAAGTCGGAGGCATTCGATCAGCGGGCGGCTCGGCCGGGTAACTCCGGCGAGTCGGCCGCTCCGGATGCAGGCGAGCGCTCGGCATCGAACGGCGGCGGGCAGTCGCCCTTCCAGGAGGGCTGGTCGCAGCTGCCGCAGCGGGAGCCGCAGTCGAACCTGTATCGCCCCGGGCAGCCTCCGGTGCCCGGTCGCCCGAATTCCACCGGCGGCGGGCTCGGTGGTGGGCTCAACAGCGGCGGCAGTGGTGGCCTCGGTAGCGGCGCTGGCCTCGGCGGGGCCGGTCTCGGTGGCGGCAACGCCCGCACCACCGCGGATCTCGCTGCCAAGGCGGCGCGCAAGGAAGCGGCGATGGTGAAGTCCGTCGGCATCGACGGACCGACCCGCAGCATCGCGCGCCCGGAACTTATCAAGGACATGCCGGACCTGTCCGAGATCCGGCACCCGCTACCCTTCGAAACCCCGGCGGGCCCGCAGTCCGCACCGATCTCGCCCGCGGTTCCGGTCGCCGTCGCGGCGGCCGTCGCCTCCGGCGAGCCACTGCGGGCCACGGTGCAGATCCGCCGGATCGACCCGTGGTCGACACTGAAGATCTCGCTGGTGATCAGCGTGGCCATGTTCTTCGTATGGATGCTCGCGGTGGGTCTGCTCTACATCGTGCTCGAGGGCATGGGTGTGTGGGAACGGCTCAACAGCACCTTCACCGATATGGTCTCCTCCGACAGCGGCTCGGTCGGGTTGGTCGATGCCGGTTCGGTATTCGGCTATGCCGGTGTCATCGGCTTGATCAATGTGGTGCTTTTCACCGCATTGGCGACCGTCGGCGTCTTCATCTACAACCAGTGCTGTGACCTCGTCGGCGGTATCCAGGTAACCCTGGCCGACCCCGACTAGAAACGGTGCGCACGCGGCCGGTCGCCGTCCTCGCACAGGGCGGTGACCGGCCGTTTTGCTCATCGGCAGGCGGGTAAGGTAATCTCGTGCCTCGGTTCGGTTAGCAGCTCCGGCAGGTATCCGAACAGGAAATAAGGGCCTATAGCTCAGGCGGTTAGAGCGCTTCGCTGATAACGAAGAGGTCGGAGGTTCAAGTCCTCCTAGGCCCACTCCCGAACATCACAGTAGGGTGGGAATCATGAAAATTCTTCTCACGGTCGGTGTCGTCGTCGCGGTTCTCATCGGAATCACCAAGCTGCGCAAGCGTGACGATGCGGACCTGTGGCACGAAGTCACCACCCGCTGAACTGTCTTCGGACAGTAGGGATTCGGGGCCTTAGCTCAATTGGCAGAGCACTGCCTTTGCAAGGCAGGGGTTAGGGGTTCGATTCCCCTAGGCTCCACTCGATGCCAGGCTCATGCTCACGGAGAGCGTGAGCCTTGTCTCGTTTCGCGTGTCTTTTGGGGGCGAAGCCCCCAAGCCCCACCCCGGAGGGGCTTCGCCCCCGGGACCCCCCACGTGCCTGGCTCGCTTGCATAGGTGATGCGCTCGGTCCCCCGCCCCAGCCCCATGCCATTGGCTCGGCTGTTCAGATGGCGGACCCGGTCCGGGGGCTGCCATGGTTCGCCTGACGTAGATGTCGCGGTCGGACCCGGGCCGACACGTCTGGCTCGGCTGTCTAGACGGCGCACCAGCCCGGGGCCACACATCTAGGTCGTTCGCCTGGATGGCGGATTGGACTCAGGGACACTCATAGCTTGTGCGCCTGTACGGATGTCGTACTCAGTTGCGGCCCCCATATCTGTTTGGTCTGTCTGGCGGCGGCGCGTGGCTTCATGGCTGCTTACGGGTGGCCGGAGCCGCTTTCGAGCAGTTCGCGCAGGAAACAGAGGGGGCAGATGGGATCGAAAGGAGCTGTCACCTCGGTTCGGGCGGTCGGTGTGGATTCCGGCACGACCCCGTCCGGGGATGCTGCCGCAGTGGGTGACTGCAGACCGATCGTCAGTGAAATCGCCCCGGCGGCAAGAACACTCAGCATGGCACGGTTCAAGAGATCCTCCACTCAGATGAAATTCGCCCACGATGTTCTCGCTGGCGGCACTCATATTGTTGGGAAGCGCGCAGCTTCGCATCGGTAGCCCCTAGGGGGTGGAGTGTGTCCCACTAGGTAGATCCGGATGCCGCGAGCGGCCACAGCCCCTCGGTGAGGTTGCGTGGCGTTGTTGGTTCGGCACCTCGGGGGGCGATGGGGCGCGGCGGGCTAGACCGTCGAGAACTGCGGTTCGCCGAGGTTGTCGGGTTCTGTCCAGCGATCGGCTGTGGCGGCTTTGGTATCGCCGTTGGTGGCGCCGAGGTGGACGGGGAGGGTGGTTAGGCCGCGGATGAGCAGGCTCTTGCGCCACGTCAGCTCGGTGGCCGATACGTCAAGTGACATTTCTGGGATTCGGGCCAGTAGGCGGGTGAGGGCGATGGTTGCTTCCATGCGGGCCAGGGCGGCGCCGATGCAGTAGTGGATGCCATGGCCGAAGGCGATATTCCGGTTGTCGGTGCGGGTGACGTCGAAACGGTCCGGGTCGGTGAATCGCTTCGGGTCGCGGTTGGCCGCGGCGATCGAGATGATGATGAACTCGTCCGCGTCGATTTCCTGATTTCCCAAGGTGATCGGGGCGGTGGTGTAGCGGGCCGTGCCGAAGTGGACCGGGCCCTGGTAGCGGAGGGTTTCCTCGATGAAGTCGGGGATCTTGCTCGGGTCGGCGCGAAGGCGGTCGGCCAGGTGCGGGTCGATCAGGAGCTCGAGCAGGGCGTTGCCGATCAGGTTGACGGAGGTTTCGTGACCGGCGGTCAACAGCAGGAACAGCATGGAGATGAGTTCTTGCTGGTCGAGTCGGTCATCGTCGTCTTTGGCGACGATGAGTTCCGACAGCAGGTCGTCGAGGGGATGTTCGCTGCGCTCGGCGATCAGGTCGGTCAGGTACGTGAAGAAGCTCAGACCCGCGCTGGTGCGCTGCTCGATGTCGGCCGAGTCGTCGACGAGGATGGCCGTCCAGGCTCGGAATTCGTCCTTGTCCGCGTCCGGCACGCCGAGCAATTCGCAGATCACCGAGATCGGCACGGGAAATGCGTAGCTGTCGATCAGGTCGGCGGATTCGCGTGTGGTCAGGTCGCCCAGCAGGGTGTCGGCGATCTGCTCGATTCGAGGTCCGAGATCGCGGATGGCACGGCTCGCGAAGGCCTTCGCGACGAGGCTGCGCAGGCGGGTGTGCTGCGGCGGGTCGGCGAAGAGCATGTTGTCGTTGATGGCGCCGTTGTACTGGCCGTCGGCGCCGTGTTTGGCCATGACGGCCTGCCCACGCGGCGATCCGATCTTCTTGCTGATGGTCGGCTCCACGAAGGCCTGCTTTGCCACATCGTGATCGACGATCATCCAGCCGAGCACCCCGTCCAAGCGGACGCGATGGATCGGGCCGTGCTTACGCAGGGCCTCGTAGACCTCGTGCGGATGCTGGTAGAACTCATCGGTCAGCTCGAGGATCTCATCCGCGGGTTTCACTTGTTCATACATCCTTTCCGGGTTCGAACGCTTCGGTCCCTTGGACATAACGAAATCTCGTGCTCATCAATAGCTTTGAGTGACGCGATATGCGGTGGTGGTCGCTGCGTCCATGGGGTCGGGCGTCGCGCCCCGTGGGCGGACGGCCGAAGCGTGAAGCTCTGCGCGTAATCGACTAGGCCTGCATCGTGCAAGGTCGTGCGGTTCGAGCGATGTGCCATCTTTGCACAGGTTCAGCGTGGGCGGCCGGATATCCGGACCGAGTCCCGGCCTGAGTCACAGGGCGACCGAAGCCTGCTTCAACTGGGTGAGCATTGTTTCATCGGGCCAGAAGCGGGCCTCGAAGCGGATGGGCGACATGCCGGAAATCGGTGTGAGGCCGGTTATTTCGAGGGCCGCGGTGAGCGGCACGGTGCAGATGGGTACGGCGTTGTTGTCGGCATCGGTGCTGGCGAACATGATGTAGTCGGCTGCGGGGAGTAGGTAGTCGACGCCCTCGCCCCAGACTGTGTAGGTGTAGGGATGGGCTTCGGTGCCTGCCAGCTTTACCTCGCCGACGATGGCCATCTTCAAGCCGTAGTGGGTGAATTCGAGGTCGCGTTCGAGTGCGTCGTTGAGCCAGCGGGCCTGGGCGGCGTATTCCCAGATGGCCAAGCGGTATCCGGCGCGGACGGCGGTTCGGCGTTGTTCGTGTGGGCCCGCGCGGTCGAAGGGGACCACGGTGTCGTCCTCGTCGAGGGTGTAGCCCTGTGGCGAAAGGCGGTGGCGTGCATCGACATACTGTTGCTCGACCTGGCGATAGATGCGGGCGAGCAAATGTGGGATGTCTGGGACGACGATCAGGGTGTCTCGATCGGGTATGAAGACGACGGGGCGGCGTCCGGCATAGCGCTGGCTGAAGCTGGCCAACCAACCCGGGGCGAGCGGCCAGGAGGTGAGGTATCCGTTGCCGTCGCGATCGGTGCGGGTGAGGATGGCATTGCCACGCGGATTATGCGGCTGCGCAATGGCTTCCAGATTCTCCCTGGCTGCCGCGAAGACCTCGTCTGCCGAGACCGGCCAATCCGCCATGGCCGAATAGGTGATGACCGATCGCATATTCGGCATGTCGATCGCGACCAATTCGTTGACGAACGGGAAGGCCGGGCGGCTGACGAATCGGGTGTCGATATCGGCGGCCTCGGGACAGCGGTGTAGCAGCTCGTCGAGCGCGGCTTGTTGGTAGGTCGCCGGACGAAGAACCGGCCGCAGCAGTGGTCGGACTTCGTCCCAGGTGCGGTCTTGTATAAGTGCCGCAAGGTGATCCGGTGTCGAATCATCGAAACTCCCCACCGGACAACCGTATCCGTCGCCGCGACGGCGCGCATAGGGTCAGCTCTTCGTGGGCGGGCCGTGGCGGTCCAGGTGCAGGTAGGTGTAGCCGGTAGTGATCAGGCACACGACGGTGGCGGTGATGAGCATGGCCCAGCCCGCGACGAGCAGGCTCAGCAATCCACCGAGCAGCGCACCCGTGCAGAAGGCCGCATAGAGCAGGAAGTAGCCGAGCCAGTCGGCGTAATCGCCGCCGCCGATATGGCGTTCGATGCCCTGGCCCATCTTGACGAGGGTGCCGGTGACGTAGCTCAGGGGTATGGAGACCTCGCCGTTCTTGACGAACGAGGTGTTGAGCGCGCCGACGCCGAAGGCGACGAACAGAATCGGGATGAGGTCGATATTGGTGGCGTTCGTCCCCCAGTAGATGATCCCGTCCAGCAGGGATGCCGCGGCGAGGCTCAGTGTGGTGAGCAGGGTCGGGCCGTGCGGATGACCGGACCAGTAATGCCTGCGACACCAGGAAGCCACCACGACACCGGCGAGAAACGAAAGCATGAGCAAGGCCGCTGCGACGGCGATATCGGGTTCGTCGTGGAAGTAGCCCAGAATGGCGCGCTCGGTATTGCCGGTCATGAACGTGACGAAGTAGCCCTCGGTGTGCATGAATGCCGCGGCTCCGATGAGACCGGCCAGTGCGGCGAGTACCCAGGACAGCCGTGCCTCGGCGTCGTATAGCGCCTTTCGGCGCGCGAGATCTGGTTTCGTCACTGGTCAGGCTCCTCACGAGGGGGATGGCGAGTCAGTGATACCCGGTGATTCTGAGATTCCGCTGTCGCACCGCCGAAGTGTCGGATAAGGATTGCGCGACAGTCGCTGGCTTTCTGGGGGTGATCAGGATGATCATCGTCGGTTAGCGTGCACGAGTGGACTCTGTGTTCGACTACCTGCTGACCGGGCCGCTCGATCCGAGACCGCTCGAGTCGATCACCGACGCGTGGACGCGGCATCGGGCAGTCGCCGAGCGGTTCGACACCACGATCGATATCGCGATCGCCGGTGGTTTCGGTGCGGACCGACTGGGTTTCGCATTCCTGTCCGGATATCAGCAGGCATTGCGGGCGTTGCTGCCCGAACTCGCGGCCGATGAGCTGGTCGCGGTCTCCGCGACCGAGGCGAGCGGTGCGCATCCGTCGGCGATCGCGACCCAGGTGACCGAGACCGACGGCGGCTGGCGGGTCAACGGCACCAAGACCTTCACCACCTTGGGGATACTCGCGCGGCGGCTGTTGGTGATCGCCAGTGCGGGCACGTCGGCCGACGGCCGCAACCGGCTGCGCGCGGTGCTCGTCGATGCGGCACAGCCCGGCGTCGATGTGACGAATCTGCCCGTTGTACCGTTCGCACCCGAGATCCCCCATGCCTCGGTCACATTCACCGATGTCGCGGCTGAGCCGCTGCCCGGCGACGGGTACTCGGATTACCTCAAACCGTTTCGCACCATCGAGGACGTTCATGTGCTGGCGGCCACCCTCGGCTGGCTGGTGCGGGTCGGACGCGAGTCCGGCTGGCCGCGGGCGACGCTGCAGCGGTTACTCGCGGCGGTGGCCTTCGTGCGCGGCCTCGATATGGATCGGCCGAGCGCGCCCGGCGGACATATCGCACTCGGCGGGGCGTACGCGTATTTCGAGGAGGTACTGACGGAACTGGAGCCGCTGTGGGCACAAGCCGATCCGGTCGTTCGCGAGCGGTGGGAGCGGGATCGTCGATTGCTGGCGACCGCCGGAAAGGTACGGGCGCAACGATTGACGGCGGCTTGGCAATCGGTGGATCCGGCGGTGCCGACAGATAGCTGAGAGGGTTTGAGCTGCCTCGGAAATGGGGAGCGGGCCTCGGCGAAGGGGGGGAGTTAGCCGAGGCCCGCGTAAGGTCGGCCCGGGGGGGAGGGGCCGACCTGAATGATCCTACGCGATGATCCGGGATTGTGTGTGCGTGGGGATCACCACTTTCCAAGATTTTTCGGGACGGTTCACCTGCGACAGGCGTGGACGCCGTCCAGATAGCCGGATCGGGCGATTGTCGCCCTGCTCGACGATTCCGTGACTGTTGTCAAAAATGTTGTCGCGCAGGGATTTACGGACGGGGCGTGAACTCACTGCCCGGTCGAGGCGAATGTGAAAACCATGCCGACCGGTTGCTGTGCGTCCGGAATCGCTGTGCCGTGCCTCCTGCGGACGACGGATTCGGTCGGATTTGTCGCGTGTCGTTCGGGCGCGGGCATGTCGGCCACGCGGCCCCCGAGTAGCGGCCGGGCCCGAATGCGGGTAGTGCGCTACGCGCGATCGGACCGGTAGCGGGCGAGAAGATCGAACCGGTCGCATCCCGAACCGGCACCCCCGAGCACCGTCCGGAACGGGATGCGACCGTTTGTGTTCGATCGCAGCTCGGGCCAGTCGATCGCTGAAAAGCCCAGGTGGAGTGAAAATCAGCGGAAATTGTCGGTGCCCAGGGCAATACTGGCTCGAGTAATGGTCACCTCGCCCGAGCGAGCGAGCGAACCCCAGGAGAATCATGCCCGACGCAATCGTCGCCGAGGGGCTGGTCAAGCGATACGGCCAGCTGGTCGCACTCGACGGACTCGACCTGGCAGTGCCCGAGGGCACCGTCACCGCATTGCTCGGACCCAACGGTGCGGGCAAGACCACCACCGTCCGGGTGCTCACCACCCTGCTCATTCCGGATGCCGGTCGCGCGACCGTCGCGGGCATCGACGTACTCCGCAATCCACAGGCGCTGCGCTCACGCATCGGCGCGTCCGGGCAATACGCCGCCGTCGACGAATATCTCACCGGATTCGAGAATCTGGAGATGGTCGGTCGGCTCTATCACATGGGCGTGCAGCGCAGTAAGGAGCGCGCGCGGGAATTGCTGGAGCGCTTCCGACTCAGCGATGCCGCCGACCGGCCGGTCAAGGGCTATTCGGGCGGTATGCGCCGACGGCTCGACCTGGCCGGTGCACTGGTTGCCAACCCACCGGTGCTCTTCCTGGACGAGCCGACCACCGGACTCGATCCGCGTGCACGCCTCGACCTCTGGGATGTCATCGAGGAACTTGTGGCCGGTGGCACCACCCTGCTGCTCACCACGCAGTACATGGAGGAGGCCGACCGGCTGGCCGATGCCATCGCGGTGATCGACCACGGCAAGGTGATCGCCCGCGGCACCGCGGATGAACTCAAAACCCTGGTCGGCGGCGACCGCATCGAACTCACCGTCGACCACGCCGACAATCTCGCGACCGCCCGGGAGGCGCTGCGGGGTCTGGCAGACGGGGAGATCCACCTGGAACCCGGACTTCGCCGGATCACCGTTCCGGTCAGCGACGGATCGCAGGCGCTCGTCGATGCCATCGGCAGGCTGAGCACACACAACGTGCAGATCCACGATGTGGGACTGCGCCGTCCGTCGCTGGACGATGTCTTCCTCACCCTCACCGGTCACGAAGCCGAGGAGTTGATCAATGGCAATGGTGACAAGTCCGCGGATCGGCTCGAAGTAACGGAAGGACGCAAGTGATGACCGCCGCGACCGTGGACGCCAGAACCCGCATGCCGCTCGGCGAACGCCTCGTCATCGTCTGTACCGACAGTGTGACCATTGCCAAGCGCAATGTCATCAAGATCAAGCGGGTACCCGACGTGCTGATCTTCTCCACACTGTCGCCGATCATGTTCGTGCTGCTGTTCGCCTATATCTTCGGCTCGGCGATCGAGGTACCCGGCATGTCGGGCGGCTACCGGGAGTTCCTTATCGCGGGCATCTTCGCGCAGTCGGTGGTGTTCGGCGCGACGTTCACCGGTTTGGGCCTGGCCGAGGATATGCAGAAGGGCATTATCGACCGGTTCCGCTCACTGCCGATGGCGCCGTCGGCGGTGCTGGTCGGGCGCACCATCAGCGATGTGGTGATCAATGTGGTCAGCCTGGTGGTGATGTCACTGACCGGTTATGTCGTCGGCTGGCGGATTCGCGGATCATTGCTCGACGCCGTGCTCGCCTATGTGCTCCTGCTGCTGTTCGCGTACGCGATCTCCTGGATCATGGCCGTGGTCGGCCTGCTGGTCCGCGCACCCGAGGTGTTCAACAACGCCAGCTTCATGGTGATCTTTCCGCTGACATTCCTGGCCAATACCTTTGTGCCGCTCGAGAATCTGCCCAGGGCACTGCGGGTTTTCGCCGAATGGAATCCGGTCTCGGCGGTCACCCAGGCGACCCGAGATCTGTTCGGCAATACCAGTCCGATGGCGCCGAAATCGGACGCCTGGTCCATGCAGCATCCGGTGGCTACCACGCTGGCGTGGGTGGTGATCATCCTGCTGGTGTTCATCCCGCTCGCGCTGCGGCAGTACAAGCGCACCGTCAGCCGCTGACCGGGGCCGAGCCCCCGGGTCGTCAGCGGCCGTTGTCCGCGCTCGCGCCCGCCAATGGGTTCGGTGCGGAACCGTTGCGGGAGTATCCGATTCGCGGCGGCGCCGGTGCCGGTTCCGGCGGTTGGGGGCGCTTGCTGCGGACCAGCCAGGCCATGCCACCGGCCAACGCGACGACGACCGCGGCGATCAGTCGGTTACGAGAACGTGCGGAGGTGAGTAGGCGCCCCAAGGTCATTCGACAACTGTGGCACATACCGGCGCATCGCGCAGTAATCGCAGATCATCGCAGCACCCGGCCCGGTTCGGTGAAGATTGTCGGGATCGTGGCACGATGGGCGGCGTGACCTCACCGAATCAGACCGCCGTGGCCACGTTGCACACCAACCACGGCGATATCAAGATCTCGCTCTTCGGTAACCACGCCCCGAAGACGGTCCGCAACTTCATCGGGCTTGCCGATGGATCGGCACCGTACAAGACGGAGAACGCCAGCGGCGGCAGTTCCGGCCCGTTCTACGACGGCGTGAGCTTCCACCGGGTGATCGACGGGTTCATGATTCAAGGTGGTGACCCGACCGGCACCGGACGCGGTGGACCCGGCTACGAATTCGGCGACGAATTCCACCCGGAGCTGCGCTTCGATCGCGGCTACCTGCTGGCGATGGCGAATGCGGGACCGGGCACCAATGGTTCGCAGTTCTTCATCACCGTCGGCGCGCAGCCGCATCTGAACCGCAAGCACACCATCTTCGGGGAGGTCGTCGACCCCGATTCACGCAAGGTCGTCGATGCCATCGCGACCACGCCGACCGATCGCAACGACCGTCCCAAGGAAGCCGTCATCATCTCCAAGATCACTATCGAATAATCCGATGAATGCTCAACCGCCCGCACCGACGTGCGTCCGCCATCCCAATCGTCCTACGGGCCTGGCCTGCACTCGGTGCGGTCGGCCAGCATGTCCGGAATGTCTGCGACCCGCGGCGGTCGGCCAGCACTGTGTCGACTGCGTCCGCCAGGGGCAGCGTGAGCATCGGCCGGTGCGGACCGTCGCCGGTGCGCAGACCGCGCGGAACCCGATTCCGTATGTCACCTATGTGCTGATCGCGCTGAACACGATCGTCTTCGCGGTCACCGCGGGCCAATCGAAGAGTCTGGTGGAGAACACCGGGCATTCCGCGCTGTACATCGATTGGGTGCTGTATCCGCCCGCGGTGGCGCATGGTCAGTATGTGCGGCTGATCGGTTCCGGCTTCCTGCACTACGGGCCGATCCACCTACTGCTCAATATGTTCGCGCTGTATGTGGTCGGCCGCAGTATCGAGCCGGTGCTCGGGCGGGTGCGCTATCTGGTGGTCTACCTGGTGTCACTGCTCGGCGGTTCGGCCGCCGTCATGGTTTTCGCCGAGGACAGCCTCACCGCGGGCGCGTCGTGTGCGGTCTACGGACTGTTCGGCGCGATCACCGTGATCCTGATCCGGGTGCGGCAGAATCCGAATCAGATGTTGATCCTGATCGGCATCAATGTCTTCATCAGCTTCTCGCTACCCGGTATCTCGTTGGCCGGACACCTCGGCGGACTTGCCGCGGGCACTCTTGCCGCGCTCGGCATTCTGTTCCTGCCGGAGCGGCTGCGCGCGAAAACCCAAGAGAACGCACGGTTGATCGGCTGGGTCGCGGTCGCCGCCGTCGGCGTGGCGGCACTCGCCGTCATCGTGGCCGCGGCGATTTCACTACGGTAAATGCTTCACGTGAAACGTCGTCGCCGCGCATTCGGTGCGCGGCTACTGCGCCAGTCCGTGTGCGACAAGGGATTCGAAGACCTCGTCCGGGCTGGTGCCGAGGTCCCAGCGGCCGAAGATCAATAGGCGTTCGTCGCCGTGGTGCTCGACATCGATTTCCAGCATGGGGTTCTTGCGGCCGAGGCGGCGATAGCCGACCACGCGGGCCCGCATTATCTGATCGCGGGTGTATTCCGTCGGTCCGGTGAGCGTGCGAACTACCAGCCGCGGCTGCGAGTCGGCGGTGATGCTCAGACGTGGGCGCTGTCGAAATCCGAGTCCGGCCAAGGCCAGTAGGCCGACTGCCGCCAATCCGATCAGCAGCCGACTCGGTCCGTCCTTGGTGAGGACGGCGGCACCGGCCAGCACCACGCCACCGACGGTGACGGCGATGAGTGCGGACATCGGCGTGGTCCAGGTGGTGCGTGGTTCGGGAAGCGGATCAGGCGAATCGGATTCGGGATCCACGTGTCACTTTCCCCAATCGTTCCTCGAGTTGTCCACATGGTTATCCACAGGTGTGCATGAATGACACGTCTGTAATCCCGGCGTGACGCGGGTCAACGCCACCGCATCGTCATGATCAGGCCGACGACCATCAGGCCGAAGCCGATCAGGAAGTTCCACGCCCCGAGATCGGCCATCCAGGTGATGCGATCGTTGGCCAGGTAGTAGACGAGCAGCCAGACCAGCCCGGCCAGCATGAAGCCGAGCATGATCACGACGTACCAGACCGGAGACGGTCCCGCTTTCACCTTGACGGGTGTGCGGCTGGCGGGATTGATCGTGTAATCGGTCTTCTTACGGACCTTCGACTTGGGCATGTCGTCCTCGTGTTCGGCGTTCAGGTCGGGTACCGGCGGGCGGAATTCGGTTGAATTATGGCCGAGCTCGCGCACCACAGAACCCGATCCGGCGGGGCCGAGACGGTCCGGGTGAGGGCTCAGGTCCCCTCCGGTCTGCCTCTAGGCTATCCCAACTGGTAATGCGCGCGACGGTCCGCCGGGTCGCCACGTAATCTCGTCAGCATGCGTGTACTGGTCGTCGACAACTACGACAGCTTCGTGTTCAACCTGGTGCAGTACCTCGGCCAGTTGGGTGCCGAGGCCGTGGTCTGGCGCAATGACGACCCGAATTTGGCCGATCCGGACGCGGTCGTCACCGAATACGACGGCATTCTGATCAGCCCCGGCCCCGGCACTCCGGACCGAGCGGGCGCGAGCATCGATCTGGTGCACGCCTGCGCGCGGCACAGCATTCCGCTGCTCGGGGTGTGCCTCGGCCATCAGGCCATCGGAGAGGCCTTCGGCGGCACCGTGACTCGCGCGCCGGAGCTGCTGCACGGCAAGACCAGCTCGGTCTTCCATCTCGGCACGGGTGTGCTGGCCGGTCTGCCCGACCCGTTCACCGCGACCCGCTACCACTCGCTCACCGTTCTCGAGAACACACTGCCTGCGGACATCGAAGTCATCGGGCACACCGAATCCGGGATCGTGATGGCCATGCGGCATCGGACGCTGCCGATTCACGGCGTGCAGTTCCATCCCGAATCGGTGCTGACCCAGGGCGGGCACCGGATGTTGGCGAACTGGCTGGAGGTGTGCGGCGAGCGTCCGTCCGAGGGGCTGGTGGAGATGTTGGAGGCGGAGGTCGCGGCACTGGTGACCCAGTGACCCGACGGCCCTATGTGCTGCTGTCCGTCGCGGTCAGTGTCGACGGATATATCGACGATGCGAGACCGCAGCGGCTGAAGCTGTCCAATGCCGCGGATTTCGATCGGGTGGATCAGGTGCGGGCCGAGTCCGACGCCATCCTGATCGGTGCCGAGACGCTGCGGCGCGATAATCCGCGGTTGCTGGTCAACAGTGCGGACCGGCGAGCCGCGCGCATCGCGGCCGGAAAGCCGGAGTATCCGTTGAAGGTTGCCGTGAGCGCACGCGGCGATCTGGATCCTGATCTGCGATTCTGGCAGCACGGCGGTGACAAGCTCGTCTACACCACACATGCCGGTGCGGCCAAGCTCGGCGATCGGCTGGCGGGACTGGCGGAGGTGGTCCCGCTCGGTGCCGATATCGACCTCGGTGCGCTGCTCGACGATCTCGGCCGCCGCGGCGTCGCCCGGCTGATGGTCGAGGGCGGCACCCGCATCCACACGCAGTTTCTCGCGGCGGATCTGGCCGACGAATTGCAGCTGGCGGTCGCGCCGATCATCGTCGGACATGCCGCGGCGCCGCGCTTTCTCGGCCCCGCCGCGTACCCGGAACGCAGGATGCGTTTGGCCGAGGTCAGTCAGATCGGTGATGTAGCGCTGCTGCGCTACCTGCCGCGACAGTCCGGCGATGCCGCGCATGACTGCTGAGTCTCCCGGGCCGAGGAGGTCCGTCTATGTCGGCTGACCGGACCGATATCCAATTCATGCGTCGGGCAATCGAACTCGCACGGCTGTGCCCGCCGAGTCCGACCGCGTTCTCCGTCGGCGCGGTCATCGTGGCCGACGGCGTCGAGATCTCGACCGGCTACTCGCGCGAGACCGACGAGAAGGTCCATGCCGAGGAGTCCGCGCTCGACAAGCTCGCCGCAGATGATCCTCGGCTGGCACGGGCGACGATCTACAGCACGTTGGAACCGTGTTCGCAGCGTGCCACCGCGACGAGGGCGCCGTGCACCGACCGGATTCTGCGGGCCGGGATCGCGCGCGTCGTCATCGCCTGGCGGGAACCGACGACCTTCGTGACCAATTGCGTCGGGGTGGAGCAGCTGCGCCAGCACGGCGTCGAGGTAGTCGAATTGACGGAGCTGGCCGAGGAGGCGATGTCGATGAATCGCCACCTCGACCTTTCCTGATCGGAGTCATGGTCCGCGGTGAGGATGGGTTGCATCCCGTGCCGCGGTGGGTTGGGACGCCCAGCCCCGAACACGCGGATAGGACTTGGTGGATCGGACTAGGTGGATTCGGCCCGATCAGGGCGGACCGAGGACATAGGTGGTGATCGATACCGTTCCGTTCTTCGCGATCGCCGCTCCGGCCGCGGGTTGCTGGCTGACGACCCGGCCGACGCTGTTGGTATCGAAGGTGCCCTGGGTGGATTGGCTGATCTGTGCCGATGTGCCGGTCCAGCCCGCCTGCCGCAGCTTATCCACCGCCTGTGCCGTGGTCAGGCCGACCAGGCTCGGCATGACGATATCGCCACTGGAGACCTGGACGGTGACCGTCGACCCCTTGTCCGCGGTGGTGCCGCCCGGCGGCGTCGTCGCGATGACCTCGCCCTTGGGCTTCGAGGACGGCACCTCCTGGATGCTGATCTTGAATCCGGAGCTGTCCACCAGATTCGGCTGCGCGACGCTGATGTCCTGACCGACCACACTCGGCACCCGGATCTGCTCGGGCCCGGAGCCGAGGATCACCACGATGGCCCGATCGACGTCGACGCGCGAGCCCGCCGACGGGTCGGTGCCGATGACCTTGTCCGTCTCCTGCGCACTCGACGGCTTGCGCTGCACATTCGGATCCATCCGCAATCCGCTGGCGTTCAGCTGCTGTTCGGCCTGCTCCTGGGTCATACCGTCGAGCCGAGGAATCTGCACCTGCGCCGGTCCGGCGGAGACCTGCACGGTGATGGTGCTGCCCTTGTCGACCCGGGAGCCGCCGAGCGGCTGGGTGGAGATGACATTGCCGGTGGCAACCTTGTTATCCGGCTTCTGCTGGATGGCCACGGTGAAGCCGAGCTTCTGCAGCGAATCCTGGGCCTGTTGCGCGGATTTATTCGAAAGGTCGGGGATCGCGACCTGATCCGGCCGCGCGCCCGGTCCGATCAGTACCCAGAACAGGGCGAACGCGACGATGACCGCCGCGGCGGCGCCGAGCGCGATATAGAGATTGCGGCGCGGACTCGCCGGTTCGGCGGGCTCCTGCTCGGCGGTGTCGTCATTACGTTCGACGGTGCGGAAGCTGCGCGGCGCCGGTTCGTTCGAGCCGAGGATGGTGGTGCGGTCCTCGTCGGTCATCACCATCGGCGCGCTGGGCTTCTGTCCGCCGAGCACCCGGATCAGATCGGCACGCATCTCGGCGGCCGACTGGTACCGGTTGGCCGGATTCTTGCTCATCGCCTTGAGCACCACCGAATCGAGCTCGCGCGGCACCCCGTCGTGCACATGCGATGGCAGCCGGGGATCCTCCCTGACGTGCTGGTAGGCGACGGCGATCGGTGAGTCACCGGTGAAAGGCGGCTCGCCGGTGAGGATTTCGAACAGCACACAGCCGACGGAATAGACGTCCGAGCGGGCGTCGACGGTCTCACCGCGCGCCTGCTCGGGCGAAAGATATTGCGCGGTACCGATAACGGCCGCGGTCTGGGTCATCGGGTTGGAGCTGTCGGCGATCGCTCGCGCGATGCCGAAGTCCATCACCTTCACCGCACCGGCCCGGTTGATCATGATATTGGCGGGCTTCACATCGCGGTGCACGATTCCGGCCTTATGGCTGAAATCCAGTGCGGCGCAGACGTCGGCGACGATCTCCATGGCCCGGCGCGGCGGGATCGGCCCCTTGCCGCGCACGATGTCGCGCAGCGTGTCACCGTCGACGTACTCCATCACGATGTACGGCAGCGGGCCGCCGTCCACCTCCGCCTCACCGGTGTCGTAGACCGCGACGATGGCCGGATGGTTCAGTGCGGCGGCGTTCTGTGCTTCGCGCTTGAAGCGCAGGTAGAACGTAGGGTCGCGAGCCAGATCGGCTCGCAACACCTTGATCGCGACGTCTCGGCTGAGCCGTAGATCGCGCGCCTTGTGGACTTCGGACATGCCGCCGAACCCGATGATCTCACCCAGCTCGTAGCGTGAGGAGAGATTCTTCGGGGTCGTCATGGTTGTCCTTGCGGAGTAGCAGCGCCTGGAGTGGCCGAGGGTCCTCGGGCACCGGGACTATCCGGAAATGGTAAATCGAGCGTAGGGAACCACGAGCTTCTTGTGGTGGTGGACGGACTCGTCGTCTTCGACGACTTCGTCGTACTCGGCGCTGTGGTACTCGGCGTTGTGGTCGGCGGCTGCGTTGTCGTCGTCGGTTCCGCGGTCGGCGGCGGTGGCGGGGCCGGTCTGGTCGTGGTGACGACGGTCGTCTCCGGTTCGGTTGTCGTCGTCGGTGCCGTGGTGACCGGCGGCGGCGCGACCTTCGAGGTGGTGGTGACTGTGCGCACGGTATCCGGATTGGTATCGCCGCCGAACAGCAGCCACAGCACCAGACCCACGAGCAGCACCGCGCCGACCGCGACGGCCGCGCCGACCTTCTGGCCGGTGGTGAACCTCGAGGTCTCCGGACCGGGCCCGGGGTTGGTTCGGGTTGCGCCGGAACTCATCACGGTCCTCGGCGCGGGAGTTTGTCTGGTCGCACCC
Source organism: Nocardia anaemiae NBRC 100462 (assembly GCF_001612725.1). Lineage (GTDB taxonomy): Bacteria > Actinomycetota > Actinomycetes > Mycobacteriales > Mycobacteriaceae > Nocardia > Nocardia anaemiae. Next base: position 4,624 of record NZ_BDAZ01000003.1, on the reverse strand, counting down.
GCGCCTGCCAAACCCGCCGGGCTGTTGTAGCGGACCGTCGGACCCTCGTGGTCCTGTGACGGCAGAATGACCGTGGGACCGGGCGGCAGCACCCGGGTCGCACCGGTTGGCGTGGGTGCGCCGGTGGCGATCGGCGGTGGTGGGCGGCGTCCGGCCCGCACAGCGGCGACCGCATCGGCGAATTCGCCGCCGCTGGAATAGCGCAGAGCGGGATCCTTGCCCATGGTGATCTCGATCAGCTCGCGCACATTGGGCGGCAGATCGGACGGCATCGGCGGCGGGGCCTCGCGCACATGTTTCATCGCGACGGTGATCGCGCCGTCGCCGCTGAACGGCCGCTGCCCGGCCAGTGCCTCGTAGCCGACCACACCGAGTGCGTACACATCGCTGGCCGCGGTCGCGTCCTCGCCCACCGCCTGCTCGGGCGCGATGTACTGGGCGGTGCCCATCACCATGCCGGTCTTGGTCACCGGGGATGCGTCGACCGCCTTGGCGATGCCGAAATCGGTGATCTTCACCTGACCGGTCGGCGTGACGAGGATATTGCCCGGCTTGACATCACGGTGCACGACGCCCGCGGCGTGCGCGACCTCGAGTGCGCGACCGGTCTGCTCCAGCATGTCCAGACCCTGGACCACCGAAAGTCGCCCGAGCCGGTTCAACACCGTATTGAGCGGTTCGCCCTGCACCAATTCCATGACCAGATAGGCGGTTTCCCCGCCGCTGGGATCCATGGTCTCGCCGTAGTCGTAGATTCCGGCGATACCCGGGTGATTCAGCTGGGCCGTCGTCTTGGCCTCACTGCGGAACCGGTGCCGGAAGGTCGGGTCGGCGGAGAACTCGGATTTGAGTACCTTCACCGCGACCCGGCGGTCCAGCCGGGTGTCGAGCGCCTCCCATACCTGACCCATACCGCCCGTGGCGATCAGGCGTTGCAGCCGATATCGGTCGGCGATCATCGCGCCGTTGTTCAGCATCCCGGCCCCCGTACATCCACTCGCACGTTCATATCTCTCAGCGCCCTCGCAAACCGGCGTCCAACACCGCGCGGGCAATCGGCGCGGCCACCGAGCCACCAGTGGCGGCCAACGCCCGGTCGCCGCCGTTCTCCACGATCACCGCGATGGCGATCTTGGGGTTCTGCGCGGGCGCGAAGGCGATGTACCAGGCGTGTGGTGGCGTATTGCGCGGATTGCTTCCGTGTTCGGCGGTTCCGGTCTTAGAGGCGATTTGATACCGGGTCTGGCCGTGTCCGACGGTGTTGTCCTCCGACGCGATCATCAGGTTGGTCAGCGTTGACGCTACCTGGGCGCTGACAGCTTGGCCGACCGAGACCGGTTTATTTTTCGAGAGCTCGCTCAGATCGGGTCCCTGCAATTGATCGACCAGGTACGGCTCCATGCGGACGCCGCCATTGGCGACGGTCGCGGCGATGACCGCATTGTCCAGTGGGGTGAGTGCGACATCGCGCTGGCCGATGCTGCTCTGGGCCAGTGCGGCATTGTCCGGAATCGTGCCGACGGTGCTCTCCGCCACCGGAATCGGGATGCCGCGGTGCGCGCCGATGCCGAATGCGGCGGCTTCGTCCTTGAGGTTGGCGGAGCCGACCTTGACTCCGAGTTCGGCGAATGCGGTATTGCAGGATCTGCGGAACGCCTCGGTGAGCGTCGCGGTGGGGCCGCTGCCGCAGGTGCTGCCGTTGTAGTTCTCCAGCGTCGTGTTTGTCCCCGGCAACGTGATGTTCGGTGCGGCGGTGAACTGGTCGTCCGGGGTTGCGGTGCCGTTGGCCAGTGCGGCGGCGGTGACGACCACCTTGAAGGTGGAGCCCGGCGGGTAGGTCTGCGACACAGCACGATTCAACATGGGTTGGCGCTGGTCCGCACTCAGCTCTTCCCAAGACTTGGTGCCCTGGGCGCCATCGTGCCCGGACAACAGGTTCGGGTCGTAGCTGGGGGTGGACACCATGGTGAGAATTTTGCCGGTACTCGGCTCGATCGCCACCACGGAACCGGTGTAGCCCTTTGCGGTCAACTGTTCGTAGGCGGTCTGCTGCATCACCGGGTCCAGCGTGGTGAGCACATTGCCGCCGCGCGGATCACGACCGGAGATCATATCGATCAGGCGGCGTCCGAACAGCGAATTGTCCGAACCGTTGAGCACCGTATCCTCGGCGCGCTCCAGACCCGTGCTGCCGTACTGCATCGAGTAGAAGCCGGTCGCCGGTGCGTACGCCTCCGGGTCGGTGGGGTAGGTGCGCAGGTATTTGTAGCGGTCGTCGGTGGCGACCGAGCTGGCCAGCACCGTGCCGCCCGCGGAGATCTGCCCGCGCTGGCGAGCGTATTCGTCGAGCAGCACGCGTGAGTTGCGTGGATCGGTGCGGTAGTCGTCGGCCTTGATCACCTGCACGTAAGTGGCATTGAGCAGCAGGGCGACGATCATGAGCATCACCGCGACCGCGACCCGTCGTAGCGGCGTGTTCATTCCTGCGGCCTCGCTTCCGGTTTGCGCAGAAGTTCGGTGGTCGCATCCGAGATCGGGGCCACCGGATCCTTCTTGCGCACCGGCGCCGGGGCGCGTGCCGCGTCGGAGACCTTGATCAGCAACGCAAGCAGCGCGTAGTTGGCCAGCAGTGACGAACCGCCGTAGGACATGAACGGCGTGGTGAGACCGGTCAGCGGAATCAGTTTGGTGACACCGCCGACCACCACGAACAGCTGGATCGCGATGGTGAACGACAACCCGGCGGCCAGCAGCTTGCCGAAGCTGTCCCGCACGGCGAGGGCGGTCCGCAGACCACGCACCACGAACACCAGGAACAGCAGCAACACCGCGGCGAGGCCGAACAGGCCGAGTTCCTCGCCGATGGTGGTGATGATGAAGTCGGTCTTGGCGAATGGCACCTGCGATGGCCGTCCGCTGCCGAGGCCGGTGCCCGCCAATCCGCCGGTGGCCAGGCCGAACAGCGACTGCGAGATCTGGTAGCCGGTGTTGTTGTAGTCCGCGAACGGGTGCAACCAGGTTTGGGTGCGCACCCGCACATGGCTGAAGGCCTGGTAGGCGAAGAAGAATCCGACGCTCAGCAGTGCGCCGCCGATGATGAGCCAGCCGACCCGCTCGGTCGCGATGTAGAGCATGACCAGCACCGTGCTGAAGATCAACAGTGAAGTGCCGAGGTCCTTTTCGAAGACCAGCACACCGATGCAGACGATCCAGACCACCAGAATCGGTCCGAGGTCGCGGGCGCGCGGGAACTCCATGCCGAGGAAATGCCGACCGGCCGCGGTGAACAGATCGCGCTTGGCGACCAGCACCGAGGCGAAGAAGATGATCAGCAGGATCTTCGCGAATTCACCCGGCTGCACGCTCAATCCGGGCAGCCTGATCCAGATCTTCGAGCCGTTGGTCTCCGAATACGCCCCCGGCAGCAAGGCCGGAATCGCCAGCGCGACGAGGCCTGTCAAACCCAGGGTGTAGCTGTATTTGGCCAGTGTGCGGTAATCGCTCAGCACGACCAGGATCGTGATGAAGATGATCATCCCCAGACCGGTCCACAGGATCTGTTGGTTGGCGTCGGGGGAGGGGATCGGCCACGAGTTGTAGGCGGCGGTCTGCGCATCGGCGAGATCGAGTCGATGGATCAGTACCAGGCCGAGTCCGTTGAGCAGCGCGGCGATCGGTAAGAGCAGTGGATCGGCGAACGGTGCGAAGCGCCGCACCGCGAGATGCGCCACCGCGAACAGCGCCAGATAGGCGAGACCGTATTTGGCGATATCCCAGGTGACCGACTGTTCCTGACTCGCCTCCACCAGGAAAAGCGAAACGGTGACTATGCCCGTCGCACCGGCGAGCAAGATGAGTTCGGCATTGCGCTTGGTCGACGGCGGCGGCGCCGGGGCGAATCCGCCGGGGGGACTGGGAAAGGCCCCAGCGGACGGTGGTGCCGGAGCGGACATCAGTCCGTCACCCGGCAAGGCTCCCCCGCCGTCTGGGGGTTCGGCGACGCCGTCGCCGTCGGGGTCTTGGCGTCGGGGCTCTTGGTCTCACTCGGCTGCGGTTCGGGTGCGGCCGTCCGGTTCTCGGTGGGCGGCGCGACCGTCGTCGGCGCGGGTACACCGGGCTGCGTCGGCTGTTCGCTCGGCGGCACGACGCCGGGCTGCGGCACCGACTCCTTGGCCGGGCAGGGACGTAGCAGTTCGTTGCGCGCCAGCATCTGCATCTGCTTGCGCGCCTCGTCCAGCGAGCCAGGCGGCAGTCCCTTGTCGACCTGGTCGTGTCCGGTCTGCTTCAGATCGGAAACCTTCAGCGTCTTGCATTTCGACGGCTGACTCTCACCCGGCTGCAGCAGCGTGAGCGCGCCGGTCGGGTCGACACAGGCGACCGTTTCGACCTCGTGGATCGAATAACCCAGCACCGAACCCGGCAGCCCGCGCATGATGACGACCTGGTCGTTATCCGCGCCGACGTAGTAGTTGCTGCGAATCATGTTGTAGCCGACCAGCAATCCGATCACCGCGGCCAGCACCAGGGCGACCGCGAGCAGAATCCAGCGCAGCTTGTGCGATTTGCTCTGCGGCGGCGTCTCCGGTGCGGCGGCGGCCCGGCGCGGTTCGGCCCGCGGCGGACG
>NZ_BDAZ01000002.1 GCF_001612725.1 Nocardia anaemiae NBRC 100462 | reverse complement strand
CGTCCTGACCCGATGCCGCGCCCGCGACGATCGGATGGCTCTGCCCGTAGTCCAGATCGATGACATCGGCGACGACCACGGTGACGTTGTCCGGACCGCCACTTCGCAAGGCGAGTTCGATGAGCCGGTCGGCGCATTCGTCGGTGCTGCCCTCGCGCATGGTGTTGGCGATCGTCTCATCGCTGACCACATCGGACAGACCGTCGGAGCACAGCAGATAGCGATCGCCCGCGCGGGCCTCGCGCATGATCAGCGTCGGCTCGATCTCGTTGCCGGTCAGGGCGCGCATGATCAGCGAACGCTGCGGATGGGTATGCGCCTGCTCGGGGGTGATCCGGCCCTCGTCAACCAGCGACTGGACGAAGGTGTCGTCGCGGGTGATCTGGGCCAGCTCGCCGCCGCGCAGCAGATACGCGCGCGAGTCGCCGATGTGCACCAGGCCGAGTTTCTTGCCCGCGAACAGGATTGCGGTGAGCGTGGTGCCCATGCCGTCGAGTTCGGGCTCTTCCTCGACGTGGTCGGCAATGGCGGCATTGCCCTCGTGGACGGCGGTATTGAGCTTGCCGAGCAGATCGTCGCCGGGTTCGTCGTCGTCGAGGTGGGCGAGCGCGGCGATCATCAACTGCGACGCCACCTCGCCCGCGGCGTGGCCGCCCATACCGTCGGCTAGTGCGAGCAGCCGTGCGCCCGCATAGACGGAGTCCTCGTTGTTGCCTCGGACAAGACCGCGGTCGCTGCGCGCTGCGTAGCGGAGAACAAGTGTCACGATCGCAGCTCGATCACTGTTTTGCCGACACGGACGGGGGTGCCGAGTGGAACTCGGACTGCGGTGGTGACTTTCGCGCGGTCGAGGTAGGTGCCGTTCGTCGAGCCGAGGTCTTCGACGTACCAGTCGTCACCGCGCGGTGAGAGCCGCGCATGTCTGGTCGAGGCGTAATCATCGGTGAGTACCAGCGTTGAGTCGTCCGCACGTCCGATCAGCACCGGTTGGGTGCCGAGCGAGATGCGAGTGCCGGCGAGTGAACCTTGAGTCACCACAAGAAATTTGGCGCCCTTCTGGCCTCGGCTGAAAGACGGCAGCACCGCGGAACCGCGTGCGGCCCTGGGCTGGATCCGGATGCCGGATGCCGCGTAGATGTCGCTGCGCAGGGTGCGCAATACCGCCCACACGAATAACCACAACAGCAGCAGGAACCCCGCACGGGTCAATTGCAGGATCAGTCCCTGCACGGCGCTCCACCTCCTGTTCGACCGTGTACGTCGGTGCCCGTAGGTGCGAGTTCGCCCCCACCGGCTTGCTGGTTTCGCGAGCCCCGGTCCTGGCGACGCGCGTGTGTTGGCAGCATCATAGGGCCGAGGGTCGAGTTCGATCACGATACGGCCGCAGAATCCCTGTACGCCATGTCGTGACCTGCACAGCGAGCTTACGGGATCAGACGATACGGATCAGGATCTCGGAGTGCCCGGCGCGGATAACATCGCCGTCGGCCAGCTGCCAGTCCTGAACCGGGGAGCCGTTGACGAGCGTGCCGTTGGTCGAACCCAGATCCGAGAGCATCGCGGTCTGGCCGTCCCAGCGAACTTCGATGTGCCTGCGCGAAACTCCGGTATCCGGCAGTCGGAAGTGCGCGTCCTGACCGCGGCCGATGATGTTGCTGCCCTCGCGGAGCTGGTAAGTGCGGCCGCTGCCGTCGTCGAGCTGCAGCGTCGCGGAGTAGCCCGAACCGGCTTGTGCGCCACCGCCATAGGCCGGAGCCTGGTACGCGCCGCCCTGGGCGCCGTAGCCGGGCTGTTGCGAGTAGGCCTGGCCGTAGCCGCCCGGCTCCTCGGGCGCGGCGTATCCCGGCTCGCCGTAACCCGGTTCCGCGTAGCCCTGTTCGCCGTAGCCGGACTGAGCGTAGCCCTGCTGGCCATAACCCGGCTGCTGACCGTAACCGCCCTGGTCGGCGTAGCCCTGTTCGCCGTAGCCGGGCTGTCCGTAGCCGGGCTGTCCGTAGCCCTGTTCGCCGTAACCCTGTCCGTAACCCGGCTCCTGATAGCCCTGCTGGCCGTAGTCCTGCTCGCCGTAGCCACCCTGCTGCTGGCCGTACCCGCCGCGCTCGCCGTAGCCCTGGCCGTAACCGGGCTCCTGGTAGGCCTGCTGGCCGTATCCCTGGCCACCCTGCTGGTAGTCGTAGCCGTTCTGGTAGTCGCCGTAACCCTGTTGCGAGTCCGGCGCCTGGTAGTCGGAGCCACCGCCGTAGGGCGCGCCGCCCCGGCCGTAGTCGTCGCGGTACGCACCGTTCGGCGGCCCGGGCCGCCCCGCTGGCGGCGGTGCGTACCCGCGGCTGCGTGGATCGGACTCCGCGGGCTCACGGCTTGGGTCGTAGCCTGAGTTCTGCGTCATGGGGCCAGCTCCTGGTTGCGGGTGTGCAGGTCGTTGTGGCGTGGGTTCGGGGCTGCGAGCCGGAGTGGCTCTGCGGCCGATGTCGGGATCGACCCGACCGCTCGCCCTGAACTGTCCGGTGTGCAGCGTAGGTGATGCCTCGAATGCCACGTGTACTTCGCCGTAGGTCTGCCAGCCTTGCTCGCGGATGTAGTCCTGAAGGTGTTTGGCGAACGCGCGGGTGGTGAGGTCGTGGTCGGCGTCGAGTTGTTGGTGATCAGAGGTGTTGATGGTGATCACATAACTATTGGGCGCCAACAGATGTCCGCCACCCAGATCCTGGATATTGTCGGCGGCCTCCTGCTTGAGTGCCGCTTCCACCTCCTGGGGAACGACGCTGCCCCCGAAGGCTCTGGCGAACACGTCACCGACGGCGCCTTGCAGGCGACGCTCGAAGCGAGAAACGATGCCCATCTCGGCCTCCCTTCGGTGAGCGTCTGTCTTGATTCATAACAACGACACGCGGACATGGCGTGTCGCGTACCGACCACGTTCATTGCATGATATCCACGATCGTCCACACCTGTAACTCCCGGAAGCCAGCCTGGGTTCCCGTGCGCGTCCGGACCGCACTCGAGTGCCGTAAACAGGCGATTTCGTGTCTCGCCGACCCGCGTGATACTGTCTCTCAGTCGCTCGGGCGAGTGGCGGAATGGCAGACGCGCTGGCTTCAGGTGCCAGTGTCCTTCGGGACGTGGGGGTTCAAGTCCCCCTTCGCCCACACATATGCGGAAAGCCGCAGATCAGAGGATTTCTCTGGTCTGCGGCTTTTGTCGTTGATGGGGTCTGTGCGCATTTCCCTTGTGCCGCAGTCGTTTTGTTATCGGATCGCCGCGGCGGCCGACCTGTAGCTGCGTGTCGGCGTGTTGGTCGAGACCGGGTGGGTATGCGACCGGTATGGCCGAGTGATCCCCTCGGCCGAGCCGCGCTAGGAGGTTGTCGTGACCAGTGACATGCAACATGCCAAGCGTCCGGTCAGCGCGATGCTGGCCGGTCCGTACGGACATCCGTTCCATCCGATCCTGGTCACCGTGCCGATCGGCGCATGGGTGGCGAGCCTGGTATTCGATATCGCTTCGCATGTGGCGGGCGATCCGCAGTCCCTCGCCCGTGGAGCGGCCTGGCTGCTCGCCGTCGGTGTGCTCGGCGCGCTGGTCGCTGCCGTGATCGGTCTGCTCGACCTGCTCGCGATCCCGACCGGCACCACGGCGTTTCGCACCGGTCTTGTCCACATGAGTCTGAATTTGATAGTGACGGCCGCCTTCGCCATCGACTTCTGGTGGCGGCAGTCCGGTAGTGGACCGGATGGCGCCGTGCCGATCGGCCAGTTGGTGTTGTCGATCATCGCCCTCGCTGTGCTCGGCGTCTCGGGCTTTCTCGGTGGCAAGCTGGCCTACCACTACGGCGTCCGGGTGGCCGACGAAACGACTCAGGCAACCGGGTACCAACATTCGGTCCCAACCACCGGCGTCGACCCGCTCGAATAGCTGATCCCATGTAGGCAAATGCCGTAAGTTTGCCGGGATCGTTTCAGCTGTGCATTTTCGAAATCCGGGAAGGCGCGTTGACGGCGTTGCCCGGAGGCTACGGCGCAGCCGAGGTATCCACTGTCGAAGCACAATAGGGCTGGTGGCTGGCACAGCATTGCATCCGGGCCTGCCAGTCGCCGTCGCGATGTAACTCGACCTGGTCGGCCACGTCGACCTCGATTTGCTGGCGCGGTGCGCGCGGCGGGCAACGGGTGAATTCGAATCGCCGCGGTCGCCGAACCGGCGATGTCCCGTAGCCCGCTGTGAACGCCGCGGAAAATCGAATGACAGCTTGTTCCGGCGGTCTTTAATATCGGGCGGGTGCACCGATTTTTCGTAATCGCCCCGCCGCCGCGCTTCTGAGCGAGGTGTAGGACCCGCGCGTCCCCATTCCGGTTGTGCGCCTCGCTTCCGCGACCTCGATCCATTTCTGTCGCAGGAGCGCGAATGTCCACATCGCCGTCCGTGGTCAGCCGATTCGGGTTGGTCTGCCTTGTCGGCGCCGGACTGTCGGCCGGAACCGGCGGTTTGGTCGGCACCCTGCTGCACCGCGCGACCGGCCTTTCGCCGGTATCCGTCGCCGCCTGTCGACTCGCCGTCGGCGGGCTGTTGCTGATCGCGCTGGTGACTGTGACACGACGGCCCTTGCCACGGCACAGCTCGGCCTGGCGCAGGATCGGTGCGGTCGCAGTTCTTGTCGCGATCATTCAGGCGAGCTACTTCGGTGCCGTCGCGGCCTCGTCGGTGAGTCTGGCGACGCTGGTCACCCTTGGCGTGTCACCGGTGGTCGTCTCGCTGCTGGAACATCTGACCGGCAGACGGGTCCTGGATCGTCGGCACGCGGCGACGATCGGAATCGCGGTGTTCGGGGTGGTCCTATTGGTCGGCGCACCCACCGATTACGCGGCATCCGGTGCGATAATCGCCGGTGCCGCAATGGCATTGGTCTCGGCTTGCGCCTTCGCGACGGTCACCCTGATAAGTGCCCGCCCGGTGCCCGGCCTCGACGCGATCACCACAACAGGTTTCGCTGTCACCGGCGGTGCCGTGCTGCTGACGCCGCTCGCCGCGATATCCGGACTCGCCTTCGATCCGACTCCACACAGCGTCGCCTTGGTAATCGTGTTCGGCCTGATCTCCACCGCGATGGCATACACGCTGTACTTCCGCGGTCTCGCCGAAGTCGGTCCTGGCACAGCTGCGGTGCTCGGCCTCCTCGAACCGCTGACCGGCGCGATATTGGCCGCCGCGATCCTCGGCGAACGGCTGACACCGACGGGCCTGCTGGGCGCGGCCCTACTGACCGCCGCACTACTCCACACCAGCCTTCAGCCGGTGGACGGGTGACCGCGCCGCTTCTCGACGACGGCGAGACCGATTCCGGCGCAGCATAGGACAGTCGAAGTCAGTGGTCGGGGGCTCGGAGTTCGACGGTGCTGTTGCCGAGGACGCTGGCCAGTTGACGCCAGCGGCGATGGCGGTGGCGGAATATCAGGTGGACGAAGATGCGGGTGGCTGCGCCGCGCAGGCCGTTCTCGATTTCGATTTCGTCGGTGTAGCGGCAGCGGGATTCGGTGATCGGCTCGAAGGTGAGGCGATGGTTCCAGGTGCGCACTGGCCCGCCCCATTCGTTGGTGTAGATCTCGCGGGCGTCCAGTCGCACCAGACGCAGGTGATGGCGCCAGGAGGGGATGATGCCGAACCACCAGAGCCGGGCGGATCCCTCGACGCCCGGGTCGATGTGGTCCGGAATTCGTAGTTGTGGCACCGAAAGGATCGGTGCCACAACGTAGGCGAACAACTCCGGGGTCTGTGCCAGTGCGCATGCCACGTCCGCGCCGATCGGCAGTTCGGTAGTTAGGGTTACCTTACTCATGGGTGCATGATGGTCCTCAGCGGCGCTGCTTGCAATAGCTGTTCAGACAGCCGCGTCCGCGATCTCGTCACTGGTGGTGAGCCATACGCCAGGATGGTTGGCCACATAGTCCAAGGCCTGCTCCAGATATTTGATGCGGAAGGCCTGGCCGATGACGAACGGGTGCAGGGCAAGGGCCATGACGCGGCCGGACTCCTCATAGAGCCGGTCCAGCTGGTCCTTGACGATCTGCACGAAATCCGCGCCGCGCAAACCGGTTCCGAGGAACAGGCTGTTGTCATTGAGTTCGACCGAATACGGAACGCTCAGCAGTCCGGGCACATTGAGCCGATACGGCTGATCGTCATTGGTCCAGTCCAGGACGTAGTCGAGGCCGAGCTCGGCGAGCAGTTCCGGGGTGTGGAAGGTTTCGGTGAGCGCGGGGCCCATCCAGCCGCGCGGGCGGCGACCGGTCGCGCGCTCGATGGTTTCGACGATATCGGTGAGGTAGGCGCGCTCGGCGTCGATGGACATATCGGCTTGGAAGATCGAGTTGTTCTTTCCGTGCGCCAACCAGGTCCAGTTCCGCTTCCGTCCGGCGGCGATGATTTGCGGATTCTGTTGTACGACATCGGAGTTGAGCAGGGCGCTGGCGCGGATGCCGTACTGGTCCAGCACCTCCATCACCCGCCAGATGCCGACCCTGGGGCCATAATCACGCCAGCCGTAGTTCAGTGGATCCGGGGTGAGGGCGGCGGTGCCGGGGAAGATGCTGGTCGAGGGACGATCAACCTGGTAGTGCTCGATATTCAGCCCGACATAGAACGCGACGCGGGCATCGTTGGGCCAGCGAATCGGCGTGCGGTCGACGATCGGGCTGTAGTCGAAGAGTGCGTTATCCATGCGGCTTATGCTCGAACCATCACATACATGTGAAGGTCAAATGCGAGGTGGAATGCGATGCGAATCGGAGAACTGTCGGAGCGCACCGGCACCTCGCGGCGGCTGCTGCGCTACTACGAGGAGCAGGGCCTCATCGTCGCCGACCGCTGCGCCAATGGCTATCGCACTTACGACGACCGCTTCGTCGACCGGGTTCTGCAGATCCGTGGCCTACTCGACGCGGGCCTGCCGACCCGCATCATCAAACAGATCCTGCCCTGCCTGGACAAACCGCGCACCATCTACTTCCCGGACGCGACCCCGGAAATGCTGGCCACCCTGGAGCGCGAACGCGACCGCATGTCCGACCGCATCCGCTGTCTTTCCCGTAACCGCGACGCCATCGCCGAATACCTCGAGGCAGTCCGTGCGAATGCCGCCTCCTGACCTCGGTTCGGCGCGAACCTGTTGACTCCTAATGAGAACCTGTTCTAATTTTTGGCATGCGTAGATTTGACGGCCGCCGCGTATTGGTCACCGGAGCAGGATCGGGCATCGGGCAGGGGATCGCCCTGCGACTGCTCGATGAGGGGGCGACGCTGGTTGCCGCCGATATCGATGCCGCGGGTCTGGAGAGCACCGCGGCGAAGGCGGGTGATGCGGCCGACCGGCTGCGCACCGTGCAGGTGAATATCGCCGATATCGAATCGGTGCGCGCCGCGACGGGCGAGGCGGTCGAATTCCTCGGTGGTCTGGATGTGCTGGTGAACGCGGCGGGCATTCTGCGGCCCGCGCGCACCGAGGAGATGCCGCTCGAGGTGTGGAACCAGGTGATCGGAGTCAATCTCACCGGGACCTTCCTGATGACCCAGAGCGCGTTGCCCGCGCTGTTGGAGTCCGGCCACGGCGTCGTGGTGAACCTCTCCTCGACCGCGGCCTTCAGTGCCGCGCCGTATCTGGCGTCGTATGCGGCTTCGAAGGGCGGGGTCAACGCGTTCACACACGCGATCGCGCTGGAATACGCCAAGCAGGGGTTGCGCGCGGTGAATATCGTGCCCGCGGGCATCACCAGCGGGATCACCACCAAATCCATCCTCGATCAGCCGGAGGGCTTCGATCCGAAGCTGTTCTCGCGCATGACCGGTTGGCTCAACGGCGGTGCGCTCGGCAGTCCGGAGGATATCGCCGGTGTGGTCGCCATGGTCGCCTCCGATGACGGTCGCTATATGACCGGCACGGAGATCCGCATCGACGGCGGCGCCTTGATGTAGTCAGGCGGGGCGGGCGACGAGCAGGTGATGTGGAATCGGCGGGTTGGGCAGTCGCTTATGGTCGACGGCGCAGCCCGCGCCTTCCAGCGCGGCGATCACCTCGGCCACCGGCCGCAGCGTGAAACCGTATGCGGTGAAAGGTATTTTCGCCATCGCCTCCGGATCGCCGATACCGATGACGAGGCTGCCGCCGGGGCGGACGACGCGCGCGAGTTCCTGGCAGGCGGCAGCCAGATCCGGCACGAAGTAGATGGTGTTCACGGTGATGGCCGCATCGAGTGCGTCGTCGGCCAGCGGCAGTCCGGTTATCGGTCCATCGGCGAGTCGCAGTCGGCCCGTGGCGATTTCGTCGGCGAACTTTGTCCGCGCTCGGGTCAGCATGTCCGAGGAGATCTCGAAACCGTGCACCGTCCCATTCGCGCCGATCTGCTCGAGCAGCATCGAAAGTCCCGCGCCGCCACCGAATCCGATATCGGCGACCGTCGCGCCCGCGCCGATCCCGGCCACATCGACCGCACCCGCGATGGCGCGTTTATTGCCGCGGTTGAGCATGAACGCGACGCCCTTGCCGAGCGCCCCGTGCGGGTTGCCGAGCTGACCGGCGATGGTGGACAGCAGACGGTCCCGAATTCCGCTCATGGAGGTCATCGTATGCGTTCACCCCTGGTACTCCTCGCCGCCGCCGTAGTGGCACTCGCGCCGATCGGTACCGCCGAGGCGACGGGATCGTGGGGTCCGCTGGCACCGCCGAATCCTCATCTCGGTCCGCTCGGCACCGCGACCATGCACGGTGATGCCGGATCGTCGGATGCGACGCCGCTGGCCGGGCCCGGCACCGGCGGGATTTCGGTGGCCGGGTATCCGTTGGCATCGGCATGTCCGACGCTGCTGCAGGGGTCGGACAATCTGGTCGTCGCGCTGTGCACGCCGGTCATCGGCCAGACGCCGACCGTCCATCTGCTCGATCCGTCCTTCGCCGGTCCGGTCGGCACGCCGCTGGCCTCGCTGGAGATCGCCAAGGGCAGCCTGCTCGGCGGTGTCTACGCCTATCTCGACGATGCCGACCGGCTGGTCATCGTGGACGGTAACCGCACGCTGCTCCGCGTCGGCCATTCGCGCGACGCGGCGGGCAAATGGCGGCTATCGATCGATTCGTCCACCGATCTCGGCTCGGTAATTCCGGTGGGGGACAACGTGACCGGACTGGTACCGGACTGGTCCGGGAATGTCTGGTTCGCCACCGGCAAGAGTGTGGTCGGGCTGGTGACGCCCGCTGGCGCGGCGGCCACCGTCGCGCTGCCAGCGGGTGAGTCGGTGGCCAATAGCATCTCGTCGGCGCCGAGCGGTCGGGTCGCGGTGGCCACGACACACGCGCTCTATGAGTTGCGCGCAGATGCCGCCGGGCGACCGGAGGTGCTGTGGCGCGCGGCTTACGATCGCGGATCGGCGCGCAAGCCAGGCCAACTCAGCTGGGGTACCGGCTCCACCCCGACCTACTTCGGACCGAATTCCGGCGCAGAGTATCTGACCATCGTCGACAACGCGGACGGACAGGTCCACGCACTGGTCTTCAGCTCCGGCACTGGACAATTGGTGTGCTCGCAACCGGTGCTCACTCGCGGCGGCGCGGGCAGCGAGAACTCACCGATCGGCATCGGCCGGTCGCTGTTCGTCGCGAGCACCTACGGCTACCCGTACCCCACCGTTCCGGAGGGCGCGGGCCCGGCCGTTCCGGCCTCCGCACCGTTCGTCGGCGGTATGACCAGGGTCGATGTCGATGACACCGGCTGTCACACGGTGTGGGAGAACCCCATCCGCAGCGCGGCTGTTCCGCATCTGTCCACCGCGGACGGCTCCATCTACACCGTGACCCGCGTCGGACTCGACATCACCACCCCGCTCGACGGTTATGCCTTCACCGTCGTGAATCCCGATACCGGCGTGGTGATTTCGAATAGGCCGCTGGCCGGAACCATCGTCGACGACCCGCTGCAGACCTCACCGCTGATCACGCACGACCGCAGGATCCTGCAGGGCACGATCACCGGAATCCTGCGCATCAGCTGAAATCGCGAGCATTCGGTCCGGTGGCCAGACCCCGCTCGACGTTCGTGAGCGCTCGGTGAATCGCCTTATCCCTGGCCGCGTCATCGAGATCGTCGAGTACGCCATCGATGATCAGCGAAGCCATGCCGTGCACCATCGACCACGCCGCGTATTCGGCGTCCGGTCGGTCCGCCGGGTCGAGGAAACCGACGTCGACGAGTTCGTCCAGGAGTCCAGCCAGCAGATCGAAGGCGGGCGATGGCATCTGGTCGCCGCAGAAGGCGGTCCGGAACAGGCCGGGTTCACGCAGCGCGAAGCTGATGTAGCCGCGGCCCACCGCGCCGAGCCGAGTGATCGCATCCGCATCCGGTGCCAGGCTCGCCATGGTCTCGGCCATCGCGCCGAACAGGGTCTGCTGGGCCTGTTCCTGTGCCGCGTTGAGCAACTCCTCCTGATTGGTGAAGTGCCGATAGGCGGCGGTCGGCGTGACGCCGACATGCCGGGCCGCCGCGCGCACCGTCACTGCCTCCGGCCCGCCGGATTCGGCGAGTTCGGCGGCGGCGCGCACCAGCGCATTGCGCAGGTCGCCGTGGTGATACGGGCCGTCGCGGGTGGAGCGCTTCGTTGCTGCATCCGAATTTGTCATCGCATCGATGTTGACACCCGCACACATGGCATGGCAAGTTAACACCCATAAAGTTTACGCATGACAACATTCCCGATCGGAGACCCGATATGTTCGAAAGACTCGGCAGATTCGTTGTCCACCGTGCCCGCTGGATCCTGGTCGTCGGCGTACTCGCCCTCATCGCGGGCGGTGTGGTCGGCGGGACGGCCTTCAGCAAGATGCAGCCCGGTGGCCAGGAGGATCCCAATGCCCAATCCAGTGCCGCGATAAGTCAATTGGCCGACAAGTTCGGCACCGATACCGACTACGTCTTCCTGGTGGAGGCGAAGCAGGGCACGGTCGACGGCGATGCGGTCGCCGCCATCGGCCGCGATCTGGCCCGGCGGCTCGCGGCCGACCAGCGCCTGATGAATGTCGTCTCGTATTGGGATACCGGATCCACCGCCATGCGCTCCGCGGACGGGACCGCGGCCGTCGTGCTGGCGGGCAATGTCGACAAGGACGCCACCGATAAGGAGTCCTCCGCCGCCTCGATCGTCGACACCTATCGCGCCGACGGGCCGGTCGCGCGGATCAAGGTCGGCGGCGGCACACCGATCTTCCACTCGATCACCGAGCAGATCGGCAAAGACCTCGGTCTCGCCGAAGCAGTTGCGGTGCCGTTGATTCTTGCGCTGCTGGTGCTGGCCTTCGGCAATGTGGTCGCCGCGCTGCTCACCCTGGTGGTCGGTGGGATCGCCATCCTCGGCACCTTCACCGAACTCTCGATCCTCGGTTCGCTGACCGATGTGTCCATCTACGCGGTGAATTTGACCACCGGACTCGGACTCGGGCTCGCGGTGGATTACGGGCTGCTGATGGTGAGCCGCTTCCGCGAACGTCGCGCGGCCGGAGCCGAACCCGACGATGCGGTGATCGCGGCCGTATCGACGGCCGGACGCACCATCGCCTTCAGCGCGGCCACCGTCGTAGCGGCGCTGTCCGCGCTGGTGATCTTCCCGCAGTACTTCCTGCGCTCCTTCGCCTACGGCGGCATCGGCGTGGTCGCCATCTCCGCCATTGCCGCGGTGGTCGTTCTGCCCGCGCTGCTCGCAGTGCTCGGCACGCGGACCGATGCGTGGCGGGTCCCCGGTGTCCGCGGGATCCGCGGTGACGCAACGCCGCTCTGGGCCGCGGTGGCCGGATTCGCGATGCGTCGGCCGCTGCTGGCGGGTGTACCGGTGGTGGCGGTACTGCTGCTCGCCGCCGCGCCGCTATTGCATGTGCAGTTCGGCACGCCCGACGATCGGGTGTTGCCGACGAGCACCGAGGTACGTCAGGTCGGTGACGCGATGCGCGACGATTTCGGCGGCGGCGATGTCAACGCGCTGTCGGTGATCACCGAAACCGGCGTCGCCGCAGCGCCACTCGCGGATTACGCGCGCACGCTGTCCCGAGTCGAGCACGTCAGCCAGGTCGATTCGAGTGCGGGCACATTCGTGCACGGCGAGCTGACGGCCAGCACACCCGCCGATGCCCGCTTCGCCCGACCGGATGCGCAGCGCCTGACCGTCCTCACCGATCTGGACCGCAATTCCGCCGCGGCCCGCGATCTGGTCGAGCGAGTGCGTGAGGTACCCGGTCCGGGCGGGGCGAATGCGCTGGTCGGCGGACAGGTGGCCGTACTGGACGACAGCCTCGCATCGATCGGTGCGAAACTCCCGATCGCCATCGGGTGGATCGTGGTGACGACCTTCGCACTGCTGTTCCTGTTCACCGGCAGCGTTGTGCAGCCGCTGCGCGCACTGCTGTCGAATGTGTTGAGTCTGGCCGCCACGCTCGGGCTGCTGGTGTTCATCTTCCAGCAGGGGCATCTGTCCGGATTGATCGGATTCACCCCTGCGCCGCTGGATGTTTCGATGTTGCTGCTGCTGTTCTGCATCACCTTCGGACTGTCGATGGACTACGAGGTCTTCGTGATCAGCCGGATCAAGGAACTGCACGATCGCGGCGCGTCCACGAAGGAAGCGGTTATCGAGGGGCTGGCCCGCACCGGCCGCCTGGTGACCACCGCGGCGGCGCTGATTTCGATCAGCTTCCTCGCCTTCACCAGCAGTGATGTCCGCTTCATCCAGTTCTTCGGACTCGGCGCGGGCTTGGCGATCCTGATCGACGCGACGCTGGTGCGCGGCGTGCTGGTGCCGGTGGCGATGCGACTGCTCGGTCGGACCGCCTGGTACGCGCCGAGGCCGCTGCGGTTGGTGCACGGGCGGGTCGGTCTGGCCGAAGCCTGAGACATAGGTCACGCGGCCCCGCATGTTGAGTGCGGGGCCGCGTTCGCCTGTCGCACTGTCGTTTTCGCTCGATTCGGCCAGGTCGGGCGAGGAAGGTGGCGGAGATCACAGAGCCGGTTATGGTTGCGGTCGTGGTGCTGACCGCGGGCCGGTCCGGTACGCCAGGGACGGCATTTCCGCAACTGGTTAATCATGATCTTGACCGGATGCGAGTTCACCCCGAGGCGTTACGGCTAGGTGTACATCACGTTTATAACGCGGTAAACCAACCTGAAGTTTCTTTTACTCCATCCAACTGTCAGCAACACCAATTATCGGGTAGTGAATGCCCAGGTCTGGGCGGCATTCATCGACCATTGAGCACTCTATGTTAACAAAGCAGCTAATAGCTCGGAGAATGTTTGTCGGCGACCCGTGGTTTCCGGATCGTGATCTGGGATCGGCGGCGAAAGGTTGGTTCCGAGGTTCGTATTGCCCGCTCGAATGGCCGCCAAAAGTTTGCTGGACGACTGAAAAATGAGGTGCTCACCAGGGTTTGCTGAGGCGCTGCTTTATACGCCTGACCTCGGCGGGGAGGGTTGCGTCGGGATAACGATTGTGTAGAGTTGACGGTAACGCTGGCCGCAGCTGAGCTGGACTCGCTGCGGCCAGCGGAACTCAATTGGGGGGCTTCGAAACTCACTCGTTACGTAGCGTTGCTACCGATTGCCCGGACCCGTCTCACTCACCGTGTGCTCGGCGTTGTCTGCCAGCGCTGCGCGGAATCCTCGTCTGCGCCACCGAATCCCAGGCCACCGACTCCCAGCGCGGCCGCTCGGGCGTCCTGCTCGAGTGCGGCCCGGCGACCCAGCACGAACACATAGCCGAGAAACAATGCCTCCGCGATGAACCCGATGCCGACCTTCACCGGCACGGGCAGCGAACTCGGTGTCACGAACCCCTCCAGCAGCCCGCAGACCAGCAGCACCGCGACCAGACCGAGCGCGACCGTCGCGGTGGCCCGGCCCTGGCGCGCCACCGCCTCCAGTCGACTGGACCGTCCCGGATCGATCAATGTCCAGCCCAGCTTCAGGCCAACCCCGCCCGCCACGAAGACCGCGGTCAGCTCGAGCGTGCCGTGCGGCAGGATGAATCCGAAGAACGAATCGAGCCGACCGGCGTCGGCCATCAACCCGCCGGTCACCGCGGTATTGAGCGCATTACCGAACAGCAGGTACACCGCTGGCAGGATCAGCACGCCGGTGAACAGCACCATCGCGGTCACCCAGGCGTTATTGGTCCACACCTGCGCGGCGAACGCGTCATGCGGATGTTCGGAGTAGTAGGTCTCGAATTCGCCGCCGGGTGCGGTGAGCCAGTCGTTGTGATCGGAGATGCCGAACAGATCGCGCGCCGAACCGGATCCGGCGATCCAGACGGCCAGACCGGTGGAGACGATGATGAAGACCGCCGCCACCGCGACCCACCACGGCCAGGACCGATACAGCGTCGCGGGGAAGCGGTGGGTGAAGAAGCGGCCGACCTGGCTCCACGCATCGCCCTTGGTGCCGAGCACGCGGCCACGCGCCTTGGTGAGCAGTGCGCTGAGCCCGGCGATGAGTTCCGGATCCGGACTGTGCGATTGCAGCCGCGCCAACTGCTGCGAGGTGCGCCGGTACAGCGCGACCAATTCGTCGGCCTCCGCGCCGCTGAGCCTGCGCCGACCGGCCAGATAGGCCAGTCGATCCCATGCCCCCCGCTGTGCGTAGCTGTACGCGTCTACGTCCATTGGTTGCCTCCCATACCGCCGGTCGGAAGAATGCTATCGACATGGCTGAATTCACCACCGGCGAAGCGGTCGCACTCGAGCTGCGGATCGCGCGGATCCCGACCAGGGCCACCGCGTTCCTCGTGGACGTGCTGGTGCAATTCATGCTGGGCAGCATGCTGATGCTCGGCCTCAGCGCGGCGCTGCTCTACTTCGGCGCCGACTCCGCGTGGTACAGCGCGGCGGCTGTCACCACGATCGTCGGCACGCTGGTCGGCTATCCGGTGGTCTGCGAGACCCTCATGCGCGGACGAACCGTCGGCAAGTTCGCGCTCGGTCTGCGGGTGGTGCGCGGCGACGGCGGACCGATCGA
The DNA here is from genome assembly GCF_001612725.1 of Nocardia anaemiae NBRC 100462. Lineage (GTDB taxonomy): Bacteria > Actinomycetota > Actinomycetes > Mycobacteriales > Mycobacteriaceae > Nocardia > Nocardia anaemiae. The sequence goes on along the minus strand of NZ_BDAZ01000002.1, from coordinate 48,980 downwards.
CTTCCGCCATGCCCTGACCCGCGGTCTGGCGGGTGTCATCGTCGACTTCTGGATGCTCGGCGCGTTCGGTGCGGTCGGGGTGATCACCTCGATGTGCTCGCCGAATGCGCGCCGGGTCGGCGATGTGCTGGCGGGCACGGTTGTCGTGCACGGCCAGCGCCGGGTGCCCTTTCCGCTGCTTGCCGTCGCACCGCCCTGGCTGGTGGCATGGTCCGGACAGTTGGACCTGTCCGGCATCACCGAGGACCTCGCACTCGCGGTGCGCCAGTATCTGTCCCGCATCAATACCCTGAGCCCCGCCGCCCAGGCGAGCCTCGGTCACACCCTGCTCATCGCCGTGTGTGACCGGCTGCAAATTCCGGTACCCGCCGGGTATCCGCCCGTGCAGATCCTCGGCGCGGTGATCGCCGAACGCCAACGCCGCACGCTCGCGCCGATCATCACGCCGATGGTGATGGCAGGTCCGCGCCCGATGCCGATCGCCCGCGCGAGCTGAGTCTCCACCTGCAACACGGTCATTCGGCGGTGACCCGAGCTGGGCTGCACGACCGCCGCGCTGGGGGACGGTTGACTCGCGGGCGGTTGAGGAGGATCGACATCGATGCCGAGGCGACTTCGGGTCCGCGCCCGAGCGATCGTGGAGTCACATGGTGCCGGACTGTTTCAACTCCAGGTATTCGTCGGCGAGGGCTTCGGGGAGGCGTTCCGGGGATGCCGCGACGACGGCGATGCCCATGCGGCGCAGGGACTCCTGGACCAAGGCACGTTCGGCGATCAGGGATTCGGCGGCGGCAGCGGAGTAGAGGTCGGCGAGGGTGTCGCGTTTGGTGGCGGCCGCGGCGACGTCGGGATCGGTGACCGAGACGATCAGCACGCGATGACGTTGGGCGAGCGTCGGCAGGACCGGGAGCAGGTTCTCTTCGACGGCCGCACCGTCCAAGCTGGTGAACCAGACCACCAGGCTGCGGCGGCGGGCACGTTGGATGGCGGCGCGCACCAGTCCCGCGCTGTCGGTATCGACCAGCGCGGGAGTGACCCCCGCCATGGCGTGCATGAGCTTCAGTTGCAGACGGCGGCCGCCGACACCGCGGACCTCGGTGCGGACCTGCCGGTCGTAAGCGAGCAGATCCACCGAATCGCCCGCGGCCGCGGCCAATCCGCCGAGCAGCAGGGCGGCCTCGATACTCGCGTCCAGACGGGTGCCCGTACCGACACGGCCCGCGCTGATGCGGCCGGTATCGAGCACCATCAGCATGTGCCGGTTGCGTTCCGGACGCCAGGTGCGCACCAGCACATCGGTGGCGCGGGCGGTGGCGCGCCAGTCGATGGCCCGCACGTCGTCACCGGCGACATATTCGCGGAAGGAATCGAATTCGGTGCCCTGACCGCGCATATTCGCGACATTGCGGCCCTCGAGGTGTTGCAGCCGTTTGACTTTCGAGCGCAGTAGCCGTTCGCTGCGGAATTCGGGCAGTGCGCGGACCCGCGCGGGCACGGTATGGCGGCTCTGCCATCCGGCCATGCCGAGCAGGCCGAACAAGCGCACCGTCACCGGACCGGCGACCCGATCGCCGCGATAGGTCGGGGTCAATGTGGTTCGCACGCGCATGCGGGTGTTCGGTGGCAGATCCAATCGGTGCGTGCGGGCTTCGGCACGGGCACTGCCGGGCCAGTCGTCCCACAGCCGTCCGCGTACGGTCCTGGTCGCGCTGTTCACCACGGCGAGTTCCACCTCGGCGCTGCGGCCGAGCCGGATAACGGTCAACGATTCCCTGGTCAGCGCGAGGTCGCGGGCCCGCGCCACCGTGCCGAGATCGAAAAGCACAAGGGCGGCAAGCACACTCGTCATGAGGACGACGCCGAGCCACGACGGCATGACGAAACCGACGAACAGCGCGAGCAGCGCCGCCGTCAGCGCGAGCCGACCGGTAACGACCACGAGCTACACCGGAACCGGAACCGAAAGCAGCAGCGACGACATGACACCCTCGGTCGTCACACCGTCCAACTCCGCTTCCGGTCGCAGATGCAGCCGATGCCGAAGTACCGCGACCGCAACGGATTTCACATCGTCCGGCGTGACGAATCCGCGCCCGTTCAGCCAGGCGAAGGCGCGCGAGGCCGCCATCAGCGCGGTCGCGCCGCGGGTGGACGCGCCGTGCTGGACAGCCGGGGAGTTGCGGGTGGCTCGGCAGATATCCACGGTGTACGCGAGCACCTCCGGACTGATGGTGACCTGGGTGATCGCCGCCCGCGCCGCGGCGATATGCGCCGGACCCGCGACTGGTCGCAGCCCGGCCGCGGTCAGGTCGCGCGGATCGAAGCCGCCCGCATGCCGCTGCAGAATGCGGAATTCGTCATCGCGACCGGGCAATTGGATATCGACCTTGAACAGGAACCGGTCCAGCTGTGCCTCCGGCAGCGGATAGGTGCCCTCCTGCTCGATCGGATTCTGGGTGGCGACCACGACGAACGGGTCCGGCAGCGGCTGCGGTTTGCCGTCCACCGAAACCTGACGTTCCTCCATCGATTCCAGCAGCGCCGATTGGGTTTTCGGCGGTGTGCGGTTGATCTCGTCGGCGAGCAGCAGATTGGTGAAGACCGGGCCGTGCCGGAAGGTGAATTCGGTGGTGTGCGGATCGTAGATCTGCGAACCGGTCACATCGCCCGGCATCAGGTCCGGGGTGAACTGGACCCTGGCGTGTTCGAGATCCAGCGCCGTCGCCAGTGCCCGCACCAGCAGCGTCTTCGCCACGCCGGGAACACCTTCCAGCAGTACATGACCGCGGCAGAGCAGGGCGAGCACCAGGTACATGATCGCGTTGTCGTTGCCGATCACCGCCTTGCCGATCTCGGCGCGCAGCGCGGCGAATGCGGCGCCCGCCTCCTCGGCGGTCGGGGTGTGGTTGGTGTCCGTGCTGGTCATCCGACCTCCGCCTCTATCCATTCGAGTTGTGTGGCAACGAGTTGCAGGGTGATCGCATCGGGCACCGGTCCGTACAGTGCGGCGCCGACCATGGCCGGATCGGCCCTGGTCCGCGCGGCGACGGTCGCGACAAGCCGATCCGGCGTGACATCGGTTCCGACGCCGAGCATCGGCCGGATGCGGCGCAGAGTGGCGGCGCGCAGCCGGGCCGCGACATGTTCGTAGTCCTTCGATCGGCGATACAGCGCGGCCTGACCGCCGAGCAGCTCGTTCGCGGCCACCTCGACCGGTCGCGGTTCACCGACCAGCGCACCACGACGACGCGCCCGCCACCACACCAGCACCGCCGCGGCGATGAGGAATTGCAGGCCGCCGAAGGCGACCGGTGCGGGCAGCCTGCCGAAAATAGAATCCCGGCCCGCTCCGAAGCCGTCGCGATTGTCATCCGGCGGGTGGTCAGGCGGTTTGGGCGGTGGAATATCCGGCGGTGTCGGCTTATGCGGGGCGGCCGCGGTACACGAATTCAGCACCGCGTACAGCAATACGACCAGCGCGATGGCGGCGAGCAGCGCGGCCCAGAATTTCGGGTTGCGCAGCAGATTCGGCAGCGGCGGAAGCTGTCTGCGGTTCTTGGTTTTCTCGGTGATCGTCGCTTCGATCGGCTCCGGTGCGGGCGGCGGGGCGCTGCGCGAGTAGCGGTCGGCGTATTCCAGGCGCCGGTATTCGTCCTCGGTGGCGCGACGGCCGCCGTAGACGACCTCGTCGAAACTGTGTGCGGCCGGATGTAATTCGCTCGCATCCTCGAGCGGCAGCGCGGTGGTCGCATCGTCGGCGGTTTCCCGCGCGGTCCGGGATCGGCGGACCTCCAGCATGCCGCGTTGTTCAAGGCCGCGCAGTACCGCGCGGAACCGTTCGCGTAGCGCGGTATCGAAATCCCGGTGCAGCGCCGCGTTTTCGGCGGCGTCGCGGTGCGCGTCGGCGGATCCGAGTCGTGCTGGCGGTGGGGCCGCTGGCTCGTTCGTCGTGGGTTCTGTCATCGCTTATCCGTCCCCGGAACCCTGATGTCGAGCCCCTCGCGACGGCACCGGCGATCCACATACGAGACCACCCGCGTCGCCGATTCGACCACCTCGCCGAAGGCGATGATCAACAGCGCCGACGCCGACAGCAGGACGATGACCTGCCACCGATGGGTGCCGGTGAAATCCGAGAGGTACAAGGGAATGCCGAGCAGCGGCACCGCGACGAGGGCGATCAGTGCGCGGCAGGCGAACCACAATCCGGTTATCGACGATTGCGCGCCCTGGACGAGCAGTTTCGAGCGCGCGACCGCACCGGCGTGGCTGGTCCGTTCGACGAAGATCACCGGCACCGCGACGAACCGTCCGGCCCGCAGATAGCCGAGCCAGACCAGCGCGAACGGATAGCTGATGATCAGCAGGCTGCCGATGATCAGCACACCGATGCCGACCAGCGTGAACAGCACGTGGAATGCCAGCAGCGGACCGGCGACCGCACCAACCCGGCCCAGTGCGGTGCGCCAGCCGATCGGGGATCCGGCGACCGTCGCGAGTCCGAGCGCGACCGTCATTCCGCGCAAAAGGAATCGAAGCAACCAGGCTGCGGCCGCCGTCGCGAGGATGGCCGCCCATGCGGTGCCCGCGTCGGAGCCGTCGGTCAGGTAGGAGATCGCGCCGGTGACCGCGACGACCAGCACTTCGGCGAGAACGAGTGCGATCGCGGTCGTGCACGCCAGCACGACGACGTTCGCCTGGATCAGCGCGAACGGCTCGTCGAGCAGTTCGCGGAAGCTCAATGGGCGGATCGGCACCGTCGTTCCAGGGGAGGTTGGCACCGGATCGTTCCCCGCCCCGACGGCACCGGCCGACTCGGCGGCTGGTAACACCCGGCCGAGTCTAGCCGTCGGCGCCCCACCGGGCTGGGCACAACATACGGATGGTGCGTCCGGTCAGCGATCGAGCAGTCGGTCCACGACTTTGCGGTACCGGGTCGGGTCGACCGGCGGGAAGCCGAGCAGCGCGCGCAGGTAGACACCGTCGCCGACCAGACGGATGATGTCGGCCCGCACCGGATCGTCGACGTCGGCGTCCAGACCCTGCGACCAGTTGTCCATCATGTCCGACAATGCCTGCTGCACCTCATCGGTTTCCGCGCTGGACTTGGCGTCGATGGTGCGCATGGCCGCGACCATCGAACGGTAGAGCGCCAATTCGAGCGCGTCCGCGGCATTGTTCGGGTTCGGGGTCTGCAGGTACCACTCGGCCACGGATGTGCCTTTGGCGACGGCGGCGCCGAGTTGTTGTTCGGCTCGCTCGCTCAGGCGGCGCACCAGGCCCGCGAGCAGCGCGTCCTTGCTCTTGAAGTGGTAGAGCAGGCCGCCCTTGGAAACACCGGCGGTCGCGGCCACATTCTCCAGGGTCACCTGGGACATGCCCTTTTCCAGGAGCAGGGTCTCGAGTGCGTCCAGGATTCGGTCGCGGGTGTTTGCCGTCACTCAGGGGACTATACCGGCTGGACGGTAAGGTGCCGTTACTGTACCGTCTGGACGGTAATAACACGAACGATGGAAGTCGAGAAGGCGATGACCGCACAAATCGAGAACGGCACCGGGCTGCCACCGCGTGCCACGGCACGTGATTGGGCCGGTCTGGTGGTGCTGGCATTGGCCTTGCTGCTGCTCGCCGTCGACGCGACGGTGCTCGACCTGGCGGTGCCCGCGATCAGTGCAGAGCTGGCGCCGAGCACGCCCCAGTTGCTGTGGATCATCGACGTGTATTCGTTCGTGCTGGCCGGACTGCTCGTGGTGATGGGCAATCTGGGTGACCGGATCGGACGGCGCAGGTTGCTGCTGATCGGTTCCGTCGGATTCGGTCTCGCCTCGGTGCTCGCCGCCTGGTCGGTCAACCCGGAGATGCTGATCGCCGCGCGCGTGCTGCAGGGTGTCGCCGGTGCGACCCTGATGCCCGCGACACTGGGGCTGATCCGGTCGATGTTCCTGGATCCGCGACAGCGCACCGTCGCCATTTCGGTCTGGGCCGCGATGGCCGGTGGTGGTGCGGCGGCCGGGCCGTTGCTCGGTGGCTGGCTGCTCGAGCGTTATTGGTGGGGTTCGGTATTCCTGGTGAATCTGCCGGTGATGCTGGTGCTGCTCGCGATGGGGCCGGTGCTCGTTCCGGAGTCCCGTGACCCGAAGCCCGGTCGCTTCGATCTGCCGAGTGCGGTGCTGTCCATGCTGGCCCTGGTGCCGGTGGTGTACGCGGTCAAGGAGTCGGCGGCGCACGGTATCAGCTTGCGGCTCTTGGTGATCGGTGCGATCGGCGCGGTCGCGGGTGTGTTGTTCGTACGCAGGCAGCGCGGTCTCACGGATCCGATGCTCGATCTGAAGCTGTTCGCATTGCCCAGGTTCCGCACCGCGGTGCTCACCAATCTGCTCGCGGTCTTCGCGCTGGCGGGTGTGCTGTTCTCCGGGTCGCAGTATCTGCAGTTGGTGCTCGGGCATTCACCCATGCGGGCCGGATTGCTGCTGCTGCCCGGTCTCGCGGCCAGCGTATTCGCCTCGCTCGCGGCCGCGTGGCTGGTTCGGGTGCTGCGACCCGGACTGGTGCTCGGTGGTGCCCTGGTACTCGCCGCGGTCGGTGCGGCGCTGTTCCTGTGGCTGAGTCCGGATGCGGCGACCAGTACGGTGCCGTTCATCGTCGGATTCCTCCTCATCGGGGCGGGTGTCGGTGTGGCACTGACGGTTTCGTCGGATCTGGTGGTGAGTTCGGCTCCGGCTGAGCGGGCCGGTGCGGCCGCGGCGGTTTCGGAGACCGCCTACGAGACCGGTATCGCACTCGGTGTCGCCGTCCTCGGCAGCGTGACCATGGCGGTGTTCCGGGGCGGGCTCGATCTGTCCCAGGTGCCGAGTGCGCAGACCGAGGCGGCGTCGGAATCCCTCGGCGGTGCTACCGAATTCGCTCGGCAGCTGCCGGAATCGATGGCGGATGGATTCCTGGCCTCGGTGCATGAGGCCTTCGTGTCGGGCGTGCACGTCGCCGCTATCGGCACGGCGGTCGTGCTCCTGATTGCTGCTGTGGTGGCCTTTCGCTTGCGGATGGCTCGCGCATAATCCATTGCAGCCGAGGCGATTTCGCTTCCACTCCAGCGAGGTCGCGGCGAACGGCGTGACCACCCGCTCCTGATGAGCAGTGGCGGCGCAGTCGCTGATGCGGTGACCTCCCGCAGCTGGCTGCTGATCCGCGGTGATGTGTGCGCCGGATTGCGGCCAGCGCGGCGAAGTCATAGGTGGTGGCGCCCTACTGGGGCCTGCCGAGTCGGGTCGACGTGACGCGGCCGCGAAGGGTGACGGATTCGCCGAGCTGCCAGTGCATTGCCTCGGACGGGTCGGCGGCGGCGATGGTGGATGCGGAGGTGAGCAGGCGGTTCGGATCGGATTTGGCCAGTTCGCAGAGGCGGGCGGCCTCATTGACCGCATCGCCGATGACGGTGAATTCGTAGCGTCGGTGTGCGCCGACATTGCCCGCCACGACCCGGCCCGCCGCGACGCCGATGGCGGCGGTGAAATCGGAGGCCTTGGCGGTCAAGCGGTTTCGGATGGCGCGGGCACAAGCCAGGGCGGTGCCCGCCGCGTCGTCGAGCGGTGCGGGTGTGCCGAAGACGGCGAGTGCGGCGTCGCCCTCGAACTTGTTGAGCAGGCCGCCGCAGCCTTCGACCTCGTCGACCACGATCTCGAAGAAGCTGTTCAGGATGGCGACGATTTCGGTGGCGGGACGGGTGGCGGTCATGGTCGTCGAGCCGATGATGTCGATGAACAACACCGCGGCCTCGCGCTCCACACCGCCGAGATTCGGCTCGCCCTCCAGCGCCGCCTCCGCCACCTCGTGGCCCACGTGTCTGCCGAACAGGTCCCTGATCTGTTCGCGCTCACGCAGTCCCGCGACCATGCGATTGAATCCGCTTTGCAGCTCACCCAATTCGGTGCCGTCGTACACCGTGACCGCGACATCGAGATCGCCGTCCTCCACCCGACGCAGCGCGCGCCGCACACCTCGAATGGGCGCGACCGTCGCCGAAAGCGTCTGCGCCATCAGTAATAGACCGAAGCAGAGCCCGGCCCCGCCGAGCGCGAGCATGCACACCGCCAGCCGCTCCGTGCTGATGTTGTCCATGGTCAGCGCCATGATGGCGAGCACCATCGAGCCTGCGACCGGTACCGCGGAGCCGAGTGCCCAGGCCAGAATCGAGCGGCCGAAGACGCCGATCCCGCGGCGCTGTCGTGAGGCCGCGGCTTCCAGGACTCGTGCGGTCGAGGGCCGCAGCGCGAACTCGACGATCAGATAACTGTTGGCGGACACCACGATTGCGCTGATCCCGATGCCGAAGACGATTTTCGGAATAAGCGCCGGATCCGACAGCCCGTACAGCGTGGTCAGCAGCGCCATCCCGCCGAGCCACAGCACCGCCTGGCACCCGACGAGCAGAATCGGCACCCGCGTCGCCGCGACCTGTTCCGCCTCGGTCGGCACCTGATCCGGGTCGATGGCCCAGCGCAACGCACGCAGCCCGCGCGTGGTGCCCCACCACATCCCGATCAGCAGCGCCAGCACCCCGTACAGCGGTGTCGCGACGAAATTGAGCAGCACCAGCCGCCTGGTGAACACTGTCGGGCCTGGCAATACGAAGCCGATCAATGCGATCGAGACGGTGATGCCGGTGAGATTCGCGATCAACAACGGCACCGTCAACAACAACTGAACCCGAATCCGCCGCTTCCCAGCCGACTCCGCCGCCGACCCGAGCAGCCGCGACCCCCAGGGGGCGCCCCCCGTATCCGGCACGGTCCGCACATCACTGTCGGGCATGCGTTGCAGACTATGCGCCCCACCGGCATTCACCGCCGCCCGCATCGCCGCCGAATGACATCTAGCCCGCGCCGCGCACGCCGAACAATGTTGCGGCGCCTGTGGCTATCCAAGGTCTCTCGCGGCGTACGGCTGCATGGATGGACTGGTCGATTATGCCGGGTGCACCGGCCATGGCGGATGGTCCAGGGCATCAGGCCTTGGATGGCGCCATCTGTGCGGTCGCGCGCAGCGATTGCTGGATGGTGATCGTCAGTTGGCGGGTGGCAATTCGCGCGGGCCGCGGTGGCCGGGGAGTTCGTTGCGGTGGTTGGCCGAGATTTCGTCGTGCCGCTGGGCTTGGGAGAGGCCGTGGTTCTGGGGTGTGGCGGCAGGGGGAAGGGCTGAGTAGCGGGGGTCCTGGGTGTAGTCGGCGTCGACGACGGTGGCCGCGACGCGCTGGGCATGCCAGGAATCCGGGGTGCCGGGCAATTGGTAGCCGGGTTGTGCGTGCTGGCCGATGGCCTGGCCGTGCGAGTCCTGGGAGTCGACGGTGACCTTGCGGGTTCGGCGCAGGGTGAAGGTGATCTCTTCGACCTCTTCGAAGGCCTGGCGCGCGGTGCGCAGGGGGTGGGTGGCGGTATCGATCGCATTGGCGACGAACGCGGGCACCAGCGGGCGGATGAAGCGGGCCGCGGTATCGGAGAAGGGCACGGTGCCGATCAGCGGAAGTTCCAGGCCGCCGCTCTTGGGTGCGACGGGTACAGCCGAAGCGGTATGCGGCACCATCGCGCCCGCACCGCCGGTCGGTGCGAGCGCGCCAGCATGCACGGTGGCCGGAAGATTGGGGGTCACCTCATGAGACACGGAGCTGTCCTCTCGATCGCCAGCCGTTCCGGCCGGAAGTTCGCCACGTCGTCCCGGTTCCGTGAAGCCGATTTCCAATCCACCGATCGCGGCGATGATCCGGGTGCGCTGACGCTCCCGATCGATGGCGGTATCGGCCTCGACGGCCAGTCGGGCGGCGGTCAATTGTTGTTCGGCGCGCAGATTTTCGGCCTCGGCCCGCACCTCGGCGCGTTTCACCGCGATGGCGGCATCGGCGCTGCGTTCGGCGCGGTCCTGCACGGTGTGGAAGGCAAGTCGCCGATCCAGTGCGGTCTCGCCGCGCCACCACCGCAGGATCAGCGGCAGCAGCGCGAGCAGGACAAAGGTGCCGATGGTCAGCACCCGCAGCAGGAATGCGCCCGCCGCGGCGGTGGTGTAGTCGTTCATGGCAAGCCAGCGCGCGCCGAGGCCGCGATCGGCGGCGGCGAAGGCGGCGGAACCGGCTGTGTCGAGGGCCTTCTGGTCAGCGGTGATTCGCTGATCCGCTCCGGCCACCCGATCCTGCGCCGCGGCCAACTGCTTGCGCGCGTCGTCGAGCATCGCGTTGGCGGTCTGCGATTCAGGGCCGCGACCTGGCACACCGGTGATCCTGGTCTGCGGGCATTCCGGTGTCGGGTGGTATTCGCAGCGCGCGATCACCAGCGCGTGGTCGATATCGGCCTGCGCCTTGGTGATCGACTGGTCCAGTGCGCCGCGATCGGCCTTCGCACGGTCGAGCTCGCTGCGCGCGGTGACCACGGCGGGTGCGGAATCGACCGCACCCTGGGCCTTTTCATCGAGCAGCCGGTCGATGGTGCCGCCGAAGAGCACGGTCGAGGCGAGTTCCGCGACGAGCACCCCGGCCAGCACCGCGACCGCGATCCGTCCGACGAGGCCGCGGCGATCCGGACCACCGACGGGTCGCGCGGTAACCAAGCCCCTGGCCACCGCACCGGCCAACAGTGCGACGACCATCGCGACGACCACGATCGCCAACAGCGGCATGGCATCGGCCGTGGCAAGTGCGACCGTGCCGACGATCCCGGCCACCGCCGCGAAAAGCAGTACAACGGCGCCGGTCACGGCATAATCCGCCCGCTCATGCGGGTAGTAGAGTTCGGTCCCACTCTGCTCGCGCCCGAGACCTCCGCCGAGCCAGGTGAACAAGCCGGTGATTGTCATGGGATCCCACATCCTCTACATCCCAAGTCAAAGTGGGCTACTGGCCAAACCGTCACAGATTCGTTGTCCCAGCGTGACAGGCGGGGCCGCGACACACCGAGCACGGGGGCGGGGATGTGGTCAGCCTCACATATTCGGTAGCGCTACCGGACTTGTGCCCCCGCTCACCCTTAATCTGGCATCCGATGACCGGAACGGAACGGGGTGGTGCGAGTGTTCTTCCGAGGCTCGGCAAGCGTCTTGGTGTGTGTGGCGGCGACCCTGTTGATGGCCGCCCCCGATGGCCGTGCGCAAGCACTCGACGACGATCCGGCCCTGGACCGCATCGTCGCGCTGGTGACCGAGCGCCTGGATACCGCCGATGCCGTCGCAGCGGCCAAATGGGCGACCGCCGCACAGAACGGCGGCGAACCCTCGATCGACGATCCGGTCCGCGAGGCGCAGGTCTATGACGCGATGGGGCGCCTCGGCGCCGATCGCGGACTTCCGGAAAGCTGGATCCACCAGGTGTTCTACGGCCAGATCGAGGCCAACAAAATCGTGCAGCGCGGCCTGGTCGGTCGCTGGCGCTTCGATCCGGCCGCGGTGCCGAGCACGCCGCCCGATCTTGCGTCCGTGCGCCCGGTGATCGACCGAGTGAACGTGGAAATCCTCGACCAACTCGCACTGCGGCGTGCCGAGCTCACCGGCCCGAACTGTGCCGAGCGCCTGGTACCGCCCGTTTTCGGGATGCTCGGCTCCGGCCGTGACGCGCTGCATCAGGCAGCTCTGGTCCGCGCCGCCGCCGCGCTGTGCGGTCCCTAGATGGGTGTGCCGCGAGCCGCAAAGTCTAGGCGCCGCGTGTCGTACGACGGAAATGTGTCGTAGACCACTCGGATCCGATTGCTGGAAATGTGCTGAATCCCACATCGGACAAAAGAGTCCGGACGGTCGGATCGGATTGTGTGCTTGTCACACCCCTGTCGGAAATCTCTCATCCAGCCCGCTGCTCAGTTAGCCACTGCGAATCGGGTTTGCTCCGCCGCAAGCAGGGAAATCCACTTCGATGCAGGTGAGCGCCGGTTCTCCAGGTGTCAGGTGCGCCGTGGCGCGGGTCATGGGCGCCCGTTCTCGCTGGTTGGCACCGGGTGCCAAGGGGATCGATCGCACCGCGTTCGCTGCTTTACACTGGACAACGCGCACACGTGGAGGACCGATTGAAGAAGCCCAGCTAGACCCGGTTATTAGCATGGCCTGAGTTGGTTGGGCCCCGGACCTGACTTATCGTTTGCTCTTACGCCGAACACAACAAGGTTCGGCAATAGCGCCCGCTCGGGGCTCGGAAATCCGGTGCCCAAGCGTAGCGGGCGCGCACCCGTGCGGAGGTAAGGAACACCTAAGCGTTCCGTTACCGACGAGCACCCCTACGTCATCGCAGCGGGTGGACAACTGGAGACGTGACTGCACGAAGAAGACCATCAGCGCGGCTGGTTTCGCAACGTACAGGCGCAGTCTTGACGGAGGCAATCGACGAAAGGCCCCTTTCCCATAGGCCGATTCATCGAGGCCGACTTTCTTGAAGGCAGAGGCATGACGCAACTTCCTGGCCACAGGTCCCCCGGACCCATCGGGCTCTATGACCCGGCGAACGAGCACGACGCCTGCGGTGTCGCATTCGTCGTCGACATGCACGGCCGCCGCAGCCGCGACATCGTCGACAAGGCTATTACGGCTCTGTTGAACCTGGAGCACCGCGGTGCCGCAGGTGCCGAACCCAATAGTGGTGACGGCGCGGGCATCCTGATCCAGATTCCGGACCGGTTCTTCCGCGCCGTGGTCGATTTCGAGTTGCCGCCGGAGGGCTCCTACGCCACCGGCATCGCCTTCCTGCCGCAGGCCCGCCGCGAGGCGACCAAGGCCGCCTACGGCTTGGAGCGCATCGTCGAATCCGAGGGCTTGGCCGTGCTCGGCTGGCGCGAGGTGCCCACCGACGAGTCCACCCTCGGTGCGCTGGCTCGCGACGCCATGCCGACCTTCCGTCAGATCTTCATCGGCTCGCCGAAGGGGTCGGCCGAACCGCTCTCGGGCATGGATCTGGAGCGTCGGGCCTACGTCGTGCGCAAGCGCGTCGAGCACGAACTGGGCAAGGCCGGTGCGGGCGAGGGCGCGGTCGGCAAGGAGTCGGTGTACTTCCCGAGCCTGTCCGGTCAGACCTTCGTCTACAAGGGCATGTTCACCACGCCGCAGCTGCGCGCGTTCTACCTGGACCTGCAGGACGGCCGGATGGAATCCGCGCTCGGCATCGTGCACTCCCGGTTCTCCACCAACACCTTCCCGTCGTGGCCGCTGGCGCATCCGTTCCGTCGGGTCGCGCACAACGGTGAGATCAACACCGTCACCGGTAACGAGAACTGGATGCGCGCCCGCGAGGCGCTGCTGCGCTCGGATGTCTTCGGCATCGACGAGGCGGGCAACAACCGTCTGCAGAAGATCTTCCCCGTCTGTACCCCGGGGGCGAGCGATACCGCGCGCTTCGACGAGGTGCTGGAACTGCTGCACCTCGGCGGCCGCAGCTTGCCCCACGCGGTGCTGATGATGATTCCCGAGGCCTGGGAACGCAACGAGAACATGGACCCGCAGCGGCGGGCGTTCTACCGCTACCACTCGATGCTGATGGAGCCGTGGGACGGCCCGGCATCGGTGTGCTTCTCCGACGGCACCGTGGTCGGCGCCGTCCTCGACCGCAACGGTCTGCGTCCCAGCCGCATCTGGGTCACCGATGACGGTCTGGTCGTCATGGCCTCCGAGGTCGGTGTACTCGATATCGATCCGGCCAAGGTCGTCCAGAAGGTTCGGTTGCAGCCGGGCCGCATGTTCCTGGTCGACACCTCGCAGGGCCGCATCGTCGGTGACGAAGAGCTCAAGAGCCAGTTGGCCGCCGAGCACCCCTACCAGGAGTGGCTCGACGCCGGTGTCACCAAGCTGGCCGATCTGCCCGACCGTCCGCATGTGCACATGTCGCACGATCGGGTGCTGATCCGCCAGCAGATCTTCGGATACACCAATGAAGAGCTGAGCCTGCTGATCTCGCCGATGGCAAAGACCGGCGGTGAGGCACTCGGCTCGATGGGTACCGACACCCCGATCGCGGTGCTGTCCTCGCGGCCCCGCCTGCTCTTCGACTACTTCTCCCAGCTGTTCGCGCAGGTGACCAACCCGCCACTGGACGCGATCCGCGAAGAAGTGGTGACCAGCCTGCGCCGGGCCCTCGGCCCGGAGGCCGATCTGCTGCATCCGGGACCGGAGTCCTGCCACCAGATCACCATCCCGCAGCCGATCCTGGACAACGACGAGCTGGCCAAGCTCATCCACATCAACGACGACGGCTCGCATCCGGAGCTGCGCTCGGTGGTCGTGCACGGTCTGTACCCGGTGAAGAAGGGTGGCAAGGGCCTGCGCAAGGCGCTCGAGGCCATCAACACCCAGGTCTCGGCCGCCATCGAGGGCGGTGCGCGGATCATCGTGCTGTCCGACCGCGAGTCCAATGAGAAGCTGGCGCCGATTCCGTCGCTGCTGCTGACCGCGTCGGTGCACCACCACCTGGTGCGGGAACGGACCCGGACCATGGTCGGCCTTGTCGTCGAGGCCGGTGATGCCCGCGAGGTGCACCACATGGCCATGCTGGTCGGCTTCGGCGCGGCCGCGATCAACCCGTACATGGCCTTCGAGACCATCGAGGATCTGCTCGAGCGCGGTGGACTCCAGATGCCGGGCAGCACCGGCGATCTGGCCGCCGACTACCGCAAGGCGGTCGCGAACTACAACAAGGCCGCGAGCAAGGGTGTGCTGAAGGTGATGTCCAAGATGGGCATCTCCACCATCGCCTCCTACACCGGCGCGCAGCTGTTCCAGGTCATCGGCCTGTCGCAGGAGCTGGTCGACGAGTACTTCACCGGTCTGCGTTCGCATCTGGACGGCATCGGTCTGGACGAGATCGCCGCCGATGTGGCGGCCAGGCACACAGTAGCCTTCCTGGAGAACCGCAACGAGCGCGCGCACCGCGAACTCGAGGTGGGCGGTGAATACCAGTGGCGGCGCGAGGGTGAATACCACCTGTTCAACCCGGACACCGTCTTCAAGCTGCAGCACGCCACCCGCAGCGGTCAGTACTCGATCTTCAAGGAGTACACCAAGCTGGTCGACGACCAGTCCGAGCGTTTGGCCTCGCTGCGCGGTCTGTTCAAGTTCAAGACCGGTGAGCGCAAGCCGATTTCGATCGACGAGGTCGAACCGGCCAGCGCCATCGTCAAGCGGTTCTCCACCGGTGCGATGAGCTACGGCTCGATCTCCTCCGAGGCGCACGAGACGCTGGCGATCGCGATGAACCGCCTCGGCGGTCGCTCGAATTCCGGTGAGGGCGGCGAACATCCGGCCCGCTTCGAGGTCGAGGAGAACGGTGACTGGCGGCGTTCGGCGATCAAGCAGGTCGCCTCGGGTCGCTTCGGTGTCACCGCGCACTACCTGACCAACTGCACCGATATCCAGATCAAGATGGCCCAGGGCGCCAAGCCCGGTGAGGGCGGTCAGCTGCCCGCGCACAAGGTGTACCCGTGGGTCGCCGAGGTGCGGCACTCGACCCCTGGCGTCGGCCTGATCTCGCCGCCGCCGCATCACGACATCTACTCGATCGAGGATCTGGCGCAGCTGATCCACGACCTGAAGAACGCGAACCCGCAGGCGCGGATTCACGTGAAACTTGTTGCGGAGCCGGGTGTCGGCACGGTCGCCGCCGGTGTGTCGAAGGCGCACGCGGACGTGGTGCTGATCTCCGGCCACGACGGTGGTACCGGCGCCTCGCCGCTGACATCGCTCAAGCATGCGGGCGGTCCATGGGAGCTCGGCCTGGCCGAGACCCAGCAGACGTTGCTGCTCAACGGACTTCGCGATCGCATCGTCGTGCAGGTCGACGGCCAGATGAAGACCGGCCGCGACGTGATGATCGCCGCACTGCTCGGCGCCGAGGAATTCGGTTTCGCCACCGCGCCGCTGGTCGTCTCGGGCTGCATCATGATGCGGGTCTGCCACCTCGACACCTGCCCGGTCGGTGTCGCGACGCAGAATCCGGTGCTGCGCGAACGCTTCACCGGCAAGCCGGAATTCGTCGAGAACTTCATGCTGTTCGTCGCCGAAGAGGTTCGGGAACTGTTGGCGGAGTTGGGCTTCCGCACCCTGGACGAGGCCATCGGCCGGGTCGATATGCTCGACACCTCCAAGGCCAAGGCGCACTGGAAGGCCAGCAAGCTGGACCTGTCGCCGATCCTCGACGATGTCGAGACGGCATTCATGCGCCAGGACCGGTACTGCACCAAGACCCAGGACCACGGCCTGGATCGGGCGCTGGACGTGCAGCTGATCGCGCAGAGCGCCGATGCGCTGGAGCGCGGTCAGGCGGTGAAGTTCGAGACCAAGATCACGAACGTGAACCGCACCGTCGGCACCATGCTCGGCCACGAGGTGACCAAGCTCTACGGTGGCGCGGGTCTGCCCGACGACACCATCGACATCACCTTCACCGGTTCCGCGGGCAACAGCTTCGGCGCGTTCGTGCCCGCGGGCATCACGCTGCGGGTGCAGGGTGACGCGAACGACTATGTGGGCAAGGGCCTTTCCGGCGGCCACATCATCGTGCGCCCGTCGCTGAACGCACCGGCCGAATTCGTCGCGGAGCGCAACATCATCGCGGGCAACGTGATCCTGTTCGGCGCCACCAGTGGGCAGGCCTTCATCAGCGGTGTGGTCGGCGAGCGGTTCGCCGTGCGTAACTCCGGTGCCACCGCGGTGGTCGAGGGCGTCGGTGACCACGGCTGTGAGTACATGACCGGTGGTCGGGTGGTCATCCTCGGTGAGACCGGCCGCAACTTCGGCGCCGGTATGTCCGGCGGTGTCGCGTTCGTCTACGACCCGAACGGCACCTTTGAGGCAAGGCTCAACCCGGAACAGGCCGATGCGGTCGAGCAGCTCGCCGGTGACGACTTCACCTGGCTGCGCGACATCATCACCCAGCACCGCGATCAGACCGGTTCGGCTGTCGCCGAACGCATTCTGAGCGACTGGTCCCAGCAGGTGAACCACTTCGTGAAGGTTATGCCGCGCGAATACAAGAAGGTTTTGCTCGCGATTTCCGAAGCCGAGAAGAACGGCACGGATATCGACGAGGCGATTATGGAGGCGGCACGTGGCTGACCCGCAAGGATTTCTGAAGCACACCAAACGGGAACTGCCGACGCGTCGTCCGGTTCCGCTGCGCCTGATGGACTGGAAAGAGGTCTACGAGGGGAATTTCTCGCACGAGACCCTGCAGACCCAGGCCAGCCGGTGCATGGACTGCGGTATTCCGTTCTGTCACAACGGCTGTCCGCTGGGCAACCTCATCCCGGAGTGGAACGACCTGGTCTACAAGGGCCAGTGGCGTGAGGGCATCGACCGGCTGCACGCGACCAACAACTTCCCGGAGTTCACCGGGCGGCTGTGCCCGGCGCCGTGCGAGGCGTCCTGTGTCCTCGGCATCAACCAGGATCCGGTGACGATCAAGCAGGTCGAGGTCGAGCTCATCGAGAACGCCTTCGACGAGGGCTGGGTGGCCCCGGTCTACCCGACTCGCCTCACCGGCAAGAAGGTCGCCGTTGTCGGTTCCGGCCCGGCCGGTCTGGCCGCCGCACAGCAGCTGACCAGGGCCGGTCACACCGTGACCGTCTTCGAGCGCGCTGACCGCATCGGCGGCCTGCTGCGCTACGGCATTCCGGAATTCAAGATGGAGAAGCGCTTCATCGACCGCCGTCTGGCGCAGATGGAGGCCGAGGGCACCATCTTCAAGACCGGCGTGAACGTCGGTGTCGACATCACTGCGGCGCAGCTGCGTGAGCGGTTCGACGCGATCGTGCTGGCCGGTGGCGCCACCCTGGCGCGTGACCTGCCGATCCCGGGCCGGGATCTGGACGGCATCCACCAGGCGATGGAATTCCTGCCGTGGGCCAACCGGGTGCAGCACGGCGACGATGTCACCGACGAGAACGGCCTGCCGCCGATCCATGCGAAGGACAAGAAGGTCGTCATCATCGGTGGCGGTGACACCGGTGCGGACTGCCTTGGCACCTCGCACCGTCAGGGCGCGGCCAGCATCCACCAGTTCGAGATCATGCCGCGGCCGCCGGAGGAGCGCGCCTCTTCCACCCCGTGGCCGACCTACCCGCTCATGTACCGGGTCTCCTCGGCGCACGAGGAGGGCGGCGAACGCGTCTTCTCGGTGAACACCGAGCGTTTCGTCGGCAAGGACGGCAAGGTCACCGCGCTGGAGGCGCACGAGGTCAAGATGGTCAACGGCCGCTTCGAGAAGGTCGAGGGCACCGACTTCACCCTCGAGGCCGACCTGGTGCTGCTCGCCATGGGCTTCACCGGACCCGAGAAGCGGGGCCTGCTCGAAGGTCTCGGCGTGGGCTACGACCAGCGTGGCAATGTCCAGCGCGATAAGAACTGGTCGACCAATATCCCCGGCGTCTTCGTCGCCGGTGATATGGGCCGCGGCCAGTCGCTGATCGTCTGGGCCATCGCCGAGGGTCGCGCCGCCGCCTCGGCGGTCGACAAGTTCCTGGAGGGCGAGACCGCACTGCCCGCGCCGATTCCGCCGACGGCGGTCGCGCAACGTTAGAACCTCTCTTACCGGAGCGGAAGGGCGCCTGTGGATTTCGATCCACAGGCGCCTTTTATTTGTGCCGGGCTTTTGGCCCGCGGAGGTATTCGAACTCGACCGGGCGCGGAAGGCCGCTGTGCGGAACCATTTTCGGCGTAAGTGGTGACGGGAATCGGACACGGTCGGGGGTTCGAATGGCGTAGCTCGAGGCGTTGCCTTATTGTGATCTGCGCGTGGTGCGTGATCTTGGGATGTGGGTTACCCGTGCATGTCGTACCGGTGGGTGACCCGGTATGCACTGGACCGACATCCGCCGAGGTCAGCACGGTTACAACAACTGTCGGTGCTTGCTCTCGCAAGGGGCGATGTTTTGAACTGGAGCAGTATGCGGTTGAAGAAGGTTGCCGCCGCCATCGGTGCGTGCGCGGCTGTTGCATCCGGCGTGGTCCTTGGTAGCGGTTCGGTAACGGCCGATCCGGGCTGCCCGAGCCTCTATGTGGTCGCGGTGCCCGGTACTTGGGAGACCGGCAAGGACAAGACGCCGCAGCCCGGCATGCTGTCCGGCGTCACCAACAATCTGGGCCGCTCGGTGGACGTCGACTACGTGACGTATGCCGCGACCGCGTTCCCGTGGGAAGGCGATGTCTACGGCGCCTCCAAGAAGGAAGCGACCGATCGCGCCCGCGGCCTGGCCGTCGATATGGTGCAGCGCTGCGGCGGCACCAAGATCGCGCTCGTCGGCTACAGCCAGGGTGCGGATGCGGCGGGCGATCTCGCCGCCGAAATCGGCACCGGCCTGAGCCCGATTCCGGTGGACCGGATCGCGGGAGTCGGCCTGATCTCCGATCCGCGCCGTTCGCCCACCGACATTCAGGTCGGACCGGTCGCGCCGGGCGCCGGCGCCGGTGGCGCTCGGGTCGGCGGCTTCGGCTGGCTCAGCGACCGCACCCGCACCATCTGCGCGCTCGACGACCTCTACTGCGCGACCGCCACCGACGACTTCGTGACCCGGTTCGCCGGTTTCCTCGCGCAGACCTCCGAGGCGAATCCGGCCAACCTCTGGCGCTACCAGCTCGAGGCGGGCACCATCATGAACGACCTGATGAACCTGGGCGGCATCTCGACGCTGCAGTCCCAGCTCACCGACTCCGCCAACCAGCAGCGGGCGAAGGATCTGGAGCGGTTCTACAACTCGCACGCGCATACGCTCTACGGCAGCTACCCGGTGGGCGGCGGGCAGACCGCCATCTCCTGGATGCACAACTGGATCGCGGGCATGGCCTGATTCCAGGTCCCACACATAGCGAAGGCCACCTCTCCCGGCGGAGAAGTGGCCTTTCGCTTTCTGGTACCGGATCAGCCTGCGGACCCGGTCGCCGGTGGCTGGAAGGGCTGCGGTGCCGGGCCGGGCAGGCCATTACCCGGGCCAGGGAACCATGGGCCCTGGTCGTCACCACCATCACCGAGGTGTTGGTCGTGGTGGTGGTGGTGACGGTCGATCTCGATGCCCTGCAATGGAATCTGATCCGATACGGACTGGGCGGACGCATCGGGCTCGGCCGCGGAGGCGGTGACGGCGAGTGCGCCGAGTGGTACGGCGATCAACGCGCCTGCGACTGCAACCCGGGCGACGATACGCCTTGTCTTGGAGAGCAAAACGGTTCCTTTCTCGCGGATCGTGAGTCGCTGGTGCTGGCTCACCCGTCCCATGGAAGGTTCCGTCTCTGAGATCGAGGTGCGACTCGTCTGGCAGTCGACTGTGAATGCCCGAGTCTGGGAACGACCGTCAAGGTTGCTGTGAAATATTGCGCGGCAACAGATCCCACACGTGGCCGTTCTCGTTGATGGTCGCCGCGGTGCGGCGGCCGCTGCGGGAGAACAGGATCCGGGTGATCGAGCAATAGTCGATCGGGAAGGTCAGCGGGCGGGCCAGGCCGAGCACCTCCTGCAGCAGCACATTGATCACCCCGCCGTGCGCGAACACGACCACCGTATCGGCCGGATCGGTATGCGCGGCGATCGAAGTGACGGCATCGCGCACCCGGGTGATGAAGGCTGGTCCATCGACCTGTTCGGGCAGATGTCCGGACTTGATCCGCTCGTAGACGGCCGAGAATTCGGCCTTGGCGTCCTCGATCGGAATGTAGGCGGGCAGGTCACGATCGTATTCGGCCAGATCATCGATCACATCCACCGCGAGCCCGAGCTTCGCCGCGGTCGGTGCGGCCGTCTCCCGCGCCCGCCGCTGCGGACTGCTCACGATCCGACTGATCCGATGCTGACTCAATGCCGCCGGTACCCGTTCGGCCTGCTCTATGCCGACCGGCGCCAATCCGGGATCGGCTGGTCCATCGGAGGTCTGTACCCGCAACGGCTGAGCATGACGAACGAATATCAACTGCACCCCGCCCACTCTGCCGTATGATCGCTGTTCATTCGCACTAGGGGGAATCAGCGACGTATGGGTGCCATACTCGAAGTCATGACCGTCGAACCGTTTCCGCAGTGGCTGCGCCCGCCGCCGGGCGGTTTTGTCGCCGAGGATCTGGACCGCCTGCCCGACCTGCCCCCGCATACCGAGTTGATCGACGGGAGTCTTGTCTTCGTGAGCCCGCAGGCGAAGTTCCACATGCAGGTCATTAACTTGCTCGCCTTCACTCTGCACCCCTTGGCTCCCGCACATCTGCGGATTCGTCGGGAGATGACCGTGACGCTGGGGCGTGACCAGCGACCAGAACCCGACATCATCGCAGTACATGCCGATCGCGATGGTGGTCCGGAGCTGACGACCTACCAGGCCGATGATGTCGTGCTCGCCGTCGAGGTTGTGTCGGCGGAATCTCGTACTCGCGATCGTGAGCGCAAGCCCCAGCTGTATGCCCGGGCAGGCATCACCCACTACTGGCGTGTCGAGAATATCGACGGGCGTCCGGTCGTCTATGTCTACGAACTCGATCCCGCCACAAAGGCGTACGCGCTCACGGGGATCCATCATGAGCGGCTGCGTTTGAGTGTTCCGTTCGAGATCGACATCGATCTGACCGAGATCGATCGGATGTAGATTCGCCGCCGATTACGCCGGGGGATTCGCGGAGCACTCCGGGGGGAGTTCGAAGAAGCTCACGAATTGCGCTACCGCGGCGCTGTCGCCGCTGATGTCGGTCTCGCCGGATGACAGGCTGTCGGTCAGGGGGCGGCCGTGGAAGGCGACGGCGATGAAGGCCGGGACGGTGGTGTGGATGGCGGTTGCACCGGTGCCGGAGGCGCCGCGGGTGATGGTGATGGTGCCGTCGGCGACGACGGCGTGGAATTCGTCTGTGCCGGAATCGGTTCCGGCGAAGTACAGGTCGTAGTCGGCTCGTACGCCTGCCGCTCGCTCGGGTTGGAAGAACGTGCGCAAAGTGACCATCAGCGAATCGGTGGACATGTCGGAGCAGCTGTAGCTGTTCGGGGTGCGGGCGCCCCAGCGGTTCAGCGCGACGATCACGTCATCGAGTTCGCGACCCCAATCGGTGAGGTCGTAGACGGCGGCGCCGACCGGCGGCGGCAGCTTGCGCTTGTGCACGACGCCGATCTGGACGAGTTCGTCGAGGCGCTGGGAGAGCACATTGGGGCTGATGCCGGGGAGTCCGGCGCGCAGATCGGTGAAGCGTTTGGGGCCAAGGAGTAGTTCGCGCACCACGAGCAGGGTCCAGCGCTCGCCGACGAGGTCGAGCGCGCGGGCGGCACCGCAGGCGTCGTGGTAGCTGCGCTTCGCGCGCTGCTCCGAGGCAATAGTCATGGGCTACAGCATATCAGTCGATTCTTCAACTGAATTAATTAGTTGTCTTTTAGGACTAACCATTGCTAGCGTGCCACAGTAACGATCTTCGGGTGGAAGGCGTCTGTGGTGACGGAAGCAAAAGAACGACATAGACAGGTGGGGGACGCCCCCTCCGGTGCGGACAACAAGCGCTGGCTCGCCCTCTATGTGTTGTGTGGCGGGATGCTGATGATCGTGCTCGACGCGACGATCGTGAATGTCGCGCTCGCGGATATCCAGACCGACCTCGGCTTCACGCCATCGGGTCTGGCCTGGGTGGTGAACGGATATCTGATCTCCTTCGGCGGCCTGCTCATGCTGGCCGGGCGACTCGGTGACCTCATCGGTCGGCGCACCATGTTCCTGTCCGGTCTGGTGGTTTTCACCCTGGCCTCGGCGCTGTGTGGTGCGGCCGTCAACGAGGTGACCCTCATCGCGGCCCGCTTCCTGCAGGGCATCGGCGGCGCCATGACATCGGCGGTCATCCTCGGCATGATCTTCGCGATGTTCCCGGACCCGCGCGAGCAGGCCAAGGCGATCGGTCGCTATGCCTTCGTCGCGTCGGCCGGTGGTGCCATCGGCCTGCTGCTCGGCGGTTTCCTGACCGCGCTGGACTGGCGGCTGATCTTCCTGGTCAACCTGCCGATCGGCATTACGGTCGGCCTCGGCGCGCTGAAGATCCTGGACAAGGACAAGGGCGCCGGACTGAAGGACGGCGCGGATGTGCCCGGCGCCGTGCTGATCACGGCGGCGCTGATGCTCGGCGTCTACACCATCGTCAAGCCGGCCGCCGAATACGGCTGGACCGATCCGGTCACGCTGGGGCTCGGTGCGGCCGCGCTGGTGCTGCTGGCCGGATTCATCGCCCGGGAGGCGACGGCGGTCACCCCGCTGATGCCGCTGAAGATCTTCCGCTCGCGAAATCTGTCCGGTGCCAATGTGATCCAGGTGCTGACGGTGGCGGGCATGTTCGGCATGTTCTTCATGGGTTCGCTGTACCTGAAGCAGGTACTCGGGTATTCGCCGATCCAGCTCGGCACGGCCTTCTTCCCGGTCGCGGCGATCATGGGTCTGCTGTCGGTGCGCTATTCCGAACATCTGGTGATGCGCTTCGGCGCCCGCAAGGTGCTGATTCCCGGTCTGCTGCTGATTCTCGCCGCGCTGCTCTGGCTGACCCAGGCGCCGGTGGACGGCAACTACTGGCTCGCTATCTTCGGACCGATGGTGCTGTTCGGCACCGGTGCGGGTCTGGCCTTCCCGTCGCTGATGAATCTGGCGATGTCGGGGGTCGAGCCGCAGGAGGCCGGGCTGGCCTCGGGTCTGGCGAACACCACCATGCAGGTCGGTGGCGCGCTGGGTCTGGCGGTGCTCGCCACCCTTTCGGCGAGCAAGACCGAACACCTGCTGAAGGACGGTGTCGCGCCGAATGTCGCACTCACCAACGGATTCCACCTGGCGTTCTGGATCGGCGCCGCACTGGTGGTCGCCGCGCTGGTCACGGCGGTGGTGGTGCTGAAGTCGGTTCCGGCGCAGCCGCACGACGAACTCGATGACGAACTGTTGCTCGAGGCCGAGGTGGCCTCCGAACGCAGCGCCATCTAGTTCGGAAATACCGAAACGGCCCGGTTCGCGATCGGCGAGCCGGGCCGTTTTCTCGGGCTTACTGTTGCTTCTTGCGCTGGGTCAGCAGGTAGATGCCGCCCACGATCAGCGCGACGACGACCAGGCAGCAGATGCCGCCGATGATCAGCCCGCTGCTGCTCTTCTTCTTTTTCTTGGCCGCGAATTCCACTGCCGAGGCCAGGGTGTCGGAGTTGGTCCAGGTGTCCGCGCTGGCCCAGACCTGCGGGTCCAGCAGAGCGGTATTGGTCAGCAGATCAAGGTACATATGCATCCCATTGTCGAAGGTAACGGCCTCCTCCCGGGGCCGAGTTGTCAACACTAGCGGGCGAATTCCGCTTGGGAAGCCTTCCTATGTTTGCAAATCCTTCAGAGTGAAATTCTCAACACGGAGGTTTCAGCGCGGCTTCACCAAGGGGAACGGCAGCGTCTCGCGAATGCTGCGTCCGGTGATCAACATGACGATGCGGTCCACGCCCATACCCAATCCACCGGTCGGCGGCATCGCGTGCTCGAGCGCCTGCAGGAAGTCCTCGTCGAGTTCCATGGCCTCCGGATCGCCGTTGGCCGCCAACATCGATTGTTCGGTGAGCCTGCGGCGCTGTTCGATCGGATCGGTGAGTTCGCTGTAGGCCGTACCCAATTCGACGCCCCAGGCGACCAGATCCCAGCGTTCGGTCACGCCGGGAATGTTGCGGTGCGCGCGGGTCAGCGGGGAGACCGAGGTGGGGAAGTCGATGTAGAAAGTCGGCTTCTCCGTACGGGATTCGACCAGATGCTCATACATTTCCTGCACGACCTGTCCGGCATCCCAGCCGTGCTGATAGGGCACCTGCGCCTTATCGCAGAGTTCGCGCAGTTCGTCGAGCGTGGTCCGCGGGGTGATCTTGCTGCTGATCGCCTCCGATACCGCGCCGTGCACGGTCTTCACCGCCCATTCCCCGGAGATGTCCACCTCTTCGAAGGAGCCGTCCGGTTTGGGACGCAGCGCGACCATCGAACCATTGGCGGCCTGCGCGGCGTTCTGGATGAGCTGGCGGGCCAGCTGCATCATCCGCTCGTAATCGGCATGTGCCTCATAGGCTTCCAGGCTGGTGAACTCCGGATTGTGGCTGAAGTCGACACCCTCGTTGCGGAAGTTGCGCCCGATTTCGAAGACCTTCTCCATACCGCCGACGCACAGCCGCTTGAGATACAGCTCGGGTGCGATCCGCAGATACAGATCCAGATCGTAGGCATTGATATGGGTGAGGAACGGTGTCGCATTGGCGCCGCCGTGCACCTTCTGCAAGATCGGGGTCTCCACCTCGAGATATCCCCAGGCGTTCAACGAATCCCGCAGCGAGCGCACCACCGCGGTGCGCTTGCTCAGCACCTCGCGGACCTCCGGATTGATCGCCATATCGACGTAGCGCTGACGCACCCTGGCCTCCGGATCGGCCAGGCCCTTCCACTTGTCCGGCAGCGGATGCAGGCATTTGCCGATCATCCGCCAGTCCGCGGCCAGCAGCGAGAGTTCGCCGCGGCGGCTGTGCCCGATCTGACCGCTGACCTCGATGAGGTCACCGAGATCGAAGAATTCGCCGAATTCGGCGCTGCGTTCGACGCCGACCCGATCGCGGTCGATGACCAGCTGGATATCGTCGGTCCAGTCCCGGACCACCGCGAAGATCACCCCGCCGTAATCGCGGATGCGCAACAGTCGGCCGCAGACCCGCACCGTGGTGCCGCGCGGTGAACGACGCGCCGCCGCAACGGTATGCGTCGGCGGATAGGCGACCGGATAGGGGTCGACACCGGCGGCCGCGAGCCGGTCGAGCTTGTCCATGCGCACCCGCACCTGCTCGGGGCGGCGCGGAAGCTGTTCCACCCCGACGTTTTCCGGCAGATCCGGCGGACTGCCGTCGGCGTGCAGTCCGGTGACGCCCGCGGGAACCGCGCTGTGCAGACCGGTGTGGGTAATGGTCTCGGGATCCTTGCCGAAGCGCGGTAGGAAGCCCTCGGCGAGCGCACTGGCCATCGCCACCCGGGGTAGTTGTCTGCGCTCCTCGAACAGGAAGAACCGGGGCACCCAGTGCGGCTGATACTTCACATTCGACCGGTACAGCGCCTCCAGCTGCCACCAGCGCGAAAAGAACAGCAGCACACCGCGCCACAGCCGCAGCACCGGTCCGGCGCCGATGCGTCCGCCCTCCTCGAAGACCGAGCGGAATACCGCGAAGTTCAGCGAAACCCTGGTGATGCCATGCTGTTCGGAGGTCAGTGCGAGCTGGGAGATCATCAGCTCCATGACACCGTTGGGGCCGTGTGGATCTCGGCGCATCAGCTCGAGTGACGCGCCGGTACGTCCCCATGGCACCAGCGAGAGCATGCCGAGCACCTGGTCCTGCGGGTTCACCGCTTCCACCAGCAGGCACTCGCCGTCCAGCGGATCGCCGAGGCGGCCGAGCGCCATCGAGAAGCCGCGCTCGGTTTCGGTATCGCGCCAGGCATCCGCCCGCGCGATCACCTGCCGGAATTCCTCGGCCGGAATATCGCGATGGCGGCGGATCCGCACATGGATCCCGTGCTTGCGCAACCGATTCGCGGCCTGGCGGACCTGCTTCATCTCCGGGCCCGCGAGCGAGAACGACCTGGTGTCCAGAATTGCCTCATCGCCGAGGCGCAGCGCCGAAAGTCCGGCTCGCCGATATGCCGTGGCACCGAGTTCGCTGGCGCCCATGACCGCCGGTGCCCAACCGAATTGGTCGGCCAGTTGCAGCCAGGCATCGATCGCCTGCGGCCAGGCCTCGCGAATGCCGATCGGATCACCACTGGCGAGGCAGACGCCCAATTCGACGCGATAGGTCAGCGCCGCCTTGCCGCTCGGTGCGAACACCACCGCCTTATCGCGGCGAGTCGCGAAGTAGCCGAGCGAATCCTCGACATCGGAGCGTTCCAGCAGCCCGCGGATCGCGGATTCGTCGGTGCCGGTCATCGCATTGCCCGCGCGTTGCGAGCGCAGCAGGATGACCACCGCGGCCAACAGCGCGATGGCGCCGAAGAGACCGAGCAGGAAGTTGACGAACGGGCGCGGATGGCCGTCGAAATGTTCGTTGTCCACCAAGACGGCGGCAGTGACCCGATAGACCGACCACAGCGGCCGCTGCACGCCACGCGGCAGCGAACCGGGGAACAGTTCCACCAGGCCCCAGCCGAGCAGACAGCCGACCGCGAGGCCGCCGACCAGTACGCCCAACGCCTTCCAGCCCGCGCCCCGGCGCACCTTGGTGTAGAACTCCCGCCAGGACGCGAGCAGCACGCCGATCGCGACGATCTGCACCATCGCCGCCACCAGCGCGTGCATATTGGCCTCGTCGGCGAATTCGAGCACATTCGCCAGCGCGTAGAGCGCGATATAGCCGATCAGCAACCACCAGGCGATCCGCTTGCGGCTGGCCGTCGCCCCAGCGAGCAGACCGACCACCAATGCCCATACGAGGCTGGTATCCGGTGCGTCGAAGTAGTACAGGTCGATGTAGCGACGCGGCACATGCGTCAGATATCGCAGTCCGGGCGAGAGGCTCCACAGGAAGCAGAGCACGGCGAACACACCCAGGATCAGACCCGCGATATGCGGGACCTCGCGCAGCCGTCCGTGTCCGCGATGCGGTACCGGTGGTGCCGCTCTCTCCGGGAGTGCTTCGGTGTCGATGTGTTGCCGGGCGTGCGTGGTTGTCACAGCACCAGTGTGTACGGTGCCGCGGTAGTGGTGCTCGAAGACCACCCGGGCATGTCGGTTATCGGTGCGTCATCGCCCGTCGTTCGTACCGCGGGTGGGGGTGGGATTTCCCGTTCGACGGCGACGGAGTAAGGATGTATCCCATGTCCGATGCAGTCGATGTGCCGATCGATGACGACGTCATTCGACTCGGTCAGTTCCTCAAGCTGGCCAATCTGATCGATTCCGGATCGGAGGCCAAGACCGTGATCGCCGCGGGCCTGGTACGGGTGAACGAGGAGGTGGAACTGCGTCGCGGACGGCAATTGCATGTCGGCGACATTGTGGCCATCGCCGGTCACAAGGCCAGGGTGGCGACGGCTTAGTCGCTCAGTCTTCGGCACGGACCACGATGCCGTCGTGGTCGCTGTAGAGCATCTCGCCGGGCACGAAGGTGATACCCCCGAATTCGACCGGGATATCGCGGTCGCCGCTGCCGGTCTGGGTGCTCTTGCGCGGGTTGGTGCCCAGTGCCTTGATACCGATATCGAGCGTGCGCAGGATGGCCGAGTCGCGCACCGCACCGTTGACGATGACGCCGGACCAGCCGTTGGCCACACCGCGTCCGGCGATGATGTCGCCGACCAGTGCGGTGTGCACGCTGGCGCCGCCGTCGACGACGAGCACGCCGCCATTACCCGGCTCGCTCAGCGTTTGCTTGACCAGCAGGTTGTCCTGGAAGCAGCGGATCGTGGTGATCCGCCCGGAGAACTCCGCGCGCCCGCCGAACTGGATGAACTGCGTGTCGCAGCTACGGATTTCGGGGCCGATCTCGTCGGCGAGGTCCGCCGTGGCAATGGTGTTCACTGTGACATTCTGCCGCGCCTGCGGCGCGGCGTGTTCGCGGCCCCCTGGTGTCTCGCGAACGTCGCTCGTAAGACTCGCTCCGTGCTGGTCGAGCGGGTGCGGAGGGTTAGCGCTGGCCGATGGGCGTTCGCGCAGGGCTGTGTCGCTAGCGGTGCCCGTAATGCATCTGGTACTTGATCCGCTCGGTTTCGCGCATCTTGTTGTGGTCGATCCATTGCGGATCGAGGCCGTGCTGCCGCATCCGGTGGCGGCGCCAGACGTAGCTGCGCGCGACGGTGAACACGACCAGCGGCACGAGCATCATGATGATCACGCCGATCTTCAGCGCGATCGGCCCGGGGAACAGCAGCGGGACCAGCAAGAGCGGGACGAATGGAACGATGAACCGGACGAGGTAGCGCACCTCGGCCCCGTGCCCGACGAGGTCGTGGATGACCCACTCGTGCAGCTCCTCGGGGAGCTCGCGGCCGAGATCGTATGAGATCCGTTGGCCTATCGTGGGGCGTTTCATATGTTCAGGCTATGCCCGTGATATGCGTCACCGCCAGGTTCGGCGAATATTCGCCCAGCCCGGATCAGGCCCGACCATGGCGGCGTTCGTAGGCCAGCCGCTCGTTTTCCGCGCGCTTGCTGGACGCGGAGTCGGCCAGTGCCGGATCGAGGCCGTGCTTGACCAGACGCGCCCTGCGATACACGTACATCAGCGCCGCGGTGAAATAGATCAGCGGCAGATACAGCAGGGCCATCATCGCCAGGCCCATCCATTTCGGTCCCGGGACCAGCAGGAACAGACTCAGAACCGGGATCATCGGAATGAGGAAGCGCATCAGATAGCGCCGCGCCGCACCGGGGCCGGTCAGATCCTCGAGTACCCAGGCCGACATCGACTCCGGCAGCGTGCGCCCGCAGATGTAGGCGATGCGCTGTGGAAATGTCGGTGTCGTTCGGTCGGCCATGGTGCCAAGCATCCTCCGGCGGGACCGGCCGGGACAAGTTCCGGGCTAGCCCCTGCTGGCGTGGAATTCGGCGATCTGGGTTGTCAGATTGTGTGTGGAGTGCTTTACCGCGATCTTCACGAACGGCTCGATGGTCTTCCCGAGCACCTTGCCCGCGATTCCGCCCGGCACGCGATAGTCGACGATCGCGTCGACCGTGCAGCTGTCGGCACCCTTGGCGTGGAACAGGAAGGTCGATTCGATCTCGAACCCCTTGATCGACTTCACCGCGATCGCGTAGTTCTCCTCCCACCGCACGACCTGCAGGCGCGAATGCAGCGCGGCGGGGCCGAGTTTGATGGTGCCGTCGAAGGTCGCGCCGACGCCCTCGACCTGGTCGGTGATCGGCGTGAAGTCCTGGACCTCGGTGATGAAACGCGACAGATTCCGGTAATCGTTGACATACGCGAAGGCTGTTTCGGCCGATGCCGCACAGTCCTCGACGATCTTCACCTCGGTCATGGGCACAACTGTAACGGGTTGCTATCTGCCGGACTGCAGGTGCTTGCATTTGCAAGCGTCATGCGGTGACCGCCAGCGTCGCCGCCAGTCCGAAGGCCACGGCCATCACCGCCACCTCGACAACCGCCCGCCGCAGCGAGGATTCCGCGGTCATTCGATGCCCGGTCGCCTGCGGTACCCAGGCTCGTCGCCACCACCAGCCCAGGGCAAGCAAGGCAACCAGCACAAGGGTTTTCGCCAGCAAAATGCGGCCGTAGCCGGTCGTCGCGAACGGTGCGATCCCACCCACCCGCACCAAGCCGTTGATCAGACCGGTGACTGCGACGATGCCGACCAGCGGCAGCGCAACCGCCGAATACCTCGGCAGCGTCACCGCCCACTCGCCTCGGCTGCGCACCACAAGTGCCAGCGCGATCAGCAGCCCGAACCAGGACGCCGCCGCCAGCGCGTGCACCGCCGCGAGCACCGAGCCGAACGGTTGTTGCGACATATGCCCGGTGATCGGCCGCAGTGCCAGCGCCACCGCGGCGAAGATCAGCACCAGATCGGCCGATGCGGTTTGCGGTCGCCGGAACGCCATGGCCGAATAGCTGGCGACCGCACCGCTGCCGATCAGTACCGCGATACCGACCTGACCGCCGCTGATCTCGACCAGGAAATCGCCGAACTGCCGACCGCTGAGCTTGCCGACGGGCACGCCGACCACCGCGGCCGCCTCGAAAACGAGCACTGTGAATTCGGTGACACACCAGATCCCGGCGAGCACCGCGAGCGCCCGCCACGGCGGCCGCAGCCGATCGTGCAGCCGGGGCAGTGCGGCCAGTCCGAGCACGGTCGCCCCGGTGCAGTCCGCCAGCACCCGGACGACGCTTTCGGCTTGCGCGGGCGCCGGGACGGCCAGGATCAGCGCGAGCGCCACGCCGAGCAGCCCGGCCGGGACGACCAGCAGCAGAGCTTGCGCATTCCCGCCGCCGGTCGTCGGCTGCACCTTGTTCACCTGTGTGCTCTTCTCACCGCTGCGAGTTGCGGCTCCTGCCGCCGAACAGGGCGAATGCCAGACCTCCGCCGAACAGTACGACCGCGCCGACGATGAAGACCCACAGCGGAATTCCCTCGGAGTCCTCGCCACCGCCGGAGTTGTTCTGGCCGTTGGCTTTCGGGCCCGGGGTACCGTTGCCCGCCTTGGTCAGGGTGAAGCTCAGCTCGCCCTTGACCGGATGGCCGTCGGCGGAGGTGACCCGATACCCGATCTTGTAGACGCCGGTCGGGCCGAGTTCGCCGACCGCGACGCTGACGGTCGGGCCGTCCACCTTCGGGTCGCCCTTGGACCACAGATTCCCGTCCGGCCCCACCACGGTGAGAGCCGGAAAGCTTTCCTGCAGTGGCTCATTGAAGGTGATGCTGACCCGCTCCGGACCGGTCTCGACGCTCGCGCCGTCGGCGGGCACGCTGCTGACCGGCGTGGAATGGGCCGCCGCCGTTCCGGCCGCGAGCGCGCCCATGCTCAGCAAGAGCAGGCCAGCGACCAGCCCGGTGACCATGCGACGCATGGCGGTGCCGCGCTCGCTCATGCCCGGCGTCCGCGGATCACATTGCCCAGACCGAGCGCGACGCCGAGCAGGCCGAGCGCGAGACCGATGCCGCCGAGCCAGCGCGCGGTGTTGTCGGTGTCCTTCGCCTTCGCCGAGGCGGCGGCCGAACTGCCGACGTGGTGGTCATCGCCGTCAGCGGAGGCCGCCGCCAGGGTCAGCATCGGTGCGGGATGCTCGGGTTCCGAACCGTCGGCGCCCATCGGCTGATCCCATTTGACGACCTTGCCGTCGCTGTAGGTCTGGGTGGCCGGGAAGCTGACCATGTCCTGGGTCGGCAGCGGGCCGACCGAGAGGACGAAGCGCTGGAACTGGCCCGGCCGGACGCCGGGCGCGCCGGGGTCGGCGGTCCAGGTGACCGAGGTGGCCTCGGCCTTGTCATTGCGGTCGACCTTGGAGCTCCAGCCCGGGATCGGCTCGGTGCGGGCGCTCTTGAGATTCGGCAGGGTGACGGTGAGCCCCGTGGTGTTCGCGGTCTCCGATTCGGTCGGGACCTTGAAGGTGATCACCGAGTAATTGCCCTGCGTCGCGCCGGGTGCGTCGGCGGTGACGTGTGCGGCGGCGGTGCCGCCCGCGAGGAGCACGAAACCGGCGGCGGCTACGGTCGTGCAGGCGTGCTTGATCTGCGTACGCATGGATGAAGTGCTTTCTGTCCGAAGAGGTTTGGGTGTGGCGGGTCAGGCCGACACCGGTGGCGCGCGCGGACCGATCGCGCCGTTCGGATGAAAGCGGTAGGGCCGGAGAATGGGATCGGACCAGCGCGACGGACCGGTGAGCGCGAGCGGTGATCCGGCGGTGGACACCGCGCGAATCACGCTGGACGCCAACGCATAGAGCCGTTCGGCCAACAGGATCAGAGCGACGCAGCCGAGCGTTGCGATCGAATGCGCCGACAACATCCAGCCGGTGGGCAGATACGGGTCGAACTGCGTTGCGGCGGTGTGGGTGTGGCCGTGGTCGATCAGTCCCGATAGCACCGCGTGCCCGGCGAGCTGTCCGAGCGCGAGCGGACCGAGTACGGCCAAACGGCCGTCGGTGTGCCACAGCTGCCCGGCAACCCATCCCATGGACGCCGAAACAACCAGCAGCAGTGCGGATTCGGCCGAATCCGGAAATCCGCCACCGGCCGCTCCATGTGCGGTGATGGCGAGCGCACCGACCGTGCCGCCGACCAGCCAGCCGCGTGGGCTGCCGGAGGGTTGGCCGGGGGACATCAGAGGGATCAGCCGACGCCGAGGCGCGCCAAAACGTCCGCCTCGATACCGGACAGCTCGCTCGAAATCGACGCGTGTACGGCCCGACGACGCGTCGCGGGCATCTGCTCCGCGGTCCGGATCGCGGCGGTCAGATTGCCGAGTCGATCCTGGGTGGCGGCAACGAATTTCTGCGTCTCACCCTTGCTCGCCTTGTCGCCGGTCTGCGCGCCGATCTTGTCGAGGGCGGCTTCGGTGTTGGAGATCCGCGCCTGCAGCCGACCGCCATGGCCGCTGAAATCACCGAGCTGTTCGACGCCGACGCCGAGCTGATGCGCCCGACGGGTATCGATCCAGCCGCGGATGTAGGTCGCGGCACGGTAGGCCAGCGGTGCGAGTACGGGCACCAGCACCCGGGCGACACCGAGGTACTTGCTGACCTGGCCCGCGGTGAACGGGTCCCGCTCGGCTTTGGCGGCCACCTTCAGTGCGGCCTTCTCCTCGGCCTGCAATGCGGCGATCTGCGCCTTGGCGACCTTGCGCTGGGTGCGGGCCTCCGCGCGGCGGGCCTTGCGGTCGTTCCTGGCGCCGAGTTTTGCCTCCATCGCGGCCTTGTGTTTGAGGGCCTTCGCCTCGGCCCTGCGGCTCGGCCGCCGCTTGCGCTTCGTGAACAACCCCATCGAAGGCCCTCCTGTGTCTGATTTGCCGCGCCTGCGGCGCGGCGTGTTCGCGGCCCCCTGGTGTCTCGCGTCAATGGCCGCGCCTTCGCGCGGACGTGAGACGGGCCGCGAA
This sequence comes from Nocardia anaemiae NBRC 100462, assembly GCF_001612725.1. Taxonomy (GTDB): domain Bacteria; phylum Actinomycetota; class Actinomycetes; order Mycobacteriales; family Mycobacteriaceae; genus Nocardia; species Nocardia anaemiae. The sequence continues at coordinate 15,458 of NZ_BDAZ01000002.1, read as the reverse complement.
CGTCGCTCGTAAGACTCGCTCCGAACGGGTCGAGTGATATTGAATCATTCCGTTGCAGGACTACCAGTGCATAGGTCTATCACGCCGCCCAGAGGTGCACCACGCGACTTCAGGATGTATTGGGCGGCCTCATGTCAGGCGGTTCGCGGAGTTGTCAGGGGTCTGGACCATACTGCGTATGTGTATTCGGGCAGCGGTGACCGCGACGGTCACAATCACGAAGGCGTAGCCGACGAGCGGCAGGCCGAGGTGAACACTGCGTCGATATCCGCCGAGCCGACCGCATTCGTCGATGCCAGAGCATTGATCGGCTGTCGGCACCGATTGCATTTGAATGCCGCGCATCCGGACCTGCTGACCGGAGTGATCGAGGATGCCGGGGTCCGGCAGCGCAGGGAGGCGGCGAGCGCGCATCGCACCAGGGTGCGCGAGGCACTGATCGCGGCGGATCCGGACAACTGGGTGGTGATCGATCCGACGCTGCGCGCGGGGGAGCGGGCCGCGGCCACCATGCGCGCGTGTGCCGAAGGCGCACAACACATCTGGGGCGCCCTGCTGCCCCAGGAACCGGACACCGGCCGACGCGGCGGTTCGGAGATCCTGCTGCGCGATACCGATCGCGGCGGCTACATCCCGGTCATCGTGGTCAATCACAAGGTCACCGATCCGCGCCAGCCCGAACCGGCCGACTTCCACCCGACCACCTCGGATCCGTACCACTGGGATCCGCAACCGGATCCGCATCGCAAACTGCGCCAGCAGCCCCGCGATCAACAGCGGCTCGCGCATCTGTACCGGATGCTGCAGCGGCACGGTCTGGCCAGTCCGGCGCTGGTCGGCGGCGTGATCGGCTATCACTTCGACCGCATTCTTGTGCACGATCTCGGCCCGCTGCTCGCCGATTACGACCGGCGCTATGCCGATCGAATCGCGGTGGTGCGCGGGGAATTGCCGACGGTTCCGTCGAAGGTGCCCGAATGCCGCCAGTGCCCGTGGTGGACGCGCAAAGCACCCGCCGACGAGGCGCGGGTCGCGGGTCAGAGCTGCGAGGGCTGGCTGACCGAACATCGGGACGTGAGCCTGGTCGCGCCCGGTTCCCGCGCCGAGGTGCTGCGCGGCCACGGCGTCGAGACCATCGACGATCTGGCCGCCTGGGTCGGCGACGATCCGGAGGACTGGCAGCACGGCCCGTTCGACGAGGCCGTGGTAACCGCCCGCGCGTGGCTCGCGGGCGCGCCGCTGGTGCGCCGGGTCGAGCGGGTCTGGGTGCGTCGGGCCGATGTCGAGGTCGATGTCGATCTGGAGAGCTTCCAGGAGTACGGCGCATATCTGTGGGGCACGCTGCTCGACGGCGTGTACCGCCCATTCGTCACCTGGGATCCGCTGCCCACCGAGGATGAAGGCCGCTCCTTCGGCGAATTCTGGACCTGGCTGATGACGGTGCGCGCCGAGGCCATCGCGGCCGGGAAAACCTTTGCCGCCTACTGCTATTCGCGTACCGCCGAGGACAAGTGGCTCTACGAATCGGCGCGCCGGTTCGCGGGGCGGCCCGGGGTGCCGACAGTCGAGCAGGTGCGCGCATTCGTCGACGGACCGCAATGGGTGGATATGTTCCAGGCCGTCTCCGATCAGTTCATCTGTCCGAATGGCAAGGGGCTCAAGAAGATCGCGCCGGTGGCCGGTTTCTCCTGGCGCGATCCGGAGGCGGGTGGCGAGGCGTCGATGAGCTGGTATCGGCTGGCCGTCGGCTACGAGGGCGAACCCGATCCGAGTCAGCGCACCCGGTTGCTGGAGTACAACGAGGACGATGTGCGGGCCACCATGGTGCTGCGCGAATGGATGCATCCACGCTCCGCACGGGCCGCTGATCCACACCGCGCCGACATCGAGGTGCCCGGTCTGGCCGACTTCGGGCAGATGTCGGCGGATGTCGGATAGCCGCAGCGGTACCATCGCGACGTGACAGAGCACGTCGAACAACTCGAGTTCCAGGCAGAAACCCATCAGCTGCTCGAGCTGATGATCCATTCGGTCTACTCCAACAAGGACACATTCCTGCGGGAGCTGATCTCGAACGCCTCCGACGCGCTGGACAAGCTGCGGCTGGAGTCCTTCCGCGATAAGGATCTGCACGTCGACACCGCCGATCTGCATATCGAGCTGGCGGTCGACAAGGACAACCGGATCCTGACGGTCAGGGATAACGGCATCGGCATGTCCCGCGCCGAGGTGGTCGATCTGATCGGCACGCTGGCCAAATCCGGCACCGCGGAGCTGCGCAAGAAGCTCAACGAGGCCAAATCCGAGGCGGCGGCCGAGGAGCTGATCGGCCAGTTCGGCATCGGCTTCTACTCGACCTTCATGGTCGCCGACAAGGTCACGCTGACCACCCGCAAGGCAGGCGAGACCGAGGGCACCCGATGGGAGTCGGCCGCGGGCAGCTCGACCTACACCATCGAAACCCTCGACGAGGCCCCGCAGGGCACCGCCGTCTCACTGCAGCTCAAGACCCCGGACGAGGACGACCACCTCTTCGACTACACCCTGGAGTGGAAGCTCCGCGAGATCGTCAAGAAGTACTCCGACTTCATCGCCTGGCCGATCCGCATGCAGGTCGAGCGGACCGTCACCGAGGGTGAGGGCGAGGAGAAGACCGAGAAGACGATTCTCGAGGAACAGACCCTCAACTCCATGAAGGCGCTGTGGACCCGCCCGAAGAGCGAGGTCAGCGACGAGGAGTACAAGGAGTTCTACAAGCACGTCAGCCACGGCTGGGACGATCCGCTGGAGATCATCCCGATGAAGGCCGAGGGCACCTTCGAATACCAAGCGCTGCTGTTCATCCCGTCGCACGCGCCGTTCGATCTGTTCACCCGCGAGCACAAGCGTGGCGTGCAGCTCTACGTCAAGCGGGTGTTCATCATGGACAACTGCGAAGAGCTGATGCCGGAATACCTGCGCTTCGTCAAGGGTGTGGTGGACGCGCAGGATCTGTCGCTCAATGTCTCCCGCGAGATCCTGCAGCAGGACCGGCAGATCCAGATGATCCGCAAGCGCCTGGTGAAGAAGGTGCTCTCGACGGTCAAGGAAATGCAGGGTGCGGAGGATCAGCAGAAGTACCAGACCTTCTGGAAGGAGTTCGGGCGCGTCCTCAAGGAGGGCCTGCTCTCGGACTTCGACAACCGCGAGACACTGCTGCAGGTTTCCTCGTTCGCCTCGACCAACTCCGAGGACGAGCTGACCTCCCTCGCCGCCTATGTCGAGCGGATGAAGGACGGCCAGGACGCCATCTACTACATGACCGGCGAGACCCGTCAGCAGGTCGAGAGCTCCCCGCATATGGAGGCCTTCAAGGCCAAGGGGCGCGAGGTGCTGATCCTGACCGATCCGGTCGACGAGATGTGGGTCGGTTCGGTCACCGAATTCGACGGTAAGCCGTTGCAGTCCATCGCCAAGGGCGAGGTCGATCTGGAGACCGAGGAGGAGAAGAAGGCCACCGAATCGCTGCGCGAACAGCAGGACAAGGACTTCGCCGAACTGCTCGCCTGGCTCGGCAAGACCCTGGACAGTGTCAAGGAGGTGCGCTTGACCAACCGGCTCACCACCTCGCCCGCCTGCCTCGTCGGTGATGTCTTCGACTTCACCCCGATGCTCGAGCGCATGTACCGCGCCTCCGGTCAGCTGGTGCCCGAATCCAAGCGGATCCTCGAGCTGAACCCGACCCACCCGCTGGTCACCGGCCTGCGCGACGCCTACGACTCGCGCCGGGACGACGCCGACGCGGGTAAGGTTCCCGAGCTCACCGAGACCGCCGAATTGCTCTACGGCACAGCGGTTCTCGCCGAGGGCGGCGAACTCAAGGATCCGGCCCGCTTCGCCCAGATCCTGACCGAGCGGCTCACCCGCACGCTCTGAAGGTCGACCGGCCAAAAATGCGGGAGTGAGCGGTTCACATAGGTTCCAACCTGTGTGAACTGCTCACCAGGCCTGCGACGACCCGCGGCGCCGACGCGACTATCGTGGCACTTGATCTGGCTTGAATATGCGGGGAGGCGGGCTAGCTAACGTGCCGAATGCGAACGGGCCGGTCATCCGGGCCGCACGTGCCGATGACTACGACGCCATCGCCACCGTTATAGACGACTGGTGGGGGCGCTCGGTGTTGCCGCACCTGCCCAGGCTGTTCCTCGACCATTTCTACCGAACCAGCCTGGTCGCCGAGGTGCCCGGCGCCGGACAGCGGGAACCGACCGAATGGCTGGCCGGATTTTTGATCGGCTTCCTCTCGCCGTCGGAATCGGATGAGGCCTATATCCACTTCGTCGGCGTCGATCCGCAGTCTCGCAAGAGCGGCCTCGCGCGCGAGCTCTACGAGCGGTTCTTCGCGATCGCCAGGGCGAATGACCGCCATATCGTGAAGGCGATCACCGCCCCCGGCAATGACGCCTCGATCGGCTTTCATCGGCACCTGGGTTTCACGGTCGCCGGACCGGTGCGCGACTACAACGGGCCGGGCCATCACATGATCACCTTCGAACGCAAGATCTGATCTGCTTGGCGCACAGTGAGTTCGGCCGGAGTTGGTAGGTTCCGGGGGTATCACCCGGTTAGCCTTGGACGGTCGAAAGGATCGTCAACTGATGTCTGGTAACCCGCTTGCCGCCGCCGAACCGTGGGATCTCGTCGCCGACGGATATGCCGAATTCGGACCCGCGATCATGGCGCCTTTCTCCGCACACGCACTCGAACTCGCCGGTCTTTCGGCGCGATCACAGGTGGTCGATGTCGCGGCGGGGCCGGGCACGCTGAGCCTGCCCGCCGCCGAACGGGTGGCGCGGGTATCGGCCATCGACTTCTCCGAGCCGATGATCCAGCGCCTGACCGAGGACGCACGCGCCGCCGGGCTGACCAACATCGACGCCCGGGTGGGGGACGGGCAGGCGCTGCCGTTCGACGACGCGAGTTTCGACGCCGGTTTCTCGATGTTCGGGCTGATGTTCTTCCCGGATCGGGCCAAGGGTTTCGCCGAACTGTTCCGGGTGTTGCGCCCCGGTGCCACCGCCGTGGTGTCGAGTTGGGCTCCGGTGGCCGAATCATCGCTCATGCGAATGATGTTCGGTGCCTTCGCCGCCGCCGATCCGACTATTGAAGAACCCCAACCCAACTTCCTCAACCTGGAAAATCCGGAGGTCTTCGCGACCGAGATGCGCACCGCGGGCTTCGCCGGTGTGAGCATCCAACGCCACACCAGCACACTGAGTTTCGCCGACGCCGACGAAATGTGGGAGACCATGATGCGCAGCAGCGCCCCGCTGCTGCTGATGCGCCGCACCGTCGGCGAGGAAATCTGGGCTGAACGTGTCGCGCTGATGCGCGCCTACCTAGCCGTCAACTACCGTCCGAATAAACCCCTCTCGACCACGGCCTTCCTCGGCATCGGTCACAAACCGACCGCCTGAGAAAGCACACGCGAACGCCCCGCCATCCAGCGGATGACGGGGCGTAATTGTCTTGCGCCGCAGGCCCTTTAGCGCGGGGCCATGCGCAGAGCGCCGTCCATGCGGATGGTCTCGCCGTTGAGGTAGTCGTGCTCGACGATGTACTGCGACAGCTGCGCGTACTCGTCCGGGCGGCCGAGGCGCGATGGGAACGGCACACCGGCCTCGAGGCCCTTGCGGTATTCCTCGGTGACACCGGCGAGCATCGGGGTGTCGATGATGCCGGGGGCGATGGTGTTCACCCGGATGCCGAACTGGGCCAGATCACGCGCGGCCGGGACGGTCATGCCGTGCACGCCGCCCTTGGAGGCCGAGTACGCGATCTGGCCGATCTGGCCCTCGAATGCGGCGACCGAGGCGGTGTTGATGATCACGCCGCGCTGGCCGTATTCGTCGACGGTGTCGGTCTTGGCGATCGCGTCGGCGGCCAGGCGCATCACATTGAAGGTGCCGAGCAGGTTGACGGTGATGACGGTGCGGAACAGCTCCAGGTCGTGCGGGCCGTTCTTGGACAGGATGCGCCCGGCCCAGCCGACACCGGCGCAGTTCACCACGATGCGCAGCGGCGCACCGGATTCGACGACCTGCGCGACCGCGGCGGAAACCTCGTCGTTGCTGGTGACGTCGGCGGGGATCAGGGTGACGCCGTCGGGCACGTTATCCCCGGCGCGCTCGATGGATTGAGGTACGTCGAGTCCGAAGACGGTCGCGCCCAGATCGGCGAAACGCTTGGCAGTGGCGGCGCCGAGGCCGGATGCGCCTCCGGTGATGATGGCGGCGGAACCCGAAATCTCCACGATGGTCCTCTCGTTCGTGACAGCCAGTTGGCCCTTCGTCAATTGCACCCTAACCGGTGCCATGCGAGAGGCCGATCACGGCTCCCTCGCACCGATGCCCGCCCCCTATAGCAGCGTCGGATAAACGGAAAATTATTTGCGAACATGTGTGTTCGCGGCTGGTATCGTCGCAGCTATGCAGCATCGCGAAGCGATTCGATCAGAGGTGGTGGCCGGGTGACGGGTCGGCACCTGTTTTCCGCCCCGTCCGTGGCCGGACGCCGGATTCTGATCACCGGCGCGGCGCGCGGCATCGGGGCCGCGCTGGCACGGCAGCTGCACGCGAAAGGGGCGAAGGTAGCGCTGCTCGGGCTGGAGGCGGATCTGCTCGCTGAGGTGGCACGCGAATGCGGTGACGCACCATGGCGCTATTGCGATATCGCCGATCACCGGCAGGTGGAGCGAGTGGTGAGCACGCTGGTCACCGAACTCGGCGGGCTGGATGTGGTGGTGGCCAATGCCGGGATCGCCAAACAAGTGGCGCTGCTCGGCGGGGATCCGGCGGTTATCGAGGAGACGCTGGCGGTCAATGTGCTCGGCGTCTACTACACACTGCGCGCGGCCGGACCGCACATCTGTCATCCGAACGGATACGCGCTGGTCGTCTCGTCGCTGGCGGCCGCGGTGAATCTGCCGCTGGTCGGGGCCTACAGCGCGTCGAAGGCCGGGGTGGAGGCGCTCGGCAATACGTTGCGGCACGAGGTCAGGCATACCGGCGCGAAGGTCGGGGTCGCGTATTTCGCCGAACTCGACACCGATATGACCGCGCGCGGCTTCGGTACCGCCGCCGCGCGGGCCATTCTCGGCCGGTCCACGGTGTCGGGAGTCGCACCGCTCGGTCCCGCCATCGATGCGGTCGAGCGCGCCATCGCCCGGCGCAAACGTCAGGTGGTGTCGCCCTGGTGGGTAGCGGTGGTGTTGCCGTTCCGGCCGATCGCCCAGCGCGTCATCGATATCTCGCTGCGGCGCGGGGTGGCGCGGGCGTTGGAGATCGCGCGCACCGAAGATGCGCCCTTCACCACCGACCAACCGGCCAGACCCCGCAAAATGGAGCGACCGGCGTAGCCGGATATCGTCCGCCCGACCCTCGGAGCCATGGAATGACCGAATCCGCCAGCAGCGCACGCCAACTCCCGCGGGGGCGACACGGCCTGCCCCGGGAGCAGGTGATCGCCTCGCAGCGCGAGCGGATCCTGAGCGCGATGGCCGAGGCCATGGTCGAGAACGGATACGTCGGGACCTCGGTCGCGGCCATCCTGAAGCGGGCCGGGGTTTCCCGGGAGACCTTCTACGAGCAGTTCCGTTCCAAGGAGGATTGTTTCGAGGCCGCCTACGAGCGGGCCGTCGAGTTGCTGATCGCGAATATCGCGAATGCGATCAGCGGCGATGCGCGGGATTCGGCCGACCCCGCCGATCCCGACCGGATGGGCCGCATCCTCGAGGCTTACTTCGACGGGCTGATCGCCGAACCCGCATACGCCCGCCTCTACCTCGTCGAGGTCTACGCGGTGGGCGCGAAGGCCGTCGCCCGCCGGGCGCAGATGCAGGAATCCTTCGTCGCGATGATCGCCGACGTCCTCGACGCCCGCACCGAGCAACAGCGCTTCGCCTGCCAAACCCTCGCCGCCGCCGTCAGCGCCATGGTCACCGCCCGCGTAGCCGTCGACGACCTCCCCGGCCTCCGAGCCCTCCGCGAACCTCTACTCGACTTGGTCCGCCGCAGCGGCAACCTCTACGGCGAGGCGATGCGCCAGTTCGAAGTGCGAGCCTGAGCGGCAGCGGGGTGTATCGGCCCGCGCACCGTCGACCTGGATGTCAACGTCTCGGCGCGCGTTGGACTTGCTGTCGGCGACGGCTGCCGCCCGAGTGCAGGTGCGCAGGCCGATCCTGGTCCTGGTGCGCCGCCGTGACAACCGCTACGGCGAAGCGATGTTGCGTCAGTTCGAAGGACCGGCTTCAGCGCGAGCGATCAGCGCCGCTGTTCGGCGGGTTCGGCGACCGCGACGGGGTCCGAATTGCGCCGGGCACGCCGCGAGCGAATCAGCAGGGCGATGCCTGCCGCGGCCGGGGCGGCGGTGGCTAGTGCGCCGCCGGTCAGGATGCCGAGGTCGGGGCTGGTGGCGGTGAGCAGGCTCGCGGTGCCGAAGTAGAGGAACAGCAGGCCGGAGCAGATGCCGATGACATGTTCCGGGAGATGTTTGCCGACCAGAATGCCCGCGGCGATGGCCAGGGCGTCGGCGGCGACCATGCCGAGAGTGGAGCCGATCCAGACGCCGACCCAGCTGTTGTCGGTAGCCAGGGCGGCGGTGGCGAACATGGTGCGGTCGCCGAGTTCGGCGAGTAGGAAGGCCGAAAGGACCACGAAGTACGGCGCGGTTGTCGAACGCGGCGGCTCGGTCTCGGTCTCGGCATCATCGCTGCCGAAATGTTCGCGCAGCGTCCACAGACCGACAGCCAGGAACGTGAGTGCGGCGACCAGGGCGATGGCCCGGGTGGGCAGCGCGGCACCGAGGAAATAGCCGACCCCGACCGAGATCAGATGTACCGCCGCGGTGGCGCTCGCGATGCCGCCGAGCACCACCCACCAGCGGTGGCGCAGCGCGAACGTCAACGCCATCAGCTGGGACTTATCACCCAATTCGGCGAGAAAGACGATTCCGACGCTCAGCAATATCGTCGTGATCATGTGGTGTGCACTCCCGGCCTGTCGGCCGGAAGATCGGGTTACGCCTCCGGCCGACAACGAAATGGTTGTCTCGGCCGAAGGTCTCGCCCACCGGATCTACGCCGGTTCACGCGGCCGGGTCCGCGCCCTCGTGGGGCGGCGGACCAGTATGTCGACAGCGCAATTGCGGGCTACTCCCCTTCGCTACCACCGACTGTACCCCCGCAGCCGCAATCACACCAACCCGCTGTAACCGAAATCGCAATGCGCACAATAAGTTTGGCCATCCAACCAGCAAGTTTCGGCTACCCGCACAGATCCCCGAGCACGCGCTCATCCAGAAGTGAGCTAGCCCATGGCAATCCGCGCGAAGTCATCGCATACCGTTCGACTACCTCGCACAACGTGCAACCTGTGCGAGGTAGCCACTGGCTATGCGAGGAGCTCAGGCGGCGAGGAGCATGGCGAGGACCGCGGTGTCGGGGTCGCTGATCGGGTCGAGGCCGACGCGGCTGACCAAAGAGGTGACGGTGCCGTCGGATTCGGCTTCGGCCCAGGCTGCCCGGTGTTCCAGGCCCAGGTGTGGGACGCCGGGCAGGAGTACGCATCCGGATGCCACGCCGACGCATTCCGGCAGCGATGGCCGGGTCTCCGAGGGCGGATGCAGCATCAAAAGCGCCGGTGGCACATGATCGGCGAACCGGCCGGGTTCGAGCGCCTGATCACCGAGCACCGGTCCCTCGGCCAGCACCAGCCCGACGGTGCCCGGCTCCGGATCATCCGGTAGTTCCTCGCGCACTCCGAAGACGGTCGAAGTGGTGAGCAATCCTGGATAGGAGGCGACCCGCACGGCGAGCACCAATACCTGTGCCCATTCCTTGGTGGTGTCGGGCCAACGTCCGGAGATGACGAACCCCCGCAGCGATCCGCGGGCCTGGAACGGCGTGATGCCGATAGGTCCGTTCGTATGCATGATGCCTCCCGTGATCTAACCGGGGGCGGCTTTGCCCGTCCTCGAACTGTGGATGCTCGAGGATGCGCCAAAACTCAGTTGGCACACAAGTACCAAAGAGTGCTAATCGGACACCGCAAAGCAACGAGCCCGCGAACCGAGTCGGTTCGCGGGCTCGCGGGCGGGAAAGCTCAGCCGAAGATGAGGCCCTTTGCCTGGCCGACGGCGCGCGCGAAGCGCTCCTGCACGTCCTCCCAGTTGACGACGTTCCAGAACGCGGTCACGTAGTCCGCCTTGACGTTTTTGTACTGCAGGTAGAAGGCGTGCTCCCACATATCGACCTGCAGCAGCGGGATGATGCCGAGCGGCACATTGGCCTGCTGGTCGTAGAGCTGGAAGGTCAGCAGCTTCTGGCCGAGGGTGTCATAGCCGAGCACCGCCCAGCCGGAACCCTGCAGGCCGTTGGCCGCGGCGGTGAACTGGGCGCGGAACTTGTCGAACGAACCGAACTGGTCGTCGATCGCGGCGGCCAGCTCGCCGACCGGCTTGTCGCCACCGTTGGGGGACAGGTTCTTCCACCAGATCGAGTGGTTGACGTGGCCGCCCAAGTGGAAGGCCAGGTTCTTCTCGTTCAGGAAGATCGCGCCGTGGTCGCCCGCCTCGCGTGCGGCCTCGAGCTTCTCCAGTGCGGTGTTGACGCCGGCGACATAGGCAGCATGGTGCTTGGAATGATGAATCTCGTTGATCTGCCCGGAGATATGGGGCTCCAGGGCGCTGTAGTCGTAATCCAGATCTGGCAACGTGTACTCAGCCACGATGTCCCTTCCTAATGTCTGGGCCGTGTGTGCCCGCCGTCTCGAGCACACTCAACCATCATTCGTACACCCGCTCGTTTGCAACCGCGGTCCTCGCCCCCACATTCCGTGCGCAGTGCGCTGGACAACCGACGGTACGACTGATTTCGTGGGTACATGGGGTAACTCGCCGGGTCCGTCCGAAACTCGGCCAGGCACACCCACGCAGGACCTGAGACCAGGCCGTGCGGCACTCGACTCGTATGGCCCGAATACGCGGAGAGGCGGATGAGCACCATGTCCTGGTACGACGAACTGGTCGGACGGCTCCGTCTTCCCGAGCCGGCGATGGTGACGCCGGAACAAGCGTTGCCGGGTCGTCCGGACCCGCTACTGGTCTCGGATACCCACTATGTGAACGGTCGGCCGATCCATCCGCCGTTTCCGGAAGGTCTGCAGGTCGCGGTGTTGGCCATGGGTTGCTTCTGGGGTGCCGAGCAGGAGTTCTGGCAACTCGACGGTGTCTTCACAACGGCGGTCGGGTACGTCGGGGGCTATACCCGGAACCCGACCTACGAAGAGGTGTGCAGCGGGCGCACCGGCCATGCCGAAGCGGTACTGATCGTCTTCGATCCGCACGTCATCGACTACGCCGGTGTGCTGCGCCGGTTCTGGGAGAACCACGACCCGACCCAAGGCATGCGCCAGGGCAACGACCGCGGCACCCAGTACCGCTCGGCGATCTTCACCCTCGACCCGGCGCAGGCGCGGCTCGCGCGCAGCACCGCGCAGGCCTTCGGCGAACGGCTGGCCGCCGCCGGCTACGGCGAGATCACCACGGAGATCACCGAAATGCCTGGACAGGGCGGGACGGATCCGCTGCGGGCGCTGCCCGAATTCTTCTATGCCGAGAGCTACCATCAGCAGTATCTGGCCAAGAATCCCGGCGGCTACTGCCCGGTTCACGCCACCGGGGTCAGCTGTCCGGTCGGACTCGGTGCCTGAAAGGGCCGCACACCCAGGTGTGCGGCCCGAGGGGCGCTAGAGCGGCGGCACGATTCCGGCGCGCATAGTCCGCGGATCGCCCTCGTCATGTGCTTTCCACCAGCGCACGCCGCCGGCGATGAATTCCTTCAGCGGGATTTCGGCGCCGTTGCTGTCGTGAATCGTGATGCCGTCGAACCACACGCGCACATCGAGTTCGCGCGGGTCGATGCCCTCCTCCTGGGAGAACTCGAGTACGTGCGTGGCGGCGTGCGAGTCGATCTGGGTGTCGAAGCTGAGCAGTTCACCCCAGTGCACCCAGCCACTGTCGTCCACATCGATGAATTCCCAGCCGTGCAGTCGTCCGCCGCCGAAGCTGCGGATGGCAGCGTCCAGATTTTCCAGCTGTAGCGGCAGCACCCTGGGCGCCACATCGTCCCATTCCTGAATGCGCAGCGATGCCGCGACTCGACTGACCCCGGTGAGGGTCAACTTCACGCGGTAGTCCTCGGGCGCGGGTCCTTCGACCGGAAGCGTCAATACCTCCAGGTCGAGGCTCAGTTGCGCACTCGCGGTATCGACCTCCACGCCTAGGCATGTGGCCTCGGAGAGCGCTGTGTTGAGTGCTGTCGTATCGATTCCGTCGAGAAGCCCCCTGCTCACGTTCATGCACCCAGGCTACCGACAGCCCCTGCGGGAACCCGGTATTTCAGTTTTTCGCTGGTGTTCTCGATTTTCCGGGGAACCGATCTGCGATCGGCCGCGTCCAAGTAGATATCGGGACCGGCCCAGCCTCAGGTCCCGAAGCAGCGGCGAATGACCGCTCCGGGATGGCAAGGAGGGGAGTCCCGGATCGGTCGTTCGTACCGCGAACTGCTCCAGCAATCCCTGGGGATCGCCCATCCGGTGCCGCATTCACTGCATCAGTCCTTGTAGATCGACATCTGCTCGATGGCTGACGACCGTGAATGGTGTGCTGACTGATAGCTGTGGGTTGTGGATCAAGTTGTGGATTATGTGGATAACTTTGACCGAGATATGTACAAGCCACCCGGGAGCGGGGCATCGGACAGGATCCAGAAGCACAGAACATACCCGAGGTAACGTGCCGATGTCGAGGCCGTGAAGTGCCCGTCGGGCACCCGCATAGCGGGGCCGGAACTCCCCCGCGTAGCGCCACCCATGGCAGGATCGAAGCGTGACGAGCCCCGAAGTGTCGTCGGTGCCGGTGGAAGCCGTACCGGACGAATTCGATAAGACCCAGCGTGTCGCGGCGGACTCCCCGGCGGCGATTCTGCTCGACGTGCGCGAGGACGACGAATGGCAGCTCGGACACGCACCGGGGGCGATCCACATTCCGATGGCCGACGTGCCCGCCCGTGTCGACGAGCTCGATTACGACGCCCAGCTGTACGTGATCTGCCGCCAGGGCGGCCGTTCCATCGAGGTGGTCAAGTACTTGGCGCACATCGGATACGACGCGGTCAATGTCAGCGGTGGCATGGTGGCATGGCAGCGGGTCGGTCGACCATTGGTTGCGGACGGCGATCACCAGGCGAAGATCTACTGAGGCCAGAGAGAGGGGCACCCGGCATGAACGTCAGGCCTGGAGGCGGCAGCCTGCGTAACCACGGAGGGCCCGGGCATGCCGCAGGGGAGACAGCATGAACGTCAGGCCCGAAGGCGCCAGCCTGCGTAACCACGGACGGCCCTGGCCTGCCGCAAGGGAGACGCCGTGAGTACGGTGGTGCAACCGTGTGCACGCTGTGGCGCGCGCTGGGCAGTGCAGACGACGCCGATGCACTGGTGCCCGCGCTGTCGTGGCGTGCTGTTGTCACCGGCCCCCATCGACGCCCCCGCCGAGCGGCGCAATTACCGATGGGTGGCGCGCCGCCCCGATCAGCGCATCCGCAAGCTGAGCTCGGGTCGGCCGCGGCCATCGGTGGAAACGCCGCGCTACCAACATATTCCGCGCTGGGGCCTGCTGGATCCGCCGGTCGAATCCGCGCCGGCGCCACAGCGGCCGCTGGACCGGCTGACCAACCGGGCGAGTGTGCTACTCATCGCGACCGCGGCGGTTTTCGCGGTCGCCGCCTGCGCCGAACTGGGGCGCTATCTGATCTTGCTGCGCAACCGCACCCGGCTGATTCCGTCGTGGCTGCTGCACGTCTCCGATGCCATGGTGTGGCTTTCCGCATCGGTGGGTCTCGCGCTCGGATTGATCACCGCGATCGCGATGCTCGGCTGGTTGATCGAAACGCGCCGGGCCGCCTTCGCCGCGGTCGGTCGCCGCGACCCGCGGTTGGTCCGGACGCTCGCGCTCGGTTGCCTGATACCGGTGGTGAATCTGCTGTGGCCCGGTGTTTTTCTCACCGAGACGGTCGCCGTGCGGCCGGATCCGCGGACGTTGCGGGCGGTGCGCATCTGGTGGGTGGGCTGGGTGCTCGGCGCCGGTTGCACGGTCGCGGCGCTGCTGTGGCGGACCGCGGATACCCTGCAGGCCAAGGCGGACGGTGTGCTGTTCACCGCGTTCACCGATCTGGTCGCGGCCGGGGTCGCGGTGCTGACCCTCTGGGTGCAGCGGTCGATGACCGATCGAGACCTGTTCGGCCGCACCAGGATCGCGCGCCGGTGGGTGATCGCCGTCGATCCGGCGGTGCCCGTCATCGAACCGGTGCAGCCGGGTGGCGGCGCGTCGAAGCAGCCCGTCGCGCTGGAAATGAGTACACCGCACCGTGAGCACGAGGAGGTTTCGGCCAAGTGAGCCAGGGCAGTCGCGCACCGTTCGTCGTCGCGCACCGGGGAGCGTCGGCGGCGCGCCCGGAACATACGCTCGCCGCGTACGAGCTAGCGCTGCAGGAGGGCGCCGATGGCGTGGAGTGTGATGTCCGGCTGACCAGGGACGGCCATCTGGTCTGTGTGCACGACCGCACCGTCGACCGGACCTCCTCGGGCACCGGACTGGTCAGCGAAATGACCCTGGACGAACTCGCGGGACTCGATTTCGGGGCCGACGGCGCACCAGCGTCGGTACTCACCCTCAGCGAGCTGATCGAGCTGGTACTCGACTGGCGCAGCAGGCCGACCAAGCTGTTCATCGAGACCAAACATCCGGTGCGCTACGGCGCGCTGGTGGAGAACAAGCTGCTCGCCGAACTCCAGCGCTTCGGCATCGCCACCCCCGCCTCCGCCGATCACTCCCGCGCGGTCGTCATGTCTTTCGCGGCCACCGCGGTCTGGCGGATCCGCCGTTCGGCGCCGCTGCTGCCGACGGTCCTGCTCGGCGAATCGTCGCGCTACCTGGGCGGCAGCGCCGCGACCACGGTCGGTGCGACCGCCGTCGGTCCCTCGGTGAAAACCCTGCGCGAACATCCGGACCTGGTGGACAAGGCCGCCGCAGCGGGCCGCGCCACCTACTGCTGGACGGTAGACGATCCCGACGATGTGCGGCTGTGCGCCGACCTGGGCGTCAGCTGGGTCGCGACCAACCACCCGGCCCGCACCAAGGCCTTGCTCGCCGCGGCCTGAGTCGAATCGCTTCGGCCCAAACTGTTCGGAGCGGTGCGACGAGCTATCGCTCAGTCAGCGCACGGGTGACGACCACGGATGCGTCTTGCGAGCGGCCCGTCTCGTGTGCGAGTCGTCGGAGTGCATGCGCTGCGGGCGTGGGACTCGACCGCCTGGCACGCGTGCATCAAGTGCCGAACATCCCGCCATCACCAACCACAA
>NZ_BDAZ01000001.1 GCF_001612725.1 Nocardia anaemiae NBRC 100462 | reverse complement strand
CCGCGAACACGCCGCGCCGCCAGGCGCGGCAAATCAAACACAGCCACTGTAGTTTGACCTGCCGTGGGTAAAAGCAAGCGCAATAGTCCGAAGCCCGGAGGGAACCGGGCCCAGCGTCTCGCCGAGCGGCGGGCGGCTCTGGAACTGCAGGCGGCGCAGTCCGGTGCGCGTCCGTTCGAGGGGCTGGCCGCGGAGTGCGATCTGGTCGCGCTGCGCGAATTCGTGCCGTCGGCGACCGCGACGCTGCGGCTGTCGTCCGATATCGCGGCGGAGCGTTCCGTCGTGCTGGCCACCGTATTGCCGGGCGCGGTCGCCGGATTGGTGCGGGCGGGCGAGCCGCCGACCGGATACGTCGCGACGCAGGTGCAATTCCAGGGTCCGGATCCGGCCGCCGATATCGCGGCGGCGATCCTGTGGACCCAGTCCGCCGAACCGGGCGAATCGCTGACCGCGGCCGAAAGTGCCGAGGGCGGACCGCGTTTGGCCGATGTGATCGATCCGGACGCACCGCTGGAACTGACCGTGCACCAGGACTTCGACTGGTGGGTGCCCGAGGGTGTGCAGCCCGATCCGCAGGTCGCCGCGACCATCGAACAGGCCAAGCAGGCGATCATGCCGTCCGCGCGATTGGATCTCGGCCCCGATGCGATCGGCGCGGGCTGGTGGGTCGATGCCGGTGATAAGGCGCATCTGCGCTGGGTGCGCCCGGAGAACGAGGATGATCTGATGCTGGCGCTGGCGCGGCTGCACGCGTCGGGCGGACTGCATCTGGGTGAGGGTTCCCGTTTCGCGGGCTCGTTCCGCACGCACGGCCTGCTGGTTCCGGTCTTCGACCTGGATACGGAACCGCATGCCAGCGAGTGGACCAAACCGGCGATCGAATTCGGGGAACGCCTGGCGGCAGCGCTGGCCGACGAGACTCCGCTCTCGGCGGATGAGCGCCGCTCCCGGGACGGGCTGCGGTCGCGTCAGGTCACTCTGCGGTGATTCAAAAAAATCACCGAGAATTTTGTGAAACACCCTCCTTTCTAATCGACCTCGGTTAGGTTCTCTGCATCACCGAAAGCTGGTGGTGGTGAGCGAAGTCTCACCGAATGATGAGGAAAGTAGGACCATCATGGAAGCCATTCTGACGCTGCTCAAGACGCTGCTCAGCTCCATGAGCGCCGCATAAGCCGTTATGCGGACCGCGGGGTTGTGACCCCGCTCGATACACAGCGACAGGCCCGGCTCGTCGCGACGAGCCGGGCCTGTTGAATCGCGAATTTAAATGCTGCCACCCGCAGCGGAAGGGGCACCGGAAGCATCACTCGGACCACTCATTTCCCGAGCGACGAAATCCTCGAGGTCGAACAGGTTCGACCCGGCGCGATCGGCGATGGTGAGCAGGGTCGTCATATTCGCGACCTCCTCCACCTGCTCCTTCAAGAACCACTGCATGAACTGTTCGCCCAGGTAATCGCCCTCTTCGCGGGCCGTGCTCGCCAACTGGATGATCTGGTCGGTGACGTTCTTTTCCTGCGCGAGGGCCAGCGCGATAGGTTCGCGAGCATTCTCGAAATGCGATTTCGCGGCGTCGATGCCGGAAAGCTCGACGCTGATATCCCGGTCCAGGAAGTACCGCACGATCATCATCGCGTGATTACGCTCTTCGACCGCCTGCGCATAGAAACGCTTGGCCAGCTGCGGCAGATCCGCATTGTCGAACCAGACCGCGATCGCGATGTATTGATGCTCGGCATTGAATTCATGCCGGATCTGATCGTGGAGCAGGCCGTGAAATTTGCTGCGTGGGGACTCCGGATGGCTGGACATAGTTGCGACATTAGCGCTGGTCATGTCGCGTGTCATCCAAGTGCAGCCTTATTGAGGCTAGTGTTGCCTAATTAATTCTTACTAGCGCCCGCCATTCTCGGTGCGGAAATGTCGGCGCGCGGTGTGGTGCGCAGCTCGCGCGAGATGAAGTCCTCGACGTCGAACAGATCGCCCGCGGCACGGTCGATGACGGTCAGCAGCGTGATCATCCCGGCGACATCCTCCACCTGCTCCTTGAGGAACCACTGGATGAATTGCTCGCCGAGATAGTCTCCGGCGGCGCGCGCGGTGCTGGCCAACTCGGTGATCTGCGCATTGCGGGCGCGCTCGGATTCCAGCAGGAAAACGACGGCGCCGCGCGGTGATTCGAAGCTGGATTGCACGTCGTCCAGGCCGCCGACCTGCACTCTCAAATTGCGGTCCAGCAGGTACTGCACCATGCGCAATGCATGCGAGCGGTGCTCGGCGGATTTGCCGTAGCTGTGCCTGGCCAACTGCGGCAGGCGATTCGAATCGAAGTAGACCGCCGCCGCCAGATACTGCTGCGAGGCGGTGAAGCCACGACGAATCTGGTCGCGCAGCAGGTCCGGGAACGGCTCGTCGGCATCGGTATCGGGCATAGGCCCGACGCTACCTCGTCAGCAGATCGTCCGGGATCGGTTGGTCCTTGGCGAGGTCGTCGAAGAATTGACCGGCACGTTGCTTATCCCACAGCAATACATTTCCGCTATCGGTATCGGTGAAACCGCCGATCGGGACGGTGGTCGCCACGGTATCGCCGCGCATTGCCCACCCGAGCTGGCCCAGATTCCAGATGTGATCGCCTTTATCTACCTTCAGCGATTTCGCGGTATCGCTGGCCAGCGGCCACAGCGTGAACGGATTGGCCAGCGTGCCCGCGCTGGTCGCCTTTTTCAGCAGGGCGGCCATGAACAGGCGCTGGTGGTTCATCCGGTCGATATCCGCGAGGGCGGTCGCACGACTGCGGACGAAACCCAAGGCCTGCGGACCGTCCAGGGTTTGACACCCGGGCGCCAGATTGATGCCCGCGAGCGGATCGTCGATGGCCTTGGGCACACAGACGTCAATACCGCCGAGGGTATCGACGATGCCCGCGAAGCCGCCGAATCCGATCTGCGCGTAGTGATCGATGTGCACGCCGGTGGCGGTTTCGACGGTCTGCGCCAGCAGTGGTGCGCCGCCGAAGGCGAAGGCGGCGTTGAGTTTGTCCTTGCCGTGGCCCGGAATGCTCACATATGAGTCGCGCGGCAGGCTGACCAGCGTGGTCGTACCCGATTTCGGAATGTGCACCAGCATGATCGTGTCGGTGCGCTCGGGTCCGACCTCACCGCCGGTGGCGAGTTCCTGTTCCTGGTCGGCCGTGAGTCCGGCCCGGCCGTCGGAGCCGACGAGCAGCCAATTCGTGCCCGGCGTATCGCCGACGCGGTCGGAGTAGTTGGCCAGGGCATCGATCCGATTGAGCGAACCGTCGAGTTTGACGACCGCGCCGACGACCGCGAGGACCAACACCACCAACAGCACCAGGGACCAGCGGAACAGGTGCAGTTTGCGACGGCGGCGCGGCGGGCGGGGTTCGCGCTCGCGCCGCGACGGCGGCAGGGAGGGCGGCGGTGGGGGGACCTCGCGACGTGACCGCAGGTTCGGCGATTCCTGGTAGGGAAGCGGCTGTTGGGGCGGCGCGTAGCCGGGGACGCCGCGAGGCCGGGGTTCGTGGTACGGCTGCGGCTGCTGCGGCGGCGCATGGGGCGGCCTGCGCGGCGGCCTTCGCGTTTCCGGCGGTACCTGCGAATACGCCAGTGGCGGCGGGTAATCCGACCCGTCGCGGCGGATGACCTTGGTGGGGTCGATATGCCTGGGGTCCGGTCCGGGTCCGCGACGACCTGGCGGATGTGGTTCGCGCCGCTGCGGCGGCATGGACGGCGCACCGGGATCTCCGAAGGGTTGCGGCACCCGGCGCGTCCGGTCGTAGCGCTGGGGGTCGTCGCCGTTCATCACACAGACTCTACTGTTCGAGGGCCGTCGGGGGGCTTGACGAGCGGCCGGAAGGTGGTGCGCTCGGGGTGAGCGCTTGTCGATAAATTCGCCGCGCGGACCGGCGGATGTTACGGCAACCAGGAAACGTGACCGCGTAGCAATGTATAGCCGATATAGGCGACCGCATCGATCGTCGCGTGGGCCATCATCAGCGGCCACAGCCGGTTGGTGCGCTGCCAGAAGCGGCCGAAGATCAACCCCATGACCAGATTGCCGAGCCCACCGCCCAGGCCCTGATACAGGTGATAGCTCCCGCGCAGCAATGCCGAGGCCAGCAGCGACCGGTTCTCCGACCAGCCGAGCCTGCGCAACCGGGTAATAAGATAGGCCACCACCACAATTTCCTCGGCCGCCGCATTCGCACAGGCGGAAACGATGAGTGCGGGCAATCGCCACCAGTGGTCACCGAGCGAGCTCGGCACGATCGTCACGCTGAATCCCAGCGCGTGTGCGGTCAAATACAGCCCGAGCCCGGGCAGCCCGATGATCGCCGCGAGGATCAGACCGGGCAGTACATCGGAACGCCAACGGACCCTGGCCAATCCGATCAACCGCGGCCCGATCCCGCTGCGCCACAACAGATACAGCCCCAGCGCACCCCACCCGGCCAGTCGCAACGCACTGAGCAGCTGGAACAGCAGGTCGATGGTCGATTGGGCCGCCCGCGTCGGATTCAGCGCCACGGTCTGCCCGCCGACGCCGCCCGGCGACAGCGCGCTGTTCAGCAATGACAGCGCCGCGTTCAAGCCACTCAGTCCGAACGTCACCACCAGCACGACCAGGATTTCCAGCCGAATCCCCAGTCGCTCCCGATCGGTCAGCTCGGACTCGTCCCCGGCACCGGTCTCAGCACGCATGCGTCCGAATCTATTGCCCGCACCGATTCGGCGAGGCGGTGCGTGTCGAGTGGCGGTTCGCAGGTGCCGATTACCTTGTCGTCGATCCGGCTGCTGGAACATGATCTGCGACGATGGACCGCCTGGATCCTGGCTCCGCCCGGTGCGACCGCACGGCTGGCTCACGTCCGCTCGATGGTGTCGTCGCTGCTGTGCCGAACCTGCCGCAGCGCAACGGTTTTCGGCACGCGCCGTGGGTGTCCGCGGCGTCGGATCAGATGCGGCGCAGGCCGTTCAGGAAGGGGCAGCCCGCGAGGGTGCGGACGGCGCGGCCGAGGGACTCGATGTCCTCGGCAGGGGAGTTGAAGGGGAGGCGGAAATCGTGGTCGCCGTCGTGGCCTTCGATGCGCAGGGTCACGCCATAGCGGTCGATGGCCAGCGGGTGCACGGCGCCGGTCTGCAGGCGCGGCGGGAGGTGGCGGGCGAGCTGGGCGATGATATCGGCGTGGTCGGCGTCCATATGCTGCAGCCAGGCGGATTCCAGTGCGCAGAACGGATCCGGTTCCGCCAGGCGGAGCTCGTCGACGCAGACGGATTCGGCGCCGGTCGAATCGGCCACCACCGCGGAGTTGATCAGCACGCGTAACAGGGTCGAGCTGTGGCCGACATCGAGCAGGTCGGGATGCGGATGATCCTTGGCGACCTCGGTGGCCAGTGCCCGCAGCGCCTGTGTCGGCACCGCCCGCACCCACCCGCGCAACCACACCAACGCACGCACCGGTTCCCGCAGTGGCAGCGGCGTGTGATCGGTGAGCTCGAGCACCGCGGGCGCACCACTCTCACCGGAATTCCCGGCCAATACCGCCGCCATGGACGTGGTCGGCACCGCGATCACCGCATCTCCGCACTGCCGCACGTGATGCACCGAAATCGGCGTCGGGTCAATTCCCGGCATCGCCAACACCGCCTGCTCCGCATGGGCGCACGCACTCCGGACCCGCTCAGCGGTAGACGGTGCGACAGTCGGCTTCAGCATGCAGACCTCCGGTACGAGCCGATCGGTTAATTAGGTAACCCTAAGCTAAGTGACGCTTGCGGTTTCCGCAACCGCTCCCGAATCCTGACGTTGTCGACCGGTGTGCGTAGGTGGATACGTACCGGGTGCAGGTGAACAGGTGCGACCGGGTGAACAGGTGGGCTCGGGAGTTCAGTGGTGGGAAATGGTTACGGTGGGGTTATGGCGGATGGAGTGCAGGCGGCGCATGGGGTGGCGGGGGAGCCGGTGTTGCTTGCGTTGGCGGCGCCGTCGGCGGCGCGGCGGAGTTTGGCTGAGGGGTTGGTGCGGGCGGCGGGGTCCGGGGCGGCGGGTGTTCGGGTTCTCGACGCCGATGCGACCGATCGGGAGGTCGCCGAATTTCTGGTCGAAATCGCGCATTCGGATGGCGGGTTCATCGCGCGCACTTCCGATGGGGAGCGGGCGCTGGCTATCGTCGCGGGAACGGTTGCGGCGCTGTGCGGTGAGGATATTCCGGCGGCGCTGGCCCGGCCCGATATCGCCTTCCTGACCTCGCTGAAGCCACCCGCGGTCGAGGCGGCGCGCAGTGTGTTGCTGGCGATCGAAACCGATGCGCCCGACGATCTAGCTGGAACTCTGAGCATCCTCAGTGCACGCAAGTAATCTCGTAACCGTGCCGCGAATCGCGTACTTCGGGCCGTCCGGAACCTTTACCGAGATGGCCCTCGCCCAACTCGAGTCCTCGCAAGCCTTCGAAGGACCGGTCGAGCGGATTGCCGCGCCCAGTCAAGGCGCGGCGCTCGACCTGATTCGATCCGGCGAGGTCGAGGGTGCCGTCGTGCCGATCGAGAGTTCGGTGGAGGGTTCCATATCAGCGACCCTGGATTCGCTGGCCATCGGTCCGCGGCTGCAGATCGTCGCCGAAACCGAGCTCGAGGTGAGCTTCGCGATTCTGGCCAGGCCGGGGACGGAGCTCGCGGATGTTCGCACCCTGGCCGCCTATCCGGTCGCCGGGGCGCAAGTGCGGCTCTGGATATCGCGCACACTGCCCGATGTCGAGATGTACACCTCTGCCTCGAATGCGGCCGCCGCCGAGGATGTCGCGGCGGGGCGCGCCGACGCCGCGGTCTCCACCGCGTTGGCCGGTGAACGCCTCGGTCTGACGGCGCTGGCCTCGGGGGTCGCCGACCACGACCAGGCCATCACCCGCTTCGTGCTGGTGACCCGCCCCCGAGTCGCGCCGCCCGCAACCGGTGTGGACCGCACCTCGATCGTGCTGGAGCTGCTGAACGAACCGGGCTCACTCATGCGCGCGTTCGCCGAATTCGCCACGCGCGGAATCGATCTCACCAGAATAGAATCCCGGCCGACTCGAACGGGTATGGGCACCTACCGCTTCTACCTCGACTGCGTCGGACATATCGACGACACCGCGGTCGCCGAGGCACTCAAGGCATTGCACCGCACGGCGCGGATCCGTTTTCTCGGCTCCTGGCCCGCGACCTCGGCGACCGGAACCCCACCGCCCTCGGATGAACCGGCCGCCGAGTGGCTGACCCAGTTGCGTAAGGGAGTGGCCGACCTATGACCGGCAGATTGATACTCGTTCGCCATGGCGAGACCGAAGGCAATGTGGCGAAAATCTTGGACACCCGGATCCCTGGCCTACCGCTTACCGAACGCGGTGCGGCCCAAGCGAAGACATTCGGCTCCAGTCTGCTGAGACCGCCGAAGGCACTGTTCTCCTCGTCCGCGTTGCGCGCCAGACAGACCGCCGGATACATCGAGGCAGCGACCGGCGTATCGGTCGAGGTGCTCGATGACATCCACGAAGTGCAGGTCGGCGACCTGGAAGGCCTGAACACCGAGGAAGCCCATTCGCGTTTCCAGCGAATCTATCGAGCTTGGCACGAAGGCGATCTCGCCGAACGCGTCCCCGGCGGCGAATCCGGATACGACGTCTTGGCCCGCTTCCTACCGGTCGTGGAGAGCCTACGCAC
The DNA here is from genome assembly GCF_001612725.1 of Nocardia anaemiae NBRC 100462. Classification (GTDB taxonomy): domain Bacteria; phylum Actinomycetota; class Actinomycetes; order Mycobacteriales; family Mycobacteriaceae; genus Nocardia; species Nocardia anaemiae. Next base: position 478,547 of record NZ_BDAZ01000001.1, on the reverse strand, counting down.
CAAATACCTGACCGATGGCAGCGACGGCGACATCCTGGTGGTCAGTCACGGCGCCGCCATGCGCCTGGTCTCCCGCAACCTCAGCGGCGTGGAACCGCCCTTCACCACCAACAACCATCTCGACAACACCGAAACCATCGAACTCGTCCCCCGACCCGTCGGCGGCTGGGAATGCATCCGCTGGGGGCGCTTCACCCCACCCTTCGCCTACGAAGTTTCCCCCACGGCCGACGACCCCATGGGCTGAATCCCCTTGGGGCACAATGCCCCCGCGCGCTATCGGCCAGCCTCGATATCGGAGCGGAGCTCGAGCAGGTTGGCCTTCTCGGCGACGAGTCGTTCGATGGCGGTGTCCAATTGGCTTGTGCGCTCATCGATTTGCCGCAGCACGGCATCACGATCGTCCTCGGATGCACTGGACGGGGCGGTGCACGCAATATGCAACATCGTGTAGGACTCCGTCAGCGACAATCCCGATGCCAGCAAGCAGCGAATATCGTTCACCGTCTTGACATCCTCGGGGCGGTAACGCCGGTAGCCGTTGGCATCCCGCCGAGGCGAGAGGACACCGGCGGCCTCGTAATGACGGAGCATCCGAGGGCTTGCGCCGGTGATACGACTCAGATCGCTGATCCGCATCTGGCAGCACTCCTTGACATTGACGCTAATGTCACACTTTAGCTTGGCCATATGACGAACGAAGACGGTCGGCCGCACGTCGTACTGGTGGTTGCGCACCCGGATCACGACTCCGCTACCTGGGCTATTGCCAGGGAAGTCGAACGAGGCATCCTGGCGGATGGAAACACCACTGCCACAACACATGATCTGACAAAGTCGGGATTCGATCCCGTCTTCAGCAAGCAGGATCTGGCCGTGCACCGGCTACAGGACACGGTTCCCGCCGATGTCAGACGTGAGCAGGAATTGCTCGATTCGGGCGAGGTAATCGCTCTTCTCTTCCCGGTGCACTGGTGGTCGATGCCAGCCTTGGCCAAAGGATGGATAGACCGCGTATTCGCCAGAGGCTGGGCATACGACACCAGTTCGGAAACCGGTCGGAGTGCAGTAAGCGCTTTGCATTTCATCGCAGTTGCCGGTCTCGATGAAGGCACTTACGATCGGCGCCGATACAAGGAGGCGATGACGACCCAGATGGTGCACGGCATTGCCGGATACTGTGGGATAGCCGAGTCATCCATCGAGTTTCTCTACGGCACCGAGACCGACGACCCGCGAGTTCACGAACAATTGATCGACCAGGCATACCGGATCGGTGCCGATCTGGCGCAGCGCGCGCAATCGGCTCGAGATCAGGAAGCGGCGTAGCGGGCATTGATTCCAGCGGATGCGCCCTCAGGCCAAACTAGTATTCCTCGGAAACTCTTCTCGCTCCGGCAGGGAATGGATCAGATCTTCCACGGCGGCGCGCAGGCGGGCGGGCGTACCGCTGGCCAGCGACGACCACTTGGTGCCGTCGTCGGCCACGCTCGCCGTGGAGATGAATCGCCCATGGCGGGTGTTGAACACGGCGATGTGGTTGTCGACGATGTCGCGGGTGCCGTCCCCGTACAGCACGGCGGTGATCTGCGCATGCGAATGTATTTCGACCACGGCCGAGGCGAGAGTTTGCGCGTCCTGCGCGGGATTGCCGACCCTTGCGAGTCGTTCGGCGGTGGCAGTGGCATCGCCGACGTCCTCGAAGATCGTGGCAAGCTCCTCCGTCGGTGCGTTCATGCCGTAGAGCTCGAGCGGCTGGGCCGTGCCGAGCGCCGCTATTACGGTGCCCGCCAAGTCGATTCCCACTTCGTCGATCACATACGAGTCCTGCCCGCGCAGGGCAACGACGGAAAGGTCGTCACCCTTCGCCAGACAGAACCGACTCACGTAACCCTCGACGATCAACCGCATGGCGACGATCCAGTGCGGCCGGTTCAGCACTCGAAGTCGGTCCTCCAGGTCGGGCTGAATCCCACCGTCGATCAGCAGGTCCCGCTGTTCGAGCGACTCGGCCGCGGCGGCCATTGCCGCCTGATGCGCGGGCACACTGTCGAAGCGGGCGTAAGCGTTCAGCACAACCGGAAGGTCATCGAGATCCAGCTTCTCGCGGAGAAACTGGATCTCGTCGGGTGACAGCACAACCGCCTCGAGTGCGGACGGGCCACCGATAGAACCGAGGACGGTCACCCCACCGTCCCGGCGTTGGCGCCGATCACCCCGTCGGCGGCGAGGCGGCCATCGGTGAAGTGATCGGCCCGCAGGTCGATCTTGCTGTCGTACTCGGACTCGTCGTCCTCGGTGTCACGGGCCTGGTTGCCCAGCAGCGGGTTGCCCGCGCCGCTGTTGATCGACCGGGCCGGTGTGGTTTCGACGGATGCGACCGTCTCGGGTGCCGCTGTCGCGGTGTTGCCGGTCACGCTGCCCGTACCCCAGCCTTCCGGCAGTTTGAGCTGGGCGCTGCCCGCCCCGGCCGAGGTGCCGGAGAACGAGACCGCACGGGTCGCGGTCGCACTACCCGCGGCGGCCATCGCGCCACCACCCATCGCCATCGGGGCCATGGTGGTCATCGGCGTGCTCGTCGTCGCCGCGGCGACCGCATTGCTCGCCACGCTGCCGACCGTTGACACACCGGTGCTGACCACCGATCCGACCGCCTGTGCGGCCTGCGTGGCGGCACTGGCCACACCCGGGTTGGAAACGAACGCCTGCACGGCGGCCACTGCGGTCGAGATCGGATCGGTGGGCGCTTCGAACGCGGCGTCGGCGGTCCCGCTCGGGTTGGCCTGGCCCGCGCCCGCGGCGATCGGCGGCGGCATCATGAATTCGGCGGGTGTGGCCACCATCGCCGAGGTCGCCGCCTCATAGGTCTCCATCACCAGCGCCGCGCGCAGATCCATCGCGTGCCTGGCCACCTCAGCCGCCTCATAGGCGCCGGTGACGGCACCGGCGGGGTTCGTCGAAGCCACCAGCGCGGCATTGACGGCCGCGATTTCCGGCGGGCTCGGCATCGCCAGCGCGGCGACGCCGTAAGCGATGACGTTCGCGGCGGCCTTGCCGCCCATCGCCGCGGCCTGCACACCCTGCTGTTCGGACCAGCCGAGGAATCCGGTCAGCTTGCTGAGCGCGGCGATACCGTTGACGCCCTGCATGCCGACGCCGAGTTCGGCCATGACGCGGGCAACGGTGGTCGTCGCGTCGACCCAGGCGGCGGTGAGCGCGCCCCACGCGGTGGCGGCGGCCGAAATCGGGATCGCGTGTGCGCCCGCGTGAAGAGTGGCCGAATTGATTTCGGATGGCCGGGCGACCCACACGACCCCGGTGACTCCTGCAACCATGCTTGTAACTCCCCTGAATGTCTGAATGGTGGTCGAGGACAGCCGCGCGGGCTAGACCTGAATGGCGTTGACTCCAGCGGCGCGTACGACGTCACCGGCGATATGCTGCGCCAGCTGCATTCGCAATGTCTGGGCCGCATGGTGCAGTTCGAGAATGCCCTGTGCGATGGAATGATCGTGGGTCACCGCGCCCTGGTTGAAGTGGCTGGCGGCCACCAGCGATACCTCTTCGGTGCCGGACGGGATCACGTGCGTCGCCGGTGCGGTGATCATGGACGCCGCGGCCAGCCGCTCGGCGACCAGATCGAGTTCGGCCGCGGCGGCGAGAATGGCCTCGGGCGAGATCAGTACATGTCCAACCATGACTCGACTCCTTCTAGTGGCTGTGGGGCGGAACCACGAGAATTCCCCCTTCGAGTGATAGGACGCGACAGCAACGCGATCGGTTCCATCGAATCCCCAAGTTTCTTCCGGTCATCCGTGCTGGTTTCGCGCTCGTCGAGCCGAGCCCGAGAACACAGCTTGGATAAGACTAGCCCCATCCCAGCTCATGCAACCGGTCTTCGTCAATGCCGAAATAGTGTGCAATCTCATGGATCACAGTGATCGCGACCTCCTCGACGACCTCGCGCTCATTGCCGCAGATCTCCAAAATCGCCTCGCGATAGATGGTTACGGTGTCGGGTAGCGAACCGCCGTAGTGACTGTCGCGTTCGGTCAACGCGATTCCGTGATACAGCCCGAGCAGATGCGGATCCTCCGAATTGCGCGGTTCGATCAGCACGACCACATTGTCGATGGCGCGGGCCAACTCCGGCGGAATGAGGTCGAGCGCATCGCCGACCAGCTCCTCGAACCGGTCCGCCGACATGGTCACCGCCATCAGCGCGGTTGTGGCTGTGGTGGCAGCGGCGCGGCGCCGGGCAGCGGGGCGGGAGTCGAGCGGCCGGAGTTCGGCGGCGGCACCGGAGCCTGGCCGTTGATCAGTATGTCGCCCTTCGCGGTTCCGGTGATCGGCGCGAAACCCTCACGGTCGGTACCCTTTCCGATCATGCAGTCCAATTTGTGGCTGCCCGCCAGCCAGCTGCGTGCGTCGAGATAGTCGAAGAACACCGTCAGCGTCTTATTGCGCACCGCGTCGGGTGATCCGAGATAGTCGTTTGCCGCCCGGCCGCACTCGTCCTCCATGAACTTGTCCTGGTCGTCCTTGGCGGGCGGGCCGCCGGAAAAGTGCTGGCCGAGATCGACGGTGGACACGATCTCGACGGCGTGCGGCTGCGCGCAATCCACCGGATCGGTGGGCAGATTCTGATTGATACCGAGGCAGGTGCCCGGTTCGAAGACCTTCGACTGATCGTGTTCGGCGGCCGCGCCGCTGGTCGGCAGCGGGGTGCCAGTGCTACCGGAGAACTGGAGTCCACAGCGCAGTGTTCGATCGCCGTGCTTCCATCCGTCCGGACTGGGGTACATCAGGCCGACCACATAGCGACCGCGCGGATCGAACCTGCCGTTCAGATATTGCGCGACGGCGGGGGTGCAATGCTCTTCCTTGAGTTCGGTCAGTCGCAGCGAGTCCGGAAAGCGTGAGCCCGGACCGAATTCCACGCCCGGATATTTGGCCATATCGACATCGGCCGCGACTTCGAACAGATGCTTGTTGGAGCAGGCCACCTTCACCAGATCGCCGCGGTCCTGCTTGCTCCAGCTGAGGCAATCGCCCCTGGCCGCGGTGCCGAACTCCTTGTCCAAGGCGGTCTGTCCCGGCGAACCTGGATTGTGCGCCTCGAGACGCTTGTCGTTGTCGTACCCGGTGATGAACAGGCCGACCAATGAAATGATGACGGCCCCCGCCGCCGCGGCGAGCAATACCCAACGCAGCTTCGGCGCGGACAGATGCAGCTTGCCGTCGGCGACGGCGTCGCGGTCGATGATCACCGACTGCGGGAACGATTCCGCGCGCGACGACTCGCCCGAGGGCAGCTCGGATTCGCGCCGGTCCTTGGTCACATCATCAGCAGACATCGCGGTCCATCATGTCAGCGTCTGTTCGCTGGTGCTACGACCTGGTCGAATCGATCCGAAGCGCCCCGGTCGTACCTATGCGAGGCGCGTCATCCGCGGAACGCGGACAGGAACAGGCCGGGCAATCGCGCCGGATTGGCGGTCGCGTAGAACTCGGTCAGCTTGCGTCCCGTCGCGGCCGCGGTCGCATTGCCGACGAACCACGGCGGCTTCGGCGACAGTGCCAACTCGCCGCGCAGCAGCGACCGGGGCGCGGGCCGGAATGGTCCGCTCACCACCGTGCGCTCCACATCGTCGAGCAGGAAAGCGTTGTGCACCACGCCGATTCCGCTCTGCACGTCATCGAGTGTGTGGCCGGGATAGGCGCCCCAGGACGCGCGCGGGGCCAGGAAAGCCAGTGCGGTCCAGGCATTCACCGCGATGGCGCCGTAGCGCAACCGCTCGACGGCCCGGTCGAAGGCGATGCCGAGCCGCTTGATGGTGCTCGGGTGTGCGATCACATTGACACCCAGTGTCCCGATCACCTCGTCATTCGCGAAATCGACGGCGCGCTGCAGGAATTCACCGCCGGTATGCGGCAGTTCGACGACTCCGAGCACCGGCGAGAAGTATTCGGTGCGCAGCAGCGGCGTTTCGGTCGACGGCACAGTTTCGATCAGCACGCGTTCGCGATCCGGCCCGAGCCGCTCGGCATCGGGGTAGGAATCCAGCGCCGCGGCGACCCGATCGTCGCTGCCCGGATAGTAGGCCCGGCGCTGTGGTGCGCGCTCGATCGCGTCACGGAGTTCGGCGAGGAAGCGGTCCTTCTGCGGCCAGTCCGCGCTCACCACCACCGCCTGGGTCGCGACGCAGTTGTAGCCGCCGTTGTGCAGCCGCTGGGTCGCGACATGTTCGGCCTGGAAGCGCAGGTCGGCGTCATCCCATTCGCCGGGCACCACAATCGTCGGCGAAACGCCGCCGAGTTCGCTGGTGATCGGCTTGTCCAGCAGCGGCCGACCCGCGGCCTTGCCGTCCGGACCCCAGACGATCGCGTCATGGGTCCGCATGCTGCCGGTCATATGCACATGCGCGACGTCGCGGTGGTGCACCAGGTACCCGCCCGCCTCGGCTCCGCCGGTCAGTATCCGCAGCACGCCGAGCTCGATCAGCGGTGCGAAGACCATCTCGTACACCGTGAACAGCGGGTCGGTGATCGGATTCAGCTTGAGCGCCACCACCCGGTTGTGCGCGTAGAGCTCGTATAGCACATCGAGTGGGGGGATCGAGGTGATATTGCCCGCGCCGAGGACCGCGCCGATGCCGCCGGTCGCGGTGGGATCGAGTTGTGCGAGTCCGGCGCGTCGGCGCGCGGTATCGGCGTCGACCCCTTGACGCAGCCACACCTCGCCGTGAAAGCCGCTGAGCAGCAACTTGTCGTAGAAATCGAGCGGAAGAATCGGCACCGCGACCCGCTCGCCCGGCGCCTCGGCCAACGCGACCCCGTCGAGCGGACTGCGCCCCTGCTCCAGCGCCGAGAGGGTGGCCGATAGCGCGGCGGTGGCCTGCAGCAGCGTCATCGGACCCGACATCCATTCCTCGCCGACCAGCGGCGAGTCCGGATCCAGACCCTTGATGGTGCGCGCGGCCCGCACCCATTCATGGCAGAAGCGGCCGGTGCGGGTGTGGATATCGTCGAGAAGTTCGCGGCGGCGCCGCAGCGGGGTATGCGCCCATGTTTTCTCACCCGCGACCAGATCGGCCACTGCGTTATCAATAGCGGTTTCGTCGAAAGGTGTGCCCACAAGCCAACTATGCGCGCGTACACCGCGGGGCGGTCCACATCCTGGTATATCGGCGTGAAACCGCAATACCGTGACCATTAGGCTGGTCACCCATGATCGACCTCCGATTCCTGCGGGACAACCCCGACGCGGTCCGCGCCTCGCAACGCGCCCGCGGCGAAGACCCCGCCCTCGTCGACGCGCTGCTCGAGGCGGACGCGGCGCGGCGTGCGGCGGTGGCCACCGCCGACAACCTGCGCGCCGAGCACAAGGCGATGGGCAAGCTGATCGGCAAGGCGACACCGGAGGAGCGGTCCGTCCTGTTGGAGCATGCGCAGGAGATGTCGGCGAAGGTCAAGGAGGCCGAGGTCGTCCAGCATGCCGCCGAGGCCGATATGGACCTCGCGCACCGCGCCATCTCGAATGTGGTCCAGGAAGGTGCCCCCGCGGGCGGCGAGGACGATTACATCGTGCTCGAGACCATCGGCACGCCAAGGGAATTCGACTTCGAGCCCAAGGACCATGTGGAGCTCGGCGAATCGCTCGGTCTGTTCGATATGGAGCGCGGTGCGAAGGTTTCCGGCGCGCGTTTCTACTTCATGACCGGTTACGGCGCGCTGCTGCAGCTGGGTCTGTTGCAACTCGCCGCACAGAAGGCGGTGGCCAACGGCTTCACCATGATGATTCCGCCGGTGCTGGTGCGCCCGGAGATCATGGCCGGTACCGGATTCCTCGGCCAGCACAGCGCCGAGGTCTACCACCTCGAGGAGGACGAGCTGTACCTGGTCGGTACCTCGGAGGTGCCGCTGGCGGGCTACCACTCGGACGAGATTCTGGACTTGAGCGCCGGTCCGAAGCGCTATGCGGGCTGGTCGTCGTGTTTCCGGCGCGAGGCGGGCAGCTACGGCAAGGACACCCGCGGCATCATTCGGGTGCACCAATTCGACAAGGTCGAAATGTTCGTGTTCACCACGCCCGAGGAGGCCGCGGCCGAACACAAGCGCCTGCTCGCCTGGGAGCAGGACATGCTGGCGGCCGTCGAGGTGCCTTACCGAATCATCGATGTGGCCGCGGGCGATCTGGGCAGTTCGGCCGCGCGCAAATTCGACTGCGAGGCTTGGGTGCCCACCCAGCAGACCTACCGCGAGCTGACCTCGACCTCGAACTGCACCACCTTCCAGGCCCGCCGCCTCGCCGTGCGCTATCGCGACGAGAACGGAAAGCCGCAGATCGCAGCCACTTTGAACGGTACGCTCGCGACCACCCGCTGGATTGTGGCGATCCTGGAAAACCATCAGCAGCCCGATGGTTCTGTCCGGGTGCCCGCAGCGCTGGTACCGTTCGTCGGTACCGAGGTGCTGACACCGCCGCGATAAACATCTCGAAATAGCCCGTCCCACATTGCCTGCAGGTAAATAGCTAGGGGTTCGCCATGCCGGATTCACAGGATGTGGCAACTGTAGGTAATTTCTATGTCTAGGCTATTCACCGTGCGAGGAATCGGGTCTCGCGGCGATACCCGAACCCGGGTGCGGGCCGCTTCTGCGTTGGCCACGGCTATGGTCATGTCCCGGACCACCGGGGCCTTCTATGTCATGGGGGGCGCGCTCGGCCTGCTGATCACGGGAATCGCCCCGGGCAGCGAAGGCAATCGAGCGCTGGTGGGTACCGCCGCCGCGGTGGCGCTGCTGCTCGGACTCAGCCTGCTCGGCTGGGGTCCGCGGTTGCCGCATGGGATTCACCATGGTTATGTCGCGATCGCGACGGTATTGGTGACAATCGCGGTTTACGCGTTCCCGAATACCGTCGGCGCGATCAGTCTGGCCTCCTTCTATGTATTTGTGGCCTGTGATGCCGCATTGTTCTTCGCGTGGCCGCAGGCATTCGCGCACATAGCCTTCGCTATGGCCATGTGTCTGTGGGTGATGCCGATGCGGCCGGTGCATCCGACATTGCCGTGGTGGTCCGGATTGATTCCGGCGGGTGTGACGTTCGGGGTCGGCGTGGTCGTCGGCATTCTGACCCGAATGGCATCCGAGGCCGATATTGATGTGCTCACCGGCCTGCTCAACCGGCGCGGTTTCGACCGCGCGTTGAACGGCGCGATCGAAACCGCCACTCGCACCGGTCAGGGACTGGCTCTGGTGCTCGTCGACCTCGACCGCTTCCAGAAGATCAACGATCATCTCGGCCATCGCGCGGGCGACGCGGTACTGCAGCGGGTCGCCGATACCTGGTCGAAATTGCTCGAGCCGGATCAGCGACTGGCTCGCTACGGCGGCGACGCCTTCGCGCTGCTGCTGCCGAATACCACCGAGCAGGCGGCGATTCTGCTGACCGAGCAGTTACGGGCATCGGTGACCACCGGCTGTTCGGCCGGTGTCACCTCATGGCAGCAGGGTGAATCGGGTTCGTTGCTGGTGAGTCGGGCCGATGTCGGTCTGTACCGGGCCAAGCAGGCGGGGCGCAATCGGACGGTGCTCGAGTCGTCGCGGCAGCTGCCGCTGGCGGTGGAGTTGCGCGAGGCGATCGACCGTGGCGCGCTCGATGTGCACTACCAGCCGATCGTCAGCCTGACCGAGGGCGGTGGTAAGGCGGTCGGTGTCGAGGCATTGCTGCGCTGGTCGTCGAGTGCGCAGCCGGATGTCACCACCGAGGGGCTGATCCGGGTCGCGGAGGAGTACGACCTCATCTCCGATCTGGACGAGCTGGTCTTGCGTCGGGCCTGTGCGGACGCCGCTCGCCTGCAGGAGACCTTCGCCCAGCTGGATCTCACGCTGAACGTCAATGTCAGCGGCCTGGAACTGGCCGAGACCGGTTATGCGGACCGCGTCGCCGATATCCTGGCCAGCACCGGCTGGCCCGCCGACCAACTGGTGCTGGAGGTGACCGAGAGCGAGTTGGCGGCCGAATCCCAAACGGCCATCGGCAATCTGCACATCCTGCGCGAGCGGGGTGTGCGCATCGCTATCGATGACTTCGGCACGGGGTATTCGTCGCTGAGCCGCCTGGCCACCCTGCCCAGCGACATTCTCAAGGTCGACCAGTCCTTCGTCGCCGCGATCCGTTCGGATTCGCCCGCGCCGCCGCTGCTCGGCGTGATCGCCGCACTGAGCAGTGCGCTGGACCTGCAGGTGATCGCGGAAGGCGTGGAGACCGAATACCAGGCGGCGGTGCTGACGGAGCTCGGTTTCGCGCTGGCCCAGGGCTACCACTACAGCGATTCGCATCCGGTTTCGGAGCTGATCACCGATCTGAACGGGCGAGTCGGTCCTGGGCTCGATGATCGGGAGCTCGGTGATGGGGACCTGCACACCGCCAACGGGTGGCTGCCGCTCGGCTGAAAATCCCTTGACGGGCTCGGGGACGGCTCGGCAGGCTGACGGTATGCGTTTGCTTCTCTACGGCTATTGATTCGATAGGTCGCTGTCCGGCGGGATCGGTCTGCGCGCGCTCACGGTGCGTGCGGTGCTCTTCAAGGGCATCGGTGATCTGATTCCGCTGTACGCGCTGTACGCGGTGTTGTTCGCCGATCATGGTCTGAGCGCCGGGCAGATCTCTTCCCTGCTGGCGATGTGGTCGGCGACCGCGTTCCTGCTCGAGGTGCCATCGGGTGCCTGGGCCGATACGGTGTCACGGCGTGGGCTGCTCGTCATGAGCGGTGTGCTGCTGACCGCCGGTTTCACCTGCTGGACTGTGCTGCCGACCTACCTCGGATTCGCGATCGGCTTCGTGCTGTGGGGTACTTCGGGCGCGCTGGTGTCGGGGACGTTCGAGGCATTGCTCTACGACGAACTCGTCGCCCGCAACGAGCAGCGGGCGTATCCGCGCATCATCGGATATGCCAGGGCGGCATCGGAAGCCGCGATCGTGATCGCCATCCTCGGTGCGACGCCGTTGTATATCTGGGGTGGCTATCCGTTGCTCGGGTGGTGCAGCGTGGCGTTCGCGGCGGTGCACACGCTGGTCGGGCTCTCGTTGCCGAGTGCACCGAAGGCTGTGTCGGCTTCGGCGGTCGAGGATCTGGAGGATTCGTCCGAGACATCTCGAGCTGCGGATGGCTTGACGGCCGTGATGCGGGACCCGAGCGCGTCCGGTTTTGCTGGCCAGCTGGATGGCGATATTGCTGAGAGACCGCACGCCGCTCACAGTTCGGAGACAGGACGCGTGGCGATCGACGCCGCCGAGACAGGGCCCTTCGGGACGTATCTGAACATGCTGCGAACCGGTGTGGGGGAGGCGATTCGGGTGCGTGCTGTGCGCAATGTGGTGGCGTTGGGCGCGCTGCTGTTCGGGGTCACGGCCTTCGATGAGTACTTCGCGTTGCTCGCCCAGGAGGTCGGGGTGGCGACGGCGGTGGTGCCGGTTCTGGTCGGTATTACGGTTGTCGGTTCGCTGGTGGGTTCGGTATCGGCCGGGCGTACCGAGGGAATGTCGGCGCGTGCGATGGCGATTGCGGTGGGTCTCGGTGGGGTGCTGTTCGTGGGCGGTGCGGTGGTAGCGGGTCTTGCCGTCCGCTGGCCGGGTGCGGTGTATGTGCTTGCGGGCGTGGGCTTTACGGCGATCGGCGCCTCCTACGGCATCGTCTACAACGCCAGTGTCGTGGCGGGGGCGCGGTTGCAGGACGCGATCGAAGGGCCTGCGCGGGCGACGGTCACCTCGGTATCCGGCCTCGCGGCGGAGGTTGTCGCACTGGCGGTATTCGGTTTCGCCGCAATCGCCACGATGTGGTTGTCGATGTCGACGACGGTCGCGCTGCTGGGTGCGTCCCTGCTCGCGATTGCCCTGCTGATCCCGTTTTCGCTACCGAGTCGTATCGGTGCCGCTGCGGAATACGAGGCGGCGGTCGCCGATGAGTGATCGGTGGGAGCTGTGGGTCGCCTCGATGAGATGTGTTGCGGTCAGCAGGAATTGGTCGGCTGAGCGGTCGATCAGCGTGTCGCGGGAGATCGGGAGGGTGCCCGCCAGCCAGCTGTTGGTGGTTTCCCAGAGACCGCCGAGCAGGTGGGTGGCGGCGAATTCGGCTTGGTCACCGGCACTTTCAACGATATCGGCACCGATTTCCTCGGCGCAGACCGCCATCATGATGCCCGCGAACGAGCGCATCACTTCGGCGCGGCGCATGAGCAGTGCCGGATTCAGTTGCGCCTCGACGGTGACGATGCGGGCCTTGCGTGGATCGTCGGCGATCAGGTCGACGGCCGCGGCGATGGCTGCTCGGGTCTTGGCGTGGATGTCGGCATCGGTCCCCATGAATGCGCCGACCACGACCTGGCCGATTTCGTCGACGATGCGCTCGAACAACTCGCTGAACACAGTGTCGAGGTCGCTGAAGCTCTCGTAGTAGTAGCGCTCGGAGAGCCTGCCCTGGGTGCACAGTCCGGAGACGGTGAGCTTGGCGAATCCCGAGGTTCCGATGATCTCGAGCGCGGCGTCCAGCAGGGCGGCGCGGCGGCGGGCGCGGCGCTGTTCGATCGGTATGCCGCCGTAGGACCGCGAGGTAGTAGCCATCGCGGTCCATTCTGGCATAGATCCTTGCCAGATATCTGAATTTGTGGGACGGTCTTGTCAGAATGTGCTCGGCCGTGCTGGGCGCGAAGCTCTCTTCCGATGGGTGAAGTGCAATGACGCATGACAACCAGCTCCTGCCCACTCCGCCGCTGTTCACGGAGTTCCCGTTCCGGTACGCGGTGCCAGTGCTGGCTCCCGGCGACCTGCGCTGCACCGCGGCGCAGCGGGATTCGTTCCGCCGGTTCGCGCAGGTCGGAGATCCGCTCGCGGACGACGTGGTCGCGATGTTCAAGCGGCTGCCGGTCGGCGAGGGCCGCCGGATGTTCGAGATCGCCGTGGAGCGCGGTATCGATGCGGTCCCGGACGCGCCTGCCGAATTGGCGGCGTTCTTCGGTCAGGTCGAGTCGGACCCGTACTGGCTGGACCGCGCCAAAATCGACCGCGGCGCCCGGGTCGTGGAACGAACCAGTGTCTGGGGCGGGATCGCGATGGGCATGTTCGCGCTGATGGGCGGCTATCTGGCCTCCCGCGCGGATAAGACCCTGGTCGGCACCGGCGATCTCGATGCCATGGCGCCGCGCCGCCTGGCCGAAACCACCCAGTGGTGGCTGGACGTCACGACTCCCGGTGGGCTGCAACGCAATCAGGTCGGCTACCAGAGCGTGCTGCGGGTGCGGCTGATGCACGCACTGGTGCGCGCGGGCATGAATCGACGCCCCGATTGGGATTACCAAGCCTGGGACCATCCGGTGAACCAGGTGCTGACCGTCGGCACGCTCGGGCTGTTCTCGATGGCGAATCTGGTTGGCGCACAGGCGCTGGGTCTGCGCTTTTCGCCGCAGGAGAAGGACGCGGTATTCCAGCTGTGGCGCTATGTCGGCTTCTTGCTCGGCATCGACGCCGAAATCCTGCCGACCAATGAAACCGATACCTGGCGTGCTTTCTGGATCCTCGCCGATACCGAATTCATCCCGGACGAGGACTCCCGACGCCTGGCCCAAGCCCTGGTCCCTGCCGCGGGCGGCCTGTTCATCGGCACCGACACCGCCGCTCAGCGCCTCATCCGCCGGGTAATCACCAGTTATATGGTCGCCTATAGCCGAATCGTCCTCGGCCCGACCAACGCCGACTTCCTCGGCCTGGAGAACAGCAAATTCTTCCAGAGCGCCGTTATGGCCACCGCGGTAGTCAACGGCGCCATCGAAGTGCCCCGCCAACTCATCCCGGGCGCCACCCGCCTCCAAGAACGACTCGGCGCCCGTATCCGCGCCCGCCTGGTCCGCGGCTCCATAGCCCGCAACGGCGGCGACCGCACCTACGCACGTCACGACACCTACGCCGCCCGTACTGCGTTGCGCGCCGGGTAAGTGAGGCGTCGGGATCGTGGTTGTCGTCGGTGGCCTGGTCGACGGGCGGGCGGGGTAAGTGAGGCGTCGGGATCGTGGTTGTCGTCGGTGGCCTGGTCGACGGGCGGGCGGGGTAAGCGAGGCGTCGGGATCGTGGTTGTCGTCGGTGACCCGGTCGACGATCGGGCGGGGTAAGCGAGGCGTCGGGATTGCGGTTGTCGTCGGTGACCCGATCAACGATCGTGCCGGTCGCGATCGGTGCGGCCTTGTGCAGCGCCGTACTGACCGGCATCGCACGGTGGACGATCGCGCACGTCGCGCATCCGACACCGGTAGCCGTGGGCCTGTCCGGCGATCAGGTCGCGCCACGCCCTCGCGCCCGCGATTCCGTCCCGTCGTCGAGTCGCAGGATCAGCGCAGGGTAGCCGTTGACGAGGGCAGTTGCGCGGATCTCGCGGTGGGGTTCCGAGCGCGGCGGGAAAGCTCGCTACCGCACCAACTTGCTTGGTGGTTCCCCGCCACGAGTCGCTGAAATCGAGCTGCAGAAGGTGCTCGACAAGGCCATCGCCAGGGGCACCGGGAATGCCCGCCGTCATCGAAACCTGACGATCGCTCGGACGCCCGCCGCATACGGCATTGCAGCACGCCGCACCCGCAAGGCGGCCGAATGCTGGTCTCGCATATCTAGTGATTGTCTCGCATAGCTTGTGGCCTATGCGAGGTCATCACTAGGTGTGCGACAGCCCTGGCGGCGCTGGCGCGCGCCGCATGCCATAGGCGAGGGCGGGGTGAAGCATGTGCCGAGGTGTGCCTGGTTGTCGCGCCGTGACGAGCAATGCTCGGTGCCGTGTGTCCGATCCGAATAGGTGCACGGCCTTGTCAGCGAACGGAATTAGCGTCGCGGTTCGTCTGCGGTTGTGGCAGGACGGTCGCTCGGGTCGATGCCGTCGGGCTCGTGAGTGAGTCTTCCGGTGAATGCCGCGTGGCGGCTCGGCTGGTTGGGGGAGCGGGCCGACTCGGTCGATGGGGCAGCCGCAAGACGCACATCGGAGGAACAACCTTCGGTCAATGTGTGCGCGGGCGTTCGTGGTCGAATTCAGCGCTGCGATCTCCAGCGATGGGTGGCTGATGTACGGGACGGTGTGTTGTGGCTCGGTCGGGGATTGCGGGGGTGGCGGTACGGTGCGGGGATGGTGGCGCGGGCGAAGGTGGGGTTGGCCTTCGGGTTCTGCATCGGGGTCGGGGTGGCGGTGCAGGGCCGGATCAATGGGGCATTGGGGGTGCGGTTGCAGGATGGGATCGCGGCGGCCTGTATCAGTTTCGGCCTCGGGCTGGTGGTGTTGCTGGTCGCGTTCGCGGTCAGTCCCTGGTTGCGGGACGGGCTGGTGCGGGTGCGGCGGGCAGTGGCCGATGGTGAGCTGCGTCGGGTGCAGTTGTTCGGTGGGCTCTGCGGAGCGTTCTTTGTTGCGTGCCAAGGACTTACCGTTGCGGCGATCGGAGTCACGGCTTTCACCGTCGCAACGGTCGGCGGCCAATTGCTGAGCAGTCTGGTGGTGGACCGGCTCGGGTTGGCGCCGAACGGCCGCACTCCGGTCACTGTCTCGCGCGTCGGCGGCGCGTCGCTGGCCATGGTCGCGGTGCTGCTCGCCGTTGCGGGACGGTCCGGTGCGCCGGTCGGTTCCGCGGCAGTTCCCGAATGGCTGCGCACCGGCCCGACCGCTGTGCTGATCCTCTTGCCCGCGCTGGCCGGAATCGGACTGGCCTGGCAGCAGGCGGTCAACGGTCGCGTCGGCGCGGTCGGCGGCCCGTTCTCCGCCACCCTGGTGAACTTCGGTATCGGCACCGCGGCCCTGTTCGCCATCGAGGCCTGCATCCTGGTCGGCACCGGCTGTCCGACCGAATTCCCCAGTGAGCCATGGCTCTATCTCGGCGGCCTCATCGGTGTCGCCTTCATCGCCCTGGCTGCCATCACCGTCCGCTGGATCGGCGTCCTACTGCTCGGCCTGACCTCGGTAGCAGGCCAACTCCTGGCCTCGATCACCCTGGACCTGCTCACCCCGACCGGCGCCGGACTATCCCCAACAGCCGTACTCGGCTGCGCACTCACCTTCGTCGCCGTCCTCGTCGCCACCCGCTCACAAACCTGACCCCAGCGCATTTGCGGCGCCTCTACTCATCGGTGCCCTCCGCTCGCAAGGCCGATCCCGATGTGCCGCACTGCAATTCCGATAGCGCCGGGACCATGGTGCACCGGTGTGCGGCCATGCCGACGCGCCCGCGAGGCCAGCGTCAACCCGCTCCACCGCCACGCTGCCCTGAGTTGGGGATCATCGACATGTCGACTTGCACGTTCCCCGCCGAGCGGTCGCGGCGCTGCGTGCAGTAATTCCGATCACGCCGGTTCGTCAATGCGCCGATGTGCAGGCATGACAGTGCATTCGGGGAGTCGGCCGCGGCACCGCGCTCCAGCGGACGCGCTGTCCCGCGTTGCGGGGCGTCGACCTGCTTGTTCTCGCCGAGTGGTCGCGGTGCTGAACCCAATGAGCCGCTCGGCAGCTCCGCCATCTGGGTCGTTGACATGCAACTACGGCGAGGCGTTTGCGAGGACGATCCCCAGTGTCTGCCCGGCGAATCCGACAGGCTCACGTCATTGCTGCGCCGTGTGTGTGCATGACCGGGTGCGCGGGGCTGGTCTCAGCGCCCCCGCTCCGTCCAACGCGCTGTCCTGATTTGCGGGCATCGGCTGACCGCTCCTGCGGTCTTGCCCTGCGATTCCCACAGGCTCTGTGGTCGACGCGCCGATGTGGTGTCCCATGTCGCGGGGCGTCGACGTGTCACAACGACGGCTCGCGAGGCTGTCCCGAGTGTTTCGCCTGCGGGTCGGCACGTCGGGGGTATCGACGCGTCGATACGCGAGCCAGGCTATGTGGTCACGAGGGCGATCCAGCATTGTGATGGCTCGGCGCTTGGCTCGCGGGACAGGGCCAGTGCAAGTGTCGCACTTGGGTTTTCGCGGCGGGCGCATCTGGAGGGGCATGCGCCCGGACTCGGGAACACGCGCCCGGATAGGGCCCACCCAGAGACGTCGCCGCATCACCGGCAGACCTATCTCGCAGCGCTCGGATTCGTTCGGTCAGCTGCTGCCGAACCAGCCCGGCGGGAACAGCCACTGGCTCGAACCGCCGCCCCAGTCACCCCAATCGCCTCCCCAGCCCCATCCACCGTTGCCACCCCGTCCGCCGTTGCCACCCCAGCCCCCACCCCAACCACCGTTGCCGCCCCAGCCTTTGCACCCGGGCCCATAGCCAGGGCAGTGCGGATTATCTGTCTGCACTACATCCGGTCCGGTTGTCGGCATCGCCATCGCTGGAACCGCCAGTGCAATCATCGGAGCCGCCATCGCCGCTCCGATCAGTGTGATATTCGCGAGTAGTCGGCGCGTGCTGATGCCGCGCGTCTTGCTGGTGATCATGGTGCCTTCTTCCGGCGAATCGTCGCGCGGACCTGAATCGCCGATCATCGAGTTCTATCGCTATTCCCCGACGCACCTGATTGTAGGAGCCCACGGTAGTAACCACCACCACGTCAGCGGCCGAATTGCACCGAATTTCAGAACCGACCGAAAGTCGGCAAAAGACACCAGGGGGCCAATATTCAGACGAGCTTGCGCGAGCGCAGCTCATGCCCCTTGGAGGTTTTGCACCGGCCGGATTCCAGGTCCCACTGCCACCCGTGCAAATTGCAGGTGAGGGTATTTCCTTCGACGACGCCGAATTTCGACAGATCCGCCTTGAGGTGGGGACAGCGGCGCTGGACTTCCCACCCGGCCAATTCCGTTGACGCGGAATCGTCGTGCGCCTCGGCGAACCAGCCGTCTGCGTAGGCGATCCGTTCATCGGTGAGGCATTTGAAGAAGGTGTAAAGGAATTCGTTGTAGCCGCCGATGCGCCAGGCCTGGAATCGTGTGGACAGGAAAATGGTATTCACCCAGTCCGGCTCGTTGTCGCGCAGCACGGTACGCACCAGTTCCGGCGCGATCCGGAAGCCGTAGCGGTACTTGCCTTCACCCTCGATGGGCGCGCGCACCACCCGCTGGGGGAAGTCCAGCACCACGGTTTCCTCACCGATGACCAGCCCGACCGGATAGCCGATCCCATCGCAGATCAGGTCGCTCTGCTTCATGATCGGCTCGAACAGTGCCCGCAGCGGTTCCAGCAGCGGCTCGTCATCCGTCGCCCACGAAGCCTTTTCGGCCGCCAGCACCGGCGCGAGACGCTGTGCCATCAGCTCGATGTATTCGGCCTTGTTGTCGTAGATCAGGCCCGGCTCGAACGGATGGGTCAGCGAGAGTTCGGCACCGCGCACATCGGCGACCGAACCCGGAATCATCAGGATTCCGCCCTCGTTGCCATGGATCTTCATCTGTTCCAGGAACACCATCTGATCCGGGAAGATATTGCCTTCGTCGCCGCGATCGTCATTGAGATAGCGCAATTCGTCGTCGAGGAATACCGGCGGACCGGCCGAGGGCACCACCCAGGTGGCACCGACTTGTTCGATATAGCTGCGCGCCCGGTCCATTCCGCGCTGACGCTTTTGCTTACCGAAATTCGACTTGGTCCGCGCTGGAATGTCATAGACCATCGGATACCAAATCGCGCCCGAGTACTGCAGCAGGTGGATATCGATATGCCCGAACGCATCGTGCAGCACATCCATATCCACCGGACGGGCATCGTTCATATTGAAACAGGTGGTCTCGCCGTCGGAGACGACCAGCCCGGAGTCGCCGATCGGTCCGTCGGCGGGTGCGCGCAGCGCGATGATCATGATGTCGATCTCGCCGCCGGGTCCGCTCACCCGATGCTTGACCGAGTCCTCGGTTTCGAAGAACTTGTGGAAGCCGAGCTTCTCCAGTTCGCGCTTGAGATCCGGCACCGGGTAGTCCGGCAGCAGTACGGTCGCGTCCTTGTTGACGTGCTCGGCCAGATGCGCCGCGTCGAAGTGGTCGCGGTGCAGATGCGAGACGTACAGGAAATCGCACTTGCCCAGCTCGTCCCAGTCCAGCTGGGTGTTGTCCGGAAACGGGAACCACGAACCGAAGTACGCGGGGTTGACCCAGGGATCGCAAAGGATCGATCCGGCCGCGGTGCGGATGTGGAATCCGGCGTGTCCGACGCTGGTGATCTGCACGAGCTGCTCCTCCTGACCGTTACCAGCCATCCAGGGTAGTGGTTAGGCAGAAACGTCGCCGATGCAGTAGCCCTCGGCGCCCGCGGTCAGGGTGAAGGTACGGGTCTGGGTCACACCCGAGGAGTTCGTGACCGGAACCTCGACGGTGACGTAGCCCGCACGCAGCCGCTCCGAGCGGATCTCCTGATCGGTGAATTTCGTGGTCCCGGTCAACCTGCCCGGGTTGTTGGCCAGCGGCGGAGCTGTCGGACTTCCGGTTCCGTTGGGATCCCAGTTCGCCGGACTCGCCTTGCAGACCAGTGGGTACGTTCCCTCTTTATCGGAGGGATCGAGCGGGGTGCCGACGAAGCGGGACAGATAGCGCCGCACGGTGTGCCTGGCATCGGCCTCATTGGGTCCGGCCTCCGAGCCGTCCTGTGCCACCCAGGGGCAGACGAGCTGGGACGAGTTCTTGGTGGCCGCCACGACTTCGCTTCGATCGAAGGTGACGGTAGTGCCCGCGTTCTGCCAGGTGACGGTGTTCTGCGTGGTGGTCGCGGGCTGTGCGAGGGCCTTGAGGATCGCCGTTTGTTCGCTGGCCATATCGGCCACATTGCCCGGAGCCATCATCCAGCACTTGGACCGTAATTCGGCTGGCGTCGAGCCCGCCAGGACAGCGCCGAAGTGCGCGGCGACATCGGCCGCGCCGGGCAGGCCGGGAACCTCGCCGACCGGAACCGCGAACGCCTGCGCCAAAACCTTCGTGGTTGTGGTCGCGGTCGCGGCGGACGGTGTCGTGGTGGGCGCCGATGTTTGCTTCGGCTCGTCGCCGGGAATGCCGGATACGGAATCGCAGCCGGTGAGCAGGACGGCACCGGTCAACACCAGAGCACCCATGATGGCCATCAGCCCTCTCCGGTCGCGTTCGCGCGGGTCCTTCCAGTCGCGTTCACGCGGTATCGGGCGGGCGCGTTCCACTTCGGGGGTCCTCTTTCGTAGACGTTGAGCGACGGGTCAGGCGCACGCAGTCGCGGCGGCTCTGCCGGATGGGACAGTCAGCGACTACGCTAGCGGAATTGTGGAACCCGTCTACCGGACGATAATCGGGCTTGCCCGTACCGTCTTCTTCGTCGAAGGTTTGAAGTTCAGCGTCAAGGGCGCTGAACATATTCCGGCGCGCGGTGGTGCCGTCCTCGCGGTGAACCACACCGGCTACATGGACTTCACCTACGCGGGCCTGCCGGTGCGCACCCCTAAGCGGTACATCCGCTTCATGGCCAAAAAAGAGGTGTTCGACAACAGCATCTCCGGCCCGATCATGCGGGCGCTCAAGCACATTCCGGTGGATCGGTCCGCCGGGGCAGACTCGTATAAGGCGGCACTCGAATACCTCCGCAAGGGCGAGTTGGTCGGCGTCTATCCGGAGGCGACCATCAGCCGCAGCTTCGAGATCAAGGCGTTCAAATCCGGTGCCGCGCGCATGGCGATCGAGGCGGACGTGCCGATCATCCCGATCGTCATCTGGGGTGCCCAGCGCGTGTGGACCAAGGGGTTCCCGAAGCGTCTGGGCCGCACCAAAACTCCGATCTCCATTGCCGTCGGCGCACCGATCCAGCCCTATGAGCCCGCCGCCGAACTCACGGCCCAACTCCGCAGCACCATGCAGGACATGCTGCTGGATCTGCAGAAGGACTACGTGCACGAACCCGGTGCGTACTGGGTACCGGCACGTTTGGGCGGCAGTGCGCCTACCCTCGAAGAAGCTGATGCCATGGATGCCGCCGAAGCCGAGGAGAAGGCGGCGCGCCGTGCGGCCGAGGATTCGCTGTAGGGGAAGTTATGTCGCGGGAACCGGTCTATGACATTCTCACCGGCTTGGTTCGCACAATCTTCGCGGTGCAGGGGCTGCGCATCGATATCACCGGCCAAGACCGGATCCCGCGCACCGGCGGTGCCGTACTCGCCGTGAATCACACCGCCTACCTGGACTTCATGGAGGTCGGGCTGGTCGGGCGCAACTCGCGGCGCAATGTCCGCTTCATGATGAAGGCCGAACTCGAGCACGGCATCGTCGGCTTTCTGATGAAGCACTGCAAGGCGATCGGCGTCGATCGCGCGGCCGGGGCGGCGTCATTCCGACGTGCCGTCGAGGCGTTGCGGGCAGGCGAACTGGTCGTGGTCTATCCGGAGGCGACGATCAGCCGCAGCTTCGAACTCAAGGAATTCAAATCCGGCGCGGCTCGTATGGCGATCGATGCGGACGTGCCGATCATTCCCATCGTCATCTGGGGTGCGCACCGAATCTGGACCAAGGGGTTCCCAAAACAACTCGGTCGCCATCGTTTTCCGATCAATATCCGCATCGGCGACCCGATCGCGCCCGCCGAACCGACCGACGACCTGATCGCCGAAATCCGCACGCGCATGGGCGAATTGCTCGAACAGGCGCAAACCGGCTACCCGATGCCCGAAGGCGCGCCGTGGGTTCCGGCCCGCCTGGGTGGCGGTGCGCCCACTCTCGCCGAGGCCGCGGTGCTCGAGCGGGAAGAGATGGCCCGCCGCCGCGCTCGTGCGGCACAGCGGCAAAATCGCTGAGGTCGTCAGACAGACCGACACGGGGTTGGTGCGGGCACCTGTCCCTGGAAGAACTTGGTCGGTGGCACACCCATCAGCGCCTTGAAGTCCGCCGACATGTGGGATTGGTCGTAGTAGCCGTGGACGGCTGCGACATCGGCCAATGACGCCTCGGTGTTGCTCGCATCGGTGAGGATCCGGCGGACGCGGCCGATCCTGGCGAAATGCTTTGGGGAGATACCGATTCCGTCGGTGAACAGATTGCGTAGTTGTCGTTCGCTGACAGCGAGGTCGGTGGCGAGGCCGCGGACGGTGGGTGCCGCGGATATGGCGGCCACCGCATCGCGGAGCAGTTCGCGGTGGGTGCGCTGTCTCGCGTCTTCGGAGATGCGTTGTGGAAGAACCTCTTCCAGAAAGGGCAGGACCTCTTCCGTTGGCAGCGTGGCTAGTTCGTTCGCCAATTCGGCGGCGACACCGGGGAGTTCGGCGAGACGGACGACACGATCGGCGAGATCGGCGGCGGGCACGCCGAGCAGTTGGCGGGTGGCGCCGGGGGCAAGGCGCAGCCGGGCGCAGCCAGCGGGTTTATCGGGCTCGGAGTACGAGGCGCGGGTCTGCGGGCCGAGCACGAATACGTCGGGGCGGTCGGCGCGCAACACGATGGTCGTCCCGGCGTGCGGCACATGCGTGAACGGCAGGGACGCATCGATTGCGGCGGGGAAGCGGCCCAGCTCGGTGATCCACGGACGCAGCGATTTCGGTGCGGACACCGTGGCTTCGATCAGGTCTACCTGCATGGCCACCACCGTAAGCAGCTCACAGCCGGATACAGCGCCCGCAGCCGTGCCGAAATTTCCTATCGAACCGGGCGGCACCGGCGGCACGCTTTTCTCATGATCGTCATCACCGGTGCCACGGGCACCATCGGCAGTGAAGTCGTCCGTCAGCTGGCCGCGCGTGGTGTGCCGGTGCGCGCGGTGACGCGGAATCCGCAGCGGGTGCCCGCCGAGGTCGAGGCGGTCCGAGGCGATTACCGCGACCCCGACTCGATGGCCGCCGCGATGACCGGCGCGGACGCCGCCTTCCTGGTCGGTGTCCTAGGCCCCGACGATGCCGAAACCGATCGCGCGCTGGTTCGCACGGCTCGCGACGCGGGCGTCCGTCGGATCGTCAAACTCTCCGCCATAGGTACCGGCGATCCGGAACTCGGCCGCGTCGGCACCTGGCATATGCCCGGCGAGCAGGCCGCCAGAGAGAGCGGTCTCGAATGGACGATTCTGCGTCCGTCGAGCTTCGCTTCCAACACATTGAGCTGGGCCGATGCCATCCGATCCGGCCAGCCCGTGCCGAATCTCACGGGTACCGGCAGCCAGGGCGTCATCGATCCACGCGACGTCGCCGCGGTCGCCGCCGAGGCTTTGCTGACGCCCGGCCATTCCGGACACATCTACACCCTCACCGGGCCTGCGCTGCTCACCTGCGCAGACCAGGTCGCCACCCTGGCGACGGTCCTCGGTCATCCGCTGGATGTGGTCGACGTGCCGGAAAACGTTGCGCGCGAACACATGATCTCGTCCGGCATGTCCCCCGAATTCGTCGAAGGCGCACTGGCGGGCCAGGCCTACATCCGCGCCGGAGGCAACGCGACGCTCACCGACGACGTCCACCAAGTCCTGGGCCGCCCACCCCGCAGCTACGCCGAATGGGCCACCGACCACGCCTCCTCCTTCCCGCGGTTCGCCGACTCGAGCGCTCCCTGATCCGCAACGGCCAATGCCCGATTTTCATTCGGACGCGGTGACGGACTAGAGTTCTCGAGGCACGCCGTCGCGGCCTCCCGGCCCCGACAACCGCATGCGGATGTAGCGCAGCTGGTAGCGCATCACCTTGCCAAGGTGAGGGTCGCGGGTTCGAATCCCGTCATCCGCTCCACGAAAACACCAGGTCAGTAGCGTGAGCTACCCTGGTGTAGACGTGTATGTCACCACTTGTGTCACCACGTCACCAACAAGCGGTCTCAACGGCTTCTCAGGGCACCCACCGGCTCTGGAGGCTTCATGCTCACACCCCGCCCGCGACCCCGTAGAAACGGGTCGATCGCTTGGCAGGTTCCGTTCCATTACTACGACGAGACCGGGTGTCGACGGTCGACCTCGGAGACTTTCGACGATTTCGAGGCCGCGGTGCGCTGGTGTGAGCTGGCCGAGGTGGTCGGTGTCGGCGAGGCGCGCAGGATCCGGGAGATCCAGCTCGGTGCCGGAGTGCGGTATACGACGCTGGTCGAGTGGTTGCGTAAGTACACCGCGCGGTTGACCGGTATCGAGGAACGCACCCGCGCCGGCTACCTCCGCTACATCGATGTCGACATCGAACCGTTCTTCGGCTCTTCGCTGCCGATCACCGCGTTCAATCAGGATCTGGACGCGGCGTGGATTGTGCATTTGGAGCAGGACAGGGGCAACGGCGCGAAAACCATTCACAACAAACACGGATTTCTCTCTGCTGGTTTGAACGCGGCGGTGGCCGAACGACCGTCGCCGTTGATCCCGTACAACCCGTGCCTGGGGATCCGGTTACCGCGCCACGACGCGCCGGAGCTAGACATCTTCGACAACGACGAATGGGAGCTGTTCGAGCAGTTGATGCCGCCGCGGTGGCGTCCGCACGCCGAGTTCAACCTGGTCTCGATGGCGCGGCCCAGTGAGGTCACCGCCATCCAGATCCGCGACATCGACAAGCGGACCGGCGATGTGCGCATCAACAAGGCGTGGAAGTACCTCGGCGGTTAGATGAAGCTGGGAAAGCCCAAGTCCTCGCGCGGCATTCGCACCATCACGGTTCCGCTGGAAACCCTCGAGCGCTTCGACCTCGACCGGCCCAGTGATGAGCTGCTGGTCCACACCAGCAACGACACCCCGATCAGCGCGGGCTACTTCTACGCCAAAGCGTGGGTCCCCGCCATACGCCGCCTGCGCGCGCTCGCCGACGGCAATCTCGACCCGTTTGGCCCCAACGCCCAATGGAAGGGCGCGGATCCGGACTACCTGCTGGAGCGCTTTGCCGACGCGATCGCCTCGATGCGCCACAAACGGCTCACCCCGTACACGCTTCGGCATACCGGCATTTCCTGGAAGCTCCAGGACGGCGTGCCCTTGTTCGTCGTGTCCCGCGACGCGGGACACAAGTCGGTCAACACCACCGATGCCCGCTACGGCCACAACGACCGCCGCGCCAGCGCCGCAGCCGCACAGGTCATCGCCAACCGGCTGCCCCGCGCCCGCGCCGCGATGCTGCGCACCGTCGCCTGAACGAGCTGATTCGAGTACTCCACCTGTCCACCAGGATTCATTTCATGACCGCATTGTCGGAATGAAATGAAATGGAATGAAACGGAATTCCATGTTGCTGAAAGCCGTCAACCCACACACCACAACCACCGATACCCCGGCGCGATGCCAGTTCCCCTTGGACAACGGCGGCACATGCGACACCGCCGTCCCGACCAGTGGCAGACCGGGCGCACCGCGCAAATACTGCGACAACCCCGACCACACTGCGCAGAAAGCCCTGCGCCGCAAGCGCAAAGCCGACGACAAGACCGCCAAACGCGTGGAGCAGCGCCCGTTGCGTCCAGTCACCGACGGCATGAATGCCCCTCGCCGATCTTGTCGACCGCATCGAGCTGACCCGCGCAGAACTGGCGGCCATGCTGGTCGACGCCGGTGAACTGATCGCTGAGGTCACCGACCCTGCGGTTATCGACCGCTAGATCGCTGAGGTTCGACGGGACGCGACCGTCCGCATCGCCGCCGCCGAACAGGCTCGCGCCGACGCGGAGAAAGCGGCCACGGCGATGGCGCGTCGGTTCGAACGGGCGGTCGAAGTCGAGGAACTGGCCCTGGCCGCCGCCGACGAAGCCACCGAGGAAGCACAGCAGACCAAAAACCTTGCCGCACAAGCTGCTACCGACGCACAAGAACGCATCGCCGAAGCAGAAGCCGACCGCGACCGGGTATACGAGGAAGCCGAAGCGGTCCTGAAGGAAATGCGCGCACACCTCGACACAGCCCGCGCAGCACAAGCCCACGCCGAAGGCGAACGAGACGCCGCGCTCACCAACGCCAAGACCTCAGCTGAGGAGAACGCAACCCTGCGACAGCGACTCGACGACCAGGCCACCGAACACCACCATCAACTCGAACAACGCGACATGGAGTACTCCCGCGCCATCACCGCCGCCCACGCCATGGCCGACCGCGCCGCCCGCGAACACCGCGACCACGTCACCGAGATCCTGCGCACATACGGCGGGCAGATCAGCACTATCCATGTCGATCCTGACGCCAAACCGAGTGGGGGCGGTGCCGATCTGTATGGCCTACAACATCAGTCGACGACCGAAGACTCGAGGGTGGACTAGGTTCGGGCCCCCGTTCCAGCATCGGTTTACCGCACTAGCGACTGAGCTCGGCGCAGGCATTGCGACAACGTCAATGGCAGTACCCGGGGTGCAGTGGCGGGGGACCGGTGTCGGATGGTGACGCTTCGTCAGTCGGGGCAAAACGGCTTCTCGTGCTGCCCCGCCTTTGACAACTGGAATACGAGGCTGGCCAGTGATCGGGCGAAGTTGCGTTCGTCGGCGGTCTGATCCGCCGCAGTCCACCGGCGAAACAGGAACATGGCCTCTGCAGTCGGGGCGAGCGCATCCGTATGCTGTCCTGACGCCGATAACCGGAATGCGAGGCTGGCCAGTGATCTCACGAGGCTGTGCTCATGAACAGCCGGGTTCGCCGCGGCCAACCGACGAAGCATCGAGACGGCTTCCTCAGCGAGGGTGACTGCCTCCTTGTGCCTTCCCGCCTTCGACAACTGAGCTCCGAAGTTCTCCAGCGATCGGGCGAAGTCGGGTTCGTAGGCGGCGGGGTTGGCCGCGGCCAACCGGCGTCGAATGTCGAGGGCTTCCTTGGCCGGGGTGAATGCATCCTCGTGCTGTCCCGCCTCCGACAATAAAACTCCGAGGTTGTCCAGTGATCGGGCGAGGTCGGGTTCGTAGGCGGCGGGGTTGGCCGCGGCCAACCGGCGTCGAATGGCGACAGCTTCCCGTGCCGTGGCAAACGCATCCTTGAGCTGTCCCTTCTCCCGCAACAAGACTCCGAGGTTGTCCAGTGATCGGGCCAGGTCGGGCTCGTGTGCGGCCGGGTTGGCCGCGGCCAACCGGCGTCGAATGGCGACGGCTTCCCCCGTTGGGGCGAGTGCTTCCTGGTGCTGCTTGACCGCCGACAACGCGGCTCCGTAGTTGCCCAGCGCTTGGGCAAGGTCGGGTTCGTAGGTAGCCGGGTTCGCCGCAACCGACCGGCGAAACAACGAGACGGCTTCGTCGGCCGGGGCGAGTGCTTCCTGGTGTTTCCCGGCCGCCAACAAGAAGATTCCGAAATTGGCCAGTGCCCGGGCCAGGTTGCGCTCGTCAGCAGTCGGATTCGCCGCAGACACCGTGCGAAACAACGCCACGGCGCCCGCGGTTGCATCGAGAGCGATTTCGTATTCCCCGACGCTGGCCATTCGCGCGCCGTAGTCGAGTGCGGTGACGCCGAGTTCGCTGGGGTCGGTCGTGCTAGCGATCCGGTAGGGCAGCAATGCGGCGTTGATAGCGGCTGCTGCGATGTCCAATTCGGTGTGTCTTTGCGGTAAGGATGCATCGATGGCGGCGAGGGCTGCTGCGTCGAGCCCGGGTAGCTCGACCAGGCGCAGCAGCGCATAACCACCGGCATCGATTGCGATCCTGGGATGTTGGGGCAGGAGTGGGTTGAGCACGGTCTCAGTGATGTGTCGGGCGCGGCCAGCGGCCTCGATGAGCACTATCGCCGCGTGTTTGGCGTGGTCGGGCGTGGTCGGTTGCTCGTGTGAATCGGAATAGGTGAGGAGGCGTTCAGGCACCCGGGCTGCCCACGGATCACCTGAGGAGGCGTCGGTGGGGTCCGGGATTGTGCATGCGATGAAGTCCTCAGCCAGG
The DNA here is from genome assembly GCF_001612725.1 of Nocardia anaemiae NBRC 100462. Taxonomy (GTDB): domain Bacteria; phylum Actinomycetota; class Actinomycetes; order Mycobacteriales; family Mycobacteriaceae; genus Nocardia; species Nocardia anaemiae. The sequence continues at coordinate 450,817 of NZ_BDAZ01000001.1, read as the reverse complement.
CGGTCCGGTAGGAGGGGTTGTAGTGCGGTAGTCGGCAGCAGGGGCGGGTAGCAGAGGCGGTGGTCATCGATCAGCTCGCTGATGTTGGCCGGTTCGATCCCGAGGCGGGTGAGGATCGTGGCGGCTTGGTCGTAGGCGACAGCGCCGGTGAGGGCGGCGACGAACACGACACGGGCCATCTGGCGGGGCGCGGTGGTGATGCGATGGCGGTCGAACATAGTTGTCCAGTGGTCGATTTCGCGGTCGAGCAGATATCGCGAGAGCTCATCTGCTCTGCCGGGCACGGTGGTCCGGCGGGCTGTGGCGTCGATGACGACCAGTGCGGACATCTGCACCGTCAAGGTCAATTCGTAGGCGGGATCGGCTAGCGATCCAACCGGCTCGAGCCGGTGCGGGTCGGCCACTCCGAGCAGTTCCGCGAACCGGTCACGGGCTGCCTCGAACATAGCGCGGCGGTCGGTGACACCGGTGTGGGTGAGTCTGTGCTCGTCGAGGGCGAAATCCAGTTTGGTCAGCGGGTTGGCCAACGCACGCCACCATAATCCCGACGGCCGGGCCAGCAGCAGCACCCGCACTGGCAAAGGCGCGTCCGTGGGTGAAATAGGTTGGGTGGCGACGAAATCGCGCAGCAAAGACTCGAGATCGTCTCGCGGCCACCGTTCGGCGTAGTCGACGATCAACAGCAGCCCCGGCGCCGTGACCGGGACTGCGGACGACGCATGCGTGGGTTCACTGTGATGGTGTGCGACCGCGACCGCCCAACCCGCGACCTGACTGTCGTGTGCGAACTGCATTGCCAGCCGCGTTTTACCCATGCCACCCGGACCGTGCAGCAGCCGCACCGCGTGCGCAATGGTCGCGGTGTCGCGCCATGACGCTAGCTCTGCCAGGTCTCGGGCACGGCCTGTATAAGGTACGACCTGAAACCTGGCTCCTAGCATCGCACTCACCCCCAGCTCATCGGCTGGTAGCAGCGGAGGCTCGGTAAGCCCTTCGGTCCAGAACCGTTCCGCGCGAATCGATACCGTCACGAAATAGTTGGTTTGACTGGCGTGATCTCCGATCGCCCCGATATTTGCGCCCGTCGCATGCACCACCGACTCGACTGGTTGACGCCGCTCCTGGGCCTTTCGTTGCTTCTTGGACACCGTCAGGCTCCCGACAATCCCCGAGAGTCAGTTCTGGGCCGAGGGGGTACCGAAAGTATTGTGCTGGCGAGAGTGGTCACCGATCGCCCCGACATTGGCGCCCCGCGCATCGACCGCATACTTGCCGGCCGAACTTCCCTGCGGGTCAGTCAATTCCAGTAACCGCCGTGCAGCGGCTAGTACCTGCTCATCACGATCAGCGCCACCTTCGCTCAGCATCGTGAGCAGGGGAACCTGCCAGGTTTCAGGATCGGCCTCATACTCATCCACCACCAACTCCGCCCGCGGGTTCGAACCGATCCGACCGGTCACCAAACCCTTCAGCCCTCGATACGCATCTGCCACAGCTGCTGAAGCCGTCTCACCCACCCCCTTCAACGCTCCCGCAGCCAACGCCGCCGCGATCACCGTCAACGGATCCACCCCACCGACCTCCTAAAGGAGAGACAACTTCAACCGAGACACGTCCCAACTGAACCAGGCCACAACCGGGCAAGCAAGAGGCCATAACAACAACGGCGAGTCTGGTTCGCGCGAGCCGAACCCATCGACACCCGACCTCACCCAGCTTATGCCGCATCGAACATCCGGTAATCGGCTATTTCAGGATGTTCGGCAGTGGCCCCGGCGCGGTGCTCACCGCCAGGGCTGTTCGGCTTCGGAACCGGACGGGGCCGCATCGACCAGGGCGGGCAACCCAGACCACTGCAGCCGCGGGCAACGCCTGGACTAAGGCTCGTGGTCTCGCTCGAACGGACGGCATGGCGCGGGGACTCGTTGTTCAATGCTATTTGGGTCTGTTCGCAGGCCTAGGCAATCTTGACCGAGCGGGATGGGGGCCAGCGATGCGGGCAGATGAGATCACCGGTGAGATGTTCAGCCTGAAGAAGCTGTTCGAGGGCTCGATCACCTACACGATCGACTACTATCAGCGCGAATATGCCTGGACCGCACAGGATGTCCGGACTTTGATCACCGACCTGTGCGACGAGTTCGATGAGGCGTACGACTCTCGTTTCGGCCGCCGCCACCGGCATCAGTTGCCGCCATATTTCCTGGGGCCCTTCGTCTATTACGAGACAGACCGGAAGCGGCGGTTTCTCGTCGACGGTCAGCAGCGTTTCACCACGTTGCACTTGATCTTCATATTTCTGTATCGGATGGTGGACAATGCGGATCGACAGATCCAGGACATGCTCAATCGTGCTATTCGAGAGTTCGACCCCTCGGCCGCAGTTCCGGATTGTGATCGAAGAGCGTGAGCAAGCCTTGGACGCCTTCTACCGCGGACTGCATTATGAGCTGCCAGCGGGCGCGTCCCTGTCGGTGCGCAACCTGGTGAGCAGGGCTGTGGACGTCGAGCAACTGCTCCGGGAACGAGTCGGCGGCACGGCATTGAGCGGTTTCGTGAGGTGGTTGCTGAACGACGTTGTCCTGGTGGGGATCCGGGCTCCGAGTCGAGACAATGGTTTCCGGATCTTCGAGACTATGAATGACCGGGGCGCTCGACTCACGTCGGTTGATCTGCTGAAGAGCTTTCTACTGTCGCACGTCCGCCGGGATGAGGAGAAGCTGAACATCCGGTGGCGGACGATGCTTGGCCAGCTCACAACTGTACGGGAAGACCACGACGCTCCTGCGAAGTTCATCAAGGCGGCTCTGATCGCGAAGCACGCCCGGTGCGGAAATCTCGCACATGACATGGAGGAAATCAATACATCGCCCAGTGTGTGGGTCCAGGAGCAACGCGAAGCGTTCGGGCTTGCTGAAGAGGGCGACAGCTACTTCCAATTCGTCGATGAGCTGATCCAGCTTGCAACGTTCTATCGGACGTTCCTGCACGCTACGTGCCGTCATTTCGATGAGCTGGAAGCGATCTTTTTCAACGAGGCCAATGGGCTGAGTAGTCAGATGATAGGCATCCTCGCCGCGGTTCGGCCAGACGACGGGCTGACGATTGCCAAGGACAAGGCGAAGCGGATCGCCAACTTTATCGATCGCTGGTACGTGACCCGTGTCATTGACGATCAGCCGACGCTGCTTCCGGTGCAGGCGTGTACGGCTCGTCGAGTTCGAGTGCGATACCGGACCAGTGCGCGATCGCGCACGTCGAGCTTCGGGGCTCGAGCTACCGCGCGGATGGTGTCGATCGAGGCTGGGGTTGTCGATCGACCGGCTGACCGTGATCGGGAATCAGGACGACATCAAACCGGTGCGTGTCGCCACCTCCGTCACAGTGATGGCAAGTCGCGATGTGGCGGCCTGGCACGGTTCGGGTTACATCTGGCCGTGGTGAACCGGGCCGGCTGGTTCGTAGGTGCCCAGGACGATGCCGAGGTCGGTCACGGTGAGCTCGACCGGGCGCATCGTTGCTGGGAGGATGCCGTCGTTGAACAAGCGGCGACCGGAGCCGAGCAGTAGCGGAAATGTCATCAGGCGGAAGCAGTCGACGAGTTCGTGCTGCAACAGTGTCTGGAGCAGTTTGCCGCTTCCCCAGATCTGCAGTTCGTCGCCGGGTTCGTCCTTGAGTGCCTGCACGGCCGCGACGAGGTCGCCGGTCAGGAGGTGAGCGGTGTCGGGGTGTTCGCCGCGCCAGGTGGCATCGGCTTCGCTGAGCGAGTTGGACAAGACGTATTTGGGCAGCGAGTTGATCGCCGTGGCAATGGTGTTGTCGGGGTCGGTTTGATCAGGCCAGTAGCCGCGGAAGATGTCGAAGGTTCGGCGTCCGAACAGGAACGCGCTGGCGTGGCTGTTGAGTTCGGTGACGAACTCGCCGACGACTTGGTCGGGGAAGGGGGCCTGCCAGCCGCCGTGGGTGAAGGCGTCGCTGGGATCTTCCTCGGGCCCGCCGGGGGCCTGCATCACGCCGTCGAGGGTCAGGAACGTCTGAACGGTGAGCTTCATATGAATGCAGACGGAGCGGCGCACTAATTCTGAGCGGCGTCACGTGGGAGGGGCGGAATCTTTTGCGCTCCAACGATGTAGATCACGATGATGCAGGCCGAGCCGGCGGCAACCTGGGACGAGGACAAGATCGCGGCGAAGCAAGTGTCCGTGACGAGGCGGTAGCACGGTTGTGTACGGAGTTGGCATCTGCCGAAGCTCCACCGCCCAGACACAATTCGTATCGGTGTTGACCGGTCATCGTTTTCAGCTGTTGACGGCCCCAACATATGGTGCGCTGCCCACGTACCGGCGGTCTTCTCGCATGCGGTGCCCCGTTGGTTGAGTTCGCCCATGACGACGGGATCTCTAGCAGTTGTGGGTCTGCGGTTGTGGGCGACTGGCGCGGCGGCTACCAGGAGGCGCCCCCAATGACTTGGGATTTATCGAGCGGTATGACTTGATGTAGATTCGCAGTGTCCTTGGCTTGGGGAGGTTATGTGGCGCAATCGAATTCCTGGGATGGAACGTTCGATGTCGCTCCAGCCGAGGTCACCGATGCTGGTCGTTACGTGCAACTGACAGCCGAGGAGTTGGTGAACGGGCTCCGCTCCATCGACGCCGATGTCAGCAAGTTGCTGGAGAACTGGGTCGGCAACTCCGCTACCTCCTATCGCTCCGGATGGGAGGAGACCCGCAAGGGCGCGGAAACCATCCTGGAGGCGTTGGCGACGTTGGCTGAACTTCTCGGCGTGGTCGCCGAGACACACACCACGCTCGACACACAGCGCGCCGCCGGCACCAGTTCATTGGATTTGCCGTAAGGCGTTGGGGGAGGAAGAAATTCATGGCTGACTCGTTCCGGGTGGATCTGACCGAGCTCGACGACATCGCTACGCAGCTCAAGGGGTTCGTCGGGTTCCTCACCGAAAGCGTCTCCGGCATCCAGCAACGCACAGCCGCATTGCAGTCCAGCTGGAATGGCCCCTCCGCCACTGCCGCCAACGAGGCGTTCACCAAGTGGGTGACCGGCGCCCAAGAGGTCGCCGAGGGCATCGAGACCATGCGCACCGCAGCCACGGCCGCGCGGGACCGCTACCAGGCCGCGATCACCACGAACCTGCAGATGCTCGGCCGTAGTTCGGGCAGTCGGTCGTGACGGTCCTCGACGTCTCGGCCCAGACCTATTACGACGCCGCCGACATCTGCGCCAAAGCCTCCTCGGGATACTTCGAGGCGTTCAAGGCCGCGATGAGGTCTTTCGGCGACACCACCAACATGGCCGGCAGTGTCGGCGACGGTATGAAGTGGGCCGAGTCCTATGACCAGCAATGCAAAGACATCTACACGATGTCCATCGACATGGTGCTGGCGCTTGATGGCTACGCCCAGGTACTCAAACAGGCCGGCTACAACCATGCCCTTGCCGACCACGACCCGAACAGCGGGCAACCCGAGCCCACCGCTCCTAATCTGACCCCGTCGTTCACTCTCTCCCCGCAAGAGCTCGTCTCGCTGCTGGTGCCCCCTTCTGCGGGCGGACCCGGCCGCGGACTCGTCGACGACGGCCTCGACTTGGCCGTGAAAGTCGGCATTCCTATTCCCGATGGCGACACGGCCAAGCTCTCACACTCGGCCGATGTCTGGAACAACCTCGCCACCAACGGCACAGTTACCGCCACTCCGGGTGAAATCGAACGCGCGGCCGCCCTGTTTGAACAAGTCACCTCCCCGGACGCGAACTTCATCGATGAAGACCTCCGCGAACTAAAAGCTGCCGCAGGCGATCTTGCGGGCGCCTATGGCGAACTCGCCCAAGCCTGCCGGGACCAGAAAAAAGCCCACGACGACATGCGCGACGCGCTCGTGCAACTGGTCAAAGACCTCGCCGTAGAGCTCGCCACAGAAGTCGCGGTTGACCTCGTCTTCGCGGCGGTCACTTCCTGCGTCAGCTTCGGCGTCGGCGCCGCGGCGGTGGCCGCCAAAACCGCGGTCAAAGTAGCGAAGATCATCGAAAAGTTCGCCGACCTGATCAAGCGTGCCGTACAAGCGGCGAAACTCCGGGCTGCGGTCAAGATCGAGCGGGCAACCACCAAAACCAAAGAATCCATCCAGCGCATCAAAGAACTCTCAACCAAATTGGTCGAGAAGCTCAAGAGGCCCTTTACCAAGTCAGATACAACCAAACCCTCCGGTACCCATGACCCGAACGCTACTCCTGGTGGTAGAAGAACGCCGATAGATCCCAATGATAAGGATCCGGCAAACATTCGCGCCCTCACGCGCGAGAACGAATCCGCCGACGCTCTGGCCAAGGGCGGATACAAGGTCGAGCAGAATCCTTCGGTACCTGGTAACAAGAATCCAGATTACAAGATCGAGGGCCAAATATTCGATAACTATGCACCAACGACCGGTAACGCGAGGAATATTGCATCGACGATCGAGGGGAAGGTAACCTCCGGGCAGGCCGATAGGATCGTGCTGAATTTGTCCGATAGCAGCGTCGACGTTACGACGCTTAAGTCTCAGCTTCGGGACTGGCCCATTCAAGGCCTTAAGGAAGTACTAGTTATCGACAGTGGTGGTAACATTGTCCCCTTCTTCCCCTGATGATAGGAGGTTTGAGTGTCGCTGTGCTACATCTTCAAGATGGCAATTCCAGCCTCTGTTGATGACTTCGCCCATACGGTGATCGAGGTCGCTAAGAGCAATGAAATCATCGATACGGTGCCCACCGCAGAGTTTCTAATTCGCCAGGGAATTCTAACTCGGTACGGAACTTGGATTCGTGTTGCCGTGTCGGTGCCTTCTCGCTGGGGAGACCCGGTCAAGGAGGACTTTGGTTTCACTCCGACCGTGTTGGTGCGATTCGAGTACGGAAAGGATACGCCAACCTCGGCTCAAGGCGACGACATGGTCAGAGTTGTCTCGGGCTTGCTCGAGCGCATCGACGGTGATGCCATTCTGTACCTGGAGGACTCTGAAGGCGTGTGGCTACTGCGGCGAAATGGCGATTTGAGCTTGAAGTCGGATGAGCTGGTTTGGGATCACACGCGCTTGGCCATGATCAACTTGCCATATCGACGCGAGGATTTTCACTTCAGTTAACATGAATCTCTCTTATTGCATAGCACTGCAATAAAACGGCGAATCAAAATTCCCCGCTTGACTCGGCCGACAATTCCTCAGGGGATCACACGGGAACGGGCGCACTCACCGTGGCCGCAGCGCTCATGCTCCATGCCTCATCAAGTACCAGGCCGAATACATCGACGTCGACGGACCGGACAAGCCCGAAGCGCTGAGCGGAGATCGTGGTTCAGGGCGCGCCCACTGTACGCGGCGACCTGCGGGTGGTACCCAGATCGTCTTCATCGTCGCTCCCGACGGCTCAGTCGTGACCGGCTATCCCATCGGGGGTGAAGGGGTTGTCAGGAACGACGCGAATGGCAACCCGATCAAATAGGCTCGGAGAGCGATGAATTCGGACAGGGCGGCACGAAAACGTCAGCGAGACCCACAAGCCATCGAAGCCGGTAACCGTCGGCTCAACAAGATGAGCAAGGACTCGCGAGACCTCCTCGAGAGCCTCGCCGACCGCCTGCCTTCTGACCTGGTCGAAAGCTATCGGACCTACAGCGACGTGGGTGAGTGGGCGATGCTCGTCGACGTGCTGTGTGCCAGTCTCATCAAGCGTCGGATCCCGGTGACTGAGGCGGAACGCGATGCCGTGGCGAACGTGCTCGGCCAGTTCAGTCCCCCGGTGGAGGAATACCGCTACCTCAACGACCCCCAAGGCGTGCTTTCTGAGCTCAACGTGGTCACTGCGTAAATCCATCCGATCGGGCCAGACGGCCGAGTCGTCCTTGGCGGCGACGCCTTTGAGCCAGTTGTAGACACTGGAAACCAATTCATCCCTGATCGGATGTCGACCAAGTCCGCGGCAGTGCGGAAGCCCACATCATCGGCAAGACACAGGCGAAGTGGAGTAAGGATTGTGTTGCGGCGAGGCCGGTGCAGTCTGGCGTGATGGATCGAAGTTGGCCAGTCTTCGGGCGTAATGGAGAAGAGGACGCGGTCGCGACCGTGCCGCCCCGGAGGAGAGGCTCGAAAACCGCTCAGGGATTCGCGGCGTTGGCCAGTGAGTCGGCTTGGCTTGCTGGCGGGCCGCCGCAGTGAACTCGGCAGCTGCATCGGCACCGATCAGGCCGAGCCCCGACAGCGAGTTGGTCAGGGTCGGTGGTGGCGACTTCGGCGGCTGCGGCGGCCCGCTCGGTATCCGGCTCAGTACTGCGTATCCCTTGTCACGCCTTGCCCTCATCGACCGGATTGCCGTTCTGGTTGCGCCATTGGCCGGTTTTCGGGTCCATGGTCCAGCCCTCCCATTCGGTGCCGTCCAAGTCGTCGGAGAACCGGCCGCCGAACCCTGGTGAGGTTCCTTCTGGGGCAGGTCCGGCCGCTGCACGGTCTTTCTGGAATTGGGCGAGACTGGCCTGGGCGCGTGCGATTTCCTCCGGTGACGGCGTTTTCAGCCCAAGGTTTTCGGCCTCTTCGGGAGTATAGATGATTTTGCCGCCAATTTTCTTAGGCACGTGAGGCTCTCCTAGATTTCCATCATAGTAATGACGACGCGCCCGTTCGCATCGGGCGGTGTTTTGCCGAGCACCTGAAACTGGGTATTCGGCGAAAACAGGACTTCGTCCGGTGTTCCGTACTGGCTGTAATTACGGCCCATTTTACTCTCGATATTAAATTCGACCTTGGAATTGTCGACAATAAAATCGTTCGCGCCTTTGGGGTTCGTGCTCGTAGACATGAAACCGGGATCTGACGGTGCCCGTTGGCCGGGCACGTATTGGTCAAGAAGCTCTTGGCGCAGATTGGTCTGTCGCACAACCGGCCCCTCATGGACGGGGAGCTTGTTCATTGCCTGCGTGAGGGCTTCGGCCTGGCGCTGCTGCTCGGGTGTGGCGTCACCCCGCCGGAGTGCGGCCGTCAGCGAATTGCCGCGCGAGTCACTAACGCCTTGCCGCAGGATCGCCTCATCTTCAGCGGTCAGCGACGCCCGCGGCGGTGCCTTGAAATTGTCCGCCTTCAACCCTTTGAGCCGGTTCACATCGTCGGCATGTTTGCCGAGGGTTTCCTCGGCCCGCACGCCTTTGGCGATGTTGTGTTCGGATTTGAATGCGTCGATGACGAGCCGGATAGGGCGGCCCATCTTGGCGGCTATCGATACCACCCGCGCCGATGCCACCGCTGCGCCGATACCGAAGGTGATCACCGATGACGCGGCGGCGATGGCCACGGATATGGCCAGCTCTTTGAGCAGTTCCTCACCCAGCTCTTTGAGTAATTCGACCATTTTCGCGCGCATCTCGACCAGGCCGTCATGGTGGTCACGCGTCGAGCCGGACAGTTCCCGGAATACGCGGGCAGTGGTTTCGGCCGCTGCTTTCAGCGCCTGAATGTCCTCATCGATGAAGGAGACTTCGGGGCTGGTGATGGCCTCGAACTGGAGGGCCGCGGCTTCCAGGCCCGCGGCCATGGCCGTCACTGGTGTGGCATCGGCGATAGCGGCCCAGGTGTCGGCGGCGCGTTGGAGTAGATCGGCGTTGCCATCGGGCACCGTGATGCCGATGGCCTCGACTAGTTTGACCCCGCCATCGATCAACCCGTTACCGGGGCCACCGGCCGACGGTAACGGGATACGGCACGGGTAGCCCGCGAATGCCTTGGCCGGTTGTTGTGGCGCGGGCCCGGTGGAACCTGCGGCGGTCCATTCGGCTAACGCGTGGTTGTAGCCCAGGTTGATCAGGATTTGGCCGTAGTTGAACGTCGCGTACGCGAGATCGCTGACCATTTTCAACGCTTCGGCCGCGCGCGCGTCGTAGGACTCCGCCCACTTCTTGGCCTCGGAATAGGAACCGGTCATATTGCCGCATTCGTCCAGCTTCGACCAGAACGCGTCAACGCCGAAAAACCATTCACCGGCCAACGTTTTGAGCCGGTCACCAGCTTCGTAGTAGACGCTGGAATCGACGTCGAGAACGGTTGCGGTCACGCGCGCCCCAGGGTGCGCAGGTTGGCCGTGACAGCGTCGCCGTAGGCGGTGTGCGCTGTGCGCGCTGCGGCCTGCATGGCCTCGATTCCCTCCCGAATCTCTTGCGCCGCAGTAGCCCATTCACGATGCGCCTCGGCTTGCCTGTCGGCGGCGTGGCCGTTCCAGCTCTGTTGCATTACGGCCATGCGTTCATCGATCTCGCGTAGGGATTCGCGCAGGAAATCGTTCAGTCCGCCGATGCGGGCGGTTACGTCATCCAGGTGGTCGAGATCGACCTGATATCTCATGTGCCACAGTCCTGTTCGGTTACGCGGAATCAGCTACGGGAGATCCAGCGAGGATTGCCGGAGTCCGGCAGCGTTGGTGGTGTCGGTGCCGGTGTATTGGACACCTACGACACCGAGCAGCTCAGCCATGGTGTTCAGGGCTTCGAGTACCTGTAGGGCGCCGTCGCGGGTTTCCTCCCATCCCGTCGAATAGGCGGTGGCCGCGGTGCCTTTCCAGCTCGTCATCAGCCCCTGCACGTCTGCGTCGGCCGATCGGACACCGTTGACGAGAGTTTGCGCGGTCCGCTGCACATACTGTCCGGCATCCGAAACATGGTCGGGCACAATCGCAAACGGTGACCGGGTGGTTGATGGACCTTCAGCCATGCACGTTCTCTCAGTCGTCGGTTGGTCTTGGTCTCAGTAGGTTAGACGCGGGCCATGCATGTTCGGTTCCATCAGAGACCTCTCGATCCGAACCACGCATCGGTGGCCACTCGTGCAACAAGCTAGTCGCCGGATAGGACGACAATTCCGGTGGTCTGAAACTTCAACGGCGGCCGTGAATGTCGGTTCATCGCCGCAACCGCCTCGAGGACAGCGAGCGTTTGCGAAGGACTGCCATGGACGAAGGAGACCCGCCACAGTAGAGCGTTGGCTGAAGGATTTCCGGGCCGCGCATGCCGAGGCCGATCGTGGGCCGCGGGGCGCCTTGGCACGAATGCGATGACAGGACGGCGGATGCCTGCCGGTCGATCGTGGTCATCTCGACGATGCGCCGGACAGCCATCGCCGAGCGCGGCCGAATACAGAATTCTTGCGCCCGCGTGTTCGTTCGATCGAGTTGTTGCACCAGTAGGGCAGCGCCTCTCGTGCGGCAAGCCATGTCTGGGGTATCCCGACGATCGGTCCGGTGCGGTTGCCTGTGTAGGCGGCAACGATCCCGCCGACGATGGCGCTGGTGGTGTCGATATCTCCGTCTGCCGCAATGCATGTGGTGACTGCGGTCGGGTAGTCGTCCAGGTATGTGGCTGCGACCCACATTGTGAACGGCACCGTGTTCTGCGCGGTGACCAGAGATCCGTTGCCGAGTTCTTTCGCGGCCTCGGCGGCGGGGGCTCCGAGCAGGGTGCGGGCGCGGCGGATCAGCCGGGTCGTGTCACTGTGGTCGAGGCGGTCCAGGACGTTGGTGATGAATTCGGTTGGTGTGGGCCGTGTCCGGTTGAGGCGGGCGTGCGCAGCTTGGGCTGCGGCGAGTGCCACCGCGACGGCACCGGTGACTCCTTCGGGATGCAGATGTGTCACCTGTGCCGAGCGGATCGCTTCGGTGACAACCATTTCCGGATCGCTGGCATAGAAGGCACCCAGCGGGGCGACTCGCATGGCCGCACCGTTGCCGCAGGAACCTTCGTCACCGAACGCGGCTGCGGCCGCGGTGCGCCAATGCATGCCGTCGCGGACTCGGCGCATGGTAGCGACCGTGTTGAAGCCGTAGTCGCGGCTCGGGTCGAAGCGTCGTGCGAATGCGGTAGCGAGCCGATCCTGGTCGATCTCGCCACGAGTGCACAGCTCGGCAACCACGGAGCAGGCCATCTCGGTGTCGTCGGTCCACCCCCACGGCCCGGCAGCAAGATTACCGGCCCGAAGATCTGCGATGGATCGGCGCATGATCGGGAACTGCTGCCCCAAAGCGTCGCCGACGGACAGTCCGTCCAAAGAATCAAGCATCAACTCGACATGCATTGCGTCTGATGATAGCCAAGGGGAGTCGATCCACGCTGATGGCGAGCGAAACCCTCGAAGCAGCTTGGTGCTCAGTTCAGTTCACCGAAGTGTCGAGCGGATAGCGGGTTTCGAGGCGGGAGCGGTCTCGGTAGAAGAAGTTCAGGACGAGATCGTCGGCGATCTGGACCAATTCGTCGCGGCCCTCGACGGCAGATACCCACTCGTGCGGCAGGGCGGACAATCCGTGGACTGCACCGATAAGGTTGCCGGCCACCGCGCCGGTGGAATCGGAGTCGCCGGAGTGGTTCACCGATAGCAGCAGCGCGCCACGTACGTCGCCGGTCCGGAACGCGTATAGCGCGCAGTAGACGGCGACGGCGAGGCACTCCTCCGCGACCCAGCCCTGCCCGACTTGCTCGACTCGTTCCGGCGTCGGCGGGCCGAGATGTGCGAACGCTAGCGCACCGGCCAGGGCGGACACCGTTTCGGAGCTGTCTGCTGGCATCGAGGTGAGTCGGATGATGATGTCGCGCACGGCGATCGGCAGTTCGACCCCACTCAGCACGCTGTCGATCAGGGCCGCAAACGCGCCCGCGGCAAGATAGCCGGTCGGATGGCCGTGGGTGAGCTGGGCGCATCGCATCGCGGCGTCGAATGCCTTGTGTGGACCGAGCGCGGCGAGACCGAACGGCGCGGACCGCATCACGGTTCCGCATCCCTTCGAATTCGGATTCACCGGCCCCGGCTCACCGGGCAGATGTGGTGCCCGATATTCCTTCGCTTGGAGCCGTAACCCGCTGGTGCACGCATGGCCAGGTGACCGCATCGCATAAAGGAACTGCTGTCCCGCCAACCAGCCGTCGGGTTCGGGTGCGGGCTTGGCTTGCTCCTGGGTGGTCAGCCAGCGCAGGTACGCACGCCGCAGCACTGGGGCTGGATCCGCGCCGGGCGGACAACGCAGCAAGCCTTCGGCGGTGAACAATGTCATCTGCGTGTCATCGGTAATCTGTTGCGGCGCATCGGGTATCAGGCCGGGCAGGAAATCGGTGACGCCGGCCACCCCATGCTGTTCCCTGATCTGCGCCAGCTGCAAAACTCGATGGGCCACCCGAGCGCATCGCCCACCGCCCCACCCAACATCGCCCCACGCACCCGGTCGAACAACAGCGTCTCGTTTTCCCGCACGGCCACCGATCCTTGCACTGGATGAAACTGTTGGCCAAGCGGAGTGGATCTGCTACGCAATCGGCCGAAACCCTGAAGAGCTACTCGAAAGTAGTCCTCGTCGACCTCGACGATAGTGTCTGCTCGTTGGGGGCCCGGTTGCCGCAGCGCTCACTTTTGGTTGGTATTTGCACGGTCAAAAATAAACTGGCCGGTCTCAGCGGATCAGGTGGACGCATCAACGAGGACTGGCCACACCCACTACCGTCTACTCGCCGCAGCGCTCGGCTGCGAAAATCCCCAGGGGTTCTCGAATAGATGCCGCTAAACATCACTCGGCTTTTGCGGAGTGCTGCTCACTGCCAAGCAGCGCGGAATTGCCTGTAGCAAGCCACTTTGCGTAGCTGTCGTGTCGGAATTGGTATGCCGCTCCGGTCACTCGGAGCAGTCCAGCCCTACGGGCCCAGTTCAAGAACGGCCCGGGCAGTCGTTGAGGAAGTCGCGCTCGACAGACCCGTTGGCGGACCGACAGTCATGCGTGAGCAGCTGGAGTACATGCTCAGCCTGATGGAGTTGGCGAACGTCGAGGTCCAAGTCATCCCGACAACGGTGGCCGTCCATGAGGGCCTCCCCGGCTCGTTCATCGTTCTCGATTTCGCCGAGGCGCGGGGCATCGCGTACGTCGAGTACCACACCGGCGCTCTCTATTTGCAGGATCGCCCACAAGTAGACTTGTACTCACTGGCTGCCGATCGGCTTCGAGACAAGGCGCTTTCGGCTGCGGACACCGCCATAGCCATCGAGAGTCGGATCTCGCAATTGAAGAGCATGGAGCAACAATGACCACCGAAATCCGCCCGGGTTGGCGGAAGAGTTCGTTCAGCAACAACGGCGGCGCATCGTGCATCGAGGTCAACTTCATCGGCGACAAGGTTCTCCTGCGCGATAGCAAGTACCTTCGCGACCCCGCAAATGACCCGAGCGTCCAGCCTGTTATTTCGATGCCCGTCTCCCTCTGGCCGGCCTTCTGCAACCACTCGGTGCGATCCACTGCGCATCGTGGCGAGGGCATGCCGACGATCGACCGGCACCAGGACGGCTGGGTTACTGTGCGCGACCATCGTCACGGCACCCGGCTCCTGTTCACCCCCAATGAGTGGGCGGCCTTCGTCGACGGCATCAATGCAGGGGAGTTCGAACTCCTCGCGGCGTAATTTTGTGTCGCTGTAGGGTCTCAGAAGTTGTGGCCAAATCTCAGAATGATTGACCATGGCATGCCCAGTTGGCCACGATTTTGAGATTCCAGTCCCTTCGCTCGCGGGTTGGTGGCTGATCTTCGCCAGTTGCGGTTCACGGCCGAACTCTGGCGAGGCAGGTCGGCAGATCAGCTCTGGGCCGTCTGATCGGAGGGCGTCGGTCGCTCGCGCGGCCCAGAGCTGGCCTGGTCCGCCACAGCTCGATTCCGATGTTGACGAGTTCGACTCGGTCGAGGTGGACAACGTCGTCGAGCGGGTGCCAGGCAGCGAGGTCGGTCGAGCCGTTGGTTTCGTTGCGGAGTTCGCCAGCGGTGATCCGACCCTCGTATACGATTCGGAGCCCGTGGAAGTCGGCGAATTCGCCTTGCGGGCGCGGGTAATGGCGGTTGATCGAGTCGATACCGATCAGGCTGACGAGCTCGGCGGTGTACCCGGTCTCCTCGGATACCTCGCGGACGGCTGTTGTGATCGGGTCCTCGCCGTGGTGCATTCCGCCGCCTGGTAGCGTCCACTGCTTGCTGCCGTCGGGCGCTGTCCACCTGGTCAGCAGGATCTCGGCTTCCCGCACGCATACAACGTAGGCCGCTACTCGGAGCTCTTTGTTCACTCTGAGAGGCTACGTGGTTGTGATTATGAGATTCCGCTTCCTTCGCTGATCTGTTGATGCATGATCTTCGCCAGTTACCTTCCGCGGCAGGAGGATTCGAGTTGCCGAGTGTGGTGGTGTTGAAAGCATCCTGGTCTCGCGGGTCGGCTACTGTCGATGCTGTGCAGGTCGGGTCCCACGTGTTGCCGACGACGTCGAGAGGTCGGTTCGCTTGCGGCGGTGAGTAATTGGTGGGATACCGAGGCCGGGCATGTCATCTATGAGTCGCGGCTGATCGGGGTGTTCTGTAGGACGCATCCTCACGGCCGGGACCAATTGCGACGAGGCGACTGCCGCAGTCTTTTCGGAGGAGAGTTATGTCCTTTCCTAGGCTTCCCCAGCCGGAGCCCGGTGAAGTGTTGTTGGTCTGTACGTGCTACGAGGACGGTGCGGCACAGTGGGGCAAGCTGGTTGACGAGGTCGGGGGCCGCCGGGAAGGCGATGTGCTCGTCGTCGGGGGCAGCGGGGTGCGGCTGCGACCGATCGAGGACTGCGGGTGGGACTTCCTGCACGGCGGAAACGTCCCCGCACTTGTCGCGGACGGTGGCCCGGTGCCGCCGGTCGTCGTCTTGGCGGCCATTCCGGTGGTGTACGGCGGGGGCGGGCCGTTGCTGGTGGACCTGGCGGCGATGCCCGGGCGCGGTGTCCGGGTTCGGTCGGCCCGGCTCGGTGAGATCCTGGCCGATCTGCTGGGCGGCGCACTCACGTTCGACCACCTGGTACGCAATATGGACGTGTGCGGCATGTACGAGGGAGAGGGCGGGCGCCCGGCCTTCCCCGTGCCGGCGGCGCCGCCGCACCGGTCCTTCCCTGCACTGCCCGCCACCGCTGGTGTATTGCTGGTCCGTACGTTCTTCGACGACGAGGAGGGTTGGCGCGCCCTGCTCGATGAGTTGGGCGGGGCCGACGAGGATGGCTGGGTCGGTACCGACCTGGACCCGGACGAGATCGACGTGGAGCGCTATCCGCTGTCGGCGTTGGTGGTCGACGACCGAGCCTTCGAGGGTCTGCTGCCGGGGCAGGTCCCGGCGCTGGTCCCGCCGCCCAAGGAGCGCGCCGAGGAGCACACCACGCTGGTCGTTCTCGCCGATGCCAGGACCTTTGCCGAGCCCGGCCGACCACTGACCGCTGTCGACCTGTACGACACTCCGGGGCAGCACGCCGTCCTTCCCTGCCGCATGGTCGGATCGCTTGCGGGCAACCTGGAGATCAGCAACATGGACTTTTACGAGTCCGTCGCCGTGGAGGACACGGAGCCGTGGTGGGAGGGCTCCTGAAGGGGCACGCGATGCTGCCCCTGCCTCGAGCATCGGACAGCAGGGGTGACATCACCATCGCGCGCGCAACGCTGGCGCCGATGAGTCTCGAAACGGCATTCACAAGACCCAAAAGGATCATTCGCTGGCAAAGCACACCAGCCGAACAACCCTGACCAAGCCAAAGAAATGCCATCGAACTGAGACAAACACCGTCCGCCACTGCGCGAGACAGTCCACAAAAGGCCAGGTCGATCAACCTGCGGTTGCCACGAATTTTGCGATCCTACAAGTCAGTTAGCCTCATCTGTCCGGCGAGATAGTGCGGAGCCATTTCGGCCATACGCAGCATCTTGGACCGTGGGCCTGATAGGCGTCGTCTCAATTCGTGCGGGTTGCCGAGACAGTGGCCAATCCACCGGTTTGGTCGGATCGCATCAAATGTGCTGCCTTCCAATCGATTCCGGACGGCGCCGCCTCCAGGACGCTGGCGAGCAGCCCAAGACGTGCTGCGCGCAGTGTTGAGTCGTCGGTCATGACGAGGATGTCGTCGAAGAAGTCCCACAGGGCTACGGCTAATGGCGCGGCAGTCACGACCCAGGTCGACAGCGGTTGCTGGCGGGTGTGGTCAAGGCTGCTAATGACTTTGATCAGTTGTTGCTCGGCCGGTGCGGTGAGCTGGGCGGGGTCGTAGCTGGCGGGAGAGTTTGGCGGCAGGATCCGGACGATGCGCTGTAGCCCCTCGACGAGGTCGGCGAACTGTGGGCCGTGGTGGCTGCGAGCGTTGTCGATTTCGGCGCGCAAGCGGTCGGCTCGTCGGGGGTTGCCTGCGGCGGGCCTGACAGCATCGATGACCGCGGTGAGTGTGTCTTCGTCGCGGAGTCGTTGTTCGTAGCGGGTGATGAGAAGGTCCTCGGCGGTGTCGAGGACGGTGTCGTCGACGGTGATGCCTTGTTTCCGCAGGGCGTTGGCGGCTGCGTTGAGTCCGTCTCGGTAGGTGAGGGTTTCGAGTTCGGGGTGCTCACGCAGGATTCGGACGATGCCGAGTGCGGCGCGGCGCAGTCCGTAGGGGTCGGATGTGCCGGTGAGTTTGGCTCCGATGGCCAACATCGCGGTGAGCAGATCGAACCGGTCGGCGACTGCCAGCAGTGCACCGGGTGGGGTCGTGTGCAGTTGGTCGGTGTGGTGTCGAGGGAGTTCTGACTCGAACAGCGCTTGGGCGACGGCGGCGGGTTCGTCGGCCTGGGTGGCGTATTCGCGGGCCATGGTTCCGGCGAGAGAGGTCATTTCGATGACCATGTGGGTGGCGAGGTCGAACTTCACCAGTTCACCCGCCCGTGCAAGCGCCGCGGAGTCGTTGGCGGACAGGCTGATTCGTTGCGCCAGTTCGCGACTGACCGCGGCGATGCGGTCGGCGCGGTCGGCCATGGATCCGAGGCGTTGTTCGAAGGTGAGCTCGCTGAGCTGGGCTCGGAATTGCTCCGGTGAAGTGTTCAGGTCGGTGTTCCAGAAGAACGCCGCGTCCTCGAAGCGGGCGCGCAGAACGCTTTCGTTGCCGTCGCGGACGACTTGGGGATCGCAGGTGCCGTTGGCGAGGGTGACGAACATCGGCAGCAAGCTGCCGGAGTGGTCACGGACGGGCAGGTAGCGCTGATGCTTGCGCATGACGGTGGTCAGGATCTGCTCGGGCAGTTGAAGATACTTCTCGTCGAATCGGCCGAGGATGCCGAGTGGTGCTTCCACGAGGTTAGTGATCTCGTCGACCAAGTCGCTCTCGGTGGCGAAGTCGATGACCGCGTCATGTTCGCTTGCGAGCTGGGTTGCTGCCTGGATGACCGCGTCTCGGCGTTCGGCACGGTCGATGAGGATGCCTTCGTGGCGCATCACCGACTCGTAGTCGGCGGCTCGGTCGATGCTGATCTCGGGCCGCTCGGCGTCGCGGTGGCCGCGGGTGGTGCGGTCGGCGAGCAGTGCGCCCGCAGTGACGGGAAGCACCGTGGCGTCGAGCAGGGCCAGCAACCATCGGATGGGTCGGCTGAAGGTCAGAAGGGGATCGTTCCAGCGCATGTTCTTGTCCGACCGGCACCCAATCGCTACCTGCGCGAGAGCGGCAGTGAGGATTTCGCCGGCAGTGCGGCCGGAGTGCATGGTTTCGATGGCGACGTATTCGATGCCATTGGCTTCGATCCGGGTCAGGTCTGCGGCGGTGGCCTGCTGTGCGTTGAGGAATCCGTCCAATGCGCGTGTCGGGGTGCCGTCGCTGGTGAAGGCGGCGCTGGTTTTGGGGCCGCGTTGTGTTCGGACACTGTCTGGTTCGCAGTCGGCGACGTCATCGATGCTCACGACGATTCGACGTGGAGTGGCGTCGACGCGGATCGGCCCGTGGGCAAGGTTTGTGTCGGCGAGCAGTCGGGTCAGGTCTTGTTCGACGCTGGTGGCGGTGGCGTCGACGACGTGCGGTGGTAGTTCCTCGGTCCCGATCTCGAACACCAGAAGTCCACCACCAGACGGGATTTCAGCGGGATCGGCTGGGGATGTGGCGAGTGGGAGGGGTTGGTAGACGCCGCGCGGGTGCTGGGCTTCGGCGCGCAGCTCGGTCCAGAGGGCGGCGACGGCGCGGGATTGATTGCGCATGGTGGCGAACCGTTTGGCGCGTTCGGTGGTGGAGATAGCGCCGCGGGCGTCGAGGACGTTGAATGCGTGGGAGCTTTTGAGCACGAAGGTGTGTGCCGGGATCGGCAACCGCAATTCCAGCAGTCGTTCGGCTTCGCGGGAGTAGATGTCGAGCAGTTCGCGGGTGGCGTCGATGTCGGCGTCGTCGAGGTAGTAGCGCGACATCTCGTATTCGGATTGTCCGAGGAATTCGCCGTAGGTGACGCCGGGCGCGTACAGCAGGTCTTTGAAATGGGTGACCTTTTGGACGGCCATGAGGATGCGTTCGAGGCCGTAGGTGATCTCGACGGGGATGGGGTCGAGGGTGTGCCCGCCGACCTGTTGGAAGTAGGTGAACTGGGTGATCTCCATGCCGTCGAGCCAGACTTCCCACCCCAATCCCCAAGCGCCGATGGCGGGTTGGGCCCAGTTGTCTTCGACGAACCGAACGTCGTGGGCATCCAGATCGATGCCGAGCGCGGTGAGTGACCCGAGGTAGAGCTCTTGCGGGTTGCCGGGTTCGGGTTTGATGATGACCTGGAACTGGGTGTGGGTTTGCAGTCGGTTGGGGTTCTGGCCGTAGCGGCTGTCGTCGGGCCGGACCGAGGGTTCGACATAGGCGACCTTCCACGGTTCCGGGCCCAGCACGCTGAGCAGCGTGGCCGGATTCATCGTTCCCGCACCGACTTCGGTGTTGAACGGTTGGGCGATCACGCAACCGTGACCTGCCCAGTAGTTCTGGAGACGAAGGATCGCTTCTTGCATGGACAGGGTCGGCTGGGACCCTGCGCGGAAGGATGCGGCGTCGGCCATCGCGCGATCCTATCCGCTCATTCCGGTGACGGATGTGGTGCCCAGCGTTGGCATTCCCAGTCCTGTGACCTTTCGTGGGGTGAAGAAGCTCGGCAGGTGGCAGCCGCCACGGCACGTCTCGGCGACCGCGCAGCCCGCGCAGGTGTCGCGCGTGGTGACTGCCGTGTGGACGTGCTCGGTCAGCGTCGGCCACAGCTCGGCGACGCGATGCTCGGCGAGGCGGCCGAAGTAGACGTTGCTGTGTGGACAGTTGCGTAGTTGTCCGTCGTAGCTGACGCTTGCCCATACCAGCCCGGATTCGCAGTGGCCGACGATCTGTGAAGACCGCAGCGCCAGAGTGGGGTCATCGGCATGCAGCGGTGTGTCGGTGTCGCTGGTGCACAGCTTCTGGGCGCACGGCCACGCCACCGTCATGCCGGGGCATTCTGTGGTCGTGAGGTGGTCGATTTCCCTCATCAGCGGCAGCGTTACCGACACCGGGACTCCGTAGCGGTCGTCGTTTCGGCCGGTCGGTACATAGCGCATGACGCCGAACTCTCGGACGCCGATGCTGTGCACGTCGCGGATGACATCCAGTGCGCCGCTGATGTTTTCCTTGACCAGAGTTAGTTCGGCCACCACGTTGATGCCCGCGTCCTGGAGCAGACGCATCGCAGTGATGGCCTTGTCGTAAGCGCGGGGATGGCCGGTGAGCAGGTTGTGCTGGTCACGGTCACCATGGATGGATACCAGGGCACAGCGCACGTTCGCCGCCGCGAGGCGGGCGGCGCGCTCGGCGGTGATGAAGTGGCCGTTGGTGAATATCACCTGGTACAGGCCGAGTCGGCCGCCATGTTCGAAGATGTCCATGGCGTCGGGGTGCAGCAGCGTCTCCCCGCCGCTGTAGCGGATGACGAAGCAGCCTTTCTCGGCGCATTCGTCCAGGATCGCGGTAGCGAGGTTAGTGGGGATGTGTTTCTCGGGTAGCTCACGCACCGCGCGTCGTACGTCGTGGTCCGACATCGTCGGATCGATCTTCCACACGTTGTAGCAGAAGCCGCAGTTCCAGTTGCAGACGGCGGTCAGCTCGATTTCGAGGCGTAACGGGAAATCCAAAGTGGTGTCGAACCGCTTGTCGATCTCGTGCACTGATCCGCCGTGAGATTCGGACTCGGAACTCGCGGGTGTGGTGAGAGTGGTGGCGAGGGCTTCGAGGTCGGTGGCGACGATATCGGCATCGGCGTTGTACCGATGGCTGATGTTGCCGATGATGGTCGCTCGGTCGGCGCCGGAAAAGATCTGCGCCACCATGTCTTTGGCGACCTTGTTGCGCAATCGATGGAAGGTGCCGGAGTACGGGTCGAACAACAGACCCAAGTCTCGCCGGTATCGCAGTGTCGCGGGGATGGATTCGATCGCTGTGGTCATCATGCCGCCCTGCTCGCAGAAAGTGGAGTCAGTTGGTCGAGCACTCCACGGACATCGGCTCTGACTTGGGCCAGTGGTGCTTGTTATTCCGCGGCCACGATGGCCGCAATAGCCTCCATGTCCTGGCCGTCGTAGGCAAGATCGACGACTCGCTCTGCGGTCTCGTTGCTTATATGTACGCATTTGTCAGTTTGCCAGTCGTGCAACAGCTTCAGTTCGCGGTTGTAGCGGTAGTGGCGCAAGATCCACTGCGGGCTGCCTGTCTCGGCTTCGTCGATCGCGCGATAAATCGCTGTTGCCTCGTAGAGATGATCGCGCACAGAAGGCCGCTGCAGTAGCCGCTGCGCGTACTGACCGACGTTGTTGTCGGCAATCTCGATCCGCCAACCGATGATCTGCTGGAAGTAGGTCGACAGCAGGACATCGGCCAAGCTGAAGTCCCCGGCTACGAAGGGGCCGCCGCTGTTGTCGAGTAGCGCGGCCACGGTGTCGCATATCCAGTGCGCTTGTTCGACTGCGTCCTGGTCCAGTTGCGGTGGACGTTGTGGGCGAATCGCTTTCGCGTAGGTGGGCCCGTTCATGAGCAGCGAGAGATCGTGCGTAGCCCACGCACAGATCGACCGGATGACCGCGCGTTGCACGAGGGTCGCCCCGGTGAGACGCACTCCAGATTCCGGGGCAAGTTCGTCGAGGTATTCGGCGATCGACACCACGTCGGTGGCGACAGCACGCGTGCTGGTGTCAACCAGAATCGGCACGCGCGGTAGCAGTTCCGCCACCGATCCGGAGAGTACTTTTTCGGTGTCGAGTAGGTGGAGGTCGGTGAACCGGCACTGGCAGCCAACCTGTGCTTCGCGTTCTTCGGCGATGTCGCCGACGATCAGGACGCCGTCCGGCGTTTCGGTGGTCGGCCAGTCCAGCTCGATTCGACGCTCCTCGAAGGGGAGACGCTTCTCCTGCAAGGCGATTCGGCCCCGCATCGACCAGCCCGAGAAGTGCAGGTCTCCGACATAGAGGATCAGCATTCAGATCTCCTTCGGTAGCTTTTATGGCGGCGCCGTGGCGGAGGCGAACATCGGATATTTCGTGTCGCCCCCGCCCGGTTCAGTTGCGATCAGTTGCACTGACGGCTGATGATTTCCTTGGTCTCCACCTTCGGCGACTCGTACTCGTCGGCATCGGCGGCCGCGATCTGTTCACGGTCTCAACGGGCAAGCCCTCGCTACACAGCCGGACGTCGATTGCCCGGATGAACCTGTCCTGATACCAGGACCGCCGCACCCTGCGGGCCGCGCTGAAAGCCTTTGCGGGCATGGAGATGTGGACCGACGACGTCGACACGGCTGGGTCAGCCCGGCCATGGTCGGCCACACCAGGATCGGCGACAAGTGGCAGTTCGGAGGCTTCTCAGGGCAACTATTGGCTCTAGAGGCCTCATTCTCACATCACACCCGCGACCCCGTAGCAACGGGTCGATCGCCTGACAGGTTCCGTTCCACTTCTACGACGAGACCGGTCGTCGACGCTCGACGTCGGAGACCTTCGACGATTTCGAGGCCGCGGCCCGCTGGTGTGAGCTGGCCGAGGTGGTCGGTGTCGCCGAGGCACGCTGGATCCGCGATATCGAGTTCGGCACTGCGGTCGGCCATATGACGCTGGTCGAGGTTGCGGAAGTACACACAGCTCGATGTCGACGAGTACGACTCGAGTGATGATGGCAACGACAGGTAGCCGCGATCCCGGGATTGAGCAGATTCACTGAGACGTTGGCCAAATATCCGGACCGTTGGCCAAGATCGACTGAGATTTGGCCGAATTCGCTGAGATCGGACATTTCGTCCGGAGGATATCCATCCTTGCAGGGTGCTGACCACCGGTAAGGGAATGTTACCGGTGGTCAGCAAGCGGATTTAGCCGGTCAAGGATCGGCCGTGCACCAGGACTGAGCCTGCGGCGCCGTGTCCAGCGGCCGCGAACTGCACGGATCTGGCCTGCGCGCCACGCGCTGGGCCAGCGAACGTCTCGGCGACCGCATGCCCCGCAACCACGCGTGGGAGATCGCGGATAACCGGGGGCCATTGAAGCCTATTTCGCCCCTGGGGGTCAGCTTCGGGAGTCCTGGGCCGATCCCCGGCGTGCCATCAGATGTTTCACCCGCACGTCAGGGGGCGAGACGGAATACACGGGTCACTGGAAATAGAGTTACTCGAACCGGTCGAGCCGACGATTTCCGACAAACCGCTCTGGTGCACGGATTCCGACTTCGGCGCCGATTCGACACCGACCGGTTCCAGCGGCAGACCGGTTCCGGCTACAGCCTGGCCGGCTCCCAGCAGCGATCCGATCAAGACCGCCCCAGCGAACACGCCTGCGGTAATCGTGTACTTCAAAGTTATCTCCTCATAGCGAACATGCGAGCGAATACCCCTGGGACGGTATTCGACCTGCGGCAATCCGGAAGACCGGAATTCAGGTGCCGGTGAAGCAGGGGGGCAAGCTGCGGGCGCGTGCGGTGTCCTTCCCGGAGACCTTGTCGACGAAGGTGCGCTCGACCTCGATCCCCTCCAGCTGCCGCACGGTGCCGTCGGCCGGAAGCCGTCACAGGGGCAGGGCTGTCGCACTGCATGCGCGGAGTGCTGCTCTCCAACCGGTCACATGGAAACAAAGGTGCAGTGACTTCAAACCGTGTGTGGCGTACCAAATACCACTGGATTCGACGCCAATGGGGGCCACCACCGCCTGAGTTCGATTGGGCAGACAACCGCGATGGGAAGCCCACCAACGTAGAGCCCGCAGATTGGCCACCGACGGTAGCGGCAGCCTCTTAGCGGAGTCCGAGGTGTTCAGAATCGTTCGTTGATGAGACACCCCGAGGGCGGTGGAATCCGGATCCGATCGGTCTTGCGGTCGGCGAGTTTCAGCTGAGGGCTTGACCTTGCCCCTGGGGCAGGGTTTGAGCATGGTGGCATGAGCGAGGTAGCACAGCAACTGTCGGAATTCGTAGCGGCCACGGCCGAGAAGTTGGGCCTGCCGGGTGTGGCCGTCGGGGTGTTGGCCGGTGGTCGAGAAGACTTCGCGTGCCACGGGGTGACGAGTATGGACAATCCGCTTCTAGTGGACCGGGACACGATGTTCGTGGTCGGGTCGGTGAGCAAGACGTTCACCGCGACCGCGTTGATGCGACTGGTCGCCGAGGGGCGGGTGGAGTTGGACGCGCCGGTGCGGCGGTATGTCCCCGAATTCGCGCCAAGCGATTCGGTCGCGGACGAGATCACCGTATTGCGGCTGCTCAACCATACGGCCGGGCTGGAATGGAAGCTCGGCGTCGACACTGGCGAAGGAGACGACGCGTTGGCGCGGCACGCGGTGAAACTTGCCGAGTCGCCGTTGATCGCGGAACCGGGAGCGCGGGCGTCCTATAGCCAGGCGGCGTTCAACCTGGCTGGCCGGATCATCGAGAACGTCACCGGATCGAGCTTCGAGCGGGCCGTCACGTCGCTGTTGTTCGAACCGCTCGGGCTGGCGCACAGCTGTTACGCGATCAACGACGTGATGATTCGGCGATTCGCGGTGGGCCACAACGTCGATGGGAACGGTGTGCTCGCGGTGGCCCGGCAGTGGAAGGACAACCGCGCCAACAATCCCGGCGGCGGTGTGGCGACGTCGGTGAGCGATCTGCTGCGCTGGGCGCGGTTCCATCTCGGCGACGGCCGGACCGAGGGCGGCGAGCGCATTCTGCCTACCGCACTGCTGCACCGGATGCGAGAACAAACCGTAGAACTGCGCGGCAGCACCTTGGGTGACGCATTCGGCATCTGCTGGTTTCTGCGTGAAGTCGATGGTGTCGCGACCATCGGGCACGGCGGGTCGGGCAATGGCCAGTTCGCCGACCTGCTCATTGTGCCCGAGCGGAACTTCGCCGTTGCCGTGACGTCGAACGCGGGCCCGGATGCGGGCCTCGCGTTCAACCGGATCCTGGTGAACTGGGTGCTCGAACACTACCTCGGCGTACTCGAACCCGACCCGGAACCGCTGCCCTACGACGGGGGGCGGGCGGCGGAGATCGCCGGGTACTACGAGAACGAGATGATGCGGCTCACCCTCGACGCCGACGGGGCAGTGTTGACGATCGGATGTGCCATCAAACCGGAGATCCGTGCCGCCGCGGACACCGAAATGCCGCCCGACCTTCCCCCGGCTGTCCTCGGCCTGTTGCCCGGCGACGCGGACGAGTACATCGTCACCGATGGCGGTCTGCAAGGACAACGCGGGTTCTTCACCCGTGACGAATCCGGCGCCCTGACCGGAATCGATCTCGCAGGCCGGTTGTTCGCCCGGGTGCGATGATGTGCCACGCGCCTCGGCGCATCAGCGAAGGGAGACGCGCATGATCACGATCGGGCAGCTCGCACGGTATGCGGGCGTGACGATCAAGGCCGTGCGCGTCTACCACGAGCGCGGGCTGCTCTCGGAGCCGGCGCGCGACTGCTCCGGCTATCGCCGCTACAGTGCCGAAGACGCGGTCGATCTGGTCAAGATCAAGACCCTGGCACGGGCGGGTGTGCCCCTGGCGCGTGTCAAGGAGTTACTGGTTGCGAACTCCGAGGAGTTCGCGGTGGCGATCGCCGAAATCGACCGCATGCTCGCAGAACGCGCCGAAGAGATCCGCCGGACCCGCGAGCAGATCGCCGAATTGGGTTGCGGCGACCGTCTATTCGTGTCCACCGATGTTGCCGAGTACCTCGACCGCCTGCAACACCTCGGGGTAAGCGAACGGGCGGTGCGGATGGAACGCGACATCTGGATTCTGTTGCAATCGGTCGCCCCGAAGCAGGCGTCCGAGTGGATCGCCGACAAGCTCGACGCCATCGACGATCCGCAATTCCGGGCCATCTACCTCGATTACGACGCGGCCTTCGACTGGCCCCCCGACGACCCGCGCCTGGTCGACCTCGCCGACCGCACCCGGCGGTGGCTGACCGCCAGGCCCACTGGAGCAGGCCGGACAATCCCGGCGTTGGACCCGAAACTGGTTCGCCTGGTGAGCGAATCAATCGGAATCACATCGCCGGCCTGGGAACGACTGACACAGATCGCACAAAGCGCGACCGTTGAATAACCTTCTCTACGCGAAGGACACCACGGCAGTGCCGAGCTCACTCGCGGCCACTTGGCGGGGCGCTATCTGGCCGCTGGGGCTAGCGCGTAGCAAACGATCGTGTGGCGGAACCTCGCCGAAATGCGGCATTTCGGGATGTCGGCATCGCGTGAAGACGGGGGTTATGCCGTGGGTGTCTCGGCGCGGCTGATTGCGCGGGGGATTTCGAGGGCGGCCAGTTTGTCTGGGTTGCGGATACCGTAGCCGTTGATGATCTTGTCGTCGGCGATGTCGAACACGAGAAGTGCTTCCAGTTTGTCGTCGACGTAGCACGCGAGTGCTGGTTGGCTGTTGCAGTTCACCGTCTCGATTCGTACCTGCGGTCGTCGCTGCGCGTATCGGAAGACCGCCGCGAGAATCGCGCCCACCCGTTCGGCGCCGACCATGACCAGCTCCGGTAGCGCGGTCACCTTGCCGGTGGTCCAGGTGATATCGGGCGCGAGCAGCGACAGCAAGCCTTCCATGTCCCCGGTGGTCGCGGCAGTGATGAAGCGTTCGGTGACCGCGGCGGTTCGGGCGGTGTCGACGGGGGCGTACCGCTTGCGCCGGGCCTGCACGTGGTTGCGGGCGCGGCGGGCCGTCTGATGCACAGCGTCGACGGATTTGCCCGTGGCGGACGCGATTTCGTCGTAGCCGAAGCCGAATACGTCGCGCAGCACGAAGACCGCCCGCTCGATGGGAGTGAGCGATTCCAGCACCACCAGCATCCCCATCGAGACCGATTCGGTGAGCACCACATCGCTCGAGGCGTCGCCGTCGGTGAGCAGCAGCGGCTCGGGCAACCACGGGCCGACGTATTCCTCGCGGCGACTGGCGCTGGCCCGCAACACATTCAGCGCCTGGCGGGTGACCAGTTGGGCCAGATAGGATTTGGTGTCACGCACGGTGGTCAGGTCCACTCGCCGCCACCGCAGATAGCTGTCCTGCAACACATCGTCGGCTTCGGTTGCCGAGCCGAGGATTTCGTAGACGATCGTGAACAGCAGCGGTCGCAGGTGCACGAAACGCTCGGTGTGCTCGTCGATGGAAGTCACGGCTGCACGCTCCCCTCCGGCTCGGCTACACGCAATTCCTTGCGCCTGCCCAAGCCCATGAAGGTGGGGATCGCACCGGGCTTGCGGGCCTCCTTGCGGATGGTCCCGATCGGTCCGGCCAGACCCACCCGCTCCTTGATCTGTCCGGCCACGCGCCCGCCGAGGTACATCGGCACGGGCGTGTCGTCACGACGGCTGAACTGCATCACACCCGCGCGGCTGCCCAAACCCACGGTGCACGCCACGAAGGCCACATCCAGCACGCTGGGCTCGGACCCCGCGATGCGGGCCAGCACGTTGCCTGCGGCCTGCGCGCCCAGGGGCTGAGCGGCATAACAGCTCATCCGCAGCGGCCGGCCCGAGGGCGCGACCGCGTCCCCGGCGGCGACAATGCGATCGTCGTCGATACTGGTCAACGTCTCATCGGTCAGCAACCGGCCCTGTTCGTCGGTGCGCAGCCCGCTGCGCGCCGCCAGCTCGGGCACTCCGAATCCGGCGGTCCAGATCGTGATCGCGCTGGGCAGCACATCGCCGTCGGCCAAGACGACCCCGTCGCCTCGCACCTCGCGCACCCGCGCCTGCTCGCGCACCTCGACTCCGTTCTCGGACAGCCACTTCGCCACTGACCGCCGGGCCGGATCAGAGAATTTCGCCGCCAACATACCGCCACCCACGAGCGTGACGACGCGGCCCTGCTCGACGAGTTCGGCGGCGGTCTCGATACCGGTGAGCCCGCCGCCGACGACGACGATCGGCGCCTGCGCGGGCAGTTCCCCCAGTGCGGCGCGCAGCCGCTGTGCGTGTTCGTATTCGGCGATCGGATAAGCGAACTCGGCCGCGCCGGGCACCGACTCGGGCACCGCGGCGGTGCTGCCGACCGCGTAGACCACATAGTCGTACCCGAGCGGGCGCCCCGAGCCCAGTTCCACTGTGCGAGCGGCGGTATCGATACGGACGGCATGATCCACGATCAGCCGTACACCCGCGCCGAGCAGCGTGTCGTAACCGACGGCGGCCTCGTGGGTACCGGCCACGAACTGGTGCAACCGCATCCGCTCGACAAACTCCGGGCGTGGGTTGACCAGCGTGATCTCGACATCGCGACGCAGCCACAGCCGATTGGCCGCCACGGTTCCGGCGTAACCGCCGCCGATGACGACCACCTTGGTGATGGAGTTGAAATCAGTCATACCCCCGAGACACGCCCCACCACCCAGATCTGACATGAAGTGACACTCGTCACCTTCGCGACCCCGCCGCCACCCACCCGTCGAGGTCGCCGATCCAGGCCGGACTCGCTCCCGAGACATCGCCGAACCATTCGCCCTCGATGGTCGCTCGCGTCGTTCTGGAGGCAATACCTGTCGAGGGTGGATGCCGACTAGGCGCGTCATCCACGAAATCCTCTGCCCAGGAAGCTGACGTGCCGGGAGTGGCAGCGACCGTTGCTGCCCGTGGCGATGGGGGCGGGAATACGATCGGCTCCGAGTTGTGGGGCGACGGGGGAGCCCGTTGCGGAATCGAAGGGCTACAGGGATGACCGATTCCCAGCGCGGACCTGACGGTCAGCCGCCTATGCCGGGGGGTGTCGATCCTGCTGCGCGGCAAGCGGACCCGCCGACGGGCAGCTGGGTCATGCCGGACGGGCCACCTGGCCAGGCATATGGGCCGACACTGTCGTATCAGCCACCATCGACTGGCAGCGGCAGAACGGTTCTGATCATCGCCGGTGTTCTCGGGCTGGTGGTGGTGCTGGGGCTCGGTGTGGCGATCGGCATCGTGGTCGGCCGTGGCGACGGGAGCAGTGAGTCCGCCGGGGCCTCGGCTGCTGGGAAAACGGCCACCTATTCGATGAATGCGATCACCAACGCCTGCGATCTTGTCGATCCCACGCCGTTGACCAAGTGGTCACCCACGCCGAAAGGTGTTCCCGAGCATAGGGAAACGCGGCCGACCGCCTACGAGAGCGGCGGCCTGAAGTGCGATGCCGGATATACCAGCGCGAACGCTGGTGAGTTCCCCATGAACAAGGTCGGCATGAGCGTCGAGGCCGAATTCACCAATGGTGCGGCGCCTCCCTATTACGACCATTGGAAGCACGCCGATGTTGCCACACCTGCAGCGGAGTCGGCTTCTGGTGAGGTCACCGGAATCGGCAATCAGGGCTACTGGTACTCCGAAGTCAGAGGAGACCTCGTCGCGAACATGGCCTATGTCGTGTGTGTGCAGGACGGCAATGTTTCGGTGCGGGTGCAGATCTCCCTCACACGTGAGCAGGGTTCTCCCGCGGTGCGGCGGGACGAACTCGATTCGATCGCCAGGTCCCAGGTCCGTAGGACACTGGACGGTCTGCGGGAGAAGTAGCGACCGGTGACTCGAGTGGAACGGTGCGTACGACCGATGGTGGCTGGAATACGATCGGGGCGGAGTTGAGGTCGACGGGGAGACCTTTGCACAACCGGAGGGGCTATAGGGATGACCGATTCCCAGCGTGGATCTGAGGATCGGCCGACGCCAGAGGGCGCCGATCCTCCTGTGCGACAACCCGATCCGCGAGTTGGGGGCTGGGATATTCCGGACTCGGGCATGTACCCGCCTGCGCTCGGGGCTGCCCCCGGTCAGCCCGTTACCGCATACGGCCAACCTGGTCCGGGATACGGGCGGCCACCGTATCCTCCGCCGCGAACCGGCAGCGGCAGAGCGGGTCTGATCGTTGCCGGTGTGCTCGGGTTGGTGGTGGTGCTAGGTCTCGGTGTGGTGATCGGTGTCGTGGTCGGGAAGAGAGACAGCGGGTCCGCCGCTGCCCCGAACCGGTCCAGCAGCTCGGCCTCGTCCACTGCGGCCACGACGACATCCCTCCGGGAACCGGCGCCGGGAATCTATTCGATGAGTGGGATCACCAACGCGTGTGATCTTGTCGATCCCACGCCATTGCACAGGTGGTCGTCCACCCCGAGGGAAGCCCCTGTGCATCAGGAATTCCCGCCGAATAGCTTCGACGGCGGCAACCTGTACTGCGCCCTCCGCTACACCAGCCCTTCGACCGTCCCCGATGATGCCGCCATCGACGAAGCTGGCGTCGGCCTGCAGGCCCAGATCACCGGCGCCGACGCCGCCCCCGCTTACGACCGTTGGAAACAGACCGACACCGTCACCACCGGATCGGGGCTAGCCTCGGGCGAGGTCACCGGAATCGGCGCTCAGAGTTACTGGCATACCGCGACCACGGACACTGGCAACGGAATGACCTATATCGTCGGCGTGCAGGACAGCAATGTCTCGGTGCGAGTGGAAGTCGCTGTCCTGCGCGCGAAGGGCGAACCCCCGGTGAACCGGGACGAGCTCGCCGGGATCGCCGAAAACCAAGCTCGCAGGGCGCTGGACGGATTGAAGAAGGGGTAGCACGTTCGCCGACACCCTCACCCGCGCCACGGGGGTTCCTGCCAGGTTGTTGGCGCAATGTTGGGCTCGGCGGCCGGGCGGGGATTATGCGCATGGCTTTGTCTTGGGTGCGATCCGTGGCGTTTCGACTTCGCTGGTGACCGGCAGCGGTGGTTGGGGAGCCGGACCGATGTCGATCGGGGGAACCGGGGTTTCAGTGTGTCGGACCGCCCGAGGCCTGCTATCCGCTGCGCGTTCCAACGGTATTAGCTTCCGCCAATCAGCGATTGGAAAGCACCGGCCTGTGCGGCCAGCACCGCCGCCGCGGCCGCACGCTCCGGAAAACCGGCGGCGGCCGGAGTGCGCAACAGCACCAACTGGTGATACACCGGCGCCGTAGCCGCGACAAGCAGTGCGCGCGTATCGGTTTCGGTCGGGATCTCACCGCGCCCAATCGCACGCTGCACGACGATCTCGCACTGCGTATAGCGATCCTCCCACAGTTGCCGCAGTGCTCGCGCCGCGTCCTCCGAGCGAAAAGATACCGCGATCAGCGCCATCGCGATCGACGATTCCTCGGTGAACGAATCCTGGATCTCGCGGTTCAATTCCGCGAGATCATCGCCCAGTGAACCGGTGTTAGGTGGATGCCAATCCAGATCGCGTGCGGCGGCGAACACATCGGCGATCAGGCCACCGACATCGCGCCAGCGGCGATACACAGTGGTGCGGTGCACGCCCGCGCGGGCGGCGACCGTATCGACGGTCATTGCGTCGTAGCCGTTTTCGGTCAGTTCCGCCTCAACGGCCGCGAGGACCTGGGCGCGAATGCGGGCCGTGCGGCCGCCCGGGCGTAACCGCGGTGGGGCGGCGCTCTCTGTGGCACGGGTCATGGGACTTATCCGGTTGCTCGGCGGGACATCATGTGCGATCATACTAACGCAACATTCGTCGCACTAGTGAGGTCGCCAATGCTCATTCGAAGTGTTCACCAGGCTCAGCGGTCGCCCCTGACCGTGTCGTCCTCGAATGCTTCGGAGGTAGTTCGTGCCCACTCAGATCACCGCGCTCGCGGTCAGCAAGTCCTTCAACGGCCGCACGATTCTCGATGCGGTCACCTGCTCGCTCGGCGCGGGTGAACGCACCGGGATCATCGGGGAGAACGGGTCCGGTAAGAGCACGCTGCTGCGCCTGTTCGCCGGATGCGAGCAGCCCGATCAGGGTGAGATCGTCGTGCACGCCGAGGGGGGCGTCGGCTATCTCGCTCAGGACGAGCAACTCCCCGCGCACCTGAGCGTCCAGCAGATCATCGACCGGTCGTTGCACGAGCTGCGCCGGATCGAGGATCGAATGCGCCATCTCGAAATGGAGATGTCTACCGGCGACGAGTCCCACCTGGGCGAATATGCCGAACTGGCAACGGTTTTCGAGTTGCGCGGCGGCTATGATGCCGATGCTCGCGTGGAGCGAGCCCTGCACGGTCTCGGGCTGGGGGTGGTTCCGCGTGATCGAGCGGTCGGTGGACTGTCCGGCGGGGAACAGGTCCGTCTGCGCATGGCAGCCCTGCTCGCCGCGGCACCCGAGGTGCTGCTGCTGGACGAGCCGACCAACCATCTCGACGACGACGCGTTGACCTGGTTGGAGGACCATCTGCGGACTCGGCGCGGCACAACGGTCACCGTCTCGCACGACCGTACCTTCCTCGAGCGGGTAGCAACCACGCTGCTCGAAGTGGATTCCGATCGTCGATGCGTCGTGCGCCACGGCAATGGATACAGCGGCTACCTCGCCGAACGTGATGTGGCGCGGCAACGCTGGGCTCAGGCCCATCTGCGCTGGCAGGGCGAGGCCGACCAGTTGCGCGAAACCATCGCCACCACGGCACGGCGGGTCGCACCGGGGCGCGCGATGAAGGACAACAACAAGATGGCCTACGACCGGGCAGGTGGCCGCGTGCAGCAGTCGCTGGCGGGCCGGGTACGCAATGCCGAGGAACGCCTGCGGCGGTTACTGGCCGATCCGGTACCGCCACCGCCGGAACCGTTGCAGTTCAAGGCGGTTCCCCCGGCTGGACGCGCGCATGGGGTCGTCCTGGATGTCAACGATATCGCGGTGGACGGCAGGCTCTCACCCACGAGTGTGCGGGTGTCCGCGAGAGAACGGCTGCTGATCACCGGCCCGAACGGTGCGGGCAAGTCCACTCTGTTGCGGGTGCTGGCCGACGAGCTCACGCCCGACTGCGGCACGGTGATCCGGCGCGGCCGAGTCGGTTATCTCGCTCAAGAACCGCGTCCCGCTGTACCCGGTCAGACCTTGCTGTCCGCCTTCGCCCAGGGCCGTTCGGGGCAGCCCGGCGATCACACCGAACGCCTGCTGTCACTGGGCCTGTTCACACGCGCCCAGCTCACGAACCGGGTGGAGAATCTGTCCACCGGGCAGCGGCAGCGGCTCGAACTGGCACGACTGGTCAGTGCACCATCGGAGCTGTTGCTCCTGGACGAGCCCACCAACCACCTCTCGCCCGGACTCGTCGAGGAGTTGGAAGCCGCCCTGGCCGACTATCACGGTGCTCTGGTAGTGGTCAGCCACGATCGTCGGCTCCGAGACCGCTGGCGTGGTGCCCGGCTCGATATGCGCGCGCTGGCCTCCGCCTGATTTTCGATCATCGACCACAACTCTCGATCACTCACTCACAGAACGGATTCCGCATGCCCGAACAGCCCCCGGTCACCGCACCCACCGTGCTGCATCCGATGCCAGGACAGCCGCGCGTGGTACTGCTGAAACCCCTGGTCACCTCGCCGCTGATCGAGGTCGGCGAGTACTCCTACTACGACGACCCGGACGACCCCACCACCTTCGAAACCCGCAATGTCCTATACCACTACGGTCCGGAGAAGCTGATCATCGGCAAGTTCTGTGCCTTGGCCACGGGCGTGCGATTCATCATGAACAGCGCCAACCACCGTATGGACGGACCGTCGACCTTCCCGTTCCCCACCATGGGCGGCGCGTGGTCGCAGCATGTCGATCTGCTCATGGACCTGCCGAATCGCGGTGACACCGTGGTCGGCAACGATGTCTGGATCGGATACGGCGTCACGGTGATGCCCGGAGTGCGGATCGGCCACGGCGCGATCGTCGGCGCTGGCTCCGTGGTGACTGCCGACGTCCCGGATTACGGCATCGTCGGCGGCAATCCGGCCGGACTCATCCGCTACCGCTACAGCGCGGACGACATCGATCGCCTGCTGGCCATCGCCTGGTGGGACTGGCCGATCGAGCACATCAATGCGAACGTCCGCACGATCATGTCCGGCACCATCGACGACCTGGAGAAGGCAGTGCCCGCGTAGGCGGTATAGCCATCATGTGGCCGCGCTCCCACAGCAGTGGCCGATGACGTCGGACAGTGACCAGCCGCACTCCCAAGCCCTCGGACGTCCACGCGCATCAGCGACGTCGTAGTTCGCCGATACCAGCGGATCTCAGCCCTGGCCGGTGACATCGTAGTTCGCGGCCACTCGGCAGACATCACCAGCCGCGACCGCAGCGACAGCGCCCACCGGCCACAGCGCAGCTCGATCTGCGCCACCTCAATTCCGCAGATCAAACGCGTGTGGTGTCCGTGGCCATGAGATCTCCAGCTCGACATGGCTACCGACACGACCTATCCCGGTCGCGGCACCTGGCCGGCACGCTCACGCTCGATCAATCCGCCACCGGCACTGAGCTGCCGAACTGAGCCACGCGGTCTTGCTCGAGCTGCTGGAGCCGACGTTCGACCTCGGGATCATGGGCCTCCACACCAAGATCCGTGCGCAAGGCTCGGCGCTGCAGCCACACGCCGGCCGACACCGGTCCGTCGAACCACTGAAAGAGCTCGTCGACGGTGGCCGGACTGTCTGTTCCGTAGAGGGCGCGTAGGGCGCTGTAGCCCTGGCCAAGGCAGTCATTCAGCACGACGGCTACGGCCAACGCGGATTCAGGCAGAACCATCTGGGCCTTCGAGAACAAGTCCCCATACGTCGACCGCATCGGTTCGAGCTGCTCGGGTATAGGGATCGTGCTGTCACGTTGCAAGTCGGCGAGATGATCGCGGACGATAGTCCGGTAGCGACGCGCGGCTGTGTTGAGTTCGGCGTACAGCGCCTGCTTCTGCTCCTGCGTCGCCAAGCTGGCGGCTTCTTGACGCTCATCTTTGCGTTGTAGGCGTTGAATCTCAGCGTCTACGCGCTTGCCGCGAAGCGCGGCGAGCTGAGTTAAGGCAGCTCCACTCACAGTGCCCAACACGCCCACGACAGCGACTCCCAAGCCCATCAGATCCGCGTTCATTCGATGGATTATCGGTCAAGTCCCTCTGAGCCGCTCCGCGCAGAACGTCGCGCCGCGTGATCGCTCGTCACCGCTGACGGATCTCCTCGACCATGCCGAGCATGCGCCGAACCTGCTCGGCTGGGACCGGCATCTTGTCGGTCTCGCGCAATTCGTATCGTTGCTTGTCCGGTTCGGCTCGGTAGGGACAAGGCGGCCAGCTACTCGACAAACGATGTGGCTCAGATCATTTCGCATGAGTATGTCGTGGAGGTCGGTCCACGATGCCTCTTCGGGAGTAGGCGATTCTTCGATTCGATGCATTGCGCCGCTGCGTTGCATCCGCTGCGTGTGGCGTCGTGATGCCGTGGTTCGTCTTCGTCGGATCGGGGCTGCGGAATGCAACCGCGTTACTGGGCGTCGTTCCAGCTGTGCCAGAACGATCGGGTGCCGCTGACGATGACGGCTTTCAGAGCGCTGGGGCGTAGGTCGGTGGTGTCGATCTGGTCTATTGGGAGCCAGTCGAATTCGAGGTGGTCTTCTTGGCTGATCGGTATGCCGTCGAGTTCTGCTTCGAAGATGAGATTGAGTTCGTGGTGTGCGTTGCCACGATTGGTATACCGGTGCTCGATTACACCGGCGAAGCCGATGATCCTTCCTGCGGTTCCGAGCTCTTCGGCGAGTTCGCGGATGAGTGCGGATTCGACGCGTTCGCCGGGTTCGACATGTCCGCCGGGCAGGAAGGCCCAGGTTTTGCCGCGTTCGCGTGCCACGAGTAGCCGACCGTCATCGCGGATGATCGCGCGGGCAATGATTTCGGTGGCGACGCTCATCGGTGGCTCTTCGTGTCGAAGGGTTTTCAGAACCGGAACCGCACGATGCGGGTGGAGCGTTTCATGCCCGGCAGCAGGTTCAAGAGGCGGAACATGCGGCGTACGTTCGCGGGCGCCTTGGCCATCAGCACCGGTGAGTCGTTCATCGGCGCCTCGTCGAGGTATTCGAGGCGTGGGTGCCAATCGGCTAGTGCGGCGGGATCGTTGAAGCCGCAGTGGAACTGGGTGTCGTATTTGCGCAGGGTGGGGTCCCATTTCGAGGTGCGCCACGCCCAGACCGGCACCGTGTCGAATTGTATTTGGCCGGTGGGGAAGTCGTCGACGATGTTGGTCAGCAGCCGCTGGACGTCGGCCTCGGTCAGATAGGGCACCAAGCCTTCGGCGATCATCAGCACGGGCCGGTCGCGGGGGATGCTGTCCAGCCAGGTCAGGTCGGTGACGTTGGAGCCGATCAGGGTGTAGTGCTCTCGCGGCGGCAGGAATTGTTGCCGCAGTTCGATGATGGAGGGGTAGTCCAGGTCGTACCAGTCGACGGTGGCGGGCGGGTCGATCCGGTACACGCGGGCGTCGAGGCCGCAGCCCAGGTGCAGTACCACCGCGTCGGGGTGATCGGCGAGGAAGGTTCGGGCCCAGTCGTCGTGGGCCTTGGCGCGGACCACGGCGGCGAGGCCCATCTGGCTGGTGCCGAATCTGCGGTTGTCGTAATCCGGGTCGAGGCGGCGCATTGCCTGCTCGGCGTATTTATCGCCGAGGATTGGGTCCGACAGCCGGTTGTCCAGTGCTTTAGCTCTGAGGACGGGACTGGCCGTCTTCTGTGCTCCGACGAGTCCGGCGTCTTTCACGCCAGCGACACTACTCACATTGTCGGCCCCGCCTATTGAAGCGGCGCCCGGCCACCACCGCCCGATGCCGGGTCGTCGCCCTGCGTCACCGCGTTCGAGTTGATGACGGTCGAGCGCGTTCGTCTCACGCACCATTTCTCTGGCCGACGCTCACGGCCGGTGCAAGGCGGTAACTTGACGAAGCTGAGCCTGCCGTGCACACTGCTCTCATTAGAGAGCGATGCTCTCGATGATCATGGGAGTACGGACATGCAGGAAGTCTGGAAATGGGCCAACCTCACGCTGGCATTCGGGATGGAGTTGGTCGCGCTCGGGGCGCTGGGACTGTGGGGCTGGAAGACCGCCACTGTGACTCCGGTCAAGCTCGTGTTGGCTGTGGGAGCGCCACTCCTCGCGGCGCTGGCCTGGGGCCTGTTCGCGGCGCCGCAGGCGACATTCGACAACCCACCGCTCGCGGTCGTCACCAAGGTCGTGGTTTTCGGCAGCGCTGCGGTCGGACTGTGGGCTGTGAGCTACCGACTTGCCGCGGTCGTCTTCGTCGCCGTCCTGGTAGCAAATCTGCTGGCGATAAGGATTGGGCACCTGACGTTGTGAGGACGCCGATGCCGCGTTCCGAGCGCTCGCCGCTATGCAGATCGTCTACGTAGGAACCGATGTCTCTCTGTTACATACGGTCTGGGCGATGCGCCACAACGTCTCGGTATACGACGCGGCCTACCTGGCCGTCGCTGTCCTACACGACGCGCCGCTCATAACCTTCGATGCCCGGCTCGCCAAGGCCGCCGAACAGACCAAACCAGACATCCGCGTCACGTTGCTCTGATTCGGGGTGTGTACCAACGGCGCGAAGCCCCTCGCGTCAGGAGGCAACACTTTGCCCGTCGATTCTGGCAACCGTTGTCGGACAGCCGCTCCCGGCGGATGCTGCCGCGTAGCCAGCCTCGACCGACAGCACCAAAACTCGCCATCCAACCGCTGTGCAGATGCTCAGGCCACAAACGCGGCACGCATAGCCCTTCAACTGGCAGCGGACAGACGGCCAAACTTGTTGTAACACTTCATTACTGGTCGCGCCGTGGCACGATTTCGTGAGTGAAGATCAGCTCGCTGCTCAGGTTCCTATGGCGCTAACGTTGCCATGGCGTGCCGTGAAAGGCTGATTCCTGCGCCTCGTGCGCACGGGCAATAGGTGCTCGCGGCGCAGTTTCAATCCGTCAATCGCACAAAGGATTCCATGCCCATCGAACCAGACGAACGCCTTGGCATACGCGGGCAATCCAAGGCTGTGGTACACGCCCTGATCACCAGCGTGGTCAGTGTGTTCGCACTGATAGTCGTCGTCGTGCTCATCTCGAAGGCGCTCGGACTAGATGAGGAAGAGTCGGAATCGACTACGGCGAGTACTACGACCAGCTCAGCCCCTACCGCGCCGCCAACCACACCGGCCGCTGCGCCGACGTCCCTGTCGGATCCGCGATGCGCGCCAGCGCCTGAAAATCTCGTCGCGCAGGTGCAAGCGGGCCTCACCATGGATGGCTACCGGCTCACCAATGCCACGGTGATCATTGACGGTCGTCTCACGTTCTTCGGTGCGACGACCCTCGACGCATCTGGACAGATGGAAGAGCGTTCGGACGTGTGGATCCTGCGCGACCACGTCGTCTTCGCCTCCACCGGTGGCGCACGCATCAATTCGCAATTCCCGAAAGCCTCGTCGTCACCGCTGGGTATTTCGCCGGGCGACGAGCGAGTGCGAGCCGTGGATGCCTGTGTCGTGGATGCGACGCGCAGAAGCTGATGCACCTGGAGGCGTGACAGATCGGGAGAGCTCGCAGCGAGTGGTAGGCCGGTTTCTACCCTGGTCGCGTATCTCACCACTTGTGGCCACACCGGGCCTTCTGAGGGCAACTACTGCTCTGAAGTCTTCATGCTCACGTCCCGTCAGCGACCCGCAGCAACGGGTCCATCGCATGGCAGGTTCTCCTGCGACGAAACACCGCGGTCGCCAGCGGGATAAGCGGTAGCTCGTGGGAGCCCGAAGGCAGCATCTCGCTAGGCTTCATCGGTGACTTTCACTACGAATGAGCAGAAGTTCCTTGCGGAGGCCGGGATCGGTCGGCTGGCCACGGTATCCCCCGATGGTGTTGTGCAGAACAACCCGACCAGCTATCGGGTGAATGAGGACGGCACCATCGACATCGGCGGTATGCGTATGCAGAACAGCCGTAAGTACCGCAATGTTGCGGCGGGCAGTCGGGTGTCGTTCGTTGTCGACGAGCAGGTTTCGGTGGAGCCGTACGTTATTCGTGGTGTCGAGGTGCGCGGTACAGCGGAGGCGCTCGAGGACCAGGAGCCGCCGTTCCCTCCCCAGGAGCGCTCGATCATTCGGATCCATCCCGAGCGGATCATCTCCTGGGGGATCGACAGCGGCCCCTTCGATTTCACCAGTCGGACGCCCAACAGCTGAGTGGTCGCGTCCGCAGGTCCCTCGATGGGTTGCGCGGCGCGGGGTCGTTTCGCTCGGCTGATGTCGTAGGCGGCCGGATAGGCGACCGCGCCGCACTGGCGGTAGATGTAGTCGACCCGCGTCGTGCGGCAGCGTTGGTGACGGCGGTACCGCATCAGCGCCGGAAGTTGCCACCGCGTGATTCGGCCAGGAGCCGGTTGGATCAACGAGGATGCACTGAGCTACAACAGGTCTCGCGTCGCGGTTGCCCACCGTGGCGGATTCGGTCGACGCGGTTTTCTCGAATCCGAATGTAGGTGTCCTCGGTGAGGCCGACGGCGGGTTTACGAGGACACCGCCGGGCGTGCCCATGAAAGAAGGGGCGCAACGATATTCAGCCAAGACCCGAAGTGCTCTGTAGTACCGAGGGAAGGGCACTCGATGAAAAGGATCATCGCCATCATCGTGGCGGTCGCGGGGGTGACGCTGGCGACGGCATGTCAGGACGGCGTCACAACGCCGATGTCCGGGGCGTCGTCGGTGTCGAACTCCGCCACCGTTGCCGCGTCGGAATCGGCTCAGCCTCCTGTCACCGCGCAGCCACCAGGTGCCACGCAGCCCGCTGGTGACAATGCTCCTGCCACTGCCGGAAACGGCAGATGCGTCGATCTGAAGTCGGCGGTGGTAGCAGCTGCGCTCGGCACACTCGGTACCGGTGTCGGCGGCGAAGGGTTCTACGCGGACAGCGGCACCGACGCCTCCGTCGGTGCCTGTCCCGCCCTACTCTGGGTGCTCGCTGGGACTCCGCACGGCACCGCCAGCTCACCCTGGCACGTGATGCTGTTCAACCACGCGGGTTATCTGGGCACCGCGACCAAGAACTCGACTGCCTATACACAGGTGGTCGGCTCGTCCGATCGCAGTGTCCGGGTCCAGTACCGGTGGCTGGCGGGTAAAGACGCCAGTTGTTGTCCCTCGGGCGGGCCGGTCATTGTCACTCTCACCTTGGGTGCCGACGATCGCACGGTGACTCCGGACCGTGACTTCCCGACGGAGGTGACCGATCCGAGTTCAGCGAGTTCGCCGTCGGTGTGCCCGGTTACCAAGGCCGTTCTGCTCGAAGCGTTGCGCGGCACTGACATCGAGGCGCGGTTGGCGACGCCGATCGAACTCGAGGATCGAATCGACTGTGCGGGCGAGTGGGCGATGGCCCATACCGGAACCCACAACAATACTGTCAACCGAGCCCAAGTGTTGTTCCACTACGTAGCGGCCGAGGGAGGCTGGCGGCCTGTCGACGTCGGTAGTGCGCTGCGCTGCACCGAGATCGGCGTGCCTGCCGATGTCGCGGACAGGATCTGTCGCTGAGCCCCACCCGCCGACCGATTTGGTCAGCGCGGTATGCGGATCTTCCCGATCGCACGCTTCAGGGTCTGTCCGTAGCGAACCCACGCAGTAACCGACTGGTTCCGAGAGCGGATCCGGCTCGCGGTCGGCGAATATTCGCTGGCCGTAACCGCCTGGACGCGGGATCATTGCTCACCTGCGTCGCTCGTTCGATTCGAGACAAAGGGGGAGCATGAGTTCACGCGCGACGGCGGTCAGGCTGGTGCTGCGTTTTTATGGCCGGGAAATGGCCTCTCGCAAGGCTATAACGATTCCGGCGCTGTTGGCACCGGCACTCGGCAATGTCTGCAATCTGTACGTCGCGCCGCTGATCGTCGCCATGATGGTCGGTCGGGTCGCGGTAACCGGGGATACGAGCATCGGGGGTCTGGCTTCCTATATTTTCGCCTTCGGTGGCGTCCTGCTACTCGCGGAACTGCTGTGGCGCATCGGGATTCACTGTTTGAACCGAGTCGACGCCTACGGTATCGAGCATCTGTATGTGCTTGCCATGGACGAGCTGCTCGCCAAGGACGCGGCGTTCTTCCACAACAACTTCGCCGGTTCGCTGACGAAGCGCTCGCTCAGCTTCGCGACTCGGTTCGAACAGTTCGTGGACACCCTTGCCTTCGAGATCCTGGCAGCACTGGTGCCACTGCTGTTCGCCTCGGTTGTGCTGTGGCGCTACAACCCCATGCTGGTCGTTGTGCTGATCGGGATGATCGTGGTGACCGCGCTGGTCATCATGCCGTTGATCCAGCGCCGCCAGAAGCTCGTCGACGACCGGGAGGCCGCCATCGCGCAGGTTTCCGGGCATGTGGCCGACAGCCTGGCCAATATGCAGGTGGTGCGCGCCTTCGCCGCCGAACCGCAGGAGGCGGCCGAGCATCGGCGGCGGGTCGCCTCGTCGCGACGAAAGTCGTTGCGCTCCTGGGATTATGCGAACCAGCGGATAGATACGTTGGTGGCGCCGCTTTTGGTGCTCACCAACGTGATCGGCCTACTGATCGCGCTGGGCCTCAGCGGCGGGAATGCGGGTGTGGAGGCCATTGTGGTGGCATTCACCTACTACTTCAACGCCACCGGGATCATGTTCCGGTTCAACCAGATCTACCGGCGATTGGAGACCGTGCTCACCGAGGCGGCGCAGTTCACCGAACTGCTGCTCGACGAACCGAAGGTGCTCGATACCCGACATCCGGAACCACTGCGGCCCAAGGCCTTCGACGTGCGATTCGAGAGAGTGGACTTCACACACGCGGGTGCGCGGCAGCTGTTCCACGGATTGGATCTGCACGTGCCGAGCGGCGCCAAGGTAGGACTGGTCGGACGATCCGGTGGTGGCAAGACCACCATCACCCAACTGCTGCTGCGGTTGATGGATATCCAATCCGGAACGATACGCATCGGCGGGCAGGACATCGCCCGGCTGCGGCAGGCGGATCTGCGCAGTCTGATCGCCTATGTGCCACAGGATCCGGCCATGTTTCACCGGACCCTGAGCGAGAACATCCGATTCGCGCGCCCGGACGCTACGGACGAGGAGATCCTGCGGGCCGCCGAGGCCGCCCACGTCACCGAGTTCGCGGACGCGCTGCCACAGGGTATGGAAACACTCATCGGCGAGCGCGGCGTGAAACTGTCCGGTGGCCAGCGTCAGCGGGTCGCGCTGGCCCGGGCGATCCTGCGGAACGCGCCCATCCTGCTCCTGGACGAGGCCACCAGTGCCCTCGACTCGGAAAGCGAATTGCTTGTGCAGCAAGCGCTTTGGGAGTTGATGGAAGGGCGCACGGCGCTGGTCGTCGCGCACCGGCTCAGCACGGTGGCCGGGATGGATCGGCTGGTTGTGCTCGACCATGGGCGAGTCGTCGAGGAGGGGACACACGAGCAGTTGCTTTGCGCGCAAGGGACATACGCGCAACTGTGGCGGCACCAGTCGGGCGGATTCCTCGGCGAGGATATGGTGGCCCATTGATCGCCAGCCGCCGACACGACGAATCCGCAGGCATTAGCCGATCAGTAGTGCGCTCAGGATCGGCTCGTAGACCCAGTTCAACATGCGCTCGGCATCGTCCTTTGCGACGGCGGCGCTGTCGGGCGAGCTGTGCAGGACCACGCCGATCAGCGGTATTCCCGCCCTGACCGTCTCGAACAGCAGGCAGGTTCCCGCAGCGTCGGTGGATCCGGTTTTGATGCCGATCGTGCCGGGATAGTCGCGCAGCAGCCTGTTCGTGGTCTGCCAGAAGTGAGCGCGGTTACCCGGCCCGGCGGGCAGGTGATAGCTCTGCGAGCTGGCGATCTCGCGGAACACCGGCAGGCTCATCGCGCGCAGGCCAAGGGCGATCAGGTCCGCCGGTGTGGAGTAGGTGGAGTAGTCGGTGGGGGCGGGCAGCCCGCTGGGGTCGGTGAATTGTGTTCCCGCCAAGCCCATTTGACGCGCGGTGTCGTTCATTTTGGCGACGAAGCCGTCTTGGCCCGGCCCGTACGCCTCGGCAAGGGTATAGGCGGCGTCGCAGCCCGACGGCAGCATCATCGCGTATAGGAGCTGTCGCGCGGTGAGCACCTCGCCGGGGACCAGGCCCGCGGTGCTTCCGTCGTACTTGCTGCTGTAGGCGATGACCTCTTGCGGCACGGTAATGGTCCGGTCGAGGTCGCCCGCGTTGATCACCACCAGTGCCGTCATCACCTTCGCGATGCTGGCTATCGGGACCGGGGTGTTCGGCTCTCGCGACCACAGCAGTGTGCCGGTGATTCCGTCTGCCAGCGCTGCTCCTGACGCCTGCACCGCGCCCGGCTCAGAAGTCAGCCAGGGCAACTGAATATGGGCCTCGCTCGCGGCGGGAGCGGCCGCGACACCCTGACCGGCGACCACGACCAGCGCCCCGGCGACGACAGCCTGCAACAATCGGGCAAATGTCTGCATGGCGACATTCTGCTGTGTCGCGCCGTCAACTAGTGGGATTTCACCGCTCGAAATATGCGCGGCTCCGGCGACAGCATGCAATCGGCTAATCCAGGATGCGCTGAGCGCTTCCCGCTCGGATATGGTTTGTCGCCCCATTCGGCGAGGCCGATGCGTCCCGCCGGTCGGCGAGAACTCTTGCACACCGGCATTGCCAGACGCGTGGCGCCGAGCTACTGGGCACATGCGATGCCGCCGGAACTGTGGCCTGGCAGCGGCTGAGTGAGCATTGGCCCACGTGCAGGGTCGGTGAACCAGTCGAGTCCGAGCGGCGGGAGCGGCTCGGACTCGACCAAAAGGGTTGTGCCCTAAGGGATCAGGGCAGCACCTGCGGGATGACGTCCGGGTTTACCGAGGCGACGATCCCGCCGATGATGGCGCCGAGAAGGGTGGGCACAGGATCGATGAAGGAACCGGTGGCGGAGCCGATCGCAGCGCCCGCGGCCGCGCCGTTCAGCACTGGATCGGGGTACTGCGCGCCGGGGTTGGTGGTGACATCCTCGAGCGGGAGCCCGGCGATCGGCTGGGCGACAACCGGAGCCGCCGCGACAGCAGCCTGATCCGCGGAGGCGGAAGACGCACCCGCGAATACAACGGCCGCAGCTAACGGCAGGGCACTCACCGCAAGGACGCGACTCGTCTTGATCAGGGCAGAACGGAACATTGTTTTCCTAACCTTTCGGATCCTCGGAACAACCGAGTTCCACTACTTCATCAGGGGGAGACTGCCTCTTGCTGCTCGCATGAATAGACAGCAATCGAGCCGCCACTATTGCGCACCGGGCCCGACGATACTGCGCTACACGCGAACTCGCACATTATCGGCATCACGAAATGATCACCGGGGATCTGAACGGACAGCCGGGATCCACCGGTGCGCGCGAATAGCGCCGTTATGTGGCGAATGAGCATTGGGCGGGGTGATTTCGGAGCGCCAGTTCCCCGGCCGCGTGACTCGCATGAATGTCGGTCTGCTATCCGTTGGCTCGGAGGTCCCATTGCTGGTTCGTGCCAGCATTGCACTGATACTGCTCGACGATCGTTCCGTCGTCCGTGCTGAAAGCGGGCACGTCCAGGCACTTGTGGCTGTTGTAGTCGGCGCGCCGGGGCATGCCCGCAGTCGCCGGAACCCATCCGCTAGTGACCGTTTCAGGTCTGTGATGTACAACCGCGGCGGGGTCCTGATCGCCCGCGCGCCCTCAATGAGCCAGGCAGTCAAGGAGTTTCAGTCCCGTATGACTCCCAT
Organism: Nocardia anaemiae NBRC 100462; assembly: GCF_001612725.1. Classification (GTDB taxonomy): domain Bacteria; phylum Actinomycetota; class Actinomycetes; order Mycobacteriales; family Mycobacteriaceae; genus Nocardia; species Nocardia anaemiae. The sequence goes on along the minus strand of NZ_BDAZ01000001.1, from coordinate 405,935 downwards.
GCGCGAGTCCGCTGACTGAAGGTCAACGGTCGCGTCGCAGCGTAAAGTGCTGTCTACGTGCCATATTCGACTCTGCCGGACATGACTTGCTGTCTGGCGGAATGGGATTGGCGAGACCGCGATGCTGCTCGTAGCACTCAATCTGGGAGGACGCATGTTCACCACGACCGAATCCGAGCTGGACGATCTCTATGCGGCCATTGAGAAATCCGCGCAGCTGGTGAATGTCCCCTGCGCGCGAGATGCTGTCTGGTCGACCCTCACCGCATACGGCACGCTGCTCACGCAGTCCGTGATCTCGTTCAGAGTGGTTACCGACGCCCGCCGCTCGGGAGACCTCGACTACCGTTTTCTGACGCTGCCGAGGGACACCGACCCTTACGACATCGCCCTTTCCAACAAACTGATTCCCGAGACCGATCATCCGGTCGGAGCTCTCCTGGACCAGGTTCGGAAACAGTGCCCCATCGACAGCTACGGGATCGACATCGGCGTAGTCGGCGGCTTCAAAAAAATCTGGCCGTTCTTTCCTGCCGATGGTGTGCAAAAGGTATCGGAGCTTGCCGCACTCCCGGCCATGCCGCCCAGTCTCGGCGATCACGCCCGCATGTTCGCACGTCACGGTTTGGCGGACAAAGTCGGCTTGCTCGGCATCGACTACCACGACAAGACGATCAACGTGTATTTCCCTGGACTGTCAGCCGACTGCTTCGAACCCGGCGCCATCGTCTCGCTGCACCGAGACGCCGGACTACCGGACCCGAGCGATCAATTCCTCTCGCTCACCGAGAATGCATTCGATATATATGCCACCTTCAGCTGGGAATCTCCGCGGATCGAGCGCCTCTGTTTCCCCGTGATAACACCGGACCCGAGAACACTCCCAGTCCCGATCGACCCGGCCTTCGAGCGACTCGTCGACAACGTTCCGTTCAGCACGACCGACCGTCGATTCACCTATGCCGCCACCTCGTCGCCAGACGGAGAGTCCTACAAATTCAGTTGGTTTTACCAATGGCAGCCCAGGATCCTGGACAAGATGAAGACGTCCGATTCCTAGAACTGCCAATAGAGCGTGCCAACTGAAGCAATCTCGGCACTGCTCATGGTGCCCGGATTGTGGGGATCAGAACATCGATTGATCGGTCGGAATCGGTTCGGGTGGGCGTCGTGGTGACGGCAGTGGCATCGCGAGTTCGCCCCGTCGGGCAGCCCGCCGCCACCGCCGTCCGGAGTCGATGGCCCGCCGGATCCTGCGCACAGTGGGTACCTGGGTGAGCAGATGTAGCTGATATTGCCACGGCATTTGTAGTCCGTGCCGAGTCGCCATCGCATAGGCGAACTGCACGGCGCTGCGGTCGAGATAGCGGTCGGCGTGTTCGAACCAGATCATGCTGGTACGGGCGGCGGCCTGTATCGGGCGCAGCGCGGCGCGCCGCTGCGCATCGTAGTTCTCCAGTGCGTCGGCGACCTCGGCATGCTCGTACAGGTTCTGTGCGAGCACGACGGCGTCGACAATTGCCAACCGGGTGCCCGAACCGATGGTGAAGTGCGTCGTGTGCGCCGCATCGCCGAGCAGCACCACGTTGTCGTGATACCAGGACTTGTTGGTCACCTCGGGAAACCGGCTCCACCTTGCGAATTCGCCGCGTGTCTTGCTGATCAACGAGTGACCGTCGAGATGGCGGGTGAATATGTTCTCCAGAACACGCAAGTTCTCCAGATTGTCCATGGCATCGAATCCCAGTCCATGCCAAGTCTGCGGTTGGCACTCGACGATGCAGGTGCTGATTTTTTCGGCAACCGAAGGGTAGGCATGGAACCAGATCCAACCGGCCGAGGTGTGTTCGAAGGCGAAGGTGAATCGGGTGAAGACCTTGTCCGTGCCGAGCCAGATATATCGATTCTCGCCGAGTGTGACGGACGTGCCGAAACGATGGTTACCCAGCTGTCGCACCCGGCTGTTCGCGCCGTCGGAGGCGACGATGAGATCGGTGTCGTCGAAGCCGGACAGATCGTGGACCTGTCGCCCGTGCTGGACATCGACACCGAGGTCGCTCGCGCGTCGGGAAAGTACGTCGAGCAATGCCGCTCGACCCATGCTGAACCCGTAGCCACTGAAATGTGCGGTTTGGTTGCCGCGCAGATGTATTGCCTGTTCACGCCATAGGACCGACCCAGCACGCACCGCCTGGGCGCTGTCGGGGTCATTCCGATACAGAATGTCCAGCAGGTCATCCCAGTACACCACCCCCCAGCCATAGGTGGACCCGGGTGGATCGCGGTCGATCACCGTGATCGCATGGGCCGGGTCGCGCCGCTTCATCGAAATAGCGAAGTACAACCCGGCGGGCCCGCCACCTATACAGGCAATCTTCATCTCGGCACCAGTTCCAGCCCCGGATGGTCGAATCTGGTTACACGTGATCAGTTCTCGATGCGACCGAGCCCGGCACGCTGTGCGTGTCCGGGCTCAGTCACCGGCGCTAGGACCTAACCCCAGCTACCCCAACCACCCCCGCCCCAGCCCCAGCCGGGCGGGTTCCACCAATTCCACCAGCCGGGATTCCATCCCCAGCCGCCCCCGCCCCAACCGCCGCCGTGACCCCAACCGCCGCCGCCCCAACCACCGCCGCCCCAGCCGCCTCCACCCCAACCGCCGCCGCCCCATCCGGGGCCACCGCCCCAACCGGGGCTGTCGACGAGTTGGGTTGCAGACGTGGGCGCCGATGCGTGCGCGGTAGGCGCTTGCGCCGCGGCAGCAACCATCGGAATCGCAGCAACCGCTGCTGCACCAGCGGCGGCCGCCAATCGAGCGAACTTCGTGTGTGAATTCTTTCTGTCGGTCATGATAGGGCTCCAAAATGCTGTCCCGACCTGCTGGAATTCTACGCGGTTTCGCCGAACTCCAGAAGCCGCCGCGTTGACCGATTTAAACTGCCCGCCACATTTGGTTCAGCTGGCGAGGAGCGTAGGTGAAGCGGTCAGCTAACCGCTCGCAAGGCGCGGGCCGAGACTTCGGTATCCGGTCGCGCTCACCGCTGTTGTCCCTCAACTGATCTGTCGTGTTCGCACGTGATCTGTCATAAGCGTGGCGAGTCCGCATCTGGTCTGTCGGAATGATCACGAGCTGCGGTGGAGCGGCGACGATCAACCATCCATGGTCCGCGCGGCTGCCAATCTGGTTCACAGCGAATGGTCAGGGACACAGGCGGAACCGCGTCGAGCGGATGGAGCCGACCTGTGCCCGTGCCATCGCGATCGTCTGCCCGCGGTGATCTTCACCGATCATCTCGACCTCGATGACGCATGGCGCACGACGCCGATGACCTCATGCCACACCGACGACACCTGCTCGCCGAGGATGGCTAGCTGCGTCCAGGGCTCTGGACATTGCGGGCTACCTCGACGTGTCGAGCGCAGCCGACACCGATTCCCCGAACTACGCATTCGCATCGGCGTGGAGGTCGGACAACCGCTGAGCGTGCCCGACCCTGTGAACGGTTCACTGCCAGGGGTCGGCGAGGACCGCAGCGAGGGAGCCGCCGACCGCACTTGGCAACCGTCAGTGCTGCCGCGTCGTGTTGTTCTCCCAAGCTGGCTGTACATAACCCTCCAGGTGCGGTTCGCCCTGAGAGCGTCCGCCGCGTCAGCAAGCTCGCGACAGCGGCCGAGGAGTCCAGGTGGGACATCATCGAGTGACTGGTGCGGGTTCGGCGCCTGGGCTGTTCGCGCCGTCGACGGCGACCGATCGGTAGGGACGTATCCGGTTGTGGTGATTGCGTTTCCGCTGCACATCGGCCTGCTCGCGGAGTACGGTGAGCTGTTGTGAGGCGATTGCGAATGGCGTGGTGGCTGCTCACTGCGGCTACGGCCGCGACCGTCGGCGGTTGCGGTTCCGAACACTCGGCGTCGGATACGACGAGCAACAGCGCGGGCCCGGCGCTGCAGGTGGTTTCGGGATGGTCGGCCGCCCCGACATCGGCCGTGCGCGATTCGAATGCCGCTGCACCGCAATGTCGGACATCGGATCTGGCCGTCGGTCTCGGACCGGAAACCGCCGCTGCCGGAACCGTCGCCTTCCCGATCGTGTTCACCAACAACGGGTCCGGTCCGTGTGTACTCGAAGGCTTCCCCGGTGTCTCCTATGTCACCGGTTCCGATAGCGCACCCGTCGGTGCGCCCGCCGCCCGGGAGGGCTCCTCGGCGGGTCCGGTCCAGTTGGCTCCCGGCGGCCAAGCGTCGGCGCTTGTGTTCGCGGTCAACGTGCACAACATTCCGCCCGAGCAGTGTCAGCCGGTGGCGGTGCCAGGACTGCGAATCTACCCACCCGACAACACCGCATCGCTGTATCTCGAGCGCGCCGCGACGGCGTGCGGTAACGGCCAGGTGACTACGACCCAGCTGAGGGTCCGTGCCGTCGTGGCGGGTGCCAGCGGCCAGTAGTAGCTGTTCCGTTGCGGCGTCACCGATTACGACGCGGTCACGAGAAGTGCACTATCGATGACGTGGCAGGGGCGGCCACGGAGAATGGATAGCTATCACCCGAGATCCGGTCCCGCCGAGGGCCGGTCGACCTCTTGGAGGGGATTATGGTTGATTCCCTTTTCGCCGATGTGTCCGAGTTCCAAGTTCCGGTCGATGATTCCTATCCGTATCAGATCTTTTCGTGCCGCTCCAACGATGGGACCTACCGCGACCACAACTTCTACACGAACTATGCCTGGGCTGCTCGAGCCGCCGACGACGGGCGAATAGCCTGCTTCATCGTCTACTTCTATTGGCGGCCGAACTGGCTCGATACCGTGGACACTCACCGGAGCATGGTCGGCCAGGCGGGCGGCCCGCACCCGAAGATGGTCTCGATGATCGATGTGGAATCGGGCGGCAATCCCGGCGGGGACCAGTCCGACGGTATCAACCGCGCCTATTGGCGGCTGGCCGACTGGCTGGGCTCCACCCGCCGGGTCATCGGCTATGCGAACCGGTCCGATTTCGACAGCATGTGGCCGGTGCGCCCGGATGGGCTCAATATGATCGGCGCTGGTTACGGCGGTAACCCCCACCTGCCCGGTCAGATTGCGCACCAGTACACCGACGGCCAGGGATACGGCGGTGGCCTGCCCGAGGGCGCGCCGCCCTTCGGGAATTGCGACATGAACTCCGCCGACGGATTTTCGCCGGAGGATTTCGCCAACCAGGTCGGTGTCGGAGTCGTCGCGCCGGATCCGGTGACGGATATGTGGATTCAGTTCATGGGCATCGGCGGCAACGGCTGGCCGCAGTTGGCCGGTCGCACCCTCGTCGACGGTGTGGCCACCGTCGGGCAGACTCTCGGCCTGCCCGGGTTCGAACCACCGCACGGGCCGACCCAGGTCCCGCTGCCGCGTGACCTCGACGGACGCATCCGCGACGAGTGGATTCAGATGCGGGGTGTACAAGGCACCGGCTGGCCGCAACTGGGCGGCTGGTCCCTCGTCGACGCGATCGCGGCAATCGGACAGAAGCTCGATATCGCAGGCTTCCAGCCACCCACTCGATAGTCCTTGGTCTGGACCGAGAACGTCAACTGAGCCGCGGCATGGACCCGATTCGTCCTCGCCGCTGCCGCATAAGCCGAATTGAGGGCCTATGTCGAATCATTGGGGCACCGCGATCACCGGGTACGCCGGAAGCACGGCCAAGAAATTCGGGGTGGGTGGCGCCGACCTCGGGATCCCATATGACCGGAGCCATTTCCAGCCGGGTCGGTCCGGATTCGTTTTCGGCGACGCCTTCACCGGCGACGGCCAAGGCTCCGGCATATGGCTCGGCTCGCCGATCCTGCTGTTCAGCCCCGACCTTCCGGATGCCACCACCACCTTCACCGCAACCCCGGGCGGAGCGCAGGCAACACAAGCACTCAGTTACGCACACAACGCCGACAACGGCTACGGGTTCGAGGTCACCCGTATTCCCAACGACGCCTTCGTCGACCCCGACGGGCGAACGTGGTTGACCTACACCAGCGTTCACGACTGGAACGCACCCGATGATCGGTACGGCGCGCTGTTCTGCGGGCTCGCCTACTCCGACGACGACGGCGCCACCTGGACCGACTACGCGACCGTGTGGCCCAATGACGGCGACGGCTGGAGCCCGTTCATGATGCAGTCCTTCGCTGGCATCGGGAACAACAACGGCGACGGCTACCTGTATGTCGTATCGAAGGAATGGGGGCGCATCCACAATCGAGGAGGTCCGATCCTGATGCGCGTGCCGTGGCGGCAGATCGCCAGCCGCGGCGCCTACGAGTATTGGGGCTACAACGGCTCGAACTGGCAGTGGGGCAACCCGATACCCACCCCGTTATTCGCGGGAATGGGGCCCATCGGGGAGGTGAGTGTGAAAAACCTTGCCGGAACGTGGGTCATGTCTTACTTCGACGTCGGCGGCTACTGCATTTCCACCCGCACCGCACCGGCAATCGACCGGGTGTGGACCAGCCCGAAACGACAGATCTACGGTGCCGTCCCGTGGTGGCAGTTCTGGGTCCGCTCGTTCCCTCAGCTCTACGGCGGCTACATCCACCCCCGCTCCACCTCGCCCACCGACGTGACCCTGTATGTCTCACAATGGAACACCACCACGAACAACCCCTACTGGGTCATGCAATTCGACGGCATTACGCCATAGCCGCCGTTCGCAGGAAGGGCGTAGCCGGGCCGCCACCGCTGGCGCTGTCGAATCTGCGGGAGCAAGACCGCGCCACCGGTGCGGACATCACCATCGACCTTGTACTTCGCAGTCCCGCCGGATTCGAGGCCGCGACAGCCTGAACCACGGTCGTGCACGCTGTCGGGATCGCCGGTGCTGCTCCGGGATTTGCTGCGCGCCAAGGGATTATGGATCAGAAGGTGCCCTCACTCGGTGTGGGATGGTGTTCGGCGGCGTTCAGCGCGGTGGGTGAGTGCGTCGATGATGCGTTGCCATGCGGGGGAGGCTTCGGAGATTCGGGATGAGATCAGGTGCAGGCTCTTCGGTGGATTGCTGTCTCGTTCGTGTTCGATCTCCCATGCGTCCAGGTCGTCGATGAGCTGGTCCAGGCGCGGGTCGTGCGGGTCCCAGTCGACTGCTTGATCGCAGGCCAGATACAGGCGCGTCGTCTCCGGGTCGTCGAGGCCCGCGGTCTTGTCCCGTATTCGCTGCGGCATGGCCTGCGGGTCCAGTGCCTGCAGCAGGATCCACGAGTCGCGCTCGAGTCGTACCCGCTGTTCGCTGACGCCGAGGCCGCGCATTCGGTTCAGGATGGCGACCACTTCGGCGGGCAGGACGAGGCTTTCACCGCTGGCCAGGTCGGCGATGCGGGTGCGGTATTCGGTGAGCTGGTCGATCTTGCGCTGCAATTCGGCGTCGATGTCGGTGATGGCCGCGGCGAATTCGGTTGGCTGGGCGTGCAGCAGCGCGTCGATACGGGCCAGTGGAACACCGGCGTCGGCGAGGGTCCTGATCCGGATGAGGTCTACCGCGGCTTGCGCGCTGTAGCAGCGGTAGCCGGAGGCATCGCGTTCGGGCTCGGGCAACAGGCCGACGTGGTGATAGTGGCGAACGGTGCGCACGCTTACGCCCGCGGTTGCCGCGAGGCGGCCGATGGTCAGCACCGTTCCCCTGTCGTCGTCGGGCATGGTCGTGCCGAGTCTAGGTCCGCGAAGCCCGGTCCACGACGTCGCGAATCGCCTGGACCACGGCATCGGGGCGGTCGAAGCAGAGCCGGTGGTGGGCGGTGTCGGAGAGGATGCGCTGTTCCCCGTGCGAGACCGTGCTCACCAGGGCCGCATCCATTCTCGTCTTGGCGTCGTTCATCTCCTGCGAGGGGTCGTCGCCCACCACGGTGAGCGCGACCACCGGAACGTCGGGGATGCTCGGCCCGGCTCGCAGTTCGGTGGCGAGGGCGGTCAAGTTGGCACGCTCTGCGATGCCGACCCGCATCCATTCGTCGCTCGCCTTGGCATCGATCAGCGGTTGCCGTATGTGCTCCGGGTAGTCCGCGAGCAACTCGGCGCGCATCTCGCGCAGGGCCGGGCGCAGCTGTTCGAGCTGCTCAGGATCGGAGGCCATCTGCTCGGCCGCGGCCAGATTCGCTGCGGGCGGCATGAAGTCATCCCAGTCGCGGTGTAGGCCGTCCAACCAGACCAGGCCCGCCACGTCCCGCGGGTACAGCTGTGCGAACCGATGCGCGTAGAACGCGCCGAGGGAGTGTGCCGCGAGAACGTAGGGAGCGGGGAGGTTTTGGGCGCGCAGCAGCTCGCGCAGTTCCGTGGCGACCGCGGCGGCGGTGCGCGGCAACGGCAGGGAATCGCTGTAGCCGGTGCCGCCACGGTCGTAGAGCACAGCAGTGGTGAACTGCGAAACCTGTTGCTGGACACCGAAATAGTCCAGTCCGACCGCGCTCGCGCCGGGCAGGAACACGACGGCCGGTCCGCCGCTGCCCGCCCGATGCAGGAAAATACGGCGGCCGTCGATTGTCTGGAACCCGCCGATCGGCGGAGCGAGCTGAGTGCTGTCATTCGTCATGTGACAAGACTCCAACCCTGACGCAGGGGCAGGGTCAATCCCTCGGCGCGAACACCGTGTCAGGTCGCTGTCAGGTCGGTATCAGCACCGCCGATGACAGTGGTCGCATGACAACTTCAGCAATTGCAGCTTCTGGGCTGCGAAAGGCCTACGGGGACAAGGTCGTCCTCGATGGCATTGACTTGAATATCGGTGCCGGGACGATTTTTTCGCTGCTCGGTCCGAATGGGGCCGGTAAGACGACCACAGTGAACGTGCTGACCACGCTGTTGCAGGCCGATGGCGGCACGGCGCGTGTCGCCGGGCACGATATCGCGTCCGAGACCAAGGCGGTGCGCGCGGCGATCGGGGTCACCGGTCAGTTCGCGGCGGTGGATGATCTGCTGACCGGCGAGGAGAACTTGCGGCTGATGGCGGATATCCACCGTCTGCGGGGCAGCGAGGGCAAGCGGGTGGTCACCGAATTGCTGGAACGGTTCGATCTGGCGGAATCGGCGCGAAAGCGGGCGGCGACCTATTCCGGGGGTATGCGCCGCAAACTGGACCTGGCGATGACGCTGGTCACCAGGCCGGAGATCGTTTTCCTGGACGAGCCGACAACGGGGTTGGATCCGCGTAGTCGTCGCACGATGTGGGAGATCGTGCGGGATTTGACGGCCGATGGCGTGACGATCTTCCTCACCACCCAGTATCTCGAGGAAGCCGATCAGCTGGCCGACCGGATCGCGGTGCTCGACCAGGGCCGCATCGTCGCCGAGGGCACTCCCGACGAACTCAAGCGCCGAGTGCCGGGCAGCCACATCCGGCTCCGGTTCAGCACTGTCACGGAAGTGGATGCGGCGGCGCGGATCCTGCCCGACTGCACCCGCGACGACGAGACGTTGACCGTGCGGGTACCGGGCGACGGCGGCACGAAATCATTGCGCCACCTGCTCGAGCGGCTCGCCGAATCCTCGATCGAGGCCGAAGAGGTCTCCGTCCACACCCCCGATCTCGATGATGTTTTCCTTTCCCTGACCGGTCACGCGACCACGGAGGCCAACGCACAATGAGCACCATTACCGCACCGCTGGCCGATTCGGCGATTATGTTGCGGCGCAACTTCAAACACATCGCCCGAACTCCGGTCACGGTATTCAACGCGGCGCTGATGCCGGTCGTGATGATGCTGATCTTCGTCTACGTCTTCGGCAACGCCTTCGAGGTCGGTGAGAACTACATCGATTACGCCACACCGGGTCTGATCCTGCTGGCCATCAGTTACGGCTTGTCGGGCACCGCGGTCGCGGTGAGCTCCGATATGGCGAAGGGCATCATCAACCGATTCAAGGTCATGGATGTCTCCCGCAGCGCCGTGCTGACCGGTCACGTCGCGGCCACCATACTGACCAATGCGGTCGCCATCGCGGCCGTCCTCGGGGTGGCCTTCGCGCTGGGGTTCCGGCCGTCCGCGGCCGCGCTCGACTGGCTCGGCGCGCTCGGCATCGTGACGGCAACATCGTTCGCGGCCTCCTGGCTGACGGTCGCGCTGGGCATGGCCGCGAAGACTCCGGAGTCCGCGGGCATGACCGTTGTGCCGCTGATCATGCTGCCCTTTGTGAGCAGCGCGGTCGTGCCAGCCGACAAGATGGGACAGGGCGTCCGGCAGTTCGCGCAGTATCAGCCCTTCACGCCGATCATCGAGTCATTGCGCGGATTTCTCGCCGGACATCCGTCCGGCGGGTACACGGCCGCCGCGCTCGCCTGGTGTGCCGGGTTCGCCATTGTCGGGTACCTGTGGTCGCGTGCCACGTTCAACAAGCGAGCGTAGTCGCGACCAGTTCACGCCAGTCCGACTTCGCACCTTCCCTCGTCGCCTCGGTGAAGCGCGCTTCGCCGAGGCGATGTCGTGCGGTCTGCTCGATGCGGGCCGCGTCCGGCTGGGAACGGTCGGGCAGTCCGCGTAGTCCGGCACTCGCCGTGAGCAGCCGCGCGGCCTGCTCGTCCTGGCCGTCACGCTGCGCCAGGTCCGCGATTCCGACCAGTATCTGGGCGATGAGGGGCGCATGCCCGGCATCGGTCGCGGCTCGGAATGCCGCGGCGTGTTCGGCACGGGCTCGGTCGAGATCGGCTGCCAGGTAGCCGAGTTGGTCGTGCAGTACCGCGCTGACATTCGGCTGCTCGGCATCGCCGCCCAACATGGTTGTCGCACTGTTGATTTGCCGGTACGCCTGCTCGGTGTCACCGCTCCAACGGGCCAGCTCCGCCTTCGACAGCGCCAGTTCGGCCAGTGCGCTCGGCCAGGATGCCTGATCCGCGGCCCGCTGCGCCGCCAGCATGGCGGACGCACTCGCCTCCGAATCACCGAGCAGCCAATACAACTGGGCCTGCCGCGCCCGGAACCGGATGACGTCCTCGATCGCGCCGACCTCGGTGACCACGGCGATCGCCTCGTCGAACAGCTCGCACGCGGCGGCGAACTCGCCGCGGGTGGCGATCCGATTCGCCAGTTCGGTCAGTGCGAACGAAATCCCCCAACGCTCGCCGATGGCCCGGAACTCGGCGAGCGAGGTCTCGAAATACTCGTCAGCCTCGCGTCCGTCCTGGCCGAGCACCACCCGCATCTTGCCGAGTTGCAGCCGGGCCAGTGCCCGCACCCACGGGTCGTCGTCGGTGAGCAGCGGTTCGAACGCGGTCAGAATCGCGTCCGGCCCGTGCAACAAGCGCTCCAGCGCGGCGACGAACGCCAGCGCCGGGTGCCGGGCCCGAATGCCCCGGCCGAACCGGTGTGCCTCGCGGATCCATTCCTGTAGCTGATTCTCGTCATTGCGCCCGGAGGACGCGAAATGCACGACCAGTCCGTACACCATGGCCCGGGTCTCATCGTCCACCTCGCCGGGCAGCTCGACGGCCGCGGTGATCAACTCCATGCCCTCGGCCTTGTGTCCGCTCAGCCACCAGTACCAGCCCGCGGCCGCCGCGAGCCGCATCGCCCCGGGCGCATCGCCCGCCGCGAGCGCGCCACGCATCGCGACCGCGATGTTGTCGTGTTCGGCCTCGAGCGTGGTGAGCCACTTCAACTGCTCGGCTCGGCGCAGCTGCGGTTCGGCGGTTTCGGCGAGTTCGGTGAAGTACTCGAAGTGCGCTCGGCGCGCGGAATCCGCTTCCCCCGCCTCCACGAGCCGGTCCCTGGCGTACTGCTCGATCGTGGCGAGCATGCGATAGCGCGGCCCGCTGTCCTGCGCGGTGAGCAGCAGCGATTTCTCGGTCAGCGCGGTCAGCAGCTCGAGCACCTCCCACCGCTCGACCGCCGTGTCGTTCCCGCCGTCCGCGCAAACCTGTTCGGCCGCATCGAGACTCGCACCGCCGGAGAACACCGCGAGCCTGCGCAAGAGCGTCCGTTCGGCGTCGGTGAGCAGTTCCCAGCTCCAGTCGACCACCGCGCGCAATGTCCGGTGGTGCGGCAGCGCGGTCCGGCTACCGCCGGTCAGCAGGCGGAATCGATCGTCGAGGCGGGTGGCGACCTGATCGAGGGACATGGTGCGCAATCGGGCCGCGGCCAGTTCGATTGCCAGCGGTATCCCGTCGAGCGCCCGGCAGACGCGCGCCAGATTCGACAGTGTGCGGGCATCGGTGACGAGATCCTTGCGCACCGCACCGGCCCGATCCAGCAACAGCCGAACGGCCGGGGAGGACTCGATCTCGCCGGGGTCGGCGTTCTCGGCGGGCAACGACAACGGCTCGACCTGCCATAACGCCTCGCCCGTGATGCCGAGCGGTTCCCGGCTCGTCGCGAGGATCCGCAGCCGCTGACACTCGCCGAGTACCCGGTGGGCGAATGCCGCCGCGGAGTCGATCACGTGCTCACAATTGTCCAGGATCAACAGCGTCTCGCGCTCGCGCAGCGCCGCGATGAGCCGGTCCATCGGTTCCACATTCGGTGCGGCGCCGAGCAGCGCATCCCGGAGCCCGAGCGCGGCGAGCGCCGATTGTGCCACGTCACCACTGGCGCCGACCGACGCCAATTCCACCAGCCATGGCCCGTCCGGTAGGTCGTCGAGCAGGGTCCGCGCGGTCTCCATGGCCAGCCGGGTTTTCCCTGAGCCACCTGGCCCGGTCACCGTGGTGAGCCGGTGTGCCGCAATGAGTTCCCGCACCGCGGCAACATCGCCTTGCTTGCCGACGAAGCTGGTCAACTCGGCCCGCAGGTTGGTCTTGCGATCGTTTTCGTGCGCTCCCACTTCGCCGCGCAGCAGCGCGACGTGCAGCGCGGACAGCTCCGGCGCGGGATCCACACCCAGCGTGTCGGCGAGCGCCTCCCGGGCATGCTGGTACACGACCAGCGCCTCGGCGCTACGACCCGCGGCGACCAATGCCCGCATCAGCGCGGCGACGAGCCGTTCCCGCACCGGGTGCTCGGCCACCAGCTCGGTCAGCTCGGTGACCAGCTCCGCACCGCGGCCGAGGCGGATCTCCGCTTCGTACAGATCCTCCATGGCGGTCAGGCGCAGCCCGTCGAGCCGGGTGATTACCGCGTCGACGGCCGCACTGTCCGGCACATCGACGTCCTGCATCAGCGCACCACGCCACAGCTCGACGGCCTCGCGCAGCAGCTCGGCCTGATGCGCGTCGTCACCGCCGCGGGCCTGGTCGAGCAGCCGTTCGAACCGCACGGCGTCGACAGCGTCGGATGCCACCGTCAGCCGGTATCCGCCCGCTTGCACGTCGATCGCCCCGTCCGGCAGCGCTCTGCGCAGTCGGGAGACCAGTGCTTGCAAGGCGTTCGCGGCGTCGGAGGGCGGCTGCTCACCCCAAATCCAGTCGACCAGCTTGGATTTCGGGACCGCACGACCGGGTTCGAGGGCGAGAGCGATCAACAGCGCCCGCAACCGAGCACCCGGTACCGTCAGCAGTCCCCCGTCATCTACTCGAATCTCGAGCGGTCCAAGCATCCCGATCTGCACCGGACCATTCTGCCGTGGACGGCAAGTCGACCCCTCGCCCCGCTGTGCTGGGGCGACCAGCACAGCCCGCAAGAGTGGTCGCCGCAGCGCGGCCAGCCAGCGGTGGCGCACCTGCCGAACATGTTGCCCGGCAACCAATCAACCGCTGTGACCAGGTCAAACACCATGTCGGTCGGCGTGTCAGGTCGGCGTCAGCTCCGTATCAGCCGGGATGGCGACAGTAGTTCACGTGAACAGCACGGGCTGATCACACACCAACCGTTCACACGCTGAAGGAGTACCGCAATGCCCGCATTCCAGACCCCGGAGCCCATCGCCGTCACCGTCGAGGTGCTCTCCGGCAATGTCACGGTCATCGCCTCCGACCGTACCGACACCGTCGTCGAGGTCCGCCCCGCCGATGAGTCCAAGAAGGGTGACGTGCGCGCCGCCGAGCAAACCCGGGTCGATTTCGTCGACGGCACCCTGACCGTGAAAACGCCGAAGGACTGGCGGACCTACACCCCGTTCGGCGGCAACCCGTCGATCGAGGTGCGGATCGAGGTGCCCACCGGCTCCCGACTCGAGGGCACCGCGGGTGTGGGCCGATTGCTGGGCACAGGCGAACTCGGCCAGTGCGACCTGGAGATCGCCGCCGGGGACATCATCATCGAGCGCGCGCACGATTCGGTGACCGCGAAAACCGCCAAGGGCGATATCCGCATCGGTGAGGCAGCGCGCGGCGTGCTGCGGCTGGAGACATCCATGGGCGAGTTGGAGGTGGGTATTCGTCCGGGCAGCGCGGTCCGGGTGGAAACCAACGCCCAGCACGGCACCGTGCAGAACCAGATGCAGCCGGTCTCCCGGCCGGAGCAGAACGAGGACACCGTGCAGGTATACGCGCGTAACTCCCACGGCAACATCATCATTCGGCACGCCGTCGCCGCCTAGTGCAGCGCCACCACAGCACCGGCCGCACGACGCAACGTCAGCGTCGTGCACCGGAGTGCGTGTTCATGTGAATTCAGCAATTCAACTTGCGGGCCGCGGAAGGCGGACGGGGACAAGGTGATCCCCGATGCGCTCACCTTCGGCGTGCTCGCCCTCCCGATCACTTGGAAGGAAAGGTAACCGATGGAACTCAGAGTCGACCGGGAGCGCTGCATCGGCGCTGGCATGTGCGTACTGACCGCCCCCGGAGTATTCGACCAAGACGACGCGGACGGCCGCGTGCTGCCGCTGGACACCACACCCGCCCCCGAGTGGGAGCATGCCGTGCGCGAGGCCGCCCAGGTGTGCCCGTCCGGCGCGATCGCCATCGACGACTAGACCAATCCGCCTGTCGATCTACTCATCCCTATTACTTATTGAGGAAAACCCGATGACTCGAACGGTTCCCGTCCCGCACGGCCTCCCCATAGAACGCAATGCGGGCCCCTTCGCCCCACCCCGCGAAATCACCCGGCTGCGCGAGGCTCGCCCGGTCAGTCCCATGCTCTTCCCCGACGGTCACGAGGGCTGGCTCGTCACCGGCTACAACGCGGTCCGCCAGCTCATGGCCGACACTCGGTTCAGCTCCCGCCAGGACATCGGCATTGTCCACGTGCCCTACGAGACTCCCGGCATGCCGGTCGCTACCGAACCTTCCCCGCAGATCCCGGGCTTGTTCGTCGCCATGGACCCGCCGGACCACACCCGCCTGCGGCGCAAGCTCACCAGTGCCTTCACCGTCAAACGCATGAAGCAGCTCGAAGAGCACATCATCGACATCACCGAGCGGCAATTGGACGAGATGGCGCGCCTGACCCCGCCGGTCGACCTGGTCAAGGCGTTCGCGCTGCCGGTGCCCTCGCTGGTGATCTGCGAACTGCTCGGCGTCCCTTACGCGGACCGGGCGAACTTCCAGGTCAACTCGGCCAAGTTCCTGCTCAAAGACCAGCCGCTCGATGAGAAGATGGCCGCCTACGGCGCGATGACCACCTACCTGGCCGAACTGGTCACGCGCAAACGCGCCGAACCCGGCGAGGACATCCTGTCCGACCTGGCCCGCCACGACGACCTCACCATCGAGGAGTTGACCGGCATCGCCTTCCTGCTGCTGCTCGCCGGGCACGAGACCACCGCGAACATGTTGGCGCTCGGCACTTTCGCGCTGCTGGAGCATCCCGAGCAGCTGGCCGAACTGCGCGCCGACCCGGAGCTGGTCCCCGATGCCGTCGAGGAACTCATGCGCTACCTGTCCGTCGCCGACATCTTCTATCGCTATGCCACCGAGGACATCGAACTCGGCGGCGAAACCATCGGCAAGGGCTCGACCGTCGTCGTCTCGCTGTTGGCCGCCAACCGCGATCCGCAGCGTTTCGACAACCCCGACACCTTGGACGTGCATCGCAAGCCTCGCGGTCTGGTGTCGTTCGGCCATGGCATCCACCAATGTCTCGGCCAGCAACTGGCCCGTATCGAGATGCGCGCCGGTTTCGGCGGACTGCTTCGTCGCTTCCCGACCCTCGCCCTCGCCATCCCGGCAGACGAGGTGAAGCTCAGGACCGACATGAATATCTACGGTGTCCACGAACTGCCGGTCACCTGGACGGAAACGGCCCGGTAAACCGTCGGCTGGCGGGGATCCGGTCGCGGTGGCAGCGATCCGCAGCGATACGGTCAGTGTGTGTCGGTGCAGAGCGCTGGCGGCTCGTTCGGGAATTACCACCTCGAACGCTTGGTGGGCCGTGGCGGTATGGGTGAGGTGTGGTCGGCGCGCGACCGCACCGGCAACACCGTCGCGTTGAAGGTGTTGTCCGCGGCCTATTCCGCCGATCCGGGCTATCGACGCCGTTTCGAGCGGGAAGCCCGGCTGGGCGCCCAGGTGCGCGACCCACACATCGTGCCGATCCGCGACTTCGGCGAGGTCGATGGGCATCTCTTTTTGGAGATGGCTTATATCGAGGGCATCGATCTCGCCACGCGGCTGCGGTCGGGTGCGCTGGAACCGACCCGGGCGGTCGAGGTCATCGCCCAGGCTGCGCAGGCGCTGGATGCCGCTCACGCGGCCGGGCTTGTTCATCGGGATGTGAAGCCGGGCAATATCCTCGAGGACACCCGCGGCTTCATATATCTGATCGACTTCGGTATCGCCCGCGCCACCGACGGCAGCGCGCTCACGGCCACCGGCTTGGTGGTCGGCACGTTGGGTTATATGGCGCCGGAGCGGTTCACCGGCACGGCCGATGCCCGCTCGGATGTCTATTCACTGGCCTGCGTGCTGTACGAAACCCTCACCGGGAAGCTGCCATACGGCGACGGTGATCCGGCACAGCAGATGCATGCGCATTTGATGTCCGAACCCCCGTGTGCGTCGCGGGCTGCCGGAGGTGTCCCGCCAGCACTGGACGCTGTCATTGCGCGCGGGATGGCCAAAGAACCGGGGGACCGCTATCCCAGCGCGGGTGAATTCGCCGCCGCGGCACGCGCGGCATTGGGGTGGTCCGCATCGGCGCACCCGGTGCCGCTGGTCGCGGACCCTGCGATATCGGGCACGCACCCGCGCACCCGTGTCATGACCGCTGTGGGCACGACCCGGTTGGAGCCACCGACGCCCGAGCCGCGCACACACCCGGTCGCGCATCCCGATCCGCAGCGAAAGCCTCTGGTGCGGCGATGGTTACCGATCGCCGCCGGGCTGGCGCTCGTCGCGGCGGCGGCGTTGTGGCTGCTCAGTGGTGTCCTCGGGTCCGACACCGCGCCAGCCGTCACGACTTCCGCTGCCGCCTCGCCCAATTCGCCGCCACCCTCGACCGGTGAACAATCCCTGGGTCCGGCCGGTGCGGTGCGCGACGGGAACTTCGCTTTCACTGTGACCGGGGTGGTGTCCGATGCGAGCCGCACCGGTTCGGTGACCCCGGGCGGTTCCTACACCATCGTGACGCTGACGGTCACCAATATCTCCCAACACGGCCAAGTCTTCCGCATCGCCGATCAACGTCTGGTCACCACGGCCGGGCGCACCCTCGCCCCCGATGCGACCGCGACCACCGAACTGAGCAACGGCATCGACCAGATCGATCCCGGCAGCACTCACACGATTCGGCTGGCTTTCGACTTACCCCGCAAGGACAAGAACGGCAAGAAAAACGACAAGAAGAACGACGACCCGAGCCAACTGGTCCTGCACGGTGCCCCGTCGTCCTCCGGCGTGACCGTGCCGGTCGGCTAGCCGCGAGCCGACCGGATATCAGTGCGTCGGAACGGATTTCGAGGTCAGTAGAGATCTTTGGACAGCACCGGCCAGGACTGCTTGAGGTCGTCCTGCCAGTAGCCCCAGGTGTGGGTGCCGGTGGGGGGCAGGTCGAAGGTCGCCGGAATTCCCAACTCGTTCAACCGGTTCTGGAGGTTGTGCGAGCAGGCGCTCATCGCGGCCTCGATGATGCCGCCGACGACGACGTGGTTGGCCACGCTGATCGGGTTGTACTTGTCATCGCCCATGATGAACGGATCGCCGGGAGCGTCGTGCGCGCCGGGCAGACCGCCGCCCGCCGCAACCCACAGGTTCGTTCCGCGCAGTTTGTCGGCGTGCAAGACCGGATCGTTCGCTTGCCAGAGCGGGTTGTCGGCGGGACCCCACATATTTTCCGGGTCACCGCCGCCCCACGTTTCGACCGTGGTCTGCACGAACTTCTGGCCGACCGGATCGCTGGTCTGCGCGCAGCCGCTGTAGGCGCCGACATTCTGGAACAGGCCGGGCTTGGTGATCGCCAGCATCAGCACCGATGTACCGGCCATCGAGTAGCCCGCGATCGAGTTCTTGCCGTTGGTGCCGAGTGCCGCATCAATGATCGGTGGCAGCTCTTCGGTGTAGAAGGTCTGCCATTTGTTCACGCCGAGTACCGGATCGGGCGCGCGCCAGTCGGCGAAGTAGCTCCACCGGCCACCGATCAGCTCGACGACATTGATGTTCTTGTCGCCGAGGAATTCCTTGGCGTCGGTCTTCTGGTCCCATGAGGCATTACCGTCGACCCCACCGCCGCCCCCGTTGACCAGGTACAGCGTCGGGCGCGGGACCGAATTGTCCGCGGGCAGATCCACCAGGACCGGGAAGGTCCGATCCATGGCCGTGGAGTGAATCTCGAGCTGCAGCTTGCGATCGCCGAGTGTCTCTACTTTCTCGATGTAGGAACCGTCCGGTGCCTTGGCCGCGCTGTTGATCGGTGCGGCCGAGGCGGCAGGCGCCAGCAGGCTCACTCCCGTGCCGACGACCGTCACAGCGGCGGCCGCCGCAACGAGATCTCTGAATCGCATACCGCGTCACTCCTGAAAATCGCATCCGCGCAACGTTCGAACCCGTTTAGGTAATCCGCCAAACGGGCAATCGTTACTACCGTAGATCGAATCGGACGCCGGATGCCGCCGGAAGCCCCCAGTCCTGGGGGTCGTTGAGCGCAGCGATCGAGAGTTGCGTCACCGTCGCCAGAAGAAGTGATGGACAACACCGCTCGGGCTCGGGATCTGCTCGAGATGAAAACGGTCGACGAGTTCGTCGGGACTGGTCCATAACCTTTCGCCGCGGCCGAGTTCGACTGATGCGACGGCGATGTGCATATTGTCGATGAGATCGGCTTCGAGGAATTCTCGGACCGTTGCGACACCGCCGCCGATGCGCACATCCTTGCCGTCGGCGGCGTCGAATGCCTGTGCCAGGGCGTCCTTCGGGGATGCGTCGAGGAAGTGGAATGTCGTGTCCCCCAGGGTGATCGAGGGGCGCACATGATGGGTGAGCACGAAAACCGGTGTGTGGAACGGTGGTTCGTCGCCCCACCAGCCTTGCCAGTCGTAGTTCTCCCATGGGCCCCGCTGCGGGCCGAATTTATTGCGCCCCATGATCTCCGCGCCGATGTTGTTGGTGAAGTCGCGGGTGCAGTAGTCGTCGAGGCCGTAGCTGCCTCCGGGATCGGTTCGGTTGGGCCAGTGGGCGGTGGCGCCCGCCCAAGACATGAGCGCCGCCGGATCGGCGTGGCCGAATGGGCGCTCGCGACTCTGCCCCTCGCCTGCGCCGTATCCATCGCTGGAGACAGCGAAGTTCTGAACTCGGACCAGCTGTGGCATGGGAATCCCTTTCTGGTTGCAATCTGCAATCGGTTGAAACCTACCTAGTCTGCTCCGATTGCGCAACCGGTTTGCGACGATTCGATGGCTCGGTGCCATTCGCCTGAATGCCGGACTGGCCGTCAAGCAGCGGACGCGCGCGGATGCGCCGCGTATCGCGGCATTCCGTTCGAACAGCTACCGCTTGTCATGCGTCGACCCACTGTGCGAGTGCTTGGTACAGCCAGTAGAGAGCAGCTCCAGCGGTGGTGGTTCCGGTGATCTCGGTGGTGAGCTTCCAATAACGGTGGATGTGTGGGTTGTTATCGGGCGCGTTGTCGAGGAGTCGGTGTCGCAGGCGTGGGGTGTCGCGGTCGCGTCGGGCGGTGGCGTGCGCGTGGATGAATCGGTCGAGTTCAGGGCCGGGGTGTGGTGCTGTGCCGAGCGCGTCCACGGCCGCGCATGCCTCGGCGACCCCGGTGACCAGTGCGAGTTTGTCGTGGATCCGGGTCGGGTTCGTCCGCCAGAGTTGTCGTGACATCGCGGCGGTGCAGGCGGGATCGGCGATGTGGGTGGTGAGTTCGGCGAAGGCGAGAATGTGCTGGGGAGTCGGATCGGCGGGCAGCCGCGGGATGTTCATCGCGACGAATCCGTCGAACAGTGCCGGTGGGATCGGGGCGAGCAGCGTCCGCCAGAACCTCACCAGATTGTCGTGTGCGTTGTGCCGATCCTGCACGGACGCAAGCAATTCCAACCGTCGTGCGCGGTCGGCGGGTGGCGCGTCCTCGACGGCGCGTAGCGATGCGCGCCGCCAGGACAGCATGCCGAGTTCGGTGTCGAGTGCCGCGCGTTCCGCGGCGATCGCATCGGCGATCGTCAGGGTTCCGGTGAGAACTTCGATGATCGCCGACAAGCCGATGCCGAGAGTTCGGAGCCGACGCACCAGCAGCACCTGATCGCCCGCGGTCGCCGGATCGAACAGCCGATGCCCGCCCCCGCTGCGCCGCGATTCCAGAACACCGTTGTCGCAGTAGAAGCGGAGCGTGCGGACCGGTACGCCGGTGACTCGCGACAGCTCACCGATACTCACTAGGCCGTCGCGGCGTGTGTTCTCAGTCACATTCGCTGGAACCTCCACCTCGGTGGAGTTCCTACCCTACTGGAACATCCACCGGGACAAGGAGATACGCGGATGACCGAGGACACGATGACGAGTGCCGAGCAGATCTGGCGGGCTGTCGCCGCCGAGCGAGCCGGTCTGGTCGAACTATTGGCGCCGCTGTCGGAAGCCGAATGGGACCATCCTTCGCTGTGCGATGGTTGGCGAGTGCGCGATGTCGTCGCGCACATCGTGCTGTCGGCTCGTGCCTCGCTCGGTTGGATCCTCATCAATGTCATCCGCGCCCGCGGCAGCCTGGACCGGGCGATCCGCGATACCGCCATTCGCCACGCGGACCGCAGCACCACCCAGCAGCTGCTCGGCGAGTTGCGCGACAGCATCGACGCACGCGTCACGGCGATCGGCACCACACCGGCCGATCGCCTGATGGACCTACTCGTGCACGGCCAAGACATAGCCGTCCCACTCGGCATCACCCGCGACATGCCGGTCACCGCCGCACGATTGGCGATCAACCGAATCTGGACAACGGACGCGCCATTCCACGCCCGCAAGAAATTCACCGGCCACCGCCTCGTCGCAACCGACACCGACTGGTCCGCCGGTGCCGGATCCACTGTCACCGGCCCAGTAGCCGCCCTGCTCATGATCGTGACCGGCCGCCAGCATGCCTTGAACCAGCTGACCGGCGCCGGAGTCGCGCGGCTTGCACAACGCGACCAGTAGCGCTTCACCTGGACGCGGCCGTCGCTCTGCCGCACTGCGAATAGCAGATTCGCCGCACCTTTGTCAGCTTCCGTCCTTCGTAAGCGGCCCGCCCTCGTCGCGAACCGGTCCCGGCGGATCGCCCTCGTCGGGAAGCGCTGCCGATCGCACAACCAATTGGCGTGCGCCGCTGGAGAACTTGTCGACCAGTTCCGTGGTGACGGTCACCCTCATCGGACCGATCGGGCGAATCGCATCGGCATCGCGCTCGATCTGAACATGTACGGCGGGAGGGACTTCGGGGTTGTCCATGATGGGCATCGGCTGACTCCTCTGGTGCGATGACCGGCTCTGCTGACCGGCCTATCGACACTGCAGCCAAAGGCGCGCAGACGTCCAGGTGACAGTTCGCTGGGCGAACCGGGTTCGGGCGATGCCGAGGGCGTCGACCTCGCTCAGGTAAACGCGAAATTTCTTGCTGGCAGTTGGCTGGCAATGTCGCGAGAGGTTGCCGAGAGTATCGCGCAGCTGATTGTGGACGCCTTTGGGTCGCAGTAGCTTTCGATTGCTGATCGTTGCTCTAGGAAAGGTCGAACCGATGATTCTGCTCTCCCTCTTGGCCGCGACCGGAAGTGCTGCCGCCGCATGGGCCACCGGAAGTGCCGCGATGGGCCTGGCCAATAGCGGCATTCTGCAGTGAGCCACGGGATCGGGCGGGACGGCATGAACACCGTCCCGCCCGATTCCTATTGAGCGGTGGAGCGGAAGCCGCGCAGGCGCAGGCTGTTGCTGACCACGAAGACCGAGGAGAACGCCATCGCGGCGCCCGCGAGCATCGGGTTCAGCAGTCCGGCCATGGCGAGCGGAATCGCCGCGACGTTGTAGGCGAAGGCCCAGAACAGATTGCCCTTGATGGTGCCGAGGGTCCGGCGGGACAGTCGGATCGCATCGGCGGCCGCGCGCAGGTCACCGCGGACCAGGGTCAGGTCGCTGGCCTCGATGGCGACATCGGTTCCGGTGCCCATCGCCAGGCCGAGGTCGGCTTGGGCCAGGGCCGCCGCATCGTTGACACCATCGCCGACCATCGCGACCACCTTGCCCTCGGCCTGTAGTCGCTTGACGGTGTCGACCTTATCGGCGGGCAGCACCTCCGCGATCACCTCGTCGATACCGACCTGTGCCGCAATGGCTTTCGCGGCGGCGGTGTTATCGCCGGTCAGCATGATCGGGGTCAGACCGAGCGCCTTCAGTTGCGAGATCGCTTCGGCGGAGGTGGGTTTCACCGCATCCGCGACCACGAGCACACCGCGTGCCTTACCGTCCCAGCCCACCGCGACGGCGGTCTTGCCATCGGATTCGGCAGTGTGCATGGCCCGCTCGAGCTCGGCGTCCAGCTGCTGCGACCAGTCCGCGAGCAGCCTTGCCCGCCCGACGATTACCGCATGGCCGTCCACCACACCCTGCACGCCGAGACCCTCGATATTCGCGAAATCCTCGACCTGCCCCAGCGTGCCGAGCTTCTCCCGTGCGCCCTTGGCAATCGCCTGGGCGATCGGGTGCTCCGACGAATCCTCCAGCGCCCCGGCCAGTGCCAGCACCTCGGCAGTGTCCTCGCCCTCGGCGGCGACGACATCCAGCAGGGTCATCTTGCCGGTGGTGACGGTGCCGGTCTTGTCGAGCACCACGGTGTCCACCCGGCGGGTCGATTCCAGCACCTCCGGACCCTTGATCAGAATGCCGAGCTGCGCACCGCGACCGGTGCCGACCAGCAGCGCGGTCGGCGTGGCCAGCCCAAGGGCGCACGGGCAGGCGATGATCAGCACCGCGACCGCGGCGGTGAAGGCCGCGGCGACCGAACCGCCGGTGCCCAACCAGAATCCGAGCGTCGCGACCGACAGCGCGATCACGATCGGCACGAAAATACCGGAGATCCGGTCCGCCAACCGCTGTGCCTGCGCCTTACCGGTTTGCGCGTCCTCGACCAGTTTCGCCATCTGAGCCAGCTGGGTGTCGGCGCCGATTCGATTGGCGCGCACCACGATCCGCCCGCCGACATTGACCGTCGCGCCGACCACCGCATCCTCGGGACCGACCTCCACCGGCACCGATTCACCGGTGAGCATCGAGGCGTCGACCGCAGAGGAACCCTCGACGACCACACCGTCGGTGGCGATCTTCTCACCGGGCCGCACCACGAAGATGTCGCCGACGCTCAACTGCTCGACCGGAATTCGCTGTTCGACCGCGTTTGCCCACCCCGACTCCGTCGGCTGCCGTCCCCCTGGATCGCGCAGCACCGAGACTTCCTTCGCGCCGAGCTCGAGCAGCGCCCGCAGCGCCGCCCCGGCCCGCCGCTTGGATCGCGCCTCGAAGTAGCGTCCGGCCAGGATGAAGGTGGTGACACCGGCCGCGGCCTCCAGGTAGATGCTGCCGGTGCCGTCCATCCGCGCAATGGTCAGCTCGAATGGATGCTTCATGCCAGGCATACCGGCCGTACCCCAGAACAGCGCGTACAGCGACCAGCCGAACGCCGCGAGCGTGCCCATCGACACCAGGGTGTCCATGGTTGCGGTGCCGTGTCGCAGGTTGGCCAACGCGGCCCGGTGGAAGGGCAGCGCGCCCCACACCACGACCGGCGCGGCCAGCGTCAGCGAAAGCCACTGCCAGTTGTCGAACTGCAGCGCGGGCACCATCGCCAGCGCGATGACCGGAATCGTCAGCACCAGCGAAACCAGCAGTCGGGTCCGCAGCCCCGCTGTCGGATCCTCCTCGGCGGTGGTTTCCGCGGGTTCTTCGATCTTCGGTAGCGCGGCGGTGTAACCGGCCTGCTCGACGGTGGCGATCAACTGCTCCGGTGAGATATCACCGCTGAAATCGACCCGCGCCTTCTCCGTCGCATAGTTGACCGTCGCGGTGACGCCGTCGAGCTTGTTCAGCTTCTTCTCGATGCGATTGGCGCAGGACGCGCAGGTCATGCCACCGATCACCAATTCGACCTGTCCGGCGGACGGTTGTGTCGCGGTGGTCATCATGTGCTCCGTTCTCTGCGACTCAGGGTAGTGATCAGTGGCCGTGTCCGGCGGGCTCCGCGGCGGGAACATGCGCGGGACCGGCGACCGAGAGGGTGAATTCGGCGGTGCGAACCACGCCTTCGTGCTGGAAATCGAGGAAGAGTCGGTAGTCGCCCGCGCTCGGTGCGTCGACGTAGAAGGTAATGCCTGGTCCGGCCGGGGTCACACCGTCACCGGGACTGCCTTCCGGGTGGACGTGCAGGTAGGCGAGGTCGGCGGCGCGCAATGCCACCAGGTGACCATAGGCGCCGAGGTAGGGCTGCAGATCGGTGACCGGTTTGCCATTGCGGCTGACCGAGAGCACAACCTTCGAGGCCTGGCCCGGCGTGACGGCACCGTTCAGCGCGACGGTGTAGTCGCCGACCTGCGCGGTAGTGGTGGGCGCTGGCAGTGCTTGCGCGTCGTAGTTGCCCGCGACCCGCAGATCGGCGCCGAGCGTCAGATTCGCACCGCCATCGGGTGTGAAGTCAGCGAAGACCCGGTAGTCACCGGCGCGGGTGAGATTCAGCGGGACGCTCCAGGTTCCGGTCTGGTCGAGCACCGGATGCACGTGCTGGAAGGCGGCCATATCGCGGCGGACCACGATGAGGTGCAGATCCTTGTCGTGGCTGCGGACGTAGCTGGTGACCGGTGCGCCGTCGCGATTCAGGATGCGGAACCGCAGCGGAACATTCGCCGCCGCGGTGGTCTGTGGGGTGTCCAAGCGCAGGGTGTAACCGTTTTCGCTGGCCATGAGTCCCGCGGGCAGCTCCTCGGACTCGCCCATGGCCTCATGTCCCTTCGCGTCGTGCGCGGACTCGGAGGGCTGCGGCCCGAGCGTGGCACCGACGGCCAGTGCGATCCCGAAGACCGCCGCGAGACCGAGGGTGAAGCCGGTGAACTTGGTTGCTGCGTTCATCAGGGGCTCCGTTCGGATTTATTCGGCGGGCCGTCCCGTCGAACTCGGCTCTACCATACCCCCCTAGGGTACGTTGTCAAGACGGTACGGGGTGAGGGTATGCGGACATGGCAAGAGCCCGGCTCGGTATGAACCGGGCCGGGCTCTCGACTATCGACTCAGGCTTCCGGGCGGTAGGTGAGCAGAGCCACCGCGGGCGCCGAAACCACCTGCACCTCGGCCGAGTCCGCAACCTTGACGTGCAGGAATCCGCCCTCGATCAATACCTCGACATCATCGATCGCACGCACCGGCTGTCCATCCCGGTCGAGCAGTGCATATCCGTCGACCAGAGCGACTTCGGTGGCCTGCCGCCATTTCGCGGTCATCGTGGTGCCTTTCGTCGGCGCGGCAGCAGGGAAGTCCAGTTCCGGCTGCGCGACATGGTTGAAGTAGTTCGACAGGATATTCAGCGCGATATGGCCGACCACCTCGCTCAATTCGGCGTCGCTCACCCCGCGCTCGCGGGCCGAGTCGATGACGCGATCGTCGACCCGGCCGCGCGACCGCATGACCTCGCGCGCGACCCGCAGCACCGCATCCGCATGCGGATCATCGGCGTGCGCCTCGCGGGTGGCCGCGATGGCGTCCTCGGTGAAACCCATTCGGCCCGCTCGCATGCTGTGCGCGGCAACGCAGTAATCGCAACCGTTTTCGCTCGCGACCAGCAGTGCCAATTGTTCGCGGACGCGGGCGGAAAGCTTGCCGCGGGTCAGTGCGTCGCGCATGTTCAGGTATCCGCGCAATGTCGCGGGGCTGTTCGCCATGGCGGCATAGAGATTCGGAACCCGGCCCAATTGGCGCTGCACCTCGGTGAGCAGGTCGGCCTGCTCGGTGTCGGCGGTTTCGGTCGATACAAGCGGTAGCCGAGACATCGTGACTCCAAACTCGAACATTATGGTACTGATCGGTACCGAGTTGAAACGGTACTGATCGGTGCCGAATACGTCAAGTCGAATGGTACTGATCGGTTCCGTCCTGGTACGGTGATGCCATGGCAACGCAGGCCAGACAGCGATTACTCACCACCGCCGAGGAACTCTTCTACGCCGAGGGCATCAGGGCGGTCGGCGTCGATCGCCTACTGCAGGAGTCCGGCGTCGGCCGTGCATCCTTCTATCGCCACTTCGCGAGCAAGGACGACCTGGTCGTCGCGGTACTCGAGGACCGGGATCGGCGCTGGCTGGCGTGGCTGCGCGAGTCTGTCGAAGCGCGGGCGAGCGACCCGGCGGACCGCCCGCTCGCGGTTTTCGACGCGCTTTGCGAACGCTTCGCCCGCAAGGACTTCCGCGGCTGCGCCTTCATCAACACCATGGTCGAAGTGGCCGATCCGGGCTCGCCCGCCCATCATGCGGCCGATCGGCACAAACGGCGCGTCATCGACTATCTCACCGAAATACTTACCGCCGCAGGGCGATCCGATGCCGAGGAGCTGGCCGCTGAATTCGCGCTGCTCGTCGACGGTGCGATTGTCACGGCGGTACGCGAGAATTCTCCGGCCGCGGCCGACCGTGCTCGCACCATCGCGCACCGTCTGCTCGCGGCGACCTGACATCGCTACCTGCCGCTGGGCGACCTCCCGGTGGCGCGATGCTCCGTACGATGGGTTCGGAAGCCTACCGCGTCGGTATTCCCACGTACGCACGCGATCTCCCGGGCCCCCGAGCCGGTCAGGCGGAGTGGAGATGGCGGGCGGTCGGGGAGGTTTCGGTGGTTGCCGGGTCAGGGTAGGTGCCGAGCAGTCGGTCGGCGGTGCCGGAGGTGGTCACGGTGAACCAGTAGTGCTCGTTCTTGTAGTGGTGGTGGCGGTGATTGCGCCAAACTGCCCGGTACAGTGAGCCTTTCGGTTTGTAGTCGGTGTGGATCAGATAATGCGTCCACTCGTAGCCGAGGCCGAGGGCGGTGATCATCAGCAGGAACGTCAGGCCGAGGCCGAGCCGGGGAAAGGCCAGGATCGCGATCGCGACCAGGACGACGACCAGTACCGACAGCGTCTTGGTCGGGATGAAGATCAGCGGGATATCGCGCGGATCCACATGGTGCTCGCGGTGTTTGCGGGCCAGTTCGCTATCGATCGGAATCGGCCCGAGTTGCCTTGGCCGCCAATGCAACACCGTGACGTGCACGATCCATTCGAAGACCGGAAAGACCGCGAGCATGACCGCGGGCACCAGCGCATCGGTCGATTGCCAGTCGCCCACAGTGATTCGGGCGACCAGCGCCGCCACCAGCGTGGTGCCGATGAGCCAGGGCGAGGGATGCCGGATGAATTCGCGGAAGGCGGCGGCGAGGGTGAGCCCGCGGCGCAGCGGCCGTCCGTCCTGACGCGCGTGCTCGGCCGAATCTTTGCGGGATGATTGGGGTTTCGTCATGGTCTTTTCCTTGGTGGAGCCAGTCGGTGCAGATCGGTGACGCACCGAGCGATATTCCGAACCGCTGCGATGACCCGGGGATTGCCGGATCGCGGATTCGCCGTCAGCGTTCGATGTTTTCGGTACCCTCCAATACTTCGATCAGAGCCGTAGTCGCTGGTTCGAGCAATGCCCGAGCGATGCTCGCGGCCTGTTCCGGCGCGCCGGTTTCGATGGCGGCGGCCAGGTTTCGATACGCCTCGACATTGCCCACCTCGGCGGACATGATCGGGGCCAGTGCCGCGAGCGCGGGTTCATAGGCGGCGCGCAACATGTTGAACATCAGTCGGAAGACGATGGAATCGGCCGCGTCGACGACGTGATCCCAGAACTCCATCGCATGCCGCTGCGCTGCGACCGGATCCTGTTCGGCGGCGAGCGCTTCGACGGTGCGGTCCAGGGCCGCGCGTACAGTGGCGGACTCGGTTCTGCCGAGCCGGATCGCCGCGAGTTCGGCCACCTTGGGTCCGTTGTGCAGCCGTGCCTCCAGAATGCTGCGCGCGACCTTCGGTTCCAGCTCACCGGCCTGAACCAGCAGCCGGGGCAGCACCTCGAGCCCGGCCCCGCGCCGATAGTCCAGCACGGTGGTCGCATCGCCCTGCCGCACCGCCACCAGTCCAGCGGCCGCCAGGCGCTGCAATGCCTCGCGCACCGCGGGCCGCGAAACACCTAATGCCTCCGCCAACTGCCGCTCACTGGGGAGCGTCGCGCCAGGCGCCAATTCGCCACTGAGCACATCCGCCGCGATCTGCTCGAACACATCGCCGGACACCGACCGCTTGATCACCGGTTGCAACGCCATACCGCAACTCTGCGCCAAATAGGTCAGGAGGTCAAGTGGTCAGACCAGTTCTGAGCCCTCTTGCCCGGTTCGTCGACCACTCGGCCAGAGCGGTTCCGAACTAGAGTGCGGTGACCGCACCGCCGGGGCGCTTGGCGCGGGCACCATGGTGCATCCGCTGGCAGCGGCAGGTATGCGCGTGGCTTCGCCGACCGGGCGGTCGAGGGTGAATATGCCGCTGCAAATCGGTGCGGCTGGTGCTGGCGCAACACTCGCGGCGTTCGAATGACCCCCGTGCCCGATCGGGACAGCGCAAGTCAGCTGGGGTCGGAGCCGCGAATGGCGCCGAGCCAGATGGCGGTGGCGGCGGCAACCGATGTGGCGGCGAGGAAGGCCATGAAGCCACCGGCGGCGACGTAGACCCACATGAGTGCCACGAAAGGCGCGGCGACGGTGGATTGCGCGTCGAGCAGCAGGCGGCGGCGCACCCGCGCGGAGTCGGTGGCGAGGATCGGGGCGTCGGGATCGGGACGAGAGGGATTGTCGATCAGGCGGCCGGGCGGTTCGGAGGTCCGCGCTTTTCCGGACGGATAGAAGTGCAGGGTGGCGGTGTCGACGGATCTGTCGGTCACATCGGCTTCGGCCTCGGTCATACCGAGCAGCGCCGGCTCGAAAAACACTGGCAACCAGCGAGTTCGGTAGTTTTCGGTGATCTCCAGCCAGCTACGGCTGACGAGCCGATGCTGCTGGCGCACCCGTTTGATCTCTACGGTTCGCCCGCCCGGGCTGTCCTCGGGTTCCCTGCCGGTATCCGCGCTGACATCCGTTCCGCTGTTGGTTCGGAACCGTGAGCCGCCATCGCTGCCCGAGGTATCTCGGCGTGGGTGGATATCTGCCAACCCATTCGACAGGTAGCCCAATGCCATGGCGAGCTGAAAACCCGTATAGCCCAGAATGCCCAACGCAACCGTCGCCAACGCCGCCACCTGGTCCAAGTCGCCGAACGGCGCCCAGGCCAGGCAGACAACCAGGGCGCCGATCGTCACCGAGACCGGATAGGCCAATGGGTGGCCCGGTCCGAATTTCACTTCAGGAAGCCGACTTTGGTGTAGTCGGGGGTGGCGAGGCCGAAGGCGCCGTAGTTGGCGAGGTTATCGCGGACCGCATAGGTACCCGAGGCCTGCTGCAATGGCACCGAATAGCCTTCGGCGAAGATCATCTGATCGCATTTGTTCGCCAACTCGATGGCCTTCGCCGGATCGAGTTCGGCAATGGTCTGTTCGATCAGCGCGTTCAGTTCCGGGGAGCCGATGCGGGCCTTATTGCTCCCCTGACTGTTCGGGTTGTTCGGGTCATACGCGTAGACCTGTGGCAGCACCCCCAGCGGTAGCACGCTACCGCCCCAGCTGAATTGGGCGATGTCGAAGTTTCCCGGATCGATCACATCCTTGAACAACCCTTGGCCGGGTACGGTTTGGATGGTCATCTTCACGCCGACCTTCGCGAGGTTCTGCTGCACGATCTGCGCGGTCTGCACCCAGCCCTCCTGCTGGTACATCACGTCCCGCAGTTCCAGCTTCCGGCCGTCCTTTTCGCGTACATCGCCATTGAGCTTCCACCCGAGCGCGTCGAGCATCCGCGCCGCCTCGGCGGGGTCGTAGGCGATGGGAGCCGAATTGTCCTGGTAGCCCTTCTGCCCCTTCATATAGATGTGGTTGTTCAGCGGCGTCGGATTTTCGACGACACCGTTCTGGGCAGCGGTCACGAGTGCCTGCCGATCGATTGCCTTCGAAATGGCAATGCGCAGTTGTGGATCGGCGAGCAGGGC
This sequence comes from Nocardia anaemiae NBRC 100462, assembly GCF_001612725.1. Taxonomy (GTDB): domain Bacteria; phylum Actinomycetota; class Actinomycetes; order Mycobacteriales; family Mycobacteriaceae; genus Nocardia; species Nocardia anaemiae. Next base: position 375,529 of record NZ_BDAZ01000001.1, on the reverse strand, counting down.
GCCCTTGCCACCATTGAAGGTCAGATGCGACCAACTGGGCTCGGGCGTGCGCCGCACCACCACGTTCTTGGAGTTCCTCGCCCCGGTCACATTCTCGATGCCGGACATATAGGCATAGTCGATCTCGTTGTTTTGGATCCCGGGCAGCACTGCGGAATCGTCGAGCACGCTGAGCGTGATCGTATCCAGCTTCGGGGTATCACCCCACCATTTCGGATTGCGGCCCAACGTGATCCGGTTCTGCGCGCGATCGATGGCGGTGAGCATGAACGGACCCGAGCTGACCGGGAGCGTGTCGTGGTCGGCGTTACTGAACGCATCCGGAGTGGCAGTGACGGACTTCGGATACAGCGGACTGAATTGACTTTGCCATTCGGCATACGGCTTATTGAAGGTGACGATCGCCTGCCGGTCGTCCTCGCCTCGTTCGACCCTCTCGACCCGGTCGAAGCCACTGGGGGAGGAGATGAGGAAGCCGGGATCCTTCGTGCTCAGCGCGGCCGCCTCTGATCGCAGATCCTCCCAGGTGATCGGTGTGCCATCGGACCATACGGCCTTCGGGTTGATCGTGTAGGTGACCTGCTGGGGGCTGGTATTCGTCAGCTTTATGTCGGTGAAGTAATTGTGATCGACGGTGAGTTCTCCCGCGGCATTGCTCACCCAGGGGGACGGCATGGTCGGATTGATCACCGAGGCCGTGGTATCGGTGGTGCCGTCGATATGCAGATAGTTGAAGTTCTCCGGGAAGTTGGTGATGGCAAGGCGCAGATTCCCGCCGTCACGCAGTTCGCTGCGATCCTTCGGGTTGATGTCATTGGTGCTGCCGATATCGACCGTGCCCGGGGTGATGCTGTTGTCGGAACAACCGGTCACGATCAGGCCGAGCGCGATAACCGGAACCGCCACCGCGGTCGCGAATCTCATTTCTCGAACCCGACCTTGGTGTAGTCCGCCGACGCGAGGCCGAAGGCGCCGTAATTGGCCAGCCCCTCGCGCACCGCGACGGTGCCCGCGGACTGCACGATGGGCAGCGAGAAGCCCTCCTCGAAGATCATCTTGTCGCACTCGTTCGCCAACTCGATGGCCTTCTCGGGATCGAGTTCGGCGATTGTCCGCTCGATCAGCGCATTCAGTTCGGGCGAGCCGATCTTGCCCTTGTTGCTCAACGTATTCGCCGGGTCGAAGGCGTAGATCTGCGGCAGCGCACCGAGCGGGAGAATGCCACCGCTCCAGGTGAATTGAACGATATCGAAGTTGCCCGGATCGACCACATCGGTGAAAAGTCCATTGCCGGGGTAGGTCTGGATGATCAGCTTGACGCCGATCTTCGCCAGGTTCTGTTGTGCGATCTGCGCCATCTGCACCCAGCTCTCCTGCTGGAACATCACATCGCGGATTTCCAGCTTGCGGCCGTCCTTCTCGCGGACATCGCCATTGAGCTTCCACCCGAGATCATCGAGTTCTTTGGCGGCTTGTTCGGGGTTGTAGGCCACCGCTGCCGCATTGTCCTGATAACCCTTCTGACCAACCATGAAGATGTGGTTGTTGAGCGGCTTGGGGTCGACCACCACGCCCTGCTGGGCCGATGTCGCGATGGCCTGCCGATCGATACCCTTCGAAATGGCAACGCGCAGTTTCGGATCCGCGAGGATCGAGCCGGGCGCGCCATTGAAGGTGAAGTGCGAGAACCGCGGCGCGGGCGCACGACGCACCTTGATGCCCGGCGCGTTCGAGGCGGTCTTGACCTCATCGATGCCCGATACCGTCGCCGAATCCAGTTCATTGTTCTGCAGTGCGTTCAGCCGCGCCGAGTAGTCGAGCACGCTGTAGGTGACGGTATCCAGCTTCGGCGTATCACCCCACCATTTCGGGTTGCGGCTCAATATGATTCGCTGCTGCGCCTTATCGATCGAGGTGATCACGAACGGCCCTGCCGAAACCGGCAGACCGTTGCGGTTGACGTCGTCGAAGGCCTGCGGTGTCGCGGTCGACGCCTTGGGGTAGACCGTGCTGAAGATGCCCTGCCATTCCGCATAATGCTGGGCCATGGTGACGATCGCCTGGCGGTCGTCGACACCGCGTTCGACCGTGCCGATCTGGGCGTAGCCCTGGGTTGCCGCCACCTGGAAGGCCGGGTTGCGCCCGCTGAGCGCCTCGGCCTGGGATTTCAGATCTTCCCAGGTGATCGGCGTTCCATCGGTCCAGATCGCCTTGGGATTGATCGTATAGACAATGGTCTGCGGATTGGTATTGGTGAGTTTGATTTCGGTGAAGTAGTTGGTATCGGTGGTGATATTGCCCGCCGCATCGGATTTGACCGAGCCCGGCAGCGTCCACCCGACCAGATCGGATACGTCGCCGTCGGAGTCGACATGCAAGGCATTGAAGGTCGCCGGGAAACCCGTCAGCGCCAGCCGCAGATTCCCGCCGTCGCGCAGATCGCCGGCGTCCTTCGGATTGATGTCATTGGCCGTGCCGATCGAGCTGGAACCCGCCGTCACATCATCGCCCGACCCGCACCCGGACAGAATCAGCGCGATGGCGACGGCGGGTGCCGCGATCCGAATTCCAACCCGGCGGTGCCGGGCGATGCGTGCTGTTGTCATTTCACGAATCCGATCTTGGTGTAGTCGTAGGACGCGAGGCCGGGGGAACCGATATTGGCGAGATTCGCGCGGACGCCGAAGCTGCCGTCGCTCTGCATCAGTGGCAGCGAATGACCCTCCTCGAACACCTTGCGATCCACCTCATTGGCCAGCTCGAGCGCCTTCGCCGGATCCAGTTCCGACAGGGTGCGATCGATCAGGGCATTGAGTTCCGGCGAGCCGACGCGGGCGTAATTGCCCTGCAGATCGTTCGGGTCGTAGTAATACGCCTGTCGAATACTGCTGAACGCGAACGCATCTCCCACCCAGATGAACTGGGCGGCGTCGAAATCACCGGGCTGGATGACATCGGTGAAATACCCGGCCCCCGGCCTGGTGTCGATGGTCAACCCGACCCCGATTTCGGCGAGATTCCGCTGGATGATCTGGGCGATCTGCACCCAGGTCGGATCGTTGTACATGACATCGCGGATGACGAGCTTGCGCCCGTCCTTCTCTCGCACATCGCCGTTGCGCTTCCAACCGGCCTCGTCGAGTTCGCGCGCCGCGGCGGTCGGATCGAAGCCGAGGCTATTGTCCCGATAGCCCGCCTGGCCCTGCAGGAATATGTGATTGTTCAGCGGCTTCGGATTCTCCACCAGCCCGTTCTGAATCGCGGTGACGATCGCCTGCCGATCGATGGCCTTGGAAATCGCGACGCGCACCCTGGCGTCGGACAGGATCGACCCCGGCGCACCATTGAAGGTGATGTGGCGCCAGCGATTACCCGGCGCGCGCCGCACCACCAGGCCGCCGGTATTGCGCACCGTCTGGACATCGTCGACCGTGGTCAGCTGTACCAGGTCGAGTTCGTTGTTCTGCAGCGCCGTCGTCCATGCCGAGTGGTCGAGCACGCTGTAGGTGATGGTGTCGAGTTTGGGTTTCGCACCCCACCATTTCGGATTGCGGCCGAGCACGATTCGGCCCTGCGATCGGTCGGTGGAGACGACCTGGAACGGTCCTGCACTCGGTCCCATCGCATCGGCCAGACTGTTGTTGAACGAATCCGGGTCGGCGGTAACGGATTTCGGGAACAGCGAGGCATTGCCCGCGAACTGGCCACGCCATTCGGCGTAGGGATGGCTGAAGGTCAGCACGGCCTGGCGGTCGTCGATGCCGCGTTCCACCTTGTCCACGAATTCGAAGCCGTTGGTGATGGCGATCAGGAACCGCTTGTCCCTACCGCTGAGCGCATTGGCCTCGGATTTGATGTCTTCCCAGGTGATCGGATTACCGTCGGACCAGACGGCCTTCGGATTGATCGTGTAGGTCACCTGCTGCGGGTTGGTGTCGGTCAGTGCGACATCGGTGAAATAGTCCTTGTCGATGGACAATTCGCCCGCGGGGTTGGTGTCGAACGCGCGTGGCATCAGCGACCGTTCGATATCGGCTATCTCGCCGTCGTTACCGTCATTGGACAGGGTGTTCCAGTTGGCCGGATACGACGTCACCGCCAAGCGCAGATTCCCGCCGTCACGAATTTCGTCGACGCTCTTCGGGTTGATGTCGTTTGTGGTGCCGAGCGTATCCGACAGCCCCGCCGTCGAATCGCCGCCCGAACCACAGCCCGCCGCGATCAGACCCAATGCGACGACCGGTGCCGCCCATCTGGTTCGGGTTCTCGATCGCATCGCGTTCTCCCTTATCGACTGACGACGGGCACCGGAACCGCATCGATCAACGCCCGGGTGTAGTCGTTGCTGGGACGGTCGAAGATCTGTTCGGCGGGCCCGGCCTCCACGATCTTTCCGCGATACATGACCGCGATATCGTGGGCCAGATTGCGGACCACCGAAAGATCGTGGGAGACGAACAGATAGGACAGACCGTGCTCGGTCTGCAGATTGCGCAGCAGATTCAGCACACCCGCCTGGATGGACACATCCAGTGACGACACCGGCTCGTCCAGCACGAGAATCTCCGGATCCAGGGCCAGCGCACGGGCGATGCTGATGCGTTGTTTCTGGCCGCCGGAGAAGTCGGCGGGATAGCGATCGGCGTGTTCGGGCCGCAGACCGACCTGTTCGAGCAATTGCGGTATGCGCTCGGCGATTTCGGTGCGGGGGCGGCCATCGATGCGCATCGGTTCGGCGAGCACGTCGAAGATCGGCAGCCGCGGGTCCAGTGCGGCCGTCGGATCTTGGAAGACGATCTGCATCTTCCGGCGGATCTCCCGCTTGCGCGCCTTGGTCAGGGTCGCGATATCGCTGCCCATGATCTCGATGGTGCCCTCTTGCGGCCGCACCAGGTCGAGAATCTGGGTGAGTGTAGTGGATTTTCCGGATCCGGATTCGCCGACCAGCGCCAATGTGCGTCCGGCGCGCACCTCGAAGCTGATGCCGTCGACGGCGCGGACCTCGCCCCTGCGGCGTTTGAACACCACACCCGAGGTGATCGGGTAGGTCTTCACCAGATCCGAAACCCGCAGCACCACCCGCTCATCGGTATCGGCTTCGGCGCTCGGCTCCGGAATCTCCTGGCGGTAGGCATCGAACAGATCGGCGGAGGTGACCTCGGCGGTGCGGATGCAGGCGGCCGAATGGCCGGGGCCGGTCTTCTCCAATGGCGGCTCGGCCGCACGGCAATCATCGATGGCGATGGGGCAGCGCGGTGCGAACGAGCAGCCCGGCGGCAGTGCGTGCATGGCCGGTGGTGCGCCGACGATCGGGATCAGCGGGCTGCGTGGCGGGCCGTCCATCCGCGGAATCGAACCGAGCAGACCGACCGTATAAGGCATCCGCGGCGCGGCGAAAAGCTCTGCCGCCGGGGCGGTTTCGACGATCTTCCCGGCGTACATCACCGCGACCCGATCGGCGAGCGTTGCCGCGATCCCCATATCGTGGGTGATCATGATGACCCCGGCGCCGGTGATATCGCGCGCCTTGCGCAGCAGATTCAGGATCTGCTTCTGCACCGTCACATCGAGTGCGGTGGTCGGCTCATCGCAGATGATCAGCGCGGGGTCATTGGCGATGGCCATCGCGATGACAACCCGCTGACGCATACCGCCGGAGAACTCGTGCGGAAAAGCCTTGGCGCGCAATGCCGGTTCCGGAATGCCGACCAGATCCAGCAGTTCGACGGCCCGCGCCGAGGCCTCTCGACCGGTCATATCCGTATGCGCGAGCAGGGCTTCGGCGACCTGATCGCCCACCCGGTACACCGGTGTCAGCGCCGAGAGCGGGTCCTGGAACACCATGCTGATGGAACGTCCACGCAGCTTGGACAATTGGCGGTCGCCGAGCCCGAGCAGTTCGCGCCCGCGCAGCCGAATGGAACCATTGATCCGCGCCTGCTCCGGCAGCAATCCGATCACCGCGAGCGAGGACACCGATTTGCCGGATCCGGATTCGCCGACGATGGCGAGCACTTCGCCATCGGAGACGGTGTAGTTCACCCCGCGCACCGCGTCGATGCGACCCTCCTCGCTGGGGAAGGTGACCCGCAGATCGGTGACCTCCAACAGCGGTGCGGTGGAGTTCTTCTCGATGGCGACCTTGTCTGCCGGGCCCGTCATGACGCTACAACCTTCTTTTCCGACCCGGCCTTCTTGCGCGAGCGAGCCCGTTTGGCACTGGGGTCGAATGCGTCACGCAAACCGTCACCGACCAGATTCGCCGAAAGCACGATGACGATCAGCAGTCCACCGGCGAACATGAACAGCCAGGGGAAGGTGAGCGCCGATGCGGTGCCCGATGCAATGAGCGTGCCGAGTGAGACATCCGGCGACTGCACACCGAATCCGAGGAAGCTCAAACCGGTTTCGGCCATGATCGACGCGCCCACCGACAGCGTAGTGTCGATGATCAGGATCGATGCGATATTCGGCAGGATATGGCTCAGGATCACCGTCCTGGTCGGCGCGCCCATATACCGTGCGGCCTTGACGAATTCGCGTTCGCGCAGACTCATGGTCAGACCGCGCACGATGCGCGCGCTGATCATCCAGCCGAAGACGCTCAACAGCAGGATCAGCAGCAGAATGGACCCGCTGCCCTTGGTCTTCGGCGCGAACAGCGCGACGATGATGAAGCTCGGCACCACGAGCAGCAGATCGACCAGCCACATGATGGCCTTATCGGTGAAACCGCCGATGAGTCCGGCGATCGAGCCGGTGAGCGCCGCGATGGTGGTGCTGATGATGGCGACGCAGAAGCCGATGATCAGCGATTTCTGCATGCCACGCAGGGTTTGGGCGAGCACATCGTGGCCGATGGCGTCGGTGCCGAACGGATGCTCGGCCGACGGCGGTTTGCGCAGCGCCGTGCCGTCGAGTTCCTGATAGTCCCAGGTCCAGAAGTACGGCAGCACATAGGCGAGCAGCACCAGCATCAGCAGCATCAGCACGCCCGCGACGGCGGCCTTATTGCGCAGGAACCGCCGCAGTACGAGCCTGCGCCGACCCGAGGCGGCAGCGACCTCCGGCGCGCCTTGGACAATGATTTCGGCTTCCGTCATCCCACACGCACCCTGGGGTCGAGAATCGCGTACACGATATCGGAGAGCAGCCCCGACACCAGTACGACCAGACCGGCGAATGCCGTCACCGTGACGACAACATAGAGGTCCTGGGCATTGATCGAATTGACCAGCCATTCCCCGACGCCGTGCCAGCCGAAGATCTTCTCGGTGAAGGTCGCGCCGGTGATCAACCCGCCGAGGCTGTAGGCGAACAGCGTCGCCATCGGGATGAGTGCGGTCCGCAGGCCGTGTTTGTAGAGCGCCTTGTTACGGGTCAGGCCCTTGGCGCGGGCGGTGCGGATGAAATCGCTCTGCAGCACGTCGAGCATGGCATTGCGCTGATAGCGGCTGTAACCGGCCATCGCGCCGAGGGCCAGACCGGCCGTCGGCAACACCAGATGCTGCAGGCGGTCGAGCAACTGCGGGAAGAAACCGTTGATCTTGTTCGCCGAGGTCTCGCCGGTATAGAGGAAGATCTGCGAGCCGGTGAGCGTATTCACTTCCAGCGCACCGTATTTCAACAAGGTGGCGAGCAGGAACACCGGCGTGCTCAGTACCAGCAGGGAGATGACCGTGGTGAAGTAATCGCTGAATTTGTATTGCCGGATCGCCCCTGCCGCACCGATCAGAACCCCGAGCACCGTGCCCACGATCGAACCGATGATCAGCAGCCGTAGACTCACCAGGACTCGGCGCGGCAGTTCCTCGCTGACCGGCTGTCCGGCCAGCGTCTGGCCGAAGTCACCCTGCGGGATACCCTTCAGCCAGCTGATATAGCGCTGTGGAATCGGCTCGTTGAGATGCAGCTGTTCGGCCTTGGCATCGATCACCGCCTGCGGCGGACGTGGATTGCGCTGTTCGAGACTGTCCAGCGGCGTGAACGTCAGCGACGCCAGACTGAACGTCAGGAACGAAGCCAGCAGCAACAGCACGACATAATTGAACGCGCGTCGTAGCAGGAAGCCGGTCATCAGTCCTCTGGTCCTACGGCTGGTCGGGCCAGCATCGAGTGTTAGCCCCTGATCATAAGGACGTGCGTGCGAGCGTGCGTGACACGCGTGAGATCGGCATGTCCTCTATCCTGGCGAGACCGGCGCGTCCAGGCCTTTTCCCGACGCTCTCAGGGGGATTTCATGAGTTATCCGCAATATCAGCCTTATCCATCGGTCCCGGCACCCGCACCGAGTGGCGGCACCGCGATCACGGCCGGGGTGCTGGCGAGCGTCGGCAGTGCGGGCCAATTGCTCGGCGGCGGCCTCAATATCGTGCTCGGGGCGACCGACCTGGCCCGTGATCTCGCGGAGTACGACTCGACCGGCCTCTTCGTGCACAGCTGGTTCAAGACCTACCTGCTGGTGACCGGTTCGATCGCCGTGGTCTCGGCGTTCCTACTCGGTGTCGGCGCAGTAATGATGTTCACCAGGCGGCCGCTCGGTCGGGTGCTCGTGGTGGCCGGATGCGCGGTGGTGGTGGTGGCCGGTATCGCTGGATACGCGGTAACCGCGCGCTACACGACCTCGGGCGCTAGCGCGGCCGAGATCGGCGGGCTGTTCGGGCTGATTTTCCCGATCGCGACCGCGGTGCTCACACTAGTGCCGCCGACGAGGCGCTGGCTCGATTACCGTCCGGTGGCCGCACCGTCTGTTGGCGCGTACCCGTACGGGCCCGCTGGGTATCCGGCCGGGCCTGGCGTGCCGTCGGCTGGGTATCCGTCTGGATCTGCCATGCCACCGGCTGGATATCCGTCTGGCCCCGGTGTGCCACCGGCTGGGTATCCGTTTGGTCCTGGCGTGTCGTCGGCTGGGTATCCGTCTGGTCCTGGCGTGCCACCAGCCGGGTATCCGCCTGGGGCTGGTGTGCCGTCGGCCGAGTCTCCGTCCGTACCGACGCCCTATTCTCCTTATCCGCAATCTGGTCCGTCGCCTGATGTCCCAGGTGCGCAGTCGCATCCGCAAGCAGGTAGCGATCAGTCGGCCGCGCAGCCGCAATCGGGCGCGAATCCGCAGGCAGCGCCGGATTCTCCACCGCCGGATCTGACTAAACGACAGTCCGACCCGACGATAAAGACCGAGGACTCCCCATGGCGGCGACCGCCGTCACAGTGATAGCCGCGACCTCGCCGAGATGGTCTTCCGGCAGGATGGAATAGGTGACGCGCCTGCACCTGCCCAAGCCGAAGATGGTTGCCACCGATGTGGACGGCACCCTCATCGATCACGACGAGCGGGTCACCGCGCGAACCAAGGCGGCCGTGGCCGCCCTGATCACCGATGGGGTGCCCTTCGTGCTCGCCACCGGACGGCCGCCGCGCTGGATCGATCCGGTGGTCGAAGGGCTGGGCTATGCGCCGCTGTGCGTCTGCGGCAACGGTGCGGTGATCTACGACAGCGCCGCCGACCGGGTACTCACCAGCCGGACCCTGGACGTCGACACGCTCGCCTGGATCGCCGACCTGGCCGAACGGGCGCTGCCCGGCTGCGGTCTCGCCGCCGAACGCGTCGGCGCCAGCGCGCATGACGCGGTGACGCCGCAATTCGTGAGTTCGCCAGAGTATGAACATGCCTGGCTGAATCCGGATGACACCGAGGTCTCGCGCGCCGAGGTGATCGATGCGCCCGCGATCAAGATGCTGGTTCGACTACGCGGCACCCTGAGCGCCGATATGCGCGCGGTCCTGGCGCCGCTGATCGGTGATCGCGCCGATATCACCTACTCGACCGACCATGGCCTGATCGAGATTTCCGCACCCGGCGTCACCAAGGCGTCCGGCCTGGCCATCGTCGCCCAACGCCTCGGTGTCGAACATTCGGCAATCATCGCGTTCGGCGATATGCCCAATGATGTTCCGATGCTGACCATGGTCGGCCATGGCGTCGCGATGGCCAATGCGCATCCGGAGGCGATCGACGCCGCGGACGAGGTCACCGCGGCGAACAACGAAGACGGTGTCGCGCAGGTACTCGAGCGCTGGTGGATCTGAGCCGAACCCGCTGCATCCCAAGGATTTCCGCAACGTAAGGTGTGCGTACCTCCCGCCGAGGGGGCGCTGAGTGGTCCACCAGCGCAGCCCAGGAGGGAGGTGGTGGGGATGGCGAAGCATCGCCGGAAAAAGAGCGAGACCCCGGTCGATTACGGCATGAGCTTGATAGGAGCTGCCGTGATCGCCGGGGTGCTCATCGTGGTCCGCCGAGTCTGGCGGGCTAGGTAATCCCACCTGGTGGGGCCGTCGTACCAGGGCGGTCCCACCGCTCAGCATCACTCGCGTGACGATCTCAACTGTACTAGGTGTGCGCGCAGCACGCGATTGTCTGTGTCAGCTCGCCGGGACCGGGGCTGGTGCCGCGACCGGGTTGCGGTTGACCTGCTGTTGGTAGGTGTCGTTGTATGTCTTCCAGACGGTGCTGACAATGCCGGTCAGTTGGTTGAGAACCAATGAGCCGTACTGGAAGTCGGTGCGCAGTCCATTCGGCACCGGGTAGCTGTTGCTCGTCGGCAGCCCGAGGATTCCGGCATCCCCGCCGAGGGCGAGAAAGCGATCCAGGATCGCGCCGAGCACCTCGAATATCTGACCATCCGGGCCGGTATAGACGTACCCGTTGACGAACTTCGCGTACTGCTGCCCCTGTGCGGCGGGCATCGGCTCGGACGCCGCCGCGCCGAGCGGACCATCGGGACCACCCTTATCGGCCCAGTGCTTGGCGATCGGATTCTGATTCACCATGCCGAGCAGCTTGGCGGTGAGTGCGGCGAGCGTGGCGATATCGGTCTGGGTCTGCGTTCGGGGCTGTGGTGCCGTCGGCGCCTGTGCCTGCTGCTGCGGCCTGGTGGAGGTGCCGGACGACGCCGATATGCCCGCCGCGATATCTCGAATGCGATCCATATCCGCGTAGGCGGAGTCACCGGGGCAGCTGGTATTGCCGACGTCGCGGTGCGCGAACACCACCGGCAGCCGAACCGCCTCACCCTGCGCGTAGGAGGTGAATTCGGTGCCCTCGGAGTACATCGTGGTGTAGCCCTTGGGATCCAGGCCCGCGATCTTGGACCGCCACCCGATGAATCGGCCGATCGCGTTGATCGCCTCTTCCGATGGTTCCTCGGACTCGTAGTTGCCCATCAGCGCGACGCCCGAGGTGTTCTCGTTGAATCCACCCGCGTGCGCGCCCTGCACCGGACGATCCAGTCCGCCGAACCGGCCCTCGAAGATCTGGCCGTACTTGTCGACCAGCGCGTTGTAGCCGATATCGCACCAGCCCAATGTTTTTGCGTGATAGGTGTAGATCGCGCGCACGATGCCCGCCGATTCGGCCGGAGTGTAGTCGTTGCGGCCCGCGGTGTGGTGCACGGTGAGGCCGCCGAGTTGGTCGTCGTAGGTGGGTTCCTCGCAGCGGATGGATTCGTCCGCGCCCCACTGGGATCGGGTGATGACATTGGGTCCGCCGCTGGGCAGCGCCGCCGCGACATTGCCGAGCGCACCGTCGATCGCGCCGCGGCCCGGATCGATCAGCACGGCCGTCAGTGCGGCGGCGGTCTGGGCCGGGTCATCCGAGCGCCCGGCAGCCGGGGTGGGCAGCATCGGCACGGCGCCCTCCGCGTCACCCACGACCGGGGGACGCGGCGTGCGCGCCACGGCTGGCTTGCGGGTCACCAGAATCTGTACGGACTTGGTATTGCCGACGTAGATCGGTTCGGTGCCGGTGGTGCCGCCCGTCGCCCGATCGTTGCGCCGAGTGTCGACGGCCTCGGTGTCGTACCAGGGACCCCAGGTGCCATCGGACTGGCGCGCCCGCACCAGCGCCTTGGTATTCACCAAATCGTGCGCGGTCAGTGCGACCACGCTGAACGGGGTATCGCGGCTGAGCTCCTTGACCTGCGCGCCGACCTGGCCGAGGAGTTCCGGCGGGACGGCGCCGGGGGACAGTGCCGGTGTGTCGGGAGTGACGTCGGGCTCGATCTGGGCGGGGTCGGCGATGAAAGCCGCGGCTGCGGAACGGCCCTGGGTCGGTTGACCGGGGGTCGCGGCCTGCGCTGGGGAGGGGGGCTGATCTGGGAAAGTTTGGCTTGGAGTCGATTGACCCGGGATGGTTTGGCCGGGGAGCGGTTGGCCTGGGGTGTTCTGGCTCGGAACCGTCTGGCCGGGAAGCGGTTGGCCGGTGGTGCTCTGACCGGGAACGGTTTGGCCGGGTAGTGATTGGCTGGGAACTGTTTGGCCGGGTAGGGGCTGGCCGGGAACTGTTTGGCCAGGTAGCGGTTGGCCGGGCAGTGATTGGCCGGGTAGTGATTGGCCGGGTAGTGATTGGCCTGGAACGGTTTGGCCGGGAAGCGGTTGGCCTGGGATGTTCTGGCCCGGAACCGTTTGGCCGGGTAGTGATTGGCCTGGGATGTTCTGGCCCGGAACTGTTTGTCCGGGAACCGATTGGCTCGGTGTGTTCTGTCCGGAATCGAGCTTGGGTAGTGGAATTTCCTTCGGTAGCTCGATGCCGGGAGGCAGCGGCAAACCTTGGGGAACCGGAATGGATTCCGGAATCGGCAGCATGCGTAGATCCGAAAGATGCAGATCAGGCAGGTCGAGCCCGGTGAGTTCGCGCAGCGGAAGGGTGATGTCGGGGACGGTGGTGAGACCCACCTCGGCCAGTTGCGCGGGGATTGCGGCGAGCTCGCTTCCGGTTGTCGAACGGTAATCGGTCGAGTCGCTCAGCGTGAATGTCGCGAGCGGAGACGCTACCGCAAGTGTGGTGACAACCGGGAGCACGTAGGAACGTTTCGGTTTGCGGTACGGCACGAGCATCTCCAATCAGGTCGAACCGCGCGATCATCTGCATGAATGTCAGGGTTGCTTCCTGATGCATCAACGATCACACTAGTTCACAACTGTCACATATCTAAACCTCTGGTTGAGGATTATGTGATTGCTCGAATGTAGCTCTCGATTTGCGACCGGATGGAACGACATGCCGAGGGGTATCGAACCGATCAGGTCCTGGAAAGCCGTGGGAGTGAACGGATCCGAAGCAAACGGCACCGGAATGACACGACGCGGGGGGAGCGAAAAATGCGGCTGAAAACGAGTGCGCCGCGGGGGCGAATTGGCAGACGGCGGATATCGGGAACTTCGATTTCCATCCGTCCGATGCTGGTCACGGGCGGTGCGGCCGTGCTGGCCGGGACTGTTCTCGCGTGCTGGGTATGGCCTGCCGACACACACGTTCGGCCGTTGGCAGGGCCGGGCCACGGGCGCGGCATGAGTCAGGTCGGCGCGTTCGACAGCGCCAGGCAGGGCTGGGCCGCCGAGCGGATTCTCGATCACTACTATCCGGGCGCGACGCTCGGCAAAATCTCGGCGACCACCGTCGGGGTGCGGCTGTTCGCTGGAGACGACTCGACGCTGGACGCCTACGCCGACGCCGGATTGCGAGTCGCGGGCCAGATGCTGCCGCCCGGTCAGGTCGCGCATCTCACCGCACTGCCCGATGGCGGCGCGAATGTGGTTGTCACGGCGGGCTGTGACGGTCCGGTGCTGTGGCAGCGGACGACCGTCGACCCGTGGATTTACCCGCTCAACCCGCGGCCCAACCGTTCCGCCGCCGAACATCTGACCCTGTGCGGTGGTTCCGCATATCGCGGTTCCCTCGGTGTCGCCATGGAAAACGGTGCGGCGCGCACGGTGAATCGCGTCGATATCGAGGACTATCTGCGCGGCGTTGTTCCGGCCGAGGTGCAGGCCAACTGGGCTGAAAAGGGAGCGACGGAAGCCCTTCGCGCACAAGCGATCGCGGCGCGTTCGTACGCGTTGGCCGAGCACCGCTACCCCTACGCGCAGACCTGCGATACCACCGACTGCCAGGAGTATCCCGGCACCGCCAAGGAGGATCCACGCGCGACCGAGGCCATCGCATCGACCGCGGGAACAGTGCTCTTGCGGGACGGCCGAATTCTGCGTTCGGAGTACTCCTCCGCACCGGACGGCGGGGAACCAGCCGATATCTACGCCTTCGATGTCGGACCCACGCCCGCCGAACTCGGCACCCCGGTGGTCGGCGCGGGCACGCCCGTGGATCCACGCAAACAGACCCTCGTCGCCGAATCCCCGATCGATGCCGAATACCGTCGGATCGGCGGCGTCGGCAGCGCGCTCGGCCAACCCCTCGGCCCAGAGCTGGCGCTACCCGAAAACGCCGGAACCTACCGGCTTTTCACCAACGGCGTCATTATCGCGACGCCGACGCTCGGCGCCAAGGTCGTCGACTTCACCACGCTGATGCAACTGGTGCCGGATTCGCACGAGGGCAAGCCCAGCACCCCCGTACCGCCGGGCCGCAACGACCATGCCGTACCTCCGGGTGCAAATGGCGCGCCGGAGAGCGCCGTGCCCGGCGGTACAAATGGCGCGGCTGAAAGCGTGCCGCCCGGAAATACGCCATCGCCCGCCGCGCAAGGTGGCGCACCTGCAAGCGCGCTGCCCGGTGGCCAAACGTCCGCCGAGAGCGCGTTGCCGGGTGATGCGAGCGGCGGTGCATCTGGGAATGCCGGTTCGGGCAATGTCGCGCCAGGAAGGGTGTTGCCGGGCGGCAATGTGTCGCCTGAGGAGGCGTTGTCGGGTGGTGTGAGTGGCGGGCCCGAAAGCGCTGTGCCCGCGGGCAATTCACCCGCGCCCGAAGGTGCGCTCGCACCCGGGACTGTCGTGTCGCCGGGATATTCCGCAGCACCGGGCAGCGTCATCGTCCCGGAGGCCTCGGTCCCGCCCGGGACCACCGTTGCCCCGACCACCGCCTCGACTCCGACGCCTCCACCGCCACGCGCTCCCGCAATTCCCTCGTCTGCGCCGACGAGCGAGGAATTGGAGTTGGGCGAAGAGTTCTGATCGCATCACCCCCTTTGTGGAGCGAATGTCTAGGGCCATGGGTGGCTGCGGCCCCACCGCTCTGGCGAATTCGCCTGCGCGACAGAGGAGTCCAAGCTAAACGCGCCCGTTCGTGCCGCTCGCCTCGTTCCCGGGCGACTGCCGCCGGATTGCCGCGACCCGCGTGTTGGCGATCCTCTGGCCGAGTCGGAGCTGAATCACGAGCCCGAGTCGTGTGCGCCTGTTGGCTTCTGGGGCCCTCGGCGTTCGCCTGATCGCCGCAGCCCTGCCGGGTTGGCGCATCCGCCCGCACATGTCAGGGCTGTGTTACGCGGCTGCGGCCTGTGGCACCGGCTAGAGGCGGGGCCCGGCTTGCGCCCGATTGCCGCGACGTGCCGCGTTGGCGTATTCGCCCGCGCGGGTCGGTGCTGAACTAAGGCTCTGGTCGCGTCGCGCGCCCATCTGGGCCGCCCTCGGGCCGCGGATGCGCCCGATGCCCTGGTGGCGAATCCGCTTGTGCGACAGGAGTTATCAGCGCAGCCAGGCATTCGTCGAATCAGGATGACGCGGTGTCGCCGAGTGATTCGGCAAGTGTCCGGAGTAGATCTGCCAGGTGGTCGCGGTCCTGCTTATCCAGTGCGGCGAGGAGGCGTTGCTCATTCGTCATGTGCAAGGGCAGCAGCTTGTCGATCAGGGTGCGGCCTGCCGCGGTGAGTTGGACGCGGATTGCCCTGCGGTCCTCTGGGCAGGGTGCGCGCTCGACGAGGCCCTTGGCGGCGAGGCGGTCGATGCGGTTGGTGATGGCGCCCGAGGTGAGCATGGCGACCTGGTTCAGGGCGCCCGCGGTGAGTCCGTCGGCGCCGCCGGAGCGGCGCAGGGTCGCGAGCATGTCGAATTCCCAGAACTCCAGGCCGTGTCCGGCGAAGAACTTCTTCAGTTCCTGTTCCAGCAGGCGGGACAGTCGTTGGATGCGTCCGATCACCGCCATCGGTGACACGTCGACCTCCGGCCGTTCCCGGTTCCAGTGCTCGGTGAACAGATCGATCGCGTCGGCCACGGCGTTCCTCTCGATAGTGATTATCTCAACATTCATCTACTTGACGGCGAGGTATGCCAGCGAGTAGATATTTCAACGTTGAGATTATCAATGAGGAGCGACCAACATGACAACAACCACCGCCGCGCGTGACTTGTACGTCGGCACCCTGGCGCTCGCCGCACTCGCCCCGATCGCATGGGGCTCGACCTACGCCGTGACCACCGAATTCCTGCCGCCGGACCGCCCGCTGTTCACGGCGCTGATGCGCGCACTGCCTGCCGGACTCGCGCTGCTCGCCATCACCCGGGTGTTGCCGCGCGGGGTCTGGGTCGGGCGTGCCGTCGCACTCGGTGTCCTCAATATCGGCGCGTTCTTCCCGCTGTTGTTCCTGGCCGCCTACCGACTGCCCGGCGGTGTCGCCGGTGTGCTCGGCGCGGTTGCGCCGATGTTCGCACTGGCCTTCGCGACCGTCGTGCTCGCCGAAAAACCCAACGGGCGCAAGGTAATCGCGGGCCTGATCGGTGTCTTCGGTGTGGCACTCGTGGTGCTGCGCGCCAATGCGCAGCTCGATACGGTCGGTGTCGTCGCCGGACTCGCCGGTGCGGCGTCCATGGCGATGGGCACGGTGCTCACCCAGCGCTGGGGTCGACCCGATGGCGTCGGACCGCTCGCGATCACCGGCTGGCAGCTCACCGCGGGCGGCCTGTTCATCGCGCCGCTCGCCTTGTTGATCGAGGGCGCGCCGCCCGCACTCGATGGCCGGGCCGTCGGCGGCTACCTGTACCTCGGTGTTATCGGCACCGCGCTGGCGTACTTCCTCTGGTTCCGCGGCATCGCCAAGGTACCCGCGACATCGGTCGCCTTCCTCGGACTGCTCAGCCCGATATCGGCGGCCGTGATCGGGTGGATCGCACTCGGCCAGGCGCTGACCCCGCTGCAAGTGCTCGGACTCGGTATCGCGCTCGGCGGCACGCTGCTCGGTCAGATGGTCGGCAAGCCGCGGATCGCGCCCGCCGCGGTCATGCCGCGGGTGCCGGTCGACGCACGTTGAAAGGGTTGACCTTGACGTAACGTCAACTTGCAAGCTGGTAGTACCGACGAGAAAGAAGGGAGAACAGGTCATGCGAACGGGCACCGAATGGTCCATTCAGGATCTGGCCAAGGCGGCCGGTACCACCAGCCGAACGCTGCGCCACTATGGGCAGCTCGGGCTGCTGCCGCCGAGCCGGATCGGCGCCAACGGCTACCGCTACTACGACCAGGACTCCCTGGTTCGGCTGCAACGCATCCTGCTGCTGCGCGAACTCGGCCTCGGCCTTTCGGTCATCGCCGAAGTTCTCGCGGGCGAACAGGACACCGCCGCCGCACTGCGCGCGCACCTGGAACTGCTTCGGCAGGAACAGGATCGGATCCGGCGCCTGATCGAGTCGGTGACCACCACGCTGCACAAGACGGAACGAGGTGAACAACTCATGGCAGCAGAGGTTTTCGACGGTTTCGACCACACTCGGTACAAGGATGAGGTGATCGAACGCTGGGGCAAGGACGCCTACGAAAGCGGTGACCGCTGGTGGCGCTCGCTCAGCGAGGCCGATAAGCAGGCGCACTTCCAGGCCCACCTGGATATCGCCGCCGATTACGGCCGGGTACACGCCGCCGGACTCGCCACCGACAGCGATGAGGTCCAGGCTATTGTCGCGCGGCACTACGACTGGATCGGGATCGGTTCCCAGCGCTGCCCTTCCTACGAGTACTTCACCGGACTCGGCGAAATGTACGTCGCCGACCCGCGTTTCGCGGCCAACTACGACGTACACGGTGACGGCACAACCGAATTCGTGCGTGACGCGATGAAGGCCTACGCCGAGGCCAACCTCCGGTAACGGGATTCGGTGAACAACGAGGTAGGGCGTCCGCAGCCAGCGGGCGCCCTACCGGCGATTCACCGCGACAAGTCGACAGCACGCCGGGGGCGGTCCGCGGCCGTAGGATCGAATCGTCCACAAACTAGTGGGGAGGAGCGTCGACGATGCTTTACCGGAGTGCGAATCGGCCGAGTGGGGTGGTCGCGCAGATCGGTGCGGCGCTCGCGGTGCTGTATGGGTTGGGGAGTCTGGTCGGGGGCATATCGCTCGTCGCAGACTTCGTCCACGATCGAAGCCGGTTCGACAATTCGCTCGTCATTTTCACCGCGCTCGGGGCGGCGCTGATGGTCGCGGTCATGATCTTCGGCGGTGTCCGGCTCTGGCGTCAGGACGAGACCGGGCGCTACACGCTGATCGTCGCATCCGGTCTGTCGCTCGCCATCGGCATTGTCGGACTTGCCGTTTCGCTCACCGATTACGAATTCGGCCTCGGCATCTTCTGGTGGTCCACCGCCGACCACTCGCTCTGGGTGTCCCCCTTATTCGGCCTGGTCGGCCAGCTGACCGCCCTGATCCAGGAAAATCTGCTCCGCACCGCTATAGACCTCGCCCAACCGCTCCTGATCCTCGCCCTGTGCGCCAGCAGATTCGCCGCCCGTTGGACCGCGGCTCGCCCGACTCATCACGCGCTGACCTACTGACCGCTCACATCGAGGGAGCCGCCGAGCGCGCAGGATCCCTATCGACAGTTCGCATTCAGCCTAGGACCGCAGCAGCCTCACGCCGGGCAACGAGTAACGTTGGCCCACACGTCGTTTACGAAGCCCAGGGTTCCTTAGGACAAGCAGAAATTCAGCCCTTCAGCGCTTGCATCAATTGATCTTCGGTGATGGGCGGCACGGGGAGCGGGTGGGCGGCGCTGGCTCGGAGCCCGTCCAGGACCAGGGCGAGATGGCGGCGCCAGGCTTCGGGGGCGATCTTGGCGGTGGCCTCGATGATTCGGGTGTGCGACCAGGTGATGAAGGCGATGTCTTCGAGGACCCAGTCGGGGCGCAGCGCGCCGGATTCCTGTGCGCGGGTGACGATTCGACGCATCAGGCCGTGGCCGGATTCCTGGGCGCGCGCGATGGCGGGGCTGGGGGCGCCGCGTAGGGCGAGGTCGCTGAGTAGGCGGTCGGCGGCCTGGAGTTCACAGACCTTCTCGACCAGGTAGACGAAAGCGTCCCAGGGGTCCTGGATTTCGATCGCCTCCCGGGCAATGCGGCCGCCCGCTTCGATGCGGTCTTCGACGGCCGCGGCGATGAGGTCGTCGCGGGTGGGAAAGCGGTTGTAGAGCGTGCCGATGGCCACCCCGGCGCGGGCGGCGATTTCCTTGAGCGGCGCGTCCAGGCCGCGTTCCTCGAAGACCTCCCGGGCGGCGTTGACGAGCGCGTCCCGATTGCGGCGGGCGTCGCTGCGCAACGGCTTGTCCACGGGCATTCGCCGATCCTACAAATCCGGTCTCGATTTTATCTTGAGCCTAGGTTCAACTTAGTGCTACCGTCGACGCTAACTTGAACCCCTACTCAACTTAGCGAGGAAATATGACCAAGACGATCGCGATCTTCGGCTTCGGGCCAGGGCTCGGCATGGGGACCGGACGGCGGTTCGGGCGGGAGGGGTTCCGAGTGGCGGTCATCGGACGGAATCCGGATAAGGCCCGCGGACACGCCGCCGAATTGGCTGCCGAGGGCATCGAGGCCGCGGCCTTCCCCGCCGATCTCACCGATGAAAAGCAGCTGTACAGCGTGGTTGACGACATCACCGAAAAATTCGGGCAGATCGACGTCGCGATGCACGGCGCGGCGGGCGATGCGCTCGATCGCATCCCGACCACTCTCGATGTCGACGCGGCCAACCTGCGCGTTCCGCTGGAATTGAAGGTCTACTCACCGATCTGGATGACTCGCGCGCTCGCGCCCGCGATGATCGAGCGCGGCGCGGGCGCACTACTGTTCTCGTCCGGATACTCCGACCGGTATCCGGTCCCATACCTGTCCAATTTCGGCGTCGCACTCGGCGCGCAGCGCACCTACATCCGTCAGCTCGCGGTCGAACTGCAAGGCACCGGCGTCTATGTCGGCTTGCTCAATATCGGCGCGCTGATCGGTAACAGCAAGGCCGAGCGCTTGGTCGACGAGCAGCCGGAACTGTTCCCGGCCGGACTCGAGATCGTCCGGATGAGCAATGACGAACTGGGCGATCACTATTGGCGCATGTACACCGACCGCGACGCCGTCGAGTCGGATATCGGCTTTCCGGAGTAGTTCAGTGCGGCGGCCGCCGGACTAGTCTGCTGCCGACCATCGGAGGGTGCGCAGCCATGGTTATCGCGCGGAAACTTTGCAGAGACTCGGCCCCGGCAGTCGACCGGCTCGATCCAGCGGCAGATCGGCCTGCTCCACCGTTGACCAGCTCTCGGAAGAACTGGGGCCGCCCCACCAAGTCGCCGATTTCCGCGGCACCGTCGCCGCAGTAGCCGCTGTGTTGCCGAGGCGTATTCGTTCCCGCGAACTCCAGGAGAAATTCTGGTGGTATCTGTCCGTGAGAGCGCACAGGTCGCGACTCCACCCGGCCCGCGCGCGGTCTTCCGATACGCTGGGCACCCGTGACCGTCGCATCGTCCCCGGGTAACTCCGCAAACTCCGCCTCACAGTTCGATCTGATCGTCGTCGGCTCCGGATTCTTCGGGCTGACCGTCGCCGAGCGCGCCGCCAATCTACTCGGCAAACGGGTGTTGGTGATCGATCGTCGCTACCACCTCGGCGGCAACGCCTATTCGGAGCCGGAGCCGCAGACCGGGATCGAGGTGCACAAGTACGGGGCGCACCTGTTCCACACCTCGAACAAGCGCGTGTGGGACTACGTGACCCAGTTCACCGAGTTCACCGGCTACCAGCACCGGGTCTTCGCGATGCACAAGGGCCAGGCCTATCAGTTCCCGATGGGCCTCGGTCTGATCTCCCAGTTCTTCGGCCGCTACTTCACCCCCGACGAGGCGCGCAAGCTGATCGCCGAACAGGCCTCCGAGGTCGAGACCAAGGACGCGCAGAACCTCGAGGAGAAGGCGATCTCGCTGATCGGCCGCCCGCTCTACGAGGCGTTCGTCCGCGACTACACGGCCAAGCAGTGGCAGACCGATCCGAAGGAACTGCCCGCGGGCAATATCACCCGCCTGCCGGT
Organism: Nocardia anaemiae NBRC 100462; assembly: GCF_001612725.1. Lineage (GTDB taxonomy): Bacteria > Actinomycetota > Actinomycetes > Mycobacteriales > Mycobacteriaceae > Nocardia > Nocardia anaemiae. Next base: position 354,460 of record NZ_BDAZ01000001.1, on the reverse strand, counting down.
GCGCTACACCTTCGACAACCGCTACTTCAACGACACCTACGAGGGTCTGCCCAAAGAGGGCTACACGAAGTGGCTGGAGAATATGGCCGCCTCCGAGCTCATCGAGGTCAGGCTGAACACCGACTGGTTCGACGTGCGTGAGCAGATCCGCGCGCAGAACCCGGACGCACCGGTCGTCTACACCGGACCGGTGGACCGCTACTTCGACTACAGCGAGGGCGAACTCGGCTGGCGCACCATCGATTTCGAGACCGAAGTGCTCGAAACCGGCGACTTCCAGGGCACCTCGGTAATGAACTACAACGATTCGGATGTGCCGTACACCCGCATTATCGAACCGCGGCACTTCCACCCGGAGCGCGCGAGCTACCCGAACGACAAGACCGTGATCATGCGTGAATACTCCCGTTTCGCGCAGTCCGGGGACGAGCCGTACTACCCGATCAACACCCCGGAGGACCGCGCCAAGCTCACCGCGTACCGGGCGCTGGCGAAGCAGGAAACCGCGACGGCGAAGGTGCTTTTCGGTGGTCGCCTCGGCACCTACCAGTACCTGGATATGCATATGGCGATCGGCAGTGCGCTCAGCATGTTCGACAATGTCCTCCGGCCGCACCTGGAGTCGGGCGAGCCTCTTTCGGATGAAAGCGACGAATGACCTCCCAATCGATTTTGGAAGACATGACCACCGAAACTCGCGCGAAGTCGCTGCTGCAGCGCATCATCCTGCCCCGGCCGGGTGAACCGCTGGACGTGCGCACCCTCTATGTCGAGGAGTCGCCGACCAACGCTCGGCGCGCGCACGCCACCACCCGCACCTCGCTGTCGATCGGCGCGGAGTCGGAGGTGTCGTTCTGCACGTACTTCAATGCGCTGCCCGCGAGCTACTGGCGGCGCTGGAGCATTCTGAATTCGGTGGTGCTGCGGCTGGAGTTGGCCGGGCACGGCCGCGTGGACGTCTACCGCTCGAAGGCGGACGGTTCCCGAATTCATGTGCAGGGCAAGGAATTCGCGGTCGCACTCGCGGCGCGAGCTCAGGGCCCGGAGGAGGCAGCGGAGCGTGACCACGGAGGGACCAGGGAGCGCCGCAAATCCGACACAGGCACTGAATCGGTGCATGTGGAATTCGAGACCGATCTCGGCCCGTTCGAGGACGGCGGCTGGATCTGGTTCGACATCACCACCGATACCGCCGTCACGCTGCTCGCGGGCGGTTGGTACGCACCGGTCGAAGCGCCGGGTGCGGGCACCATCGCCGTCGGCATGCCGACCTTCAACCGGCCGACCGATCTGGTGAAAACCCTTGGCGCGCTCGGCTCGGATCCGCTGGTGCTGGAGAAGATCGCCGCCGTCATCGTCGCCGATCAGGGCAACCGCAAGGTGGTCGACGAACCCGGCTTCACCGAGGCCGCCGCGGTGCTCGGTGATCGGCTCGCCATTCGCGATCAGCCCAACCTCGGCGGTTCGGGCGGCTACAGCCGGGTCATGTACGAGGCGCTGAAAACCACCGACGCCCAGTACATCGTCTACATGGACGACGATATCGAGATCGAACCCGATTCGATCCTGCGCGCGGTGGCCTTCGCCCGCTTCGCCAAATCGCCCATGCTCGTCGGCGGGCAGATGCTCAACCTGCAGGAGCGCTCACACCTGCACAGCATGGGCGAGGTCGTGGACCGCGGCATCTTCATGTGGACCTCCGCGCCGAATGTCGAATACGACCACGACTTCTCGAAGTACTCGCTCAAGGACCGCGACAACTCCAAGCTCCTGCACCGGCGCATCGACGTCGACTTCAACGGCTGGTGGACCTGTGTAATCCCGCGTCAGGTCGCCGAGGAGATCGGCCAGCCGCTGCCGCTGTTCCTGAAGTGGGACGACGTCGAATACGGTCTGCGCGCCCGTGATCACGGCTACTCCACCGTCACGCTGCCCGGCGCCGCGGTATGGCATATGGCGTGGAGCGATAAGGACGACGCGATCGACTGGCAGGCGTACTTCCACCTGCGCAACCGCCTGGTGGTCGCCTCGCTGCATATGCCGGGCAATGGGCGCGGCATGGTCGTCAACACCGTCAAGGCGACCCTGAAACACCTACTCTGCCTGGAATATTCGACGGTCGCCATCCAGAACCTGGCGATCAAGGACTTCCTCGCCGGACCGGAGCGACTGTTCCAACTGCTGCCGAGTGCCCTCGGCGTGGTACACGAAATGCGCAAGCAGTACCCGGATGCGGTCATCCTGCCTTCGTCCACCGAACTGCCGCTGGCCAGCCACATCGGCGTCGGCGCTGTCGGTGAACCGGCGAATCCGATCGCCAAGGTGGTCCGCCTGGCCAAGGGCGTCGTGCACAACTTCCGTCCGGCCCATGCCGAACACCACGAGCGTCCGCAGCTGAATGTGCCGACGCTGGATGCCCGTTGGTTCCTGCTCTCACAGGTCGACGGCGTCACCGTCACCACTGCGGACGGGCGCGGCGTGGTCTACCGTAAGCGCGATCCGCGCCAGGCCCTCGGCCTGTTCAAGGAGGCCATGCGGCTGCGCAAGGAGTTGGCCGCCCGCTTCCCGGAGATGCAGCAGCGCTACCGCGCCGCTCACCCGACGCTGACCAGCACGGCGGCCTGGGAGAACGTCTTCGGTATCGATACGAAGGATGAGCAGTAGTGAGTCTGGAAGCCACCGCCGCGGACGACAACACCGCGGTACGTCCGAGCGCGAACGGCCACGGCGGTCCGGTATCCGCGGTGCCGTCGGCGCCACAGCCGCCCGAGGTCAAGATCATCAACGCGGTCCAGGCGAGCATCGGCACCAAGCCCGAGGTGATCAAGGCCGCGCGCGGCATGTCGCATTTCGGGGAGCACGCGCTCGGCTGGATCGGCATCGCGGCGGCGGGCTGGCTCGTCGACAAACCGCGGCGTCGGCAGTGGGCCGGGGTCGCGGTCGGCGCGGTCGGTGCGCACGCGGCATCGATCGTCATCAAGCGCATTGTTCGGCGCCCGCGCCCGAATGATCCATCGGTGCAGGTCAACGTCTCGACGCCGAGCAAGCTGAGCTTCCCGTCCTCCCATGCGACCTCGACCACGGCAGCGGCGGTGTTGCTCGGCAGACTGACCGGGCTACCCTTGCCTGCGGTGCTCGTCCCACCGATGTTGCTCTCCCGGGTTGTGCTCGGGGTGCACTATCCCTCCGACGTGCTCGCCGGTTCCGCGCTCGGCGCCGCGTCCGCCGCTGTTGTGCTTGCCGCCGAAAAGAGACTCGATAGTGACCGCACAAGAAAAGACCTTGGTTGACATGAGTGAAGAGCCGACCAGCACGGACCTAGCCGAAGCAGTAGTCAAGGGGCCGCCCAAGACACTGGTCGGCGGGCTGTTCAAGGCGGTCCGCCCGCGTCAGTGGGTCAAGAACGTGCTTGTGCTCGCCGCGCCGCTGGCAGCAGGTCCCGATACGGCCACCGACTTGACCGTGCTCGGGCACGTCGGGCTCGCCTTCGTCGTCTTCTGCATGGCGGCCTCGGGCATCTACCTGGTCAACGACGCGCTCGACGTGGAAGCCGACCGGGCGCACCCGACCAAGCGGTACCGCCCGATCGCCGCGGGCATCGTCCCGGTGAATCTGGCCTACCTGCTCTCGACCATGCTGCTGCTCGGCTCGATCGCCGGATCGTTCCTGGCCTCTTGGCATCTGGCCGTGGTGATGACCGTCTACATCGGCATCCAGCTGGCCTACTGCTTCGGCCTCAAGCACCAGGCGGTGCTGGACATCTGCATCGTGTCCTCCGGCTTCCTGCTGCGCGCGGTGGCCGGTGGCGCGGCCGCGAATATCGACCTGTCGCAATGGTTCCTGCTGATCATGGCGTTCGGCTCGCTGTTCATGGCCGCGGGTAAGCGCTACGCCGAACTGCAGATCGCGCTGAGCACCGGCGCCAAGATCCGCAAGTCGCTGGAGTACTACACACCGACATATCTGCGCTTCATCTGGACTCTCGCCGCGACCGCGGTGGTGGTGTTCTACGGGCTGTGGGCGTTCCAACAGGACAGCCTCAAGCACACCAACTGGTTCGCCATCTCGATGATTCCGTTTACCATCGCAATCCTGCGTTACGCGGTCGACGTCGATGGCGGCGAGGCCGGTGAACCCGAAGAGATCGCGCTGGGGGATCGCATCCTCCAGTTCCTCGCAATCGCCTGGATCGGAGCGGTAGGTGTCGCTGTCTATCTCACCTGATGAAGTGCTGGTAGAGGGAGTGGCGGGAACAGAACAAGTAACGGAGGAGCCGACCGAAGGGTCGGCTCGTTCGTCCTTGCGGTTCGCCGGGCTATCCCGAGCCACCTTCGTCGGTGGGATCGCACTCAGTGTCGTCCTATTCTCGGTTGGCGCCTGGCAGCGACGCTGGATCGCCGACGACGGCCTCATCGTGCTGCGCACGGTGCGAAATCTGTTGGTGGGCAACGGGCCGGTCTTCAACGAGGGCGAGCGCGTCGAGACCAATACCAGTACCGCATGGACCTATCTGGTGTGGTTCTTCAGCTGGCTCACCAGGGCCAGGCTGGAGTACGTCGTACTCGGGGTCGCGCTGACGGTATCGATGCTGGCTATCGTCTTCGCCATGCTCGGCGCCGCGCGGTTGTGGGGCGGCACCAAATCCGCGCTGCTGCTGCCCGCGGGTGTATTCGTCTACATCGCCTTGCCGCCCGCCCGTGACTACGCCACCTCCGGTCTGGAGAGCGGTCTCGTCATCTGCTGGCTGGGTCTGCTGTGGTGGCAGCTGATGCGCTGGAGTCAAACCGAGCGGGTGAAGCTGCCCACGCTGTTCGGGCTGGTATTCCTCGCCGGGCTCGCACCGCTGATCCGTCCGGAGATGACGCTGGTCGGTGCGCTGTCGCTGCTGATGATCTTCCTGGCCCCGATGCCGCAGTCCCGGTTGCGTCCGATCCTGTTGCGCGGATTGATCGTTGCCGCCGCCGGGCTGGTGCCGATGTGCTATCAGGTCTGGCGGATGGGCTACTACGGCCTGCCCTATCCGAATACCGCGGTCGCCAAGGACGCGGGCGGCGCAAAGTGGGGTCAGGGCTTCAAGTACCTCTGGGATCTGGTCGGGCCGTACTACCTGTGGGTGCCGCTGCTGGTGCTGCTGGTCCTCGGCGTGCTCGCGGGCCGCTCGGCGCGTGCCGACAAGGAAACCGATGAGCGCGACTGGACCGTGCGCCGGATACGCGAATGGCTGCATTCACCGAGTGCGGTGGTCGCGCTCATGCTCGGCAGCGGATTCGTCCTCACGATCTACGCGCTGCGCGTCGGCGGTGACTTCATGCACGGCCGGATGTTGCTGCCACAGCTGTTCTGCCTGCTGCTGCCGGTCGCCGTGGCGCCGATCCGGCTACCCGAGGGCGGTCTGCGCGCGGTGACCGCGAAGGATTGGTCCTTCGCGGTGATCACGCTCGCGCTGCTCGGCACCGCGGGCTGGGCGCTGTTCGCGGCCAACACCACCGCCATCAAGTCCGGCACCAAGATCAGTTCCTCCGGCATCGTCGACGAGCGTGTCTACTACGTCCTCAATACCGGCCACGACCATCCGATCCTGGCCGAGGACTACTTGGACTACCCGCGCGTGCGAGCCATGGTGAACAACATCGCCGAAACCCCCGACGGCGGTCTGTTGCTGAACTCGCCGTCGTTCATGTTCTGGTACGTCGCACCGCCGCCGCAGCCGATTCCCGATGGCGGCGCGGGACATACCGTCTACTTCCTGAATCTCGGCATGACCAGCATGAACGTCCCGCTGGACGTGCGCGTCATCGACCAGATGGGCTTGGCCTATCCGCTGGCCGCGCACACCGACCGGCTCACCGACGGCCGGATCGGCCACGACAAGAGCCTGTATCCGGACTGGGTCGTGGTGGATACCGGCATGGTCGATCGGCATCCGTGGATGCCCTGGTACATGGACGAGAAGTGGGTCACCCAGGCTCGGGTCGCCATGAGCTGCCCGGACACCGTGGCATTGAATATCTCCTACCGTGATCCGCTCACCTGGGGCCGCTTCAAGCACAACCTGATCCACGCACTGCATTTCGCGAAATACCGGATCGATCGCGTGCCGAAGTACGAGATCGAGCGGTGCGGGCTGGTGGATCCGTACCCGCAACCGCAAAGGTGAGATGCACCTCCAGTCACATGGGACCCATAGATCTCCATGGGCCCCAGTTCTTTCACGGACCTGGGCAGATAAACGTGGCGCATATCGCTTTATCTCTTTTTGATAACGCCACCGCATCGATGAAGCGATATGGTACGTGGGAACGCCCGTTGGGGCGTCCGATTCGACATGGGCCCATCCAGTGGTCAACGTAGAGACGCGGTCGAAGTACGACCGCATAACGAAAGGCCGAAAACCAGATGCGAGGCGTGTTCGGGCGAAGGACGCAGAATGGACGTCTGAAAACCCGTAGAGCCGGTTCATGGCTCAAGCGGTCGGTGCTGATGTCGCTGGCTATCTTGCTGCCGCTCGGGGTGTCAGTAGCAGGTCCGGCGGGTTCCGCGTCGGCTGCGTTCAACCCGGACGGCTTCGATTTCTGGGTCGACTCCAGCATGGGTCCGATCAAGTCGCGGATCTTCCGGGCCGCGGACGGCAATACCGGACGCGTGGTCTACGCGCTGGACGGTATGCGGGCCCGCGGTGACCTGAACGGTTGGGAGATCGAGACCGAGGTCGCCCGTGAGCTGACCAAGTGGAATATCAATGTGGTCATGCCGGTCGGCGGCCCGTCCAGCTTCTACGCGGACTGGAACGCGCCGGGTAACTTCCTCGGCCTGAGCACCGGTTCGTCGGGTTCGGCCAACGGTTCGTCCTCCGGATCCGCGATGACCGGCTCCTCGGGTTGGAACGAGACCCTCGGCAAGTCGAACACCTACAAGTGGGAGACCTTCCTGACCAGCGATCTGCGCAATGCCTTGCGTGATCGCCTCGGCTTCAGCCCCACCCGCAATGGCGTCTTCGGCCTGTCCATGGGCGGCAGCGCGGCGCTGACGCTCTCGGCCTACCACCCGGACCAGTTCGTCTATGCCGGTTCGTACTCCGGCTACCTGAACATCTCCGCGCCGGGTATGCGCGAGGCGCTGCGCGTCGCGATGATCAGCGCGGGCGGCTACAACATCGACGCGATGGCGCCGCCGTGGGGCCCGCAGTGGCTGCGCATGGACCCGTTCGTCTTCGCGCCGCGCCTGATCCAGAACGGCACCAGGCTCTGGGTGGCCGCCGGTAGTGCACTGCCCGGTCCGGCCGATGCGAGCTCGCCGATCGACATCGTGCAGGGCACGCCGCTGGAGGCGCTCGCACTGGTCAACACCCGGGCCTTCCAGGTTCGGATGGCGACACTCGGTGCGCAGAATGTCACCTACAGCTTCCCGTCCGTCGGCATCCACAACTGGCACAACTGGGAGGCCGAGGTCTACCGCATGATCCCGGATCTCTCCGCCAACATCGGGTAAAACCAGCACCCTCTCGAAACCGCCTGGCGTGTTCGCACGCCAGGCGGTTTTTGTTTTGCTCGTATCCGTCCGACACCCCCATTGACAACGAATCAGCTGCTGGATGCCTTCAGTAGTTGTGGGGTGGATCACCTTCCAGCAACATAGAAGCATTCGCTGGCGATTGATGTACGGAGAACATGCATAGAGGTCGATACGTCCGATTTGGGTAGGACGGTGTGACTTTATGCCCGATGAGGGGGCCAGTTGAAGTTGCTTACAGTTTGCTGACTGGCCGTCCGAAAGAAAGGTCGAGTCGAATGCGAAGTGTGCGCTGGAAACGTAGGCCCCCGCGTCGGAACCCGGGATCCGCCTCGGGGCGCTGGGTGAGGAAATTGGTATTCGGCGTGGCGACGGCCATGCTGTTACCGCTCGGAATCTCCGTGGCGGGCAGCGGCGCCACCGCATCGGCGGGCTTCAACCCGGCGGCCTTCGACTTCTGGGTCGACTCGGCCATGGGCCCGATCAAGTCCCGGGTGCTGCGCGCCGCCGACGGCAATACCAATCGCGTCGTCTACGTACTGGACGGCATGCGTGCCCCGGAGACGTTGAGCGGCTGGGAGATCGAGACCGATGTACCCCAGCTGCTGGCGAGCTGGAATATCAACGTCGTCATGCCGGTCGGTGGTATGTCGAGCTTCTATGCCGACTGGAATGCGCCGAGCGAGTTCTTCGGCGTCGCGGCGGGCAACGGTTCGACCGCATTCGCGGGCGGCCCAGGCAAGAGCTACCGGTACCAGTGGGAAACCTTCCTCACCAGCGACCTGCGCAACGCGCTGCGGGATCGGTTGGGCTTCAATCCGAACCGCAACGGCGTGTTCGGGCTGTCCATGGGCGGCAGCGCGGCGCTGACGCTCTCGGCCTACCACCCGGACCAGTTCAGCTTCGCCGGTGCGTACTCCGGCTACCTGAACATCTCCGCGCCCGGCATGCGCGAGGCCATCCGGATGGCCATGCTCGACGCGGGCGGCTACAACGTGGACGCGATGGCACCGCCGTGGGGTCCGCAGTGGCTGCGCATGGATCCGTTCGTCTTCGCACCCAATCTGGTCCGCAACGGCACCAGGCTGTGGATCGCCGCGGCGAGTGGCTTGCCGACCGCACAGGACGGCCCGAGTATCAACACGCTCAACGGCATGGGGCTGGAGGCGTTGGCGTTGGCCAACACTCGGGCCTTCCAGGTGCGCATGGCGACGCTGGGTGGCGGCAATGCCGTCTATGATTTCCCGGCCTATGGCATCCATGCCTGGAACAACTGGACCGACGAGGCCGTCCGGATGCTCCCGGATCTGTCCGCCAACATCGGTTAGTTCTACGCATCGAACGGACCGCCTGGGCATCAGGCGGTCCGTTTGTTCGTCCGGTTTATCCGTGTTGGCTGGTTGGTCGCTGGAAAAGTTTTTCGGTTCGGTGCCCCATGGTTTCGGTGGATAGTCGGAGTCCGCCGCGACAATTCTCCGGTGCATCACGGTCCGGCATAACGGCGGCTTTTCGTTCCGGTGCTGTACAGAGATTGTCAATAAAAGGGCGATAACGCCGAGATCGTCGCGCGGGAAGCGTCGGTGCCGCGTGTCGATCATCATGCACGACAAGTTGTGAGCGAAGGTGCTCGTCGGGCGAAGGGTGGAATCGATGCGGGCTCGCGGAATCGTTGCCCGTGGATGGCTGCGGCAGTCGCAGCAGCGCTCGCGTTGGCGTTGTGATGCCGTCGGCGGGCAACCCGATTTGTATTCGGACTGGGTGCTTCCTAGCCATACCAGCGGCCAGCAGACACCCACGCCGTCGGACGCCACAGTCTGCGCTGGGCACTGCGGGACCGGCTCGGCTTCCACCCGTACGGCAATGGTGTCTGCCTGTCCGTGGGCGGCAGCGCCGCGCTGGCCCTCGCGGCCTATCGCCAGGACCGGATTCGCCACTCCCTAGTGACCCCCTAATCTTTGTCCGAAATTCCCGTTCCGACACGACATCTCCGGGCGAACGCGATAGGGTCACCGCACGATCACAGCTTGTGAACGGGCGGAATTCGGTCACTCGAATACCCCGGTCTTGCTAAGGCTTCGCACGTCGAATAACCTCCAGCGAGCGCAAGTGTGACCAGATCGTTGTAGCGCCGTCCGTTGTGCCGGAATGTCGGGTACCGGTTCGCAATGTGACGCGCGTCTCGTTGGCAGCACGGGTGTCGCCCGGCCCGCAAGGGCAACGGGCGACACCACAACAGCAGAAAGAGAGCAGGATTCATGCGTTTCGGCAGGGCGGCCGCGCCGAAGAGAACCAAGTCGGGACGGCGAGGCACCCCTCGTGGTTGGCGGAATCGAATTCTGGCTGTCGGTGCCGCTGCGTTGGCGCTACCGATCGCCGCAGGTGTGACGGGCCCGACCGTTGCCTTGGCCGCGCCGGTGCACGGCCCCGCGCTGCGGACGCCGTCGGGCGGCTTCGAGGATCTGATGGTCCCTTCGCAGATGGGTCCGATCAAGGTCCAGGTGCAGTGGGCGGCGCGCGGCGGTAATGCGGCGCTCTACCTGCTCGATGGTCTGCGTGCTCGTGACGACCGCAATGCCTGGTCGTTCGAGACCAACGCCCTCCAGCAGTTCGGCAACGACAACATCTCGCTGATCATGCCGGTCGGCGGTCAGTCGAGCTTCTACGCCGACTGGTACGCGCCGAGCAACACCAACGGCCAGAAGACCACCTACAAGTGGGAGACCTTCCTGACCAAGGAACTCCCCGCCTTCCTCGAGGGCTACGGAGTGTCGCGCACCAACAACGCGGTTGTCGGCCTCTCGATGGGTGGCTCCGCCGCGCTGGCGCTGGCCGCCTACCACCGCGACCAGTTCAAGTACGCCGCGTCCTTCTCCGGCTACCTGAACATCTCCGCGCCGGGCATGCGTGAGGCGATCCGCATCGCGATGCTGGACGCGGGCCGCTACAACGTCGACTCGATGGCCGCGCCGTGGAGCTCGCAGTGGCTGCGGATGGACCCGTTCGTCTTCGCGCCGCAGCTGCGTGGTCTGCCGATGTACATCTCGGCGGCCAGCGGTCTGCCGGGTCAGTACGACAACCCGAACTCGGCCGTTGGCTACTTCAACACCGCCAACGGTATGGCGCTGGAGGCGCTGTCGCTGGTCAACACCCGTGCGTTCCAGGCTCGCCTGTCTTCGCTCGGCATTCCGGCAACATTCGATTTCCCGGCCTCGGGTACCCACTCGTGGAAGTACTGGGAGGGTGAGCTGTGGAATGCCCACAACGGCATCCTCGACGCCACCGGCGGTTGGTGACCTAAGGGTCTAGACGCCCAACGGCGCCGTCTGCTTCCGAACGGAAGCGGGCGGCGCCGTTCGCATTCGCCTGGCGGATAAGCCTGTCCGCGTGTCTTACCCGCAACCGCACCGCAACCGGGGTAGGAAACACTTGTGGCAGGACTTGCATTCGGAAGCTGGGGGCGGCGCGGGCGGCGTGGCGGACGTGTGACCCGCGGTCGGGTCGCGATGCTCGCAACCGCCCTCGTGATCCCACTCGCATCCAGTATTTCCCCGGCGACTCCACCGGCAAACGCCCAGCCCGCCGCCGCCTCGGCCGTCGGCGCGACGGTGCAGCGGGTGGTGTGGCTGACCGATCGGCGGGTCGCGCTGTGGATCAATTCGCCGTCGATGGCCACACCCATCCAGGTGCAGCTGCTGCTGGCCCGGGATTGGAACACGCACCCGGAGGCCAGGTTTCCGGCGCTGTTCATGCTCGACGGTCTGCGCGCCACCGATGAGGAGAGCGGCTGGACCCACGACGCCGGTGCGGTGGATTTCTACGCCGATAAGAACATCACGGTGGTGCTGCCGATCGGCGGTCAATCCAGCTTCTATTCCGACTGGCTGCAGCCGGACAACGGTCGCAACTACAAGTGGGAAACCTTCCTCACTAAGGAACTTCCGCCGCTGCTCGAGAGTCAGTGGCGGACCACGGATGTGCGTGGCATGGAAGGCATTTCGATGGGTGGCACGGCCGCGATGTTCCTGGCCGGGCGCAACCCGAACTTCGCGAAATACGCCGCGTCGTACTCCGGTGTGCTGACCACGACCACTCTCGGCATGCCGCAGGCGATCCAGTACGCCATGCACGATGCGGGCGGATTCGATTCGACCGCCATGTGGGGTCCGCCGGGCGGTCCGGAATGGGAGAGTCACGACCCGTACGCGTTGGCGGACAAGCTCAAGGGTGTCAGCCTGTATATCTCCAGCGGTAACGGCTCGATCGGACCATTCGACCAGGCCAGTGGCATTCCCGGGGTCAGCACCAATTACGCGGGCATGGGTTTGGAGATCCTGTCCAGGCTGACCTCGCAGAACTTCGTCACCAAACTCGCCAAGCTATCCATCCCCGCGCAGGTGAATTACCGTCCCTCCGGGACACATTCGTGGCCGTACTGGGATTTCGAAATGCGCCAGTCCTGGCCGCAGGCCGCCGCCGCACTCGGGGTCGATCCGAATAAACCGGCGTGTCAGACCGGTGGCGCGATCGCCGCGCTGGCTGGCGGCAACGGCTGGCTCGGCGAATGCCTGACCGGTGAGTACCAGGTGCCGGGCGGCATCGCGCAGGACTTCAAGGGCGGCCGGGTCTTCTATTCGCAGGCCGACGGTGCGCACCCGGTCGGGGGCATGATCGGCGGCGGCTACCAGGCCGCGCTCGGCCCGAGCGGTTCGCTCGGCTTGCCCACCGATGACGAACGCGGGCTGCCGGATGGCCGCGGACGCATGCAGGCCTTCCGGAACGGCCTGCTCTACTGGACGTCGCGGACCGGCGCCCAGGTGGTGCGTGGCGCGATTCTCGACGAATGGGGCGGGCAGGGCTTCGAGCGTGGCCCGGCCGGATATCCCACCGGACCGGAGACCAAGGTCCCCAATAGGGACGGTGTGGTCCAGTCCTTCGAAAACGGCCCGTTCTACTACAGCGCGAAGACCGGCGTGCATCACGTGCAGGGGATGATCCTCGGCAAGTACGCCGAATTGGGTTATGAGAACAGCCAACTCGGTTTCCCCACCGCCGACGAGGCCCCGAGCAAGGATTTCGGCCGCTACAGCAAGTTCGAGGGCGGCAATATCTACTGGAGCCCGCTCTCGGGTGCGTGGCCGGTGCGTTCGGGGCCGATCATGGATATGTGGTCGGTGCTCGGCTATGAGAACGGCAGGCTCGGGTATCCGACGAGTGACGAATTCGCCATTCCCGGCGGCACCCAGCAGAATTTCCAGACCGGATTCATCACCGTGCGCGATGGCAAACCCGAGGTGCACGGCATTTGATTCCAAACGGTCTGTTTGATGGCCGACTGCACCTATGGTTGGCTTTCCTCTAGCCTGGGTGGCGACCCGACCCCTTAGCGAACAGATCGAGGACACGAATTCATGCATCGGACCCGCGGAAAGGTTATCGGCGTAGTCGTGGGGATCGCCGCTACCGGCTTGCTCGCCGCCTGTGGCAATAACGATTCGACGGCCACGAGTACGCCGACGCTGTCCCACACCACGACGGTGGCGCCGACCTCCGCCTCGACCAGCGCCGCTGCGACCGGCCAGCCGTCGCAGGCCCCCGAGACGCCCACCGATACGGCGACGCCGGAGCGTCCGCAGCCCGTCCCGACCAATGCCGTCCCCGAGGACACCTCGAAGCTCACCGATAAGGACAAGAAGTTCCTCGACGCGCTCAAGGCCGCGGGCATTACCCCGTCCACCCCGGATATCGCGCTGAGCATCGGCTCCTACGTCTGCCAGGGCGTCGCGGCGAATGCCTCCGATCAGGATCTGATGACCTTCGTCTCGGCGATGGCCGGATCGGATCCGTCCTTCGATCCGGCGAAGATGCCGGTGGACAAGGCCGGACGGATCTACATCGATACGGCTAAGGCGACGTACTGCCAGTGAGTGCGCGTCCCGGTTCGGCCTCCCGCCGGTCCAGAAAACCGGCGGGATGTCTGCTCTTCATCGGTGTGGCGGTGCTCGTCCTCGTCATCGCGCTGCTGCTGTGGTTCGTGCTCGCCGGTCCGCTGCGCAAGCCGAAGCCCGGTCCGAAGCCGCCGCCGACACCGCCGACCTCCCAGCCCGCCTGGTGTCCCGATGTGCAGATGATTTCGATACCCGGTACCTGGGAATCGAATAGCAACGACGATCCGCACAATCCGACGGCCAATCCGATCTCGTTGATGCTCAACATCTCCGGGCCGGTGTCGCAGCAGTTCCCGGAGGGTCGGCTGGATGTCTACACCGTTCCGTATGTCGCGCAGTTCTCCAATCCGATCGCGATTCCGCCGGACGGTCAGCAGTCCTATAACAACAGCCGCTCCGAGGGCTGGCAGCGTGCGCTCGACGCGATGTCGAATCGGTACCGCGACTGTCCGCTGACCACCTATGTGCTCGCCGGGTTCTCCCAGGGCGCGGTGATCGCGGGCGATATCGCCAACCAGATCGGCGCGGGCAAGGGGCCGGTCCCCGCGGACAAGGTGCTGGGCGTCATGCTGATCGCCGACGGCCGCCGCACCGGTGACAACGGACCGGGCCAGGCCATCCAGATCGGCACCGCACCCACGGGAGTCGGCGCCGAGATCGCGCTCAACGGATTGAAGGTGCCCGGGATCACGATGACCGGCGCCAGGGCGGGTGGTTTCGGCTCGCTCGCCGATCGCACCTACACCATCTGCGCGCCGGGTGATCTGATCTGCGATTCGCCGCGCGATGCGTTGAGTCCCCTGAACATTGTGGGCAGCGTGCTGACCCTGGTCCGCGCTGTGGGCAACCCGGTGCACAGCCTCTACAACGGTTACGTGGTGGACGGCGATGGCACCACCGCGACACAGTGGACAGTGAACTGGGCGAACGGTTTGATCGAGGCAGCGCCACACCCGGCGCATGCTTGACCGCCTCCTCGGGCCTTTCTCTGTCGTGGGAACCTCGACAGCCCTCGGGTGAGTCGCCGGGCAGATCCGGCGAGTCACCAACACGCGCACGAAATCGGTTGTCGCCTTGGTGACTGGTCACATGAAACCCGCCTGATCGCGGTGCTAGTGACGCAAGCTGGGCAACTCCACACCGCAACGCTGTAAAGTGCGCCTGATGATCGCGACGCCGACCCTCGAGCCCCCAGAAGCGTGGGCACGATGTGGTCGGGCTTCGCGCCCACATTTCCTTACAGCCAGGAGCATGAGTTCATGACAGAAGCCGCACCGGCCACCACGGCGAGCCGTGACGCGGATGCTGAGTTGACCGCGCTGGGTACTCCGCTGCGGCCCTTCCGCTTCGCGGCCGCGGGCGAGGGAAATAAGCAAGAGGGCGGGGCAAGGAAGTTCGTCCAGACCGCGCAGACGGCCGAGGAATACGGCTTCGACACCTTCGTCGTGCCCGATCACCTCGGTGACCAGATCGGCCCGATCGCCGCACTCGGTGCGCTCACCCAGGCCACCGAGCGGATCCGGCTGGGAACCTCGGTGCTGGCCAATGGTTTCCGGCATCCGGTGGTGCTGGCCAAGGATCTGGCCACCATCGACGTGCTGTCCAAGGGCCGCCTCGAGGTCGGCATCGGCGCGGGCTGGAAGCAGGACGAATTCGTCGCCGCTGGTCTGCCCTACGAATCGCCGGGCGTGCGCCTCGCGAAGTTGGACGAGACCCTGAGCATTCTCGATGTGCTGCTGCGTGGTCAGGAGTGCACCTTCGAGGGCAAGTACTACCAGGTGCACGGTGTCAAGGGGACGCCACGGCCGCGGCAGGGTCCGCGCCCGCCGATCTGCACCGGCGGCGGCGGTCCGAAGATGCTGCGCCTGGCCGCCAAGCACGCCGACA
Source organism: Nocardia anaemiae NBRC 100462 (assembly GCF_001612725.1). Lineage (GTDB taxonomy): Bacteria > Actinomycetota > Actinomycetes > Mycobacteriales > Mycobacteriaceae > Nocardia > Nocardia anaemiae. The sequence goes on along the minus strand of NZ_BDAZ01000001.1, from coordinate 339,119 downwards.
TCATTTCGGTCGTTCCGGTCACCACCAAGAACGGCAAGGGACTGTTGTCCGGGATCACCTTGGAAAAGACCATCGAGAAGGTGAACCTGATCAAGGAAGCCGCTGGTGAGCGTTTCGCCGATATCGAGCTGAACTGGGCCATTACCGCGATCGTCATCACCGACGACCGAGAGAAGACCGCCGAGATGGCGCTGTCCGCCATCGATCGCGGACTGCACCCGGACCTCGAGGTCGACGTGAAACTGTCGGTCGAGGAAATCCTCGCCTCGCCCTATGTGGCGATCGGCACATTCGAGGAGATCGCCGAACAGATCCGTCAGGTGCGGCAACTCACATCGATGTCCTATGTCGGTGTGTTCCCCACCCAGATGGACGCGTTCGCGCCGATTATTCCGCTGCTGCGGGGGGAGTGACCCGGTCTTCTCTGTAACATGACTCTGGTTTGAGAACATCTAGCCGATAGCGGTCTACCGCGCAGACCGCAATAAAATCTGCAGGCTGGCTCTCGCATGTAGAGCACCCGCGGGCGATAGCGAGTCGGGGCCTCACAGGTAACAGCGGCGTTGTCGCCGTCTTGCTGCGTGTGCCTCGGAGGAGATGAAGGAATGGACGAGACTTTCGACGATTACCTGGATGAGACCGGGAACATCCGTATTCCCGATGATCACACCCTGGTAGACCACGTCGAGAAGCACACCCGCAACGACGCGAACACCCTCGCGTACCGCTACATCGATTACTCGCGCGAGCGCGACGGTGAGGCGCAGGAGCTGACGTGGCGTGAGTTCGGTATTCGGCTGCGCGCGGTGGCCGCTCGACTGCAGCAGGTGACCAACCCGGGTGACCGGGTCGCGATCCTGGCTCCGCAGGGCCTGGATTACGTGATCTCCTTCTTCGCCGCGATCTACGCGGGCACCATCTCGGTGCCGCTGTTCGACCCGGACGAGCCGGGCCACACCGACCGCCTGCACGCGGTGCTCGGCGACTGCGAACCCTCCGCCATTCTGACCGCGAGCTCCTCCGCGGCCGGTGTACGCCAGTTCTTCCGCTCGCTGCCCGCCGCCCAGCGTCCGCGCATCATCGCGGTCGACGCGATTCCGGATGCCGTCGGCGAGAGCTGGGTGCGTCCCGATGTCGCCGTCGACGACATCGCCTACCTGCAGTACACCTCGGGCTCCACCCGCGTTCCGGCTGGCGTGGAGATCACCCACCGGGCGGTCGGCACCAATCTGTTGCAGATGGTCGACGCGATCAACCTGGACTGGAACTCGCGCGGTGTCACCTGGCTGCCGCTGTTCCACGACATGGGTCTGCTGACGGTCATCCTGCCCGCGGTCGGCGGCAAGTACATCACCATCATGTCGCCGAGCGCGTTCGTGCGCCGCCCGTACCGCTGGATCAAGGAACTGGCCGCCGCCAACGACGGCGCCGGAACCTTCGCCGCCGCACCGAACTTCGCCTTCGAGCACGCCGCCGCGCGTGGTCTGCCGAAGAACGGCGAATCGCTGGACCTGTCCAATGTCATCGGCCTGATCAACGGCAGTGAGCCGGTGACCACCTCGTCGATGAAGAAGTTCAACGACGCCTTCGCCCCGTACGGCCTGCCCAAGACCGCGATCAAGCCCTGCTACGGCATGGCCGAGGCGACGCTGTTCGTCTCCGCGACCAAGGCCGAGGACGAGGCCAAGGTCGTCTACGTCGACCGCAAGGAACTCAACGCGGGCCGCATGGTCCGGGTCGAGCAGGGCGCCGAGAATGCCATCGCGCAGGTCTCCTGCGGTTATGTCGCGCTGTCGCAGTGGGCCGCCATCGTCGATCCGGAGACCGTCGATTCCGACGGCGGCGGCCGTGAGCTGGCCGACGGTCGAGTCGGTGAGATCTGGCTGCACGGCAACAATATGGGCATCGGCTACTGGGGTCGTCCGGACGAGACCGCGGCGACCTTCCACAACAAGGTCGCCCACCGGCTGTCCGAGGGCAGCCACACCGAGGGCACCGCGCTCGACGCCAACTGGATGCGCACCGGCGACTACGGCGTGTACTTCGAGGGCGAGCTGTACATCACGGGGCGGGTGAAGGACCTCGTGATCGTCGACGGCCGCAATCACTACCCGCAGGACCTGGAGTTCTCCGCGCAGGAGGCCTCGAAGGCGCTGCGACCCGGTTTCGTCGCCGCGTTCTCGGTGCCCGCGAATCAGCTGCCCGCCGAGGTATTCGAACAGGGCAGCCATTCCGGCCTGAGCTTCGATGCCGACGATGCCTCCGAGCAGCTCGTCATCGTGGCCGAGCGCGGACCGGGCGCCGGTAAGGCCGATCCGCTGCCGATCGCCGACGCGGTCCGCGCGGCGATCTCCCAGCGCCACGGTGTGACCGTGCGTGACGTGCTCTTGGTCCCCGCCGGTTCGATTCCACGGACCTCCAGCGGCAAGATCGCTCGACGCGCCTGCAAGACTGCTTATCTGGAGGGAACGCTGCGGGGTGGTTACACCCAGCAGGCCTTCCCCGATGCACCGGAAGAGTAATTGCCCGAGGGTGGCTCGACCCGAATATCGACGCTCGGCGTTTGCGCACGTCAGGCGTCGGTTCACGGCGTGCCCGGTACGCAGACAGGTAGCTTGAGGAACTGATGGCTGACAACGAGGGCACGCCCGACCAGACGACCGAGATCGTGCCCGCCGATGCGGACGCGGTCGATACCACTGACGCCGGGGACGTTTCACGACCCGCCGCGACGACCGATATGTCGGTCGCGGAGCTGCGGGAGTGGCTGCGGCGCTGGGTCGCCGACGCGACCGGTCAACCGATCGAGCAGATCACGGTTGACCGGCCGATGGAGGAGTTCGGGCTGGCCTCACGCGATGCCATCGCACTCGGCGGTGATATCGAAGAGCTGACCGGTGTGGTGCTGACGGCGACGATCGTCTACCAGCATCCGACCATCGCGTCGCTGGCCGAGGTCGTCATCAACGGTGAGCCGGAGTTGCCGCAGGAATCCGCCGACGATTCGTTCTACACCGCGGGGTATCAGCCGGGCGAGGCGCACGATATCGCGATCGTCGGCCTGTCCACCCGGCTGCCGGGCGCGGGCGATACCCCCGAGTCCACCTGGGAATTCCTGATCAATCGCGGTGACGCGATCCGGGAGCGCCCCGAGGGCCGATGGGACGAGTTCACCGACGACCCGGCGGTGGCCGCGAAGGTCGCCGAGGGCAACACCCTGGGCGGCTACCTCGACCAAGACGTGGTCAAGGGCTTCGATGCGGAGTTCTTCGCTATGTCTCCGATCGAGGTCGAGCGGGTCGATCCGCAGCAGCGCTTGATGATGGAGCTGGTCTGGGAAGCGTTGGAGCACGCCAGGATTCCCGCGAGCGAGCTCAAGGGTGAGTCGGTCGGCGTCTTCGTCGGCACTTCTACCAACGACTTCCAGCTGGTGTCCGCACTCGGATTGGGCCAGTCCGATCCGACAGCGCCTGCCTCGGCCGATGCATATGCCCTGACCGGTGGATCCTCCGCCATCGTCGCCAACCGGATCTCCTACTTCTACGACTTCCGTGGCCCCTCCGTCGCTATCGACACCGCCTGCTCGTCCACGCTGGTCGCGGTGCATCAAGCGGTGCGCACCCTGCGTGACGGTGATGCCGATCTGGCCCTGGCGGGGGGCGTGAACATGTTGCTCGCACCCGCGATCACCCTTGGATTCGATTCGATCGGCGCGGTCGCGAAGAACGGTCGGATCAAGGCGTTTTCCTCCGATGCCGACGGCATGGTCCGTTCCGAGGGCGCCGGTCTGGTTGTGCTCAAGCGCTTGGCCGACGCCGAACGTGATGGCGATCGGATTCTCGCGGTGATCAAGGGCTCGGCGGTCAATTCGGATGGCCGGTCCAACGGCATCGTGGCACCGAACCCGGACGCCCAAGCCGATGTACTGCGCCGTGCCTACCGCGACGCGGGCATTGCGCCGTCCACGGTCGACTACATCGAGGCGCACGGCACAGGCACGCTGCTCGGTGACCCGATCGAGGCCGATGCGCTCGGTCGGGTGGTTGGCCGTGGACGCGACGAGGACAAGCCCGCGCTGCTCGGCTCGGCGAAGACGAATTTCGGGCATCTGGAGTCCGGTGCGGGCGCTGCCAGCCTGGCCAAGGTGGTCATGGCGTTGCAGAACAACATACTGCCGCCGAACGTCAACTATGCCGGGCCGAACCCGTACATCCCGTTCGAACAGGCCCACCTGAAGGTCGTCGACGAGGCGACGGAATTCCCGCGCTACAGCGGCACCGCGACCATCGGTGTTTCCGGCTTCGGTTTCGGTGGCACCAACGCCCACGTGGTCATCCAGGAGTACAAGCCGACTCCGGCTGATCGGAACCAGGCCTCCGCAGACGGGATTGCGGAACTTGTCGCCCAGACCGACGAGGCGGCAGAGCAGAGCGAAACGATAGACGCGGATATCGAGACCACAGGTGTGGTCGCGGAGGCCGATCAGATAGTCGCGGAGAGTGCCGAGCAGGTTGCCGCCGACGTAGCGGCTGTCGCGGAATGGTCGACCGAGCGGGCCGAACCGCTGCCGGTGATCCTTGCGGTATCGGCGTATCTGCCTTCGCGCCGCCGCCACGCCGCGGCGGAGCTGGCCGACTGGCTGGAGACCGAGGAAGGCCGTAACTCTGCGCTGGAAGATGTGGCGCGTTCGCTGGCCAAGCGCAGCCACTGGCGTTCGCGCGGCGTGGTCATCGCCAAGACCCATGAAGAGGCCGTCGCTGGTCTGCGTGCGATCGCCGCGGGCAAGCCCGGGCCTGGTGTCTTCACCGCGGACGCGCCCGCCGTGCATGGCCCGGTCTGGGTGCTTTCCGGATTCGGCGCGCAGCACCGCAAGATGGGTAAGCAGCTCTACCTGGAGAATTCGATCTTCCGCAAGGCCGTCGACGAGGTCGACGAGCTGGTGCAGGACGAGGCCGGGTATTCGGTGCGCGAGATGATCCTCGACGACGCCCAGGATTACAACGTCGGTACCTCGCAGGTCGGCATCTTCACCATTCAGATCGGCCTGGCCGCACTGTTGCGCGCGCACGGCGCGCAACCCGATGCGGTGGTGGGTCATTCGATGGGAGAGGTGGCCGGAGCCTATATCTCCGGTGGTCTGGTGCTCGAGGACGCGGTGCGCGTGATCTGCGCTCGCTCACGCCTAATGGGCGAGGGCGAGGCGATGATCAGCGATGACGACGTGCGCAATATGGCGCTGGTCGAGCTGAGTGCCGCCGATATCGAGGCGATGCTGGTCGACTATCCGGATGTCGAATGCGCGGTGTACGCGGCGCCGACCAATACCGTGATCGGTGGTCCGCAGGACCAGGTCGCGGCGATCGTGGCCAAGGTCGAGCAGGCGGGCAAATTCGCGCGCGTGCTGCAGACCCGTGGCGCCGGACATACCTCGCAGATGGATCCGCTGCTCGGCGAGTTGGCGGCGGAACTGGCCGGTATCGAGCCGACCAAGTTGACGGCGGGTCTGTACTCGACCGTCAACAAGGAACAGTTCTACCGACCCGGCAGCGATCCGGTGCACGACGAGGACTACTGGGTCAAGAACATGCGCCACTCGGTGTACTTCACCAATGCGGTGAAGCTCGCGGTGGACACCGGCCACACCACCTTCCTGGAGTTGGCGCCGAATTCCGTTGCGCTGATGCAGGTTCTGGGCACGACCTTCGCGGCGGGCGTGCACGATGCGCAGCTCATCCCGACCCTCAAGCGCAAGGAAGACGAGTCGGCGGGCGTAATCTCCGCGCTCGCACAGCTTTACGTGCACGGACATCGCGTCGATCTGCCGTCGCTGCTGCCCGCGGGTGACTACGCCGATATTCCGCGGACCGCGTTCCTGCGCAAGCAGTACTGGCCGAAGGCGAAGATGGTCGGTGGCAGCGGCAATGCCAGGGTGCCCGGTGCGCATGTCGCGCTGCCGGACGGTCGGCACGTGTGGGAGGTGCAGGCCTCGGCCGTCACCGATCTCGCGGCGCTGGTGAAAACCGCTGCGGCACAGGTACTCAGCGATGTGTCGTTGGGCGCGTCGGTCCCGCACGCGGCGCTGCCGAGCGCTGGGACGCTGACCACCACGCTGATCCCGCACCTCGGCGGCGCGTCGGTGCAGGTGCATGCGCGCGAGGGCGCGAGCTTCCAGTTGCTGTTCGAGGCGGTCGTCGCCTCGGGTGCGCCGCTGCCCGAACCTGTTGTCGCCGCGGCGGTTCCGGGGACCGAGGTCGCGACAACCGGGGAGGCCGATCTCGAGGTCGTCGAAACCTTCGGTGAGCGTTGGGATCCGGCGGGCACGCAGACCCTGGAGGAGCGGCTGGCGCTGATCGTCGCCGAGTCGATGGGTTACGCGGTCGAGGATCTGCCGATGGAGATCCCGCTGATGGAACTCGGCCTCGATTCGCTGATGGCCATGCGCATCAAGAACCGGGTGGAATACGAATTCGATATTCCGCAGCTGCAGATCCAGGCCGTGCGCGATGCCAACCTGACCGAGGTCGGCAAGGTGCTGCGCTATGCCATCGAGCACCGCGACGAGGTGCAGGCCATCGCCGATAAGCAGGCGGCCGGTGAGGAGATCGCGGTCGACGGCGGATTCATCGCCGCGGCGCGTGCTGCGGTCGCGGCAGGCGAGGATCCGGCGGCGGTGGTGGCGAATGTCGCTGGCGCCGAAGGGGTTTCGCTGGATGCCGAGAATACCTCGGTCGAGGCGGAGGCCGAGAAGATCGTTGTCGAAGCCGAGACGGCTGCCGGTATCACCGGTGCCGCCCCTGCCGCGGCTGCGCCGGAGCATGCCGAAGCCGCGATCGAACGCGCGCTGGATGCCGAGGACACCACTGCGGTCGGCGAGGCCGAGGCCGTCGCCGCCGCTGCGATCTTCGGTGGTCAGCCCGCCGGTGCCGATGAGGAAGATGTGCCGCCGCGTGATGCCGCCGAGCGGTTGACCTTCGCGACCTGGGCGATCGTCACCGGTAAGTCGGCGGGCGGCATTTTCAATACCCTGCCGATTCTGGAGGAGGAGGTCGCCGAGAAGTTGGCGGCCCGACTCACCGAGCGGGTCAAGGCCGAGGTGACCGTCGATGATGTGCTCGACTGCGAGACCATCGAGCAGCTCGCGGATATCGTGCGGGAACTACAGGACAAGGGCGCCGAAGTCGACGGTTTTGTCCGCCCGCTGCGGGCGCGTCCGGACGGCTCGAATGCCGTGCCGGTCTTCGTGTTCCACCCGTCGGGCGGCAATACGCTGGTCTACGAACCGCTCCTGAAGCGGCTCCCGGCCGATACCCCGATGTACGGCTTCGAGCGTGTCGAGGGCGATATCGTCCAGCGAGCGCGCCAGTACCTGCCCGAACTCCGCAAGATCCAGGGCGACGGTCCGTACGTGCTGTACGGCTGGTCGCTCGGCGCGGTATTCGCGCTGCAGGTCGCGCAGCTGCTGCGCGAAGAGGGCGCCGATGTGCGCATCGTCGGTCTGATCGACCTGGCCATCCCTACCGAGGGCGAGGACAACAGTCCGCAGGAGCGGGTCCGCCGCATCCAGCGCTACCAGGCCTTCGCCAAGAAGACCTACGGAGTGGAAGGCGAACTCCCGCAGGAGCAGCTGGAAGAACTCGCCGCGGCTTCGGACGAAGAGCAGTTCAAGATGGTGTACGACCTGATCAAGATCAGCGGCACCAAGATTCCGGGCGGTGTGCTCGAACATCAGCGCACCTCATGGATCGAGGGACGCCATTTGGCCAAGACCAAGCCGAGTCACTACGACGGCGATGTGGTGCTGTACCTCGCGGATCGCTACCACGACGGCATGATCGAGCTGGAACCGCGCTACGCGGACCGCTTGCCCAATGGTGGTTGGAATGAATACATTCCGAACCTCGAGGTTATACATATTCCGGGTGATCACCTCCAGATCGTTGACGAGCCGCGGATCGGAAAGATCGGAGCCGATCTCACCGCGAAGCTTGCCGTGATTGCCCCGTAGGGGTGCACCTGATGAGAGGGTCCAAGTGAGCACTACTGCCGAGAAACTCGCTGATCTGCGCAAAAGACTGGAGTTAGCGCAGGAACCGGCGGGCGAAGCGGGGGTGGCGAAGCGGGCCAAGAAGGGTATTCCTAGCGCCCGCGACCGGATCAATATGCTGCTCGATCCGGGTACCTTCGTGGAAATCGGTGCACTGGTGCGCAAGCCGGGTGATCCGTCGGCACTCTACGGCGACGGTGTGGTGACCGGGCACGGCCTCGTCGAGGGCAGACCGGTGGCGGTTTTCTCGCACGACCAGACCGTCTACGGCGGTTCGGTCGGGGAAATGTTCGGCCGCAAGGTCGCCGCCGTGCTGGAGTTCGCGGCCAAGGTCGGTTGCCCGGTGGTCGGTATCAACGACTCCGGCGGCGCCCGGGTACAGGAGGCCGTGACCTCATTGGCCTGGTACGCCGAGCTGGGGTTGCGCGTTGAGCCGCTTTCCGGGATGGTGCCGCAGGTTTCGATGATTCTCGGCAAGTGCGCGGGCGGGGCGGTGTACGCCCCGATCAATACCGACGTGGTGGTGGCCACCCACGAGGCCTACATGTTCGTCACCGGACCCGGCGTCATCCGGGAGGTCACCGGTGAGGACGTCAGTCTCGAGGAACTCGGCGGCGCCGATAGCCAAGCGCAGTACGGCAATATCCATCACATCGCCGAAGATGAGCAGGCCGCGTTCGAATGGGTGCGCGCGTATCTGGGCTTCCTGCCGACCAGCTGCCAGGAACAGCCGCCGATCGTGAATCCGGGTCTGGAGCCGGAGATCACCGAATCGGATCTGGAACTGAATTCCATTGTCCCGGACTCGGATAATGCCGGGTACGACATGCACGACATCCTGTTGCGCATATTCGACGACGGTGATTTCCACGAGATCGGCGCCACGGCGGGACGCAATGTCATCACCGGATTCGCTCGGGTGGACGGGCGCAGCGTCGGTGTGGTGGCGAATCAGCCGATGGTGTACGCCGGTGCGCTCGATGCCAGGGCCTCGGATAAGGCCGCGCACTTCGTGCGGATGTGCGACGCGTTCGATATTCCGCTGGTATTCGTTGTCGACACGCCAGGATTCCTACCTGGTGTGGAACAGGAGAAGATCGGCGTCATCAAGCGCGGCGGCCGCTTCCTGTTCTCCTATGTCGAGGCCACCGTGCCGAAGGTGACCGTGGTGATCCGCAAGTCCTATGGCGGCGGATATGCGGTGATGGGTTCGAAACAGCTCGGTGCGGATGTGAATCTGGCCTGGCCGACCGCGCGGATCGCGGTCATGGGCGCGGAGAGCGCGGTCAGCCTGATCGGCCGCAAGCAGATCGAGGCGGCACCGGAGGATCAGCGCGCCGCGGTGCGTCAGCAGATGATCGACTTCTACAACGCGACCGTCGCGACGCCGTGGGTCGCCGCCGAGCGCGGCTATATCGACGCCGTCATCGAACCGGCGACCACTCGCCTGGAACTCCGTCGCGCCCTGCACCTGCTGCGCAATAAAACACTCCTCCGCAACCCACGCAAACACCACCTGCTGCCGCTCTGACGGGGTCGGGCCGCACCACGACGAGGGTGCGGCCCGATACTGTTGCCTGGCGGCCGAAAATCAGGCGATGGTCGCCTTTTCGATGATGACGTCGTCCTCGGGCACGTCCTGGTGCATGCCCGCCGAACCGGTGGACACTGCGGCGATCTTGTCGACTACCTCGGAGCCCTCGGCGACCTTGCCGAAGACCGCGTAGCCCCACCCCTGCGCGGTGGGCGCGGAGTGGTTCAGGAAGCCGTTGTCGGAGATATTGATGAAGAATTGCGCGGTGGCCGAATGCGGGTCGTTGGTCCGGGCCATCGCGACGGTGTACTTGTCGTTCTTCAGGCCGTTGTTCGCTTCGTTCTGGATCGGGGCCTGCGTGCCCTTCTGCTGCATCTCGGGGGTGAAGCCACCGCCCTGGATCATGAAACCCGGAATGACGCGGTGGAAGATGGTGCCGTTGTAGTGACCGGCTTTCACGTAATTCACGAAGTTCGCGACGGTGTTCGGGGCCTTCGCGTCGTCGAGCTCCAGCACGATCTGTCCGTAGTTGGTTTCGAGATTCACCTTTGTCATACCCAACACCTTTCCATCCCTCCGGCAACTGGTCAGCAGTTCGGGTCATGAACTGCTGGACCGCCAGGGAGTTCCCGAGACAGGTGACTGTTCGCTGCTTAATTGCGGCACAAGCACACGCCAGGTTTCGAGCGAAGCGAGATCGAGCATGCGCCGTTCGCGGCCCGGCTTGCGTCCGAGTGGCCGAAGCGCATGCGACGAAGTCGCGCGTCTCGGCCACTCGGACGCAAGCCATCAGGGGCCGAGAACACGTCGCGGCGAAGCCGCGACAATTAAACACCGCTACCATTGCCAACCGTGCCCGACGTCGCTACCGCAGTCTTGACAAAACCGCCTGCCGCGCCCGAAGTCGCACCTAGCGATTTCCGAACCGCGCGCCTTGTCGCGCTGGTCGCAGGCGTGCTCGGCGCACTGTTCGCGATGGCTGCTCCGTTCTTACCGGTCAGCCAGACCACCGCGACGCTGAATTGGCCGCAGGGCGGCGCGCTCAACAGCGTGCAGGCGCCGCTGATGTCGCAGGTCCCGATCGACCTCGACGCGAGCATTCCGTGTGCGGCGGTGGATCAGCTACCGAGTTACGGCGGCATGCTGTTGGCCACCGCGCCGCCGCAAGGCGACCGGGCATCGCTCGAAGCGATGTTCGTGCGGGTCTCCGACACCACGGTGGATGTGGTCGACCGCAATGCCGTGGTCGCCTCGGCCGAGCGCGCGCAGTTGGGCGCGTGTACGTCGATCACCATCAGCTCCGATATCAATCGGACCAGGGCTGCGTTCGAGGGTGTGACCACCACGATCGAGCGGCCGGTCGAGGGCGCGGCGCCCGGGACGACGCAGAAGGTCGAGGTACCGGTCGAGGGGCAGCTCAACGGTGATCTGCGCCCGCAGGTGGTCGGCGTGTTCACCGATCTGAAGGGCGCGGTGCCCACCGGCCTGTCGTTGCACATGACGGTGGACACCCGGTTCTCCTCCAGCCCGACGCCGGTCAAGTTGATCGCGATGATCGCGGCGGTGCTGTGCACGCTGATCGCGCTGGGCGCACTGGCTCGGCTCGACGGCAGCGACGGGCGCGGGCACCGCCGGTTCCTGCCCGCCAATTGGCTGAAGCCGAACTGGGCCGACGGCGCGGTCGTCGGCACGCTGCTGCTGTGGCATTTCGTGGGCGCCAATACCTCCGATGACGGCTACATCCTGAGCATGGTGCGGGTGGCGCCGCACGCGGGCTATATGGCCAACTACTTCCGCTGGTACGGCGTGCCGGAGGCGCCGTTCGGCTGGTACTACTACGTCATCCAGGCGTTCTCGGAGATCTCCACCGCCAGCCCCTGGGTCCGGCTGCCCGCGCTGTTCTGCGCGATTCTGTGCTGGATGGTGATCAGCCGCGAGGTGGTGCCACGGCTCGGACGCGGGGTGCGCAACAGCAAGGTGGCGCTGTGGACCGGTGGGCTGGTCTTCCTAGCGTTTTGGCTGCCGTTCGACAACGGTCTGCGCTCGGAGCCGATCGTCGCGCTCGGCGCGCTGCTGACCTGGGTGTCGATCGAGCGGGCCATCGCGACGGGTCGGCTGCTGCCCGCCGCGGTGGCGATTCTGGTGGCCGCGTTCACCCTGGCGGCGGCGCCGACCGGTCTGATGTGTGTGGCCGCGCTGCTCGCCGGTATCCGACCGCTGGTGCGGATCGTGGTGCGGCGGCATCGGCAGTTCGCGGCGCAGGGGGTGGGTAAGTGGGGTTCGACGCTGCCGCTGCTCGCGCCGATCGCGGCGGCGGGTCTGCTGGTGCTGATCGTGGTCTACAGCGACCAGACCTTCGCCGGTATCCAGGAGGCCAACCGGGTGCGCCAGGTTACCGGCCCGAATCTGGCCTGGTACGAGGACTACCTGCGCTACTACTACCTGTTCGTGGAGACTGTCGACGGATCGCTGTCGCGCCGCTTCGCCTTCCTGATCATGCTGCTGTGCCTGTTCACCACCATGCTGGTGCTGTTGCGGCGCAGGCAGGTTCCCGGCATCGCCAGCGGTCCGACCTGGCGGCTGATGGGCGTGGTCTTCGGAACCATCTTCTTCATGATGTTCAACCCGACGAAGTGGACCCATCACTTCGGCGCGTACGCGGGCATCGCCGGATCACTGGCCGCGGTCACCGCGGTGGCGGTGTCGGCAAGTGCGTTGCGGGCCAGGAAGAATCGGGCGATCTTCCTCGCCGGACTGCTGTTCGTGCTCGCGGTCGCCTTCTCGGGCATCAACGGCTACTGGTACGTGTCCAGCTTCGGCGTGCCCTGGTTCGACAAGCGGATCTCGCTGCACGGCTACCAGTCGAACACATTCATGCTGGTGCTGTTCGGGCTGGCGCTGGCGTTGGTCGCCTGGTCGGCGCTTCGCGAGGATTACACCGAGCCGCAGCCCTCCGCGAAGTCGGTGCGCGGCAAGCGGATTCGCAAGTTCGCTGCCATCCCGCTGACCGTGGTCGCCGCGCTGATGGTGCTGCTCGAGGTGTTCTCGCTGGTCAAGGGTGCTGTCGCGCAGTATCCGGCCTATTCGCTCGGGCGTTCGAATTTCGATGCGGTAGAGGGTAATTCGTGCGGTCTCGCCAATGACGTGCTGGTGGAACCGGATGTGAACAAGGGCAACGGCATGCTCACGCCGATCATCGATCCGGCGAATCCGCCGAAGAACGGTGATCCGCTGGCCGGTGCCGATCCGGTCGGCTTCGATCCGAACGGCGTGCCCGAGAAGCTCAGCGCCGACACCATCGAGGTGAAGCCGGGTACCGGCAATACCTCCACCCAGTCGGTCGGTCCGGTCGGCGCGGACGGTCAGAACGCGGGCACCGACGGCGGCTACGGCGCGACCGGTGTCAACGGCAGCCGGGCCACCCTGCCCTTCGGCCTCGATCCGGCCACCACGCCGGTTATGGGCAGCTACCAGCAGGGCGTGCAGCAGCCCGCGCATCTGGTCTCCAGTTGGTACCAGTTGGCGCCGCGCTCGGATGACCGTCCGCTGGTGGTCATTTCGGCCGCGGGCCGCATCCTGTCCGTCGACGACACCGGCGACACCAGGTACGGCCAGTCGCTGACCGTCGACTACGGCAAGCATCTGCCCGACGGCAGCGTGCAGATGCTCGGCACCTACCTGCCGCGCGATATCGGTCCGTTCCCGTCGTGGCGTAATCTGCGCATCCCGCTCGACGAGATCGCACCCGATGCCGATGCGGTGCGCATTGTCGCCAATGACCCGATTCTGATCGGCGATCAGTGGCTGGCCTTCACCCCGCCGCGGATGCCGAAGTTGGCCACGCTCAACAGCTTTATCGGCTCCGAGCAGCCGGTGCTGCTGGACTGGGCAGTGGGGCTGCAGTTCCCGTGCCAGCGGCCGCTGGATCACAAGAACGGCGTGGCCGAGGTGCCCGGTTACCGGATCCTGCCGGACCGACCGCTGGCCATCAGCTCGACGAATACCTGGCAGGCCGAGGAATTCGGCGGTCTGCTCGGCTTCAGTCAGATGCTGGCGAGGTCGAGCACCATTCCGACGTACCTGAAGAACGACTGGGCGCGGGACTGGGGTTCGTTGGAGCGCTACGACCAGTACTACCCGAATGCGGTTCCAGCCAAGTTGGATACCGGCACGGCCAGCCGTTCCGGACTCTGGTCACCCGGCCAACTGCGTGTGTTCTAGGTCGTGAATAAAGGCAGGCCCGTCGACTTCGGCGGGCCTGCTCTCGTTTTGGGACGTGACAGCGCCATTGACGACGAAAGGCCGCGGCGTCGACTGCTCTGCCGACGCAACGGCCTGGTGGATGATGGTTTTCGGACTAGACCTTCGCCATGCGTAGGCCCAATTCACGACGGAGCAACTCTTGCGGGGTTTGGCGGGATAACACACGCAGCACCGCCGGTCGAAGCTCCCGAAGTTCATCTTCGGTGAGCAGTCCGACAAGGTCACGCAGATCCATATCATCGAAGGCCGCGGTCATGAATAAAAGGTTAAGGCCAGCTTCATCCGTGGGAAGGCTTTCGCGACCAACTTTTACGACACGGTCACGCTGGTTCACCGTCGTAACGTGCGCGGGCCGCGAGCACGTCGTCCATGCGCTCCTCGGCCCAGGTTTTTATGGCGTGCATCACAGGTCGCAGGCTGTGGCCGAGTGCGGTGAGTTCGTAGTCGACGCGGACCGGCACCTCGGCGGTGATCCGGCGTTCCAGTAGGCCGTCGCGCTCCAGGGTGCGCAGGGTCTGGGTGAGCATCTTGGGGCTGACGCCGGAGATGATGCGGTTGATCTCGGCATAGCGCAGCGGGCCATCGGCGAGAGCGTTGAGTACCAGACTGACCCACTTATCGCTGATCCGGTCGAGCAATTGGCGCGTGGGGCATTCGGCCACGTAGGCGTCGTATCGCTGTTTTGCCAGGTCACGGCGTTGTGCCGCGGTCGTCGTCGCCATCTGCTTCCTCTGCTGCCCGTAACGCACTTCTGGGTAACTACTATCCAATAGATACTATCTCGCCTTATTTTTGTCGCCGTATCCGATAAGCGGTAAGGAGTGCCATGCGTGCAGTAGTAGTCCGTCGACCTGGTCCGGAGGCGGTCGCCGAGATCATCGAGGTGTCGGTTCCCGAGCCGGGGCCCGGTACGGTTCGGGTGAAAGTGGCTGCGGCGACGGTTAATCCGGTGGATCTCATGGTTCGAAACGGTGTCGGCGGCACGCCCTTCGCGGCCCCGCGCGATCAGTGGGGTATCGGCTGGGACGTCGCGGGTGTCATCGATGCCATCGGTGCGGGTGTCGACGAATTCACCGTGGGCCAGGCCGTCATCGGCATCAGTGACCGGCTGGACGTCTCGTTGGCCGCCCAAGCCGACTACATCGTCCTCGAAGCCCAAAACCTCGCCCCCGCACCGACTTCCGTGCCAGCCCAAGCCGCGGCCACGATTCCGTTGAACGGCCTCACCGCGGTACAGGCCCTCGCCGCCCTCGAACTGACTCCCGCCGACTCCCTGCTCATTACCGGCGCGGCAGGCGCGGTAGGTGGCTATGCCGTCGAACTGGCTGCGGCACAAGGCGTCCGAGTCATCGCCTCGGCCTCCGCCGCCGACGAAGCCATCGTGCGTGCCCTCGGCGCCACCGATTTCATCCCACGCGAAGCCGACCTTCCGGATGCCGTTCGAGCCCTCGTCCCCGGCGGCGCAGACGCGGCCCTCGACGCCGCCGCTCTCGGCCCCGAAACCCTCGCCGCTGTCCGGGCCCGCGGCCGCTTCGTCTCGATCAGCGTCCCCGCCACGCCGATTCCCTTGCGCGGCACCGAGGTAACCATCGTTCTGGTGCACGCCGACCGCCCGCAACTCGACGAACTCGTCGCATTGGTCGACAAAGGCCAACTCACCCTCCGCGTGGCCGAGACCTACCCGTTGGACCAGGTCGCAACCGCCCAACGTCGCCTAGCGGCAGGGGGCCTGCGCGGCCGCCTCGTTCTCGTCCCATGATCGCGCTCGGTACTCCGGAGGGAATGCGCGACTTATCGGCTGGTGTGCGCCGTGCCCGGTAGGCTCACGGCATGACTAGCGGCGCTCCCAGCGACTGGTACCGGTGGATCCCGGAGCAGATCACCGCCCGGGACTATGAGCTGCTGCCCGAGGAATTCTGTCGAACCATCGAGGTGGTCGACGGGCATATCGTGAAATGTGAGAGCCCGTCCCGCTTGCACAACCGGATCGCTCGGCGGTTGGCGGCGCGGATGGAAGCCGGGCGCAAGCCCGAGCCGTGTTTGATGGTCGAGACCGATGTGGACGTTCGAATCAGCGATGTGCCGCTGAGTCTGCGCCGACCGGACGTCACGGTCTACCGCTGTCTGGATGACGATGCGAAGCTCTACGCCGATGACGCTCTACTGGTGGTGGAGATCGTTTCGCCGGATAGTTCACACCACACCGATACGGTGGAGAAGAAAGCCGCCTATGCCGCTGCGGGTATTCCGATGTACCTCATAGTGTTTCCCACCGAATCGGGTGACGGCATCGAGCAGATCGAGGAATACCGACTTTCCGAAGGTCGCTACCACCTGGTCGGGCTGCATACCCGTCGGCTGACGCTGGATACCCCGATCTCCATCGATGTTGCTTTCGGTGAGTTGACTGCGGGCTAGTCACCGCCGGTTCGATCAGCCCACGCGTGAGCCGAGGGTTGTCGGCTCACGCGTGGGAATGGGCTAGCGCGCGCGGATCGGGTCGGCTTTCATCCAGCCGTTGACCGATTGCACGGTGCTCACGATGGTCGCGGGGGTGGCGGTGGGGTCGTAGGGGGTGAACTGTTCCAGGGAGCCCCAGTCTCGGGTCCAGTTGTGGTCGAGGTAGGTGGGGATGGTTTGGGATTTCAGGAGTAGACCGGTCCAGCCGAGGGGGCCGCCGCCGATATCGTCCTGCCAGGCGTTGGAGGCGTCGGAGCCGACGCGGTCGGGCAGGATGCGCCACTTGGGGACCTCGGCGACGCCGTCGAGGTGGTCGAACGGGCGCTGGCAGGGGAAGGCCAGGCCGACGTGCCAGTCCAGCAGGACCGGAGCGGTCTCGCCGACAACGGAATTCAGCGTGGCGAGATGTGGCAGCCGGGGCGGAGTGACGGCCAGCCACTGCTTCTGGGTGATGTCGTTGTCTACCGCGACCAATCGCACCGCGTTCACTCCGGCGGGCAATTTGTCCAGTGGCACACGGAGATTGCGCCACGAGGGTGCGGGCCCGATATCGAGCGGATCCACCGAACCGAGGGTCTGCACTTCGCCGTCCGCTCCGCGCACGCCGTACTCCAGGTGCAGTTCCTGCCCGTAGGTGAGCACACCGTCGGCATCGACGGAGCGGATCCGGCCCGCCGCGGTAATGGCGAGCACCTGGTAGGCCGGGTCATTGCGGATGCTGTCGGTCAGGTCGAGCCGATACCACTGCGAGGTGAGCTTGGCCTGCTGCTGGTCGGTCCCTTCCTGGTAGCTGCCCATGATCGGCGTCCGCGCCGGATCCAGACCGAACGGCAATGCCACTGTGCTGCTGTTGATTCCGGCCTGCTGACTGGTGCCGCCGCCGGTGCCTGCACCGGTTGTGTTGGTGGTCTTGTTCTTGGAATCCTTGTTCACCGAATTCGCACCGCCGCTGACGGTTTCCTCGGCATCGGCGGTGAGGTCGGCGGCCACGCCATTGGGCGTGAATCCCTTCGATTCCGTGGACAATCCGTCGGCGGGGGAGCCGGTGTAGGGCAGCAGCAGCGAATTCGCCGTGTCGGTCTCCACCAGCACCTCGTTGGCCAGGGCGCAGGTATTACCGTTCAGCGATTCGAGATTCGACTTGGCGATCGAGTACGCCGGATACTGGGTAGTCGCGGCCTTGGCCAGCGACGCCACCTCGAACAGCACGAGCAGCGCGGCCGCGATCGTCAACGGCGCGGACGCATAACGCTCGAAACGACCTGGCGCATCTGTCTTCTCGCGATACGGCTCGCGATAGTGCAGCCACACCGCGACGATCAGCGCGACCCCACTGAGCCCGAGGAACAGCGTGGACAGGCCCTTACCCGCGATCAGCGGGGCCTTATCCCACCACGGCACACCGTAACTGGATACGTACCACCAGCCATTGGATCCGGTGAAGGTGATCGCCAGCAGGAACAGCACCGCCGCCGCGAACAGCGCTCGGTTGCGTGGCGAGCGAATCCCATTGGTGCCCACCGCGACCGCCGCCAGCGCCGCCAGCGATCCGGCCAGTCCGGCGTATACGCCGAAGTGGTGGGTCCACTTGGTCGGTGTGAACATCATCAGCAGCAACGAGGCGAAGACGATGCCGAGAATCCGCACCGACGGCCCGCGCGAGGTCCCCGGAATCCGGCCCTTGCGCAGCACCTGCAGCACACAGACCAGCAGGCACAGCAGCATGACCAGCACACCGAACCGCCGCGCCAGCGATCCGTCCGGCGAGAGCATCAGCAGCGAATCCCACCGCGTGCGCTCATCGAACCAGGCCACATTCGGCCCGACGAGGGTGCGCACCCGGGTCGCTTCCATCACCGTCGCCAGCGTCTGATCGGCGAAAACAACGACCAGCACGAGCGTTCCGGCGGCGAGTCCGGGTGCCAGCAGCGCGGCATACCGGAAGAAGGTGGCCAGGCGCGAGGTGCTGTGGTCGGCCGTAGCGGCGGCAACCCGTGGCCCGCCACCCGATGCGCCTTCGTTCCCGACCGAATTCACGTCGTCCACCGAATCCGGCACGGCAATTCCGGTAGCCAGCGTGCCCGCGGCATCGCGCGCCCGTCGAATGATGATCTGCAGCACCGGCCGCGAACCCGCGATCAGCGCCGCGACACAAATCAGCCCTGTCGGACCGGCCGCCAGTGAGAACGCGGCGATCAGCACACCGACCGCGGCGGGCAGCAGTCGTCCTGTCGCAATGGCCCGCTCGATCGAGCACCAGGTCAGCAGCGCGCCTGCGGCGATCAGCGGTTCGGGCCGCAGCCCGTTGTCATAGGGCAGCCAGAACGCCAGGAAAACCAGACCGGCGGTCCACAGCGCCACCTTGTGCCTGCGCACCCGAGCACCCAAGCGCGGCAGCACCTCTCGGCTGATCACCATCCAGCACACGATTCCGGCGGCCAGCGTCGGCAGCCGCATCCACGGACTGGCATCGGAGACCTTGGTCATCCAGGCCAGCACCTCGTAGGACCAGCCGAACGGCGCCTCGGGCACCGCGAACCACCGGTAATAGTTGGCCATGTAGCCGGAATGCTCCGAGACGCGGGCCATATTCAGGATGTAGCCGTCGTCGGAGGTATTGGCTCCGATGAAATGCCACAGCACCAGGAGCCCGAGCATCACCGCATCGGCCAGCGTGAACCGCCACCAATGCGCGGGCAGGAACCGGCGCGCGCGTCGGCCGTCGGCATTGTCGAGCAGGTGCAATGCGACCAGCGCGATGATCGTGCAGATCGCCGCGGCGATCATCGCACCGAGCTTGAGCGCGGACGGTGTCGAGGAGAAGCGCGAATCGATATCGGCGTGCAGCTTCGCCCCGTCGAGCTTCGCGGCATCCAGATCGGTGAAGACGCCGACCACCTGCGGGCGGATATCGCGGGTGATGGTGTTGCGGAAGGGCGTACCGTCCTGGCGCTTCGCACCGACGAATTCGACCGAGGTAGCGGCCGCCGTCGTGCTGATGGTGACGGACTCGCATCCGGCGATCTCGGCGACCGGCGCCGACAGCAGCGGCACGTCACGCTGCAGGACGGCGAGCGTGCCGTCGGTGACCGAGACGATAAGTCCCTTCGCACTGGCCTGACCCGAGGCGTGCGGAATGGTCGACAGCACGGTGCCCGAACCGGCCGCGGTCACCACCGAACACGGCAGCGTGGCATCCAACCGCAGCGGCACATACGAAACCAGCGGCGCCTCGACACTGGTACTGCCCGGCTGGGGCCAGTCGAGCGCGGCCCGATCCTGTTTCACCGGAAGCAACGGCGTCAACAGTGCCAGTACGAATCCGAGCAACCCGGAGACGAGGGCGATCAGGCGGTTGCGGGTGAACGCTGCAGAAGTTCGGTCCGGTCGCACGAGGGACCATGCTAGCCACCCGCATCGGTGACGCTCGCCACCGAGATCTATCGCAGCGGCCGGACGTCCCAGAGCCACACGTCGTCGACCTGTCGCGGCGCGCGTTCGAGCAGTTGCGTCATGGTCGTGCGCAGCACTTCGGAATTCTTGGTGGCTGGCAGGACGACCACGTCGGCCTGCCAGAAGCGCAGGTCGTCGAGCGCCTGTGCGCGGGTGTCGTCGTCGATGGGCGGTACCACGCCGCTGTCCTGCGCGCCGACGAGCAGGGCGGTGGTCGGGCGGAAGTCGGGTCCGTAGATGCCCTTCTTGTTCGCGCCGGTCGGTCCGACGAAATAGCCACCGGCGAGCGCGAAGTCGAAGTCGGCATCGGCCTGCCAGCGCAATGCCTGCGCATCGGGGGGCCGCGGCGGCGGCACCATAACCACCGAACCGCCACTCACGTATTGCTTTACCGTCCCGTCGGCGAAGAACTCCGGAGTCGGCGCGCGTTCGATCACCGGCAGCACGGTCGGGATCAGCGGGACCAAGCCAAGGACGAGTGCCGGGAACCAGGCGAGCGGGCGCCAATCGACCGGCGACTGCCGCCACCAGCTGACCGCCCGCTGGGTCGCCAAGGCCAGTACCCCCGCGATGGCCGGGATCGCGGCCATGGTCAGTCGGGTTTCCAGCACCGAGTTGAGCAATGGGATCTTTTCGGCCCAGCGCCAAGGCAATTCGATCCCGGTCGATTGCTTGCCGAACATGGCCACCGCGCCGAGCGAGAGCACCCCGAAGACCACCATCACCGCGGTCGCCGCGCGGACCACCCGGTCGCGCCACAGCAGTGGCACCGTCACCAGCAGTAACAGCAGCAGCGGCCAGCCGAAGTAGGCGTTCTGCTCGGTATCGTTGATGGCCACGTACTGGCCGGGCATGAACATCCCGCCGAGCGATTCGGAGGGGAACTGCACGATGGCCTTCAGGTCGTTGCCCATCGGCCCGTGGTCGATCGAGCGATAGCTCTGCGGCCCGAAGAACTGCCACCACAGCGGAATTTCGGTGAGCATCAAGGTGATCACCGCCGCCAACCCGATGATCGGTGCGAGCGCACGCACAACTTGCCAGCCGGTGCGCGGTGTGCGCAGGTAGTAAACGACGCCGAAGAGTCCGAAGGCGAGTGCGAAGATCAGCAGCGGTTCCTCGCCGAGCGCGATCTGCATCGCCACCAGGAAGCCGAGCGCGACGGCGTCACGAACTCGTCTGCGCGGCCTGGTCGTATCCGCGGCCGTCACACCTCGCGAAATGCGGATCAACAGCCGCGCGATGACCGGAAGCAGCGCGAGCAGTACGAAATTCGGATGGGCGTTGGCATGGGAGATCATCGCGGGCGCGAAACCGCAGAACATTCCGCCGATCGAGGCGGCCAGCCGGGACCGCACCAATTCCCGGGAAAACAGCCAGTACCAGGCGAAGGCGGTAGATGCCAGTCCGAGGGTGAGGACGAGCACGAAGGTGACGGTCGGTCCGAACAGCAGCGTGACCGGTGTCAACGGCACCCCGACCCCGAACATGGCGGTATTGGCCATCATGTTCACCCCGGCCGGGAAGTTCTGCAGATTCGTGCCGAGCGGATTGTGCAGATGCGCCACCGAGTGCGCGGTGACCGCGAAGAACCACTCCCACATGGTCTGGTCCTGACCGCTCTTGATCAGGTACCCGCTCTGTGTATTGCGCCACTGTCCGGAAAGCACCGTGACGGCCAATGCCAGATAGCCCACCGAGGCGACCACATCACTGCGATCGACCCGGATCCGTCTCCGCTTCGCGGTGCGCGGCTCGGGTCTGGCCCAGCCAGCCGGTGTCGATCCCTTGGTGACGACGCCTACTGCTGGTGGTGCCTCGATCCGCAAAACAAACTTCTCCCCGTAATTGGTCAGATCAGCGGTCCACGGTACCCAAGTACCCTGTGAATCGCCCGGCTCCCCGGCCTTGCTGCGCCGGATTCCGTGGTCGCGACGTTGCCGTCGGCGGCCACCGGGCAGTGGATGGCTAGGTTGGCAGGTACCCGGCCAGTTACCCATATTCGCGCGAAATCATGCGTCGAGCAGGAGACGGCGTCAGCGATTGACGATCACCAAGGTGAACGGACCGATGTTGGTGGTAGTGAAGTGCGGATCGTCGAACAGCTCCTTGGGGAAGCTCACGGTGTAGCGCTTCACATTCGGGTCGTTGGGGTAGACGTCCTTGGCCAGGCGCAGGGTGTAGGCATCGCCGCTGCTGCGGAAGAGGAAGGCGTCCGGCGCGCGCCACGGGGTCTTGCCGAGTGCGTCCACCAGGGCGGCGGCGGAGCTCAGCTTGCTCCACGACTCGATGGTTGCGGCGCGGCCCGCGAAATCGGCCAACGGGTTCGCATAGTGCGAGGTGAGCGCCTGGAATCCGTAGTACGGGTAGAAGGACAGGAAGCTGGTGTCGGCGGTGAGCAGCACCGAATCCGAGCGCGGACGGCCGGTCTGCGCGAGCAGCGCCGCATCGATTTCGCGGTAGTACGACGCCGCGCCCGGTGCCCGCTTATCCGCGCGTTCGCCGTTGCCGTCGGTATCGGTATACGCGGTGGTGATCTCCGGCTTCAGCACCTGTGGAATGTCCTGAGCGAACGCGAGCGCGCCGACAATGGCGACCACGACAGCGGCGAACTTGAACCGTGCCGCCTCATTGAGTGCCTGATAGGCCTCCCGCGCGCCTTCGACGAAGCCGAATGCCCCGGCCGCCGCCAGCAGCACCTCGAGCACGGGCGTCAGTCGGAACGAGAGCAGGGTCGTACCCGCCGCGGTCGCCGTCATCGACAGCAGACACCACAGATAGATCGCCACCACACCGATCCCGAGCGCCTGCGCCCGCCGCGACGACGCCGCCCGCAGCACCAACCAAGCGGTCCCGAGCAGGAAGAACGCCCCGGAAAGCGAGAACTCCGCCATCGGCAGCGGCAGTTGCGCCCCGCCCTCGGGGAGATAGTGGAATGCCGTCCCCGAACTCGGCATCGTCCCACCGAGCATCTTCAACACGAACGGCAGCCACACCACCAGCGCCACCAGACCCGCGATCGCCGCGATGACGATCAGCCGAACCAGCGGCGGCACCGCCGCCCGCCAAATCGAACCCGCCGCGCCGCGCTGCGCTCGGTTCGCCACCCGTTGTGCCCGCACCGCAAGTCCCGCCGAAACCAGCGCCATCAGCCCCACCGCAAAGGCCGCCACCGCGAAATACAAGGTGTAGAACGACGCCGCCATCCCGAGGAACACCCCGGCCCCGATAACCGCAGCCCAACCCCCGGCCGTCGCCGTGCCGCGCGCCGCACCGCTGTCCGCCGCGACTCGGCCATCAGATGCAGCCGCACCACCTGACACCGAAGCCCCACTTGATGCCGATGTGTCACTTAATGCAGCTTCGCGACCTGATGCGGCGGCGCCACTCGAGGCTGCCGCACCACCTGAGGCACTCGTGCCAGCCGATGCGGTGCTGGTGCCACTTGATGCGCTCGTGCCAGTTGATCCGGCGGTGGCACTGGACGCGGCGGCACCATCCGATCCACCAGCGCCACTCGATGCCGCGGCACCGATCGCGGCGCTCGACAACTCGAGCGGCCGGTACAAAGCGCCCCACGCGAGAATCAACGCGGGCGCCAGCAGCAGCACGATGACCGCGCTGTAGGCCTCCGGCGCGGCATAGGCCACTGTCACCGCGGTCGTCGCCGCACTGACTCCGATCGCCCAGTCGGCGCGAATCAGCATGGACCACAATACGAGTGCGATCGCCGCGACCACCGCGAGCGATCCGATGGCGTACGGCTTGAACGCCTCCCAGCCGTCCATGCCGAGCACATTCGCCACCCGACCGCCGATCCAGAACCAACCGGCCGGATAGAACGGCGGCAGGTCGGCGTAGGTCATATCGTGCAGTGCCGCGCTATCGGTCAGGCGCGTCAGGTATTCGGTGCGGAACTCCTGGTCCACCGAGACGCCGAACAGGTACAGCTTGGTCGCCGCCAGCGGCATCCCCAATGTCACCGTGACGAACGACGAAATCCCCACCCAGGACAGCACTTTCGCCACCCACGGCCACCGTCGTGCCCGCACCAGCCAGATTGCCGCCCCCAGCAGCACCGCCGCCCCGACTTGTCCGACCGTGGTCAACGACCGCGTCACATTGGACGAATTGAACGCGGGCCACTGCACCATCGAAAACGCCACCAGTCCAACGCCCGCCACGAGCGCGGCCACCACGGCGGCCAGCAGCGCCTCGCCAACGCCGGAGCCGATGTGCCGGATCAGCAGCGCCCCCCGGCCGCGCTCCGGCGCGGAGTGCTCGGCGCGTTCTGCCGTGACTGTGCTCAACGGAGTGCTCCTTCGACAATGCGACGGCTCGAGGTCGGCTCCGAACTTGCCACGCCGCCCGGCCGCTCGCACGGGCAGGGTGCCGAATGCCGCATCGAGCCGGGCGGTGTGGATCCGCCGCCGCGCCTCCTCCGGCACTGCCGGACGCGGCCGCAAGCCCCGGCGCACCGCGACGATGGTATCCACCGAAATGGCGCGGTGGCGTGCGCTGATATGTCGCGTCGGCACCGGACCCGCCGGAACCGCGTGTTGCGGATATAGACGAGCCGCACCTGTCCGGCGCAAAGCGCGGTGAACGAGGTGCGGCTCGGGTGAATCAGATGGGCAGCTTGCGGAAGATCGGGCGCGGGATGTGGCGCAGGATCATCATCACGAAGCGGAAGGTGCCGGGTGCCCAGACGAGCTCCTTGCCCCGCTGCGACGCCGAGACCGCCAGTGCCGCAATGTCTTCCTTATTGACGGTGAGCGGAGCCTCTTTGACGTGCGCCGAGAACCTGGTCCGCACCATGCCCGGCCGGATCACCAGCACGCGCGGTCCGTACGGACGCAGCGCCTCGCCGAGTCCCAGGTAGAAGCCGTCCAGCCCGGCCTTGGTCGAGCCGTAGACGAAGTTCGAGCGACGCACCCGCTCACCGGCCACCGAGGACATGGCGATGATCCGCCCGAAGCCCTGCTTCTTCATCTTCTCGCCGACCAGCACGCCGACCGAAACGGCCGCGGTGTAATTGATTCCGGCGACCT
Source organism: Nocardia anaemiae NBRC 100462 (assembly GCF_001612725.1). Taxonomy (GTDB): domain Bacteria; phylum Actinomycetota; class Actinomycetes; order Mycobacteriales; family Mycobacteriaceae; genus Nocardia; species Nocardia anaemiae. The sequence goes on along the minus strand of NZ_BDAZ01000001.1, from coordinate 314,314 downwards.
GCACGGCCTTGCGCTGGTTCTGCCACAGCTCTTCGGGATCGCCGTCCAAGGCGAACGCGACGATGGCGACATCTACATCGCCGCCTTCCCATGCCGCGTCGATCACCTTCGGATGGCTCTCGGTGTCGAGCGCGTCGAAGTCGATGACGTCGACCTGGGTCGCACCGGCCGCCTTCAGCTCGGAGACGGCGTCCTCGCGCAGCGGATCACCGGGCAGCGCGGCCAGGATGATGCGCGCCGGACTCTTGCGCAGGTACTCGGCGCAGATCGCCAAGCCGATCTCCGAGGTACCGCCCAGCAGCAGGATGGTCTGCGGGTTGCCTACGGCATTAATCACTGGAGCTCCAGCCTTCTCGCCATATCGGACATGAAAACGCCTGTGGGATCGACACTTCGGCGGATCTTGATCCACTCGTCGATCCGCGGGTACATCTGGTGGAAGGTCTCCGCGGTGGTGCGCGAATCCTTCGCGGTGTACAGCCGCCCGCCGAACTCCATGACGCGGCGGTCCAACTCGCTCACCAACTCGTTCAGACCCGGCTTGATCGGGAAGTCGACGCAGATGTTCCAGCCCGGCATCGGGAAGCTCAGCGGTGCCGGGTTACCCGGTCCGAACAGCTTGAAAACGTTCAGCGCCGAGTAGTGCCCGGAGGCCTGGATATCGATGATGATCCGTTTGAACTCCTCGACCGCCTCGGTCGGCACCACGAACTGGTACTGCAGGAAGCCGTTGGAACCGTAGCCGCGGTTCCACTCCGCGATCATGTCGAGCGGGTGGTAGAACTGCGTCAGATTCTGCACCTTGCCGGTGTAGTTGCCGCCCATGGCGTAGTACGCCTCGCCGATGGCCTGGAGCGTGAACTTGTTCATGGTCCAGTTCGGGAAGATATCGGGCACCGTCATCAGTTGCGGCGCATCGAATTTCAGCGGCTTCTTGCGCAGGCGCTTGGGTAGTTCGTCGACCTTGGCGAGGCGGCCGCGGGTGATGGTGGCCCGGCCGAGCTTCGGCAGCGGGCTGATCACGTCGAACCACGCGCTCGAGTAGGTGTAGTTGGCCTCGCTGCCGTCGCTGTGCGCGGCGATGGTCTCGTCCAGCGTGGTGGTTTTCACGCCGGCGTTGAGGAAGTACGCCGTCTCGGTGGGCGCCATCTCGATGGTCGCGCGCAGGATGATGCCGGTGAGTCCGTTGCCGCCGACGGTCGCCCAGAACAGCTTGGCATTGCGCTTGGGCGTGATGTGCTGCACCTGCCCATCGGCGGTCAGCAGCTCGATCGAGCGCACATGGTTGCCGAAGCTGCCCTCGCTGTGATGGTTCTTACCGTGGATATCGGAGGCGATGGCGCCGCCGATCGTCACCTGACGGGTGCCGGGCAGCACCGGAACCCACAGCCCGAACGGCAGCGCGGCCTTCATGAGCTGGTCCAGGCTGACGCCGCCGTCCACATCGACGATCCGGGTGTCCCGGTCGATCCGGTGGATATTGTTCAGCGCCGTCATATCGACGACGAGGCCGCCCGCGTTCTGCGCGTGATCGCCATAGGAGCGGCCGAGCCCGCGCGCGATGATGCCGCGACGCAGGTGGGCCGGCTTGGAGTCGTTGTCCTCGGCGACCATGGCGACGGCCTTGGCGATCAGTTCGGGATCGCTCGTCGAGAGCACTTCGGAAGATGTTGGTGCGGTGCGACCCCACCCGGTCAATGCCTTGGTCCGCGTCGGCAGCGCGTAGGTGCCGTCGGCGACATTGCCGGAGTTACCGGTTGTGGTGGCGGTCGGAGCTTTCGTGGACATCGGCATAGAGGCTACATGCATGAGCCGATATCCGGTCGGCGTCGCCGTACTCCCCAGTATGTGAGGTACGACATCGGTTCCATCGCGCTGGACGAACGTCCGAAGGTGCTGGAGTGCGCGTGTCCCGCGTCACCCCGTTACGCTCGTCGGCGTGCAAGCCGAACCCCACCTGCCGCTCCCGGCCGAACTGCCGCTGGTCGATGAGCCGGCCGGCGTGACCGACGGGCCCGAAGGCGGTAGCCCCGGACAAGCGCAGTCGGCCGAAGGCCGCCCGTTGAGGGTGGCGGTGGGCGACGGGCGGGCCCACGAAGGGACCCGGGAGCGCCGAGTCGAATCCAGTACCGATGTCGACCTCAAGACCCAGATAGTCCGCTTCACCCTCACCGGCGGCCTGTCGGCCATCGTCGACTACGGGATCTACAGCTTTCTGCTGAACCTCATCGGCCTGCCGGTCAGCGTCGCCAAATCGATCAGCTTCATCGCGGGCACCACCACCGCCTACCTGATCAACCGCCGCTGGACCTTCCAAGCCCCGCCGAGCCGCGCCCGCTTCATCGCCGTCGTGGTCCTCTACGCCGTTACCTTCGCCGTCCAGGTCGGCATCAACGCCGTGCTCTACGCCACGCTTCCCGGCGACTGGTGGCGCCAGCCGCTGGCCTTCGTCATCGCCCAAGGCACCGCGACGGTAATCAACTTCGTCGTGCAGCGCCTGGTCATCTTCAAACTCTGAGTCTGATTTGCCGCGCCTGCGGCGCGGCGTGTTCGCGGCCCCCTGGTGTCTCGCGGCCGAGCCGTCGAGACTCGCGACTTCGTCGCATGCGCTTCGACGACTCGGCCGCGAGACGGGCCGCGAACGTCGCTCGTAAGACTCGCTCCGTCTGGGGCGAGTATGCACTCCGGCTAACGAACCAGCGCGTCGGCGTTGGCCTGGGCCTTCGCTCCGAAGTAGTCGCCGCCCTTGGCGCGGACATTGTCGGTGCCCCACTCCCGCTGTTCGCGCGCCGCGGGAACCAGGTGCGGGATGTGCTTGCGGCAGTGGATGTAGGCCTCTTCCACGTCGATGACCACCCAGTGTGCGGCGGCTCGGCCCTTGACGTTCTCGGGTAGGTCGGGGACGTTGTGGCGCAGTGCGGTGTCGTCGACGATTCGTGCCGAACCGTTGATGTGCAAGCCGATCAGATCCTGGACGAAATCGATGAGCAGGATGCCGACGTGCGGGTTCTCCAGGATGTTGCCGAGACTGGCGTGCACGCCGTTGCCGCGGTATTCCGGATAGGCAATCGTGCGTTCGTCGATCACATGCAGAAAGCCGGGCAGACCCGCTCGCAAGCTTGCGTCGCATTCGCCGTGTTTGTCCGCGGTGGCGATGAACGCCATATCCATCCGGGCGATGAATTCGATCATCGTAGGGTTCAACCGGTCCAGAACTTGATCTCGGTAGAAGCGTTCGGCGCGGTCCCGCGTACCGTATCTGTCCTGTAGTTCGTGCTCACCGTCACTGCCACAACATGTGCCGGGCATCGCGCCCCCTCTGGTAGCTGGAATCCGGCACACCGCAACGGGTTCGACGCTGAGCCCGCGACTAAACCGAAATCCTGTCCATTTTAGTCTGGCAACACAGCAAAATCCATGTTGAGAATGCACTGAATCTTTAGTTAGCGCAAGGGTTTCCGAAAATTAGCTACAATCCGACCGGACGGAATTTTTGATATTCGCGAGCGGCCGGATCGAGCACAACTCAGGCAGGCGTCAAGGTCACCGGAACGCCATTGAAGACCGCATTTCCGGACGGCACATCCAGCACCGAATCATCGGTCAGCACATTGGCATTCACCCCGGCATGCGCCCGGGCCACCGTCTGCGTGCTGTCGGCATGGCCCCAGCCGTGCGGCAGGCTCACCACCCCGGGCATGATCGCCTCGGTCGGCTCCAGCGGTACCGTCAGTGTCCCCGCGGCGGACTTCACCACGGCGGTATCGCCGAGTCCCAGCCGTGCGACATCGGCCGGATTGATGTGCAGCGTGCAGGTATTCGACCCGCTGACCAGCGTCGGGATATTGTGCATCCAACTATTGTTGGATCGCAGTTGACGTCGTCCGATCAATACGACATCGGGCGCGGCATCGGTGAGCCGGGACCGCATCCGCGCGACATCGTCGAGCAGCGGTTGCGGCGCCAATTCCACCTGCTTGGATGCCGTCCGCAGCACACCGGGCAGGCGCGGCTGCAGCGGTCCGAGATCGACGCCATGCGGGTTGTCCAGCAGCACTTGCAGATTCAGCGTGCCACCATTCCACTCGCCATACGGTCCGAGCCGCAGCATCAGGTCGATGCGCTGCTCGGTGCTGTTGGATCCGATGAGTTCAGGTCGCCGCTCCGGTATGCCCGCCTTGTGCAGCATGCCCGCGATGATCAGTTCATCGACGCCGTTCAGCGCCTCCGGTCCGGCGGGCTGCCCGGTGAGCGCGGCCCCGAGCCTGGCCAGGATCTCCGACTCCGAAGGCCGATCGCCCAGCGGAACCAGCGGCCGCGAGTATCGCGCGTAATTGCGAACCGCGAACTGCAGCAACGCGAAGTCGTAGTGCGGTGATTGCGTCGGCCGCGGCGGCGGCAGGATCACATCCGCGTGCCGGGTGGTCTCGTTCAGGTACCGGTCCACACTGACCATGAAGTCCAACTGCGCGAAGGCGGTATCCAACCGGGGCCCACTCGGCGCGGACAGCACCGGATTGCCCGCGACGGTCACCAGCGCGCGTATCTGCCCCGCGCCCGGTGTGGTGATCTCATCGGCCAGGGTGGCCACCGGCAGTTCACCCATCGCCTCAGGCAGTCCGCGCACCCGGCTGGCCCAGCGTCCGGTGCGGAACGGTTTGGTGCGCGGGATGCCTCCCGCCGCCGCATTGGCGAACATGGCGCCACCGGGTGCGTCGAGGTTGCCGGTCAGCACATTGATCACCTCGACCAACCACTGGGTCAGCGTGCCGAATTCGGCCGTGCAGGTGCCGATGCGCGCGTATACCGCCGCGGTCGGCGCCGCCGCCAACTCCCGCGCGATCCGGATAACCGTCTCGGCGGGAACCCCGGTCCGGGCCGAAACCACCTCGGGCGTGAAATCCGCGGCGGCCGTACGCACTTCGTCGAGCCCCGCGACATCCACGCGGATATCGGTCAGACCTTGTTCGAACAGCGTATGCACGATCCCGAACAACAGATAAGCATCGCTGCCCGGCCGAATGAACAGATGCTCGTCGGCCAGCTTCGCGGTCCGCGTTTCCCGCGGATCGACCACAACGAATTTGCCGCCGCGCTTGCGCAGCGCCTTCAGCCGACCCGGGAAATCCGGTGCGGTACAGAGCGATCCGTTCGACTCCAGCGGATTCGCGCCGAGCATCAGCAGATAGTCGGTGCGATCCAGATCCGGTACCGGCACGGTCAGCGGATCACCGAACATCAACCCGCTCGCCACCTGTTTGGGCATTTGATCGGCGGTGCTCGCCGAAAACAGATTCTTGGTGCCGAGTGCCCGGATCAGCACCGGCACATACAGCGCCCCGGCCACGGTATGCGCGTTGGGATTGCCGAGATACAGTGCCGCCGACTGATTTCCGTGCTCAGCCACGATCGCCGGGAGCCGTCCGGCGATGAACTCGAATGCCTCGGTCCAGGATGCGGTGCGCCAGGTATCGGTGGCCCGGTCGCGGATCATCGGTTCGGTCAGCCGGTCCGGATCCTCGTCGAGGTGTCCGAAGCTGGCCCCCTTGGGGCAGATGAACCCCTTGCTGAACGGATCCTGCCGATCCCCGCGAACCGAGGTCACATGGTCGTTCGAGTCGAGGGTGATCTCGAGTCCGCAGACCGCCTCGCATAGCGGGCAGGTCCGCAACAGCGTCCGGGAGTCATCAGTGAGCTGGGCCATAACCCCCATCATCGCGCGCGATGGATCTCCGCGCATGAGGAAACAAGAATGACCGGTATCCACGGGTAGCGGATACCGGTCATCGGCGGGCCGGGGCAGTGCGGACCCCGCCCGGATCAATAGGTCAGCAAGCGACGGTGTTGACGGTGGTGCGACGCGAGAGCGCCGAGCGAACCGCAGCGCCGATCGCGACTACCGGCGGGATCCAGCGGGCCTCGCCAGGAGCCACGCCCCAGCAAGCCTCGCCGGTGGTGAGCTGAGTGGGGGGCAGCGGGATGCCGTCACCGGCGGTGTAGACGGTGGCGCCCGCCTCGCGCAGTGCCTCCAGCGCCATCGCGGCCTTGCGCAGGCCGGTGACCAAGTGGATCTCGCGACGCTCGGCGCCGGGGATCTCGATAACCGGACCGGTCAGGTTGTTCGCGCGCAGGAACCGGCGAACCTCGCCGGCCAGCTCACCGCTGATCTCGATACCCGACAGATCCTCGTCCGTGATCAGGCAGATTCCGTTGGTCGTTTCAGCGATCGTCCACCCGCGCTGGATGTAGTCCTGCGCCGCGGCAGTCATCTCTGCCGCCGATGCGGAAGTCGGAAACGTGGTGCGCACTGTCTTTCTCCATTCCCCGATAGATCTGGGTCCTGCATACGTGGGGGGTATCGGGACGGGGTGGGGTGGGCGTTACGGGTTGTACAAAAGATCTTGGTGACTGTCGGGTTCGTCTCACCCGGTACCGATCGGCTATCACCGAGACACCGCTTTCGACCGGCCTGTCGCCTACCGAGCCGTCATGGCGGGCACAGCTTTTGTGTGAATCCACTCCTATTGGCGGGGCGTCGAATTGGGGGAAGGATCGCAATATGAGTGAGCATCGCGGTATCGATTCGACGGAAGCCGAACCCGCCGAACCCTTCGAAAGTCCACGCGCCTGGACCGCCGATGCCGCCCGCGGCCTGCTCGACGTGCAATTCCATCGTCCCGCGACCAGAACGCTGCTGCCGCTGGCCTACATGCTCGGCCTGGCCTTCGCGATCGGCCTACCGATCGCGCTGACGGTGCTGATGTGGCAGGTCTCCGCGGTGTTCGGCGTGCTGGCCGCCTTGATCGCGATACCGCTCGGCCTGACCATCGCGGCCGTCGTACGCCTGCTGCTCGAATTCCTGGAGAACGCGTCCAAGCTGGCGGCCAAGGTCGAGCACATCGCCGATCTCGCCGACGATCTGTTCCAGGCGCTCGCCGATGTCGCCGAGCCCGTCAATCAGCTCTCCGAAGACGTTCGGGCCGTGCAGTTCTGGCGCTTCCGCAACCGCGGTCAACGCAAGTAGAGCCGGGCGGAATTGCCGGATCATCGTCTGCGGGAACCTATTTGTCGCTGTTGCGCCTTTGGCGTCCCCGGGACGGTCATCGTGACCTGTGTCGGATTTACTGTGAAACAATGCTGTTCGGATATCGCGAGGGGGAAGCATGGCTTTACCGCAGGGCACGACCGGATCGACCATGCCGCGCAGGCAGCTCGGCCGACACCTGCGTGATCTGCGCAATCGCGCCAGAATGACCACGCGGATGGCGGCCAAACAGCTCGAATGGTCCGAGGCCAAGATCTGGCGGATCGAAACCGGGCAGACCTCGCTGCGCAGCCTGGATGTCGAGGCCATGTGCAAGATCTACGGTGCGCCAACCGATCTCCTCGAACCGTTGACCGCACTTGCCAAGGAGACCAAGGCCAGGGGTTGGTGGACCGGGTACAGCGATGTGATCGCCGAGGGCTTCGAGGTGTATATCGGCCTCGAGGAGGCGGCACGCTCGCTGGCGACCTATGAGAACGAGCTGATCCCCGGACTGCTGCAGACCGAGGCGTACACCCGTGCGCTGCTGAAGGCCGCGCGCCCGGAGGCGTCGGAGGCCGAAATCGACCGTCGGGTGCAGCTGCGCACGGCCAGGCAGGCGTTGCTCACCCGCAAGGATTCGCCGCTGCATCTGGATGTGGTGATCAGCGAGTCGGTGCTGTGGCGGCGGGTCGGCGGCGTCGAGGTGACCGTCGAACAGCTCGCGCACCTGCGGCGCATGTGCGATCTGCCGAATGTGCGAATCCAGTTGGTGCCCTCGGATTCCGGTTATCACGACGGCATGGATTCGGGTCCGTTCGTTCTGCTCGAATTCGCCGATGCGGCGCAGGCGGAGCTGCGCGAGCCGCCGGTGGTCTACGTCGAGTCGTTCACCGGCCCGGTGTACCTGGACAAGGAACACGAAATCGCGCGCTACCGAACAGCTTTCGCGAACATCAAGTCGGCCGCGGTGGACGCGCGCACCGGTATCGAGGAAGCCCGTGACAGTATCTAGCGCCGTATCCAGCTGGCTTCTGCTGTATCGCTGGTTCCGTCGAACGCAGTCGAATGGTGGTCGTCCACAGTGAATTCGACCGCTATAACACTACGCTCCGCGAGTTGTCGGAGGCGGATAGCGCAGCAATCTGGATGGGGCGCTGGCGGCTCAGCACTTCTGCCGACTGCCCCAGGTGCGTTCGAGCACCTCGCGGTGGGTCGGTAGCGCGGCCTCGTAGACCTCGCGACCCTTCTCGGTCAGGCACACGAAGATCGCGCGCCGATCCTCGGCACACATACTGCGCGAAACCAGTCCGTCGCGCTCCAGCCGCGCCACCGCGCGCGAGAGTGCGCTCTGGCTCAGGTAGATGTCGTTGGCCAGATCGCTCATTCGATAGTCGCCGCAGGCGGCGTCGACCAGCCGGTCCAGCGTCTCGAATTCGCTCAGGCCGATATCGTGCTTGCCCTGCAGCTCCTTCTCGAGTGCACAGCTCACGGCGGCGTGCCGGTCGAGCAGCTCACGCCACTCGGCGACCAACCCGGTGGGCGCCACATCGCGCCCGAGAAATTGTGTTGTCGACGGCTTCGACATGGCCCTATCCTAGTGCTCCGCACGGTCTGATGCAAGTGCATTAAATGTGTTGGCATTTAATGTCTGCGCATGTAATGTTCCGCCCATGACTTCTGCAGCAACCCTTTCGGCCGCGACGGCGACCGATCCGATCAGATGGTCCACCCGTCTCTGGGGCATGCTGATCACCCTCTGCATTGTGTTGTTCCTCGATGGTCTCGACGTCTCGATGATCGGTGTGGCGCTGCCGTCCATCGGCGCCGAGCTGGATCTGTCGACTTCCACCCTGCAATGGCTGGTCAGCGGCTATGTGCTCGGTTACGGCGGCCTGCTGCTGCTCGGCGGCCGCACCGCCGACCTGCTCGGGCGGCGCAAGGTCTTCCTGATCGCACTCGCCGTGTTCGCGCTGGCTTCGCTGGCGGGCGGTCTGGTCGCCTCCGGCCCGCTGCTGATCCTGACCCGCTTCATCAAGGGCCTGGCCGCGGCGTTCACCGCCCCGACCGGCCTGTCCATCATCACCACCAACTTCGCCGAGGGCCCGGCCCGCAATAAGGCGCTGTCCATCTACACCGTCTTCGGTGCGGGCGGTTACTCCATGGGGCTGCTGTTCGGCGGTCTGATGACCGGCATCGGCTGGCGCTGGACCTTCCTGCTCCCGGTGCCGATCGCGCTTGCCGCACTGGCCGCGGCCTGGGTGCTCGTCCCCAAGGACGAGGCCGCCGAGGAGGGCGGCCACGACATCCTCGGTGCGCTGCTTTCCACCGCGGGCATGCTGCTGCTGGTATACACCGTGGTCTCCGCGCCCGAGGCGGGCTGGGGTTCGGCGCGCACCATCGGTTCGTTCGTCGGCGCCGCCGTGCTGTTCGCCGGATTCGTCGCGGTGGAGAAGAAGGTGAAGTACCCGCTGGTGCGCCTGGGCATCCTGCGCAAGGTGACGCTGGTCCGGGCCAGCCTCGCGATCATCGCGGTGGCGGGATCGTATTTCAGCTGGCAGTTCATCGTGACCCTGTACCTGCAGGATTCACTCGGCTGGTCGCCGCTGAAGCTGGCCATGGCGCTGCTTCCGGTCGGTCTGCTGGTCGTCGCCTCGGCGTTCTTCTCCGATAAGCTCGTCGACCGCTTCGGCACCGGTCCGATCATCGCGATCACCATGGTCGTGATGGCCATCGGCTACCTGCTGTTCCTGCGCCTGGACACCACCCCGTCGTATCTGACGATGATCCTGCCCGCGGTGCTGCTGATCGGTATCGGCTGGGTCGGCTTCCCCGCCATCAACATTCAGGCCACCAACGGCATCGATGACGATGAGCAGGGGCTGGCGGCAGGTGTGCTGCAGACCTCCATGCAGGTCGGCGCGGCCATCGTGCTCGCGGTGAATACCGCGATCATCTCCTCGGGCGACCACGGCGCGACCACTGCGTCCGCGGTGCTCGACAACTTCCGCCCCGGACTGCAATTCGCGGCGGGCGTCGCCATCGTCGGCGCGCTGATCGCCATGACGGCTTACCTGCCCAAGCGTGCCAAGGCGCGGGCGCAGGAGCCGGAACTGGAGCTCGTCGGCTGAATCGCCTCCGCCGACGGTAGGTCGAACGTCACCGCATCCCTCCTCATCGGGGGCGGTGACGTTCGGCGTTTTACGAGAAGGGCGGAGCGGCAGCGTCTTTCGGGGATCGGATATACGTCAACGGCTGACCGTCCAGACCGACCTTCGGCCATTCGATGCCGAGCCGCGGATCGAAAGCATCTATATCCCTATCGAATTCGGGTGTGTACTCGATCGAGCAGAGATAGGTGACGGTGGACTGGTCCGCCAGCGACAGAATCGCATGGCCGAGGCCCTCGGACAGATACATCGAGCGCCGATCGACATCGTCGAGCACCACGCTGTCCCAGCGGCCGTAGGTGGGCGACCCCGGCCGCAGATCGACGACGACATCGAGGAACGCACCGCGCACACAGGTCACATATTTGGCCTGTCCGGGCGGATCCTCGGTGTAGTGGATGCCGCGCAGCACCCCGGCCGCCGAGACCGAGCAGTTGACCTGGCGCAGATCGAACGGCCGACCGGTCACCTTCTCGAATTCCGAGGCCTTGAACGATTCGCAGAACATGCCGCGCTCGTCGCCGAACTGGCGCGGGGTGATCACCCATGCCCCCGGCACGGCGAGTTCACGGAACTCCATCGCTCACCAATCCCGTCCGCGCTCGAGCAGATCGAGCAGGTAAGTCCCGTAGCCGGAGCGAACCAGCGGTTCGGCCAGCGTGCACAGCTGTTCGTCGTCGATGAAGCCCTGCCGCCAGGCGACCTCTTCCGGCACCCCGATTTTCAGGCCTTGGCGCTGTTCGATGGTGCGCACGTAATTCGCGGCGTCCAGCAGCGAATCGAAGGTGCCGGTGTCCAGCCAGGCGGTACCGCGGGCGAGCACATCCACGCGCAGCCGATCCTGTTCCAGATAGGCGCGATTGATATCGGTGATCTCGTATTCGCCGCGCGCCGACGGTCGTAGCCCACGCGCGATCTCCACGACATCGTTGTCATAGAAATACAGCCCGGGGATGGCGTAGTTGGACCGCGGCACCTTGGGCTTCTCCTCGATCGAAACCGCCCGACCCCCGGTGAATTCGACGACGCCGTAGGCGGTCGGATCCGAGACCCAGTACGCGAAGACCGCGCCGCCGTCGATCGCGGCGAAGCGCTCCAGGCTGGTGCCGAGGCCGGGGCCGTGGAAGATATTGTCGCCGAGCACCAATGCGGCGCTCTCGCCGCCGATATGGTCGGCGCCGAGGACGAATGCCTTGGCGAGTCCGTCCGGTTCCGGTTGCACCACATAGCTGATCGAGATGCCGAACTGCGAGCCGTCGCCGAGTAGGCGGGCGAACGCGTCGGCGTCCTCGGGCGTGGTGATCACCAGGATGTCCCTGATGCCCGCCAGCATGAGTGTGGACAGCGGGTAGTAGACCATCGGCTTGTCGTAGACCGGGACCAGCTGTTTGCTCACCCCGCGCGTGATCGGGTGCAACCGGGATCCGGTGCCACCGGCCAAGATGATTCCGCGCATGGTCGTCGAGTCTGCCAGGCGCGGCTGGCTCGGCTTCGGCGAGGTTCCGACTGGCCTACAAATTGATCACGAACGTTTAGTGCTTCGGCGCGCCGGGCGATATATGTTGCGTAGATCACGTTATGGTGTTCTGAAACATCAGCGTGTGAGATGTCAGCGTCGACTCTCGCCTGGAGAACCGTTCGGTCGGGCTCGGCGCGCCAGTGTGAGGTAGGTGCGCGATGGTGGCGATCAGCGGGAGTGAATTCGACGCGGGTGATCCCGGTCTGTTGATGAATCCGGACGGCCCGAGCGCATCGGCCCGATTGCTGCTGGCGACCTGCCTCGGTGCGGTGCGGCCGGTGCTGCGCATGTTTCCGATAAGCCGCACGACCATCCCGATCGGCGCCTTCGCGATCGACGGTCTGGCCCGGCTCCGGCCGCAGCCGCGCGGTGTCGATCGGGAACAGGTGACGCTGAACGGTTTTCGGATGGAGATCCTGCGTCCGTCGGGCGGTTCGCGCGCCCTGCGGCACGGCGCGGTGCTGTACATGCACGGCGGCGGCTTCGCCGTCTGCGGCCTCGGCACCCATCGCCCGATCGCGGCCAGCCTGGCCCGGCGCACCGGACTGCCGGTGGTCAATGTCGACTATCGCCAACTGCCCGGCAACAAGGTATCCGCCGCGATCGAGGACTGCCTGACCGCCTACCGCTGGCTGCTGCGGCACGGTGCGGACCCGGCCAGGATCATGTTCGCGGGAGATTCGGCGGGTGGCTTCCTGGCATTCGCCACGGCGCTGCGCGCGATCGAGTCCGGGATGCCGTCGCCGGGTGGGCTGATCGGGCTGAGCCCACTGCTCGATCTGGACTACGCCGCCAAGCGGGAATACATGAATGTCGCCCGCGATCCCTATCTGCCGCTCGCCGCGCTGGAGGCGGTGGTGCGGATCGGTGCCGAAGTGGACGGGGTGCTCGATCCGCTGGTGTCCCCGGTCAACGGCGCCTTGGCGAGTCTGCCGCCGGTGCTGCTGATCACCGCCGAAGACGAGGTGCTGCGTTATGACTGCGAGCTGATGGCCCGCAGGCTGACCGCGGCGGGTGTGCCGAACGCGCTGGAGATCTGGCGCGGTCAGGTGCACGCGTTCATGGCGATCGCGCCGAATCTGCCCGAGAGCAGGATGGCTCTGGCCCGGGTCTCCCGGTTCGTGCGCGCCCGCCTGGAGCACCCCCAAAGGGCTCGGACGGCCTGACCTGGATCGGCCGGACGAGTCGCGAACCCCGCATCCGGACGTCGCCTTCGGCGGCGGTCCGGGGCGGGGTTCTTTGGTGGAAACCGCGATGTGAATTCCCCTCGGTTATCCGGAGAATTCGCCAGCGGAGAGCTATTGGGTCCAACTTGATTTACTTATTGTTCACCTGTGCGACGGTTGAAATTATCTCGATGTCGTGTAGATCACAGCCGTTGTTATGCGCAAACTCCGCCCGGCCATTTCGGCCGGGCGGAGTTCGGCAGCAGAAACCCCGCCAGATCGATGACCGGGCGGGGTTTCCTGGGCTCGTTTTCAGTTGTGCTGAGCCGTTGTTCGACTTACTTCGGCGCCACGAACGGCTGGTTGATGGTGGTGAAGTACTGGATCGCCGCACCGATCGCGACCGGAGCGGTGATGAAGATCTGACCGGCGAGGGTGCCCAGCGCACCGATGGCGATGATGCCAGCGATGCAGCCGACCGCGGCGGCCGGGATGAACGGACCGAACAGGCCGACGATGGTGGCCGAGGCGATGGTCGCACCGGCGATACCACCGAGCACGCAGCCGACGGCGCCGCCGCCGAGACCGCCGACCAGGGTGCCGATGGTGGCGCCCATGGCGATGGTGTCCTTCAGACGGTTGAAGGCGGCCGTCTCACGGTCGTATTCGCTCTTCCAGGGGGCCTTGTCCTCGAAGGGCAGTGCGACCGGCTTGTAGGTGGCCTTCGCAACGTCGAACTGCGGGGTCAGGGTCGCGGTGTGGTCGGCGATGTCCGCGGCGATCGGGAACTCGAAGTCGTCGACGCGGAAGGTGAGCGGGGTGCCCGCGACGGTGGTTCCGTTGGCGGCCTTGATCTTGAGGGCGTTGTCCTCGACGACCAGCGAGCCGGAGTCGATCGAGATGATGGACTGGGTGTCTGTCGAGTTCGCAGTGAAGTTGATCGGGGCGTCGGCGGATTCCGCCGGTGCCGCGTGGACGGTGCCTGCGGTGATGCCCATGGCGGCGATCAGCAGTGCCGACGTCGCGGCGAATTTCCTCATCAGCATTTGTTTTGGACCTCGATGTGAAGCGTTCGGAGGGGACTAGACGATCGAAATCTAGACCAGCTAACGCGTGGTGAACCGGTTGTGACCGTTAATTCAAATTTTGTTCACCATCGCGACTCGAGGCTTGGTGGGTTCTTGGAAATGTGGACGCTGACCATGGTTTTTCACAAAAGACTGAATCACGCTTCTTTCTTTACGATTGTCCAGAGTGATTAACATCACAGATTCGAACCCTGGGCGCGCAGGCGAATACGGCTGCACCGGTCCGCCGCCAGCGGACGGCGCGGGCGACGTAAGGTCATGGGCGTGCGACTGCTCGTAACCGGCGGGGCCGGGTTCATCGGTGCGAATTTCGTCCAACAGACCGTGGCCGAGCGTCCCGACGCCACCGTAACCGTCCTTGACGCGCTGACCTACGCGGGAAATCGGGCCTCCCTCGCGCCGGTGGCCGACCGCATCGACTTCGTGCACGGCGATATCGCCGATCTGGATCTGGTCGACGAACTCGTCTCCGGTGTCGACGTCGTGGTGCACTTCGCCGCCGAATCGCACAACGACAACTCTCTCGCCGAACCGTGGCCGTTCGTGCAGACCAATATCGTCGGCACCTACTCACTGCTGCAGGCGGTACGCCGCCACGACGTGCGCTACCACCACGTCTCGACCGACGAGGTCTACGGCGATCTCGCACCGGACGGGCCCGCATTCGACGAGCACACCCCCTACAACCCGTCCAGCCCCTACTCGGCCACCAAGGCCTCGAGCGATCTGCTGGTGCGCGCCTGGACCCGCTCGTTCGGTGTCCGCGCAACAATCTCCAACTGCAGCAACAACTATGGGCCGTACCAGCATGTGGAGAAGTTCATCCCGCGCCAGATCACCAACCTCATCGACGGCGTGCGCCCGCGCCTCTACGGTGCCGGACATCAGGTGCGCGACTGGATCCACGTCGAGGATCACAACCGCGCGGTATGGGACATCCTGGAGCGCGGGCGCATCGGTCAGACCTATCTGATCGGCGCGGACGGCGAACTCGACAACAAGTCGGTGGTGCGAATGATTCTCGAGGCGTTCGACCGCGATCCGGACGATTTCGATCACGTCACCGACCGGGCGGGCCACGATCAGCGCTACGCCATCGATGCGACGCTGCTGCGCACCGAACTCGGTTGGACGCCACGCTATTCCGATTTCGCCGCCGGACTCGCCGCGACGATCCAGTGGTACCGCGACAACGAATCCTGGTGGCGTCCGGCCAAAGCAGGCACCGAGCGTGCTTACGCCGAGGCCGGCGAAACCACCATCAACGCGTGAGTCAGCCCCAGACGATCGAGTAGTACTTCCACAGCGCGGCGATCAGCGCTACCAGTGTGGCCGCGATGACCGCGACGGCCGGACCCCTGGTGGGCGTCTGACCGCGAATATCGGTGAGCCGCAATGGCATCCAGCGCAGCAGCAGCACCAGTGCGATGATCGCCAACGGCACGAAGTACCGGCCCTGGACACCGTCGATGATGTAGTAGCCGACCGGCGTGAACGACATGTACAGCGTCACGTAGATCATCGCGACGCTCGCGAGCACCGTCAGTGCCACGATCAGTGTGCGCCGGAAGGTGGCGGTCGCGGTGTTCATCCGATCCGCGATGCCGATGCTGACCGCGAAGGCGAGCAGGCAGGCCAGTATCGACAACGCGGGGACATCGATATAGGCGAAGCCGAGTTCACCGAAGAACTGGATGAACCACCGCTGGTCGCGCAGCGCGATGCTCTCGCCGAAGGTGTTCACGAAATTCACCGGGTCGGTGAGGATTCCGTGCAGCTGATCGCTCGGCCGCACCGAATTCCACTGGTGCTGTGGGCGCATCAGGCCCATACCGTCGGTGGTCGGCCCGGCGATCTTCATCCACACCGCGAACGCCAGCGCGCCAAGTCCCGCGAAACCCCATGGGATGAAACGCTTCCAGGTAGCCGCGCCACCGAACGCGAACCGGTTCGTCGGCACGAGCACCACGAGCATGGCGAGCAGGACGTAGGTCGGCTTGCTGACCGGCAGCAGCACGGTCGCGCCGAGTAGCGCGGCCGTCTCGGTTCGGCCGAGGCCGTCACCGAGGAACAGCGCCTTGACCAGCAGGGCCGAAACCAGGATGGCCAGTGCGTTGGTCATGGTGTCGGCGGTGACGGTGCCCGCCTGGAAGACCGCGATCGGCAGCACGGCGACGGTGAATGCCAGCCACTGCACCCGGTGTGCGCGCAGCGCCCACAGACCGAATCCGACCAGCGCGAGGTAGGCGGCCAGGCCCGCGAGTCGGGTCAGCAGCATCATCGCGCCGACATTCAGTCCGAACAGCTCCGCGACCCGAATACCAACGGCCGCAGGGATATACGGCACCGGCGAGTAGGCGGCGGTATTGGTGAACCAGACCGGCTCCTCGGCCTTGGAAACCGCGGCACCCTCCATCCGCGCGTAGCTGCCCGGATCGGCCACCATCTGATCCGGCTCCTCCGGATTGGTGGAGTAGTCGTGCAGCGCGTAGCCCATCAGCTCGGTGATGCTGATCGGCACATCGCCGCCATAGGAGATGCCGCGCTCGTCGTGGATCCGCTGCGGCAGGAAGCCACCGTGCGCGACCTGGTAGGCGCGACCGAACTGGGTGATTTCATCGTGACCCCAGAACGGCGGGGTGACCCAGGCGAACAGTGCGCCGAAGACCGTGACGACAATCGTGAAGGCGACCGTTGCCGCGCCGAAGCGGGCCACGATCCGGCGTCCGAGGTCGCGCGCGGAGTCGGATCTGCTCGAATCAGCTTCGGCGGCAGCGGATTCGGGTGCCGCGTCGTCCGTGGTCTCGGGTTCCGGATTCGCGGTGGTCGCGGTTCGATCCGCCGAAGTGGTCAACGCCGCGCTCCACCGGTGTGCGCGTCACCACCACGCGCGTCATCCGCGCCGACGGCCGAGTAGCGCAGGTAGACCAGCCGGGCGGCCTCGTGCCGGGAGCGCCGGATACCGTCCAGGATCAGGCCAGCGGTCCAGGCCAGGCTGCCGAGCAGCAGCAGAGTGAAACCCAGGAACAGCGTCGGGAATCGGGGCACCTCATGGGTGTTGTAGAACTCGACGACTATCGGAATGGTCAGAATGATCGAAACCAGCCAACTCAGCGTGCCGAACAACCCGTAGAACGCGACCGGCCGCTCATGCCTGGCCAGGCCGATGATCAGCGCGAGGATCTTGAATCCGTCGTGGTAGGTGCGCAGCTTGCTCTCACTGCCCGCGGGCCGATCGCGGAAGCCGACCGGAACCGCGGTCCGCGGTACCCGCAGGTGCAGGGAATGCACGGTCAGTTCGGTCTCGATCTCGAATTCTCGCGAGACGGCCGGGAAGCTCTTCACGAACCGGCGCGAGAACACCCGGAAGCCACTGAGCATGTCTTCGACGTTCTCGCCGAACACCTTTCCGACCACGCCGTTGAGCACCTTGTTGCCGGTCTCGTGGCCGGAGCGGTACGCCGAGGCGCCCTCGTCCTGTTTGCGCACGCCGAGCACATGGTCGTACGGACCGTCGAGCAGTGTCTTGATCATCAGCGGCGCGGCCGACGCCTCGTAGGTGTCGTCGCCATCGATCATCAGATAGATATCGGCCTCGATATCGGCGAAGGCGCGGCGCACCACATTGCCCTTGCCCTTGGTGTGTTCGTGGCGCACGATCGCACCGGCCGCGCGGGCCCGCTCGACGGTCGCGTCGGTGCTGAGGTTGTCGTAGACGTAGACGACGATTCCCGGCACGGCGGCCTGCAGGTCGGCGACGACCTTGGCGACCGAAGCCTCCTCGTTGTGGCATGGCACCACTGCGGCAATTCGGAGCTCGGTGGAGTCCACCCGGTCAATCCTCGATGTCGGCGGTGAATGGGGAACACCGGGAGGGTACAGGGCGGTACCCATTGGTGCTCACTCGGTTCACCGAGCCTACTGGGGTACCGTCGCCGAGTGTCTTACCCAGAGCAGCCCGTGTCATTCTCCGAACGGTCCGGCTCACCGCAATCCACGCCGGGCGACGAGCCGCTGACCGCGAAGGTGATCGCCGCACTGCGGCGCGGCGGCGCGTTCCTGGTGGTCGGCGCGATCGGCTTCCTCGTGGACGCGGGCACCTACAACCTGCTGGTGTTCTGGGGTGGCGAGGGCGTGCTGTACCACGCGCCGCTGCCCGCCAAGATCATCGCGATCGCGGTGGCCACGGTGGTGACCTACTTCGGCAACAAGTGGTGGACCTTCGGGCACAAGAAATCCGACAATCCCGGGCGCGAGTACCTTTTGTATGCGGTATTCAACGTTGTCGCTATCGGCCTGCAACTCGGCTGTCTCGGGTTCTCCCGCTAC
Source organism: Nocardia anaemiae NBRC 100462 (assembly GCF_001612725.1). GTDB lineage: Bacteria > Actinomycetota > Actinomycetes > Mycobacteriales > Mycobacteriaceae > Nocardia > Nocardia anaemiae. Next base: position 296,018 of record NZ_BDAZ01000001.1, on the reverse strand, counting down.
CTACTCGATCTGTCCTCGCCGCTGTCGGACAACATTTCCGGCACGCTGATCGGCCAGATCGTGGCTGTGGTATTCCGCTATTGGGCCTACGACAAATTCGTGTTCGTCGGTTCTTCGGACATTTCGGCTAACGATAAGCAACCATAACTAGCTGGACCACCCCGGTTACTGGACAGGCGCCCGCCGAGCCCGATTGATATCCTCGGCCCCGCCGCGAAGGCATCCAGGGGCGTGTCTGTCCCGTCGGCACCAACGATTTCGAGGACTTCATGGATCAGTCGGCTACCCAGGCCGTTACCGAGACAAATGACCGACCTTCGACCGCGCCCGCCTCGCTGCGCGTGGATCATCAGGCGCCCGATCGGCTGGTGCTGCAGCGCGGCATCTTCACCGGTCCGTCGGCGAAGGTGAGTGACGAGCTCTACGCCGTCGTCAAGGGTCGCGCACATCGGGAACGCCTGGAGCTGAGACTGGAGAAGGGCGCGTCCGCGCATACCAACACCTACTTCGGGCGCTTCGCGGCCAGCTACTGGCAGCGCTGGACCACGGTGACCGAGGTGTGGGCGAGCATGGTGCTCGATGTGACCAAGAAGGCCCGGGTCCGGGTGGTCGCCTCCGATATCGCCGGGCACCGCCGGATCATCGAGACGGCCGAGATCACCACCAGCGGTCCGCTGACCCTGACCGCACCGCTGGACCAGTACGTCGACGGCGGCGCGCTCTGGCTCGAATTCGATGCCATCGGCGGCGAACTCGGCATCTCCGCGCAGACCTGGACCGCCACCGCGCCCGAGCGTGTGCGTCCCGTCGCCATCGCGATCTGCACCTTCAACCGGGCCACCGACTGCGCCGAGACGGTGGCCGCACTGGCCTCCGACGCCCCGATTCTGGAGGCCATCGACGCGGTCTATGTGGTGGATCAGGGCACCGATCTGGTGCAGGACCAGGCGCGTTTCCAGGAGACGCTGCCGATCTTCGGTGACAAGCTGCGCTACATCCGGCAGCCGAATCTCGGTGGTGCGGGCGGCTTCACCCGTGGCCTGTACGAGGTGTCGGCGGTCAACGAGCACGCCGATGTCATCCTGATGGACGACGACATTCTCTGCGAACCGGAAACGGTATTGCGACTCAATGCCTTCGCCAATCTGACCGTGGAACCGACGCTTGTCGGCGCGCAGATGTTGTTCCTGCTCAACCCGGACTACCTGAATGTCGGCGCCGAGGAAGTGCATCTGCACGAGCTGAAGCACGGCCAGAAGGTGCCGAAGGCATTGCGCAACACCAGCATGCTGAAGAAGAACCAGGAGCGCCGCGTCGACGCGGGCTACAACGCCTGGTGGACCTGCCTGATCCCGGCCGAGGTGGTCGCCAAGATCGGGCTGCCGGTGCCGATCTTCTTCCAGTGGGACGATGTCGAATACGGCATCCGGGCCCGCGAGCACGGGTTCGTCACGGTGACGCTGCCGAATGCCGCGGTCTGGCACGCCGACTTCTACTGGAAGGACTACGACGACTGGGCGCGCTATTTCAGCACGCGCAACTCGTTGATCGTCGGTTCGCTGCACACCGATCTCGACGGCAAAGCCATTACCCGCCAACTGTTCCGGAGTCTGGCCGAACATCTGGTCGCCATGCAGTACGGTCTCGTGCACACCACGCTGCAGGGCATCGAGGACTTCCTGCAGGGGCCGAAGATCCTGCGCGACGGTGGAATCGCCGCACTGGCCGCGGCCCGCACCAGTCGCGCCGATTACGCCGAGACCATCAAGCATCCGGCCGCGACCCCGCCGGTTCGCTCGGCCGATATCCAATTGCGCAGGGCCGGTGGCGAACCGAGTCGGGTCACGGCGGTGCTGATCAAACGGGCCATCACCCAGTGGACCGGGCGCACCCAGCGCGGCCTGATCGGCGTCACCCGCGAGGACGCGCACTGGTGGCATGTTTCGCTGTTCGACCACGTCGTGGTCACCGACGCCTCGCAGTCCGGCGTGCGGGTCCGGCAGCGTGATAAGGCCCGCGCCCGCGCGCTGCTCCTGCGCACCATCCGCGTCCTGCGCCGCCTGCGCCGGGAACTGCCCAAGCTCACCCAGCAGTACCGCGCCGCGATGCCGGAGCTCACCAGCCGCGAGAACTGGGCGCGCCTCTACGGCATCGACCCGAACTGAGTCCCCGTCCACTGCGCCCGGCGTAGCGGACCAGAACTGTTGTCGCACAACCAATGACTATCGCGCACAGGGTGTAGGTTCTGCGCGATAGTCACTGGTTGTGCGTGATCCTCGCTGACCCTTCCGGGCGAATGCTCAGCGCAGTGCGGCTTCGAATGCGCCGTACGCGCGCTCGTCGAAAAGGACGAAGCGAACTTCCGTGACATGCGTTGTCGCTTCGCGCACCGTCTCGATGGCGATCCGCGCGCCGTCCTCGATCGGCCAGCGGTAGATGCCCGTCGAGATCGCCGGAAACGCGATGGTGCGCGCGCCCAATTCGTCTGCCACCCGCAGTGATTCGCGGTAGCACGAGGCGAGTTGGGCGGAGCGGTCCTCGCTCGCCGACCAGACCGGCCCGACGGTGTGGATGACCCAGTTCGCGGCCAGCCGACCCGCGGTGGTGGCGACGGCTCGACCCGTCGGCAGCCCCTTGCCGTACCGCGACGCGCGCAACTTCCGGCAGGCATCGAGAATTTCGGGCCCGCCTGCCCGATGGATCGCGCCGTCGACACCACCGCCGCCGAGCAGGGAGGAATTGGCCGCATTGACGATCGCGTCGACCTGCTGCTTGGTGATGTCACCGCGGACCAGCGTGATCTCGGCCGGGTTCGGTTGTCCAGTCACGTCATCGACGGTAGCGGGTGGGCGCGGGGTTCATCGCCAGCCACGCGCCCACCCTTGCGACGGTCAGAGGAACAAGTCGGTGGTCAGTTCGGTGTCGCCGGGGACGACACGGTATTTGTCCAGGTCGGTGATGCCGTGTGCGGCGAGGACTTCGTCATCGAGGAAGAAATTGCCGCTGGTCTCCTTCGACGGCGAGGTAAGGACCAGGTAGGCGGCGTCGGCGTAGATATCGGGGGTGCGGGAGGTGGCGATCATTTCCTCGCCGCCGAGCAGATTCTTCACCGCGGCGGTGGCGATGGTGGTGCGCGGCCACAGTGAGTTGACGGCGATGCCATCGCCCTTGAGTTCCTCGGCCAAACCCAGTGTGGTGAGCGACATTCCGTATTTGGCGATGGTGTAGCCCAGCGCCATGCCCGCCCATTTCGGGTCCAGGTTGAGCGGCGGGGACAGTGTCAGGATGTGCGGGTTGCGACCCGCCGCGGCCGATTCGCGCAGTGCCGGAATGCTGAGCTTGGAAAGCAGGAAGCTGCCGCGGCAGTTGATGTCCTGCATCAGGTCGTATTTCTTCATGGAGATGGCGTCGGTGGGGGACAGATCGATCGCCGAGGCGTTGTTGACAACGATATCGATGCCGCCGAACCGCTCGACGGTCTGGCGCACCGCCTCGGCGACCGACTCATCGATGCGCACATCGCCGACGAACGGCAGCACGGTGCCGCCCGCCTCTTCGAGTTCCGCCGCGGCGGTATGGATGGTGCCGGGCAGCTTCGGATGCGGCTGGTCGGTCTTCGCGATCAGGGTGATATTCGCGCCGTCGGCGGCGGCTCGCTTGGCGATCTCCAAACCGATGCCACGGCTGCCGCCCGACATGATCATCGTCCTGCCCGCGAGCGGCTTCGATCCCGGTTCCGTCATGACCTGCTCCTGTCGTCGGGCCGCGGGTGGGTGCGCCCGCGACCGTGCCGACCCGTTCGAGCGACCGGCGAGCAGTCGCCGACGGGTGTTGTGCACGTCAAGGGTAACCCAGTCTGCTATGCAACCAGTTGCATAGGGGCGGCGAAGAAAGGGCGCCGGAACCCCGACACCCGTTCGACGTTGTCAGATGCTGGCCGCGCCAGCGATCAACACGATGTTGAGCAGAATCATCAATGCCACGATGGCCCAGCTGATGTAGATGAAGATGGCGCCGGGCGTCTTCTGCGGGACCGGGCCGATCGCACCGTTGAGGAAGATGATCGCGGGCGGCTTGTAGTAGAACCGCGCGCCCTGACCTTCCTGGATCACCGCCGTCGTATTCGCCGGACCCATATCGAACAGCCATGGCGTGACCACTTTTACGTGGTACTGACCGGGACCGACCGGTATATGGTTCTGGCCCCACCGTGTATTCGGCACCTGCTGACCGTTCACCAGAATCTTCGGCTTGGTGATCGCCAGCAGGAAGGCGAACCATTCATAAGAGGCCTCGACCGTGATACCCGGTGGGGCGGGTGCCTGCTGCGGAGCCGGTTGCCCATAGGGCTGCTGGCCGTACGGCTGCTGCCCATACGGTTGCGGCGGCTGGCCGTAAGGCTGCGGCTGACCGCCGTACTGCGGCTGTGGAATATGCGGCTGACTGCCGTACGGCGGCTGCGGCATCTGCGGTTGGCTGACCGGCGGCTGCCCGGCGGGCGGCGCGTATTGCGGTGGCGCACCGTAGGTATTCGGCGCGCCCTGCGGCGTCGGCTGACCATATGCGGGCTGCCCGGGCCATTGCCCTGGCTGGCCCTGAGGCGGATACCCGCCGGGGTAACTCATCGGAACCCTCCCGTATTTAGCGATTGTGCGTGCCGACCCTACCGTGTTGCTGCGGCGTTCGCTGGACCCATGGTTGGGGGCACTCCTGCGGGGCCGCGGCTCCCGCCCGGTACCGGTCGAATCAGCGCCGCGAGCCGCGCCCCTGGTAGAACTGCCGCTGCTGCTTGCGGATATCGCGCCAGACTTTGGCGCGTTCGGCTTGTAGCCGCTTATCCGATCGCGCTGCCATCCAGGCGTTTTCCCGTTCGAGTTTGCGGTAGCTGTCCAAGCGCCGCTGGGTGAGCGCGCCGCTGTCGATGGCTTCCCGTACCGCACAACCGGGTTCGCCGTTGTGCGCGCAGTCGTCGAATCGGCAGTGCGCCGCGAGGGATTCGATATCGCTGAAGGTTTTCTCGATGCCTTCGGCGGCATCCCAGAGGCCGATGCCGCGCAGTCCGGGCGTATCGATCAGCGTGCCGCCGCCGGGCAGCGGCCGCAGCTCCCGATGCACAGTGGTGTGCCTGCCCTTCTTGTCCACGCCGCGAACGGCGTTGGTGGCGAAGAGTTCCTGGCCGAGCAGCGCATTGGCCAGCGTCGATTTTCCGACCCCGGACGGACCGATCAGCGCGACGGTGCCGTCGAGCATCGCGGTGAGCACATCGAGTCCGAATCCGGTATCCGCACTGACCGCGAGGGCGACCGCGCCGGGCGCGACGGCCTGCACCTCGTCCAGCGGAATATCCAGCGCCGCATCCGCTTTGGTGAGCACCACGATCGGCTGTGCGCTGCTCTCCCAGGCCAGTGCGAGCATGCGCTCGATCCGTCCGAGGTCGATATCGCCATCGGCCGCACTGCAGATCAGCACGGTATCGACATTGGCGGCCAGCACTTGGCCCTGCGCCCGCCGGTCGGCGGCCGAGCGCATGATCGCGCCGCGGCGTGGCAGCAGCTGTCGCACATTCAGGTCGGCGTCGATGCTCACCCAGTCGCCGGTGCACAGTCCGCTGATTTCGGCATCGCGGCTGAGCGAGTCAGGCCGGGAGGAGGCAGCTTGCGTAACCACGGACGGCCCCCGCTCAGGCCAGAGCAAACGCGGGCAACGAGCGCGCGTCAGACCGGTCGGTGTCGCGACATCGCATTCGCTGCGATCCATCCGGATCACCCGCGCGGGGACGCACCCATCGTGGATGAGCGAGTGGTATTCATTGGCAACGGCTTCGGTCCAGCCGTAAGGGACGAGGAGGTCGTAATCGACCATGATGGAAGGAATCCTTCGTCGGGCGCCGAGCCCGAACCGGACTCAGCGAGAGGTATCTGAGGCGGAAATTCGTGCGACCGCGTGCGTTTGCACAGCTGATCCGGGCACGACAATCCGAACGGTCCGTGTCACGATCTCCACCTCCTCACTCTCAACTCGACGTTGCTCGCCCACTTTGGCATTGCGCGCAGACCCGCGCAAGCTATTTTTCGTCGGTGGTCTTCTGGTCCGGGGTCGGCTTGCCGAACTGCTCATTGCGGCCCAGGCTGCGCAGGTGGAACCATTCGCGAAGACCGGCCGGATCACGGCGGGTGACCAGGAAGAACCAGGAGAAGCGGATCCATTCCTGTGGCAGCAGTTTGCGCATGCCGGGCTGGGACATGAGGTAGCCGCGGTTGCGGTAGGTGAAGTAGCGCTTGACCGGATCGTCCGGATACTGGGTGTGCATGCGGCCGCCGAGGATCGGCTTGAATTCGGCGGCGCCGTTGGGATGCAGGTAGGCCGTCTGTAGGCAGGTGCCGAACGGCAGACCGGAGCGGACCAGCCTGCGATGCACCTCGACCTCGTCACCGCGGACGAATAGCCGCAGGTCCGGGACGCCGATCAGATCGACCGCCTTGGCGGAGATCAGCGCGCCGTTGAATAGTGAGGCGATGCCGGGCAGGAAGTCTTCGTCACCTAGTTCCGAACGCAGCCGTCGCCAGACCACGCCGCGGCGCAGCGGGAAGGCGAGGCGATCCGGTTCATCGATATCGCAGACCACCGGCGACACCTCGACCAGGCCGTGTCGGCCAGCGCAATCGAGCAGCGTGGCAAGGACTTCCGAGCCGTCCGGGCGACCGTCGTCGTCGGCCAGCCACACCCAGTCCGCGCCGAGGGTCAGCGCGTGCAGCATGCCGAGCGCGAAACCGCCCGCGCCGCCGAGATTGTGCGCCGAGCCGAGATAGGTGGCCTCGACCGGCTGCTGGGCGACCAGCTCCGCGACCTCGGGTTCGTTGGCGTTGTCGACCACGATCAGGTGGTCCACCGGACGGGTCTGGGAGACAAGGACTTTGAGCGATTCCGCGAGCAGTTCGCGGCGTTTGTGGGTGACCACGACGGCGACGATCTTGGCGTCGGGGCCAGTGCCAGCCGGGGTGCGGGCGGCTTCGATCTGCGCGGGGGAGGGCTCGTCGGAATCTGGCACGGAGTCGATCGGGCCCTCGTGCCCCGCGTCGATCGGGGCGTTCTGCCCGGTCGGCTCACTCATGCCTGATTCCGCTCCAATTCTCGCTCGGTTCCCATTTTCCGTTCCGCTTCCATTTCGCGCAGTACGGTGGCGACGTGATTGCCCGCGTCCGGGCCTTCATAGGCACGTACCACTTCTTCGATACCGCCGCGCAAGCGGATCTGCCCGTGGTCGACCCACATGGCGGTATCGCAGAGCTGGGCCAGAAATTCGTTGGAATGGCTGGCGAACACCAGGATGCCCGAACGGGCCACCAGTGATTGCAACCGGATCCGAGCCTTCTTCATGAATTCGGCGTCCACCGCGCCGATCCCCTCGTCGAGCAGCAGGATCTCCGGATCGATGGAGGTCACCACACCCATCGCCAGGCGCACCCGCATACCCGTGGAATAGGTGCGCAGCGGCATGGACAGGTATTCGCCGAGTTCGGTGAATTCGGCGATCTCATCGATCTTCGACAGCATCTGCTTGCGCGTCTGTCCGAGGAAAAGCCCACGGATGATGATGTTCTCGAAGCCGGAGATCTCCGGATCCATACCGACGCCGAGGTCGAATACCGGCGCCACCCGGCCGCGGATGCGGGCACTGCCGCGCGAGGGTTCATAGATTCCCGAAAGCAGCCGCAGCAGCGTCGATTTGCCCGCGCCGTTATGTCCGATCAGGCCGACCCGGTCGCCCTCTTTCAGCGAAAGGGTGATGTCGCGCAGCGCCTCGACCACCACGACGTCGGACTGATTGCGCCCGATCGCACCACCGGCCTTGCCGAGGAATGCCTTTTTCAGCGACCGCGATTTGGCGTCGAAGATCGGGAACTCGACCCACGCCTGGCGGGTTTCGATACTCACATGGTCGGTCATCGGGCCCGATCTCCTATACCCAGTACGGCACGCGCGAACGGTACTGCTTCATGGCGAAGATCGCCACGATCCAGCCGACGACGGTGATGCCGCCGACGATCACCCAGTGATACAGATGCTGATCATCGCCGAGCAACGGTGCGCGGACGATTTCCAGGTAATGGAAGGTCGGCACGATTTCGGCCAGCTTCGCGCGCTCGCTCACCTGACCGCCCTGTTCTTCCAGGCTTTTCGTATTCCACATGACCGGCGTGAGCACGAACAGCATCAGCGTGAGGCTGCCGAGAATCGGCGCTATATCGCGGTACCGGGTGCTGAAGATGCCGAACACGATCGAAACCCACATCGAGTTGAGGAAGAGCAGCACGAGTGCGGGGATCGCGAAAATGGCGGTCCAGTGCAGCTTTTCCCAGACGCCGAATGCGAACAGCACCACCAGATAAATCAGCATGTTGTGCGCGAAGAACAGCAACTGCCGCCAGACCAGGCGATAGACGTGCACGCTCAGCGCCGACGGCAGCTGTTTGATCAGCCCCTCGTTGGCGATGAATACATCCGAGCCCTCGAGGATGCTGGCCTGGATCACATTCCAGACGATGATGCCGACGGCCACATACGGCAGATAAGACTTGATCGACTGGCCGAGCAGCGCGGAGTACAGAATGCCGATCGCGGCGGCCTGCACACCGGTCGCGATGGTGATCCAGAACGGGCCGAGCACCGAGCGCCGATAGCGCTGTTTGATGTCCTGCCAGCCGAGCGACAGCCACAGCTCGCGCTGGGTGAAGCCGCCGCGGAAGTCCTTGAAGGCGCGACCGAAGGTCTGCGAGTCCGAGACGATAGCAGTCTCGACCGCCTCGTCGGAAGCGGACGTTTCCGCGTCGGAGCTCACCGGATGCTCCGGCGCGGTGTCTTCAGCAGGCACGGAGGTCTCATCGGAACTCTCGTCGGTACGCGCTTGGCTGGTATCTGAACGCACTGAACCCTCTTCAGGACGATCCGAGCTCTCCGTATTCACATCGGAGACCGAGTCGGGGCGGGCGGCAGCGGACGGCACGGTGCTCGACACTACCCTCGCGATTTCCAACCGACCCGGCTGGCACTCGACTCGGATCTGGTCAGAGATATTGTCCGGAGCCGCCCATCGGCGGGTTCGACTGGCCCCCGCGCGGGTCGGCCGCGTGGATGCCGGGCGGCAGCGCACCCTGACGCATCTGTTCCAGCTGCGCTCGCGCCGCCATCTGCTGGGCGAACAGCGCCGTCTGGATGCCGTGGAAAAGGCCTTCCAACCAGCCGACGAGCTGGGCCTGAGCGATACGGAGCTCGGCATCGGATGGCACCGCGTCATCGGTGAACGGCAGCGTGAGCCGCTCCAGTTCCGCGCGCAATTCCGGTGCCAGACCCTGCTCGAGTTCGCGTACCGAGGATTTGTGGATCTCACGCAGCCGGGTTCGGCTGGCATCGTCCAACGGAGCCGCGCGGACTTCCTCCAGCAATTGTTTGATCATGGTCCCGATGCGCATGACCTTCGCGGGCTGCTCGACCATATCGGCGAGCGATTCCTCGGCGTCGTCCTTATTGTCCGCATTGTCGGAGTTCTCATTGCCGTCGGTAACGACCTGGGCGGTGAAGGGCGTGTCCGAGCCGGACTCGACCGGAATGGCCAGCGGCCTGCCGTCGGGTCCGATCACGACAATGGATTCAGGTGCTCCATCCGATTGCGTCATGGTCCCCATCATGTCGTGTCCGCCGCGAACGCGCTAAGTCGGTCGCCTTCGATCAGGTCACCGGGTCGGTGCCGCGGCGCAGATGCGGCGTCTATTCTGTTCGGGTCGTGTGGTTCGGATTTGTTGAAAGTCGGTTGCCATGCTGAGTCCCAGTTCACTGCACCCCCGCCCGCCGGTGAGGGGGAACGCGGTTACCCAGGCTCGCCCGCTGCCCTTAGAGTGGCCAACATGACATACGACGTCGCGAGGGTTCGGGGCCTGATACCGTCCCTGGGCGACGGTTGGATCCATCTCGACCCGCAGGGCGGAATGCTGGTCCCGGATTCGGTATCTCGTGCCGTATCAACAGGTTTCCGAACCTCTTCGTTTTCCCATATCGGCCGCAATGGCGCGGCCGTTCGCAGTGCCGCGATTCTGGACGCGGCGCGCGAGGCCGTCGCGGATCTCGTCGGCGCTGATCCGGCGGGCGTCGTGCTCGGACCGGACCGTGCGGTTCTGCTGGCCTGGTTGGCGGAGTCGCTGAGTTCGCGGCTCGGCCTCGGCACCGGGATAGTGCTGTCGCGATTGGACGATGAGGCGAATGTCGCGCCGTGGTTGCGGATCGCGAACCGCTACGGCGCGCATGTGCGCTGGGCCGAGGTCGAGATCGAGACCTGTGAGATGCCGTCCTGGCAGTTCGAGGAATTGATCGGCCCGACCGCCCGGCTGGTCGCGCTGACCGCCGCATCACCGATCGTCGGTTCGGCCCCCGCGGTGCGGGTCGCGGCGGATCGGGTGCACGAGGTGGGTGGTCTGCTCGTCGCCGATTGCTTCGGCGCCGCGCCCTACGCCCTCATCGATATCGACGAACTCAATGCCGATGTGGTCGCGTTGAGCGCCCCCGCCTGGGGTGGTCCGCAGATCGGCGCGCTGGTCTTCCGCGATCCGGCCTTCCTGGACCGGATCCCGTCGATGTCACTGAACCCCTATGCCAAGGGCGCCGAACGGCTCGAGGTCGGCGGCCACCAATACGCCCTGCTCGCCGGATTGACGACCTCCATTGATTTCCTCGCTGGCCTGGACGAGCGTGCCCGCGGCACCCGCCGCGAGCGCCTGGAAATCTCCATCACCTCGCTGCAGGACTATCACGACCAACTCTTCGAGCACTTGATGGACGTGCTCGACAAAATCTCCAACCTCACCGTCATCGGCCGCGCCTCCACCCGCATCCCCACCGTCAGCTTCACCATGGCAGGCATGCAAGCCGAAAAGGTAGCCGCCAAACTCGCCGACGCCCGCATCGGCACCTTGAGCGGCGTGCACGGCGGCAGCCGTCTGTTGGACGCCCTCGGCGTCAACGACGAAGGCGGAGCAGTCACCGTCGGCTTGGCCCCGTACACAACGAAATTCGAGATCGATCAACTCGGTCGGGCGCTCGCCGCCCTGGAGTAGATGTTTCGTTGGGCGGTCGACCAACGCCGTCTCCAGCTAGCTTCTGCCGTATTGCTGCACGGCCCAGGTCTTCGAACGTAGTCGAAATGTGGTCGCCCCCACCGCGAATTGGACCGCCATATCCCTACGCTCGGCGAGCTGGCGGAGGCAGATAGCGCAGCAAGTGGACGAGAGAGCGCGTCAGGCGTCGTGGATGTTCAGGATTACCTTGCCAAAGGTTTCGGACGAGTCCAGGAGGCGGTGGGCCTCGGCGGCTTCGGTGATCGGGAGTTCGGCGTGGATGACTGGGGCGATGGTGCCGTCGGCGATCAGTGGCCAAATGTGACGGCGGAGTTCGGCGATGATGGTGGCCTTGCTGTTGGGGCCGGTGGTGGGGCGGTTGCGGACGTTATTGGCGTGGATGGTGCCCCATTTGGACAGCAGCGCAGCGAGATTCAGCTCGGCGGTGACACCGCCCTGCATGCCGATGACGACGAGGCGGCCGTGCGGTGCGAGCGCCTCGACGTTCCGTGACAGGTAGGCGGCGCCCATGATGTCGAGGATGATGTCGGCTCCAGGACCGCCCGCACCGTTCTCGGCGCGGATCGCGGCGACGAAATCGTCCTCGCGGTAGTTGATCAGCACGCTCGCGCCCAACTCGCGGCACCGCTTCAGCTTCTCCGTCGAGCCCGCGGTCACCGCCACTCGCGCACCCCGGCTCACCGCGACTTGAATGGCGTGCGTACCGATTCCGCTGCCGCCGCCGTGGATCAACACCAACTGACCCGCGTCCAGCCCGGCGGTCATCGCGAGATTCGACCACACCGTCGCGGCCGCCTCGGGCAGCCCGGCCGCCGCACCGAGATCGAGCCCGTCGGGCACCGGCAGCACCTGCGTCGCCGCAACCACGACCTGCTCCGCATAACCGCCACCGGACAGCAGCGCGCACACCCGATCGCCGATCTGCCAATCCCGCACCCCGTCACCGACTTCGGCGATGACGCCCGAACATTCCAACCCCATGACCGCACTGGCCCCGGGCGGCGGCGGATAGAACCCGCGCCGCTGCAACAGATCCGCGCGATTGACCCCGGCCGCGGCGACCTCGATCAGCACCTCCCCATGCCCCGGCACCGGATCCGCCGCCTCGCCCCACTCCATGACCTCGGGGCCCCCGAACCCGTTCAATTCGATAGCGCGCACGGCCCCATCCTCTCATCCTCGCGAGTGCTGGGTATTCGGCGCGCACGAGTGCGGCACCTCGGTTGGCGTCGGCGCAATATAGCGAGCTGCCTGCGGGGATGCGGACGGCGGACTACCGTTCCGGGCGTGAGCAGCTTTGTCGACTTCCAGAACGAGATCTACCTCGGTGGACTGGGTGGAATAGTGCCCGAATTGCCGTTGACGGCTGCGGGTTTGGAAGAGCGGGCACGCGAGGTGCTGAGCAAGGAAGCCTTCGCGTATGTCGCGGGGAGTGCGTCGGGGGAGCGGACGGCGGCGGCCAATCGGTCCGCATTCGACCGGTACCGGATTGTGCCGCGGATGCTGCGCGGCACCTCGGGTCCGGGGGCCCGCGATCTGTCGGTGGAGGTGCTCGGGACGCGACTGGCCGCGCCGGTGCTGACCGCGCCGGTCGGGGTGCTGGAGTTGCTGCACGATGGTGGCGAGGTGATCGTCGCCGAGGTCACGAAGGAACTCGGGATCGGTACCGTGCTCTCGACGGCGGCCTCGTCCACCATCGAGGACGTCGGGGCGGCGGCCGGTAGCTGGTGGTATCAGCTGTACTGGCCCGCCGATAACGAGCTGGCCAGATCGTTCGTCGAGCGCGCGGACCGGGCGGGTGCTTCGGCCATTGTCGTCACCGTCGACACCCCGAGCCTGGGTTGGCGACCCCGTGATCTCGAGCTCGCGCATCTGCCCTTCCTGCACGGTAAGGGCATCGCCAACTATCTGTCGGATCCGGTCTTCCGCGCGAAGCTTTCCGCACTCCCGGAAGAGAGCGAGGATGCGATGCGAGCCGCGATCCTCACTTGGAGCGGCGTGTTCGGCAACCATGCCCTGCGCCTCGGCGACCTCGTCCACCTCCGGGAGTGGACCGATCTGCCGATCGCGGTCAAGGGTATCCTGCATCCGGACGACGCCCGTCAAGTCGTCGACGCGGGCGCCGACGCGGTGATCGTCAGCAACCACGGCGGTCGCCAGGTAGACGGTGCCATCGCCGCGCTGGACGCCCTCCCCGCCGTGGTCGCAACCATCGGCGACCGCGCGGACGTCCTGTTCGACTCCGGCATCCGCACCGGATCGGACATGCTCACCGCGCTGGCACTCGGCGCGAAGGCGGTGCTCTACGGCCGCCCGTGGGCATATGGTCTCGGCATCGCGGGCCGAGCGGGGGTGCGCCACGCGTTGCGCGTCCTGCTCGCGGATTTCGACTCCGTCATGGGACTGTCCGGATGTGCGAACCCGGCCGAGCTCGACCGTTCACTGATCGCGACAATCCGCTGAATCGTGCCTCGGGCACCGGCTCGTCGGCACGATCGCGCGTTTGTCCGCTCGGATATCGGGCCGCACTCTCGGCGTCAGCTCCGCGGGCTCGAGATCGTTTGTCCAGCTCTTTCGATGATGGCCAGGGTATGCGTTTGCCCTGTTCAGGCGCGCTTAGAATAGAGCTTGTGCAACCCGAACCGAGCAGTCACGCGCCCGTCGAGCCGAAATGGCTCTCGTCGTCGCAGCAGCGTGCCTGGCGGGCCTATATGGACGGTAACCAGCGCTTGGCGACGGCACTCAACCGTCAACTGCAACGCGACTCCGACCTCACCCTCGCCGAATACCGAATCCTCGTCCTGCTCTCCGAAGCCCCCGACCGTTCGCTGCGCATGAGCGAGCTTGCCGATGGCGTGCTGTCTTCACGCAGTCGGCTCACCCATCAGATCCGCCGCCTGGAAACCCAGCGGATGGTCCGCCGCAATACCTGCCTCGAGGACGGCCGCGGCGTACTCGCCGAACTCACCGAGGAAGGTATGCGTCGGCTGGAGGCCGCCGCCCCCGGTCACGTCGAGGCGGTTCGCCGCAACTTCATCGACCTACTGGGTCCCGAGCAACTCGAGATAGTCGGCGAGGTCTTCGCCCGCGTCGACCACGAGATAGGCAACACCGACTGACCCGTCGGAACACGGCGCGAGGCAACGGGTACTCTCGTTGGCCTGGAGACGTGGCAGAGCGGCCGAATGCACTCGCCTTGAAAGCGAGCGTCGCGAGAGCGACCGGGGGTTCAAATCCCTCCGTCTCCGCAACACTTTTCGCCGATCCGGCGCTCGCGCGGATTCGGACCGATCAACCGGTTGTCGTGACCATCAATTCCGTCAGCAAGCGCAGTGCATGGTCCATCTCCGCTTCGGTCATCCGCGCCATACCGCACGACGTGCTCAGTCCGCCGAATGGGCGAGGGTAATACTTCCGCGCCTGCGTCAAGGCCAGGCGGATGTGGTCCGAACTCGCCTTCTCGTGCACGATCCCGGCGTAGATGGTCGCCTCGGTGGTCAGCTGTTCCAACGGCTGATAGATATCAGGATTGTCCACGAACGGAAGTACGTCGGCCGCTGCCAGCGGAATATGGATGCCCTGCAGCGTCCTGCCCTCGGGCCAGGCCGCCACGATGGCATTGACGAGCAGCACAACCGGTTCGAACCCGTTGATCTGCTTCAGCCACGTGCTGTGCTCCCAGTCGCCCCGACACAGGTGGATCGTGACGCGGGCGCCTTGCGGCATCCGACGCACGAACGCGGCCAGATCCGAAGCCAGCTCAACGGCTTTCGCGGCGCGCTCTTGCGCCGACTCGATCACCTCGATGGTCAACATGCGCCCGGGACTCTCGAGCTGGAACACCACATCGCCATCGAACAGCCGGTGAATAGCGAAGATCTCTTCCAGCGCCGGTTTCCGAAACGACTCGTAATGCTGCTCGAGTCCGGCCTCACCCAAGGCGAAGTACGCGTGATCGTACGGATCGACAATGCACGCCTGATAGCTCTTGCTGCTGCCGCGTTCCTCGATCATGCGCCGCAGAATCGGCTTGGCCGCCTCGGCTTGATCGAAGTAACCCAGCAGCACCGGCGGAATCTCGAGCTCACCCTCGCCGGTGTACTCGTAACCAGGCATCCCCGGATAGGCCAACTCGATATTGCCGTCCTTCACCTTCCGCATTCCGGGAAGCGCGAAGGTGCTGCGCAGCCGCGGCATGATCCAACCGGGAAAAGCCGTGTCCCCCTCCGGAAACGACGGCAGGTACTCCCACATCGCGGAGAACTTCTCCATCGCGATCTGACGTGTCGGCGCGTTGGCGCTACCCGCCAGGTAGGTCACGGGCAGTGAAAGAGCCATCGGGATGTCCTCTCCGTACAGATGTGCGGGGACTATAGCGCCGACGACCACGGCTCGACTTCCACTATCCAGCTTCGACCTGAGTCGCGTCGTTTCGAAATAGCCTGTATCGCAAGCAAACTCACCGAACCAGCGCAGATGTCCGACCCGCCCGATCGCCCTCCCGGTGCTGGGAACCGCAAAGCGACAACCGCGTGCCGACCTTCTCGTGCCCCGGCTGCGCTGCTCACGATGTCGGCGTCAGTGACGCACAACTAGTGGGCACCTCGCAAAAGCTCTACCTTGTGCGAGGTAGTCAATGGCTATGCGACGGCTGGCCGTTGACCGGTTCGGGCGCGGGTATTGGGCGGCCGAGGCGGGAGTGGGCTACTCGCCGCGCGCTGGAACCTCAAATCCGAAGACTCACAGTTCGTTCCGTGGTGGAACCTGACCGACCGTGCACAGGGCTGCGTTCGGTGCTGATGTCTGCTCGATAGGTCAAGGCTTCGACTCATCCAGCCGGGGGCGAAACCCTCCGGCCACACAGGGGGTCCGGGGGCGAAGCCCTCCGGGGGTTCCACCCCCACAAAACACAACGAAACGAGCACCGGCTCACGCTCTCCGTGAGCATGAGCCGGTAACGAGTGAAGTGCGCCCGAAGGGATTCGAACCCCTAACCTTCTGATCCGTAGTCAGATGCTCTATCCGTTGAGCTACGGGCGCATGCCGGTGTTCAGTTATATAGCCCCGGCGGACCGGGGTGTGGCGGAGGCGAGAGGATTTGAACCTCCGGTCCCCGTGAAGGGACAACTCATTAGCAGTGAGTCCCATTCGGCCGCTCTGGCACGCCTCCTGGAGCCTTCTCTTCGAGGGCACCGGTCCTTTCGAACCGCCGAACAGGAAGGTTACAGTAGCCGACGTCCAGATCGCAAAACGCCAGGTAATCACCGAAGATTGCTGTCGAACCAGTCGAAAATCCGGGTCTGGGAATCGATGAGGTCGTAGTCGTCGTCGGCGCCGGGGCGGTCGGCGCGGTGGTGCAGGCCCGGATAGGTCACCACGAGGCTGGCGACCGCGGCGCGGGCGGCGGCGTCGCGGAGTTGATCCACTTGGTCGGGCGGGGTGTCGGGGTCGTCGGCGCCGAAGAGTCCGAGCCATGGCGCCTGCAGATTGGGGGCCGCGCGGATGAGGGCATCGGCCTTGTCGGTGAGCGGTTCGACAATGCCGGATGCGGCGACACTGACCGCGGCGCCGACCGGGCGATTGGTCGCCACCAGGAAGGCGGCGGTGCCCGCATGGTCGAAGCCGAGCACGCCGATGCAGTCCGGGAAGACGCCGCGGCGGGTGAGCCAGTCGAAGCAGGCGTCGAAGTCGTCGAAGAGCTCGTCGCCGAAAACCTCCTGCGCGGGCTCGCCGTCGATGCGATGGAACAGATTGGGCGCGACCACCGTCCAGCCCTCGGTCGCCAGGGCTTTCATGAGTTCCAGCAATGGCCCGGTGAACTCCCGGGCTTCGTGCAGCATCACGATGCCGCCGCGCGCATTGCCCTCCGGCTCGGCGACCGTGATGGGCACCTGTGCGCTGGCGGTCCGCGGCCGATCGTCGGTCGATTGTTGGGGGTCCGAACCGGAAATGATGTCGTCGCGACTACGTAGCGGCGCAATATCGTCGTAAATGCCCGACATGAAACAAGGGTAGGTGGATCTGCTGATCTTCGCGAGAAATTGCACGTGAGCGGCCCTGAGGCCCGGATTTTCCGGTGCCGGGCATATGGTTGAACGGTGACAGCGCACATCCGGCCGGACCTCGATTCGATCCCGGCGTACGTCCCCGGCCGCAACCATCCCGGCGCGGTCAAGCTCGCCAGCAACGAGACCACCTTCGGTCCGCTCCCATCCGCCGCGAAGGCCATTGCCGAGGCCGCCGAACTGGCGAACCGCTATCCGGATAATCAGGTCACCGAGCTGCGCGCGGCCATCGCGGACTTCCTCGGCGTCTCCTCGGCGAACGTCGCGGTCGGCTGCGGCAGCGTCGCGCTGTGTCAGGAACTGGTGCAGATCACCTGTGACGCACCGACCGATGAGGTGCTGTTCGCCTGGCGCTCCTTCGAGGCGTATCCGATCGTCACCCAGGTCGGCAATGCGACCGCCGTGCGGGTGCCGCTCACGCGAGCGCATCTGCACGATCTGGATGCGATGGCCGCCGCGGTCACCGAGCGCACCAAGCTGATCTTCGTCTGCAATCCGAACAATCCGACCGGTACCGCGGTCGGCGCGGACGAGCTGGTCCGCTTCCTGGACGCGATCCCGCGGCATGTGCTGATCGTGCTGGACGAGGCCTACTTCGAATACATGCGGCTCGCCCCCGAGCAGCGCCCGAATGGTGTCGAGCTGGGGCGCGATCGGCCGAATGTCATTGTGCTGCGGACCTTCTCCAAGGCGTACGGCCTGGCGGGGTTGCGCGCGGGTTATGCGGTCGGCGATCCGGCGGTGATCACCGCGCTGATGAAGGTGCACATCCCGTTCAGCGTGAACCGGGTGGCGCAGGCCGCCGCGATCGCCTCGCTGGAGGCGCGGCACGAACTGCTCGACCGCACCGACAATCTCGTCGTCGAGCGCGTTCGGGTGCGCGATGCACTGCTCGCCGCGGGTTACGAGGTGCCGCCGAGTGAGTCGAACTTCCTGTGGCTGCCGCTTGGTGAGCGCAGCGCGGAATACGGCGAGGTGAGCGCGGCGGCCGGGGTGCTGCTGCGGCCGTATGGCACCGACGGTGTGCGGGTGACCACCGGTGATCCGCACGAGAACGAGCAGTTCCTGCGGTTCGCGACCGATCCGGATGTGTTGGCGCGCTTCGGAATCGGCTAACCGCCCAGAAGTCGAGACCCCCAGCAGCTCAGACACCCAGCGCCCGTGAGATCGTCGGCCAGGACAGGCCCAACTCGTCGGCCCAGTACGGCCACGAATGCGTCCCGGTCGCCCGGAAGTTCGCGGTCACCGGAATCCCGAGCGCGGTGAGCCGATCTGCCAGCCTGCGGGTGCAGAGATTGGTGGCCGCCTCCAGCGGTCCGCCGAATCCGATGGTGCTGACCAGATCCGGGTTGTTCGGGGTGTCGTATTTGCCGGGCAGTCCGCTGCCCACCGACAGATAGATCGCCTTGCCGCGCAACGCTTCCGCGTGCAGCAGCACGTCATGGGCGAGCCAGGCGGGATCGTGCTGATCGCCGAACATATTGTCCGGTCCGCCGCGGTAGGTCGCGACCACCGCGCGAGCCTGCGCCTGCCCGAGATCGGTTCCCATGGAGAAACATCCGCTGTGCGCGGCTATCGCGGTGTACAGCTTCGGCTGCCGGAACGCCAGCATCATGGCGGCCTCGGCGCCCATGGAGACACCCATGACGGCATTGCGTCCATTGCCGTTGAATTTCGCGTCGATCAGCGGCGGCAGTTCCTTCGTCAGGAAGGTCTCCCACATATTGGTGCCGAGCACTGGGTCCGGGCGCTGCCAGTCGGTGTAGAAGCTGGCCGGTCCGCCGACCGTGAGCACCACGTTCACGTCTTTGTCTTCGAAGAATTTGTCCGCGTGCCCGAGCTCGGTCCAGTTGTTGCTCTCCGCCTCGGCGCTGCGCCCGTCGAGCATGTAGACGGTCGGCCGCGGACGGTTCTGCTCACGCGGCAGCAACACCTGCACCTCGACGGCGCGACTCATCGCGGGTGAATTCACCCATACCCGCAGCCATCGATCATTGATGGGCACGATCCGATCGATCGAAGCGCGCGTCACGCCCGCGACGGTCGGCTCCGCGGGCGAGGGCCCATCCGCCGAGCCGGTATTCGGGCGGGGCTGATCGCCCGGCGCCGCTAGCACCTGGGCTGGGCCGAACACCGCCGCACCGGCAATCAGTGCGACGCTAACCATGGCGCTGGAGACCCAACGCCGCACCTCGCGCCGAGACAGCATGCCGCCCATCCTGCCAGAAATGCGAAGGTGGGCGCGCCAAGCCATCAACACCCCGGTCGGTATGTGATATGACCCACCGGCCCTGGCTATTTCGCGGCAAGGTCACCTTGCCAGCGGCGTTCCACTTCGGCGAAGCGCCATATCGCCGCCGCGACCACCCAGGTAGCCACGAAAAGACCAACCACGATGTAGCCGAGATCACCGAGGTCCAGATTTCCGATCCACGCGACGATTCCGGATTCGACGTCGAGCCGTTCGGCGAAGATCGACACGATCTCCTGGCCGCCGATCAGCAGCGCGACCGCCACCGACAATCCGGTGATCACCAGGTTGTAGTAGATCTTGCGGACCGGTTTCGCGAAGGCCCAGTCGTAGGCGTAGCTCATGAACGAGCCGTCGAGCGAGTCGAACAGCGCCATACCCGCCGAAAACAGCACGGGCAGAACGAGAATCGAATACCAGGGCAGTCCGGTCGCGGCGGCGCCGCCCGCGATCACCAGCAGCCCGACCTCGGTGACGGTGTCGAATCCGAGGCCGAACAACAGTCCGACCGGATACATCTGCCAAGGCTTCTCGACCAGCCGCACTATCGGCGCGAGCACCCGGTTCAGCAGACCCCGGTTGTCCAGCTCGCGCTCGAGCTGTGCCTCGTCGAAGTCGCCCTGTCGCATCCGTCGGAAGACCCGCCAAATGCCGAGTAGCGAGGCCAGATTCAGCAGCCCGATGATGATCAGGAAGGTGCCCGACACGCTGGTTCCCCACAGCCCCGTCCACTCCTGCAGACCCGAATCCTGGTTCGCCAGATTCGCCGCCAGCGCCCGTACCCCGAACGCCAGCAGTGCGACCAGGACGAACACCACGCTGGAATGGCCGAGGGCGAACCAGAAACCGACCGTCTGCACTGTGTGCTTGCCGTTGTCGGCCACCAGCTTTCGGGTGGTGTTATCGATCGCGGCGATATGGTCGGCGTCGAAGGCGTGCCGCATGCCGAGGGTGTACGCGGTGACGCCGAGACCGACTCCGAACACCGCGCCCTGCACCACATGATGTCCCGGCACCACGAACAACAGCAGCGTCCCCCAGCCGATGACATGCAACGCCAGCACGGTCACCGCCATCCCGACAACGCTGCGCACGAGCAATCCTCATTTCTGGACGAACCGATCGAACAACGGTACTGCGCGCGCAACGTACAGGTCGGTCGGGTTCGGGTGGCTCGGCACCAGCCGCTAGCGCCCGCCAGATTCCGAACAGGCATTATGTCGAATTCAGGCACACGGCCAGCACACCGGTCTTAGGCTGCTGTGCGGGCGTTTTCAGGCGTCGATCGGAACGAGCATGATCGTGGACAGCAAACGGCAGCAGCCAGGTCATGCCGCTGTGCGCGCGCTCGGCAACCCGACAGCCCGCACGCACGCGCTTCCCGAACCGTCTACCGCATCCGGGTTCTCCGCAACGCGGAAGCTACCGCGCGGACCTCCCGCGTGGCCCGGTGTCAGCTGCGCTCCGCGCGCGAGATTCTCTGCTCGATCAATGCCTGTCTGTTCAGCCGCAGTACCTGATGCCCGACCGGAGAAAACCGTGAATCAAGCGTTACCTCTCATATCGCTCGAAAGCGTCGCTGACACAAAGCCTTTCGGACTCGATCTGAAAAGGCGGATGCGGGAGTGCGACGAGTTCTTCCGATTGCCCGAACTTGCGCATCTATCCGCGCAACGCCGCCGCACCGCATTGGAACAGCTCCAACAAACCGGTAGCTACGTGCAGACGGCCGAGGAAATCCTCATCGGCGCCAAGCTTGCGTGGCGCAACCACGCCCGCTGCGTCGGGCGAAAACACTGGCGATCACTGAAATTGCTCGACGCACGGCGGGTGCGCTCGGCTCGCGATCTGGCCGAAGTCTGCTGGCAGCACCTGCATATGGCGACCAACGGCGGCGCCATCCAATCGATGATCACCGTCGGGCCACCGCGCCAGGCCGACGGGCGCGAATTCCGCATCGTCAGCCCACAACTCATCCGCTATGCCGGTTATCGCAATGGCGACGGCACCGTCACCGGTGACCCGGCCAATATCGCGCTCACCGAATTCGCCAGGAAGCTCGGCTGGCGCGGCGCGGGCACGCCCTTCGACATCCTGCCGGTGCTCATCAGCACCCCGGATGAGCCGATCCGCTGGTTCGACATTCCGCCCGAACTGGCCCGCGAGGTCGAACTCGAGCATCCCGAATTCGACTGGTTCGCCGGACTCGGCCTGAAATGGCATGCGCTGCCCGCCGTTTCGAATATGAATCTGGAGGTCGGCGGCATCACCTATCCGTTCGCACCGTTCAACGGCTGGTACATGGGCGCGGAGATCGGCGCACGCAATCTCAGCGACACCACCCGCTACAACATGTTGCCGCTCATCGCCGAAATGATGTGCCTGGATACCAGACACGAGCGTTCACTGTGGCGCGATCAGGCGCTCGTCGAATTGAATCGTGCTGTGCTGTACAGCTTTCGGAAGGCGGGGGTGTATATCGTCGACCATCACACGGTCGCCAAACAGTTCTGCGACAATGTCAATCGGGAGCAGGCCGCGGGTCGCAAATGCCCGACCGACTGGAGCTGGATCAACCCGCCGATCTCATCCGGTGTGACCCCGACCTTCCACCGCTACTACGACGAACCCGAGCCGGATCTGCGCCCGAATTTCGTGCGGCGCGAATTCGGTGCCGAGGGCGAAATCTGATCTTCGTTCAGCAGCGGTAGTGCGGTCTTTGGACAAGAATGGGGGCCATGGCACGGCGTTCCATGGACTCGAAATGGGAAGAATTCGGCGCGCATCTCGAAGGTGCGCCGGGGCGGCTGCCGGTCGAGGTGCGGCGATCGATTCGGGCGCGGGCCTCGGGTGACGAAGGGGCGGCCGGGGTCCCCGATGATCTCGCCGACTTCGTCGAGCTGGTCGCCGAACGTTCGTATCGGCTCACCGAGAAGAACATCACGACGCTGGCCGAGGCGGGCCGCAGCGAGGACGAGATCTTCGAGGCGGCCGTGGTCGCGGCCTACGGCGCCGCGGACCGACGGCTTCGCGCCGCGCGCCGCTCCTGGGAGGGGCGGTAGACAATGTGGCTCGACGCGGTCGAATCCGGCCAGGAACTCCCGGCCCGAATCATGTTCGCGACCATGCGGCGGTTGGGCCGGACCGAGGTCCCCGCGGTCGTGAAGGTCATCTGTTACCGGCATCGCTACTTCGGCACCCCGCTTTCCGACCTCATCCAGGACGCCATGCGCGGACCGTCCTTCTGGTCCGTCGCCGAACGCGAGATCTTCGCGACCAGGGCCTCACAGTCCAATGAATGTCCCTTCTGCGTATCCGCGCACCACGGCATCGCGGGTGCTTATATCGCTGGAAATCTGGTCGACGCAGCCCTGGCCGACGGCGATAACTCGCCGCTGCGTCCCGAAGCCCGCGCGATGCTGGAATTCGTCGGCAAAATGGTCCGCGACCCCGACGGCCTCACCCCCGGCGATGCCGACAAGGTCCGCGCGGCCGGAGTCACCGCCGAAGCTTTCGACGAAGCCGTCTGGGTAGCCACCCTTTTCAATGTCATCAACCGAGTGATGAATACCGTCGGGGCCGAAGCGCTGGAAGCCAGCCAAGCCCAAATCGGCGCTCGCTTCATCAAGGCTTTCGGCTACCGAACCCCACCCCCGGTGCGCTATCTGTCTCGCGGCGCTTGAAACGCATTCTGCGCGAGCAGCGGCGAAGTCGGCCTTCTTGCTGATCGTTGCTGTGCTCGATGTCGGCGTATCGACCAGTCGTCCGGGATCGTGACGAAAGTCTGACATCGCGGCCGGGTTGCCGCGAATATCGCGGGCCTGGCAGCAGAATCGGGCACATGACCTCGGAAAACGACGAACTGGGCAGCACGCGGGTTGGGCACTCGAACCTGGGGTGGTGGTGAGATGCGGGTGCTACTGACCGGGGCCGCCGGATTTATCGGCGCGCGGGTTCATCAGAAGTTGGTCGATGCCGGGCATGAGGTAGTGGCGATCGATGTGATGCTGCCTGCGGCGCACGGGGTCGGCGCGGTCGTTCCAGAGAACGTGCGACCGGTCGACGTGCGGGATGCGGATGCGCTGGATTCGGTGTTGCGTGGAATCGATGTGGTTTGTCATCAGGCCGCGGTGGTGGGGGCGGGGGTGAGTGCGCAGGATGCGCCTGCGTATGCGAGCCATAACGACTTGGGGACCGCGGTGCTATTGGCGGCGATGGATCGGGCGCGGTGTCGGCGGCTGGTATTGGCTTCGTCGATGGTGGTCTATGGGGAGGGGCGGTATCGCGGGGCCGTCGAGGTCGGGGTGCGTAGGCCGGAGGATCTCGCGAATGGGATGTTCGAGCATCGGTATCCGGCTTCGGATGAGGTGTTGAGTTGGGAGCCGGTACCGGAGCATGCGCCGTTGCGACCGCGGAGCCTTTATGCGGCGGCGAAAGTGGCACAGGAACATTACGCGGCTGCCTGGTCGGCGGTAACCGAATCCGGGGTCACCGCTTTGCGCTATCACAATGTCTATGGCCCCGATATGCCCAGGGATACACCATATTCCGGAGTTGCCGCCATCTTCCGATCCGCGCTGGAAGCGGGGGAGCCGCCGCAGGTTTTCGAAGACGGCAGGCAGGCCAGGGATTTCGTGCATGTCAGTGATATCGCGGCGGCGAATCTCGCGGCGGTCGAATTCGCGCATACCGGTTTCGTTCCGCTGAATATCGCTTCGGGGCGCCCGATCACCATCGGCGCGGTCGCCAGCGCCTTGGCCGCGGCGCGCGGTGGTCCCGAACCGGTGATCACCGGACGCTATCGTCCCGGTGATGTGCGGCATATCGTCGCGAGTCCGGAACAGGCGCAACGCATTCTGGGCTTCACCGCGCGGGTGGATCCGCTCGACGGCCTTGCCGAATTCGCGTACGCACCGCTGCGCGCGGTTGCCGGGGCGGGTGCGCCGGTGGCGTAGTTCAGTTCCCGTTCAGCGGTAGCCGAACTTCGAAGCGGCAACCCTGCTCGCGATTCTCGGCGGAGATGTCGCCGTGCTGGGCTTCGACCAGACCGGCGGCGATCGCGAGACCCATCCCGCTGCCGGAAGACACACCGTCGGATGCGACGGGGGAGCGAGCCGCGGTGCCGCGATAGGCGACTTCGAATATCCGTGGCAGATCGGCTTCGGAGATGCCAGGGCCGGTGTCGTCGACGCGCGCCCAAGCCTGCCCATTGGCGGTGCCCGCGGAGATCGCGACCTGGCCGCCGGGCGGGGTGTGCGCGATCGCGTTGGAGACCAGGTTGGTCAGCACCCGGCCGAGGGCTCGATCACTCGCCGCGACAACGATTTCGGAGTCGGGTTGGTCGGCGCGCAAGTGGACTTCGGCGCGTTCGGCATTCGGTCGGTTGGCGGCCAGCACCTCATCGATCAATTCGCGCAGATCGACCGGCTCCAGTTCCAAACGCAATGCACCCGCATTGATCTTCGACATCTCGAACAGATCGTCGACCATGACCGACAGCCGATCCGTTTCACGCACGATCTGTTCCGCGTAGCGCGCGACGTCGTCGGTGCCGGTGAGCACGCCGTCGGAAAGTCCCTCGGCCATCGCACGGATACCGGCCAGCGGGGTCCGCAGGTCGTGGCTCACCCAGGCGACGAGCTCGCGACGTGATCGCTCGGCCATCCGCTCCTGTTCGCGGATCTGCTTCTCCCAGACGGTTTTTCGGGCCTGCTCGCGCCCGAGCAGCAGGGCGGCGGGCACCGTGACCGCGGCGACGACCGCGAGCACGACCGCCGTACGCTCGAGTTCATCGGTGAACATCAACCCGCTGACCCCGATAATGCCCGCCAGCGTGGACAGCGTCGGGATCAGCACCAGCACCGCCATGCTCGCGGTCATGGAGCGATTGCTGGTGGCGCGCAGGATCGCCGCGCCGATCGCGACGATCGGCAGTGAACAGGCCAGCACGTAACCGATCAACTGAAGGGTGTTCTCAGGCACTGGATTCTCCATTCCGGCCCCAGATATAGCCGCGGCCCCACACCGTCTCGATCCGGTGCCGGTCCCCGAGTTTCGCGCGTAGGCGCTTGATATGCACGGTGACCGTGGACAGGTCGCCGAAGTCCCAGCCCCACACCTTGGCCAGCAGCTCCTCCCGGCTGAACACCTGGTGCGGGTGACGCAGTAGGAAGACGAGCAGATCGTATTCGCGCGCGGTCAGGTCGACGGGCTTGCCGTCCACCAGCACGGATTGCGAATCGGGTCGCAACTCGACCGCACCGTCGCGCAGTACCTCCGTGCTCGGCTGCCGCGGCGCCTGCGAACGCCGCAGCACCGAGGCGACCCGCAAAGCGAGCTCGCGGGCGCTGAACGGCTTGGTGACATAGTCGTCGGCACCCGCCTCCAGACCGAGCACGCGATCGTCCTCGTCGCCGAGCGCGGTCAGCAGAATGATCGGAGTGTCCGGGCGTGGACCGGAACGTACCGCGCGGCAGATCTCGATGCCGTCGGGGGCGGGCATCATCACGTCGAGGACGGCCAGCTCGATGGGGTCGCCGGTGGGTTCGGTGAGTTGCGCCAGAGTCGATGCGCCGTCCGAGGTTTCCACGACGGTCAGGCCGTCACGTTCGAGATAGCGCCGCACCACATCACGGACCAGCGGGTCGTCGTCGGCGATCAGAATGCACATGGATTACCAATTCGTCAGGATCGTGTGGGCGAGTACGAGCGTGCCGAGTGCTTGCAGCAATAGCCACACGCGCGCGGTGGACCGCGGCAGAAACGCGGTCGCGGCGAGCAGCCAGAGGTCGAACGGCAGCCAGATTCGCTCGGTCTCGGCCTTGCTGAGGCCACTGAGGTCCGCCACCAATATCGCGCACAATGCCGCCGCTACCAAGAGCGCGGGCGCATCGAACGGTCCGCGCAGCGCGCGCGGTAGACCGGCGGCGGTGGCCAGACCGACCGCGCAGACGGTGGCGGCGAGATTCGCCCAGACCCAGTACGCGTACGGACGCTCGGTGGCAATGCCCTGGTAATAGCGCTCGACCACCAGGTGATAGCCATCCAGCCACCAGAAACCGGCCAGCGTGAATGCCGTCACGACGATCAGCGCACCGAGTACGGCAGGCAGCAGCGGCCGGATCGTTCGGCTCGCGATCAGGACCGCGATGGCGGGGAGCGCCATGATCACGAGGCCATAGCTGAGGTAGACGCCGAGCCCGAGGAGCGCACCAGCGGCAATGGCGACCCACGGCCGCCGGACGGCGATCGCCAGCAGCGCCACCGCCCATGCCGTGACGCCCGCGAACATGGCATCCGCCGACACCGCGATCCACACCGCGGCGGGCGCTATCGTCAAGAACGGCAATGCTCTTCGTGCTCGATCCTCGGCACCGAGCGCGCGCAGCGTGACCGCGACCGCGACGATCGCACTGCATCCGATCAGCAGACACGCCACTCCCGCCCAACCGCCGCCGCGCAGGCCGATGCGATCGAGCAGGACGAAGAACAGCAGCGCGCCGGGCGGATGCCCGGAGACGTGGGTCGTCCAGGAATCCGGTTGGAAGTCCAGGATGCGGGCGGAGAATCCGCGCAGCATGGCCGGGATATCGCGGACGCCGGGGACCTCGCGCAGATATTCGTGGCCGTCGGTGAGTCGTCCGGCGAATCCACGTTGCCAGCCGTCGATCATGGCCAGGGCGAAAGCCCAGGCCACAGCGGTCGCCCAGGACGCCGCGAGCAGCCGTCGCCAGGGTAGCGACTCGGCCATCGCCGGGCCGAACCGGATGACGAGAATCGCGATCACGATGGCCGGGACCGAACCGGAGCCGACATGCGGCAACCAGTTGCCGAAGATCGGGGCGGAGCCCGCGTAGAGCTTGCTCCGCCACTGTTCGCTGGCAATTCGCGGGACCAGGAATGCCGCCAGGGTGAGTGCGGCGGCAATGCCTGCTCCCAGATACGCGCCAGGCATCCGGCCGCGTGCGGGTGCCGCGGCCTCCTTCACGTCATGCACGAACCTCACCATAGGGCCGCGATGCGCGAAAAACCGGTGCTCGGGCGGTTCTGGGCGCGGATGTCACTGTTTCGTCACCAGTTTTGCGGCATCGATTCGGCCGGGCTGGCATACCGTCGCAAAGGTGACCGAGACCCGCCACAACCCGGACGGCGTGACCGTTGTCATCCCGTGCCGAGACGAAGCTGAGGCGTTGCCAGATGTGCTCGCTGCCATCCCGGCCGGATTCCATGCCCTGGTCGTGGACAATGGCTCGACCGATGCGACGGCCGAGGTGGCCCGCCGATGCGGCGCCGCTGTCGTATCCGAGGCGCGGCCCGGATACGGTGCCGCCGTACAGGCCGGGATCGCCTCGGCCAGAACGGATTTGGTCGCCTTTCTCGACGGCGACGGATCGATGGATCCAGCGGAGTTGCCGCCGCTGGTCGAATTGGTGCGTGCGGGCGCCGATCTGGCGGTCGGACGGCGCAAGCCGGTGCGTCGGGGTGTGTGGCCCTGGCATGCGCGGCTCGGCAATCTGGTCGTCGCCGGGCGGCTACGTCGCCGATACGGGCTGCCCGTGCACGATATCGGTGCCATGCGGGTGGCCCGCCGCACCGCTTTGCTTTCCCTCGGACCGCTGCACACCCGCTCCGGCTATCCGCTGCAGCTGCTGATCGGCGCGGCAGGCGCGGGGTGGCGCGTGGTCGAGCACGATATCGCGTATCGGCCACGGGCGGGCGGGGTTTCGAAGGTATCGGGATCGTGGCTCGGCGCCATGCGCGCCACTCGCGACTTCTTGGCGGTGCTGCGATGAATTACTTTCGGCCATCGCCCGTCGCAGCGACACTGCTCGTGCTGGCCAAGGCCCCGATCGCCGGGCTCGCCAAAACTCGCCTGACACCGCCGCTGTCGCCGCGTGACGCGGCACGAGTCGCTGCGGCGTCGCTGCTGGATACCTTGGAATCGATGTCGCGGACTCCGGTCGCGCACCACATCGTCGCGTTCACCGGAGACCTCACGGATGCGGAGTGTGCCGATGAAGTAGCAAGGGCGCTGACCGGTTTCGAGGTCATCCCGCAGCGCGGCGCATCTTTCGGCGAGCGCCTGGCCAATGCGCACGCCGATGCCGCGCGGTACGGGCTGCCGGTTCTGCAGATCGGCATGGACACACCGCAGATCGGCCCGGAGGTGCTGAGCTGGGCCGCCCGCGAGCTGGTATTGCGGGCAGACGCGCTGCTCGGACCCGCGGACGACGGCGGCTGGTGGGCGCTCGGGCTGCCGACACCACAGGCCGCGCGCACGCTCGTCGACGTTCCCATGTCGACCGATCGCACCGGCGAACTGACCCGAGAAGCTATCCAACACTGCGAACTTCGCGTGCGCTCGCTGCCGCGCTACAACGATGTCGACACCTTCGCCGACGCGATGCGGGTGGCACGCGAATCCGACGGGCGGTTCGCGCGCTTGATTCATCAGCTGCACCACGCCGAGCTGGCCCACCGATGAGCGATATCTTCGATCTCGCGCTGGCGGGTGAGGACTGCTGGGTGCGCGATGCCGACGGACGGCGTCACCCCCTGCGCACCCGGCGCTGGCTCGGTTTCGACGATGCCGACCGCCAGGCCGATGTGGCGCTGACCTGCTGTTGCGATGGACCGACGCTGGATCTGGGATGTGGTCCGGGACGGCTGGTCGCGGCACTGCTGCGACGCGGGATCATCGCGTTGGGTGTCGATATCTCGCCGATGGCCGTGGCCACCACCAGATTTCGTGGTGCGCCCGCATTGCAGCGGGACCTGTTCGGGCCGTTGCCCGGCTCGGGCCGCTGGTCCTACGCGATCCTTGCCGACGGCAATATCGGCATCGGTGGCGATCCGGTGCGTCTGCTGACCCGGGCTGGCGAACTCCTTGCCCGCAATGGCATCGCGGTGGTCGAATTCGCTCGGCCCGGTGCGGGTGTGGTGTCGAACCCGATTCGGCTGGAGACGAGAAACCGAGTGGGGGAATGGTTTCCGTGGGCGCGGGTGGGGATAGATCGCGCGGAAGAGCTGGCCGCGGCCGCGGGGTTCCGCATGGTGGCGGCGGTGGAGGTGTCCGGACGGCATATCGCTTGGTTGCGATGGGGCAGGGCCGCTTCTAGTAGTCGGTGGGCGTTGTGATGAAGCGCGGCAGTTGGAAGGAATCGCCAGCGCGATTTCGTACGATTTTCGCCCGTTCGTCTGGCGCCACGACGGGCACACGGAAACGGGCGACCATCGCGCGCCCACAGGTGACATCCGCACGCGGACCCGCGGTCGCAAGTCGGGTGGGGATCGCGCTGGGCAGCGCGATATTGCTGTGCTTCGGCACCGGTTTGCTCAGCCACTGGATTCAGCATCCACCGAGCTGGTTCTGGTGGCCCGCCCATCCTGTCTGGCTGTATCGGGTAACCCAGGGCGCGCATGTGATCTCGGGTGTCGCCGCGATCCCACTGCTGCTGGTGAAGCTCTGGGCGGTATACCCCAGACTGTTCCATCGCCCGATCATCGGTTCGCTGTTGCGAATCCTCGAACGTGGCTCCATCGCAATCCTGGTCGGCGCGACGATCTTCCAGCTGTTGACCGGGCTTCTCAATATCGCCCAGTACTACCCGTGGAAGTTCTTCTTTCCCACCGCGCACTACGCCATGGCCTACGTCGCCGTCGGCGCACTGGCCGTGCATTTGGCCGTCAAACTTCCGGTCATCCGGGACGCGCTGGAACATCCGCTGGTCGAAGCCCCAACCGAGCCGCCTGCCGACACCAGTACGCGGCCGCACATCTCGCGACGTGCGGTGCTGACCGGTGCTGGTGTCGCTGCCGTCGCAGCGGGGTTGGCCGTTGCCGGGCAGACGATTCCGTTCCTGCGCTGGGCTGCTGTGCTAGCGCCGCGCAGCGGGCACGGACCACAGGGCGTTCCGGTCAACCGATCGGCTGCGGCGGCCGGGGTTGGTGACCGGGCCCGTGATCCCGAGTACCGATTGACGGTCACCATGGGCGATCAACAGCGCCAATTCACCAGGGACGAACTGCTTTCCCTGCCGCAGACTCGGGTTCGACTGCCGATTGCCTGCGTCGAAGGCTGGAGCGCGGGAGCCGACTGGTCCGGGGTGCGCCTGCTGGATTTGCTGGCGGCGGTCGGCGATTATTCCAGTGGCGATATCCGCTTCCGCTCACTGGAGCAAACCGGCATCTACGGGAGTTCGGTTCTGCCGCAACGTCATGCGGTCGACGACAGCACCCTGGTCGCCCTGACCATCAACGGCGAAACCCTCGATCTCGACCACGGCTACCCGTGCCGTCTCATCGCACCCAACCGACCCGGCGTCCTGCAAACGAAATGGCTGTCCGAAATCGAGGTGCTGCCATGACCGCGGTCCGCATACTGCTCCTGCTCGTCGGCAGTTGGCTCGGCTGGTACGGCATCAGCGCGCTATTCGCCCTACCGCCAACAGATCTCGACTCGGTCACGGTCTGGTTCGCGGGCGGAATCCTGCTGCACGATGCGGTCTTCGCCCCGATCTGCGCCGCACTCGGACTCACTGCTCGCCACCTGCTGCCACCCACATGGTGGGCCGTCGCTGCCTGCGGTGCCATCTGCTCGGTTGCGCTGGTACTGATCGCCCTCCCGGTCCTCGACCGTGGCGACGGCATGCCGAGCAATCCCACCGTCCTCGACCGCAACTATCCCG
This sequence comes from Nocardia anaemiae NBRC 100462, assembly GCF_001612725.1. Lineage (GTDB taxonomy): Bacteria > Actinomycetota > Actinomycetes > Mycobacteriales > Mycobacteriaceae > Nocardia > Nocardia anaemiae. Next base: position 264,889 of record NZ_BDAZ01000001.1, on the reverse strand, counting down.
TCGGACTCGCTGTCGCCTTGGTCCTCGTATGGTCGCTGGTCTTCCTTGCCCACGCTGTGGCCAGCCGGTCCCGCCGAGGGCACAACCAGTTACCGGGCCTCCGGTCACCGCGACAGACGGAGCTCCGCCGATCCGAATCGTAGCGACGTGCTCTCCCCGAACCGCGACGCCTACTCGGCTCCACCGTCGAACAGGCGCTTGCGGAACATGCCGGTTGCACGCGTCACAGTGCGCCGTGGACCTGCTATTTCCACGAGGGAAGCGTCGGCAGCACGCCACTGAGGTCCGCGCCTTCGGAACGACCGAGCAGCCAAGCGAGCACGGCAGAAGCAGGCCCACTGACGGTGTGGTCGGGAGCCCCGCTACCAACAGTCGCTGTGAAGCCCGTATCAGTTGTTCGCACTTCGAACGTGACCGCCGGTTCAGCCCCACCGGCAATCCCTTTCGTCAAATCGGCGGCGGCCCGCGGAAGCAGCCGAACAACGAAATCCACTGGCCAATCCTCAGGTTGGTAACCGGCCGCCAGATCCACATGATGGATCTCCACCTCTTGCAGCCGCATCCAAATGACCTCGGTAGCCGGAATAGGCCGCCCCTGCCTGGTCCGAACTGTCGCCGTCCACGCCTGCTCGGGAGTGCTCTGAGCAAGCGCCAGCCAGCGATCGGCCGCCGCCTCGTTATCGGCCAACTGCTCGGCGAGTGGCCGCGGCGCACCGGCCTCGATATCGGCATCCCGGATGTACATGCTCGCGTACTGCGGTGTTTCGATTCCGGTCCGTGCCCAGAGCAACAAATTGACCAGGCTGTCGGCATTGCGAGCGAGGTGCGCGAGCACATGCCCTCGCGTCCATCCGGGTAGCAACGATGGCACGGTCATGTCATCGTCGAGCCCACGAATGGTGTCGAGCAGACGGTTCGTCGCCGCGGCGACGGTTTCGAGCTGAACGGTGGTCTCCGGCGCGTCGCTGGTCACCGGATCGACATTAGCGATCCGAGCCAGGAACTGTCGCGCAAATCGCGTCGGCCTCGATCTCCACCAGCAGCGCGGGCGTGATCAGCGCCTTGATCTCGTACATCGACGCGGCCGGACGGATATCGCCGAATACCTCGGCATGCGCCTTGGCGACCTCGGGCCAGCGGGCGATATCGGTGACGAAGATGCGCGTGCGAACTACATCGGCGAGGCTGGCACCCGCCTCGGTGAGTGCGGTGCCGATGCGGCGCAGTGCCTCCCGAGTCTGCGCACCGATATCGTCACCGCCGACCGCATTGCCGCCAGGCAGCGAGGCCGTGGTGCCGCTGACGGCGACGGTATTGCCGACGCGAACCGCGCGCGAGTAGCCGACGATATCCTCGAACTCCGAACCCGACGCGATATTCATCCGATCACCCATGCCCGAAAGCATGACATCCGCTGGTCATTTGGACGTAGGGCATTTGTCGGGCAACTGCGGTAGGCAGACATGGTGAAAGCGCACCCTCGTATCACCGCGGCCGTCGTCCTCTGTGTGGGCGTGCTGGCCGCAGGCTGCTCGTCCTCGGACACCAAGCCCGACTTCACCGTGGCCAGGGACCAGCCGCTGGTGATCTCCCCGGACGACCTGCTGGCCGCCACCGGTGGTACCGCCGCCGTGACGATCGCCGATCCGGAACACGGCACGCTGACCCGCCGCCTCGACGGCGCACTTGTCTACCAGCCGAAGACGGGCTTCACCGGCACCGATGAGCTGAAGGTCAGCACCACCGACGCGGTTCGCCTGTACACCACCGACATTCCACCTCTCGGTGAATTCGGCGGCACCACCGTGCAGGGCAGCGGTTACGGCTCGGCATGGACGCCGGTACCTGGCGCGCCGGACGAGTTCTACGGACTCACCGATCGCGGCCCCAATGTCGACGGTCCCGGCAAGAACGAGAAGCTCACCCCGACACCGGGTTTCGTGCCGAAGATCGCTCGCTTCAAGCTGGTCGGCAATCGCGCGGTCGTGCAATCGACGATCGAACTGCACACCGCCGACGGCACCCCGTTCAACGGTCAGGTCGACATCGCCGCGAGCACTGGCGAGACCATCAAGGACCTCGCCGGAAATATCCTGCCGCCCACCGATCACGGCCTCGATCCCGAGGGCTTGGTCGCTCTGCCGGACGGCACCTTCTGGATCTCCGACGAATACGGCCCATTCCTGGTGCATTTCGACGCCAAGGGGACGGAGCTGGAGCGCTTGGCACCAGGATCCGGTCTGCCCAGGGAACTTTCGCTGCGCACCCCGAATCAGGGCATGGAGGGTCTGACCAGCACACCCGACGGCGGCACCCTCGTCGGCGTCGTACAGAGCGGCCTGAAAACTCCCGGCCTCGACGGTTCGGCCAAGGACATCCCGATGACCCGCATCGTCACCGTCGACCTGAAGACCAAGGCGGTCAAGGAATTCGTGCTCCCGCTGCAGAATCCCAAGCGCACCAAGGTCGCCGACTCCGAGATCACCGCGCTCAGCGCCACCACCTTCCTGGTCGACGAACGCGACGGCGAACTGCCCCCGAAGGCCGATAAGAAGCTGTGGACCGTCGATATCTCCGGCGCCACCGACGTCGGTCCGGATTCGAAGGTCCCAGGCGCACAATATGATCCGGAGCGCGGTGGCCTGCAAGTCGAGGGCAAGCCGCTGGAAACCCTGGTCGGTCCCGTTTCGACGAATGACGCAATAGCGGCACTGAAGAAGGCGGGTATCACCGTGGCCGCCAAGACCGCGAGCCTGGATTTCGCCGCCCTGGTCACCAGCCTCGATGCCGACGGCAAGTTCTTCGGTCACGACAAGATCGAGGGCGTCGCGACGCTCGATGGCGGCAAAACCCTCTACATCGCCAACGACAGCGATTTCGGCCTCGCCGCTAGTAAGGGCGACCAGCCGCCCTTCGGCCTGAAACCCAAGACACTGCCGAACGGGCTGCAGGACACCGGCGAAATCCTCGAGGTCGACACCACGAAATTGCCCACGAAACTCGACACCCACACGGTCCGGATCAAGGTCGACTAACCCGAATCGCTCTCGAGCCATTCGCGGCCTTCCAGAATCACCGCGGCCGCCAAGGTGATCAGCCACAGCGACATCGATCCGACCTGGATCCGCTGGGCGATCCCAAGCGCGTAGTCGCCGGTCAGGTTGTCGGCGACCAGCATCCACACGGTCGCCGCCGACCCGATCACCAGCACCACCACCCCGGCCTCGCGCAGGATCCGCCAGCGCCGATATCGGAAGGCGGCCACGCTGAACGCGAAGGTCGCGATGGCGATCGCGGTGACCGCGATGGTGCTGGTCAGCGCGTGCGGCTGATGCAGTTGCGGGAACAGTTCACTGCCACTGCCGCCGCATTGGGCGTTGTCCTGCGGGTTGCAATCGCGCAGCGGAAGCAGCACATCGCCGATCGTCGCGGCGCCGAAGCAGAACAGCGCGACCCAGCCGACGGTGGTGAATCTGCGGCGCGGAAACAACAGCAGCCCGGCGATCGCGGCGGGCATCAGGAACGCGCCGACGATCTTGTCGGCGGTCGCGAACAACTCGCGATGCGGTTTGCCCTCGGCATCGAGCTCACTGAGAAACGAGTTGACCGGATCGACATCGATCTTCAGCACGAACTCCAGCAACCACGACGAATAGCAGAGCCCGGCGATCGCGATCGCGGCCGCGATGAGCCCGCAGGCCACCCGGACGTGTCGTTCGGCGAGCCTCCGGCTATCAGTCACTGGACCATTCTCCGCCTCCTCGTTGGTCCGGTGTTCAACAGTAGGTGCGTGTGTCCACACCGACTGGTGTTCCCCACACCGCATTACCAACTCCAACACAGGGTTCTGTCAGGTCCATACCCGATGGTTGGTAGATCGAAGGAGGTCCCCATGATCACAATCACAACGGCCATCGCCGGAATGCTGGTGCTGACGGTAATGGCGGTGTCGGGCTACATGGCCGCGCACGCGCCGCGCTCGCTGGTTCGGGTGCGGGAAAAGCGCTAGCGACGGGCGGCCAATACGGTCTGGATCCGGTCGGCCGCCGCGATGGCGTCCTCGTGTTCCCACACTCGGATCACCAGCCAGCCCTCGGCCGCCAGTGCGGCGTCGGTGGCCCGGTCACGGGCCACGTTTCCGGTCAATTTGTCCGCCCACCATTGGGCGTTGTTCTTCGGATCGGTCGCGTGCTGTGGGCACCGATGCCAGAAACATCCGTCCACATACACCGCGACGCGCAGCCGGGGAAACACCAGATCCGCCCGCCGCCGCTGCCCGCGCAACGGCGCGCGATCGACGAAATAGCGCAGTCCGCGCCGATGCAATTCCCGGCGCAGCGCGAGTTCGGGCCGGGTCCCGACCCGCCGCTGGCGGGCCATCCGCGCACTGGTCGCGGCGTCGGTGCGCGGCCGCCGAGCCGGGTTCATGACGTACCGAACCTCATGCCGCCCAGCCGCCCATCCGGTCAAGATGACTCTCCACATCGGCCAGAAATCCGGGCGGGAACCGTAGATTGCCCATTCCGGTGCGCCGCAGGAAGCCCGCCGTCGCGCGGGCCGAGAGCAGCCGCGAATCGGTGAGGAAATGGTGTAAGTCCTCATACGGCTCATGCACCGGCCAGGTGGAAACCGGGACCCGATAGGCGCGGCCCGCGCGACCCCACGCGGCGACCGGCCACGGCCGCCCCTGTGGCAACGGCTCATCGCCCGGAATCGGGTCCAGCGGATCGGCCAGCCTGGCCCCGACCCAGGACGCCATTCGCACACTCACCGCATTGCCGATCAGCTTCCACCGGTGCCCGTGCCGAATTCCGGGCACCGTGGTCGCCGGTTCGGTCCAGTCGGCGTCGAAGCCCTGCAGGCGTTCGCCGTCGATGATGCCCGGCGTGACGATCTCACCCGATGGCAATCGCACCGCGGGCGGGCTCGCGATGCCGAGCGCCGAACCGCCCTTGAGCGTCGGGATCGCATTGACCGCCCAGCCGAGCCCGCGCACACCCTCGGTCCAGTAGAAGCCGCACGGATCCTGTTCCGGGTCACCGAGATCGAGCGGTCCGGCATCGTCGGCGAACAGCACCCGGCGCGGATCCTCGGTGCGCGAGGCCAGCATCAGCACCCGCTGACGACGCTGCGGCAGCCCGAACGCGCGCGCGTCGACCACCCGGTATGCCCAGGTGTAGCCGAGCTCGTCCAGCGCGGTGGTGATGTGCCGCATGGCTGCCCCACGACCCAGCTGCAGCATGAACGGCACATTCTCGATCAACAGCCAGCGCGGTCCACGCCGACGGCGCACCAGCCGGAACACCTCGTCCACCAGACCGGAGCGATTACCGGTGATACCCGCGGTGCGGCCGGCCTGCGACAGGTCCTGGCAGGGAAATCCGGCGGCGACCAGTTCGGTCCCGGCGGGCAGGGCGCGTAGCCGAGTGATGTCCCCCTGCAACGGAATCCCGGGAAAGCGCGCGGCGAGCACCGCCTGCGCACCGGGATCGATCTCGCACAGCAGCTCGGTATGCCAGCCGTGGTGGCCAAGGCCGAGCTCCAGCCCGCCGATTCCGGCGAACAGCCCGACCATCCGCCCGCCCGTCACAGTCATCCCTTCTCGCGGTTGCTCGCGGATCGCTCGGAACCACCAGCGCTGCGTATCCGCTCAGCAGGTTACTCGAGCAGTAGATGCGACGACCAGCGACGGCCACGGTAGTGTGTCGAGCACCTGACCCGCCCACAATGCTCACGGTCGGATCACGGTTTGCTCGGTCGTTCGATGACCTTCCACGCGCGGTTCCCGGTTTATCCCAAAGAGTGACGCCAGGAAAGTGAGCGAAATGCAGATTCCGTCTACCAAGAACGGGAGCTATCCCAACGTTGTCGTGACCAGTCTGGCGGCGACCACTTCGATCGCCGGTGACGTCGACTCGACCTGGAAGGGCCTGCTCAACGGGGAAAGCGGCATCGATGTCCTGGAGGACAGTTTCATCGAGCAGTTCGAGCTACCCGTGCGCATCGGCGGACATCTGAAGGTCAAGCCGTCGGATTGCCTCACCAGGCAGGAGACCAGGCACCTGTCGTATGTGGAGCAGATGGCCGTGGTGCTGGCCCGCGAGGTCTGGCGCAATGCGGGTAGTCCGGAGGTGGACAAGAACCGGCTCGGCGTCGCCATCGGCACCGGACTCGGCGGCGGCGAATACATCACCGCCGCGCGCGACCGGCTGCAGAACGGCGGCTACCGCAAGGTATCGCCGCTGACCGTGCAGCGCATCATGCCCAATGGCTCGGCCGCCTGCGTCGGCCTGGAACTCGGCGCGAAAGCGGGTGTGGTGACGCCGGTCTCGGCCTGCTCGTCGGGTTCGGAGGCGATCGCCAATGCCTGGCAGATGATCGTGATGGGCGATGCCGACATGGTGGTCACCGGCGGTGTCGAGGGTTCCATCCAGGCCGTGCCGATCGCGGCATTCACCATGATGCGTGCCATGAGCACCCGCAACGAGGACCCGAGGGCCGCCTCGCGACCGTTCGACAAGGATCGCGACGGATTCGTCTTCGGTGAGGCGGGCGCGATGATGATCATCGAAACCGAGGAGCACGCCAAGGCCCGCGGCGCGACGATTCACGCGCGCCTGATGGGCGCCGGAATCACTTCCGACGCCTTCCATTTGGTCGCACCCGATCTCGATGGCAAGGGCGCCGCGCGGGCGATGACCAGGGCCATCCAGAAGGCCGGGATCAGCAAAAACGATGTCGGCCACGTCAATGCGCACGCGACCGCGACCCCGATCGGCGATACCGCCGAGGCACAGGCCATCAATGCGGCCGTTGGCGACCATGTTTCGGTCTATGCGCCGAAATCCGCACTCGGCCATTCGATCGGCGCGGTCGGTGCTCTCGAATCGGTGCTGACGGTGCTCTCGGTGCGCGACGGAATCGTTCCGCCGACACTGAATCTGGACAACCAGGATCCGGAAATCGAGCTCGACGTGGTCAAGGGCCAGGCCCGACCCGGACGGATCGACTACGCCGTGAACAACTCGTTCGGTTTCGGCGGACACAACGTCGCGATCGCCTTCGGGCGGTACTGAGCAAGTCGGGAAGGCACACCTGCTAGCCTTCCCGACACTTCGTTATCGACCTGTGTTCGGTGTAATCGCACGGCCTGAGTGCCTGCGTTGGCAAAAGGATAAGGCGATGATCGACGAGACCTTCGACGACTATTTGGACGATCAGGGCAATATCAAAATCCGTGGCGATAAGACCCTGATCGACTTCGTCGACAAGCACAGCGCGGAAAACGGCGACGGGCTCGCCTACCGCTACATCGACTACTCGCGCGAGCGCGACGGCGAGTACATCGAATTGACCTGGCACCAATTCGGCGTGCGGCTGCGTGCCGTCGCGGCCCGGCTGCAGCAGGTGACCCGGCCCGGCGATCGGGTGGCGGTGCTGGCCCCGCAAGGATTGGACTATGTCGTCTCGATCTTCGCGGCGGTATACGCGGGCAATATCGCGGTGCCGCTGTTCGATCCGGAGGAGCAGGGCCATACCGATCGCCTGCACGCCGTGCTCGATGACTGCGTACCCTCGGCGATTCTGACCGTCGGTTCGTCCGCCGCGGGTGTGCGGAACTTTTTCCGGCACCTCCCGGCGGCACAGCGTCCGCGCATTATTGCGGTGGACGCGATTCCGGACAGCGTCGGCTCGACCTGGGTACGACCGGAAATCAATACCGACAGTGTCGCCTATCTGCAGTACACCTCGGGTTCCACCAGGACCCCGGCCGGTGTCGAGATCACCCACCGCGCGGTCGGCACCAATTTGCTGCAGATGATTGATGCCATTGGAGTGCAGGAGAATTCGCGTGGCGTCACCTGGCTGCCGCTGTTCCACGATATGGGTCTGCTGTCTGTGATCCTGCCGACCATCGGCGGCGGATTCATCACGATCATGTCGCCGAGCGCATTCGTGCGGCGGCCGTATCGCTGGATCAAGGAACTGGCCGCGGCCTCCGACGGTGCCGGAACATTCGCGGCGGCACCGAATTTCGCATACGAGCATGCGGCCGCCAGGGGTAAGCCGAAAGCCGGTGAGGACCTGGATCTTTCGAATGTGATCGGGTTGATCAACGGCAGCGAGCCGGTTTCGGTATCGTCGATGCAGAAATTCAACGAGACCTTCGCGCCGTACGGTCTGCCCAAGACCGCGCTGAAGCCCTGCTATGGCATGGCCGAGGCGACGTTGTTCGTTTCGGCGACCAAGGCCGAGGACGAGGCGAAAGTCGTCTATGTCGATCGCAATGAGCTCAATGCGGGTCGGATGGTGGAAGTGCCTAAGGGCACACAGAATTCGATCGCGCAGGTGTCCTGCGGTTATGTGGCGCTATCGCAGTGGGCGGTGATCGTCGATCCGGAAACCGGCATCGAACGTGGTAACGGCGAGGTCGGCGAAATCTGGCTGCACGGCGACAATATGGGCATCGGATACTGGGGTCGGCCGGATGAAACCGCCGCGACCTTCCACAACGTCTTGGCACAGTGCCTCCCGGAGGGCAGTCACGCACAGGGCACCGATCCGGACGCGAAGTGGATGCGCACCGGTGATTTCGGCGTCTACCTCGACGGCGAGTTGTATATCACCGGCCGGGTGAAGGATCTGGTGATCGTCGACGGGCGCAATCACTATCCGCAGGACCTGGAATTCTCGGCACAGGAAGCCAGCACCGCGCTGCGGCCGGGATTCGTCGCGGCATTCTCGGTGCCCGCGAATCAATTGCCCGCATTGGTATTCGAACAGGGCAGCCGTTCCGGACTCGCCTTCGATGCCGAGGACACCTCCGAGCAGCTGGTCATCGTGGCCGAGCGCGGCACCGGTGCGGCGAAGCTGGATCCTGAGCCGATCGCCGATGCCGTGCGCGCTGCGATAGCGCAGCGCCACGGCGTCACGGTGCGCGATGTGCTGCTGGTTCCGGCGGGTTCGATTCCGCGCACGTCCAGCGGGAAGATCGCCCGGCGGGCCTGCCGCGCCGCGTATTTGGAGGGCACATTGCGCGGCGGTTATCAGCAACAGGACTTCCCGGACGCGCCGCTGGACCAGCCGCATTCGACCGTCTGAGCTCGGGTTATTCGACGGTACAATAGAAGCAACGGCCATCGGCGCCCGGGAATCCGGGCGCCGATGTCGTATGCGGTGATGCGGGGGTATTGACCTCGAGGTTACTCGAGGTTGTTGGCTGTGGATGTGCCAGAAAATCGGTTGGCCGATCTCGGGACTGATGCCACGCTGAAATGTCGGACCCCGATGCGAACATCACCGGGGATCCGTTCGCGACACAGCCAATCCAAGACGATCACGAGGGGGAGCTTTGTCCGTCACGCTCGATACACCAGCGGCCGACACGGAGGTCGACAGAGTCGAGCGGCCCGCCGCCGCGGTGCCGGGCCGCCTGCAATCGCTTCGCCGGTTCTGGCCGTATCTGCGCCCGCATCGGTTCACGCTGCTCGGCGCCACCACGCTTGCGGTGCTCGCCACCCTGACGGCGATCATGCTTCCGCTGGTCATCGCGCGCATTATCGACGGCCCGATCCAGCGGCGCGATTTCGGCGGCGTGCTGCTTCCGGTGCTGTTGGTGCTGGCGCTCGGTCTGTTGGAGGCGTGCGGCGTATGGGGTCGGCGGTGGCTGATCGCGAAGCCCGCGGCCCAGTTCGAGATCGATATGCGCGCCAAGATCTTCCGCAAGCTGCAGACGCTCTCGATCGGACGTCACGATGCCTGGGAGTCCGGCCAGCTGCTCTCGCGCGCGGTCGACGATATGGGCACGATGAAGCGGTTCGTCGCATTCGCGGGGCCGTTTCTGATCATCCACTTCATCGTGATCCCGATCGGTCTGGTGGTGCTGTTCGTGCTGAGTTGGCAGATAGGACTGACCTTCGCGGCCATCGCGATTCCGCTGTCCTATGTCTGCCTGCGGTTCGAGCGGCGCTACGGCGTTGCCTCGCGGCGCTCCCAGGATCAGGCCGGTGATCTGGCCACCACGGCCGAGGAGTCGGCACAGGGCATCCGGGTGCTGAAGGCATTCGGTCGCGGCGCGTTCTTCGGCGGGCGGTTCACCGCGCAGGCACGGGAATTGCAGCAGACCGAACTGCTCAAGGTGCGGTTGGACGCCACGCTCTGGTCGGCAATGGTGTGTCTGCCGCAGCTGGCCATCGCCTTCGCGCTCGGCTACGGCGGTTACGCCGTCGCACACCACACGATGACGCTCGGCACCCTGGTCGCGAGCATCACACTGGCGACCTTCCTGCAGTGGCCGATCATCTGGACCGGATTTCTGCTCGCCGAGTGGAACGATGCGCGCACCGCGGCGGACCGGTTCTGGGAGATCATCGACACCCCGGTCGAAATCACCGATCCCGCGGATCCGGTGGCCTTGCCGGAACGGATCGTCGGCGAACTGGCAATGCACGGCGTGCGTTTCGCCTTTCCGGACGCGAAGAGCGAAGTACTGCAAGATATTTCGCTGAAGGTGCGCCCGGGTGAGACGGTTGCGCTGGTCGGTGCGACCGGTAGCGGAAAGACGGCGCTGCTCAATCTGATTCCGCGGCTCTACGACGTGACCGACGGCGCCATCACCATCGACGGCATCGACATTGCGTCGATGCGGGTATCCGATCTGCGTTCGCTGGTCTCGGTGGCATTCGAGGAGCCGGTGTTGTTCTCGGCGAGTGTGCGGGAGAACGTCGCGCTCGGCGATCCGGAGGCCAGCGACGACGATGTGCGGCGCGCGCTGGATGTCGCCCAGGCCACCGATTTCGTGAACGATCTGCCGTGGGGACTGGACACCCGAATCGGTGAGCAGGGGCTGAGCCTGTCCGGCGGTCAGCGCCAGCGGCTGGCGCTGGCCCGTGCGGTGCTCGCGCGCGCGAGCGCGGGGGAGCGGACTCGAATCATGGTGCTCGACGATCCGCTGTCGGCACTCGACGTGGAGACCGAGGAGCGCGTACAGGAACGGCTGCGCACCGTATTGGCCGGTGCCACCACATTGCTTGTGGCGCACCGACCTTCGACCGCCGCACTGGCCGACCGGGTGGCCCTGCTCGCCGACGGCCGAATCGTCGCCCAGGGCGCGCACGATCAACTACTCAAAACCAACAGTCGCTACCGCGAACTGATGGGAGGTGAATCATGACCACAACCGAAACTGCGGTGCACACCGACGATTCGGCCGACCGCGACGAGGTCGCCGACTGGCGCGGCATCGCCAATGAGGACAAGGCGGTCACCGAGACCGGAAATCTGGTGCTGGCCAGCCGGTCTCGGCGTTTGCTGCTGAGTCTGGTCCGGCCGTATCGCAAGCTCGCGGTGTTCGCCCTGCTGCTGATCGTGCTCGACAATGCCGCGATGGTTTCGGCGCCGCTGTTCGTCGCGCACGGGCTCGACACCGGTATTGCCGAGGGCGTCGCAGGGAACTGGGCGCCCTTGGCGCGCACCGTCGCCGGTTATCTCTGTTCGGTCGGGGTCGGTGTCTTTACCACCTTCGTATTCCTGCGGATATCCGGAAGGCTCAGTCAGAGTGTGCTTTTCGATCTGCGCGTTCGGCTGTTCGCGCATATGCAGCGGCTCAGCGTGGCCTTCCACGAGCAGTACACCTCCGGCAAGGTTGTCGCGCGACTGACCGGCGATATCGAAACGCTGCAGCAACTGCTGGAGAGCGCGCTGAATCAGGCGCTGAGCGCGGTCCTTTCCGTGCTGACCATCGCGGTGCTGCTGATCTACCTGAATCAGACCCTCGCCGCCATCGTGCTGCTCGGATTCGTGCCATTGGCGCTGGTCACCCGGTGGGCGCAGCGCAGGCAGCGCGCGGGCTACCGGCGCACCCGCGGCGCCATCGCGAAGGTTGTGGTGCAGTTCGTCGAGTCGATGGGCGGCATGCGCGCGGTGCAGGCCTTCCGACGCGAGGCCCGCAACGAGTCGGTACTGGCCGCCGAGGACGCCGAATACCTGCACGCGACCACCGCCGCCATGCGCGGCATGGGCGACTACGCCGGTCTCACCAAGCTGCTCGGCAATCTGACCACGGTGATCGTCATCGTGGTCGGCGCCTGGCAGGTGATCGAGGGCAATCTCGCCGTGGGTGTCCTCGCGGCATACCTGTTGTACCTCAACGAGTTCTACGGCCCACTCGATGAACTCGCGCAGGTATTCAACGCCTACCAGTCCGCTGCGGCGGCCCTGGAGAAGATCTCCGGCGTGCTCGAGGAGGAGCCCTCGGTTCGGGAACCGGAGGAGCCGGTCGCGTTGACGAAGGCGATCGGTGCCGTGCGGATGGACCGGGTGTGGTTCGGCTACGGATCTCCCGGCGACGCAGCGTCGGCCGAGGTCGAAGGTGTTGTGCCACAAGCCGATGAGCGTGGGCGAGCACGTCCGGTGTTGCCCGAGTTCTCGTTGGAGATTCCGGCCGGGCAGGTGATCGCGCTGGTCGGCGCGACGGGCGCGGGCAAGTCCACATTGGCCAAGTTGCTGACGCGGTTCTACGACCCGTCCGGCGGCAGGGTGACCTTGGACGGCATTGATCTGCGGTGGTTGTCCGATGCGGATCTGCGGCGCAACGTCGTGATGGTCACCCAGGAGTCATACCTGTTCTCCGGATCGGTGGCCGACAATATTCGGCTCGGTCGGCCCGGCGCCAGTGACGCGGAGGTGTTCGCGGCGGCGCGGGCGGTCGGGCTGTACGACTTCGTGACCGCACTGCCGGACGGCTTCGATACCGACGTGCGCAAACGCGGTGGGCGATTGTCGGCGGGGCAGCGTCAGTTGGTCGCGTTCGCCAGGGTGTTCCTCGCGGATCCCGCGGTGATCGTGCTGGATGAGGCGACGTCGAGCCTGGACATTCCGAGCGAACGGCAGATCCAGCGGGCATTGGAGACGGTGCTGCGCGATCGCACCGCCGTGATCATCGCGCACCGGCTCTCCACGGTCGCCATCGCCGACCGGGTGCTGGTACTGGAATCGGGTCGGATCGTCGAGGATGGCACGCCGAGCGAGCTCATCGCGGGCACCGGCCGGTTCGCCAGCCTGCACGCGGCATGGCGTGAGTCGCTGGTGTGATGCGGGCGCGTGCGTCGCTTACGGTAGATACGTGACGAACCCAGACCTCGGCCCCGACAGCCAACCGGCGACATCGCGGTGGCCGGCGATCCTCACGTGGCGCGCGCACAACGCGTCGCGGATGGAGTCCGTCCGCGTGACGCTCAACGGCAACCGAATCCGTGCCGCCGGTCGCATGATCGGCGGCGCATGCGCCGACCATCCCGCGTTCAGTGCCTCCTATGACCTGGTCACCGACGAGAACGGTGTCACCAAGCGGCTATCGCTGCGCAGCACCACCGCCGCGGGCGAACGCCAGGCATCGATCGCCAGGGACGAAGAGAACTACTGGCTTGTCGACGCGGGCGGCGGACACGTCCGCTCCACCTTCGCGGGCGCCCTGGATGTCGACGTCGTGCTCAGCCCGTTCTTCAACACCCTCCCGATCCGCCGCTTCGGTCTGCAGAACGCCGTCGAGAACATCCAGGTCCCGGTCGTCTACGTCCGCCTGCCCGACCTCCTGGTCCAGGAAGCGAGCCTCACCTACAGCAGCGGCGCCACCGGCATCAGCGTGCTGTCACCGGTCTCCAGCGCCACCGTCACCGTGGACGGTGACGGCTTCCTCCTCGACTACCCAGGTCTCGCCGAACGCATATGACCTCGCCCCTGCGCACCTTCGCGGCCCGCGCGGGGATTCGCCAGGCGAATTGCTGCTGCGCCGCCGCGCATATTTCCACGTGCCGCGCACATATTCGCCGGGCGAATTACTGGGTGGCGCGCAATGTTGTACGCGCTGGTCGCTCCACCTTCGGGAGCGCCGAGCCATGTCGGCCTGGTCTGGTCCGGTTGGACAGTGATTCCCAGCGCGACGCTCGTGAACGCCCCGATGACCCTGTCTCGTCGTTTGTTCCGCCCTCGCGCGCTGCGATCAGTCCAGCTTGGTGATCACGCCGCCGCGCTGGCCCGCCTCGCGTAACGCCTCGAGCCAGTTGTGGTCGCCGGGGCGGATATCGGTGATCTCCCAGCGCTGCGTGGTTTCGTAGCGCTCCCGGCCGTCGTGCCCCGCTTCGACGAGATCGACCAGGGTGGCTTCGTCGCGGAGGCCGTCGCGGGCGGCGCTGAGCACGGTGAGGGTCTCCTCCAGCACGTCCAGCAGGGCGGTGGCGTTCGGTTCGCAGATGGCGCGGACCAGGTCGGGGGCGGTGGCGGCGACTCGGGTGCCGTCGCGGAACGAACCCGCGGCCAGTCCGAGCGCCAGCTCGCCGCCCGCCGCACCGGCCACCGCCAGCGCCTCGGCCAGGACATGCGGCAGATGCGAGATCCGGGCCACCGCCCGGTCGTGCTCGTCCGCGACCACCGGCGTGACCACCGCACCGCAGGCCAGTGCCAGCCGCACCACCCGAAGCCAGGGCTCGGGATGGGTGCCCTCGTCCACGCCGACCGCCCACGCCGCAGTACGGAACAGGCCGGAATCGGTGGCCGCCCAACCGGATTCGGAGGTACCGGCCATCGGATGCCCGCCGACATAGCGAGCGGCGAGCCCGTGCCTGCGCACCGCCTCGGCCACCGGCGCCTTGACGCTCACCACATCGGTGAGCGAGCAGCGCGGCGCGAAGGTCGCTACTTCGGCGAGGATGTGGTCCACCGCGGGCATGGGCACCGCGACCACGATCAGCGCATCGGTGTCGGCGGCCCGGGTCAGCACCCCGAGCAGATCCCCGGTGACGTCGAATCCGTCCGCCCGCGCGGCCTGCGCACCCGCCTCTGACCTGTTGTAACCCCACGCGTCATAGCCCGCGCCGACGGCGGCGCGCAGCAGCGAACCGCCGATCAAGCCTGTCCCGAGGACACACACCGGTGCTTTCTGGTCAGGAGTCATCGGAACAGATTCGCATACGACTTCAACATTTCGGCTCGAGCCGACTACCGTTGCGGCCATGGCAGCACAGCGCTCGGGCACGAACAAGGCTGCGTCGGACGATTACGACGACGTGGAAGGGTTCGCAGTGGCGGTTGTCCGCGAAGAAGGAAAATGGCGGTGCAGTCCGCTGAGTCAGGCGGCGCTCACCGATTTGTCCGCGGCGGAAACAGAACTCAAGGCATTGCGCAGTTCCGGCGCGGTGTTCGGGTTGCTGGATATCGATGACGAGTTCTTCATCGTGCTCCGGCCCGCGCCGAGCGGCACCCGGATGCTGGTCTCGGATGCGACGGCCGCGATCGATTACGACATCGCCGCCGACGTCCTCGAGGCCCTCAATGTCGAAATTCCGGACATCGATCCGGATGAACTCGACGATATCGAGCCATGGGAGGAGGGTGACCTCGGCGTTCTCGCCGACCTCGGCCTGCCCGAACCCGTGCTCAGCGTGATCCTCGCCGAGACCGATCTCTATCCGGATGAGCAGCTCGGCATGATCGCCCAGCGGCTCGGCTTCGCCAACGAACTCACGGCCGTGCTGGACAAGCTGCCCCGCTGACGTGGGCCTGCTCGCAGCCGACACCGATATGGTCCGCGCCGCGATCGCCGCCGCAGCCGATGCGGGCGATCGCGACGTACCGGTCGGCGCTGTCGTCTTCGATGCCGACGGGCGCGAACTCGCCCGCGCCGCCAATGCCAGGGAGGCCCTGGGCGACCCGACCGCGCACGCCGAGATCCTCGCCCTGCGCCGTGCCGCCGCGGTCGTCGGCGACGGCTGGCGTCTGGAACACTGCACGCTCGCGGTAACGCTGGAGCCGTGCACCATGTGCGCGGGTGCCCTGGTACTCGCCCGGGTCGGCCGCCTGGTCTTCGGCGCCTGGGAACCGAAAACCGGTGCAGTCGGCTCGCTTTGGGACGTAGTCCGTGACCGCCGTCTCAACCATCGCCCAGAGGTCCGCGGCGGCATCCTGGAAGCCGAATGCGTGGCACTGCTGGACGAATTCTTCCGCGCCCAACGTTGAGCCGCCGCACTCGCCCAAACCACCGCTCCCACGCCCTCTACAGGCGATTTAGCGATCAGCCCCCCGTCCGGTATGGTTGTCGGCGGTGGCGTGTCCGAGCGGCCTAAGGAGCACGCCTCGAAAGCGTGTGAGGGGTAACCCCCCTCCGAGGGTTCAAATCCCTCCGCCACCGCCAAAGCCCCTCACCTTGTCAGGTGAGGGGCTTTTTCTTCCCGGTAGAAAGCGATCTGGGCAGCGCGTGGTCGATCAGACCCTGGACCCCCCTCGACGCGTGACGTGGTCCGCAAGCTGGTTCCGCCGCAACCTCGCCACCGCATACCGGCGCGGCGTGGGCTGGGTGACGGCCAACTATCGCGAATTCGGCACGGGCCGCACGGCTGGCGGTGGATCAGCCCCGCACTACACGCGCAGCATCTCGGCCAGCGAACAAAGCGCCCCTGAGGACCGGGCACGAGACATGCCTGGAATTGCCCCTACCGCTAACTGATTCAGCAATACACGCACAGCTTTTCACGCGGGCTCGGCGCGTTTTCCGGCCGGGTCCGGTGGATCGGTTGCCGCTAATCCACGCCCGGGAAAGCCTGGCGCGCACCGATGGTGATCGCTTCGGCCTCGGCCAACCGGCGGCGTTGTACCCGCTCGAGCGCCTCGACGACGCTCACGGTCCGATTGTCGCTGTGCGAATCGATGAACGTGACCACTTCTGGACGTCGGACGGCAACGTGGATCCTCATACCACCCATACCTCGATGGTAATGCGTATGGCTACAGAGAGATGCTCACTGATCGCGCAACCGATTTCGGTCGATTCACGATGCGCTCGGATCCTGCCGTCGCAGGACAACGGTGTGGCGGTCCAGGTCGACGCCGAAGCCAGGCGGTGCGCCTTGCGCGTGTTCGTCGCGCAGCATCGACACCGAGTCCCGGTGGTCCAGTTCCATGCGCTTGGTTCCGTAGAACATAGCGGTGAACTCGTCGGTGAAGGTGCTGGAGACGGGGTTGCGGCGTTTGCGGCGTTTCCGGGTCAGGGCTTCGTAAAGGGCTACGGCCATCAGGAGTAGCACCCAGCCAGGGATGGACCAGCCCAACAGATTTGCCATGTGGCACCAACGATCCACCGGCTGCGGAAGTTCCTGGGTAAGTAGGCGGCGGGCGGGTATACGGCGATTAGGCAAGCGCGGGGAGGGTGCGCTGCGTCGATGTGGCGCGGTCGAGCCGCGCGGGATTGATTCGCGAGAGTTAGATGAGAGAGCCCTATTTTCGATTCGGCAGTCTGCTGGTGCTGATCTGGCTGGTGATCGGCGTCGTCGCCGCCGGGCAGCGGCACTATTTCGACAGTGGTCCGGTCAATTGCGCCGGGTTCGGCACGATTGCGGTGACGGTGATCGCCGGTCCGCTCAACTACATGGGCGTGAATCCGAAGATCGCCGATTGCAATGTGCCCCAACCCAGTCAATAACGCCTGAGGGGCTGAGTTCCGAGGGTTCGGCCACCCTCGGCGGCTCAGGGCGTGCTCTGCCGGGCGGCGCGACATGCCGTGCGGTCGGGCGCGCCCGCCCGCGGCTGCCACGGTGCGATAATTCGCCCGAACCACAACCCGTGCGCGTGATTCGCGGGAGAGCTATGGGCGAGATGAAACTTGGTAGCGTACTGATCGTGATCTGGTTGGTCATCGGCGTTGTCGCGGCGGGGCAGCGGCACTATTTCGACAGCGGTCCGATCAACTGTGCGGGCTTCGGCACGATCGCCCTGACCGTTCTCGCGGGTCCGCTCAACTACATGGGCGTGAACCCGAAAATCGCCGACTGCAACGTCCCACAGCCGAGCCCTTAACCTGGTCTCGGTGCCAGATCCCGCTGTGATTCAGGGCTTTCGACGGTGGACTTCCAGGGTGTCAGCGTAACCGAGCGGTATACGTTCGAGGCGGCACAGAAGCCGAGATGCATCGGGGTACCGGCCACCGAGTCCGGTGATCTCGAATAGACACTTGGCCAAGCCAGTGCCCGGCTGGATACTGGCCATAGCGGCGAGGATGAGGGTGGGCGCGAGAATCGCGTGAGCCGCACGTGGCCGAACTTGCACGGCCCGAAAAGTAGGTGCCCTAAGTAAATGGCAACGGATTCGTCGGCTTCTCGAAATGGTGCTTATCTCGCCGGTCAATGCCCGATACGTGGTGATCGGCACAAGCGCTCATCGACGACGAAGAGTGATCGTCTCGTGTACGGGTATCCGAGTGGTACGCGAGTGCGAAAGGAAGCGATGACGATGCGCGAGCGTGTGACCCACCGCAGACAAGCGCCTTCCGCCGGTGCGCGAATTTTTGGACTGCTTCTGCTGCTCTGGCTGGTCATCGGCATTCTCGCCGCTGGTCAGCGCCGCTACTTCGAAAGCGGCCCGATCAACTGTGCCGGTTTCGGCACCATCGCCGTGACGGCGCTGGCAGGTCCGCTCAACTACATGGGTGTGAACCCGAAGGTCGACGAATGCAACCTGCCGCAGCCTAGCCAGTAATGTCCAGGCTCCCACTGGAATTCGCCAGAGGTCTATCGAAAGCCATTGGGAGCGTTCCGAATTTGTACTCAGCCGCCCCACACCGGCTGCGGCATCACGTCGGGCACCGGCTGCCCACGCAATTCGTGCAACTCGGCCGCTTCCATCCAGCAATCAGGAAAAGGTATGCGGCACCGGCCCCGATCGCCGGATACGCACGATCGGCTGTCGCGAAAACGCCCCCGAAACGCACTCGGCCCCGCACCCGAATCCGGGGTGCGGGGCCGAGCAGCTTGTCCCGATCAGCTCACGCCGACCGGCACCTTCACCGTCTCGGCAGACTGCTGCTGCAGCTCACGCAGCTTCGCGCCCTCGACGTCGATATCCGGCAGGATCCGATCCAGCCACTTCGGAATCCACCAGGACCACTTGCCCATCAGCACCAGCAGCGACGGGATCACGATCATCCGGACAATGAACGCGTCGATCAATACGCCCGCCGCCAGCGCGAAGCCGAACGACTTCGCGGTGACATCGGTTTCCAGCAGGAAGGAACCGAATACCGAGATCATGATGACCGCGGCCGAGGTAACGACTCGAGCACCATGGTGATAACCGGCGACCATCGCATCCTTCGGCGATTTTCCGTTGACGAACTCCTCGCGCATCCGGGTCACCAGGAACACCTGGTAATCCATGGCCAGGCCGAACACCAGACCGATCAGCATGATCGGCAGGAAGCTGACCAGCGGATGCGGATCCTCGATCAGCCCGAGCTTGCCCTGCTGGAAGATCAGCACCGTCGCACCGAAGGTGGCCGCCATCGACAGCAGGAAGCCGAGCGCCGCGGTTAGCGGCACCAGGATCGAGCGGAATACCAGGATCAGCAGCAGGAATGCGGCACCGGCCACGATCGCCAGGTAAGGCACGATCTTGCTCAGCAGCACGTGGTCGACATCGGCGAAGATCGCCGTGGTGCCGGTGATGCCGTATTCGATGCCGTACTCGGACTGCATCTGCGCTTCGGCATCGCGGGCGTCGCTGACCAGATCCTTGGTGGCCTGGTTGTTCGGACCCGACTTCGGCACGCCGTCGAGCAGCGCGCCCGCCTTGTCCTCACCACTCCACTTGGGCTCGGTCACGTAATCCATGCCCGAGTAGGACGCGAGCTTGGACCGCAGCGCGTTCACCGCGGCCTCGCGCCGGTCGGCGGGCACATTGGTGAGGTCGACAGCGACATTCAGCACGCCATTGCTGCCCTCACCGAAGCCCTCGGTGCGCAGCTCGTAGGCCTTGCGGATGGTGGAGGTCTTGGGCTGGCTGTCATCGCCGGGCAGGCCGAGGTTCAGACCGGCGGCCGGTGCGGCGAGCAGGCCGAGCACGACAACGCTGAGCAGCAGCGTCACCGCGGGCGCCTTACCGATCAAACGGCCGACCCGCATGCCATTGGTGACCGACTTGTCGTCCTCGGGATCGTGCTGGGCCACGATCGGCAGCTTCGGCTTGAACAGGAACCGGCCGAACGCACCGAGCAGCGCTGGCATCAGCGTGATGGCGGTGAGCACCGCGAACGCCGCGGCGATCGCGCCACCCAATCCCATGAACGTCATGAACTGCACGCCGACGATGCTGAGTCCGCCGAGCGCGATGATGACGGTCAGACCGGCGAACACCACTGCCGAACCCGCGGTGCCGAGTGCGGTACCAGCCGCCTCCTCCGGCGAATGCTGCACTGCGAGTTCGTGTTTGTAGCGCGACACGATGAACAACGCGTAGTCGATCGACAGCGCGATGCCGATCATGGACGCGAGGAAGGTGGTGAAGCTGGGCACCTCGATGATCGAGGTGCCGAGGAAGATCAGCGAGGTGGCCGCGCCGAGGCCGACGATCGCGGTGATGATCGGCACGAAGGCGGCGACGATGGCGCCGAAGGCGATGATCATGACGACCAGCGCGATGCCCATGCCGATCTGCTCGGACTTACCGCTGGGGCCCTCGTTCTTCTGTGCGATCGAGCCGCTCATCTCCACCTGCAGCCCGGCATTGCGGGCATCGCTGGCGACGTTGTAGGCCGCCTCGCGCTGCTCGTCGGTGACGTCGGTGAACTTCTTGATGGTGAACGGGACGCTGAAGAAGGCGACCGAATCGGGGTCGGTTTTGCTGAGCACGTTCAGCGGTGCGCCACTGCATTTGGACGGATCCGGATCGGTGATGCAGCCCGACTTCTCGGCGGCCTCGACCGGATTCATCACCGGCTTGCTGTGGTCGACGATGTCGAGCGTGCCGAGTTTGGCGATGAAGGCCTCCAGCGCCGCCCGGTTCGCCGGATCGGTCAGCTTCTGCCCATCGGGTGCGGCAATGACATACGTGCCGGTGACGGCGTCGAATTTGAAGGCGTCGGAGGCGCCGGGAAAGTGCTTGTCGAGAATGTCGTTGGCACGGGCGGACGGCAGCGCCGGCATGCTGAAGTCATTGGTCATCGGTTCCTTGAGCTGCGCGCCGAGGCCGCCGAGCAGTAGGAACAGGACAATCCAGACCGGAAGCACTATCCATTTCCTGCGGAAAGCGAACTTCCCCCATCTATACAGATAAACGGACACGAAAGGGTTCTCCTAGCTGACCTTTTCGAGCGACCTGCAAGCAGTCACTACGGATGGCTGGTTACGTGCTGATTCGTGGCGCGTAGACAAGCACTCGCGGGGATTGCCCTGCCGCCCCGCCTCCAATTGACGCTTTCTGCCTACCGTGCGGTAGGTAGACTACCCAGGGGCTAAGCGGAGGTACAACCTCAATTCTGGTGGCAACGTTAGCTCAGCGCATAAGTGATGAGAGGATCATCCCATGACCGTTCGTGACGCGGGCGAGGCTGTTGTCGCAGGTGGCGGCACTAAAATGGCAATTCGCGATGCCGCGGTGAAGCTGTTCGGGGCCAAGGGATTCGAGCAGACGAGCCTGCGCGAGGTCGCGGATGCGGTAGGAATCACAAAGGCTTCGCTCTACTATCACTACGCCTCGAAGTTAGATCTATTACTGGCGATCGTCGATCCGATCATCGATCACATGCGCTCGGTGATCGAGGATATCGATGCGGTCCCGCACGACGAAGAGGGCATTCGCGCCGTATTGCGCGCCTATTTGCGCGGCATGATCCGCCATCGCGACGCGGGTGCGCTGTGCGTCCGCGACACCGTCGCGATCATCAATGTCATGGCCGACCGGTATCCGGACATGCTGGATTCGACTCGGATACTGCGTGAATGGCTCGCCGGACCCGGTGCCGACGATGTCGCCAAGCTGCGTGCCAGTGCGGCACTCGAGGTGCTCGGGGTCGCGCTGTTGTCCACCGAACTCGTGCCCGGCGTGGAGGATTCCGTGGTGGAGCGCACACTGCTTGACGCGGCCACCTGTGTTCTTACCGGCTGCCATACCGCGTAGATTCGTTCGAACACCGAAGAGGCCAGGGAGCAGCCGCCGTGCACATCACCGCGAGGGTCGATTACGCGGTGCGGACCCTATTGGAGATCGCCCGCGCACCGCGGACCCACCGTGCGTCGGATCGGGTCGCCGTGCAGGTCGCGCCGGTGGTGAAGGCAGAGGCGATTTCGACCGCGCAGCATATCCCGCCCAAGGTACTCGAGACGGTCCTCGCCGAATTGCGCAGAGCTGATCTGGTGACCAGTAGGCGCGGCCCGGACGGCGGCTATTGGCTGGCCCGCCCGGCCGCGCAGATCTCCATCGCCGATGTGATCCGCGCGATCGAGGGCCCGCTGGCCTCGGTGCGCGGGGAGCGTCCGGAGGATGTGCGATATCCGGGTGCGGCCGAACCGTTGCAGCGGGTGTGGATCGCGCTGCGGGTGAATATTCGTGCGGTGCTGGAGAATGTCTCCATCGATGACATCGCACAGGATCGGCTGCCCGGATTCATCGGGACGCTCACCGAGGATCCCGGTGCATGGGCGCGGCGTTGATTCGCATCGAGTGATCCGGGCCGAAAGCCTCGAGCGCGAACATCGCTGCTGGTCAGGAATGTTCGAGACGCACCGCGCGGATTGCCGGTAGCCTCCTTTTCATCATGCTGATCAGACTGCTTCGCACTCATCTGGCCCCCTATCGGGCCCAACTGGCGGGCGTCGTCGGCCTACAACTCATCTCGGTCATCGCGATGCTGTACCTGCCGACCTTGAACGCCGACCTGATCGATAACGGTGTCACCAAGGGCGATATCGGCTACATCTGGACCACCGGACTGTGGATGCTCGCGGTCACCGGTGTGCAGATCATCGCTTCGGCCTGCTCGGTCTACCTCGGCGCGCAGGCCGCGATGGGTGCGGGTCGGGATCTGCGCGGCGCGGTGCTGCACCGGGTCGGCACCTTCTCCGCACGCGAGGTCGGCCTGTTCGGCGCACCCTCGCTTATCACCCGCAATACCAACGATATTCAGCAGGTTCAGCTGCTGATCGTGATGTCGGCGACCATTCTGGTGATGGCGCCGATCATGTGTATCGGCGGCATCTTCATGGCGTTGCGCGAAGATCTCGGACTGTCCTGGCTGCTGCTCATCGCGGTGCCCGCACTTGCCATTTCGATGGGCGTCATCGTGGCGAAGATGGTGCCCGGCTTCCGCGATATGCAGCACCGGATCGATGAGGTCAACCGGGTGTTGCGCGAGCAGATCACCGGTATCCGCGTGGTGCGCGCGTTCGTGCGCGAACGGCAGGAGACCTGGCGCTTCGGGGTGGCCAACACCGAACTCACCGAATCCTCGCTGCGGGTCGGGCGGCTCATGGCACTGATGTTCCCGCTGGTGATGCTGATCAGCAATGTCACCGCCGTCGCCGTGATCTGGTTCGGCGGACATCTCATCAACGAAGACAAAATGCAGATCGGCTCGCTCACCGCGATGCTGTCCTACATCATGCAGATCCTGATGGCCGTCATGATGGCCTCGTTCCTGGCCATGATGGCGCCGCGCGCGGCCGTCTCGGCCGATCGGATCGGTGAGGTGCTCGAGACCGAGACCTCGGTACTACCGCCGCGACTGCCGCAGCCGTTCAAAGGCGATCCGGCACAGGTCGATCTGCAATTCGCCGAATTCGCCTTTCCCGGTGCGGAAAAGCCGGTGCTCTCGGCGATCCGGTTCCAGGTCGAGCCGGGGACGACCACGGCGATCGTCGGCTCAACCGGTGCGGGCAAGACGACACTGCTCAATCTGATTCCCCGGCTCATCGATGTGACCGATGGCGCGGTCTACGTCGGCGGTACCGATGTCCGCCATATCGACCTCGAAGTGCTGCGCGAACAGATCGGGCTGGTGCCGCAGAAGGCATACCTGTTCTCCGGCACCATCGCCAGCAATCTGCGCTACGGCAATCCGGACGCCACCGACGAGGAACTGTGGCGCTGTCTGGAGATCGCCCAGGCCGCCGATTTCGTGCGCGATATGCCGCAGGGCTTGGAAACACCGGTCGCACAGGGTGGCACCACCGTTTCGGGTGGGCAGCGTCAGCGGTTGGCCATCGCGCGGGCGCTGGTGAAGAAGCCGCGGGTCTACCTGTTCGACGATTCGTTCTCCGCATTGGATGTCGCCACCGACGCCCGACTGCGCGCGGCATTGCGGCCGGAGACCGGGGATGCCTCGGTAATCATTGTGGCGCAACGGGTTACCACCATTCGCGATGCCGATCAGATCGTCGTGCTGGAGGACGGCGTCATGGCCGGGATCGGCACCCATGAGCAGTTGATGCGCGATTGCGCGGAATACCAGGAGATCGTCGCCTCGCAGCTCGGCGCCGACGAGGCCGTCGTCCTCGGCAAGCGCAACGGCTCGCCGCCCGATCCGAGCGGCGACGGGCATCGGATCCGGCGAGAGGAGATCCGATGAGACCCGGAGCGGTGAATCCCGGTGCGCCGGATGCGAAGGCGAAATCGTTCGGTCCGTCGCTGCAGCGGCTGTTGCGCAGGCTGGCCCCCGAGCGCGTGTATGTCGGCGTGATTCTCGCACTCGCGATCGTCTCGGTGGTGCTGAATACGCTCGGCCCCTACATCCTCGGCAAGGCCACCAACGTGGTCTTCGACGGTGTGGTCGGCCGCCAATTGCCGAGTGGCATAACCAAGGAAGAGGCGATCCAGCGCCTGCGAGCCTCCGGCAACAACACCTTGGCCGACATGCTCGGCGCGATGGATGTCACTCCGGGTGTCGGTGTGGATTTCGGCGCGGTCGGCCGGGTGCTGATGCTGGTGCTGCTGCTCTACATCGGCGCAGGCGTCTTCAGCTGGCTGCAGTCCTACCTGCTCAATATCGTCATCAACCGCACGGTGAAGCGGCTGCGCAGCGATGTCGAGGACAAGATCCATCGACTTCCGTTGCGCTACTTCGATTCCACGCCGCGCGGTGACCTGCTCAGCCGCGTCACCAATGACGTCGACAATGTGTCGCAGACCCTGCAGCAGACCATGAGCCAGCTGATCCTTTCGCTGTTCTCGGTGATCGGCATCCTGATCATGATGTTCTGGATTTCGCCGCTGCTCGCGTTGATCGCCCTGCTCACCGTGCCCGCCGCGATCGTGGTCACCACGCAGATCGCCAAGCGCTCCAAACCGCACTTCGTGAACCAGTGGAAGTACACGGGCATGGTGAACGCCCAGGTCGAGGAGGCCTTCACCGGGCACGAGGTGGTCACCGCATTCGGCCGCAATCGCGAGGTCGGTCAGGAATTCGACAAGCGCAACAATGACCTCTACGAGTCGAGTTTCAAGGCGCAGTTCATCTCCGGGCTGATCATGCCCGCGATCATGTTCCTCGGGAACGTGAACTTCGTGCTGGTGGCGCTGGTCGGCGGCCTGCGGGTGGCGACCGGCAACCTGTCGCTCGGTGAGGTGCAGGCCTTCATCCAGTACTCCCGCCAGTTCAGCCAGCCGCTGACCCAGATCGGCGCGATGGCCAACCTGCTGCAATCCGGTGTCGCCTCGGCCGAGCGGATCTTCGAGATTCTCGATGCCGAGGAGCAGTCGCCGGATCCGGTCATGGAGAACACCCGTCCGGTCGATCGCGGCCGGGTCGAGTTCGAGGCGGTGTCGTTCCGCTACGAACCGGAGACGCCGGTCATCGAGCGGTTGTCGCTGGTCGCCGAGCCTGGACATGTGGTCGCCATCGTCGGCCCGACCGGTGCGGGCAAGACCACCTTGGTGAATCTGCTGCTGCGGTTCTACGAACTCGATGCGGGCACCATCACCATCGACGGCGTCGACATCACCGAGATCACCCAAGATCACCTGCGCTCCAGGATCGGCATGGTGTTGCAGGACACCTGGCTGTTCAAGGGCACCATTCGGGAGAACATCGCCTACGGCAATCCGAATGCGAGTGAGGCCGATATTCTCGCGGCCGCCCGCGCCGCCTACGTCGACCGCTTCGTGCACGCGCTGCCACACGGTTACGACACGGTCATCGATGAGGAGGGTTCGGGTGTCAGCGCCGGTGAGAAGCAGTTGATCACCATCGCCCGCGCCTTCCTCGCCAAACCGTCAATCCTGGTCCTCGACGAGGCGACGAGTTCGGTCGATACCCGCACCGAGGCGCTGGTCCAGCACGCGACCGCGGCCCTGCGCCGGGACCGCACCAGCTTCGTCATCGCGCACCGCCTGTCCACCATCCGCGATGCCGATCTGATCGTCGTCATGGAGGCGGGCCGCATCGTCGAACACGGCAACCACGAGCGCCTCCTCGAAGAACGCGGCGCCTACTACCGCCTCTACAACGCCCAGTTCGCCGCGGCCGCCGCCCAAGCCTGACCGGGCCGATACTCGTCGCATACCGGGTGGCTATCGCGCATAACGTGTGGCTTGTGCGCGATGCCCGTTGGCTGTGCGAGAGCACTTGGTGCGGGGCAGTGTGACGTGCCTGAGAGGATGTACGGCGTGGTTGATCCTGGAGTTTTCTCGTTCACCGTCGGTACCCGTATTCCTGGGCGACACGGTCGGACGGGCGTGATCAGCACACCGCACGGTGATATCGCGACGCCCGCATTCATTCCGGTCGGCACCAAGGCGACGGTGAAGGCGGTGCTGCCGGAGACCATGAAGGAACTCGGTGCGCAGGCGCTGCTTGCTAATGCCTACCACCTGTACCTGCAGCCCGGGCCCGATATCGTCGACGAGGCGGGTGGGCTGAGCGAGTTCATGAACTGGCCCGGCCCGACCTTCACCGACAGCGGCGGCTTCCAGGTGATGTCGCTGGGCGTCGGCTTCAAGAAGGTGCTGGCCATGGAGGCCGTCGACGTCCGAAGCGACGACGTGATCGCCGCGGGCAAGGAACGCCTGGCCACCGTCGACGATGACGGCGTCACCTTCCGCTCCCACCTCGACGGCTCGAAACACCGGTTCACCCCCGAGGTTTCGATGGGCATCCAGCATCGGCTCGGCGCGGACATCATGTTCGCCTTCGACGAGCTGACCACCCTGCTGAATACCCGTGCCTACCAGGAGAAGTCGCTGCAGCGCACGCACGAATGGGCGCAGCGCTGTATCGATGAGCACGAACGGCTGACCGCCGCGCGCACGCATCGCCCATATCAGGCGCTGTTCGCGGTGATCCAGGGCGCGCAATACGAGGACCTGCGCCGCAAGGCCTGTCGGGAACTGGAATCGCTGCGCGGCAGTGCCGGAACGGGTTTCGACGGCTACGGCATCGGCGGGGCGCTGGAGAAGCACAACCTCGGAACCATTGTCGGCTGGTGCTGCGATGAACTGCCCGAGGACAAGCCGCGGCATATGCTCGGCATCAGTGAACCCGAGGACATGTTCGTCGCGGTGGAGAACGGCGCGGACACCTTCGACTGTGTGAACCCCTCCCGGGTCGCGCGCAATGCGGCGATCTATGTCGCCGAGGGCAGATTCAATATCAATACCGCCCGTTTCCGCCGCGACTTCACCCCGATCGACGACACCTGCGACTGCTACACCTGCGCCAACTACACCCGCGCCTATATCCATCACCTGTTCAAGGCCAAGGAGATGCTGGCCTCGACGCTGTGCACAATTCACAACGAGCGCTTCACGATTCGACTCGTCGACCGGATTCGCGAGAGCATCGAGGGCGGCTATTTCGATGAGTACAAGGCCGAAACGCTAGGCCGTTGGAAAGGGCGTAGCTCTGTCTGATTGCCGCGCCTGGCGGCGCGGCGTGTTCGCGGCCCGGAATGACAGCATCGCGTAGCGATTCGATGAGGGGCGGTGGTCGGGCGACGGGTGGGCCTCGCGTCCGAGCCGTCGAGACTCGCGCCTGCGGCGCATGCGCTTCGACGACTCGGACGCGAGACGGGCCGCGAACTCCTCGCTCGTAAGACTCGCTCCGTTGTGGTTACGCCCGAGCGGGCCTGCGGCATAGCAACTTTCAGCTCAGGAGCGCGGGAGTTTCGCGCGGTGCGTAGCTCGGCTCGTGCTTCTTCAGGAAGGCGATCACCCGGTAGGTGATCGGCAGCACGATGACCTCGGCGAGCGTCTTCCAGACGAATCCGACGATCACGTAGTTCACGAACTGTCCCCAGCTATCGATGCCGATGGCGGTGGCCGCGATCGAGCAGAAGATCAGCGTGTCCCCGAATTCGCCGACGATCGTGGAACCGATCAGCCGCGCCCACAGGTGCTTTTCCTTGGTCTTCTCCTTGATCAGCACCAGCGACGCCGAGTTGAGCATCTCGCCGACGAAGTAGCCGGACAGACCCGCGGCGACCAGCTGCGGCGTGGTGCCGATGACGGACCGGAAGGCTTCCTGATTGTCGTAGAAGGTGGCGGCGGGCAGCTCGATGGCGATCTTGAAGCAGACGACCGCGAGCAGCAGGATGGCGAAGCCGTAGTAGATGGCCCGGCGGGCGGCCTTGAAGCCGTAGACCTCGCTGAGGACATCGCCGATGATGTAGGCCAGGGGGAACAGGAACCACGCACCGTCGGTGGAGATCGGCAGGACCTCGATGGGGCCCAGCTTCACCGAATGATCGGTGAAGAATTGGACGCCTTTGGTTGCGCAGATATTCGAGATGATCAGTGTCGCGGTGAACAGGGCGACAACAGGGGTGTAGTAGCCCCGCGCGGCGACGGCGAATGCCGCGTGGGCCGCCGCGGGGCCCCCAGATTCTGGGTGTTCTTCGACTGTTTTGGACTCACTCACGCGCTTCATCCAACCAGGTTGTGGAATAGGCTGTAGCAATGACGAATCCCGGCGATTCCGACGAATGGTGGAAACAGTACGGCGGCGAAGGCGTGTCGCCGGAGGCTGGCTCCCAGGGGTCGGTACCGCAGTACCCCTCGACGCCGCAGTACCCTTCCGCGCCGCAGTATCCCCAGCAGCCGCCCTCGCAGCCGCAGTATCCGAGCTACCCGCAGCAGCCGGTCGCCGGGCAGCAGCAGCCGTACCCGCAGACCCCGGCCTATCCGAATGCGTATCAGCCGTACGGCTATCCGCAGCAGGCGCAGGGCAACAACGGGCTCGCGATCGGTTCGCTGATCGCCTCGATAATCGGGCTGTGCAGTTGCGGTATCGGCGCGATCGTCGGAATCATCCTCGGTGTCATCGCACTGAATCAGATCAAGGAGAGTGGCCAGGGTGGCCGCGGTATGGCGCTGGCCGGAATCTGGATCGGCGCTGGCGCCATCGTGCTCTGGATCGCCTACATCATTCTCGACGTAGCGCTGACAGCGACGAGTTAGCCGCTTTCGAAAACATCAGGGGCGCTCCCGTTCTCGGGAGCGCCCCTGTGTTGTACCCGGGGTTTCGCGGCCTGATCAGGCCTTGACGACCTGGGTGCCGCCAGCGAACTTGTCGTGCCAACCCTGCTTGTTCGGGTCCTGCGAGGTGGTGATGATCATGTAGATGATCAGGCCGAGCTCGGCCAGGCCACCGATGCACGGAATGATGCTGAGGGCGACATAGAGGTTGCGCTTCAGCGAGACCTCCGGAGTGATCTTCGCCGCGCCGCCGGGGGCGACGACCTTGAGGCCCACGATCTTCTTGCCGAGTGTGGTGCCCTGCGAGGTCTCCATGCCGACGAAGTAGCCGAGCATCGCGATCGCGCTCACCAGACCCAGCACGATCTGCCCGCCGAGTCCGGAGCCGACGATGAGCAGGATGACGACGTAGACCGGGATGCCGACGATCAGGTGATCGATGACGCGGGCGCCGATGCGGGCCCCGATATCACCGGGCTGTCCGCCGTATCCGTATCCCGGCTGCTCGCCATAGGGCTGCTGGGGGTAGGGCTGCTGCTGGCCGTAGGGATCCTGCGGCTGCTGACCGTATTGCGGCTGCTGACCGTACTGCGGCGGCTGCTGGCCGTACTGGGGCTGCTGACCGTACTGCGGCGGCTGCTGGCCGTACTGGGGCTGTCCACCCTGCGGGTACTGCTGGCCGCCTGGATATTGTTGCCCGCCTTGCGGATATTGGTTGGGGTCGTAGCCACCGCTTGTCATATGTGTGTCCTCGTCAGTGATCAGTAGATCGGTCGATTGCGTACGTTACGGACATCGCGCGGGTTGCAACAACCCATTCTCGTCGAGTATCCACGGTTCCTCGGTCAGATCGGCCGGGTCGAAACGATCGATCAGTTCGGCGGGCGAAACCGGGGGATAGCCAACGGAACAGGCCAGCGCGGCCGCGACCCGCTCTGGTGTATTGCCGAGGGCGAGTTGATCGGCGAGTGTCACCGCGCCGTCGCGTTTGGCGAGGCGCTTTCCCTCGGCATTCAGTACCAGCGGCACATGTGCGTAGTGCGGAATCGGAAGGTCCAGCAGTGTCGCGAGAAAGGCCTGGCGTGGTGTCGACGGCAGCAGATCGTCGCCGCGGACCACCTGATCGATGCCCTGCTCCGCATCGTCGACGACCACGGCCAGGTTGTACGCCGGAATTCCGTCGCCGCGGCGCAGGACGACATCGTCGACGGGCCCGCGATAGCTCCCGTGCAATTCATCGGTGATCTCGAATTCGCGCGCTTCTGCTCGCAACCGCAGTGCGGCCGGGCGTCCGTCGGCTCGATGCGCGGTTCGCTGCGCGTCGGTCAGATCGCGGCAGGTGCCCGGATAGTGGCCGAGCGGTCCGTGCGGTGCGGTCGCGGCCTGCTGGATTTCCCTTCGGGTGCAATAGCACTCGTAGGTGAGACCGGCCGCGGTGAGCCGATCTATGGCCGCTTGATAGTGCGACAGCCGGTCGCTCTGCCGGACGACCGGGCCGTCCCAGTCCAGGCCGATCGCGGCGAGGTCGGCGAGTTGGCGCTGTTCGGCTCCCGGCCGGACGCGATCCAGATCGTCGATCCGCAACACGAAGCGGCGGCCGGTCGAGCGCGCGAACAACCAAGCCAGCACCGCGGTGCGCAGATTTCCGATGTGCAGATCGCCGGACGGGCTCGGGGCGTATCTGCCCGCTGGAGTTCTGGGTACCGGCACATTCGCCATGCTAGGGGTCACCGGAGCAGCAGCCGCGGCTTGAGCCGGTCTTCGGGAATCGCGGTTCCGCTGTCGAGTGCGGCCAGCAGTGCCTCGGCGTGCGCGATCAGGCCCGCGCGGTCGATGCCGTACGGCGAGTCGGCCTCATAG
The DNA here is from genome assembly GCF_001612725.1 of Nocardia anaemiae NBRC 100462. GTDB lineage: Bacteria > Actinomycetota > Actinomycetes > Mycobacteriales > Mycobacteriaceae > Nocardia > Nocardia anaemiae. The sequence continues at coordinate 233,806 of NZ_BDAZ01000001.1, read as the reverse complement.
GCGCGCAACCGGCCCACCGCGCGGGTGAGCAGGGTGCGCGCGCCCTTCGGATTCGCGCGTTGGATGTGGGTCAGACCCACCGCATATTGCGCCAGACCCTGCCACAGCATCCTTTCGGCGAACGGCCCGTTCTTCCACGCGGCCTCCAATACCTCGTGCGCGTTGAATGCCAGGCCGTCATCCAGCAGTTGCTGGGCGTAGGAGAGAGTTTGCTGGGGTGGCAGATTCAGGTCGTCCGGAATTCGCGGCACACCGACGCTGCCGACCGGCAGTGGCCGCCCGAACCGGTCGCGTGGGCGGGGATTACGTGCGCGACCTGCCTCGTCGCGCGGGCGTTCGACCATGCTGCCCATCATCCATGGCGGGCGTCGCGGGCGTCCACCCGAGTTCGGTCGATCACGATTAATTGACGGATCACGGAGCAATCACATCGCCAAAAAGTTTGCTGCCCAGCAAACATAGAAATGAATGTCATCTTCCGGCAATGATTCCGCAACTTCCAATCTTCGCAAGATTGGCAGATGCGATGATGGAATGGGCAAGAGATCGGCAAATTCTCGATGAACCTGCTAGTGTTTAGCGCGCGGGGGCGACCCCGCGAGGTGAATTTCACCTCGAAGTGCAGTGCGATCACGACGCACCGTGAAAATCGCGCGCTTTGGCAAGGCGCACCGCGGGATTCGGCGTTCCGCGCCGGATGCCGGTGCTAGTTAGAACGATGTCAGAAGAAAATCTCGTTCTCGACGCAGCAAAGGAGCTAGTGCCGTGGAAGTTGACTTGACGGGCGCTGTGTGGCGTAAGAGCACATACAGTGGCCCCGATGGGAACTGCGTGGAAGTCGCATTTCTCGTCGACGGCAACGTGGCGGTCCGCGACACCAAAGACAACGGCTATGGTCCGTTGTTGGCGTTCGCGCCAGGCGAGTGGGATGCATTCCTAAACGGAATGTCGAAGGGGGAGTTCGGACGCGCCTGAAAAACAGGTACGTTCGAACCAAACAGCACGGGCCCCGGGTCGGCACGGACTCGGGGCCTTCGCAGTGCTCAGCAGTACTTTCTCAGTGGTGCTGGCCGTCGGTCTGCTCCTGAGCCGCGCGTAGTACGGCCAGCTGCTTGCGCTCTTCCTCGTGCTCGGCCGCCCGATTGGCGCGGGACTCCTGCCATGGATCGGGGCGGAAGAATCCGCCGGTGCCCGGCTTGCCCGCCGAACCCAGCTTGTTCATCTTCTTCGGCACCGTCGCGCCCTGGTAGGTCAGCGGAATCGGGTGACCGTGCGCGTCGACCGGACCGAGTGGCTGATGGATCTCGATGTACTCACCGTGCGGCAACCGCCGGACAATGCCCGTTTCTATGCCGTGTTCGAGCACCGTGCGGTCGCTGCGCTGCAGGCCGAGGCAGATGCGGTAGGCGGCGAAGTAGGCCACCGCGGGCAGGGTGAGAATGCCGATCCGGCCGACCCAGGTGGTCGCGTTCAGCGAGACGTCGAATTTGTAGGCGATGATGTCGTTCACGCAGGACAGCGTCAGTACCACGTAGAAGGTGATCGCCATCGCGCCGATCGCGGTGCGGACCGGTACGTCACGCGGGCGCTGCAGCAGATTGTGGTACGCGGTGTCCTTGGTCAGTCGCCGTTCGATCCACGGATAGGCGATCAGCACGGTGAAGACCAGGCCCATGATCACCGCACCCCAGAACGGTGCGGGCACGGTATAGCGGCCCGGATACAGCTCCCAGGGCGGGATCAGGCGCATCATGCCGTCGGTCCACATCATGTAGAAGTCCGGCTGGGTGCCCGCCGATACCTTGGCCGGGCTATAGGGGCCGAAGGCCCAGATCGGGTTGATCTGCAGCAGACCGCCCATAAGTGCGACGACACCGAGGGTGAAGGCGAAGAACGCGCCCTGGTCCGCCGCGAAGACCGGCACGATGCGCGCACCGATCACGTTGTTCTCGGTGCGACCGGGTCCTGGGAACTGGGTGTGCTTCTGGTACCAGACCAGCGCGATATGCGCGGCGATCAGCGCGAGCATGATGCCAGGGAACAGCAGCACATGCGCGATGAACAGGCGCGGCAGGATGATCTCGCCCGGATAGTCGCCGCCGAACATCAACCAGTGCATCCAGGTGCCGATCAGCGGAATGCCGAGCGTGATGGACGAGAACGCCGCCCGCAGGCCGGTGCCGGAGAGTAGATCGTCGGGCAGCGAGTAGCCGAAGTATCCCTCGAACATGGCCAGGATCAGCAGCAGCGAGCCCAGCACCCAGTTCGCCTCGCGCGGCTTGCGGAACGCGCCGGTGAAGAAGATCCGGAACAGGTGCACGATGATCGAGGCCGCGAAAAGTAGTGCGGCCCAATGGTGGACCTGGCGCACGAATAGACCGCCGCGGACCTCGAAGGAGATGTTCAGTGCCGTCTCGTAGGCGCGGGTCATGGACACCCCGCGCAGCGGCTGGTAGGCGCCGTTGTAGGTGACTTCGGCCATCGATGGGTCGAAGTACAGCGTCAGATAGGTACCGGACAGCACCAGGATGATGAAGCTGTAGAGCGCGATCTCGCCGAGTAAGAACGACCAGTGGGTCGGAAAGACCTTGTTGATCGACCGCTTCATGAACGCCGCGGCCTTATATCGCTCATCGAAGGAGTTGGCTTGTTCCCTTGCCTTACGACCTACGTCTATAGCCATGGCCGACACCCCGCTCTGGGTGAGTGGTGGTACGTGTTCTACTACAGACGGTAGCAGGGGATCGACGGGGAATCGATAGGTTTTCCGGAACCGCAATGTGGAACAAGATCATTCAGTTTTCCGGTGCTGCGCACTATCTCCGGTTACCGGTGTCATATCGTCGAGTCGTGACTACGGTGGCCGCCCAGGACGCGACGATGTACTGGCTGTCCGGCCGTACCCGAAATGACCTCTTCATGCTGTATTGCTTCGACGATTCCGGGCATTCCGGTGCGCGATTGCGCGAGTTCGTCGCGCGCCGCAGTGCCGACATTGCCGATCTATCGGTCCGGCTGCGCGCGCTGCCCGCAGATCTGGACTATCCGACATGGGTTCGGTGTGAATTCCGTGCCGAGCAATTTGTGGAACATTTCCTTCCGGAACCGGATTGGCCGGGTGTGTGTGCGGTGCTCGGCAAACTGCTCGGCACCGGAGTGGATGCCGCGGTGCGGCCATGGCGGTTGCATGTGTTTCGTGGAGTACTCGGTGCGCCCGCGGGTGCTGGACCGGCGATGGTGGTCGTGCTGCAGATGTCGCATGCTTTGGCGGATGGGCGGCGGGGTGCGGATATCGCCAGGGCGTTGTTTTCCGAAGTCGGTGCGGCCGAGCCGGTTGCGGAGGGTGAGTCGCTGGCATGGCGGTCGCCGGTTGCTCGGGCCGAGCGGACCGAAGGGGTCGCCGAGGCTGTGACCATTGCCGATGTCGCGGCGCATGGCGATGGCGTCTCGGGTGTCGGTGCCGATTCGATAGCTGCGCCGCGCCGATCGGTTGCTCGCAGAGTTGCTGCGCAAACCGCCCGTCTCGGTGCGGCAGCTGTCGAAGCGGTGCCGGTGGATCCCATACATGTGCATTCGATGCTGGCGCTGCTTCGGATGCCGATTCAGTTCGCGCGCACCGCGATTCGCGGGTATCAGGCATTTCGGGCGCAGCAGGAGTTGGTCGAATCGACGACTGCGGGAAGGCTTCCGGGGCCGGGTCCCAGCTTCACGCCGAGTCCGGTGAACCGGAGTGATCCCACAAAACAGCACGCTCATCAGGTGCGGATGATCGTTTGCGATGCCGAACGGCTGCGCATCCCGGGCCACACCGTGACCGTGGTTGCACTGACCGCCGTGTCGATCGCACTCGATCGCTACCTCACGGCGCGCGGTGAACGAGTGAACCGTCTCGGCGCGCAGGTACCGATGGCGTTGTCCGACAATGGGATAGCGGCTCGCAATAACTACCGCAGCCTCGGCGTCGACCTGTTCATCGATGAACCGGAGGTACTGACCCGTGCGAACAAGATCGCCGCCGCGCTCGCCGATCGCCGAACCCGCGCCCAGCATCCACTGCTGACCGCACAGGACCGCGTCACCGCCGTCACCCCCGCCCGACTACTACGCCGCGACATCGAGCGCTACCCGCTCGACATCGTCCCCGACTCCATCGCCGGACACACCGTGGTCTCCAGCGTCCACCGCGGCCCCGCCGACCTGACCTTCGGCGGCGCACCCGTCCGCTTCACCGGCGGCTTCCCCGCAATCGGGTCGGTCATGCACCTCACCCACGGCGTACACGGCCTCGGCGATACCGTCACCGTCTCGATCCACGCCGACACCGCCGCGCTACCGGACATCGATATCTACGCGAACCTGCTACGCGATGCGCTGAACGAGGTATTCGACTGCGCCACCCGATCCGCGAGCTGACCCGGCACCGGTCCATACATATTCTGCGGCCAGCCAGTTTCGCTGTAGTTCAGGCTGTTCGGCGCTGCTGACGGTACAGACGTTGCAGGGCGAGGAGGCTGAGCGGATCGTAGACGTCGATACAGGCTTCACCGACTCGCGGGCTCCTCGGTCAAAACTTGTCAACACCTGTTCTCCTTAGTTTCGAAACTCAGTCCACCAATGCGCCGCCAGACAGGTTGGCGATCGTTCCGGTCATGGCTCCCGCACGATCCGAGGCCAGGAACGCGGCCGTCTCGGCAATCTCAGCGAGGGTGGGCAACCTCTTCAGGAGCGTTCCTTGCGCGAGCCCGTCTTCGAGGAATTCCTGGACCGATTGCCCGCCCGCTGCCGCGAGCCGCTTGAAGAGGTGCTTGGTGTAGGAGCCCGCTGCCGGCGCATCGACCACGGCGTGTGGGCGAAGGTCGATGACCCGGATGTTGTTGGGTGCCAGCTCCGCGGCCAGGAGCCGCGAGAATGCCTCCTTGCCTGCCGAGCTCACGCCGTGACCCAAGATGCCGCCGGTAGCCAGCTTGGCGCCCGGCTCGGACAAAGTCAGGATGACGCCAGGACGCTCGCGACCCATGTGTGGTGCCACCGCCTTGCTGGTGATGAACAGCGCCCGCAGAAAACCGTCGATCGGCCGCATGAACTCCTCCAGCGAGAGGTCCGCCAGCACCGTCCCCTGGTCATGCATGACGCTCACCGCGTTGAGGGCGATGTCGATGCCGCCTGCCATCTGCGCGATCGCGGCGACGTGCTTGTCGACCGCCTGCTGATCGAGAACGTCGACCTGTGCGGTCTCGACTTTTCCGCCCGTTGCGGCGATGTCACGCGCGACGGCGTCGAGCTTCGCCTGCGTCCGCCCGGCGAGGAAGACTCGTGCGCCTTCCCGGGCGAATACCCGGGCGACAGCGCCGCCGATAGCGCCTCCGCCCCCGTAGATCACAGCGTTCTTGCCTTCGAGCAGCAATGCACTCATAGATGTTCTCCACTCCGATAGGCAACCATTGGTTGCGTATTACCATAGCTGCGGCACGGGCGAAGCGCAACCTATGGTTGCGTATCGGCCGTGGCCGCCAGAGAAGTGGGTTGATTCCGCAACGGGGTTGGTTCCGTGCTTCAACTACGTCGCCTTCACCCCCCGACGGTCGAGCCGGACTCGCAGTGCGGGACCTCTATCTCGCCGCCCATCCGCCACAGCGTGTCGAAGGGAGCGCCAGGGTTGCGGCCCGAGTCGGCCATCGCTGATCTCGGTGGGTCGTCGCGACGATCAATTCCCGCAGGGGAGGTGACCCTTGGCCCGAGGCTCGTTGGCGCGGTCGACACGCCCGCCATCTGCGAAAACAATTGCAAGCGACTCGAAACCGCCCTGCACAGGCCTTTAAAGGAAACGCCCCTGACCTGCCGATATGGCTTGATCAGGGGCGTTTGCCGTGGCGGAGGATAGGGGATTTGAACCCCTGAGGGCGTTAACCCAACCCGCGTTCCAGGCGAGCGCCATAGGCCACTAGGCGAATCCTCCGTGCAGGAGCATACCGGGTGCCCCCGGCCGGTTGCCAAATGGGGCTGGTCGGCTGAATGAAAGTGCCTGTTCGGCCCCCCTTTTTAACCTGGTTGGTCCCTTTTGACCCCGTTCGGTCCCACCCCGTGGTGATCTTTGTCGGAGATCCCAGCTACACTTGCGAACGGATCCCGCGCGGCGCGCATCCTGTGAACTCCCCCAGGGCCGGAAGGCAGCAAGGGTCAACGGGCTCTGCCGGGTGCGCGGGGTCCCCTATATTCACTCCAATTCGGAGCAACCGCCGGGTAACGTGAACACGGTCCGCCGGACGTCGAACGCGCTCGGCTGGATCAATGGTCCGACCGCAGTACATCGGCTCGGACATCAACCGCCCCTTCGCTGCTTCGAAAGGCTGCCCAGGATGCCCCGGCAAACGCAGATCGGTTTGATGAGCCCCCCGGAGCTCGTGTCCGAACACGAGACCCAGACCGCGAATTACGCGACGCTCAAGACCGAGAAGCTCACGCTGGATCTGACCAGGGGTAAACCTTCACCGGAACAACTCGACCTCTCCGCGGAACTGCTCACGCTGCCCGGTCCCGGCGATTTCAAGGACGGCACCGGCACCGACTGCCGCAACTATGGTGGGCTGCACGGTCTCCCGGAGTTGCGCGCGATCTTCGGCGAGCTGCTCGGCATTCCGGTCGAGAACCTGATCGCGGGCAATAATGCCAGCCTCGAGCTGATGCACGATGTGATCAGCTACGCATTGCTGTACGGCACACCGGATTCCGAGCGCCGCTGGGTAGCCGAGCCGAAACTGAAGTTCCTGTGTCCGAGCCCCGGCTACGACCGGCATTTCGCGATCACCGAGGCGCTCGGCTTCGAGATGATTCCGATTCCGATCGGTCACGACGGCCCGGATGTGCACGCCATTGCCGAACTGGTGGCCGATGATCCGCAGATCAAGGGTCTGTGGGCGGTGCCGAACTACTCCAACCCGACCGGTGTCGTATTCTCCGAAGAGGTTGTCCATGAGTTGATTTCGATGCCGACCGCGGCACCGGATTTCCGCCTGTTCTGGGACAACGCCTACGCGGTGCACCCGCTGACCGATACCGCCGCACCCGTGCTCGACGTGCTCGGTATGGCCGCAGCGGCCGGAAATCCCAACCGCCCCATCGTTTTCGCCTCCACCTCGAAGATCACCTTCGCCGGTGCGGGGGTGAGCTTCCTCGGTGCGTCGACGCCGAACCTGAACTGGTATCTCGAGCACGCCGCGAAGAAGAGCATCGGCCCGGACAAGATCAACCAACTGCGCCACCTGCGATTCTTCAAGGACGCCGATGGTGTGCGCGCGCATATGCAGAAGCATCGCGCCATCCTCGAACCGAAATTCGCACTGGTGCTGAAGATTCTGGAGGATCGGCTCGGCGCGTCCAAGGTCGCGTCCTGGACCGAGCCGAAGGGCGGCTACTTCATCAGCCTCGATGTCCTGGAGGGCACCGCGGCCAGGGTGATCGCGCTGGCCAAGGATGCGGGCATCGCGCTGACCGCCGCCGGTTCGGCCTTCCCGTACCGAAATGACCCGGAGGACAAGAACATCCGCATCGCCCCCAGCTTCCCGCAGCTGCCGGAACTGGAGAAGGCAATGGACGGTCTGGCCACCTGCGTTCTGCTCGCGGCCACCGAGAAGCTGCTGCAGAAATAGTCGACAAAAATCGTTGGGCGCGTATCGATACGATACGCGCCCAACGTATTTCAGGCCTCCAGCAGTGCCCGCAACCGGGCCGGATCGGCGCGATTGACCCGCCGCATCGCGGCCTCCATGATCGGTGCGGCCGCATTGCCGAATCCGCTGGGTGTTCCGGTGTTGCGCAGGGTCATTCGGGTGCGGTCCGGTCCGGCGTCGGTCCAGGTATAGCGCGGACGCTCGATCACCGTTTCCGTCGAAACGTCGACGGCCACGATCAGCGGGGTTTGTGCGCCAGCACGGCGAACATGGTCACCGATAGGTGGATGTCGCCGGTTTCGGCGCCCCGTTCCAGATCCGCGATGAGCTGATCGCGCTGTGCCTCGGTGATGGAACCGCGCGCGACCGCCATCGCCGAGATGCGGTTGACCAGCGCGCCCGCGCCGACGGTCCGGTCCTGTACCAGGGCGTGCGAGCACACGTCGTCGATCACCAGGCCCGCCTTGGTCAGCAGCCCGGGCAGCCTGCGGCCGGAGAAGGGATTGGTGGTCGCCGCGATCAAGGTGTCGATGACCTCGCGGACCACCTGCCGGTCGCCGGGATGCACGATCGCCGTGCCCCAGTCGCTGTCCACCACCACGACGCGACCGCCGGGCCGAAGTACCCGAGCGATCTCGTTGGCGGCGCGATTCGGTGCGGTCAGGTGCTGGAACACCCGTTCGCAGAGGGCGACGTCGAAGCTGTTCGCGCCGAACGGCAGCCCGTAGGCGTCGCCGGAGTGGAATTTCGCCGTCGAACCGGCCTGCAGCGCGCGGCGTTCGGCGGAGGCGAGCAGCTGCGGATCGGGTTCGACGCCGATCGCGGTGCCGGTCGGGCCGACCGCGTCCGCGAAGGCGATGGCCTCCGTGCCGGTGCCCGACCCGATATCGACCGCACTCTCGCCGGGCTGCAGCGCCAACGCGTCATGCGCCCACGTGCGCAGTCGGCGGATGCCCGGCAGCGCCGCCTGCAGATCCCGCACGTCTACCAACTGATCCTGGCCCGCGCTGTCGAAGCGATCCGGGCGCAACCCCTGCATATTCATGGGCCCGATTCCGTCTCTTGGTATTGCCGTCGTCTGAGGCATGGCGCTGAGCCTACTTCGGCGCAGACCGCATCGCACGGCAGGTCTGTGAGGTCTGTCACGATTCGGGCATACCACCGATCCGGGTGGGCCGGACCACCTGACGGTCCCGAATGAGATGATCGGAGAAGTCCGGTACCAGCGAAAGGAAGTCCCGTGGCCAAAGCGAAGTCCGCGACTGTCAAGCTGTGTCTCGCCCAGGAGCCGGAGGCGGACAAACTCCTTTCCGAGGATTCCTTCGCGCTGCTGACAGGCATGTTGCTCGACCAGCAGTTCCCCCTCGAACACGCCTTCCGCGGCCCGAAGAAGATCGCCGACCGCATGGACGGCTTCGATATCCAGCGGATCGCCGACGCCGATGCCGAGGCATTCGAAGAACTGTGCGCGACCCCGCCCGCCATTCATCGCTACGGCCGGTCCATGGCCCGCCGCACCCAGGAACTCGCGCGGTATGTGGTCGAGCATTACGACGGCAAGACCGACCGGATCTGGACCCAGGGCGATCCGGACGGCAAAGAGGTGCTGCGCCGTTTGAAGGACCTGCCCGGCTACGGCGATCAGAAGGCCAGGATCTTCCTCGCACTGCTCGGCAAGCAACTCGGTGTGCGGCCGAAGGGATGGGAGGCGGCGGCCGGTGCCTACTCCGAAGCGGGCTCGCGTCGCTCGGCCGCCGATATCGTCGACGGCGAATCCCTTTTGGAAGTAAGGGCTTTCAAGAAGCAGATGAAGGCCGCGGCCAAGAAGTCCTGAGATCGCTCGGGGTTTGCCTATTCGAATCTGTGTGCATTTTTCCCTCGCGCCCGATTGGGTTCTCCTCGATGCTTTTCCCTCGATAGCAACACCTAGATGAGGGAATGCAGTACATGAGGATGAGGAAGCTCGCCGTCGTCGCGGCGCTGGTGACCATGGCTACCGGAGTGGCCGCGGGCACCTCCGGCGCGGCCCCGGCCGCCGCCGAAAGCGACGACAGCGCAATCAATTTCACCGCCGAAGCGGTTAACGATTCATCGATCATCAAAACCGACGCGGGTTCGCTGGTAGTCGAGGACGATGTCTTCAAGATCAAGGCGGCCGATGGCACCGTGCTCGCGGGCACCCCGCTGCGGTTCAAGATCGATGACTTCGAATTCCCTATCGCCGCACAGATTTCCGATCGCACCGCGACACTGACCCCGCAGATCGATCGCGAGCACGCGGTCTACAAGCCGGTCGCGCTGCCATATGAGGACAAGGCGCCGTGGAAGACCGAATACGACCGTGAGGTCGCGGCCTGGACCCGCCTGACCAGCACCATCTCGGCGGGAGCCACCATCGGCACCCTGGTCGGTGGTCTCCTCGGCGGTGCGGCAGGCTGCGTCCTCGGTGGTATCGCCGGTGCGACGGTCGCCTCGGCCACCATCGTCGGCCTGTTCGGTCCGTTCATCCCGGCCGCGGCCGTGGGCTGCGTCGCGGGCATCATCGCCATCGGTGCCCTGGGCACCCTGGCCGGTCAGATCCTGATCACGGCTCCGGTCGCGATCGGTGCGGCGATCCAGTACTTCGCCACCATCAACCAGCCGCTCAACCCGGCCAAGTAGGTCCAACGACATCCGTGGCCCCACCGTCGCCACGGAAACAGGCCCCGCCCAGTACCTCTCGACTGGGCGGGGCCTTCGGTATCGATGAGCGTGTGGCTCGATCGAGATCGGGGTCTTCGCTCTTAGGGAAACGCCACCGGCCTTGCTCGTCCGTCACGGTTGTTCCGCGTCACGGCGTATGTCGGATATTTCCAGCGCGAGCGACCCACAACTGGTCATAGGGTTCTTAGGACGGGTGGTTCGGGTCGACTGCCACCGGTGGATCAGCGGCGCGAGCGGGGGGATCTCTTCAACTCGGCCACACGTCAGAATTCGCCGCGAGCATCGGCGGATGATCACCGATCGCGCCCAATGCTCGTGGTCCTTGATCACCGGGCCCCCGGAACTTCCCGTTTGTAGTACCCGATGACCACGCCGATGCCTCACAGCGATAGATCGGTTTGGGTGAGCGCACCTGTCATCTCCGCGATCGGCGGCGTCAGCTCGTCGCAGGGTTCCTATTTGGTATAGATTTTAGTGTTGGAGGTTATTTTTTCGTGGTGGAGTGAATCACGGCGTGTCCATTGAAATACCGCACGAGGTGGCTCTGTTCCTGAATTACATGGGCGTCCCGTATCCGGACATCGATGAGGATCAGGTACGTGAATTGGCTGGTCAGGTGCGGAATTTTGCCACAAACGTGCGCGACACCCATGAGTCGGCCACCGGCACGATCCACGATATGGGCTCGGTCTATTCAGGATATTCCTACGAGCAGCTGGTCACGGCGTGGGCGCAGATGAGCTCATCGCACATGGCGGACTTGGATCGGGCCTGCCATGTGGTGGCCAAGGTCCTGGACGTCACCGCGGAGGTGATCACCGTGATGAAGGTCGCTGTGCTCGCCGGATTAGCTGCGCTGGCGGCGAGTTACACGGCCCTCATGGCGGCCACAGTGCCCACCATGGGTTTATCGGCCGCACTCACCGCAGCTATCCGGGCGGCCGCGACCAGGCTGGTCACCGCGATGGAGCAGATGGTGATCGGCTATTTCGCCACCGAGGTGATCGGCAAGGCCATCGAACCGCTCGAGCACACCATCGAGCGCATGATCAACGGCGTCGTGTACGACACCGCGAAACAGCTACTGGATGTACCACCCGGCAGCTCGTCGGAACTGCCGCTCCACATCGAACCAGATGAGGTGATGCGGTACGCCAAAGTACTCGACGATCACGCCGACGACATTCTCCGGCATGCCGTGACCTTCGCCGACAACGTTGCCGCGTTGGATTTCCGCACCTCCGGCGAGCGCCATGGTCTGTTCGGCCCCGGACCGGACACTGCCAGCACCACGCCTGGGTCGTTTTATCCCGACGCCGGTCGTGAACTGTCGTCCACTCCAACGACTTCGGCCGAGACGGCGCAGGAAAAAAGCGGATCGCGGCTGATGGAAGCCGCTCCGGTCGGTGCAGTAGGTGCCGATTCCCGGACAGCGGCGACGCCCGCCGACGGCCGTTCTGCTACCGGGCCTGAGCAAGCGGCTGGGCCCAAGGCGCAAAAGGACACCGCTACTGGTCCTGTGTCCAGCACACAAGAGCGTACCGATAGCGGCGGAGTGAACTCGACCGATCCCGCCGCCGACCGCGCCGCAGCGATACCGACGCCAGCCGCCAACCGTTCTCTCTCGACGCCGGCCGAAGCAACCCATAATTGGCGCGAGGCGACCCAGCGGCTGTCGGAGATCGCGCCACATTCTTGGGAAAACATTGCGCAGCCTTTCGAAAACATTGCGCAGCCCGGCCGTTCAGGCGAACATCCGCCTGCCTCGTTGGGAGCCGACATACCCGAAAACATCCTGCCGCCCGGGCTCGACTCCGTCGCGAACAGTCACGCGAACACGACCGATGGCCAGTCGGGTGCTTCCCCTGAGCAGGGTACGCAGCAGGGTATTTCGTCGTCGACTCCGTGGAAGCGTTCCGTACTGCCGGGCAAACGAGCAAAAGCAGCCACGACTTCTGCTGCGAGCAGCGTTGGCAAGCAGCGCGCCACCGATCCGGCAACCGAGAAACCGATCAGGACGCCGTGGTCGACGAAGACCGAGCCCACCCTGGTCACCGACCCCAAGGTCTTCACGCCGGACAACGCGGGTCCGGCGCCTGTGCTCCCGGCCGACAACCTCGCGACCGCAGAGAAGCGACCGAACAAGGCGGCCGATCGCGCCTCCGAACCGCCCACCTGAGCGCACACTGGTGGGGGTGGGGTCCTCTCGGCAAGTCTGCGTGTGCTTTCGGCAGGTAAGCTGGCGAGGTTCGTCAATGGGACTCCCGCATCACATGGCTGGGGATGAAGGGCGTTGCGGAGGATCGGTCTGTGTGGATTTCTCGATTGTTCCGCGATGGTTCCGGAAGAATCGTGAAAAGTGTCCTCGAGTACGCGGAGAAGAATAAGGAATTAACAACCGACAAAACGGGGAAGATTCGCAGGCTGCTCGATGAAGTCGACGCGCGTGATGTGGATGGTAGCAGTCGGGTCAGGAAGTCGATAGGAGATGGTGTCGGGAGTACAGCCGAAACGCCATCGACCTCGTTAGCGCGGCCAAGTGTATCCGACAGAAAATTTGCCACTCCCGATTTGTCTTCGATTCCGCCTCTTGGTGACTTCATCCGGGGGGCGGCTGCCGATGACAAGAACCTGTTGGCAACGTTGTCCGGTTTCAATGGGCGATATGGACCCTATGATGTACGTGTCTCGGTGGCCAACTATCTACACGATGCCGAAGGGTTCACATATCATGCTTCCGTCTGGGACCCGGACAAGGGAATGATTGGAATTCTGGAGCGGAAGATCTATCGGGACGAGCATAGTCGGATCGTCGTCGAAAATCGGATGATGGATCTCGATGAGGATGCAACCGGAAAGGGGTTTGGAACGGCATTCAATTATGCGATGGAGAGCTACTGTAGGCGATCCGGGGCCGACAGGATGACGGTCTTGGCGACCGATGCCGGCGCGTATTCCATGGCGCGTGCGGGATACGATTTCGATCCGACCCCCGAGCTTCTCAAATCGTCTGTTTCCTCCATTACAAATAAGATCAACAGTATCTACCCCGACTGCACGCCCGCGGACCGCGCATTACTCGATGATGTTCTACGCAGATTCCAGGGGCGAGTAATCGAGTATCCGTCACCGAGTGAACTGGCAGCCCTGACGGGCGAAGACCGCGAATTAGGGAGAACTTTGATGAAAGGCACAGCATGGCACGGATTGAGGGTCCTGTGAACATAACGTCCGAAGAAGAGGAATTCCTCCGCGCACGAAGCAAGGCAACGGCCGACGCGTTCATGGCGTTCGTGACGGCTCGGGGACTGGACATGGATATGGATACTTGGCCGGATGCCGACCGCCGCGAATTCGAGGTCCGCAACCGTGAACTGATAGAGGAGTGGAAGCGAAAGGCTCGAGAGCTGCCGTAGTAACCCGAGCGTCAAGGCTGTTCGACGTGACCGCGGCGAAGGACTGGGCGAACTGCGAGGTCAAGGCCGACGTCCGGGTGGACGAGGAGGCCTTGCTGGCCGCCGTTCCGGTCTCGTACCTGCTGTCCTGTAGAAGCAGTCGTGGACCAACGACACCAGCTGATCCGTTGCGAGAACATGTTCTAGATCTGTTACGGACCGATCGTGGCTACGGCAGCAGAACCTCTTTCTATGCCGATTACCGCGCTCGCCGCCCAGATCGCCGTGCATTGGGCTCCACGTCAGCTACAGAACGCTCACGTAGTTTCCGTAACGACCGTTCAGGGCGTCCGTTGCGGCTGCGGCGATGATCTGGCGGCCGTCTTGCGAGCATCGGCTCAGAAACGCCCGCACGCGGGGCCCGGACCAACCGGCTGCAGCGACCGCCGGCCAGTACGGCAGGTACTTATGGTTGAGATCGCGGAAATTGGCCTCGGCGTAGTCGAGGACGTCGTCGACCGCGGTGTCGGGGAAGTCCAGTCGCAGCATCGCGACCGCGCGCAGCGCGCCATCGGCGAGAAGTTCGACATCTTGTTGCAGGCACCATAAGGCGGGAGCCGGGTCGTTGTCGACCTCGCGACCCAGGCGGACGATGGCGTCGCCAAGGGCAGTGTTGACCGTCGTTGCCGAGCGAGGTTGCAGCGCCAGTCTTTTCACTGGGCGGGGCCTTCTTGTATCCGGGAAGACGGGGCCGATCCGGCTAGCATGCTCAGGCTGTCAGAGACTCTGGAAGCGGAAGGGGATAGTGATGTACTTCGGGCTCGAGCGTGTTCTGCGGATCGTCCCACTGTTCGCAATGGCCGGTGCCACCCTGCTGATCGGCGCGGGTCCTGCCGCTGCCGACGACTGGCCCTCGGACGGCGGCGGCGCATTCCAGGTTTATGAGACCAAGGACTTCGCGGTCCGATCCGATCCCGACTACTGGAATCCGTTTTCCGAGCGGAACCGGTTGACCTCACCATTCGGTACCAACACCCGGATCGTTTGCACCAGTTTCCATGGTGTGCAGCAGGATTGCTGGCAAGCGGACCTCGACGGCAACCCGCACAAGCTCGGCATCGCCCCGCTCGACCTGCCGTACGCGGGCTCCAGCGGAACCGGCCACTTCGGTCCCAAGCATTACGTCTACCCCGGCTGATCTCACCACCGTCGCCATCGCCACAGGCCCTGCCCAAGTACCTGGGCGGGGCCTTGTTGCGCTCCCCGCAAGATCATGACCAGGTCTTTCATGCCCCCGCATTACTTGCGTTGACATTTAATGCGTGTGCATCTAAATTACCGAACGTGACTATGACAGCTACCGCATCCGATACCCGGACCGCCGCACCCACCGAGCACACTCCGGGCAGGTGGAGCCCGAAGTTGTGGGCCGTACTCTTCGTCGCCGGTCTGGCGATGTTCCTCGACGCACTCGACGTTTCGATGGTCGGCGTCGCCCTCCCGTCCATCGGATCCGAACTTGGCCTCAATACCGAGAGCCTGCAATGGATCGTCAACGGCTACATCCTCGGATACGGCGGCCTGCTGCTGCTCGGTGGCCGAGCCGCCGATCTGCTCGGCCGTCGGCAGGTATTCCTCACGGCCCTGGTGGTTTTCGGACTCGCCTCACTCGCGGGCGGGCTGGTCGATGACGGTGCGCTGCTGATCGCCAGCCGCATCATCAAGGGCGTGGCCGCCGCATTCACCGCGCCCGCCGCGCTCTCGATCATCACCACCACCTTCAAGGAAGGTCACGACCGCAACCGGGCACTGTCGATCTTCACGGTCTTCGGCGCCACTGGTTACGCCTCCGGTCTGATCGTCTCGGGTCTGCTTACCGGCATCGACTGGCGACTGACCTTCTACGTCCCGGTGCTGGTCGTCGCGGCCGTGGTGGTCACCGCTTACTTCGTGGTTCCGCGCAATATCGAGAAGGAGCAGGGTCGCGTCGACTTCGCCGGTGCCGCACTGCTCACCGGTGGCATGCTGGCCGCCGTCTACACCATCGTCACCGCACCCGAAAAAGGCCTCACCGCAACGGTTGTCGCGACGGCGGTAATCGCCATCGCGCTGCTGAGCGCCTTCTTCGTGGTGGAAAACAAGGTGGCGCACCCGCTGGTGCGGCTGAGCATCTTCAAGGTGAAGTCGATCGTCCGGGCGAATCTGGCCGCGCTGGCCATCTTCGGCTCCTACATCAGCTTCCAGACGATCGTGTCGCTGTACCTGCAGAACACCCTGGGGTGGGAGCCGCTGAAGATGGCGCTGGCCCTGGCTCCGACGGGCATTATCGTGGCGATCCTTTCGCCGGTCGCGGGCAAGCTGATCGACCGCTATGGCACAACGCCGATGATCATCGCCTCGATGACCTCGTTCGTGATCGGGTACGTCTGGTTCATCTCCTTCGGCGGTAGCGTCGATCCGACCTACGTCGTGGACTACCTGCCCGCGTTCCTGCTGCTCGGCCTCGGTTTCGCACTCGGCTTCTCCTCGGTCATGGTGCAGGCCACCGAGGGCATCGCCGACCACGAGCAGGGATTGGCCTCGGGGCTGGTGCAGACTTCGGGTCAGATCGGCGGCGCGGTGGTGCTCGCCGTGGTCACCGGGCTGATCAGTGGAGGCGCCGCCACCAGCATCGCGCAGTACCGGCCGGGGCTGTACCTGGTCACCGTGGTCGCGCTGGTCGGGCTGATCGCCTCGGCCACCGCACTGCTGGCCCGTCGTCAGTTGGTCGCGGAAGCGGCGTAACCGATTAGCCCGGGGATCGGGCGAGCCAGTCACCCCATGGGGGTCGCCGAAGTGGCGGCCCCCATTCGGCTTTTCCGGACAAATCGTGCTTTGGGCCACATTTTCTCGGAACCCGGTGCGTGCCAAGGATTTCGGAACGAACCACGCATCCGAGGAGTTCCCGCCTTGCCGATAGGGCTTGGTGCGCGGCGATTTCGGTGTTAACTTTGATCCCATGTCTTCGAGCCGTCCGACCGCACTGCGGGTCACCTATGTGACCGCCGCACTGGGTCTGCGACTGCCGTTGACTCGCGAACTGTGTTGTTCCTGCTGCAGCTGAGCCGCTCTTTCGGCTCGTGCGCTGCCCCGCCGCCGCACGTGTAGGCACGTCCCGTGGTACGGGACTTCAGCAAGGAATCTTCATATGTCCCTCCCCACCCTTGATAGATCCGGCTCCAGGGTCGTCACCGGTCGTGTCCGTGTCCAGCGCCCGGTCGTCGCGCCGGAGTTCCGCATCGCCGATAATCCGGCGGCGGCCGTGCTGCGCGCCGCGACCGGCGGTCCGGTCTCCCGTGACAATGCCGCGCGCACAACGGGTCTGAGCATCGCGACGGTCAACCGCCAGGTTTCCGCACTATTGGCCGCCGGTTTGCTCCGGGAGCGCCCCGACCTGACCGCATCGGGTGCGGTCGGGCGTCCGCGGGTGCCGTTCGAAATCGACCACGAGGCCTATCTGACCCTGGGCATCCATATCGGCGCAGCGGTCACCAAGATCGTCGCGGCCGATCTGCGGGGGCGCATTCTCGGCGGGCTGGCCATCGCGACGCCGCAGACCGGCCAGGACTTCGCGACCACGACCGTCGCGCGCAGTGCCAAGGCCTTCCTGCAGCGCTGGCACCGGCGCAAACCGCTCTGGGCCGGTGTGGCGATCGGTGGCCGGGTCGATCCCGCGACCGGCATCGTCGATCACCCCAAGCTGGCTTGGCAAGGGGCGCAGGTCGGTTCGGTGCTCGGCGAGGTGCTCGAGCTGCCGGTTTCGGTGGCGCCGCACGTCGAGGCGATGGCCGCGTCGGAGCTGCTGTTGCCGACCGGTGAACCGCGTGGGACCGGTGGTCCGGGCAGCAGCCTGTACTTCTACGTTCGCGAAACCGCCGGTATCGCAGTGACTTTGGACGGCCGGGTGCATACGCCGAGCAGCGGTCCCGGTTCGATCGCGCACTTCCCGACCGGCTCCGATGTGGAATGCACCTGCGGACGGCGCGGTTGCCTCGAGGTGACCGTCGGTGATCGGTCGTTGCACGCCAGAGCCGTTGGGCGCGGGATCATTCCGGCGCACAAGGGCACCGGCGGCACCACCATCGCCGACCTGTACCGTGCCGCCGAGGCCGGTGCGGCGGATGCGCAGGAACTGCTCGCCGAGCGCGCTACCATCCTCGGCCACACCGTGGCGATGGTCCGGGACATGCTCAATCCGGACCGGGTGATCCTCGGCGGCCAGGCCTTCACCGGCTACCGCCCCGCCGTCGCCCACGTCGCCCGGGCCTTCACCCAATCCTCGCAACTCCCACCGACCGATATCCGCATCAGCGGATTCGGCGGCAAGGTGCAGGAATTCGCCGCCGTGGTCACCTCACTGAGCGCCATCTACGCCGACCCGCTCTCCGCCATCCGCCGCACCGCACTGAACGACTGATCGCCGCGCACGATCGACCGGCCACTGATCTGCCTCTGGTGGCCGGTCGATCGCATTGTGCCCCTAGTTCCGCAGCTCGGCCGATCCCGGTGGCCACGGCCACCGGCTCAGGTGAAGAGTGCTTCGAGGGCGGTGATGAAGTAGGGAAAATGGCCTGCGAAGCGTTGCAGGTTGCGGTCGCGTTCGTAAGTGCCGAACCAGTAGAGGCCGGGTTGGGAGTCGGCGGCCGGGTTCAGGTCGCGGAAGGTGCGGATCCAGTTGTCGGCGCGGCCGCCGATCACCATGAACGGCAGTGCTCTGGAGAAGACCAATTCCTGGTCGGCGGGCGGGATCTGGTCGCGGGTGGTCGCGTCGAGGCCGCGCTGCAGTGCGCGGATCTGGCCGACGAGTTCGCGGCCGTGTGCCGTGCGGACCGGTAGGAAACGCGGAAGCAGCACGGTCGCGACACCGGCGAGCAGGATCGCGACGCCGACCAGTGCGCTGCCCGAGGTGAGCGCCAAGGCGATGGTCGCCGCGATACCGGCGACGATCAGCGCCCCACCCAACAGGATCGGCAGGCCGATACGGGCCCGATCGATGAAGGCGCCGCGCTGGACCGCATCGGCGAGCATCGCGCTGCGCACCGGATGGGATTGCACCCGGCCCGGCGCGCGCAATTCAGCGACGGTCACCGAATCGGTGCCGTCCGGCAGCAGTGCGCGGTAGACCGCCTTCTCGTAATCGCGGAGTTGGTCATCGGGTGCGTTCAGCCGGTCGATGCGCCAGTCGGTATCGCTGACGGGCGTGATCCAGATGTAGCGGCGCACGGCAAGGTCGATCACCGTTGCGGCGATATCGCTCGAATCGGCATGTTCGTCGAGCAATACCCCCGCCTCGCCGGGCAGGATGCCGTCCGGAGAGGTGAACTGGACCTGCTTTCCGTCGCGCAGCAGCGGGTCGATCGTCTCCGAACCCGTTGCGGCGGCGGCATTTTCCCGTCTTATTTTGAACACGAACGCCGCCATGGCGGCCAGCGCGAGCAGCAGCACACCGAACGCGACGAGCACCGGAGTCGTGAAGGAGAAGGCGCCCGCCTCGCTGTTATCGCGAATATCGGCGTTGGCGGGTACCGTGCCCGGCGGCATCTGCAATGTCAGGTCGATATTGTCGCCCTTGCGCAGGTCGGTCTGGTGCCAGTAGAGCACACCGTCGGCCTCGATCTGCAGATCCGAGCACTGCCGCAGGTTGCCGGGCGGGCCCAGTTTGCAGTCCACCACGCCCATTTCGTAGCTCGGGCTGATCAGGGATGCGTCGATCGACGCGACATCGGCATTGATGGTGCCGAGCCAGCGGAAGACCTGGGTGCCCGGCGCGTCGCTGACCGTGTTGTGGATCGCGTAGGTGAAGGTCGATTCGCCCGGTTTGGCGTCGATGGTGAACAGATCGTTGGCGACAGTCGCGGTGCCGGTGCCCTTGGTGTCGATATCGGTGACCTTGAAGACGCGTTCGACATCGTCGCCGACCTTGAGGCGCAGCGGCAGAGTCATTTTGAAGCCGCTGTCGGCGGGGACGGTCACCTTCTCGGTGACCTCGAGCACACCCTCGCGGCTCAGTTTCAGATCCGCGACAATATCGACGCCATCGGCTGCGGGCTCCGTGTGGGCAACCGGTGCCGCGGCCAGCATTCCCGCGGCGGCGAGAAGCAGCGCGCTCGCGGCGCCCCCCCGTAAAGTCAGCATGGCTGCCTACTCTAGACAAGTTGCTAAGCTGCGTCAGCAGCCCAGCGCGAGCGACGGGCCCGCAGGCGGTAGCGCAGCGTAACCACGAAGGGCCCCGGGAGCGCCGCGAATTCAACACGGTCGGCGACCATCGAGACGAGGGGGTACGGGGGACGTGACCCAACCACCGTACGGCTATGGTCCGGTTCCGCCTGGTGGACAACCGGTTCCGCCGCGTCCCGGCTCGCCATATGGGCAGCCCGTATATCGTCCCGCGCCGGGGCAGCCACATTATGGGCAGCCCGGCTATGGTCACCAGCAGGGTTATCCACCCGGTTATGGCCAACCCGGTTATGGTGCGCCGCAGGGCTACGGCCAGCCCGGTTATCCAGCGCCCGGATACGGACAGCGCGCGCCGATGCCCTACGGTCCGCCCGGACGTCCACCGCAGAAGCGCAAGAGCGGCGGCGGCGGATGGATCGCGCTGCTGTTGATCGTTGTGTTCGTCGTCGCGGGTGGTCTTGTGCGGGGCGCGATTTCGCACGGCAGGCACAGCAGCACCTCGTCGGGCCCCGGTGCGAGCATGACCTACACCCCGGATTCGAACGGCGGCGTATCGGAGACCGGAACCAACCCGCTGCTGACCGATCCGAACACCACATTGGTCCCGGCGAAGTGCTCGTACTCGCCGTGGAGCACCCAGGTGGACACCGCGCGCAAGTTCTTCGAGACCGCCGCGTCCTGCCTGGAATCGGCGTGGAAACCCGTACTGGCACAGAAGAATCTGCCCTTCCAGTCGCCGACGCTGAATGTCAGCGCGACCACGGACGGCATCACCACGCCGTGCACCGGGTCCACCAGTAATTTCGCCGCGTTCTACTGCCCGGCGAACAAGACGATCTACATGCCGCTCAGTCAGCTGCAGACCGACCTGTTCAAGGACAACTGGATCGTCTACCTGTCGGTCTTCGCTCACGAATACGGCCACCACGTCCAGGCCATGGCCGGAATCCTGCGCAAGGCCAATAGCGATCGCGTCGACGCGGGCGTGCGCAGCGACAGAGGTCTGGAGCTCTCCCGCCGAATCGAATTGCAGGCCAACTGCTTCGACGGCATGTACCTCGGCTCCTCGGCCAATGGCGGTTCGCTGACCACGGCGCAGATCACCGTCGCGCGCCGCGATGCGCGCGGCCGCGGCGACCAGCGCGGCGATATGCGCGATCACGGGACCGCGGCGAACGGTGGCACGTGGTTCGAGATCGGCGTGGATAAAGACCGTGCGGCACAGTGCAATACGTTCACCGCATCGGCCAGTTCGGTTTCGTGAGCAGATGACGCAGCCGCCGCACGGCTATGGTTCGCCGCCCGGATCACAGCCGCCGACTGGATCTACGCCGCACGGATATCAGCCGGTACCGGGGTACCCGCCACCGGGACCTCATCGGCCCGGGTATCAAGCAACGCCGGTGCACCAGCCGCAGTCGGAAGCGCAGTCGCAACCCGTATGGCAGGTGCCCGATCAACCCGGAGCCGGATACCCGCAGTTGCCGGGGCATCAGGCGGGACACGCCCCGCCACCGGGTTATCCGCTCGGCTACCCATCCAACGCGGCCCCGTACGGTCCGCCGATGCCGTACCGGCGGCAGGGTTATCCGCCGCGTCCGTACCCGCCCAGGCGGCGGAGTTCGGGTGCGGCGCTCAGTGCCCTTTTCGGCCTGTTGACGGTCATCGTCTTGGTCGTCGGACTCTTTGTCGCATCGGCGATTTCGGCCGACAACGAGAAGAAGCGCAACCGCCCGTCGGCATACACCCCGCCGACGCCGAGCTACACCTACACCCCGCCGACTTCGTCGACCTCCGCACCGAGCCCGACATCGCGTGCCGCGGCCGCCACCACCAGCCGCGCCGCGGCACCGACCACGACGAAACCGGCTGGGCCGCAACCGGTCGCGAAACTGGGCGAGAATCCGCTGTTCAGCGACGATGAATCGGGTCTGATCAACGTCGATTGCGTCTACCCGGCCTGGGCCGCCACATCCGATGCGGCCACCCGGTTCTTCCAGGCCGCTGCCGACTGCCTGGACAAGAAGTGGCGTCCCGTCTTAGAGGGGGCGAATCTGCCGTTCTCCAGTCCGAGTCTGAGCGTGCCCGCGCGGGCGGCGGACGCGGTAACCCCGTGTACTTCGGCGAGTAGCAACTTCGCGGCGTTCTATTGTTCGACGAACCACACGATCTACCTGCCCCTGGATAAGATCCAGGTCGAGAAGTATGGCGACGATGTGGTGATCTACCTGGCGCTTTTCGCGCACGAATATGGTCATCATGTGCAGGCGCTCTCCGGGATATCGCAGCGGATGAACACCGAACGCAACGAGGCGGGCACCCGCAGTGCGCAGGGACTGGAGCTGTCGCGCCGCATGGAGCTGGAGGCGGACTGCTTCTCCGGAATGTACGTCGGCACATCGACCTTCGATGGCGTCTTCACGGTGGCGCAGTTGACCCACGCCACCCAGGACCACCTCGGTCGCGGCGACCGGCAGGGTGACGCGCGCGATCACGGCACAGGGCAGAACCAGGTCAACTGGTTTACGCAGGGGCACAAGTACGACCGCACGTTCCAGTGCAACACCTGGAAGGCGCCTTCGAACGAAGTGTCCTAGCTCGATCAGTGATCGCCACCGTGCGGCTGCCCGAAGTGCCCATCACCAAAGCGTCGCGGCGAGTGTCCGTGCACGCCTTCGGCATACGCGGTCTCCGCGTGCAGCACGGAGTCGATGCCCGCGATCTCGTCTTCCTTGCTGACCCGGAATCCGAGGAACAGGTCGATGGCCTTACCCAGCACGAAGGAGACCGCGAACGCGTACACCGCGACCACCAGCACGCCGACCAGCTGCTTGCCGAGCTGGGCGAGTCCGCCGCCGTAGAACAGGCCCTCGACACCACCGGTCATCACCTGGTTGGCCAATAGTCCGATCAGCAGTGTGCCGACGATGCCGCCGACGAAGTGCACGCCGACCACATCGAGCGAATCGTCATAGCCCGCCTTGAATTTCCAGCCGACCGCGAACGAGCACACCACACCGGCCGTCAGGCCGACGACGAGCGCGCCGAGCGTATTCACCGAACCGCACGAAGGCGTTATCGCGACCAGACCGGCCACCACACCCGAGGCCGCACCGAAGGTGGTCGGCCGACCGTCGCGGATCTGCTCGACCGCGAGCCAGCCGAGCATGCCCAGACAGCCCGCCACCAGAGTGTTGAGGAATACCGCTGCCGCGACCCCATTCGCGGTCAGCGCCGAACCGGCGTTGAAGCCGAACCAGCCGAACCACAGCAGACCCGCGCCGAGCAGCACGAACGGCAGATTGTGCGGTCGCATCGCATCGGTCTTGAAGCCGATGCGCGGGCCGAGCACCAGTGCCAACGCCAGCGCGGAGGCGCCGGAGGCGATCTCCACGACCATGCCGCCCGCGTAGTCGAGCGCGCCGAAGGAGGCCAGCCAGCCGTCCGGACCCCACACCCAATGCGCGATCGGCACATAGACCGTAAGCGCCCACAGCGGCACGAAGACCATCCAGCCCGCGAATTTCGCGCGGTCCGCGATCGCACCGCTGACCAGCGCCGCGGTCAGGATCGCGAAGGTCAGCTGGAAAGTGGCGTACAGCAGCTCCGGAATCGTGCCCCGTACGGAATTCGGATCGATGCCCGCCATTGCGAAGTGATCGAGATTGCCGATCAGGCCGCCGCCCGCGTCGTTGCCGAATGCCAGGCTGTAACCGGCCAACAGCCACACCACGGTTACCAGCGGGATCGCGATGAAGTTCATCATCAGCATGTTGAGTACGCCGGTCGAGCGCACCATCCCGCCGTAGAAAATGGCCAGCGCGGGCGTCATCAGCAGCACCAGGGCCGTGCTGATGAGCAGCCAGGCGGTGGCCGCGGGATCGATGGTTGAGGACACGGGGTAACTCCTTCCACGCGTATATGCGTTGCGAAGAAGTTACCGAATGCTCACATCGCCGCTGATTATCGGCCCAGACAGTTCAGCCCCGAGCCTTCTTGGCCAATGCGCGCAGGCCGCGTCGCCCTGGCACGGGCAGGTCCTCCTGCTCGGCCATCCATTCGGCGGTGGTGAGCCACCGGCGCTGGATCCGCGCGTCGGCGGTGTCGTGGAAGATCCGGCGGCCGCGGTCGTCGCGCAGGTCGTGGGCGAGGGTGGACCAGCGCGGCGGACGGTCGTTTTCGGCCAGATAGTCGCGCAGGTAGGTCGCAACGATCGTGCCGATCGTATTGACCGGTCGCAGCGAAACCCGATTGCCGTACTTCGCGGAGTAGAAACGCCTTGCGGCGCAGAGGGATCCGGGATTGGCGTTGGAGGCGATCCAACCGGCGCGCTGTGCGCGTTCGATCAACCAGAGGTGTTTCACCGCGGTCGGGGCGATATCGCCGATCCGGTCCCGGATCAATGCCATCACCGGTTCGGATTGCAGCACGTCACGTCGGGTGGGGCCGGTGCCGTGGGCGATCCAATGGTCCTCGGCCAGCCGGGCCAGTATCCGCCCGAAGTCATCGATACTGCGCTGAGCACGTCGGCCGAGGCGTTCGATGCGTTCGGCCTCCCGGCGCATCTCGTTCTGCGCCGTGAGGGTGCGGATCGCCGCCATGGTCGGCACCTGACCGCGTTCCAGTAGTTCGAGGATGGCGGCGGCGGTCGACGGATCGGCGGCCGCGGCCACCGGTAGCGAATCGCGTTTGATCGCGAAGTCCTGGGGGCTGATCGCCCGGCTGAGCAGGTCGACGGCGGCATGGTCGTCGGCGAAATCGGTGCTCGAAAGCCAGGCGGCGGCGATGTCGTCACACGACGGCACGGTGGAAATTTCCTCCGGTGAAAGTGGTGTGAATCGGCGAAAAGCGCCGGGAATTGTGGGCTTTCAGGTTGTGCCCCGGTCGGGATGAGGGACCGGCCGGGGCCACCAACCTGATGAAGGTTTGGCTACCGAAGTTGCCGATAACCACGGTAGCCAGGCGATTGCGTCGATGTCATGCTGGTTGATTGATTCGTTATCTCCGCAAATGGCTCTCGAACCGGGGCGTGAGTACAGCTAATCGGCCTGAAGTGCACTGGACGGGCGCCAAAGTTCGCCGTTCGTCCGTTCTCGATCTTCGATTGCTCCGGCATTGCCGCCTTCGCGGCTGATCAGTGGGGGCTAACAAAGGTTTGCGCATCCTGTGATCTGCATCACATAGCTTGTGCGAAACGCCCGGTAGCACGCCGCGCCCGGCCTGTCGGTCGAGGGGAATGGGCTTTGTCGGTGGGCGCCGGTAACCTCTGGCCGTGGCTCTGTACCGGAAGTACCGACCGGCAACGTTCGCTGAAGTGGTGGGTCAGGAGCACGTCACCGACCCGCTGAGTACCGCGCTCGACACCGGTCGCATCAGTCATGCCTATCTGTTCTCCGGTCCCCGGGGCTGCGGCAAGACCTCCTCGGCGCGCATCCTCGCGCGCTCGTTGAACTGTGTGCAGGGTCCGACTTCGACACCGTGCGGTGTCTGCCCGTCCTGTGTCGCGCTCGGTCCGGGCGGTCCGGGCAATCTCGATGTGATCGAACTGGACGCCGCGAGTCACGGCGGTGTCGACGACACCCGGGAACTGCGTGATCGGGCCTTCTACGCGCCCGCGGAGTCGCGGTATCGGGTGTTCATCGTCGACGAGGCGCATATGGTCACCACGGCCGGGTTCAACGCGCTGCTCAAGATCGTCGAGGAGCCGCCCGCCCACCTGATCTTCATCTTCGCCACCACCGAGCCGGACAAGGTGCTGCCCACCATCCGCTCGCGTACGCACCACTACCCGTTCCGGCTGCTGCCACCCGCCACCATGCGCGGACTGCTCGGCAAGATCTGCGAGCAGGAGCAGGTGCCGGTCGAGGAGGCGGTGTACCCGTTGGTGATTCGCGCGGGCGGAGGGTCACCGCGCGACAGTCTGAGTGTGCTCGACCAGCTGCTCGCGGGCGCCGGATCCGAGGGCGTCACCTATTCGCGGGCGGTTTCGCTGCTCGGCGTCACCGATGTCGCGCTGATCGACGACGCGATCGACGCGCTCGCCGCCAGCGATGGCGCCGCTCTCTTCGGCACCATCGATAGCGTCATGGAGGCGGGTCACGATCCGCGCCGCTTCGCCGTCGACCTCCTCGAGCGCCTGCGTGACCTGATCCTGCTGCAGGCAGTCCCCGACGCCGCCGACCGCGGCCTGGTCTCCGGCCCCGGCGATGTCCTGGACCGCATGCGCGAACAGGCCGAACGCGCCGGTCCGGCCACCCTGGCCCGACATGCCGAACTCCTGCACGAGGGCCTCGGCGAAATGCGCGGCGCCACCGCCCCTCGGCTGCTACTCGAAATCATCTGCGCCCGCATGCTCCTCCCATCGGTCTCCGATGCCGAATCGGCAACCCTGCAACGCCTGGAGCGCCTCGAACGCGGCATTGCCACCGGAGCGATCACCCCAACTGTCGCCCCCACCCAGCCCTCCGACTCGGCACCCGCCACGGCTCAGTCGGCCCGCGCCGCCAACGAACCCCCACGCCGCCGAGGCGCGGAAATCCTCGCCGCGGCCCGCCGTGAGAAGGACGCCAACCGCGCGGACTCCGGCCCAACGACTGGTCCGGCCCAGCCCGATGCACAGACTTCGGCAGCGGAGACCGCGGTCGAGCGCCAGGATTCGGCTACCGGGCAGAGCGCGGGGCAAGGTGACGCGGGGGCCGGATTCGCTTTCGTGCCGGGCGATTCGACAGTGGAGCGCGGCGAGGCGCCGACGGCTGCGGCTCAGATTCCCACACCTGTCGACCGTGATTCGAGCACTGGACAACTAGACGCGATAGAGCCGACCGGAGTGGATGCCTCCGCCGGGACAGGCGGCGCACCCGTCGACGCGGCGTCCTCGGGACAAGCGCGCTTCGATGCTGCACCGGGTGCTGGCGCTGCTTCGGTCGATGCCGCTCAGGGCGAGGTCTCCACCTCGTCTGCTGCTGTCGAAGTGGATCGAACCGTCGCGCCCGGCCGGGGTGAGACCGAGTTTGCTGGTGCCGCGGGTTCGCAGGATGCCGCCGGATTGCTGGAAACCGAAGGGACGCAGGCGGTCTCGGAGGCAACTACACCCCGGCAGCGCGACTACGCGGGGGTCGAAGATTCGGCAATACCGTCGAATTCGGAAGCTGCGCAGTCGATTTCGGCTCAACCATCCGACCCGACTGCCGAAGTTCGGATCGCCGACCAGGGGGGTGCGGACGCCGCGCAGTCGGTTTCGGCTCAGCAGTCCGAGCGAGCCGCCGTGCAGCACGGGAGCGTGCAGAAGAGCGATGCGCAGGGTCTCGGGGACGAGGCTGGGGGGCAAGGGGATGCGGATTTGTTGCGGGCGGTGGAGGGGGCCTGGGGGGAGATTCGGGCGAAGGTTCGGGAGTTCGGGCCTACGGTGCAGGCGTTGCTGTCGGGGGCGTCGGTGGCGCGGATCGAGGGGGAGGTGATCGTATTCGCGCATCAGCATGCGCCGTTGGCGCAGCGGCTGTCGGATCCGCGGAATGTGGAGGCGGTGCGGTCGGCGGTGCGGGCCGTGCTCGGCAGCGATCATCCGGTGCGCTGGGAGGCGGGCGGGGCCGCGCCGCGGCCTGCGGCTGCCGCGCCGAAGGCGAGAGGGCGTGGTCAGGGCGGGCAACAGGGCGCGAATGCGCCGGGGCGTGAATCCGGCAATCCGGCCGGACGCGGTTCGGATGCGCCCGCGCCGCCGCGGTTCTCGCGGCCGAGTCAGGCCAGGGCGGCCGCCGATCCGACGGCGGGTGCTGGTCAGCGGCCCGCGCCGAGTGCTGACACGCGGTCGTTCCGCGGCGACGACGATATTCCGCCGCCCGATTTCCCGGATCTACCGGACGACCCCGGCCCGATGGATTATCCCCCGATCGATGGCGTCCCGCCGCCCTCCACCCCGGAGGAGGAGCAGGAGATGCTGGCCGAATCGCAAACCCCGGTGGCGCCGGGGGATCGGCGCGACCCGGATGAGGTGGCCCTGGAGTTGCTCAAAAGTGAGCTGGGTGCCACACGTCTGGACGGTTGACAACCCTCGTTCACTGGACGTTAAGTTAACCGGAGTTCGCACTCGACGGTAGTATGGACGGGTGGCCGCGAGCCGCAGTATGGCGAAGTTCTATGGTATGCGCAGGCATGCGTGTACAAAGTGCTCGTCATCGCCGCTGCTTGTCGACTTTTGTACAGCGTCAGGACGGTCGGTCCCCGGACCGGTCGGCGAGGTCACTCGCATGGACGGACGAATGTTCGGCCGCCGCACCCTTAAGGAAGGAACACTCCGATATGACCACAGAGGCCTACATTTACGAGGCCATCCGCACCCCGCGCGGACGCGGCAAGAAGAACGGTTCGCTGCACTCGGTCAAGCCGATCGATCTGACTGTTGGTCTGATCCAGGAGCTGCGCGGCCGTTTCCCGAACCTCGACGAGGACCGGATCTCCGACCTGATCCTTGGTGTCGTCGCGCCGGTCGGTGACCAGGGCGCCGATATCGCCCGCACCGCCGTGACCGTGGCCGGACTGCCCGACACCGTCGGTGGCTTCCAGCTCAACCGCTTCTGCGCCTCCGGCCTCGAGGCCGTCAACCTGGCCGCGCAGAAGGTTCGCTCCGGCTTCGACGACCTGGTCATCGCCGGTGGTGTGGAGTCGATGTCCCGCGTGCCGATGGGCTCCGACGGCGGCGCCTGGGCACTGGACCCGGCCACCAACTACGACACCTACTTCGTGCCGCAGGGTATCTCCGCCGACCTGATCGCCACCATCGAGGGGTTCTCCCGCGATGACGTGGACGCCTACGCCGTGCGCTCGCAGGAGCTCGCCGCCAAGGCCACCACCGGCGGCTACTTCGCCAAGTCGATCGTTCCGGTCAAGGACCAGAACGGCCTCGTCGTGCTCGACAACGACGAGCACATGCGTCCCGGCACCACCGCCGAGGACCTGGCCAAGCTGAACCCCTCGTTCGCCGTGATCGGCGAGATGGGCGGCTTCGACGCCGTGGCGCTGCAGAAGTACCACTTCGTCGAGAAGATCAACCACGTGCACCACGGCGGCAACAGCTCGGGCATCGTCGACGGTGCCGCGCTGGTGCTGGTCGGCTCGGAAGAGGCGGGCAAGGCCTCCGGCCTGACCCCGCGTGCGCGCGTCGTCGCGACCGCCACCAGCGGCGCCGACTCCACCATCATGCTGACCGGTCCGACCCCGGCCGCCAAGAAGGCGCTGGCCAAGGCGGGCCTGACCCTCGACGACATCGACCTGGTCGAGATCAACGAGGCCTTCGCCTCCGTGGTTCTGAAGTTCCAGAAGGATTTGCAGATCCCGGACGAGAAGCTGAACGTCAACGGTGGCGCCATCGCGATGGGCCACCCGCTGGGCGCCACCGGCGCGATGATCACCGGCACCATGGTCGACGAGCTGGAGCGCCGCAACGGCCGCTACGCGCTGATCACCCTGTGCATCGGTGGCGGCATGGGCGTCGCCACGATCATCGAGCGCGTCTAACCCAACCGACAGCTGAGAATTCAAGGAGACACAGAGCTGTGAGTGAGACCAACATGATCGGTTGGGAGCAGGATTCGGACGGCATCGTCGTTTTGACGATGGACGACCCGAACCAGGGCGCCAACACGATGAACGAGCTGTACAAGAAGTCGATGACCGCCACCGTCGACCGGCTCGAGGCCGAGAAGGACAGCATCACCGGCGTGGTGATCACCTCGGCGAAGAAGACCTTCTTCGCGGGCGGCGACCTGAAGAACATGATGAAGGTCGGCCCGGAAGACGGCCAGGCCCTCATGGAGGAGCTCGGCACCATCAAGTCGGCGCTGCGTCGGCTGGAGACCCTGGGCAAGCCGGTTGTCTCGGCGATCAACGGCGCCGCCCTCGGTGGCGGCCTGGAGATCACCCTGGCGACCCACTACCGGATTGCCGCGGATGTGCCGGGCGTGCAGCTCGGCCTGCCCGAGGCGACCCTGGGCCTGTTGCCCGCCGGTGGCGGTGTCATCCGCACCGTGCGCATGTTCGGCCTGCAGGGCGCGCTCATGCAGTTCCTGCTGCAGGGCAACAAGTACCGTCCGGCCAAGGCCAAGGAGCTCGGCCTGATCAACGAGGTCGTCGGCTCGGTCGAGGAGCTGGTGCCCGCCGCCAAGGCGTGGATCAAGGCCAACCCCGAGGGCGGCGTGCAGCCGTGGGACAAGAAGGGCTTCAAGATTCCGGGCGGCACTCCGTCCAGCCCGGCCTTCGCCGCCAACCTCCCGGCCTTCCCGGCCAACCTGCGCAAGCAGCTCAAGGGCACCAACATGCCCGCACCGCGCGCCATCATGGCGGCCGCGGTCGAGGGTTCGCAGGTCGACATCGACAACGCGTCGCTGATCGAATCGCGCTACTTCGTCTCGCTGCTGACCGGCCCGGTCGCGAAGAACATGATCCAGGCGTTCTTCTTCGACCTGCAGTCGATCAACAACGGTGGTTCGCGGCCAAAGGATGTCCCGAAGAAGGAGATCCGCAAGGTCGGCGTGCTCGGCGCGGGCATGATGGGCGCGGGCATCGCCTACGTCTCGGCCAAGGCGGGCTACGAGGTCGTGCTGAAGGACGTCACCATCGAGGCGGCCGAGCGCGGTAAGAACTACTCCGAGAAGATCGAGGCCAAGGCCCTCTCGCGCGGCAAGACCACCGAGGAGAAGTCCAAGGCGCTGCTCGACCGGATCACCCCGAGCGCGGACGCCGCCGACTTCGCCGGTGTCGACTTCGTCATCGAGGCGGTCTTCGAGAACACCGAGCTCAAGCACAAGGTGTTCCAGGAGATCGAGGACATCGTCACCCCGGACGCGCTGCTCGGCTCCAACACCTCCACTCTGCCGATCACCGGTCTGGCGACCGGTGTGAAGCGCCAGGAGGACTTCATCGGCATCCACTTCTTCTCGCCGGTCGACAAGATGCCGCTGGTGGAGATCATCAAGGGTGAGAAGACCTCCGATGAGGCGCTGGCCAGGGTGTTCGACTACACCCTCGCGATCAAGAAGACCCCGATCGTCGTCAACGACAGCCGCGGCTTCTTCACCTCGCGCGTGATCGGCACCTTCGTCAACGAGGCGATCGCCATGCTGAACGAGGGCATCGAGCCCGCGACCATCGAGCAGGCCGGTCTGCAGGCGGGCTACCCGGCCGCGCCGCTGCAGCTGTCGGACGAGCTGAACCTGACGCTGATGCAGAAGATCGCCAAGGAGACCCTCGAGGCCGCCGAGAAGGGTGACAACACCCTCGGTGTGAAGCGGCATCCGGCCCAGGATGTCATCGACTACCTGGTCGAGCAGGGTCGCCCGGGTCGTCTGGGCAAGGCCGGTTTCTACGAGTACGACGAGGACGGCAAGCGCCTCGGCCTGTGGCCCGGACTACGCGAGCACTTCAAGACCACCGCCGGTTTCGGTGCGCCGCTGCAGGATCTGATCGACCGCATGCTGTTCATCGAGGCGATCGAGACCCAGAAGTGCTTCGACGAGGGTGTGCTCACCACCACCGCCGACGCCAATATCGGCTCGATCTTCGGCATCGGCTTCCCGGCCTGGACCGGTGGTGTGCACCAGTTCATCGTCGGTTACCCGGGCGGCCAGGCGGCCTTCGTCGAGCGCGCCGACTACCTCGCCAAGACCTACGGCGAGCGTTTCGAGGTCCCAGCCTCGCTGCGCAAGTAGTCTCGCGGCAACTCACTGACGGCAAGCCCGTCACCGCATTTCGCGGTGGCGGGCTTTCGCCGTTTCGGGCGTCGGCGATCGTGGCACCGGTTGTCCAGTGGTCGCGGCGTTTCAGCTGGGGCGCAGGTCCTCGGCGGCCTGGTAGTACGCGTCGGCGGCGCGGGTGAAGTAGTCGAAGAGCACTTCGCGCTGTTCGGGTGAATAGCTGCCGATGATTTCGCCGATGGCGCGGCGGGCGGGGGCCAGGATCTCGTCGAGATCGGCTGGCTTGTCGATCAATTCGACGATGACCTTGCGGCGGTCGCCGGGGACCGGGACGCGGCGTACATAGCCCGCGTCTTCCAGACGATCGATGAGACGAGTGGTCGGACCGGTGGTCAGACCGCTGCGCGCGCCCAGTTCGCCGGGCGTCATGGCGCCGTTGAGTTCCAGGATGTTCAGGGCGTAGAGGTCCGTCGCGCCCAGGTCGACGGCGCGCGCGCCTGCCTGTCCGTGCAGCATGACCGCGCTGAGGTAGCGGCGGTAGACCTGGCTCGCGTCCTTGCGCATCGGCGGTGTTGACACGGATACCTCCATCTTCTAATCTCTTCTTCAACGAAGAAACTTCTTAAACGAAGAAAGCTCTTCTAAGAAGAAATCTAGCATGGAGGACGAAATGAACAGCAATGACACCCAAGCGATCGAGGCCGTACTCGCGGAATTGGTCGACGCTTGGGGCCGCGGCGATGCCGACGCCTACGGCACCGTCTTTACCGAAGACGCCACTTACACAAGCTTTCTCGGCACCCTCTACCGCGGTCGCGCCGATATCGTCGCCTCGCATCGCGCCCTGTTCGGCAGCGTCCTGAAGGGCACCCGGCTGGCCGACGACATCGTCGACATCCGCTTCTACGGCCCCGACACCGCGGTGGTCAACAGCCACGGCGACACCTACAAGGGCAAGCCGAAGCAGCTCACCAAGACCCAGACCTACACCATGGTCCGTCGCGACGGTCGCTGGCTGATCGCCGCGTTCCAGAACACCAAGCGCAACAAGCTCATGGAACGCATCACCTACCTGTCCACCCCCGCCGCCCGCCCGGCTGCCGAGCGCTGAGGCCGCTGGAGCCAGGCTGTTTGGAAAGCCACCCACTGGGGTTGATACCGCGCTACGTTGGAGTATGCGTGACATATCGGGCATCGCGAGATCGTTTCGCGATGCCCGATGTCCGTGTGTTTCTCGGTCGCCGGTGACGCCGATTCGATGTGAATTCGAGGTGGTCACATGAATCCACAGATGCGTTCGGGCAAGGCAAACGCCGGATCGAATCCGGCCGAATCGGACACACAGCGACATGCGCCCATCGATATCGTCGACGAGTTGGAGGCGATGGGACTGTCGGATGCGGTCGAGATCGGCCG
Source organism: Nocardia anaemiae NBRC 100462 (assembly GCF_001612725.1). GTDB lineage: Bacteria > Actinomycetota > Actinomycetes > Mycobacteriales > Mycobacteriaceae > Nocardia > Nocardia anaemiae. The sequence goes on along the minus strand of NZ_BDAZ01000001.1, from coordinate 200,725 downwards.
GGGCGGGTTCGGGGTGGTGTACCGCTGTGTCCAGTACGCATTGGACCGGGTCGTCGCGGTCAAGGTGCTCTCCTCGGAGATCGATGCCGAGAGCCGGGAACGATTCCTGCGCGAGGAGCAGGCGATGGGCCGGTTGTCCGGCCATCCGAATATCGTCGACATCCTGCAGGTCGATGTCACCCCGACCGGTCAGCCGTTCATCGTGATGCCCTTCTGCACCCGCGGCTCGCTCGAAAAGCTCATTCGGGACCAGGGCCCGCTCACTTGGGCGGACTCCCTGCGGGCCGGGGTGAAGCTGGCGGGCGCGATCGAGAGCGCGCATCGGGCCCAGATTCTGCATCGCGACGTCAAACCGGCGAATGTCCTGCTCAGCGCGTACGGCGAACCGCAGTTGACGGATTTCGGAATCGCCAGGATTCCGGGCGGTTTCCGTACTTCCAGCAGTTTGATCACCGGCTCGCCCGCCTTCACCGCGCCCGAGGTGCTCAAGGGCGACGATCCCACCGTCCGCTCCGATGTGTACGGACTCGGCTCGACGCTGTTCGCCCTGCTGACCGGTCATGCCGCCTTCGAACGGCAATCGGGGGAGAAGGTCGTCGCGCAATTCCTGCGGATCACCACCCAGCCGGTGCCGGATCTGCACGGCCCCGACATCCCCGACGATGTCGCCGAAGCCATCCAGCATGCGATGGACACCGATCCGGCAAACCGGCCTGCTTCGGCTTTCGAGTTCGGCGAGCTGCTGCGCACCGTGCAGCGCGAGCACGATCAGATGCCCGATGAGATGGCGCTGCTGGATACCTCGGTGGTGGCGCCGGAGGAGACCGAACATCCGAACGCGGCCGACGTGACGGTGACGCGACCGGCGGTTACCGCGCGCCGCAGTTGGCCGTTGACATTGCGTCCCGCGGTATCCCAGCACCCGGCCATCTCGACCTCGGCGCCGACCCTGCCCCCGACAGCGGCGACGAAATTTCGTCCGCCGACCCCCGCCCGCGAACCGGTGCCGCGCCCGCGCCTGCTCGACACGCTGCGCGCCGGTGGCCGCCGCCGACTCGCGCTGATCCACGCACCGGCCGGATTCGGCAAGAGCACGGTGGCCGCGCAATGGCGAAATGAGCTGGCCGATGGCGGGGTCCCGGTGGCCTGGCTCGGTGTGGACCAGGACGACGACAACGAGATCTGGTTCCTGGCCCATCTCATCCAGGCGATCCGCCGGGTCCGCCCGGATATCGGCGAGGGTTTGGATCAGGTGCTCGAGGAACGGCCCGCCGATGCGGTCGCCTATGTCATCGCCACGCTGATCGATGAGATCCACGCCAGCGGAACCACCGTCGTGGTGATAGTGGACGACTGGCACCGGGTCACCGATTCGGGTGCGCGGCGGGCGATGGATGGGTTGTTGGACAACGGATGTCACCATCTGCGCTTCGTGGTGACCAGCCGGGAGCAGTCGGGTTTGCCGACCAGCCGGATGCGGGTGCACGACGAACTGGTCGAGATAGGCTCCTCGGCCTTGCGCCTGACCACCGCGGAGACCGAGGAAATCCTGGTGCAGCGCAATGGCTTCGCGCTCACCGATAACCAGATCGATGCGATCCACACGGCCACCGACGGCTGGCCTGCCGCGGTGCAATTGGTGAGTTTGTCGTTGCGCGGCAATGTCGATCCGGATCGTTTGATCGCGAATCTCGCCGAGGGCAGTCACGGCATCCGCGAATATCTGGCCGAGAACGTCCTGGACGCGCTCGAACCCAAGATGCTCGACTTCCTGACCTCGATTTCGATCACCGAGCGGGTCAGCGGTTCGCTGGCCTCGGCGCTTTCGGAGCAGCCGGACGGGGAATCGCTGCTCGAGCAGGCCGAACAGCGCGAGTTGTTCGTCCGGCGGATCGCGCATGATCCCGAGTGGTTCCGGATGCAGCCGCTGTTCGCCGAACATCTGCGGGCGCGGTTGGAGCGCGCCGATCCGGCCAGGTTGAAGGCATTGCACCGCAAGGCGTCTCGCTGGTATGCCGAACATAATTTGCTGCGCAAGTCGGTCGATCACGCCCTCGCGGCGACGGATCTGAAGATGGCGCTGGATCTACTCGAGAGCGGCGGCATGGACCTGATCGATAAGTCCCGCCTCGCCACGCTGCTCGGGACGGTATCGAAACTGCCGGTGCAGCAGGTGGCTTCGCGTTCCAAACTCCTGATGGCCGTGGCCAGGGCGAATGTGAATCTGCAGCAGCCCGCCGCGGCGCGCGCGGCCTTGGGCCGACTGTCCAATGTGCTGGCGCGCGGCTCGTCCACCGATGACGATGCGGATCGGCAGCGCTGCCAGGCCGTGGTGCTCGCGGCGGCGGATCAGATCGCGCGTGACCATACTGAGGGCGTGCTCGATCGGGTGGCCGAATGCATGGAGAAACCCGATGAACTACCCGCCTGGACCGTATCGACCGCCGCGAATCTGACGTCGTTCGTGCGCCTTTGCGAATTCGATTTCGACGGTGCGCGCGAAATCCAGGAATGGGCGCAGCCGTATCACGCCCGGTCCAAGGATCCGCTCGGCGAGGTATTCGGATTGTGCGGCACGGGTGCCGCGGCCTATGAACAGCTCGATATCGCCACTGCCACAAGTTGTTTCCAGCAGGCGTGGCAGACCGCGCGGGAGAAGTCGGGACCGCGCTCCGATGCGGTCCGGGTCGCCGCGGCGCTACTCGGCGAATTGAGTTACCGCCGCGGCGATCTGGATACCGCCGATCGACTGCTCGACGACAGCCATCAGCTGGTCACCCGGGTAGGGCCGGTGGACTTTCTGATTTCCACCTTCGTGGTCGGTGCCAGGGTCAAGGCCGCGCTCGGCGATCTGTACACCGCCACAGCCCGGCTCGACGAGGGTGACCGTATCGCCGCCGATAACAGGCTGATCCGGCTCGCCGCGCATATCCGCGCCGAACGGCTGCGCCTGGGATTGCTGACCGATACCGCGGCCCGGCGGGTCGCCGACGCCGCGACCGGATACGAATCGGATATCTCCGGAACCATCCACCACGCCCATCGGATGACGGGCGCGGCGGCGCTGGCCGCCGAGGCGGAGGAGCTCGCCGCGATCCGCGCGCTGCTGGCCGAACGTCAGCTGCACGCCGATGATCGCGCGGTGCGCCGGGCCCGCGCGCTACACGCTCGCATGGTCGAAAAGCACCGTCCCCGTGCGGAATTGGATACTGTGCTGCTGCTCGCGGAATGTCTGGCCGCCTCCGGCTGGGTCGGCGAGGCCACCGGACTGCTGCTGCCCGCGGCGGCCACCTGCGCCGAACACGGTTGGACCATGCCGCTTCTGGATGCGGGACCCGGCGTGCTCGGCATCCTGCGCGTGCTGCGCACCGAAATGCGTACGACGCCGGGACAACCCGGCGAGCCGACGCTGCCCGCCCTGTTCCTGGATGAACTCCTGGGCTAGGACGGGCAGTATCGGTCGCTGATTACGGCTGCCACCACGGGCGCAGCGGCAGACCCGATTCGCCGTTCGGACCGAGCTTGACGCCGAGCACCTGGTGCAGCTGAACCACATTGCGCTGGAAGCCGAGTCGGCAACCGGCCATGTACAGGCCCCACACCTTCGCGGTGCCCTCGCCGACCTCTTCGACGCAGGCATCCCAGTTGGCGACCAGATTCTTACACCATTCGTGCAGGGTGAGCGCGTAGTGCTCGCGCAGGTTCTCCTCGTGCATCACCTCGAGGCCGACATTCTGGATCTCGGAGATGATCCGGCCGGAGCCGATCAGCTCACCGTCCGGGAAGACGTAGCGGTCGATGAAGTCACCGGCCTTGGTGGTCCGGGTGTTGTCCGGCCTGGTGATGCAGTGGTTCAGGAACAGGCCGCCATCGCGCAGCTTGCTCTTGATGTATTCGAAGTAGAACGGATAGTTGTGCACGCCGATGTGCTCGGTCAGACCGATCGAGGAGACGGCGTCGAAGCCGACCTCCGGGATATCGCGGTAATCGGAATGGCGCACCTCGGCGAGATCGGACAGCCCCTGTTCGGCGATCTTCTGCTGGGCCCATTCCGCCTGCTCCGCGGATAGGGTCGCGCCGATGACCTTGACGCCGCGCTTGGCCGCGTAGCGCACCATACCGCCCCAGCCGCAGCCGATATCGAGCAGTCGGTCGCCTTCCTTCAGCCGCAGCTTGTCGAAGACCAAGCGGTACTTGTTCTCCTGGGCCTGCTCAAGGGTCCAGTTCTCGTCCCCGTAGGTCGCGCAGGTGTAGGTCATCGAGGGGCCGAGGACGTATTCGTAGAAGGTGTTGGAGACGTCGTAGTGGTGGTGGATGGCCTCGGCATCGCGAGTCTTGGAGTGCCGCAGGCCCTCCAGCGCGATCCGGCGCCAGCGCGGCAGCGTCTCCTGCGGCGGCGGTGCGATCGGCTTGAGCCGCTCCCACCCGAGCGAGCGGGCGATGGTGACCAGTGCCAGCGCCGACGGTCGACGGAACTTCAGGCCGTCCATCGCCTTCAGGATGTCGTACGGGTCGCCGGGGTGCACGCCGGTGGCGGTCATATCGCCGGAGATGTAGGCGCGGGCCATGCCGAGATCACCCGGTGCGGTGGCGAGGTAGTTGATGCCGCGCGGGGTCTTGATCTCCAGGCTGTATTCCGAATCCTGTGGCCCGGTCGTGCTGCCGTCGTAGGCGGTGAGCCGAATCGGAATCTCGCCGTCGATCAGCGTCTCGAAGATCTCGGCAATGCTGAGTTTTGTCCCGAGGTCCGCGAAGACATCGGAACGGTCCTTGAATGTAGTCATTTGCGTTGCACCGCCTTCGAATACAAATCCAGCAGTCGCTGGTCCGGGTCGTAGCGCTTCTTCAAATCGGTGTAGATCTCGCCGCCGTACAGGGCCGCGAATTCATCCTTGCCGTAATACGAATCCGAGTACAGGGATTTGTGCCCGTCGAACTCGGTGACGGTCTGTTCGATCGCGCGGTTGGCCTTACCCTCCTGCTGACCTGCGACGGTCGGCACCGCGGACCAGAATCCGACATTGACGTAGGTACGGTTCGGTTGCAGCGGATACAGCGGCCATGGCCGTCCCGCGTTCGATGCGCCGTTTTCGCGCAGTCGCAGCGGGCACAGCCAGATCGGTTCGATCGGAATTTCGCGCAGGAACCATTCGACGAAATCCGCGGTCCGCTCGACCGGAACTTCGATGTCCTGCACCACACGCTCGCGCGGCGGATTGCCCTGGCGGGCTTCCAGTTTGTCGCCGATGTCGTACTTGTGATCGAGTGCGATGAGCTTCCAATAGAAGCTGCTGCGCCGGTAGCGCTTCGGCCAGAACCGGCGGATCGTGGGGTTCTGGGCGCCGAACGCGCGCGAGCACCAGAACCAGTCGGTGTCCCAGCGCCAGAGATAGTCGTGAATGGTCAGCCGGTCGCGTTTGGGCCGGTCGGAATCATGCTGGATGGACCGGTAGTAGATGTCCATGCCGGTGTAGTCGCTGACCGGGCCCGGTTCGTCGGTCTGACGGCCAAGCGTCAGATAGCTTTCGTCGGCGGTGAAGACCACGCCGTCGAGGTAGTCGACGCGCTCACCGTCATAGCTCTTGTCCGTGACGATCCGGGCGAGCGTGGACTCCAATTCGCGCAGATCGTGGAAGCGGATATGCCGCAGCGCCACATAGGGCTGGACGGTCTCCAGTTCGATCTTCAGGCGGACCGAATAGCCAAGGGTGCCGTAGGAGTTCGGGAAGCCGCGGAACAGGTCCGCGTGCTCGCCGTCCGGGGTCGCGGTGATGATCTCGCCCGCCCCGGTCAGCACATCCATCTCCAGCACCGACTCGTGCGGCAGGCCGTTGCGGAACGAGCTCGATTCGATGCCGAGGCCGGTGACCGCGCCGCCGAGGGTGATCGTCTTGAGCTGCGGCACCACCAGCGGAGCCAGGCCGTAGGGCAGGGTCGCGGCTACCAGATCCTCGTAGGTGGTCATCCCGGCGACGTCGGCGGTCTTGGCATCGGCGTCCACCGCGATGACCTTCGCGAGTCCGGAAACATCCAGTCCGGGGGCGGTGTTCTTGGCCCTGGCCCGGAACAGATTCGAGGTCTTCTTGGCCAGTCGCACGTTGGCGTTCGCGGGTATTGCGCGGTAACTGGCCAACAGTCGGTCCACACCCGCTCGGTGCGCGGCGAACCCTGATTCGTGTGCGGCCGATGCGTGTCCGGCCTTCCCCAACAGACTCACTGCCACTCCTCGACGCTAGTACGCACCGGTAACACAAGCCACTGCGAGGTCACCGACGAGGGATAAATGTCACGCATCTGTTGCATCGGGAATACCCAGGACTCGCCGTGTCAGTCCGGCGGTGGTCCGGGCGGTTTCGAACACCCGTTTCGCACGATGTATTGCATGGATCCCCTCCGGCGCAATCTGATCCGGAAGCCTAACAGTGTGGACCGGTCGGCGTGCGGTGATCAACATCGCGGCGCGCGGACCCGACCTGGGCGCCACGAGACTGCGGGGACAGGGCAGGATAGGAAGCAACCGTAGCGATTGTTCGCAGGTCGCTCGAAAAGGTCAGCAGCCGGACAAGGAGCTCATCGTGGGACAGGTCAGCGCCAGCAGTTCGATCGCCGTCGCGGCGGATCCGCAGCGCGCACTCGAGGCCATCGCCGATTACGAGAAGGTGCGTCCGCGCATCCTCTCCGCGCACTACCGCGACTACAAGGTGGTCGAGGGTGGTCAGGGCGCGGGTACCGTCGCGGAATGGACCCTGCAGGCCACCGAGAAGCGTTCCCGCAACGTGCACGCGGTCGTGTCGGTATCGGATTCCATTGTGACCGAACGTGATTCGAATTCGACGCTGGTGAACACCTGGACCGTGACGCCGGACGGCACGGGTTCGCAGGTCACGCTGCGCACGTCGTGGAAGGGTGCGGGCGGTATCGCGGGAATCTTCGAGGGGATCTTCGCGCCATTGGGGCTGAAGAAGATTCAGGCCGAGGTGCTCGCGAACCTGCAGCGCGAACTCGCCTGAGATAGCCGAAAAGCCCGGCACGCCACGCGTGCCGGGCTTTTCGATCTACTCGACATTGCTAGTCGGCATGTAGTTTGGCGGGCATGGAGCGGTAGGCGTGCAGATTCCGCAGCGGATGCGGAATCGGCGGGCCGTCCAGGCACAGCTCCGGGAACCGCTCGAACAGGGCGCGCAGCGCGATGGCGCCTTCCAGTCGGCCGAGTGTGGCTCCGAGGCAGCCGTGCAGCCCGCTGCCGAACGAGAGATGATCCGCGGCGTTGGCCCTGGTCACATCGAATCGTTCGGGATCGGGGAAGACGGCGGGGTCGTAGTTGGCGCCCGCCAGCGAGAGCAGGACCAGAGAACCGGATTTGATGCGCTGATCGGCGATGTCGACGTCACAGCTCGAGACGCGGCCGGTCATCCGCACCGGCCCGTCGTAGCGCAGGATTTCCTCGACCGCGCGCGGCCACAGCTCCGGCTGCGCCGCCAGTATTTCCAGCTGATCAGGATGGCTGGTCAGCAGGACGATTCCGTTGCCGAGCATATTCACCGTCGTCAAGAATCCCGCGTCCAGCAGCAGAGCCGCGTTGGCCATCTGTTCGCGGCGGGTGAGTTCGCCACCTGTTACCAGCATGCTGAGCACGTCGTCGCCCGGCTCGGCGGTGAGCTTGTCGAGGTGTTGGTCGAAGTATCGCCGGACCTCGGCCAGGTCTTCGATGGCGTGGCGGTAAGTGGTCCAGCTCAGGCCGCGTTCGATCAGTGGCGCACCGGTATCTCCCCACTTCAGCAGGGTCGAATGCATCTCGGCGGGCAACCCGAGGATCTCGGCGATGATCGCGACAGGCAACTGTGCGCAGAAGTCGGCGATCAGATCCGGTCGCGGCTTCGGTTGCATGCGTTCGAGCAGGTCATCGGTCACTTCGACTACCCGCTCCCGCAGTTTGGCGATCGCCTTCGAGCTGAATGCCCGCCCGACCAGGCGTCGGTACTGGGTGTGTTCCGGCGGATCGGTCACCAGCATCGAGGGCGGTTCCGCGAGGTTGGGAAGCCCCGGATCCGTTTTGGTCATCACCCAGCGGATCGGCTTCGGCAAGGCTCGATGGTTGGGTGTGAGCACGCCGAAGCGACGGTCCCGCAGGATGAGTCGGCACAGTTCGTAGTCAGCGGTCACGTGCAACCCCGCCGACATCGTGGGGATCCGGCCCCGCTGCCGGATTTGTTCGATGTACCGCGACGAGCCGAGCAAACGATCCGGGCCGACCGCGATCAGCCCGAGGGGATTGCCCCGCCGCGCCGCCAATCGGAGAAAGAACCGTGGCAGGCCATGCATTATCAGCCACCGAATCCACACGCGGATCAATACGTTGCCACCTCCCACGCCTATCTATCCCCAATGATAGATAGGCGCTATGCCAGCGCGCCTCTGTCGGCATGAGCACGGTTGCGATATCTCGACGATTTGCCCGCAGGTAACTGTGCCTTCCGGACACTCGTCATGAGGGATAGATTTGGGAGCCGGAGGTGAGGCAGCGACGTTCAGATCAGGTGAGGGGCACCATGGACAGGCGCGGTTTCGTTAAGGGCGCTGGCTTGACCGCCACGATGCTGGGTCTTGCGGGTGGCAGCACGCTTGCGGCGTCTGCGGCAAGGGCCCAAGATTACAGCCCGAGCCCGAGAGCGGCGGTGTACCGGACGCTGGTGCCGGAGATCTTCGCGCCGCTGCCGGATCCGGCCGATCATGTGCCCGCGATCGTCATCGGATCAGGGTTCGGTGGGGCGATCACCGCGCTGCGCCTGTCGGAGTCCGGGACCCAGGTCGCGGTGCTCGAGCGTGGGTCGCGCTGGCCGAATGATCCGTGGCGCGACATCTTCTCCGACGAAACGATTCCGGACGGCCGCGGCTTCTGGCATCGCACCACCTTCACCGGCGCGACCAGGATCCCGGTGCAAATCGATTCGTTCGGCGGGGTCCTCGACGTTTCCGGTTACCCGGGCATCGATGTGTGGCGCGGTGCGTGTGTGGGCGGTGGCTCGGTGGTGTTCACCGGGGTGATGATCGAGCCGGAGCAGCGGTTCTTCGACCATGTGTTCCGCGGTGTTGTCGACTACCACGAGATGCGTGAGGTCTACTATCCCAAGGTCCGAAAGATATTGCGGCTGAGCCCGATACCGGACGACATCTACGAATCTTTGGCGTTCGCGCATTCGCGGACCTGGGACGAGCAGGTCCGCGCCGCCGGGTATACGCCGCAGCGCATCGACAGCAGTTGGAACTGGAACGTCATCCGCGACGAGCTGGCCGGACGATCACTGCCGTCGGCGACAATCGGCCGTTCGAACCTCGGCAATTCCAACGGCGCGAAATTCGATCTGAACCAGAACTACCTGCGCTATGCCGAGGACACCGGCTGTGCCCAGATTTATCCCGGCCATCGCGTGGACGCCATCGCCGAGGAACCGGGAGCGTCGGGTCGCTATACCGTCTACGTCACCAAACTCGCACCTACCGGCGAGGTGCTCCGTACCCGGACGCTGACCTGCGACATGCTATTCCTCGCCGCGGGCTCCATCGGTACCTCCGAGCTGCTGGTGCGCGCGCGGGCGACCGGCGCGCTGCCGAATCTGAACGAGCACATCGGCGAAGGCTGGGGCAGCAACGGCGATGTCGCCTTGGCGCGGCCGGCAGGCTCGCTCCAGGCGGGCACGCAGGGCACGGTGTCCGCGAGCCGGATTCTGGACGAGTCGGGCGCACCCGTATCGCTGGACAACTGGTACGTCCCCGGCGTGACACCCCTCGATATCGGCATTCTCGGATCACTGGGCATGGTGCTCGACGACACCCGCGGTCGGTTCGTCTACAACCCGACCGACGGGCGCGTCGACCTGCAGTGGCCGGACAACGGCGCTGCCGACTACCTGGCGCGAGCGCGCGAAGTCAACGACCAGGTGACCGCCACGCCCATACCCAGCAACCGACCCCCCTGGGCCGCGGACGCCTCATTCACCCCACATCCGTTGGGCGGGACAGTGATCGGACGCGCGACCGACCCGTATGGCCGGGTGCGTGGTTATCGAGGCTTGTATGTGATGGACGGGGCGGCCGTGCCCGGCAGCACCGGAACAGTGAATCCGTCGTTGACGATCTGCGCGCTGGCTGAGCGCAATATCGAAGAGATCATTCGATCTGGGGAGTAGTTGACTGTCATTGTGATCCGGCCGCGATATCGAAGAGATTGCCCTCCGGATCGGCCAGTGTCGCCCATTGTGTGCCGTACTCGTCGAAATCGCCGATGTGCTCGGCGCCGAGGCCGATCGCGCGATCGATCTGTTCGCGCCAGTCCGCGGCCTCCAGGTCGAGGTGGATCACATTCTTGCCGGGGTTCTTGTCCGGCACCTGGATGAACATCAGCACCGGCGCGATACCTTCGGCCATTCCGACTGTGGCGAACTCCGGGCTCGCGTTCTCATCCAGCGGGCGATTCAACAGCTCGGACCAGAAACCGGCCAGTTTCGCGGCATCGGCACAGTCGAAGGTGATATGCCCGATCGTGAGTGTCATTGCGGTTCTCCCTGTTTTCAGAGCCGACCGATGGGCCAGCAGACTTCGGTGCGGTAGGCGTTAGGGTCGTCGATTTCGCCGGGACCGAGGACGTACAGCTCCCGCACCGGTTCGGCGAGCGAGGTGTCGTGTTCGGCGACGTGGCTGCCGAGTGCGCCATAGGTGCGGTCGAAATCGTCGAACGGGCCGCAGTGCACGGCGATCGCGAAGCGGCGCGCCGGCAGTTCGATGATCGAGAGCTCGCTCGGCAGCGCGATCCGCGCGACGTTCGGAATCGGGATGAAAGCGGCGACCTCGCCACCTTCGTCCTCGAAGAATTCCATCGAATAGGTGGCGCCGTCGACACCGGCGGGCGCGATATTCATCGCGCCCAGCGTCTCGTGCAGCAGCGGATACGCGGCCGCGCACCAATCGCCGAGCGCCTCCCTGTGCACCGAATCGACGTACGCGAGTGCCGGGAAGGCCGGGATCGACCGGTATTCGACGGTGAGCGGTGCGGCCGGGGAGAGCAGCGAGCGCAGCGAAGCAACCACCGACTGCGTGCGCCGCAACTCCGCCTCCATGCGTTCCAGGTGCGCGCGCAACGCGGCATTCCTGGAGTCGGTATCCGGGGCCGCCAACACCGCCTTGATCTCCGGCAGCGGCATATCCAGCCCACGCAGCCGACGGATCAGATGTGCCCGCGCCACCTGATCGACCGAATATCGCCGATACCCCGACCCCACATCGACCGCCACCGGCTCCAACAACCCCACCTCGTGGTAATACCGCAGCGTCTTCACGCTGAGATAAGTCAACCTGGCGAACTCCCCAATCGAAACCACCGCTCCCATACCGCCAGCGAACACCCTCCCCCCACCGGAGAGTCAACCTGGTCGGTTGATCACCAGGCGCTGATGGCGGCATCGGTCGAGAGGGCAATAACCCCAGCGCATGGTGATCATCTGTCCAGTTCTTACTCCCCCGTACGCTGTTCTGGTGAGCTACGAGCACATTTTGTTGCCGTCTGGTGTTGCTGTGACGACCGCGCAGGTCGACGCGTATCTGGGGAGTCAGCAGGGGCTCGCGGAGACGGAACTGGTCGCGGCGATGGCGGCGGAGTTGAACAAGCGCAATGCCGAACTACCCGAGCAGGACGGGTTCCTCAGTACCGTGCCGATCGGCGGCGCGGCGACCGGTGCGGTGCTGCACGTGCCGTGCCCGTACGACGCGATCGGGTTCGTCCGGCAGCTGCTGTTCGAGATCGCGACACCGCTGGACTACGCGGTCTACGATCCGCAGCTGGCCTGGCTCATCGATCCGGCCGGACACGTGCCCGCGCTGGTCACCCACGGCGGCGCGGGCGAATTCCCTTATCTGACGAAAGCCCTTGCCGACCAGTGGGTAACCGAACTCGCCCCGCCGAATCCGTATCTGGTCGTCGAGCGTGACGAGCAGATCTACATTCAGACCTACCGGGACAAGTCCGGGACCTTCACCCTCGAATATCGAGATGGCGCCCCGGAGCAGCACTTCGGCATCACCGTCACCGACCCGCAGACCGTCGCGGACCTGATCTGGGACTGGGCGATCGACGACCGCACCCGACTCCAGGCCCTGCCCTGGAGTCGAATCACCGTCTGACGCTTACTGGTTCTGCACCGCGAGCCGACCTGCCAAGGCGATGAACGAGGCACCGAATACCCGGCGCATCCAGGTGACCACGGCGGGCCGGGAAATCACCTGGATGCGCACGGCGGCCGCGCACGCGCCGTAGATCGCGAACACCACGAATGTGGCGAGCATGAACAGTCCGCTCAGTTCGAGCATGCGCGCCAACGCGTTCGGCGCGCCGGTCGGCACGAACTGGGGCAGGAAGGCGAAGAAGAAGATCGTCAGCTTCGGGTTGAGGATATTGAGCAGTACCGCCGAGGTGATCACCTGTCGGGCCGACGGCGTTCCGGTCTCGGCCTTCGGTACGGCCAGTGCGCCCTTGTCCCGGAAGGTATTCCACGCCATGTACAGCAGGTAGGCGACACCGAGATACTTCAGCGTCTGGAAGGCGACGGCGCTCGCATTGAGCAGTGCGGCCAGTCCGGTGACGGCCGCGATCATGTGCGGAATGATGCCGAGCGTGCAGCCGAAGGCCGCGATCACGCTGGCCCTGGTCCCTCGGGAGAGTCCGGCCGCGAGCGTGAACAGCACGCCGGTTCCGGGTGTGGCGACGATGACGAGCGTGGTCAGCAGGAACTCGATGCTCATCCCCGACACAGTAACCCGTGCCCGGCCGAACGCAAGCTACAGTGCTCGCCGACCCGACAGCGCGCGGCCGAGGGTGAGCTCGTCGGCGAATTCCAGATCGCCGCCCATCGGCAGACCGGATGCCAATCGCGTCACCGATAGTCCGGGGAAATCGCGAAGCATCCGCACGAGATAGGTGGCCGTCGCCTCGCCCTCGGTATTCGGGTCGGTCGCGATGATCACCTCGCTGACATCGACGCCGTCCTCCTGATTGCCGATGCGCGCCAACAGTTCTCGAATGCGCAGCTGATCCGGTCCGATGCCGCTGAGTGGATCGAGCGCACCGCCGAGCACGTGATAGCGCCCGCGGAATTCGCGGGTGCGTTCGATGGCCTGCACATCCTTCGGCTCCTCGACCACACAGATCATGGTGCGGTCGCGGCGCGGATCCGAACAGATGCGGCACTTTTCGTTATCCGAGACCGTGCCGCAGACAATGCAGAACTGCACGCCGTCGCGCACCTTCTGCAAAGCCGCCTGCAGCCGGTCGATTTCGGGCGGCTCGACCTGGAGTAGATGAAATGCGATGCGCTGCGCGCTTTTCGGACCGACGCCGGGCAGTTTGCCCAACTCGTCGATCAGATCCTGGACCGGGCCCTCGTACAAAGACGTCCCCGGATCAGAAGTCGGGCAGACCCGGCAGCGACCCGCCACCGGCCAGCGGGCCGAGCCGTTCGGCAGCCAGCTGCTGTGCGTTGGACATGGCGTCGTTGACCGCGCCGATCACCAGATCCTGCAGTCCCTCGACATCATCTGGGTCGACGATCTTCGGATCGATGCTCAGCGCGACGACCTCACCGGTCGCCTTGATGGTGACCCGGACCAGCCCGCCACCGGCCTGACCCTGCACCTCGGTCGCCGCGATCTCGGCCTGGGCCTGCATCACCGCCTGCTGCATCTGCTGCGCCTGGGCGAGTAACTGCTGCATATCGAACTGACCACCGGGCTGCACGGCTTGTCCTCTCTGCGGAAAGTGTCATCGTTCAGCCTACTGGGCGCGGCAACAGCCGCGTCCGCAGCCCCGAGCCGCCAGATAACAGTTCGATTTTTAACCAGATGTTCGCGCTGCCACCGTCATACGATCGACGCAGGGTCGGGACCGGGTGTGGTGAGTTCTGGAGACAGCAATGCGCGCAAACCGCGTTCTTTTCATGGGCACTGTGGTGCTCACACTGGGCAGTCTGTTCCTCGGGGCCGCCGGGCCCGCTGCCGCCGATTCCGGCATCGTCGACCCCGAGATCGTCGAATCCGAGGTCGTCGACGCGGCGGCCGACTATGGCGGCGGATGTGTGCTCTATCCCGACAATCCGGCCGCGACCATCGATTCGCTGCGCCTACGCTGCTCGGCCGAACAGCAGGACGCGATCTTCCGCGATGCCCCGCGCGGCGAGGTGCCAAGGGGCGTCACGAACGGTTGGGTGACCAGGCCGCCGATCATGGAGACGTTGGCCCCGCCATTGTGGATCGGTAAGACCTTCTACACCGGACCCGACGGCGGCTATCTGATGAACCGGATCACCGGCGCGGGCATCGAGGGTTGGAAGGCCGATGTCTACAGCGCACCCGCGCTGGTGGATGGCGCGCCGACCTGGGCGTTGAACTACGCCCCGTCACCGACGCCGCAGGTCTACGACGAGATCCGCGAGGTCACGCCCAATGTCTGGTTCGGGTACTCCTGGTGGCGCGGCTACTTCCAGACCACCTTGCTGCTCACTTTCGCGCTGACCTACTAGTGCGCGTGACATCCCTTGCCGCGCAGGCGCAGCCACCGGCAATGTCACCGCAGTCGACGACGAAGGCGTGCCGGGCGTGGTCGAGATCGATGCAGTCGGTGTCGGTGCATTCGACGGTACGGCCGAGGTGGACGATGAGGGTGCCGTGACAGTGGTCGATGGCGGATTCGCAGGACGGACACGTCGGCGCGCGCATATGGCCTCCAGACGAGATCGGTTCGTGAATCGGTCATAGCATCAGCCCCCGACAGGTGGTGGGAGATCGCTTCGCGTGTCGCGCAATCTCGACGTGCCTGGTGAATGCGGTGGCCGCGCAATCGCGCAGCAACCGGCGGTTCGCGGCGGCGGGGCACACCACGGTCCGGCTCGATCCCGGGAACTACGTGCGAAGATGGCAGTACAGTCCGTCGACATCGGCGCGCCGGGCATCCTCGATCTGCGCCGGGCACGCACGGTGTGGAGACTGGTCAGCGATCGGTAAGCGTGGGGCGGACATATATTCACGCTCCAGGCAACGTCTGGCAGGGGAAGCGAGGTCGGCGCGGTGACTGTGCACGACGAAGCGCGCGGCGGCTCGGGTGCTCGGGAATCCGAGACGACGCTGCTGAATGCCGGACCGCTGAGTATCCGCGAGCAGGTCGCGGAACAGTTCGCCAGATATCGCGCCGAGGGGGCCGACACCGCCGCCTACGACGAATGCGGTCGGCCGATGGGTGGGTATTACGATGAGTTGGTCGATCCCACGGGTGGTGTTCGGCGCATGTGGTCGGAGCTGTCCGCCGATTTCGTGGAACTGGGCACGACCGGACTCGGGCGGCTGGACAGCCGGGTGCGCAGGCTCATCGATGACGACGGCATCTACTACACCGAACTGGGTGCGGTAGGTGAACCGCCGACGCCGACTGCTTGGCGGCTGGATCCCATTCCACTGCTGGTCTCCGCCGACGACTGGACTCGGCTGGAGGCCGGGCTGGTGCAGCGCTCGCGGGTGCTCGACGAGGTGCTCACCGATATCTACGGCCCGCGTCGCACGATCACCACGGGTCTGCTGCCGCCGGAGGTGGTGTTCGGCAATAGCGGATATGTGCGGGCCGCGCACGGCATCACGATTCCCGGCCGACACCAGTTGTTCCTGCACGCCTGCGATCTCAGCCGGTGGAGCGATGGACAGTTCCGGGTGATCGCCGACTGGGCGCAGGCGCCGTCGGGTGCCGGATACGCGCTGGCGGACCGGCGGGTGGTGGCGACGGCGATTCCCGAGGCCTTCGAACATTCCAATCCGCGGCCGCTCTCGCCATTCGCGCGGGCCATGCGGTTGATGTTGATCGAATCCGCGCCGATGGCCGATGACGATGATCCGGTTGTCGTGGTGCTGAGTCCGGGTGTGCATTCCGAAACCGCTTTCGACCAGGCCTATCTCGCCTCGACGCTGGGGTTTCCGCTGGTGGAGAGCGCGGATCTGGTGGTGCGCGAAGGTGCGCTGTGGATGCGTTCGCTCGGCACGTTGAAGCGGGTCGATGTGGTGCTGCGGCGAGTGGACGCCGAATTCTCCGATCCGCTCGACCTGCGGCCGGATTCGCGGCTCGGCGTGGTCGGGCTGGTCGAGGTGTTGCGTCGCGGTGCGGTGACCGTGGTGAATACGATCGGCAGTGGGCTGCTGGAGAATCCGGCACTGGCCGCGTTCCTGCCGCGGATCTCGCGGGCGCTGCTCGGCGAGGAGTTGGCGCTGGAGAGCGCGCCGACGTACTGGGGTGGCAATGACAGCGAGCGCTCGCATCTGATCGCCAATCTGGATCGGCTGATCATTCGTTCGACGGTCGACGGTGCGACCCTGTTCGGTCCGGAACTGGCCGATGCGCAACGCGCGGAACTCGCCGCACGGATCGAGGACTGCGGCTGGCAGTGGGTCGGGCAGGAGCCCGCGCAGTTCTCGGTCGCACCCGCCGTCCAGGGTTACGGCGGGCTCGCCTCGGCACCTGTCGGTATGCGGCTTTTCTCGCTCGCCCGACGCGGCGGCTATACGGCGATGGAAGGCGGGCTCGGGCAATTGCGCCAGCGCCTGCAGCCCGAGCGCACAGCCATAAAGTTTGCCGCCAAAGACATTTGGGTCCGCGCCGCCCCGGCCACCGTCGCCGCCGTCGGCACCGAGCCAGCCTACGAAGAACGCGAACGCCGAGCCCCCACCCTCGAACCGGTCAGCTCCCCGCGCGTACTCAACGACCTGTTCTGGATGGGCCGCTACAGCGAACGCGCGGAAGCCGTTGTGCGACAGCTGATCGCAACCCACGACTGCTACCAGGACTACCGCTACCGCCCCTGGCTGGAAGGCGCCGACGCACTACCCGCACTCATGGCCGCGTTGTCCAGCACCACCGGGACCATGGCTCCGCTGAGTGTGCTTCCCGATGGTGCTGGTGTCGTGCCGCCACCTTCGGCAGGCCCCGGTTCGCATGCGGCGGCATCGGGTTCGGCCGGAGCGGAACCGCCCGGATCACAAACGCAGTCGCAGTCGGTCGGGCAAGGACCGCAGGCGGCGGGAGCGACCTCCGCACAGAAGCTACCTTCGGCTGAGCCGGACTCGGCCTCGGGTGGGCCGGAGTCGCACAGTGCCGAGTCCAGCACCGGTGCACCGAAAGTTGATGCTGCCGAGGGGGATACGGCATCGAAGGCGGTGGCGGCGATTACCGCGCGGACGGTGGTGCCCGGGACCGGGCGGGAGGGCCATGACTATTTGGTGGCGTTGACGGTTGATCCGGATATGCCGGGGTCGATGGCGTTCGCGATCAATCGGTACGGTTCGGCGGCGCGGGCGGTGCGCGATCAGTTGTCGGCGGATACCTGGATGATTCTGGGCGCGGTGGATCGGGCGCTGGCGGAGTACCGGTTCACCGGTGACGATCAGGAAACGGCATTGTCGGCGCTGCATTCGCTGTCGTTGGCTGCGCTGCTTTCGCTGTCCGGAATCGGTGCCGAATCGCTGGTGCGCGATACCGGTTGGTATGTCATGGATATCGGCAAACGCATCGAACGGGGGCTGTCGTTGACCGCGTTGCTCGGGGCCGCGCTGACTAATGCCTATCCGCCGGAAACCGAGCGGGTGATCATCGAAACGGTGCTGAAGGCGACCGAGTCGTCGGTGAGTTACCGTCGGCGACATCGGGATTCGGTGCGGGTATCGGCGGTGGCCGGACTGCTGCTCTTCGATGCCGGGAACCCACGCTCGCTGGCCTATCAGCTGGATCAGCTCGACGCCGACTTCCAGGCGCTGCCGGGCAATTCGGGATCCTCCCGCCCGCAACGGCTGCTGGCCGATGCCCAACGCATGCTGCGCCGGGTGGACCCGGACGAGCTCGATGTCACCGACGCGGACGGGCGGCGTACCGAACTGGCCGAGTTGTCGGAGGGCGTGCATTTGCGGTTGCGCAAGATCTCCGAATCGTTCGAAACCACGAAACTGGCCCTGCCGGTCGGTATCCAGCCGCTGTGGGGTAGCACGAGGGTCGTTGGATGAGCGCGCGCACCGCCGCCGCCCGACGCTATCGGGTCGAGCACCGCACCATCTACAACTATTCCGACGAGGTCACCAGTTCCTATGGGCGCGCCTATCTCACGCCGCGCGAGTTTCCCGGACAGCGTCTGCTCGCACACGAGATCTATATCGATCCGACGCCATCGGACCATTCGATCGGCACCGATGTATACGGCAACACCACCTCGTATTTCCATGTCACGGCCGAACATACGAAACTCGTGGTAACCGGTGAATCCGTGGTCGAGGTCGAGGTACCCGACGCCGAGGCGGTGAGCGCGACCAGCAAGCCGTGGGAGCAGTCCCGGCCGAGCACCGCCAATGGTCCGCTCGCGGTGGAATTCACCCTCGACCTGCATCCCCCGGAGATCACCCCCGAGATCACCGCATACGCCGCCGAATCTTTGCGGCCAGACCGGGCACTGCTGGAAGCCGTGACCGAACTCAACACCCGCATCCACGACGACTTCACCTACAAATCCGGCTCGACGACGGTATCCACCAAGGTCGCCGACGTCTTCGCAGCGCGCGCGGGCGTCTGCCAGGACTTCGCCAGAATCGGCGCCGCCTGCCTGCGCTCACACGGGCTGGCCTCGCGTTATGTATCCGGTTACCTGGCAACCGATCCGCCGCCGGGCAAGGAACGCATGGTCGGCGCGGACGCCACCCACGCCTGGTCCGCGGTGTGGGTCCCCGGTGACACCGCACACGACCGAACCGGCCACTGGATCGGCTTCGACCCGACCAACGACCAATTCGCCGACGAGCGGTACATAACCGTCGCGTGGGGCCGCGACTACGCCGACGTGCCGCCGCTGCGTGGCATCATCTACACCGACGCCAGGGAGAGCTCGATCACCGTATCCGTCGACGTTGTGCCGGTGCAGACGTAGCGATATGCGCGATTTCGGCTGCGGCGAGCGAGAATTCGGTGTGCCTGTCATATTTCAGCCCACCGGGTTTCAGCCTCGCTGAATCGCGCACTGGTGGAGATCGGTGATCCACCGGGGGATGCGGTCGGTGGATCCGTCGAGTGGGGTCGTCGATCGCCAACCGTTCCGGCTCTGCGACAACTTGCATGTAGCGCAATGCAATTGGCTGGTGCCGCGCACTACCTGCACATCCGCGACACCCTCGATACCGCCGCTTCGGCCCGGCCCCCGGCGCGACCCTCGACCGTTACCAACTCGGCCGCGCCGGTTTCGACCGCTGACCTAGCCCACGCCGTTGGTCGCGATCACGTGGTCCGCTATCCCCTCCGGTCCCCACTGATTCTGTGCCAGCGCCTCGTATACGCAGATCAGCAGTAAAATCCGGGCACGCTGTCCGGCCGTCAATTCGGTATCCAGATAAGACTCTTGGACTCGCATGCCGGTGCCGGATACCCGGCGCGGGCTCGGCTCGGACAGTAACCAGAACAACTCCGGGCCGATCAAGGTCGAGCGTCCACCGGTTTCGGTGAACCATCGGGACGAGTATTCGATCATCAGATCGGTGAATGTCTCACCGCTGCTGATCGATTCGGCGAATTGGTTCAGCGCGCCCGAGCGATCGATGCCGCTCTGGATCACCGACGCGAGCCGCCCCGCGACCTCCCGGAATTGTTCTACGCCCTGGTCTTGCCAAACGGTAAAAGCCATCGCTTACTCCATCGACGTGTCCGATTGTGGCTGAAGCAGTTTCGAGTCAGAGGGGGTTGATCTTCGTCTTGCCGCCCACGCCGGTGGTCGCGTATGTCGGTGTGATCCGTGGCAATGCCGCTGTTCCAGGCAGGGTGCTGGTCAGCAGCTTCTTCGGAGCGACGGGCAGCGGGTCGGTATTCTCCAGGATCGCGGCACCGCGCGGCGTTACGACACGCTCTTCGTGCGGTGCCGAATCCCAATCCCCTGCCGCGTCGTCCCAATCCTCTTCCACCGCGGTGGCCCAATCCCGCTCTGCCGCTTGGTCGCGGGCCTCCTGCGTCTCCGGTGCGCGGTTCTCTTGTGTTGCCGGTGCGTGATTCTCCTGCGGCGCTGCGGCGGACTCCGCCGCACGTGCACGGTCGCGTCCGCGCCCGAACAGCATCAGGGTGAGATGCACCGCGAACAGCATGGTCAACGGCATACCGGCGTACAGCGACAAAGACACGGGGCTACCCCCGATTTCGCGCGCGTACTCGATATTTCCGGCCACCGACACCAGGGTCCAGAAGACGAACAGCGCCGTGGCGTACCACCAGGCCGAACTATGCCGCTTGAAGGTGGCGGTGGCAATGATCGAACCGATGACCAGTCCGTCGATGGCGATCGGCACATTCGCGGCCAGTGCCGGGGCCACCAGGTTTCGCACGGACAGGTCGTGCAGTGCGGCAAACGACATTTCGAATGACGTGAGTGCGACGACACCGGTGACGATCGCCGAAGCATGTAGCGGGCGCGGCCGCCATGCCCGTAGTCGACTGATCAGCGACGGCCGACCATCGGCCGGTGTCGATTGTTCCTCGAGCAGTTCCGATTCCGCTGATGTGATCGTCGCCATAGCGGGAGCGTATCGTGCATCACCGCGTAATCCGCCGAAGCACCCGGCGAAAGCGCGGCGCGTTGTGCATACCGGACATCGCGCCCGCTACGGGATCAGCCGATTCAGTGCTCAGGCGCGCAAACGTTCTCGGCGGAGTTGGTCTACTTCGGGCAGGTGCAGTGGGGGCAGTTCATCCACGCCGAGCACGCGCGCGAGCAGCAAGTCGGCGAGTTCCGGATTGCGCGCGAGGGCGGGGCCGTGCATGTAGGTTCCGATGGTCGAGCCCTGGACAACGCCCTCCAACCCGTCGCCGACACCGTTGCCCACGCCGCGGGTGACGTGCGCCAGACCGGTGGCATCGCCGCCGAGTTTGGTTCCGCCACGGTGGTTTTCGAAGCCGGTGAGGGCGGCGGTGAGACCGGGGAGCAGCGGCGTGGTCGTCACCTCGCCGATGGCGCGCTTGGCCTGCGGGGAGGTGGTGACATCGATGAGGCCGACGCCGTCGACGCGCTCGCCGGTGGACGTCTCGTACCAGTGGCCGAGCACCTGGATGGCCGCGCAGATGGCAAGTACCGGAGCGCCTTTCGCGGCGGCCCGCTGCAGCCCCGGGTAGCGCTGTAGGTGCCGGGTGGCCAGGCGCTGTGCCGAATCCTCGGCTCCGCCTAGGGTGTAGATATCGAGCGACTCGGGAACGGGGTCGGACAGGGTGATTTCGACGATCTCCGCGTCGTGTCCGCGCATGCGCAGTCGCTGCCGCAGCACCAACGCATTGCCGCCGTCGCCATAGGTGCCCATCACATCGGGCAGCACCAGCCCGATTCGCACGGTCGATTCGCGCCCGCCGCTCATCGAATCGCTACGCGATGCTGCCATTATCTCTGCTCCTCCAGATCGCGGTTGAGATCGCGGAACGCGGTGTAGTTCGCCAGCACCTCGACCCGTCCCGCCGGGCAGGATGCGATGGCGCGCAATGGATCCGGAACCGTGGTGTGCTCGACTCCGGCATAGGTCAGCCGCACCGCGAGATCGGTCGCGCGCTCACCGGCGGCCACCACCTGCACGCCCTCGAAATGCTCGAACCGCACGTCCCACAGCCAGGACAGATCCTCGCCGTCGGGCACCTGCCCGTTCACCGCGATCACCAGCCCGGCCGAATCGGGCTCGATCATCGACAGCGCCTCCTGCCAGCCCGCCGGATTCTTCGCCAGCAGCAGCCGGGCGGCGTGCTCGCCGACCTGCACCGTCCGGTAGCGACCGGCGATCTCGCGCACCGTACCCGCCGCGGTCGCCGCCGCCGCCGGATCCGCACCGAGTGCGACCGCCGCGGCGACCGCCTGCGCGGCATTGCCCTTATTGGCCCGTCCGGGCAGCGCCAACTTCAGTGGCAGCCGAATACCGTCTGGCCCCACCAATTCCGCGCCGTCGATCCACCAATTCGGTTCGGGCCGTTCGAAATCCGTGCCGGTGCTGCGCCAGTGCGCGCCCTCCCAGACGATCGGCTCACCGCTGCGCGGGCAACTCGTCGCATCCATCGACCACCCGCTGCCCGCCGCGACCCACACCACATTCGGATGGTCGTAGGCGATGGAGGTCACCAGCACGTCGTCGCAGTTGGCGATCACCACGGTCTGCGGATGCCTGGCCAGTCCGGCGCGCAGCTTGCGCTCGATCATATTGATCTCGCCGACCCGATCCAGCTGATCGCGGCTGAGATTGAGCAGCACAACCACGGACGGATTCAGCGAATCGGTGACGTGCGGCAGATGCAGTTCATCCACCTCGATCGCGGCCAGCGGCGTTCCGCGATGCGCGCTCAGCGCGGCCACGATGCCCGCGTCCATATTCGCGCCGTCGGCCTGCGTGGCGACCTTGCCGAGGGTGCTCAGTGCGGCGGTGGTCATCCTTGTGGTGGTCGACTTTCCGTTGGTGCCGGTCACCAGGACGGTGCGCCGTCCACGGCCAAGCTGATCCATGATCGTCTTATCGATCTGCAGGGCGATCAGCCCGCCGATCATCGAGCCCTTGCCGCGGCCCGCCTTCTGCGAGGCCCACGACGCTGCCGCCGCCGCTCGCAGCGCGAGACGCCCGCGTACCGTTATGTCTGCCACGCCGCGAGTCTATGTGTTCTGCTCGGCGGCGCATTCGCTGCGGCCCGCCCGCTCGGCCGCAGTGACCGTACTCACTCGTGGTACAGCTTGGCGTTATAGTTTTCCGGCGAGTAGTAGCGCTCCAGCTCCTCCACCGACTCCGTCACATTGGTCTGGACCTCCTTGACGAGCCGGGCCGCACTGGGCAGATTGTCGACCGGCCACTGCTCCGGTTCCCACAGGTGACTGCGGATGAACGCCTTGGCGCAGTGGAAGAAGATCTGCTCGATATCGACCTCGATCGCCAGGATCGGCCGATGGCCCTTGACCACCATGTCGTCGAAATACGGTGCGTCGCGAACCAGCCGGGCCCGGCCGTTGACGCGCAGCGTCTCGCGGCGGCCCGGAATCATGAACAGCAGCCCGACGTGCGGATTGCTGAGGATATTCAGATAGCCGTCGGCCCTGCGGTTACCCGGCCGCTCCGGAATGGCGACGGTGGTGTCGTCGAGCACCTTGACGAAGCCGGGCGGATCGCCCTTCGGTGAGGTATCGCAATTGCCGTCGGCATCGCTGGTACTCAGGACAATGAACGGGGTCGCCGCGATCCAGTCGCGATCGCGGGGATGCAGTGCGACGCGCTCCTTCGTCGCGGCTCGCGGCATGACCTCCCCGAGCAACTGCCGCAGCTCGGCCGGGTCGGTGATCTGATTGGTGTCGGTGCGCTCGCCCATAGTTCGATCAAAGCACCGGCACGGTGTCGGCGACGATCGAATTACGTTCCTACGAGGGGAGATCGATCACAGTCGGACATCGAACAGGTTGGGCTGGCCCGCGGCATAGCGGTCGGCATCGATGCGGCGCAGTGGCTCCAATTCGGTGGCCCGGTAGAGGGTGAATTTGCGGCAGCGTTCGGCATTCGAACCCGAAACGTCGAGAATGGCGTTGACCGCGTCGCGCGCGGATTCGTTGGCGCCCTCCATGGTTGCCAGATCGACATTGGTGCGCACGTAATCGCCTGCCAGGAACAGGTTTTCGAGCGCGCCGTGGGTTTCCGGTCGGCACTCCCATGACCCGGCGGTATTGATCAGCAGCGGATCGGCATTGGCATTGCGCCGCTGGGACTCCTGCCAGCTGATACCCGGATCGAGGAACCAGGAATGCAGATCGGCATCGCGCAACAGGTCGTCGCGATCGTTCAGATGCGCCCGCAGCTGCGCCCACACCTCGCGCGCGATTTCCTCGCGGGTGCACTCCTTGGCGGGCTTGCCGTAGAGCATGCCGGGGGAGTTCCAATCGGAGATATCGACCGAAAGGCAGTCCTGCACCGTGCCGTCACCGAATTCGGTGAGTTTGCGCGTCCACAGCTGATTCTGGGTGATCGAGGTGAGTGACCACGGGGCATCGATATAGGCCGTGTGACCGTGTGAAATATCCATCGGCCTACGCAGATAGAACTGGATTCCGTTCATCCAGTCGACGAAGAGCCGATCCATCGCCGCCAATTCCGGGCGCACCTCGAGCACATCGGGCGACCACAGCATGCGGGCCTGTTCGGCGGGCAGCGCGACCACGAAATAGTCGGCGTCGATGCTGCGCTGAGCGCCGTTTTCATCGACGATGCGGGCCGCGGCGATCCGCCGATCGCGCACCTGCAGCCCGCGCACCTCGGCCCCGAGTGCGAATTCCACACCGAGGTCGCGCAGTCGCTGCACCCATGGGTCGATCCACACCGAATTGGTCGGACCGTTCAGCACCCGATCCAGTGCGCCGTCATTGCCGATTTCGAAAGGGTTGCCAAGGAACTGTTCGCCCATGGTGCCGATGGTGCGGACGCTGGCCACATCCTCCTTCGCGGCGACCATGATGCTGGTCAGCGTGCGCGAGAGCAGGGCACGGAATTCGTGCGAGCGCTGGTGGCCGCCGACGAAATCACGCCATGAGGTGAATTCCCACTGCCCCAGCCGCCGGGCGTCGCAACTGGAGTTGAAGACCAGCAGCCGATCGGCGAAGTAGGCGCCCTCGTCGGCGGGCATTCTCAGGGCCGTCGCGATTGCCGCGCCCATGGTTTCGCGGAATGCGTCCGGGCTGAAATTGGTGCGGGCCTTGGGGCCCAAGGGAAGTCGGAAATCATCGCCGCCGCGGCGGGCGAAACGTGCCTCCGGCACGCCGATCAGATTATTCCAGACGCCATCCGGATTGCCCGCGAACGGAATTCGCCGCATGGTGTCCGGAATGTGTTGGTAGAAGCCGGGAAAGAAGCGGAAGCCGTGCTCACCGGGCAGATCCGGCCGTCCGCCCGACCCGCTGCCCGGCACCGGAATGCTGCGCGCTTTGCCGCCGAGTGCACGTCTTTCGAATACGGTGACCTGGAATCCACGCTCGGCCAACTCGTGCGCCGCGGTCAACCCCGCGACCCCACCGCCGAGCACCGCGACCCGCCCGCCGCCGGGACTGCCCGCGGCATGCGCCGGTCTGAGCCCGCCAACCGTCAGCGCCCCAGCCGTCGCTACCCCCGCTGCGACCGTGCCGCGAAGCATCGTTCTTCGCGAAACGGTCCACTGTTGATGTGCCATGCGCTTCTTTGCTGCCCTAAGCCTTTGGACCGATCTCTACCGCCGCCAAACACTGTAAAGCGACTGCTTATGGGTGGTCCGACCCACCCCTGCCGCCGCCGCTTGGACCTGGTCGGCCTCGCATTCGACCAGGTCACGATTACGGCGGGGCAGACATTACCGGGCGGTGCGACCAGGCCGAGTTGGTTTCTGGAACCGGGGGTTGTACGCAAACTTCGCAGGTCAGGGCGTAGTTGTGGCGGTGTCGGCGGAAGGTGGCAGGTAAATCGCGTGCGGCTGGGATGAGCTGTCTATCGCAGGCTGTGTTGGCGAGGCGGAAATGGCCGCGCGATGACTGTGGCCGGTACTGACAGGGGTCCTGCCGAGGGGCGGCTGCGGCTCCCGGGGACGAAGTCGGTTCCATCGCTGACGGCATGGTGGTTGGCTCGGGCTTCGATCGAGTGGGGTTGTCTGGCGAGGGGTCCGGTTCCAGGGCGCGGTCGAAGTCGGTTCCATCGCTGACGGCATGGTGGTTGGCTCGGGCTTCGATCGAGTGGGGTTGTCTGGCGAGGGGTCCGGTTCCAGGGCGCGGTCGAAGTCGGTTCCATCGCTGACCGCATGGTGGTTGGCTCGGGCTTCCATCAAGCGGGGGTGTCTGCCGAGGGCGGTTCCGGCTCCGGGTGGGTCGAAGTCGGTTCCATCACTGACCGCATGGTGGTTGGCTCAGGCCTCCACCAATCGGTATTGCTTGCCGAGGGGCGACTCCGACACCGGTGGCGAGGGCGAAATCTGCGCTGCTGCTTCGGTATTCGCATCGCGGCGACCCGACTTCGTTGCCGCGAACGCACCTGCGATCACGATGGCCCCGCCGAGCAGCGACAGCGGTGTCGGGTCCTCGCCGAACGCAGCCCAGGCGGCGAGGATGCCGACCACCGGGACCAGCAGGGACATGGGCGCGACCGTGCTGGCCGGGTATCGGCTCATCAGGTAGGTCCACAGGCCAGAGCCCGCGATGGTGCCGAGCGCGACGATGTAGGCGAGGCCGAGCAAGGCGTGCCAGCCACCGGGGGACGTGACGTCGGTCAACGCCTGCAGGCCGGTCGTCGGTCCTTCGATGAATGCCGACAGCGCGAACATCGGGATGGGCGGCACGACTGTCATCCACAGCGTCAGGTGCAGTGGATTGACATCGCCGGACGCCGTGGCCAAGCGCGAGCCGATATTGCCGAATGCCCAACCGAGACCGCCCGCCAGCGTCAGCACCACCGGCAGCAGCGCTGCATGCTGTGCGCGATCGAGCCCGATCACCACAATGCCCGCCACCGCGACGCCGATGCCGAACAGCTGCGTCCAGCGCAGCCGCTCGCGCAGGAACAGCGCACCCAGTACGACTGTGAACGGCGCGGAGGATTGCAGCACCAGCGAGGACAACCCGGTCGGCATGCCCGTGCGCATCGCGGTGAACAGGAACGCGAATTGCAGAATCCCGAAGCCGATCCCATACAGCAGCAACCACCGCAGCGGCACCTGCGGACGCGGTACGAACATCAATACCGGCACCGCGATCACCGCGAACCGCAGCGCAGCGAAAAAGAACGCCGGAAAGTGATCCAGCCCGACCCGAATAGCGATGAAGTTCAGCCCCCAGAGCAGCACAACGGTAAGCCCGAGCATGCGGTCACGATTGGTCACGTTCCTTATCTTGGGTAATAAAACCAATAAGAACAATCGAATAAATATGCACTATCGATGTAGCATCGCTTAATGGTTTTCGGCGGTCCGTACCCACCCACCCCGCGATCGGTGCGCAACACCGGCAACCGTGATGTCGTCCCGGCGTCGACATCAGTACCTCCGACCGCCCAGGTAGCGGCGCCGGAGAACGTGCGGGTTGGGCCGCCGATGGCGGTCGAGCGGCTGCGTGTACTGCGTGAATTCGCCGATCGCGGGACGATCGCTGCTGTCGCCGACGCTCTTTCGATGACTCCGTCCGCGGTATCGCAGCAGCTCAAGGTGCTTGCCAAGGAGGCGGGCGTACCGCTGCTGGAACCGGACGGCCGCCGAGTCCGGCTGACCGACGCGGGGCAGGCGCTTGTTGTGCGTGCCGATGAGGTGCTTGCCGCGATGGACCGGGCGGTGGCGGAGATGGCGCACTACCGCGGGTCCGCGCGGGGTCGCGTCCGGGTCGCGCTGTTCCCGTCCGGCGCGGCGCTGCTGCTGCCGCGGGTGCTGCTCGCGCTGGCCGACAGTGGTGTCGAGGTCGTCGCCCGTGACGAGGATCTGCCGCCGAGTGAAGTGCCGCGCCTGCTCGCCGACTATGACATCGTCCTCACCCACCGCGACGAGCGCTCGCCGGGTATCGCGGGCCCTCGCGTCAGCACCACCGTCATCATGCGTGAACCCACCGATGTCGTTGTCGCACCGACCCATCCGCTCGCGACTCGCACCGAGGTAACCCCGGCCGAGCTCGCCGAGGAAACCTGGCTCAGCGTGCGTGGCGGCTTCCCGGTCGACGACGTGCTGCGCTCCATCGCCACCATGACCGGCGTTCAACCCCGTATTGCCCAGCGCCTCAACGACTTCCGCGTCATCGAAACCCTCGTCGCCGCGAACTACGGCGTCGCCCTGATGCCCCGCTGGGCCGTGGCCCACCCGAACCTCGCCGTGCTACGCCTCTCCGGCGTCCGCGCCGCCCGCCTCTACGAACTCGCCACCCGCCCGCACGCCGCCACCCGCCCCGCCATAGCCACCGTCCTCCAAGCCTTCCGCACCGCCGCAGCCGAAGTCACCGCCGAATAGCCGCCCCTGGCCGGGCACTGCTCGCGGAGGACCTGCGCGGCGTGGGGTCCATGACGGACGGCGGGCATCAGCTCATCCTTCCGAGCCACCACACCACTGGTCCTCGCCGAAAGCGTCCCTTGCAGGCCTTCCACACCGGCGCACCTCGAGTCCTCGCCAACATCCACCGCACCAGGCCGCTGCCGCACACCCCTTCACTACCTCGCAAACCCCGCACCCTATGCGCCATGCTCACTACCTATGCGCCAGCCAAATCGTGGGGCACGACGGTGGACGACGATGGCGACTGCGGTACTCGCAGTGGAATCTGCTGGTGCACAACCAATCATCACCTCGCACAGGCTGCACCCTATGCGCGGCACTCACTACCTGTGCGTCGCGGAATTCTTGGACGCGGCGGGCTCCGACTCGCACAGGCTGGCCGCTACGCGCCTCCCTATGCGCCAGCCGAATCTCGGGCATGCTCGCCGATCACGGCGCTGGCGACTGTTGTCGCGTTCGCGCGGCTGATGCCGCGGCCAGAAACTGTTGGCGGACAACGTGTGGCACCGTCACAAAGCATGCGCCGCGCGCACTACCCAGCGGTGGAATCCGGTGGCGCGCACCGTGTGGTGCTGTCGCACAGGCTGCACCCGGTGCGAGGGTGTCGATTGCTGTGCGGCAGTTGAATTTCGGGGTACACGCGGCAGGTTTCGGGCTCGGATGTGGGCCCGACAACCTGCCGAGCAACTAGTGGTGCCGGGGTGGGCCTGGGCGGTACTGTTGGTTGCCGATGTAGCCGAAATCGTCGGCGACCATGGCGGCCAGTTCCAGGAGGGCACGTCGGGTCGGTTTGCTCACCAGTTCCAGGTCGATCTCCGCGCCCTCGGCGAGGTGGTCGTCGAAGGGCACCACCTGGACCGCGCGGGTGCGGTCGAGGAACAGTTTGCGTAGCTGGTCCAGGTCGACGGTGGAGGCGCCGCGGCGAGATGCGTTGACCACCACCACGGTTCGCTCGACCAACTTGCCGTAGCCGTGGTGGTCCAGCCAGTCCAGGGTGGCCGAGGCGCTGCGGGCGCCGTCGATCGCGGGTGAGGTCACCAGCACCAGCGAGCTGGCCATATCGAGCACACCGGCCATCGCCGAATGCATCAGACCGGTACCGCAGTCGGTGAGGATGATGTTGTAGAACGACTGCAGGATGCTGATGGCCTGGCGGTAGTCGGCCTCGCTGAAGGCTTCGGAAACCGCCGGATCCTGTTCGCTGGCAAGCACTTCCAGTCGACTCGGCGCCTGGGACGTATGCGCCCGGACATCGGAGTACCTGGTGATGTGCTGATCCTCGAGCAGATTGCGCACGGTGGAGCGGGTCTGCCGCGGCACGCGATGCGCCAGGGTGCCGAGGTCGGGATTGGCGTCGATCGCGATGACCCGGTCGCCACGCAGTGAGGAGAACGTCGATCCGAGCCCGACCGTGGTCGTGGTCTTGCCGACGCCGCCCTTGAGCGAGAGAATCGCGATCCGATAGTCGCCGCGCACCGGCTGATTCACCCGGTCGACGAGATCGCGGTAGACGATATCCGCCGCGGACTCACCCGGATTGATCATGCCGCCGGAGGCCTTGTGCACCGCCCGCCGCCAGCCACTGCGCGGCGCCTTGCGCGCTCGCTTGAGCAGGTTCAGGTCATTGACCGAATGTCCCGGCTGGCCTGGCTGCGGCACATGCTGCGGCTGGAACGGCTGCCGTGTATTCGGCGGGCCGCCTTGCCAACCCGGCGGCGGGCCCTGTTCGGCATACGGCACCATCCCGGTGCCCGGCCCTTGCTCGCCGTACGGCATCAGACCGGTGCCCGGTCCCTGCTCGGCGTACGGCAGCTGCCCGGCGTGCGGTTGCTGACCCACGGGCGGTTGCCCCATCGGATGCTGTTGTCCCATGGGCGGCTGCTGATACATCGGCGGCTGCTGCACCGGCGGTGGCGGCGCCCAGCTGTAGATCGGCGGTTCGGCCTGACTCTCCGCCGGGACCCGCCGAACCATCCCATCGGGCCCGATCTCCTGGCGGTACTCGCCATAGGTCGGCTCGGGCTGCACCGGATGGTTACCGCTCTGACCGGGACCCGGCTGATACTGCTGCGCGAATTGACCGGTGTTGTACGGCGTTCCGGGCGGCGCGAAAACCTCGGGCGGTCCGTACTGCTGTTGCGGCACCCCGGCCTGCGGGTAGCTGGTCTGTTCCGTTGGCCCGCTGGGGTATCCGGTGAACTCCGACTGTTCGGACCCATCGGACTCTTCGGTAACCTCGGCGGCCTCATGCTCGTCGGTTGCGGGCTCCGCATCGACGGGTACGGATTCGGCTGCTTCATCCGGCGCCGAGGAGTCGGTGGTGACCTCGGCCGTATCCACCGAATGACTCTGCAGCCAGGGCGGAGAAGTCGGGTTGTGGTCGTTAGTTGTCACAGTTCCCCCATCTGCTCGGGAATTCGAGCAGAGAGCTCGGCGCTTGAATGCGAATCAACGCTAGCACGGGGTACTCGGCCCCGCGCCGTGGTATACACAGCCGCCGCGTCGCGTGAACCCGCGCGACCAGCCGCAACTCGAAAACCCTGTCCAACAGCGAGTTCGAGAATCGGACGCCCGATGCGGCGACAAGTCGTCACCAACAGGCGTCCTCTTCTCACCGTACTCCGCGGTCTGAGCCGAGGTGCCGGATCGCTCGGACCGACCCGAACAACCTCAGCCCCAAAGGATCCGGTCCCGAACGAGCCCCCGTCCTGGACGAGTCCGGCCCTGAACACGCCCGGCCCCGCACCAGCGGCTCCGAATTCATCGAACGCCGACGGACTCGCCACCCGCTGATACCGCGGAGGCGAGTCCGACTTGTTCGCCCGCGAAACCGTGTCCCGCGAGCTGCCCAACCTGGGTCGCGATCGCCCACACCGACCGGCCCTCTCCGTATGGAGATACCTGAACTGCCGCCCGAACCTGCACTGAGACCACCCTTCCGATCGTCGATGGGTGGCCGATTTTCAACGAAGGCCAGTGGCCGGGTTCCGAAGAGCGCTGACACGAGCCCGGTCCCGAACGATCAGGTCCCGAATGAGCCCGGTCCCAAATGAATCCGGCCCTGAAGGAGCCAGACCCTGAACGAACCTGTCCCGAATGGAATCTGGCCCCGAACCAGCCCGGCCCCGAACGACCTCGGCCCAGGGATCTGTCCCAACCGCCCGCGCGTCAGTGCGCCC
Organism: Nocardia anaemiae NBRC 100462; assembly: GCF_001612725.1. Classification (GTDB taxonomy): domain Bacteria; phylum Actinomycetota; class Actinomycetes; order Mycobacteriales; family Mycobacteriaceae; genus Nocardia; species Nocardia anaemiae. Next base: position 169,471 of record NZ_BDAZ01000001.1, on the reverse strand, counting down.
GGTTCACCGCCGACACCACCGCGCGCAGCGACGCGGTCGTAATGGACGTGGCGATGCCGACGCCCCACACCACCTTGTCGCCGATCGCGCACTCCACATACGCCGCGGCCTGGGCGTCGTCACCGGCGGACATCGCGTGCTCGGAGTAATCCAGCACCCGCACCTCGAATCCGACCGTCGCGATCGCGTCGACGAATGCGGCGAGCGGTCCGTTGCCCGCGCCGGTGATCTCCTGTTCGACACCCTCGACCTTCACCACCGCGGTGATCGAGTCCACGCCGCCGTCGGTCTCCGAGGCGGTCACCTTCTGACGCATCCGCTCCAGCGGCCGGATCGGGCTCAGGTATTCCTCGGCGAAGACATCCCACATCTCCTTGGGCGAAACCTCGCCGCCCTCACCGTCGGTGATCTTCTGGATCGCCTGGGAAAACTCGATCTGCAGTCGCCGCGGCAGTACCAGCCCGTGGTCGGTCTTCATGATGTAGGCGACGCCGCCCTTACCGGACTGCGAGTTGACCCGGATGACGGCCTCGTAGGTGCGGCCCACATCCTTGGGGTCGATCGGCAGGTACGGGACCTCCCAGACGATGTCGTCGACATCGGAGGCGGCGGCGTCGGCCGCGGTCTTCATCGCGTCCAGGCCCTTGTTGATCGCGTCCTGATGCGAGCCGGAGAACGCCGTGTAGACCAGATCGCCGCCGTAGGGGTGGCGCTCGTGCACCGGCAGCTGGTTGCAGTATTCGACGGTGCGGCGGATTTCGTCGATATCGGAGAAGTTGATCTGCGGATCCACGCCGCGGGAGAACAGGTTCATGCCCAGCGTCACCAGGCAGACATTGCCGGTGCGTTCACCGTTGCCGAACAGGCAGCCCTCGATGCGGTCCGCACCTGCCTGGTAGCCCAGTTCGGCGGCGGCCACCGCGGTGCCCCGGTCGTTGTGCGGATGCAGCGACAGCACGATCGAATCGCGGCGCGCCAGATTGCGGCTCATCCACTCGATCGAATCGGCGTACACATTCGGGGTCGCCATCTCGACGGTCGCGGGCAGGTTGATGATCATCGGCTTGTCGGGGGTGGGCGCGATGATCTCGGTGACCGCGTCGCACACCTCCTTGGCGTAGGACAGCTCGGTGCCGGTGTAGGACTCCGGGCTGTACTCGTAGCGCCAGTTGGTGTCCGGGTAGCGCTGCTCGACCTCCAGGCACAGCTTCGCGGCATCGGTCGCGATCTTCTTCACCGCCGCCTGGTCCGCGCGGAACACCACACGCCGCTGCAGGACCGAGGTCGAGTTGTAGAAGTGCACGATCACATTGGCCGCACCGGCGCACGCCTCAAAGGTGCGCTCGATCAGTTCGGCGCGACACTGGGTCAGCACCTGGATGGTGACGTCGTCGGGAATCGCCCCGTCCTCGATGATCTCGCGGACGAAGTCGAAATCGGTCTGGCTGGCCGACGGGAAGCCGACTTCGATCTCCTTGTACCCCATCCGCACCAGCAGGTCGAACATGCGGCGCTTGCGGGCCGGGCTCATCGGGTCGATCAGGGCCTGGTTGCCGTCGCGCAGGTCGACGGCGCACCAGCCGGGGGCACGGTCGATGATCTTGTCCGGCCAGCTGCGGTCGGGCAGTGTGATCGGCTCGACCTCCTCCGCGAACGGTCGGTAGCGGAAGGTTGGCATGGAGGAGTTCCTCTGCCGGTTCCAGGCGGGCTGGTCGGCGGGGGCGGGCTTGCTCGGAGCCGTGATGGTGCGCGAGCCGGATACGAAGGCGTCAGCGGGGGACATGCGGTTTCTCCAGGGTGTGGTGGATCCCAGTTATCGGGTCGACCGGCGCGGCAGAACCCCGCGACGGGAGGCCGGTCCGATCAGACCCCGTCGCGGCGGCCGAGAAGAAGTGCCCGCTGCATGATGTCGGCGAGTTTACCGTGCCAGGACGCGTCGCCGAAAGCCCGGTCCCCATCGTCCGGTCATCCGACCTAACGATTAGCGTTCCGACCGGCTGGAAGTAGGTTCACATGACTTGGCTTGAACAACTGGCGGTCTTCGGCGCGGGCATAGCGGCGGGCGGCATCAACACCATTGTGGGCTCGGGGACCCTGATCACCTTCCCGGTGCTGCTCGCCTTCGGAATTCCGCCGGTCACGGCGAATGTGTCGAACACCATCGGTCTGGTACCCGGCGGGGTCAGCGGGGCGTACGGATATCGGCGCGAACTCGAGGGGCAGCGGGCCAGACTGGTCCGGCTCGGCAGCGCGTCGCTGCTCGGCGGCACCACCGGCGCGATCCTGCTACTCGTCCTGCCCGCCGCGGCCTTCAAGGCGATCGTGCCGGTGCTGATCATCGCGGCGCTGATCCTGGTCGTGGTCCAGCCGCGGCTGGCGCGCTGGGTGAAGGAACGTCGGGCGGCCGACACCGGTCCGGCGCCCGAACACGGTGGCCTGATCCTGTACGTCGCGATATTTCTGTGTGGCATCTATGGCGGTTATTTCGGCGCGGCCCAGGGCGTGTTGTTGATCGGTTTGCTCGGGGTGTTCGTGCACGAGGACATCCAGCGGCTCAACGGGGTAAAGAATGTGCTCGGTCTGCTGGTGAACGCGGTCTCCGCGGTGGTGTTCACGGTGATCGCCGATGTCGACTGGCGGGTCGCCGCACTCATCGCGGTCGGTTCGATCATCGGCGGCGTACTCGGGGCGAAGATGGGCAGGCGGATGCCGCCCACCGCGTTGCGTGCGGTGATCGTCGTGGTCGGCAGCATCGCCGTCGTCCGACTGCTGATGACCTAGCCCGGCCGTACATATCGGAGCAATAGTCTGTGCGGCAGTCGTAGTGGATCATCGGAGATGGAGGAGGGAGCATGGCGCTCGAGATGCGAGCCGTGTGCGAGCGCTGCGAGGTGGCCCTCGCGCTCGACGGTCTCGCGCATATTTGCAGCTATGAGTGCACCTTCTGCGATCCGTGCACGGCGGCGATGAACGGCATCTGCCCGAACTGCGGCGGTGAGTTGACGCGGCGCCCGCGGCGAACTCGACCGGTGTAGTGCGCGTCTCGGGAGTGCGTCGGGCGGATCCCTTACCGAACGGCGCGGCACGATCAGGGGTGTGGCGCAGGGGGATTGGTCCCAAAGGAGGACGACGGCGGCCCGCTTCGCAACGCAGGATGATCGGTATGCGCGGGTGGCAGATCGTCGGGTTGGTTTTGGGGGCCGTATTGGTGTCGGCATCGGTCTCGTGCTCCCGGCCGAGCGAGGCGGTCTCGCAGGTCGCCGAACTGGTCGCGCAGGCCGATGCGGCGCCGACGCCGAAACTCGATTGGGGCCAGTGCCCCGAATCGGAGTTGAGCAAGTATCAGTGCGCGACGGCCGCGGTCCCGATCGACTACGCGCAGCCCAATGGTGCGACGCTGGCGCTGGCGGTCGTCAAACAGCCCGCCGCCGATCCGGACCGTCGCATCGGCACCCTGTTCACCGCGGTCGGCGGCCCCGGCGGTTCCGGCTTCAAATGGGCGAGTCACGGTGTGCTGTTCTCCGGTGAGGTGGCGCGTCGATTCGATGTGATCACCTTCGATCAGCGCGGTATCGGCCGCAGTGGTCAGGTGCGTTGTTTCGCGAATGCCGAAGAGCAGCACCGCTTCTGGTCCGGTTTCCTGCTTCCGCCGACGAATGCCGAACAGGAGGCCGTCGCCGCGCGCGAGGCCCGCGAACTGGCCGCCGGTTGCGCCGCGCACAGCCCGGCGTTGTTACCCCATCTGACCACCGTCGATGCCGCCCGCGATCTGGATCTGCTGCGTCGCGCGGTCGGCGAGACGACCATGACCTACACGGGCGGGTCCTACGCGAGCTATCTGGGCGAGGTGTACGGCGCGCTCTTCGGCGACCGGGTGCGCGCACTGCAACTCGGCTCGATGATCGACCCGGACGCCTACACCAACGATTCGCGCGGGCAGATCGCCGACTCCGCGGCGGGCACCGAGGAGGTGCTCGCGGAGTTCCTGCGGCTGTGTGCCGAAGCGGGACAACCGCATTGCGTCTTCGCGGGGCCGACCAAAGCCGATGCGGCCGCACTGCGCACCCGCAACGACGCCGTACTGGACCGGCTGCGTCAGGGGCCGATCGTGGTCGGTCAGGGCGCGCACACCCGCGCGGTGACCCTCACCGAGGTGCTGCCCGCGCATGCCACCATGCTCTACGACACGAAGGAGGGCTGGCCCGCGCTGGCCGAACTGCTCACCGAATTGGAACGCGGTCCGGCGGGCAATCCCGATGTCGTACAACAGATTCTGGACGCGGGCGGTTTCACCGAGGACTTCCTCGATGCCTTCATCGCGATCTCGTGTGCGGACAACAGCTTCGGCCACGAACCGGAGCAGTGGCCCGCGATGGCAGCCGAACTCGCTGGCGCCGCACCGCATTACGGTGCCATGTGGCTGTATCTGCGCCAGGCCTGCGGTGCTTGGGCGGCTGCCCAGGGTTATCCGCAGCGCATCACCGGTCCGTGGATTCTGCGCTCGGATAAACCCGCCCTGCTGTTCAACAACCGCTTCGATCCGGTCACCCCGCTGACGGCGGCCCGCCGGGCCCAGCAGGAGTTGGTCAATGCCAGGCTGGTTATCGTCGAGGGGGGTTACGGGCACATGGTGGTGAGCGACTGCGCGGCCCGTCTTCAGGAGCACTACCTCGTGGACCTGCAACTCCCAGCGCCCGGCGCTACCTGCAAGCCGGACAAAGCCCCGTTCACCGACTGAAACGCCAGTACCGGAAACCGCTCGACCAAGATCGTCGGTATTCCTCCGCCAGCACTGTTCAGGACTCCCGAATCCCGGTAGTCTGCGCTCGGCCATGCGTGATGAGGGAGGTGGCCAGGGTGCACAGACGTGCCTTCTTCAAGGCAGCCGGTGCGGCCGCGATGCTGGGTGTCGCGAGTACCGCACTGGGTAGGGCGACAGCCGATGCCGCAGACCCGATCTGGGACAACCTTTTCCGCATGTGGGTCCCGGAAATCTTTGCGCCACTTCCCGATCCGCCCGATCATTCGCCCGCGATCGTCATCGGCTCCGGCTTCGGCGCCTCGGTCGCCGCACTGCGCCTTGCCGAGGCCGGAATCGCCAATACCGTGCTGGAGCGGGGCTCGCGCTGGCCGAACGACCCATGGCGGGAAATCTTCACCGGCGATGATCTGCCCGACGGCCGCGGCTTCTGGCATCGCACCAACTTCACCGGCGTCACCAAGGTGCCGATGCATTTCGCGAGCTTCGGCGGGGTGCTCGATTGCACGCAGTACCCGGGCATCGACGTGTGGCGGGCGGCTGCGGTCGGTGGCGGCTCGGTCATCTTCTCCGGTGCGATGGTCGCGCCCGAGCGCCGCTTCTTCGACCACGTCTTCGGCGGCACAGTCGATTACGGCGAAATGGAGCGCGTCTATTACCCGCGCGTGCGGGAGATGTTGCGGCTCAGTCCTATTCCGGCCGACATCTACGCCGCTTCGCCGTTCGCGCATTCCCGAGCCTGGGATGAGCAGGTGCGCAGGGCGGGCTACGAGCCGGTCGCCAATGACTCGATCTTCAACTGGGATGTTGTGCGCGGTGAAATCGCTGGCACCACAAAGCCTTCCGCGACGGTGGCGCGCAGTAATCTCGGCAACTCCAACGGCGCGAAGTTCGACCTCAACCAGAACTATCTGCGCTACGCCCAGGACACCGGCAACTCCGCCGTCTATCCGGGGCACCGCGTCGACGCCATCGCGCAGGAGTCCGGCGGCCGCTATTCGGTGAGCGTGACAAAGCTTTCGCCGACCGGCGAGGTGATCTGCACCCGCACCCTGACCTGTGATCGCCTGTTCCTCGGCGCGGGTTCGATCGGTACCTCCGAGCTACTGGTGCGGGCCCAGGCGACCGGCGCACTGCCGAACCTCAACGAGCACATCGGCGATGGCTGGGGAACCAACGGTGATGTGGTGCTGGCTCGCGGTGCCAGCCAGTTGGCCGGTTTCGGTCAGGGCGTGCCGAGCGCGAGCCGGATCCTCGACGAATCCGCGGTGCCGCTCACGCTCGAAAATTGGTATATCCCAGGCATTCCGTTCGAGACCGGCGCGCTCGCCTCCCTGGGCATGGTGCTCGATCCGGCCCGTGCCCGCTTCGGCTACGACCGCGCCCGCAATGCGGTCGGGCTGTCCTGGTCGACCAAGAATCGTGACGATGTCGTGGCGGCCGCCCGCGCGGTCGATCACCGGATCGCCGAACGCTCCAATGCTCTGGTCGAATACGGCGCACTCGGCTACGACGCGAACGCGCTTTTCACCGCGCACCCACTCGGTGGTGCGGTGCTCGGTCGGGCCACCGACGGCAACGGTCGCGTGCACGGTCATCCCGGCCTGTACGTGATGGACGGTGCGGCCATCCCGGGCAGCACCGGCACGGTGAATCCGTCGCTCACGATCACCGCGCTGGCCGAGCGCAATATCGAGGCCATCATCCGCGCTGGGAAGTAGCCCGGCGCGGCGCGTATTACTGTCGGCGGGACCGTTCGGCGTCGAAGGGATCCTTACGTGGCAACACCGATCAGGCCGACCACGCCCGGCCTCGATGACGGGCCGAAGCTGGATTTTCCACGCAAGCCGCCCGCGCTGTGGTCGGACCTGGTGATGCTGGCGCTGGCGATCGTCTCGGTCGTGCTGGTCACCTGGGTCACCTTCTTCGACGTATCCGCGCACACCTATCGCGTGATCGTGGTGGTCGACTACTCGGTATGCGCGGTATTCGCCGTCGAGTTCCTCTGGCGCTGGCGCCGTGCGGGCTGGCCGTGGACGTTTCCGTTCGTCTATTGGTACGAAGTGCTCGGCATGATCCCGGTGACCAGCCCGTTCTTCCGCGGATTCCGATTGTTGCGGATCGTGGTGATCGCGGTGCGCGTCGGCCGGGTCGCCGATCGGGCGCTGGGCGACCGGGTGACCGCCGCGGTGCTGAACCGCTTCGTGACGACCATCGTCGAAGTCATCAAGCGCCCCATGACGATCGCGATCCTGGACGAGGTCGCGCAGGTACTGCGCGCGGGCCACTACACCCGCAATATCGCGGCGGCGCTGGAGGAGAACCGCGCCGAAATGGACGAGATGATCCTCGAACTCATCAAGAACGATCCGCAGGCCGGACGGGTCCGCTACATCCCGTTCCACGACGAGATCATCCGGCTCGTCGCCGACACCACATTCCGCATCGTCTTCCAGGTGCTGGCCGATCCCCGCACCGATGAACTGGTCTCGGACATGATCCGCGAGAACGTGGATCAGATCCGCGACGCCGTGCACGCCGGGGTGCGCGTCGAGCCGTCCCACGTCGGCCCGACACCGCACGAACACACCGTGCGCTACCACCTCAGCCGTGTGCCGCGTGCCTGATCTCATCGCGCGGCTGCGCGTAACGCACTGTCTCCCAGACGATCAGCAGCACGAGTACACCGCACAGCAGCCCCAGTGACGCCAGCGCGGGCAGTGCGCAGGCCGCCGGGATCAGCGCTAGCAGCAGTACGGCGGCCACCAGTCGCGGCACCGTGACGTTCCCGGTCGCGTACTGCTTGAACCCGACCAACGCGATCAGATACAGCACCACACCGCCGTACAGCGCGAACAGCGGTATGCCGGACAGCGAATCTTTCAGGCTGTGCGCCGATGCGTCGCCGACGTAGTAGAGCACCTTCTTCAGTCCGAGCGAGAGCCCGATGATCCCGGCGATCATCGGGAAATGCCAGAAGGTGTAGGAGTTTCGGGCGATCTTGATCTGCCGCTCGCCCTCGGCCCGCCGCAGCTCGTGCTCCACCGACAGCGCCGCCACATCGAAATACGCCCACCACAGCAGTCCCGAAACCGCGAGTCCGAGTAGCGAGCCGACCGCGATCGGCCACGAAATGGGCAGCCCGGCAACGCCGATGCCGATCGAGACGATCGATTCACCCAGCGCCACAATGGTGATCAGCGCGTAGCGTTCGGCGAAATGGCTGGCCGAGTTCAACCGCCAGTCCTCGCCCGCCAGCAGGGTCCAGCCCATATCGCCGACGATCGCGGCGATCCACAGCACGATCTGCGCCGTCCCCTCGGTCATCGCGGCGATGACGAGCAGGGTGGTCCCGATGGTGATGGAACCGAGACTCCAGCGCAGCACCTGGTTGCGCAGTTGCGAATCCTCGGCGCTGGCCAGCACGTACATGCCCAGATGCACCAGGCGCACAATCAGATACGCGATCGCGAAGACCAGCGGGCCGTACCAGCCGCCCTTCGCATCGTCGAAGGCCTCCGGAATGGTGAGCGCCGCGAGAAAACCACCGCCCATCGCGACGAACATGGCGACGCGTGCGATGCCCTCGTCCGCGCGCACCGTATTGCCCAGCCAGGAGTAGGCGATCCACAGCCACCACATGACGGCGAGTACCAGCACCGCGCGCAGCATGTTCTTGGCGCTGGTGTCGTGTGCGACCAGGCCGGTGACCATGGTGAACGCGAAGACGAGCACCAGGTCGAAGAACAATTCGAGCTGAGTTACCGACGCATCCTCTGCCGTTGGCAGCAGGCGTGCCCGTTTGGAACCGATCATGTTCACATCGTCGCATCCGTATGCGACATGTGGGTTCTACACGGCCTGATAGTTTTCGTTCTCGGTGAAGCCCTCGGCGAACTCGATGAAGTTCTGTACCACGGCCTCATTCGAGCGGCGCATGGTCCGTTTCACCAGCATGCCCGGAATGGGGATCGGGATGTAGAGCTCGACATGGTACCAGACCTCGGTGCCCTCCTCGCCTTCGGTGACCTCGAACCAGCCGCCACCCTTCACCCCCTCGGTACTGTCGGTGACCTCCCAGGAGGAGCGGGTCTCGGTCCATTCGTACTCCAGGACCTGCAGATCCGACCGGCCCATCAGTTCCGCTTTGACGAATACCCGGCGCGGGCGCAGCTCGTCGTCCCGGCTGGCGACCCGGGCGTCGCTGTAGGAGGTCGACCACTCCGGGAGCATCTCGACCGCGGCCAGCGCATCCATTACCTGCTCGGGATCGGCGTCGACGACGAAACGGATATCGGTCTTTGTACGCATTCCATACCTCCGCCCCCGCCCAACTACATCGGCAAATTGTGCCCAGCGACACATTCGCAAGTCAACTGAGCGGGCAGTGCCCGAAGCCACATCGGCCGCATATCTCGGGGGGATCACGGTCGATTATGTACGGCGAGAACAAGTTACGGTTCAGTATTTTCGAATGAACCGCGAAATCGGCGGATCCAGTGGACTTGCCGCCGGTGCTGTAAGTCGATCGTGCGCAAGGTATTCGCGTCTGGGCAGGAGGTAACGGGCCCGCGGCGAGCGGGCCCGCTCGGACCGGGGCTCAGTGCGGCGTCGGTTCGATGATCGCGTCCGGACCTGGGTAGACGAGCGATTCGTGCCCGTCATCGAATCGCACCACATACGGCGGTGCGCCCTGAGGCCCGCGGACTTCGACGATTTCGCCGTGGCGATCACTCTGTCCCACAACGTGGCCGTGCACGAGGAGCCGGTCTCCGACATTCGCCATCATCGCCCCATTATCGAATGGCAGTGACGCGTGTCACAAGGGTTCCCCGTACTGCGCGGCGTTTCGCTCGTCACCGACGAGTCGATCGACCGCGGCCGCGATCAGTTCCTGGCTCTGTGCCTCGCTGAAGATTCCCGGCAGCGTCAGCCGATCCACGATCAGCCAATTCAGCGCCAGATACAACAGCATCACCGATTTTTCGTCGCCGGGCAGCCCGGCTTCGAGATGGTTGCGCACATTGAAATCGAGATCCGCGCGCACCGCCTCGGTCATGACCGCGCGCAACTCCGGTCGCCGCGTCGCCTCCAGGCGCAGCTCGAGCATGGCCAGGTAGCCGGTCCGGAAGGCCTCGAGGCGACCGACTGTCTCGCGCATCAGCTCGGTGATATGCGCCCGCGTCTTCGGGCCGGTCGTGAGGTCGGCCATGGTCGCGGCGCTGGGCGTCAAGCGTTCGTAGAATCGCCCGCCCACTTGGGTCAGCAGGTCGTCGCGGTTGGCGAAATAGTTCGACGCCGTCCCCGCGGGCACCTGGGCCTCCTTGTCCACCGCGCGAAAGGTGAGCCCGCGCGCCCCCTCCTTCGCCAACACCTCGATCGCCGCATCGAGCAGGGCTTGCCGCCGCTCCGGATTCGTTCGCACTTGACACCACTCCATCTGTAGTACTACCTTGAAACCACTTCAAGCAGAGTACAACGGATCAGGCGGTATTGATATGCGAAAACTCGTTTACTACGTGGCCGTATCGCTCGACGGCTATATCGCGGGTCCGGCAGGGGAGTACGACTTCTATCCGCTCGACGCCGAGATGACGGAGTGGATCACGGCGCGGTACCCGGACCTCGTACCGACTCACGTGCGGCCCCACGTCGGGATGGCGGTGGACGAGCCGAGTAAGCGGTTCGACACCGTGCTGATGGGCCGCGGGAGCTATGAGCCCGGCCTGTCCGAAGGGGTCACAAGTCCGTTTGCGCATTTGCGGCAGTACGTCATATCGAGCACCCTCGGCCCGGTCGAGGATCCGCAGGTCGAGGTGGTCGCGAGCGATCCGGTCGGGCTGGTGCGACGGCTGAAGGCCGAACCGGGCGGCGATATCTGGCTGTGTGGCGGCGGCCAGCTGGCCGGGGCGCTGCTCGACGAACTCGACGAGATGATCGTCAAGAGCTACCCGGTCGTCGCGGGCGGTGGCATATCCGCCTTCACGGGTGCGTTCAACCCCACCCTGTTCGCACCGACCCAGCGCCGGGAGTTCGGCAACGGCGCGCAGGTCACCTGGTTCTCCCGGGCCTGACCATCCGGCTTCACGAAAGAGACAGTCATATGCGAAAACTCATTTACTTTGTCGGCATGTCCCTCGACGGCTACATCGCGGGGCCCGGCGACGACATCAGCTTCTATCCAGTCGGGAACGACATGTTGGACTGGATCAAGGCCGATTATCCGGAGACGCTGCCGACTCATGTGCGCCCGCATCTCGGGCTCGCGGTGGACGCGCCGAATCAGCAGTTCGACACCTTGATGATGGGTCGAGGAACCTATGCTCCGGCCCAGGCCATCGGCGTGACCAGCCCGTACGCGCATATGCGCCAGTACATCGTCTCGAGTTCCCTCGGCCGCATCGATGACCCGACTGTCGAACTGGTCGACGGCGATCCGGTCGGCCTGGTGCGCCGTCTGAAGCGGGAGGATGGCATGGATATCTGGCTGGCCGGTGGCGGCAAGCTCGCCGCGCACCTGCTCGGCGAGATCGATGAGCTCGTCATCAAGAGCTATCCGGTGGTAGCAGCGACCGGAACCCCAGCCTTCGCAGGCGAATTCACCCCCACCCTATTCACCCCGACAAAACGCACCGAATTCCACAACGGCACCCAGGTCACCTGGCTGACCAGGAAATTGGACGGATGATCACCATGTGTTGCTCGAGTGGTCTCTCGGGCGATGCCACCAAGGATGCTCGTGATCGTCTGTCCAGCTGTGCTGGGGCCTAGCCGGGGAGGAAGGAGAGGCGGAGTTGGCGGTCTGGGTTGTCGATGTTGAGGTCGACCAGGGCGATTGATTGCCAGGTGCCCAAGGTGAGTGCGCCGCCGATGATCGGGACGGTGGCGTAGGGCGGGATCAGTGCGGGCATTACGTGGGAGCGGCCGTGCCCGCGTGAGCCGTGCGCATGTCGCCAGCGATCGTCGGCGGGCAGTAGGTCGCGCAATGCGGCGAGCAGGTCGTCATCGCTGCGTGCGCCGAGCTCCATGATCGCGATCCCGGCCGTGGCATGCGGGACGAAGATGTGCAGCAATCCGTCCGCGCCCGCCTCGCGCGCGAATGACGCGCACTGCGGGGTGATGTCGTACACGACTTCGGACCGTCCCGTGGTCACCTCGATCACCGTGCTTTTCATGGACTACATCGTCCTCCTCGTGCCCAGTCGGTGTCCGCCGCCCGTTCGGCACCGAGGTTTCGTGCAGTCGGTTGAAGGCGAACTACCGCGTAACTCGTTCGGTGCTCGAGCTGTTTTGCGGACCGAGCGCGGGCTCGGACGGCGTCGGTGGCGAGTCGGCGTCCGAGTTAGTTGACGCATCAACGTGTGCTGTGTGATGCGGTCTGCTCACGGCCTCTCCGATGACAAGGATCGTCGAAGTCAGGCAGCGATTTCGGCCGAGATCGAGTCGCGAACGGCCCCTTCGGTACTCGTGGGCCGAGGAGGTAGGAACAAATCCGCTGGACCGCGGCCGGTACGCTGGGGTGCTGTTAGCAGCTGATTGTCGATCTTGGAGGACCCTGTCGTGGCTCTCGTTGTTCAGAAGTACGGAGGATCCTCGGTGGCAACCGCCGAGCGTATCCGGCGCGTCGCTGAACGGATCGTCGAGACGAAGAAGCAGGGCCACGACGTGGTGGTCGTCTGCTCGGCCATGGGCGATACCACCGATGAGCTACTCGATCTGGCGCAGCAGGTGGCGCCGGCGCCACCGGCTCGGGAAATGGACATGCTGCTCACCTCGGGTGAGCGCATCTCCAATGCGCTGGTCGCCATGGCCATCCATTCGCTCGGCGCCGAGGCTCGCTCGTTCACCGGCTCGCAGGCGGGTGTGATCACCACCGGATCGCACGGTAACGCCAAGATCATCGACGTCACCCCGGGCCGGGTGCGCGCCGCGCTGGACGAGGGTCTGGTCGTGCTGGTCGCCGGTTTCCAGGGCGTCAGCCAGGACAGCCGCGACGTCACCACGCTCGGTCGGGGCGGCTCCGACACCACCGCGGTCGCGCTGGCCGCGGCGCTGCATGCCGACGTCTGCGAGATCTACACCGATGTGGACGGCGTCTTCACCGCCGACCCGCGGATCGTGCCCGATGCGCAGCAGCTCGAGCAGGTCTCCTATGAGGAGATGCTCGAGCTCGCGGCCTGCGGCGCGAAGGTACTCATGCTGCGCTGTGTGGAATACGCGCGCCGCTACAACGTTCCGGTGCATGTGCGCTCGTCCTACACCGACAAGCCCGGCACCTACGTCTATGGATCGATGGAGGACATCCCCTTGGAGCAAGCAATCCTCACGGGCGTCGCGCACGACCGCAGCGAGGCCAAGGTGACCGTGGTCGGCCTACCGGACGAACCTGGCTACGCCGCCAAGGTGTTCCGCGCGATCGCCGACGCCGAGATCAATATCGATATGGTCCTGCAGAACATCTCCAAGATCGAAACCGGCAAGACCGATATCACCTTCACCCTGCCCAAGACCGAGGGCGCGCGTGCGGTGGAGATGCTGACCAAGCGTCAGGACGAGATCGGCTTCTCGCAGGTGCTCTACGACGACCACATCGGCAAGGTCTCCCTCGTCGGCGCGGGTATGAAGAGCCATCCCGGCGTCACCGCCACCTTCTGTGAGGCGCTGGCGAACGCGGGCGTGAATATCGACCTCATCTCCACCTCCGAGATCCGGATCTCGGTGCTGGTCAAGGACACCGAACTGGACGAGGCCGTGCAGGTGCTGCACAAGGCCTTCGATCTGGGCGGCGACGAGGTCGCCGTCGTCCACGCGGGAACAGGACGATAACCAATGGGTGTACGGGTAGGAGTCGTCGGCGCGACCGGACAGGTCGGCGCCGTCATGCGAAAACTGCTGGAGGAGCGTAACTTCCCGGCCGATGAGGTGCGTTTCTTCGCCTCGGCCCGCTCGGCGGGTAAGACCCTGCCGTGGCGCGGCGGCGAGATCGTGGTCGAGGACACCGAGACCGCCGATCCCACCGGCCTGGATATCGCGCTGTTCTCCGCTGGCGCCACCATGTCGCGTGTGCAGGCCCCGCGTTTCGCGGCGGCCGGTGTCACCGTGATCGATAACTCGTCGGCCTGGCGTAAGGATCCCGAGGTTCCGCTGGTCGTCAGCGAGGTGAATCCGGAGCAGACCCGCAATCTGGTCAAGGGCATCATCGCCAACCCGAACTGCACGACCATGGCCGCGATGCCGGTGCTCAAGCCGCTGCACGAGGTCGCGGGTCTGCAGCGGCTGGTCATCTCGAGCTACCAGGCGGTCTCCGGCAGCGGCCTTGCCGGTGTCGAGGAGCTGGCCTCGCAGGTGCGCGCCGTTGTCGACGACGCCGAGAAGCTGGTGCACGACGGCAGTGCGGTGCAGTTCCCGGCCCCGAACAAGTACGTCGCGCCGATCGCCTTCGACGTGATCCCGCTCGCCGGTTCGCTGGTGGACGATGGCTCCTTCGAAACCGACGAGGACCAGAAGCTGCGCAACGAGAGTCGCAAGATCCTCGGCCTGCCCGAGCTGCTGGTCAGCGGCACGTGCGTGCGCGTCCCGGTCTTCACCGGCCACTCGCTGTCGGTGAATGCCGAATTCGCCGAACCGATTTCGGTCGAGCGCGCCAAGGAAATCCTCGCCAAGGCCCCCGGCGTCCAACTCACCGACGTGCCGACGCCTTTGGCCGCCGCGGGCAAGGACGACTCCCTCGTCGGCCGCATCCGCCAGGATCCGGGTGTTCCGGATGGCCGCGGCCTCGCGCTGTTCATTTCGGGCGACAATCTCCGAAAAGGTGCCGCTCTCAACACCATTCAGATCGCCGAAGTCCTGTTGGCTCAGCGCTGACTGAACTGGCCGTTCCGATCGCGAGATCTGAACGGCCCGTTGGCTTTCCGGTCATCGAATATCGAATGTCACCGACGAGCTGAGTAGTTCGGTCAGCGACAGCCCGAATGTGCGCCGGAAGGTTTCGCTCAGGTGTGACGGCGAGGCGAATCCGGCATCGGCGGCGCAGCGGGTGAGGTCGTGCCCTGCGGCCAGACTCGCGAAAACCATTCGCAGCCGCGCCCATTGGCGGTAGCGGCGAAATGTGGTGCCGGTGTGTGCGGCGAAGGTTCGTAGGAAGTGGGTTTCCGACATTCCAGCGGCCTCGGCCGCGTGCTCGGCGCGCAGATGCGCGGTCGGGTCTTCTCGAATGTCGCGCACGATGGCATCGATGCGCGGGTCGATGGCCGGTTGCGGAACCGATATCAGACGCTCCAGCTCGGCGACACCGGCGCGGGCGGCGGTGATGAGGACGGCTTCGGCGCTCGGATCGACAGCCGCGGACTCGACGTTGCTACCCGATCCGGTGATGACTCCGGCGATCATCGCGCTGCCGGGTTCGGCGAACAGTAACGCGATCCGGCCATCCGAGACAATGCGGGCTGGTACCCGAGCCGGTATGAACACACTGCGAGTGATGATCGGCTCATCCGCCGCCGTCTCCACGGCGAACGGTCCGTCCAGGCTCAGGCCCAGATATGCGATCGACGTGGCATGCATCCCGACGCCCAGTTCCGGACCGAGATATCCGGTATGCCCGGGCCGCGTCCACACGACCGGCGCACCGCAGGTTTGTGAAAGCGCGGTACCGGTCATGTTCGTCAGGCTAATCGGTGCCCGGCGCGATCAGCCGGTGCGAGCCGCGACGACAGGAAGATGAACGGATATGACAACCGACGGAGTTGCCGCGAAGCCGAGCTGGCAGACCAGAGCCATCACCGCACTGCTGGCATCGCGCGGTCAGAAGCAGATGCTCGGCAGCGCGGAAGGGGTTCATGCGGCGCTGGAAAAGCGCGACCGTCGCGTCAAAGAGGTACGGCCACCGGCATTTCTGCGCAAGGCGGCGAGCGTCACCCGGGATGATCTCGACGGTTGGCCGGTATTCCGGATCACGCCGAACACCGGACCCACCGACGTCAGCGTGGTTTTCCTGCACGGCGGCGGCTTTTTCGCCGAGATCGTGCGCCCGCACTGGAGTTTCGTCCGCGAACTCGCCGCCGCCATTCCGGCGGAGGTCGTGGTCCTGATCTATCCGCTGATCCCGCATAGCGGCGCCGCGGATATGGTGGCCACCACCGCCGCGATAGTCACCCGCACGATCGAGCAGCGCGGGTCCGGGAAGACCGTGGTCATGGGCAATTCGGCAGGCGGTCTGCTGGCGCTGGCGGCAGCGCATGCCGTGCGCGATCAGGGTGGGCCGCAACCGTCGCGGGTCGTGCTGATCTCCGGGTGGTTCGATGCCACCCTGTCCGATCCGGCACTGCCCGCGCTCGAACAGGTCGATCCACTGCATCAGCGGCCCGGCATGGCCGAGATCGCGCGGATCTACGCCGACGGCCTCGACCTGCGCGACCCGCGTGTCAGCCCAGTGTTCGGCCCCCTCGAGGGGCTGCCGCCCTTGACCATCTTCTGCGGCACCCACGAAATGGTCCTGGCCGACGCCAGAGCGCTGACCACCCGCGCCGAAGCCGCTGGCATACCGGTCGACTACCACGAGGGCCCGGGGCTTCCGCACAACTACGCGTTGATGCCCAGCCCGGAAGGTCGCGCGGCTCGCAAGATCATCGTCGTGGCTTGCCGCACTGCACGCCACGATTTGTCCACAGTCCGCGGTGATCGGGAAGGTGCGAGCCGATAGAGGTCTGCCTGCTCGCCTCGACAATGAATGGGACCGGAGTCGAGGCGAGCGGGCTTGTCCCACAGTAGGTTTGGATCAGGGACCGGATAGCGACGCTGACGGATGCGGCTGGCGACAACCCGAGCCCGGTGTGGCGACGGAATGCCGTCTCGTATCTGGCTTCGATCAACCGACGGATTCGGTGTCGTTCCTTCGGTTGGTGTGGTCGTGGTCGGTCGAAACGCCCAGTGTTCTGAATGAACGTATTCAAATTTCGAACACGGCGTGATAGCTGAGCGGGCAGCTCGAGGCTGTGCCGGGCGGGGTCAGTGCGGGCGAAGCCCGTCGAACACGATCGCGAAGGTGCGGCGGCGTTGCGCCGCGGTGGTGTTGGCGGTGTTGGCGGCCAGGAAGGTGCCCTTTACGACGCGCATGAGGTCGTCGATATCGATGTCGCTTCGTACGTCCCCGGATTGTTGTGCGCGGGTCAGTAATTCGGCGATGGCGGCGTTCAGGTCGTGGGCGGGTTTGCGGTATTCGGGGGCGTCGGCGCCCACGGCTTCGGCTAGGTCGCGTTTAACCGTGCCCTCGGCGACCATGCGGTCGAGGAAGTCGAAGAAGGCCTTGCCAGCGTCGGGAGCGGTGGCGAGTTCGCGGGCGTAGCTGATCATGCGCTCGACGCGGTCCACGATCGCGGCTTCGAAAAGGGCTTCCTTGGTGGGGAAGTGGCGGTAGACGGTGCCCGCGCCGACGCCTGCGCGGCGGGCGATTTCGTCGAGTGGGACCGAAATGCCCTGGGCGGCGAAGGCCTCTTGGGCGGCGGCGAGTACTCGATCGCGATTGCGGCGCGCGTCTGCGCGCAGCGGGCGTGGTTCCTCGCGATCGCTGGGGCTCGGCTCCGCGGCGACCGCTGTGTCGGTGGTTCCGTCGCTGCGCTCGGTCACCAGGCCGAGTTTACTGCAGGCATTGACAAGCGGGGCGGTCGTTCCGGATGATAAGCGGGGTCAACGTTCCGCTTAATTGAAGCAGGTGTACTCATGGTGGAGACTTCGATGGAAACCCCTCGTGAGCTGGTTGAACGCATGTTCCACGGGCTGCCCGCTCGCGATGCCGACGCGTTCGTCGAGCTGCTCGCCCCGGATGCGGTATTCGAGATTCCCTTCGTCATCCCTGGGATGCCGACCCGGCTGGTCGGGCGCGAGGAGATCCGGGCGTATCTCGCGCAGCGCTGGTCCGGGATGTCCGGTATCGAGGTGCACAGGATCTATCCACAGGTGTACGAAACAGCCGATCCCGAAGTGGTTTTCGTGGAGAACGAGGTGGATATGACGGTGCCCGGCGCCGCCCGGGCGCGAGTTCGCACCTCCGTCAATGTCATTCGGGTTCGCGATGGCAAGGTCACGCTGTTCCGCGACTACATGGATACGGCGCGCTTCGCCCGGCTTGTGGATAACTGATTGGGAAGGCCCGGGCGGTGCGAAATTCCGTCGCTCCGCCCGCGTGCCGACTGTTAGCCTGCGCCGATGGTGAATCCTTATCCACAGGTGTACTTCGGGGACCGGCTCATCGACGCGGAAAAGGCCTCCGTCGCCGTCGCATCATCGGCGGTGCTGTATGGCCTCAGTGTGTACACAGTGTTCCCGGTGCATGTGGATGGATCGGCACGTACCGCATTTCGGCTCGACGACCATTTCCGGCGGCTCGAAGAATCCTGCAAGATCATCGGCATCGACCGGTTCGCCGCCGAATGGGACTTCGCCCGATTCCGCACGGCGATCGTCGACCTGATCGCGGCCAATGCGCCGACCGAGGATGTATTCGTCCGCGCGACAGTGCATGTCGTCGAATCGATTCCGGGCACCAGGGTCCGTGGCTGCGCCATCCAGGTCAGCATCTTCGTCTACGACGCGGTGCCGATCGTGCCCCAAGACGGCATGCGGGTGAAATCCAGTCCCTGGCGGCGCATTCCGGACAATGCGATTCCATCGCGCGCGAAAGTCAATGGTGCGTACGTCAATTCGGTACTCGCCAAGCAGGATGCCATCGACAGCGGATATGACGACTGCGTCTTCCTCGACGGCAACGGCCACGTCTGCGAACTCAGCGCCGCCAATATCTTCCTCGTCCGCAACGGCGCCCTGATCACCCCGGATGTCTCCTGCGACATCCTCGACGGCATCAACCGCCGCACCATCCTCACCCTCGCCGCCGAAGACGGCATCCCGACCGTCGAACGCACCATCGACCTCACCGAGCTCTACATAGCCGACGAGGTCTTCGTCACCGGCACCTCCTCCGGCACCTCCCCGGTCACCGAAGTCGACGGCCGCCTCATCTCCAACGGCCACCCCGGCCCCCTAACCCAAACCCTCCGCAAACGCCACACCGCAGCCCTCCACACCCCCACCCCCCACAACTGGCTCACCCTCCTCTGACGCGCTCCCGCAGAGGCTTTCACTACTTCGCACAGGGTCTAGGGTGTGCGAGGTAGTCACTCGCTATGCGGCGTGCTAGAACCTTTGCGGCAGAGCGCGCTCGCGCACAGGCTTTCGTTACCTCGCACAGGGTCTAGGGTGTGCGAGGTAGTCACCCGCTATGCGACGTCGTCAAACCTGTGCGGCAGAGTGATTTCCCCCGGCAGGTGGCAGCGCGGGATTCCTGTCACAGGTGCTCGAGGGTGGCGATGGTGCCGAGGAAAAGTTCGACGTTGTCGTGCACGAATTTGTCGCGGGGGTAGGGCAGTGCTTGCTGGATCCAGGCGGTGACGGTGTCGCCGAAAGCGCCGACCAGGAAGCGCGCGGTGAGGTCGATGGTGGGATCGTCCGGATCGCGGTGGGGTACGAGTGCCGACAATATCCCGCGGAACGCGCGCGACACATCCTCCGAGCGCGCAAGCCGCCGCTCGGCAACGGCCGGATGCCCATATGCCTTGGTGGACAGGATCTTTCCCTTCGCGGGTGCGGCCAGGAAGAAATCCACCATGGCCTCGACCACCGCGGTGACCTGCGCCCGACTGTCCGGCGCAGCGCTCGCGGCCGCCTCGCCGACCGCGCTCGAAAACTGGCGAAAAGCCAGCTCGAATGCGGCCCCGATCAGATCGTCGAGATCGGTGAAGCTCTCGTATACGAACCGGGTGGACAGTCCGGCGGCCTTGGCGACGGTGCGGATGGTCAATCCGCTCGCCCCCTCGGTCGCCATAACCTCGAATGCGGCTTCCAGTAGCTGGTCGCGCCGGGTCGCGCGCCGCTGATCAGCCGATACCCCGCCATACGTGCGCGTCATCCGCCTATCTTGACACATTTGTTTCCTGAATCTAGCTTGATTCAAGAGACAATTGATTCCTAATTGAGGGGTGAGTATGACCGGACTCGCCGAAGCGTCCGATCCGAATGCGTTGCACGCCGACCTACCCGGCCTGAGCAAGGATTCGCTGACCGCCCGCCTCGCCGCGGACTGGCGATTGATCATGCTCGCCCCGAGCGCGCTGTTACTGCAGGTAGCGCACCCGGTGATCGGCTCGGGCGTGGCCGACCATTCGATCTTCAAAACCGATCCGATCGGACGCTTCGACCGCTCGTACTGGCCCACCCTCGCCCTGGCCTTCTACGGCGACGATTCCGCCGCCTACGGCCGCGATATCCGCGCCATGCACAAGGGCATCGGCGGTGTCGATCACGCGGGTCGGCGCTATCACGCCTGGGAACCCGAGGCCTACTTCTTCGTCCTCGCCACCGCGCACTGGGCCACCGAAATTGTCGCGACCCGTTTCGGATCGGGACTCACCGAATCGCAGCGCGCCGACCTGTACGACGGCTGGCGGCACACCGCGCTACTGGCCGGACTGCCGGAACACGCTGTGCCCGTAGATCTTCCGGCCTTCGAGATGTGGTTCGAACGCGTCGTGCGCGAACGGCTCGAACATCACCCGACCGTCGACGATGTACTGCAGACGATGTCGCGACCGCCCGTGCAAGCGCCGATCCCGGCGTGGCTGTGGAAACTTCTGATGTGGCGCATCGTCGGACCGCTTGCGGTATGGGTGAATACCGGTGTGCTGCCGCCGGTCCTGCGCGAGCGGCTCGGCCTCGAATGGACCGCGCGTGACGAGTGCTGGCTGCGCCGCTACGCCGCCGTGATCCGTGGCGTCGATCGAGTGCTACCACCGCCGCTGCGCACCATCACCCGCATTGTCGCGCTGCGGCGAAAAGGCCAGATCATGAACAACATTCGACGTGCTGCGGAGGCGGCGTGAGCAAGAGCGCGGAAAGCATTGTGCGCCCGCCGAATCCTTTGAACAGCCCCATGCCCGACGGCCCGCTGCCGTCGCATGTGGACGGCTGCTTCGGCTGCGGACCACGTAATCCGGCGGCTGTCGGCATCGCACTGAACCTCGAAAACGACCGCGTCATCGGACATTTCACCCTCGATGAACGCCACCAGGGCGCACCGGGTGTCGCGCACGGTGGGGTTGTCGCCGCGATCCTCGATGAGGCCTCCGGCACGGTGCCGACCTCCATGTGCGTTCCAGCGGTCACCGCCAAACTGGAGGTGAACTTTGTGCGTCCCGCACCGCTGCACCGGCCGATGATCGTGACCGCGATCCTCGATCGGCGCGAAGGCGAGCGCAAGTTGCATATCCACGCTCGCCTCGAACACGACGGTGAACTCATCGCCGAGGGCAATGCCCTGTTCATCGCGGTCTCGCCGGATCACTTCTTCGCACAGGGCGCGAAGGAAGGCGATATTCCGTTCTTCGGCGTGTGATTCAGCGGATGCCCGGCGTGCGTGGATCCGGACCCAGGCAGACCAGGATTGCGCAGCCGGGTGCGGTGTCGGCGAAGGGCGGCGCCAACGGGTAATTCAGGCAGCTGAAGACATTGCAGCCCGGATACGCCGCAGGTCCGATACCGAATACGGCCAGCAGCAGATCCGTATCCACGAATCGCCTCGGATCCAGTTGCAGCGGCGGCTCGATATACGGACCCGGATCGGGCACCGGCCGGACGTCGAAGGCCGCGAACAGTCGACGGAAGAATTCGTACGGCAACTCGGCGGTGTTCTGCACAATTCCGGTAATGCCCTCGTTACTGACGTTTCCGAAGACTCCGGTCCACACCACCGTCAAATCCAGGCTCGGCATGATGAAGACGTTCTGCATGCCGAGTCCCGACATCGAGTAAATGTCGGCAGGCAGGTAGTCGGCGGTCTCGGCGCAGCCCGGCCCGATCCAGAACAGATAGCCGTAGCACTCGTTCGCCGCTGATGGTTGGCGCGCCCTGTGCAGATACGTCTGCGAAACGATTTGCTGGCCGCCCCAGCTCCCGTTATTGCTCACCAACAGCCCGAGTTTGGCGAAATCGTTCGGCGGGATCAGCAGATGGGCATATCCATAGGTGTTCCCGGCGCGATCGCGCGCCCAATAATAATCGCCGCGTTCGATGCCGAGCGGATCGAAAAGCTCACGCTGCGCGAACTGCTGCAGCGGTTCCCCGACGGCCAATTCGATGACATAGGCGAGCAGATCGACATTGCGCTGGCTGTAGCTGAATGCCGCGCCCGGCGGATTGTCCAACGGCACCCCGAGCGCCTGCACGGCACTATTCGGATCGAGCGGAAACACCCCGGTGACGCCCTCGGTGAGCACGCCCACTTTCATGCCGGAGGATTCGGTCAGCAGGTTCTCGACGGTGATCGACCGATGCTGCTCATCACCGAGTCCGGGCGGCAGATACCGGCCGATCGGCGCTTCGATATCGAGTTTTCCCTGATCCCAGGCTATTCCGGCGAGCACTGAAACTACGCTCTTCGTCGCACTCCAGATATTCCAGGCGACATTGCCGGTCTGATCGTTCGTGGGGCCCTCGCCGATCAGGCAATTGTGCCGGAAAACCTGAACATTCAATCGGTTACGCCCGCTCGCGAACTCCAGTGCCGCCGCGAGCCGACCCGAATCGAGTCCGACCTGTTCCGGCGCCGCCCGTTCCGGTTCCCGCCCGGATGACACCCCACATGACAGTTGCTCGGTGGGCGCGGCTTGCGCACCTCCGGCGAAAACGCTTCCCGCAACCAGCGATACCGCTGCGATTCCGGCCAGGAATCCGTAGATGCGCCCCATGCGCATGAGGCTATCGCGCCCAACCTCACCAGACCGGGCAACAGGCTGAATGTGTCTCAGTCAATTGCCAACTCGGTGTGCCGTCGAGGTCATAACGCGTCGGCCGCCACTTAGTTCGATCCGCACTTTGGACGACGTGAGCGGCGTGGCCGCACCGCGCACCAGTTGGCACCCACGGCGAGGACCGCGGATCCGGTCAGCACGGAATCGAGTGGAAGTGAGAGCTCGAAGTCAGCGGCGTGTACGCACCGCGCTGCGGCCAGCGTCACCGCCATGGACGGCGAGTCGAGTCGGGCACCGTCGGAGTGGGAGTGGCAAGTCAGACGTCAGCGGGTGTACGCACTGCGCTGCGGCCAGCACCCACGCCATGGGCAACGAGCCGGGTCGGCACCGCCGGAGTGGAAGTGGCAAGTCAGACGTCAGCGGTGTCAACGCACCGCGCTGCGGCCAGCGTCACCGCCATGGACGGCGAGTCGAGTCGGCATCGACCGGAGTGGGAGTGGCAAGCCAGGCGTCAGGGGCGTCTACGTACCGCGCTGCGGCCAGCGCCCACACCATGGACCGCACTCCGGTCAGCGCCGAACCGAGCGTAAGTGCCGACCCGACGTCAGCGGTGTGTACGCACCGCGAACCAGCCAGCGCCGACGCCGAGGACCGCGAGTCCGCTCAGCACCGAACCAATGGGCAGCGACAGCGCGACGGTCACGCACCCCGCCGCGCCGACGAGCGGCACCCAGCGTGCCGGACGATTCTCCGCCGCGGTCAAGGTGGCCGCCGAGACGTTGGCGATCAGGTAGTACACCAGCACCGTGAATGATGAAAACCCGATGGCCGCACGTAAATCGAAGGTCCCCGCGATGACCGCGACCACCGCACCGACGACCAACTCCGCCCGATGCGGCACACCGAAGCGCGAGTGCACCGCCGCCAGCGCACCCGGCAGATATCTGTCGCGTGCCATGGCAAGCACCGTGCGCGAGACCCCGAGTATCAGCGCGAGCAGCGACCCGGTCGCCGCCAGCACCGCACCGACCCGGACCACCGGGGCCAGCCCAGATACCCCGGCCGACGAGACGACCCTGGCCAGCGGATCGATCGCATGCGCGAGCCCCGACGATCCGAGTACCTCCAACGCGGCAACCGCCACCAGTGCATAGAGCGCCAGCGTGAGTCCGAGTGCGATCATGATGGCCCGTGGAATCGTGCGTTGCGGATCGCGCACCTCCTCGCCGAGGGTGGCGATGCGGGCATATCCCGCGAAGGCGAAGAAAAGTAATCCCGCGGCCTGCAAGACCCCGCGCGGCCCGATCCGGTCCGGCAGAACCGTTGCGGCGGAATGGTTTCCGAACACTCCAACCCCGACGACAAGCGCCAGCACGACCAGTACCGACGCCACGATGATCCGGGTGGCCAGCGCCGATTTCTGCACGCCGGTGTAGTTGATCGCGGTGATCGCGACAACCGCCGCGACCGCGACGACCCGCGAATGTTGCGGCCACGCATAGCTGCCCACCGTCAGCGCCATCGCCGCACAGGATGCGGTCTTACCCGCGACGAATCCCCACCCTGCGAGGTATCCCCAGAACGCACCCAAGCGCTCACGCCCATACACATACGTCCCGCCCGATACCGGATACCGCGCCGCAAGCCGTGCCGAGGAGGTCGCATTGCAGTATGCGAGCAGTGCGGCAACCGCCAAGGCGAGCAGCAGCCAACTACCCGCCGCGCCCGCCGCGGGAGCAAGCGCGGCGAAGATGCCCGCGCCCACCATCGCGCCGAGCCCGATCACCACCGAGTCGGTGAGTCCGAGCCCGCGTCGGAGAGCGTCGCCGTGCGTTGCCATGGCCTGCATCATCGACCACATCGCGGTCGACCACGAGTTGAGCTGAATATGAAACGCCGCCAGGTAGGTAAACCTGGCGGCGCTGAGTCGCCGGACGCCACGCCAACGTCACGACTCGGGTGCCGACGTCCCACAAGCGCCTCTCGGCGAGTGGTCGCTCGTAGCGACGAATGGGGTGAGGCCCGGGGCTGTCCGGACGTCGACAGATGTGATCAACGGTCCGCCGCCCGGATCTATTCCACGAATTCGGATGTGATGCGTACAACGAAATTCGCCTGGTCGGATCCCACCGAGACCCTCCACAAGATTGAACACACCTAGCCACCTGTGTAGTGCGGACCTGCCTGTCCAGCGGGCGCACGTGTGCAACGGAGCTGCCGGGATAGCTACCTGTGCGGCGCCGACCAGCCTCTGTAGCGGGAACCTATGCGGAGCGGACCCGCCTGTGCGGCGCCGACCTGCCTCTGGGGCGGCCCCGCGCAGGCAGATCGTCGAAGTCGTGGTTCCCGATGCGCACGAGGACGTCGACGAGCTTGCACAGCACCGGGTCCTCGAGCGCCAGCACCTCGTCGCACTAAGAGGCCTCGCTGGCGAAGTGCAGGCAAGTGAAAATGAGCATGTCGTCGCCGAGATCACGCTCAGCCCGTTGAGCTTGGTGCGGGCGTTGAGCAGCGCCGACACCGCGCTATCGCTACGGTTGCGGTCATCAGGTCGATCTAGAAGTGCACGTCGAGCCGATGACACTTCAGGAGCGAGGCGTTGGGCGGGCCTGCCTGCGAATTCGCGGCCGCAGACCTAAACCGACCGATTGGTTTAAGTGAGTCGGCTGTGTGCGGTATACCGCGCTCGGCGGGGACTGGCATACCCGTGGGTGGCGGGTCGGGTCGATACGGACTCGCGCATCGCAATCTAGAATCGACGAGCTCATGAGGTGACGAGGGGGATCGGCGTGTCCGAGGATCTGGTGCTGACCGAAATGCTGGCCGCTCTGGAACGCAGTCCGGAGGTGCTCGCGCTGCGGGTGCGGGTGATCGAGCTGCTGATCGACCGTGGTCGCCATGCCGAGGCGCTGGCCCAGTGTGCGACCGCGCTCGCTCAGGAACCTGGGCATGCCCGGGTCTTGGAGTTGTTGCAGCAGTGCACGATCGCGCTCTCCGGTGGTGCGCCGGACATCCAGGTACCGACTCGATCGCCCCAGACGGACAGTGCGCCTTCGACCCCGTCTGCACCGGATGAGGCGAAAGAGCCAGGACCGCAATATGATTGGGCGGCCGCGGAAGAGCAGCTCGGCGATATCGTCGCCCCTGCATTCATCAATGAGGGCTCGCGCGAATTCGTCACCGACTCCGACGTCGGTGTGTTCGAAAAGCCCACGGTCAAACTGGCCGATGTCGGCGGCATGCAGGATGTGAAGCGTCAGCTCGAACTCACCCTGCTCGGCCCGCTCCGAAATCCCGGATTCGCCAAGACATTCGGCACTTCCGCGCGCGGCGGACTGCTGCTCTACGGCCCACCCGGCTGCGGTAAGACTTTCATCGCTTCGGCGGTCGCCGGTGAGCTCGGCGCGAACTTCTATCCGATCGAAATCGCCGACGTCCTCGATATCTATCACGGTTCCGGTGAGCGCAACCTGCACGAGGTCTTCGAAATGGCCCGCCGCAACGCGCCCTGTGTGCTGTTCCTCGACGAGGTCGACGCCCTCGGGCACAAGCGCAGCCAGATGTCGGGTTCGGCCTGGATGCGCAATGTGGTGAATCAGCTGCTGAACGAAATGGATTCGGCCACTCGCAGCAACGACGGCGTCTACATCCTCGGCGCCACCAACCACCCTTGGGACCTCGATGTCGCGCTGCGCCGACCGGGCCGATTCGACCGCATGATCCTGGTCGGCCTACCGGACCCGGAAGCGCGCCGGGCGATCCTGCGTTACCACCTGAGGGATCGTCCCGTCGCGGGCATCGATCTCCCGGCCATCGTGCGGCGCACCGACGACTTCTCCGGTGCCGATCTGGCCCATATCTGCACCTCCGCAACACAATTGGCGATGGCCGACTCGATCAACACCGGCACCGTGCGCCCCGTCGGCATGGCCGATATCGAGGCCGCGCTGAGCCAAATCAAGCCGAGCGCGGGACCGTGGTTCGAATCCGCCCGCAACGTAATCGAATTCGCTAATGGCGACGGCACCTACGACGAACTCGCGAAGTACATGCGAGCCAAGAAGTTCCGCTCCTGAAACAGACATAACCGAACCCCGCAGCCGATACCAACCCACACACCGTCCGGCGGAGGACGCATCATCGGCGCACTGGAGGTGCACGTCGTCTGCGCCGTAGGGGTGCGGCACTGGTGTTTCCGGAAGTGCGCGTCATCTGCGTCCCAGAAGAGCGCGGCAGGGGTGTGCGGCATCTCGGTGCTCAGGTGTGCGGCACGGGTGTGCCCCTGGCACCACGCGTCATCTGCGTCCCAGTGGCGCACAGGATCTGCGTCCTCGAGACGCGCGGCAATTTCGTCCTCGAGGGGTGTCAGCTGTGTCCCCGGAGTTCGCGCCATCGGCGTGCGGCTTGCGATCGAAGCAGCCAACCGGCCGACGATTCTGTGGCCGCCGTCACATCCGCTGCGGACACCTTATCTTGATCCAACCAAATTATTGACTAATTCAAGAAAAGGGATAACCATCGTATGCATGCACACCAACACCACCGAGCCGCGCGAACGGCTGCGCGCGGCTGGTCTGCGGGTTACCGCCCCGCGGATCGCAGTGCTGAATGCGGTCGAGGCCCTGCCGCATTCGGATGCCGATCGGGTGGCCGCCACCGTCCGCGAAACTTTGGGCTCGGTATCCACGCAGGCCGTCTATGACGTGCTCCGGGCCTGCGTGAACGCGGGACTCCTGCGGCGCATCGAACCGGCCGGTTCGCCCGCGCTGTATGAGACCAGGGTCGCGGACAACCATCACCACCTGGTGTGCCGAAGCTGCGAGACGGTCGTCGATATCGACTGTGTCGTGGGCGCAGCACCCTGCCTGGAACCCGAGGACGCGCACGGGTTCGCGATCGACGAGGCCGAGGTCGTCTTCTGGGGTCTGTGCCCGACCTGCCGTACCCAGCCACTCAGCGAAGGAAGCCGCCGATGACCAAGCCGACCACCACCAACACCGGAACGCCGGTATCGAGTGACAACGAATCACTCACCGCGGGCACCCAGGGCCCGATCCTGCTGCACGACCACTACCTCATCGAAAAGCTCGCCCAGTTCAACCGGGAGCGGGTACCGGAGCGGATCGTGCACGCCAAGGGCGCGGGCGCATACGGCGAGCTGATGGTGACCAATGACGTGAGCCGCTTCACCAAGGCCAAGCTCTTCCAGCCCGGTGCGCGGACTGAATCGCTGGCGCGGTTCTCCACCGTCGCGGGCGAGCAGGGCAGTCCCGACACCTGGCGCGACCCAAGGGGTTTCGCGGTGAAGTTCTACACCGAGGACGGCAACTACGATCTAGTCGGCAACAACACCCCGGTCTTCTTCATCAAGGACCCCATCAAGTTCCCGGATTTCATCCGTTCGCAGAAGCGCCTGCCCGGCAGCGGCCTGCGCGATCACAATATGCAGTGGGACTTCTGGACCCTGCGTCCGGAGACGGCGCACCAGGTCACCTGGTTGATGGGCGACCGCGGCATCCCGAAGACCTACCGTCACATGAACGGCTACGGCTCGCACACCTACCAGTGGATCAATGCCGCGGGCGAGCGCTTCTGGGTGAAATACCACTTCAAGACCGATCAGGGCATCGACTACCTGACCCAAGCCGAGGCTGATCGCCTCGCCGGTGCGGACGCCGACTACCACCGCCGCGATCTGCACGAGGCGATCGAGCGCGGCGAGTTCCCGAGTTGGACCCTGTATGTGCAGGTCATGCCGGTCGCCGAGGCGCAGGGCTACCGCTTCAATCCGTTCGACCTGACCAAGGTGTGGTCGCATCGGGACTACCCGCTGATCGAGGTCGGCAAGTGGACCCTGAACCGCAATCCGGGCAACTACTTCGTCGATATCGAGCAGGCCGCCTTCGAACCCTCGAATGTCGTTCCCGGCATCGGCTTTTCGCCCGACAAGATGCTGCTCGGCCGGGTATTCGCCTACGCGGACGCGCACCGCTATCGCATCGGCACCAACTACGCGCAGCTGCCGCCGAACCGCGCACGGGCCGCGCAGGTGAACTCCTATTCCAAGGAGGGCGCGATGTGCTACGACTACAACGACGCGAATGTGCCTGTCTACGCGCCGAATTCGTTCGGCGGCCCGCACGCGGATCCGGAGCGGGCGCCCGATGGCGGCGTCTGGGAGTTCGAGCCGACGGTGGTACGCGCTGGCTATATCGAGCACGCCGAGGACGGCGACTTCACCCAGGCGGGCACCCTGGTCCGTGAGGTCTTCGATGACGAGCAGCGAGATCGCCTGGTGGACAATATCGTCGGCCATGTGCTCGGCGGTGTGCGCGAGCCGGTGCTGTCCCGAGTCTTCGAATACTGGAAGAACGTGGACGCCGAGCTCGGCAAGCGCGTCGAGGAGGGTGTCCGCGCCGGACTGGACGGCTGATAACTCAGGTCTGAAAACTGCTCCGCCCCTGACCATTTCGGTCGGAGGCGGAGCTTTCGTTGTGCGGGGGGCAGGATTCCGCGGGCCCCAGGCCTCGGAACTACAACAGGCCCCACCAATAGAGCAGGGTGGCCAGCACCCAGACAACCACGGTTTCCATCGCCGCTCCCATTCTCCTTGGCGCCTCAATCTCCATCATCCGCCGATTCGCGCCGACGCGCCGCAAACTTGTCGGGAACTTCCGCAAATAAAGCGGCTACCTGCGCTTTTTCTCCTGCAAGGTCTTCTTAAGTGCCCAACAAGCCCGCGACGGCATTGTTTGTGTCAACACCGCAACACAAGCCACCACCGGGGGTGGGGAACCGGACTCGACCTGTTCACGAGGGGTAACAGGTCGCGTCACGGGGGTAGTGCCAGCCGGGCCGGTCCGCGAGGGGTGACCGTCCCGGCTGGCGCTTTTTATCGGGGGCAACCACTTCGGATGGCTCTTCCCGGAGCTGACCGGCGAATCAGTCGCCGCTGCCGAAGGTAACCATTCGGTGCGCGCCGACGATCCCATCCAAGGGTGTATGTGGCCGGGCCGGTTCACGAGGGGTGACCGGCCCGGCCGGGCCACGAGCAGTTAGCCGAGCAGCAAGTTCTGGTTCTGCAGGTACGCCTTCCAGCCGCCGAACGAGGTGATATCGGTGGCGGTACCCGCGGCGTCGTAGGTGCACGCGAAGCCGATAACCGCACGTCCATCGGATAATTCGATGCTGGTCAGTGCCATCGGGGCGGGCAGCGCGGCTAGGAAGCGACCGAGACCCGCTGCTGATACCCGGAACAGTTCGCCGACGATCGGCGCGCCGAGGCCCGCGCCGTGGCGAACCAATCCCGGTTTGGGGGGCGTGGTGTCCAGTGCGGTCAGTCGGTAGGCGTCGGTGGTACGGATTTCGCCGGTGAATCGCGCGCCGATCTCCGCTAGTTGCCAGTGCAGCGGCTGGCCACGCAGGTGTGCCCCGAAGACGGCCAGGTCGACACCGTCTTCGACCAGTGTCGGGGTGTTGTCCGCGCCGATGATGCGGGCGGCGATATCGATGGCGACCTGATCGCTGAAGGCGGGCGTGACGACCATCACTCCGAACGGCGTGCCGGTCGCGGTGGGTTGGCCGGGGACGGCGACGGCCGCCATATCCAGCAGATTGCAGAAGTTGGTGAAGGTGCCCATGCGGCGGTTGATGCCGAACGGATCTGCTTGTACCGCAGCGATACTCGGATGCTCCGTGGTCGTCGGCAACAGCAGTCCGGCGAAGCCCCGCAATGTCTGCGCCGCCGCGGCCTTGGCCCGCGCCAAGGTGTCCAGATCGGCCGCGAATCCGGGGCCGGTCTTCGCGCGCGCGGCATTGATAATCGCTGTCACGGTCGGATCGGCGCTCGCCGGTGCGGTATCGAGGAATGCGCCGACGGCCGCATAGCGTTCCGCGACGATCGCGCCGTCGTAGAGCAGGAGTGCGGCATCGAGCATCACCGAGATATCGACCTCATCGGTCATGATTCCGGCCCTCGTCACCGCGGAAACGGTGCGGGCGAACGCATCTCGGTACGAATCACTGAGCGCGACGAGATCCTCGGCGCGCGGGACAGCCAGCCGGATGGTCTCCGGCGCGGCGAGCGGTATATCGGCGGGCCAGGACCGGCTGCGCGGATCCCTGGATTCCGGTCCGGCCATGACCGCGGCCGCCGCGACCGCGCGGTCGAGGTCGGTGGCGAAGACTGTTACCGCGTCGTAGTCCGCACACGCCGGAACCACCCCGTGCGCCGGAATGATCCCCAAAGTGGTCTTGATACCGACGATTCCGTGCAGTGCGGCGGGCACGCGTCCGGAACCCGCTGTGTCCGTACCGATTCCGACATCCGCGATACCCAGCGCCACGGCAACCGCCGATCCGGAACTGGAACCGCCGGAAATCAACTTCGGATCATGCGCATGGCGTACCGCACCGTATGGACTGCGGGTACCGACGAGCCCGGTCGCGAACTGATCCAGATTGGTCTTGCCAAGGACCAGTGCGCCCGCCGCGACCAGCCGCTCGACCGCCGCCGCGGTGACCTGCGCGGTGTAGGCGAATTCGGGACAGGCCGCGGTGGTCGGCAGTCCCGCGACATCGATATTGTCCTTGACCGCGACCAATACCCCTGCCAGCGGCAAGGATTCACCTGCGCCGAGCCGCTGCTCGACGGCAGCGGCCTCGGCGGCGACATCGGCCTCGGCGCGCAAGGTGATCCACACCTCCGGCCGATCGACCTCGGCGATCCGCCGATAGGCGGCGACGACCCGTGCGGTGGGCGTGCCATGGACTTCGGTATTGCCTAGGACGCCTGCGGTCATTCGGCGGCTCCGATCACTGCTAGTGGGGTTCCCGGTTCCACTTTCGCGCCTGGTGTGGCCAGCACCTTCAGAACCGTGCCGGTGCCCGGGCTGTATACCGGCAGTTCGAGTTTCATCGCCTCCAGGATGGCCACCGGATCGCCCGCGCCGAGGCGCTGGCCCACCTCGACCGCCACCCGCCAGACATTGCCGATCATCGGTGCGGTGACCACCGTCGCGTCCGGCGGTAATCCGGCCAGTGGGTCGGTCACGGATTCGGGCGCGTTGACGGTCGCGCTTTGCTCGAATTCCCCTGCGGCACGCCAGGCCTGCTTCTCCGCCTCGAAGGCGATGGCCTGCTTTGTCTCGAATTCCGCTATGGCTTCCGCATTTTCGGCGAGCAGCCGCAGATGGTCGGCGAGCGCGAAGGTGCCATCGCTGACCTCGGCATCGAAACGCCCTGCTGCGGCGGCCGCGCGCTGTTCGAGCAGCTGCTCGGGAGTCACCGGCTCCCAGACGATGCGGTCGAAAAAGCGGAACAGCCACGGGATGCCTGTTTCGAATGGCGCGGATTGCCGGTAGCTGGACCAGATCGGCACCGTCCGTCCGATCAGCTGATAGCCGCCCGGTGATGCCATGCCGTATACACACAGGTACTTGCCGCCGATGCCGACCGCATCCGATGGCGTCCAGGTGCGCGCCGGGTTGTACTTGGTGGTGACCAGCCGATGCCGCGGATCGAGCGGAACCGCAAGCGGCGCACCGAGATAGACATCACCGAGGCCGAGCACCAGGTATTCGGCATCGAAGACCGCCGCACGGACATCCTCGACGCTGTCGAGTCCGTTGATGCGGCGGATGAATTCGGTATTCGAGGGCAGCCACGGCGCGGTGTCGCGGACCCCGCTGCGGTAGCGATCGATGGCCTCGGCAATCGAGGGATCGTCGAACGACAGCGGCAATCGAATGGTGCGACTTGGCACCACGAGATCGTGGGTCGCGGGCAGTTCGGATTCGAGATCGGTCAGTGTGCCCAGCAGCCGATACTGCGGCAGTACGTCGGGATCGAAATGGATGTGCAGTGAACGGACACCCGGCGTCACATCGATAATGCCCGGCAGGCCGGTGCCCGCCAGTGCCTGCGCGAGTGCGTGCACCCGCATACGCAGGCCGAGATCCAGCACCATCCGGCCGTATTCGACCAGAATATTGTCATCGCCGCCGCGCAGATAGGCGACGTGCGGACGATCCGCACCTGCCGCGACGGTGCCGAGGACGCCGCGATCATCCTGCCCCACCGGCCCGCGGGAGCCGGTGAGCAGGCCGAGCGCCGCAGGTGGAGTGTCGGCTTTGGCGCGTGCGGCGTTCGAACGCCGCAGCGCGGTGGCCCGGTCATCGTCGACGGGCACGAAGCGTACGGTATCCCCGGGACGCAACTGTCCGAGTTTCCAGCGGTGCGCCGAGATCACGGTGAGCGGACAGGCGAATCCGCCGAGGCTCGGGCCGTCCGGGCCGAGCAGGATCGGGGTATCACCGGAGACATTCAATGTTCCGACGCTGTACGGGTTGTCGTGCAGATTCGACGGATGCAGGCCTGCGTCGCCGCCGTCGGTGCGCGACCAGGTCGGCTTCGGACCCTCCAGCCGAATGCCGGTGCGATTCGCGTGACTGCCGACTTTCCAAGGGTGCGAATAGAATTGGTCCATATCCGCGTCGGTGAAATAGGCGGGTGCGGTCTGCGGTCCGATACCGACGGCCAGCTGCCAGACGTGCGTGAACTCGGGCCGCTCATCGAACGGAACCGATTGCGGCTCGGCGAGTTCGGGCCGATCTCTGACGATTCCAAGCACGTCTCCTGCGACAACGGCTTTACCGGTGCTGCCGCCGAAACCGCCGAGAGTGAAGGTGGCGGCGCTGCCGTGATAGAGCGGCGCATCGATGCCGCCGCGCACCGCGAGGTAGGTGCGCAGTCCGGCGTCCGACGGAGCGCCGATATCGAGGACCGATCCGGCCGGGACGGTCACCGGCTGCCACATCGGGACCGGTTGCCCATCCACCGTGACCGGGGTCGAAGCGCCCGTCACGCACACCACGGTGCTATCGGCGAAACGCAGCTGTGGTCCATGAAGCGTGCATTCCAACGCGGGCACACCGGCCGGGTTGCCGACGGCGATATTGGCCAGGGTGAACGACAGGTCATCCATTGGACCGGACGGCGGAATTCCGACCTGCCACAAGCCGATTCGGCCCGGATGATCCTGGATCGTGGTCATGGTGCCGCCGCGCAACACATCGATGCGATGGCTGGCGGGCCGGATATCGACCAGTGTCGTCGTCACGTGCTCCGCGGCGAGCACCACGGGATCGGCGCTCGCCGCCCGCAGTTGGGGCAGATTCGTTTGGACCCCGTAGATCCTGGTCGCGGCCAGCGCATCGGATAACCCCGCGAGGGCGGCCTCGCGAGTGGTTCCCGACGCGATCACCTTGGCGAGCAGCGGGTCGTAGTACGGACTCACCTCGGTGCCCGTCGCGACCCAGGTATCGACCCGAACCGCGCTATCCCCCGGAAACGTCGCCGCCGTGATCAGTCCGGCGCTCGGCCGGTAATCGTGTCCCGGATCCTCCGCGTAGACCCGTGCCTCCACGGCCCATCCGCTGATCGCCGGTCCGGACTCGGGCAGGTCGTCGACCATCGCGCTGTCCCCACCTGCGAGCCGCAGCATCCACTCGACCAGATCGACCCCGGTGATCGCCTCGGTCACCGGATGCTCGACCTGCAGCCGGGTATTCATCTCCAGGAATGAGGCCGCACCGCGCTCGACGTCATAGACGAATTCCACCGTGCCCGCCGATCGGTACCGCACCGACCTGGCCAACTCCCGCGACGCCGCGAGCAACTGTTCCGACAGCTCCGACGCCAATCCGGGTGCGGGCGCCTCCTCCAGTACCTTCTGATTGCGCCGCTGCAGCGAACAATCCCTGGTGCCGAGGCTCACCACCCGTCCGCGACCGTCACCGAACAGCTGCACCTCGATATGCCTGGCCCGCGCCACGAACCGCTCCAGGAACACGCCGGTCGAGGAGAAATTCGTCGCGGCCAAACGCTGCACACGCGCGTACGCCGACCGAAGCTCATCGGCATTACCGCAGGCCTGCATGCCGATACCGCCGCCGCCACCGACCGCCTTGAGCATGACCGGATAGCCGATGCGCTCGGCCTCGGCCATCGCGTGCTCGGCCGATTCGAGCAGCCCGGTACCCGGAATCAACGGCACCCCAACGGATTCAGCGGTCTCGCGAGCAATGTTCTTATCGCCGAAGATGCGCAATTGCTCCGGCGTCGGCCCGACGAATGCGATCCCGGCATCGGTCACCGCGGTCGCGAAATCCGCGTTCTCCGAAAGGAATCCGTATCCGGGGTGAATGGCACCGGCACCCGTCGACAGTGCCGCATTGATCACCCGGTCCGCGCGCAGGTACGACTCGGCCGCCGGACTCGGCCCCAGATGCACTGCGACATCGGCGATTTCGACATGCGCCGCACCGACATCGACGTCGGAGTACACGGCGACGGTCTTCAGCCCGATCGCACGCGCCGTCCGCATGATCCGGCAGGCGATTTCGCCGCGATTGGCGACCAGAACCGTATCGAATTCCAGTGTCACCGAAACTCCCTATTCAGTTGCCAAGGACATCGCGGCTATGGCACGCGTGACCCGATCGAGTACGACATCGAGCGATTCGCCGATGTGCGTGTGCAGCAGTCGATATGCCAACGGAAGATCTTGTGCCAGAACGGCATCCAGAATTCCCAGATGCTCGGCGATGGTGGTCTCGATCCGGTTGTTGACCATGAAGTCGTACATCCGCACATGCCGGATCCGCGAATTCACCGCCTTCAGTGAGCGCACCAGCTCGGCATTGCCCGCCGCCGTCAGCAGGGTGACGTGGAACTCCTCGTCCCGCACCACGAAACCGGGCTCCTGCTCGGGCGGATCCGCCCGCAGGGCCAGCCAGGCCGCGCGCTCGGCGGTCAGCAGCGCATGATCGTGCACGATTGCCGGATTATCGATAGCGCGCTGAATTCCGCCGAGCTCCAAGGTGATTCGCAGCTCGTACAGGTCGCGGATCAACGGAATGCTCGGCCGCACCGGAGTGAAGCCGTATTCCTCCCGCTGCAAAAGCCCGTCCGAGCACAACATGGTCAACGCCTCCCGGACCGGCGTCCGCGAGATACCGAACCGGGTCGACAGTTTGGGCTCGGTCAGCCGCTCGCCGAACCGGATATCACCGTTCATCAACTCGCCGCGCAAAGTCGTATAGACAACGTCCCGCAGCGGCCGTCCCGCCGCATCCGCCAGTGTGGCCACCCGTGTCGACATGCGTGTATACGCTATGGACCTCGCGTTTCATCGAGATGACCGCACGTTAGCAAGCGGTAAGACTCTGCTCACCGCCCATATGGGACGACCGGGGACATATCGGAACCGTCGCGCATTCCACCGGCGCGCCGCCTTCCGGAATTTCGCACCGGCGGTGCACAGTGAGGGGGAGCAGACAGCAACACTTGGCAACATCGCCGCACCACCGCAGGACACATTGTCCCAGCAGGCTGATGACAGCCGGGCACTCGCGTGCCGCCGGTCGGTGCCGATCCGTCGCGACGCCGGGTGCACCTACGAGAAGTCTCGGGAGGTATGGATGGATGCGTTCGTGATCGTTGGCTTGCTCGCCCTGGTCTGCGGGCTACTAGCGGTCATTGCCTGCGCGGTGTGGTGGCCCACCCCGGACCGCCGAGCCGACCAGCGTAAACAGCTCCGCCCCCGACCTGTGCGGGCCGGGGGCGGAACCATTCGTCTCAACCACGAGTCGGGGTGACAGGATTTGAACCTGCGACCTCTTCGTCCCGAACGAAGCGCGCTACCAAGCTGCGCCACACCCCGTGAAGCGAACCTGGAGTAGCTTACAACAGCTCAGGTCCAGACGTTAAACCCGCAGGTCAATCAGCCTCCATGGGGTCGAATGCTGGTGAAGATGCGCATCGCGGTCGCCGCGTCGACGGCATTGGGGACGCCGGTGTCGGCCGCGATCACCATGACGAAATTGCCGTGATCGGTTGGGGTCGCGAAGGTGTAGATCGAATACTCCGTCGCACAGCCCGGATTGACCTTGGTCGCGGTGCCCTTGGTCTCGACGAACATGCCCTGCTGGGAGCCGTCGAGCGAGCGCAGCGGCTGGGCGGCGCCGGGTGTGCCACCGGGTGAGTCGGTGTAGGCGATCTTGGCCGTTCTAGTGCCGAGTTCGGTTGCGGCGGTTGCCGAATCGGTGTCGGTGGAGCCGGTCAGGAAGGCCACGGTGCGGGTCGAGCCGGGGCAGTAGCTCTTACCCTCGGTGGCCAGCCCCTTACCGGTGACGGCATTGGGCGGTTCGCCGAAACCGCCGACCTTGCCGTCGGGAGCCACCGTCCAGTCGGCGGGCACGTCATAGGCGGCTCCGAGGTCCGAGGCCACCACAACCTGGTAACCGGGTACGACCGGGGGCTCCTTATTGACGGGGGCAGGATTGGTGGTGCTCGGATGGGTCGACGTATGCGAACCCGTTGAGGTGAGTGCACTCACCATCGACGGAACCGGATTCTGTGCCGCGGTGTCATCCGATCCATGGTTGGCCGTGACGATCGCCGCCGTCGCACCGCCCGCGACCACGAGCGTCGCGACCGCGGCGGCGATCCATGCGCCACGTCGCCCGTGGCTCGGACGGTTCGCGCTCGACGCGACGGCCAAGTCCGATGCGAATCGGTCACCGAAGAGGGCATTCGAGCCCGGGCCCTGGGGCGGTTGCATCCCGCCATACGGCCCGGATGGTGTTGCAGCGGGCTGGAATTGCGCCGCTTGCCATGCCGGAGCGGGCTGCGGCGTCCACTGTAGGGTCGGATCGAATTGACCAGGCGCACTTGCGGTTTGCTGCTCGGGCTGCCACGGCATCGGCGGCGCCGGTGGGACGCCGCCGTGCCACCGTGTGGCCGTGGGATCGGGACCGAACGGCGACAGTACGGCCGGATCGAGCTGGACCGGCGCGCCGAATGTGCCGTGCGACGCGTCGGCCACCGACTGCGTGGCATCGGACTGCCCGGATCCGGGCTGTCCCGGCACAGGGCTGAATTGCTCTGCGCCATAAGGCTGCTGATACGGCGTACCGGATTCGCGCCGGTCGTCGAGATCGCTCACGTTATCCCCTGCCTGACGTCAGTCTCGGCAAAGGACCTTAGCGGAACTCAGTGTGCGATGGCTTCCGAGGGTGAAACGCCCTGTCCGCTATCGGCATTGGGACGCTTGGGCGGTGCGGCGACCAGCGTCAGCAATGTCGCCTCGGGGCGGCAGCAGAACCGGTACGGCGCCCACGGCGAGGTGCCCAGTCCCGCGGAGACGTGCAGCTGGGTGTGCGCGCCCCACTTGGACGAGCCCTTCACCCGCGAGCGATCGATGCCGCAGTTGGTGACCAGCGCACCGTATCCGGGCAGGCACAGCTGGCCGCCGTGGGTATGTCCGGCCATGACCAGGTCGTAGCCGTCCGCGGCGAAACGGTCCAGCACCCGGGGCTCCGGGGAGTGGGTCAGGCCGATGCTCAGCACGGCGAGCGGGTTGGGCGCACCGGCGACGGTGTCGTACCGATCGCGCTGCAGGTGCGGATCGTCGACGCCCGCGCTGGCGATGCGAATGCCCGCGACCTCGACATCACGGCGGACATGGGTCAGATCGAGCCAGCCGCGCTCGGTGAATGCCGCGCGCAGGTCCTTCCACGGCAGCGGCGCGCCGTACACCCGGCGGTGGTCCTTCTTGAAGTATTTCGCCGGATTCTTCGGCACCGGCGCGAAATAGTCATTGCTGCCGAAAACGAAAAGGCCTGGGCGGGAAAGCAATCCGCCGAGGGCCTGCACCACCGCGGGCACCGACTTCTGGTGCGAAAGATTGTCGCCGGTATTGA
Organism: Nocardia anaemiae NBRC 100462; assembly: GCF_001612725.1. GTDB lineage: Bacteria > Actinomycetota > Actinomycetes > Mycobacteriales > Mycobacteriaceae > Nocardia > Nocardia anaemiae. Next base: position 131,150 of record NZ_BDAZ01000001.1, on the reverse strand, counting down.
CCACCAGGTCCGGCTCCAGCCGATCCAGCTCACGCAGCCACTGCTGCTTGAGCTTCTGACCAGGCATCATGTGCAGATCGCTGATGTGAAGCACCCGTAGTGACGACGAGCCCGGCTGTAGCACGGGCATCGTGGCCTCGCGCAGTACGAAGGCATTTCGTTCGATCAGCGAGGCGTAGCCGATACCGGCCACCGCGGCCCCGGCGGCTCCCAACGCGGTTCGTCGGATGGCGGAGGTCGAGATTACGGGCATTTGCCCAGCATAGGTGACCCCGGTGCGGAACGCTGAGTGTGTTTCCGCACAAGCGGTCGACTGGTCGTTTCGAGCGACCCGGCAAACAGTCGCTACGGCTGGCACGGTGGATTCGGGTCGAGCGCCGAATGTAGTGGGCCGGGAACAGGGAAACGGCTACCGTGTGGCACATGTCGGAACTCAAATCGCAGCTGCGCGCGGATATGACCGCCGCCATGAAAGCCAAGGACACGCTGCGCCTCGCCACCCTCAGGATGCTGCTCGCCGCCATCCAGACCGCGGAGGTCGCGGGCTCGCAGGCGCGTGAGCTCTCCGACGCCGAGGTCATCGCGGTACTGCAGAAAGAGGCGAAGAAGCGCAACGAGTCGGCCGAGGTCTACACCCAGGCCGGGCGTGGTGACCTGGCCGCCAACGAACACGCCGAGGCGCGCGTCATCGATGAATATCTGCCGACGCAGCTGACCGACGCCGAGGTCGCCGATGTCGCGGATACCGCGATCGCGCAGGTCGCCCAGGAACTAGGCGAGCGGCCGGGCATGCGGCAGATGGGCCAGGTCATGAAGGCCGCCACCGCGATCGCCGCCGGTAAGGCCGACGGCTCCCGGATCTCGGCCGCCGTGAAGGCGCGCCTGTAGCCATACATATACGAAAGCCGCCGATCCGGGATCCGGGTCGGCGGCTTTCGTATTGTCACCAGACGCTATCGCGGCACTGGGAATCCGGGAATACTCGGCAGTCCCGGTATGCCGGGAATGCCCGGAATCGGAAGCCCGGGCGCCGGTGCCGGTCCGGGTGCCGGTGCGGGCGCACGTTCGGTCCCATCGCTGATATAGATGGTGATCACCGAGCCGGGAATCGCCGACCCGTTCGGCGCTGTCCCCATCACCGTGCCCTTCGGCGGCGCACCGACGCCGTTCACCGGCGAGACCTGGAAGCCCGCGGCCACCAGCGCCGCCGTCGCCTGACCTTGTGTCATGCCCGCGACATCGGGGACCTGAGCCTGATTGGACCCGCGCACATACTTGTCGTCCAGCGGTGGCAGCGCGGGTGGCGGGAAGTTCCCGAGCACCGGCTTGACCGCGTTGAACCAGGTGCGAGCGGGTTCATTACCACCGAAGAGATTGCCGTCGCCGCAGCCGCGCAGCGGGAACGAGCAGATCTCACCGGGTGTCGGGCTGTCGCCGTAGACGTAGGCCGCGGCCGCCAGTGAGTTGGTGAAGCCGAGGAACGCCGATGAGCGGTGGCTCTCGGTGGTTCCGGTCTTGGCCGACAGCGGGGCGTTCCAGCCGGTCGCTCGCGCCGCGCCGGCCGCAGTGCCGCTGATGTCGTCCTGACCCATGGCATTGGCCAGGGTGTTCGCCAGCCCGGGATCGACGACCTGCTCGCACGCCTGCTGGGTGAGCGGCACCGTCTTACCGGAGCGGTCGATCACCTCCTTGATCGGCGAGGGCGGGCACCAACGGCCGCCGGAAGCCAAGGTGGCGGCCACATTCGACAGCTCGAGCGGGTTGATCGCGACCGGGCCGAGGGTGAACGAGCCGAGGTTCTGCTCCTTGATCATGTCCGCCAGGCTCTGGTTGCCGTGGCCCGAGCTGCCCGCCTCGGTGTAGGAGCGCATGCCGAGGCGCACCGCCATATCGACGGTCGGGGTGACCCCGACGGCCTGGATCAGCTTGACGAACGCGGTATTCGGCGAGGTCGCCAGCGCCTCGGTCACCGACATCGGCGACTTGTAGTTACCCGCGTTCTGCACGCAGTAGGTCGCGGGCGGGCAGCCGCGCGCACCACCGTTACCCATGCCCTTCGCCTCGAATCGACCGGGCACATCGAGTTGGGCGTTGATGCCGAGGCCCTTTTCCATGGCCGCGGCCGTGGTGAAGATCTTGAAAATCGAGCCCGCACCGTCGCCGACCATCGAATACGGCTGCGGCTGCACAGTTTCATTGGCCGCGCGGTTCAGGCCGTAGGTGCGGCTGCTGGCCATGGCCAGCAGTGGATGCGAATCCTGTCCCGGTCCGACCACCGACATCACCTGCGCGATGTCGTCGAGATTCGGGTTCGCGGCCTCGGTGACCGAGCGCTTCACCGAATCCTGCAGAGCAGGATCGAGCGTGGTCTTGATCGTGTAGCCGCCGGTATTGATCTGCTCGCGGCTGATACCGGCGTTGGCCAGGTACTGCAGCGCGTAGTCGCAGAAGAAGCCGCGATCGTTGGCGGCGATGCAGCCGCGCGGCAGGCCTTTGGGCTCGGGGAGCACGCCGAGCGGTTCGGACTTGGCCTTGCGGAACTCCTCGGCGCGGCTGGGGATGTTCTGGATCAGCGTGTCCAGCACGGTATTGCGCCGTTGCAGCACACCCTCGGGATTGGTGTAGGGATTCAGCTTCGAGCTGGACTGCACCATGCCTGCGAGCATCGCCGACTGCGGCACATTCAGATTCGCGGCATCGATGCCGAAGTAGGTCTGCGCCGCATCCTGGATGCCATAGGAGGAATTACCGAACGGGACGAGATTCAGGTATCGGGTGAGGATCTCGTCCTTGGTCAGCTCCCGGTCCAGGGTGAGCGCCATCCGGATCTCGCGCAGTTTGCGCGCGGGCGTGGTCTCGATGGCGGCCCGGCGCTCGGCGTCGGTCTTGGCGACGACGAGGAGCTGGAAGTTCTTCACATACTGCTGATCGAGGGTGGAGGCACCCTGTTGAACCTCGCCGCTGCTGGTGTTGGTGACGAACGCGCGCATGGTGCCCGTCCAGTCCACACCCGCGTGCTCGGCGAAGCGCCGATCCTCGATGGAGACGATCGCCAACTTCATATCGTTGGAGATCTTGTCGCTGGGGACCTCGAAGCGTCGCTGCTCGTACAACCAGGCGATTGGCGTTCCGTTCGCGTCGACCATGGTCGAGACGGCGGGGACGGTGCCCTCCACCAACTCCGCGGACACATTGTCGACGGCGTCGGCGGCGCGGTTGGAGACGAACCCGAAACCACCTGCGAGAGGGAACAACAACCCGGCGACGAGCACGGCGGCCAGCGCGCAGCTGCCGGCCAGCCTCGCGAGCGTATGTGTGATCGGCACGAACCAAGAGTACGGGGTGCCGATTCGACGCTCTCGGGTGTGTTTGCGAGTAGCGCGGAACGTGGAGTTCTCGCGCGAGCGCAACGAGGGGGCAATTGACACAGCGCCGCACGGGGCGGGCGGAGCCGAGCGTCAGCGAGACGCAGCCTGCCCGATTGGGCGTGTCGCGGGACGGATTCCGGCGTGTCGCGGAGGGGCGGGCCGTAGGGCGAGTCGACCGCCCGGTTCTGAATCACGGTTGCAGGGACGGACGTACCAAAAAGTCTCGGGACGGTCTTGCGCAGAGGCCATACCTTTACCTAGATTGAGAACCCAGTGTGATAGAGCTAACACTCAAAGTGGAATGTGGTGCAGTTCGCAGCGGGGTTTGGGTTGCTGCGAGACTGACACGCGATTCTGGAGCGCCGTTGACCCGGTGTTCGGACTGCAAAGGGGCACACCAAATGCACATGACAACCCCCATCGCTCGATTGGACGTAGAGCAGGCCGAAGCAAGGATCGCCTGGGTAGCCCAGGCCCGATGCAAGGAAGTAGACCCTGATCAACTGTTCGTCCGCGGCGCGGCGCAGCGCAAGGCGGCGACGATCTGCAGGCACTGCCCGGTGCTGATGCAGTGTGGGGCCGATGCGCTCGACAATCGAGTCGAATTCGGCGTGTGGGGTGGAATGACCGAACGGCAGCGTCGTGCGTTGCTCAAGCAGCATCCGGAGGTGACGTCCTGGGCGGACTTTTTCCAGGCCCAGCGTCAACATCAAATCGCAATCTAACCGTGGAAATGAAGCCGAGCCCGCGATTGCGGGCTCGGCTTCGTTAATGGGTCTATATCAAACCGACATCAGAATGACACAGTCGCTCAGCGATTTCGGCTCAGGCGGTCACCTCGACCAGGTGCGCATCGGTGAGTTGGGCACCGACGGCACGCAGCGCCTCCAGATCGGAGACCTCGAAGGGCAGCGCGGTCACCGAGGTGATCGGCACCCGCGGATGCGCACCGGTGAACCGGTGCAGCAGATGCTGTTCGCGCTTGGCGGTGGCGACCCGCTGGGCATGGATGCGCAGTACCTCGGTGGTCAGCGGGTCGGATTCGGCCAGCTGATCGGCGGCGGTCAGCGCGTGATCGGCCGATAGTGAACTCAGCACCGGGTGCGTCCGGTTCAAGACCAGTCCGGCCAGCGGCATGCGTTCGGTGGAGAGCCGGTCGACGAAGAACGACGCCTCGCGCAGCGCATCCGGTTCGGCGGCCGCGACCACCAGGAAGTGCGTGCCCGGCTTGGACAACATCGCGTAGGTGCGGTCCGCGCGATCCTGGAAACCACCAAACAGCGATTCCAGCGACTGTAGGAAATTCGACGCGTCCTTGAGCATCTGCCCGCCGACGATGGTCGACACACCGCGTACGGCCAGGCTCATCGCGCCGGTCACCAATCGGGTGACGCCGCGACCGGGAGCCATGATGACCCGGATCATCCTGCCGTTCAAGAAGTTTCCGAGCCGCTTGGGCGCATCGAGGAAGTCGAGGGCATTGCGGGACGGCGGAGTGTCGACCACGATCAGGTCCCACTCCTTGCGCCCGGCCAATTGACCGAGCTTCTCCATCGCCATGTACTCCTGCGTACCGCCGAAGGAGGAGGCGACCGTCTGATAGAAGGGGTTGGCGAAAATCTGCTCCGCCTTTTCCGGACTGGTGTGCTCGAGCACCATATCGTCGAAGGTGCGCCGCATATTGAGCATCATCGCGTGCAGTTCGCCCTTGGCCTGCGGGCCGAGCGCGACCCGCTGCGGGGAGTTGTCCAAATCGGCGACCCCGAGTGACTGGGCCAGCCGCCGTGCCGGGTCGATGGTGAGGACCACGACCTTGCGTCCCTGCTCGGCCGCGCGCAATGCGATGGCCGCCGCGGTGGTCGTCTTGCCGACGCCGCCGGAGCCGCAGCAGACCACCACCCGCGCGGTGCGGTCGGCGATAATGCTCGAAACGTCTAGTGGCGCGGCCACATTCGGATTACTCATCGGACCCCCTGCTTGCTCAGATGTTCGGCAAGTTCATAGATGCCACCGAGATCCATGCCGTCGGCCAGCGCGGGCAGATACATCCGCGATACATCCACTTTCGCGAGTTCGGCGGCGCTTTCGTCCTGCGCCCGCAAAGTGGCGGAATGTTCGACGGTTTCGGTGATCAGGCCTTGGAAGTCCTGGTCCGACAGGGAAATTCCGGCCGCGGTGAGTCCGGCGAGAATGGCGTCGCGGTCGATATCGCCCTGCGCCGCCCGATTTCGCACGTCGGCGGGCAACTGACCCTTGGTCGCCCGATTCACGATGACGGTGCCGATACGCAGATCATTCGCGGTGAGTTCGGCGACCGCGTCGGCGGTTTCCTGCACCGGCAGTGCCTCGAGCAGGGTGACCAGGTGGATCATCGTCTGATCGGAGTGCAGCAGCCGCGAAACGCCCTCGGCCTGCGAGGCGATCGGCCCGCCCTTGGCCACCTCGACCATGGCCTGGGTGACATCGAGGAAGCTGGCGATACGTCCGGTCGGCGGTGCGTCGACGACGATTTCGTCGAATACGGGCTTGCCCAGCTTATCCACCCGGACCGCGCATTCCTTGATCTTGCCGGTCAGGATGACATCGCGCAGACCGGGTGCGATCGTGGTGACGAATTCGATGGCGCCGACCCGACGCATCGCCCGCCCGGCGAAACCCAAGTTGTAGAACATATCCAGGTATTCGAGAAACGCGTGCTCGATATCCAGTGCGAGCGCGACCACTTCGCCGCCGCCGTCCGCGGTGGCGATTCTGGTTTCGGTGGGCGGCAGCGGCGGCAGATCGAACAGCTGGGCAATGGATTGTCTGCTCTCCACCTCGACCAACAGCACCCGCCGCCCGCCCGCGGCCAGCGCGAGTGCCAGCGCGGCGGCCACTGTCGACTTGCCGGTTCCCCCCTTGCCGGAGACATAGTGCAGGCGGGCCCTATCCGCGCGCTCCGGCCAACCCGTTTCCAGCCCCGGCTCCGCCGAAATAGGCACTGCTGTTGGTACTCCCACGATCGCGAGCCTATAACTCGTTCTGACACCGCGTCCCAGCGATATGGTCAGCGCCTCATTTTCCAGACGAATCGTCCCAGACAGTGAGATCTCAAGGCTGCAGGATGAGATGCCCCTCTATCGACCCCAACGGAGCGAGTCTTACGAGCGACGTTCGCGGCCCGTCTCGCGTCCGAGTCGTCGAAGCGCATGCGACGTAGTCGCGAGTCTCGACGGCTCGGACGCGAGACACCAGGGGGCCGCGAACACGCAGTGCCGAAGGCGCTGCCAAAGTAACAGCATGAGTGATTCGAAGGTGTGGGAGTACGCCACCGTTCCGTTGCTGACCCATGCGACCAAGCAGATCCTCGACCAATGGGGCGCCGACGGCTGGGAACTGGTGACCGTGCTGCCCGGTCCGACCGGTGAACAGCATGTCGCCTACCTCAAGCGCCCCAAGTAATCGAAGGGACTGGACCTATGACCCAGTGGGAGAAGAACCTCGCCCAGCTCGGCCTGGCGCTGCCGCCGGTCGTTGCACCGGTCGCCGCCTACATTCCGGCGATCCGCACCGGTTCGCTCGTCTACACCTCGGGCCAGCTGCCGTTCGTGGACGGGCAGCTCTCGGCGACCGGCAAGGTCGGCGCGGAGGTCTCGCTCGAACAGGCCAAGGAGGCGGCCAAGTTCTGCGCGTTGAACGCGATCGCCGCGGTGCACGATCTGGTCGGGCTCGATGCGGTGGTGCGCATTGTCAAGGTCGTCGGATTCGTCGCCTCCGCACCGGGATTCACCGATCAGCCGCAGGTCATCAATGGCGCATCGGAATTGCTCGGTGCGGTCTTCGGTGATGCGGGCGTGCACGCGCGCTCCGCGGTCGGCGTCGCCGAGCTGCCCCGCAACACCCCCGTCGAAGTCGAACTGATCGCCGAAGTGCGCTAGACAGGTTCGATGACGCTCACCCATCCCGCATACGGCCAGCTGCGGCAGGTCACGCCGACCGCGGCGGTCGTACTCGCGGACAATCCCGGCCAGATGACGCTGGAGGGCACCAATACCTGGCTGCTGCGCGGTCCGGGGCAATCGGAATACGTCGTCATCGATCCGGGACCGAAGGATAGGGCGCACAGCGAGGCGATCGCCCGCGTCACCGACGGCAATATCGCACTCACACTGATCACCCATCGGCATCATGATCACACCGGCGGTATCGATCGACTGGCGAAGCTGACCGGTACGCCGGTGCGGGCCAGGACCGCCGAATTCCTCCGCGATTCCGATGCGCCGCTGGTCGACGGCGAGGTGATCGAGGCCGCCGGACTGCGGATCACCGTCCTGGACACCCCTGGCCATACCAAGGATTCGGTGAGTTTCGTCCTCGACGATGCCGTGTTGACCGGTGACACCATCCTCGGCTTCGGCACCACAGTGCTCGATTCCACCGACGGCGCTCTCGCCGATTACCTGGCATCGCTTGACAAGCTGGTCGAGGTGGGTTCGGGCCGCACCCTACTGCCCGCGCACGGTCCGGATCATCCCGATCTGGAACCGATCGCACGGTATTACATCGCGCATCGGCAGGAGCGCCTCGATCAGGTGCGCGAGGCGTTACGCCTACTCGGGCCGAACGCGGGCGCGATGTCGGTGGTGCGCAAGGTCTACGCCGATGTCGACAAGCGGCTCTGGCCTGCCGCGCGCAGTTCGGTGCAGGCGCAGTTGGAGTACCTGCGCGGCGAGAACACCGAAGCACGCTGAGTTCATTCGAGCTGAACTCAGCGTGCTTTCGGGTTCGGATGCCACGGCGTCCACCTGCCGCAGCGCGTCTTGTCGGCGGCCGGTTTCTCCGGTCGCCGATGGGGTTCGAGCGTCAGCGTGCGCGGCGGGCCAGGCGCTCGGAGTCGGAGATCAACACACTCTTGCCCTCCAGCCGCAGCCAGCCGCGGTGCGCGAAGTCGGCCAGAGCCTTGTTCACGGTTTCGCGGGAGGCGCCGACCAGCTGCGCGATCTCTTCCTGGGTGAGGTCGTGGGTGACCCGCAGCGCACCGGCCTCCTGGGTACCGAACCGCTGCGCGAGCTGCAGCAACGCCTTGGCGACCCGGCCGGGGACGTCGGTGAAGATCAGGTCGGCCAGGTTGTTGTTGGTGCGGCGCAGGCGGCGGGCCAACACACGCAGCAGTTGCTCGGCGATCTCGGGCCGCTGGTCGATCCAGGACTTGAGTGCGTCACGGTCCATGGTGACCGCACGGACCTCGGTCACGGTGGTAGCGGTCGAGGTGCGTGGACCCGGGTCGAAGATCGACAGCTCGCCGAACATATCCGACGGACCCATGATGGTCAGCAGGTTTTCCCTGCCGTCCGGGGAACGGCGTCCGATCTTCACCTTTCCGGAGGTGATGATGTACAACCGATCGCCGGGTTCGCCCTCGTTGAAGATGACATGGCCGCGCGGAAAATCCACTGGCTGCAGTTGTTTGGCGAGGGCCGCCACCGCGGTGGGCTCTACGCCTTGGAAGATGCCTGCTCTGGCGAGGGCCTCGTCCACGAATGTGCTCCTTATGGGAAATGGCTCTGTCCTGGACCGAAGCGAATCGGCCAACAGCGCAGTCTACGCGGCATTACGGCAGTGTAGTGACAGACACCACGTAACGAGTGGATTGCGCGGCGTGCCAGGTACCGGTCGGTAGGGGATTCAGCTGGCGCGTGCGACGTCCAGCTCTTCGCCACGGGAACGGCGCTTGCGCATCCGTGCCACCGCGGCGGGCAGTCCGAGCTTCGTCAGCTCCTTCACTTCGGCGTTGCTTGCCTTGTCCAGGTACTGCTGAACCTCTTCGTCGGGTTCGAGAAGTTTGCGGAGCCGATTCTCGACCCGCTCCATGCCCAGTGCAAACAGCATCAGCACCACTGGGAAGAGCACCACAGCGAGTCCTTGCATGACGAGCAGTAAACACGGTCTAGGTCTCAGATGGAACACGGCAAGAGATCTAGGAGGGCACCGTTGTGGACTGGTTCCGTATGGTGGACGCGTGCGTGTCTCCCCCTCCACTGCTGCCGTGAGCGGGCCTGCGCCTGCCGTCGAGGCGACCGATGCGCAACTCGCCGCGGTCCCCGCGCCGAAGCGCAAATCCCGAGCGCGACAAGCGGAAACCCAGCTCGGCCGTACCCGAAGGGCCCGCCGGATGAACCGCGCTCTCGCGGTAGCCTTTCCGGACGCGCACTGTGAGCTCGACTTCACAACTCCGCTCGAATTGGCTGTCGCGACAATACTTTCCGCGCAGTGCACAGACGAGCGGGTGAATCTGACCACACCCGCGGTCTTCGCCAGGTATCCCGACGCCCGCGCCTACGCCGAGGCAAACCGCGCGGAGCTGGAGGAATACATCCGGCCCACCGGGTTCTTCCGTAACAAGACCAGTTCGCTGATCGGGCTCGGGCAGGCACTGGTCGAACGCTTCGATGGTGAATTGCCTCACACCCTCGACGAACTGGTGCAGTTGCCCGGCATCGGCCGCAAGACCGCCAACGTCATCCTCGGCAACGCCTTCGGGATACCCGGCATCACGGTCGACACCCATTTCGGTCGGCTGGTGCGCCGCTGGGGGTGGACCACCGAGGAAGATCCGGTGAAGGTCGAACACGCCATCGGCGAGCTGATCGAACGCAAGGAATGGACGATGCTGTCCCATCGCGTGATCTTCCACGGGCGTCGGGTCTGTCATTCCCGCAAGCCCGCATGCGGTGTCTGCCTGCTGGCCAAGGACTGTCCATCGTTCGGGGTCGGGCCGACCGATCCGGAGATCGCGGCGAAGCTGGTGAAGGGTCCGGAGGCGGAGCATCTGCTCGAGCTGGTGGGCCGGTGAGACGAATACCTGTCGCGGCGCGCTTGGCGCTGGCAGGGTTGATCACCGTGGTGGCCTTGGCGGTCGCGTTGTGGCCCCGCGAAAACGATGACACCGCGACCAGCGGCGACCATTCGGCAAATTCCCTGGCGAGCGCGTCGGTCGAGGCGCGCACCGCCGCCGGACTCGCGAATTGTCCGGCGCCCGCGGCGGATGCTGTGGGGCACGGGCCGCTTGCCGGACTCGGCCTGACCTGCCTATCCGACGGAAAATCGGTCGACCTGGCGGCCGCGCTCGCGGGTAAACCGGCATTGCTGAACCTGTGGGCGTACTGGTGCGGACCGTGCGCCAAGGAGTTGCCGGATGTGCAGGAGTACGCGCGACGGGCCGGAAACGCGATTACCGTGCTGACCGTGCACAGCGATCCGGATGAGGCGAGGGCGCTCGCGCTGCTGACCGATTTGAAGGTGACGTTGCCCGGCGTCCTCGACCCGCGCACCAAGGTGCGTACCGCGGTCGGTGCGCCCGCGGTGCTGCCGGTAACGGTGCTGTTGCGCGCGGATGGTTCGGTCGCCGAGGTGGTGGTGCGCGCCTTCAACGGCGTCGACGATATCGCCGATACGGTCGCGAATAATTTGGGAGTTGCGGCATGACCGAGATCCCCATGCCGGACAGCATCCCGAAGTGGCTGCGCCGAGCGGCGGACCCGAATACCGATTCCACCGACACATTGTCCCTGGCGCGTGCTGTCCGCCGGGCCATGACGGTCAGCACCACACCGCGGCAGGCGGCCGTGCTCGTGCTGTTCAGCGGTTCGCCCGAAGCCGATCCCGAGACGCCGGGCGGGCTGCCCGCCAATGCCGATGTGCTGCTGACCCAGCGCGCGTCCACCATGCGCCAGCACCGCGGTCAGGTCGCCTTTCCCGGCGGTGCCGTCGATCCCGGCGACACCGGACCCATCGATACCGCCCTGCGCGAGGCCTGTGAGGAGACCGGGCTGGCACGCGAGGGCGTCGAGCCCTTCGCCGTACTGCCGAAGCTGTTCGTGCCACCGTCGCGATTCGATGTGACCCCGGTGCTCGCCTACTGGCACACCCCGAGGGCGGTCAGCGTGGTCAACCACACCGAGACCGAACGCGTCGTGCGGGTGCCCCTCGCCGATCTGCTGGACCCGGCGAATCGCTTCATGGTGCGCGGCAGCCTCGGCTATCAGAGTCCGGCATTCCAGGTGGACGGAATGCTGGTGTGGGGACTGACCGGCGGCATTCTGGCGGGCATCTGCAAATCCGCTGGGTGGGAACGGGACTGGGACCACAGCGATGTCCGCGATCTAGAGTCCGCGCTGGCGGCCGTAGGGATGACGTTATGAGTTCATCGGCTTGGCTCGATATCGCGGTGGTGCTGCTCGCGCTGCTTGCCGCCTCCTCCGGTTGGCGCCAGGGCGCGGTGGCTTCCGCGCTGGCCTTCCTCGGCGTCGTACTCGGCGCGGTCGCGGGCATTCTCATCGCGCCGCACATCCTGATCCACGTCGACGAGGGCAGACCGCGGGTGCTCACCGGCGTGCTGTTGATCGTGGTGCTGGTCATCGTTGGTGAGGTCGCGGGCATGGTGCTCGGCCGGGCCGCGCGCGGCGGTATGCGACATCCGTTCACCCGCAGTGTGGACAGCGTCGTCGGCGCGGTATTGCAGGCGGTCGCGGTGCTGGTCACCGCGTGGCTGCTGGCGCTGCCGCTGGCCACCTCGTCCCAGCCCGCCATCGCCGCGGCCATCAATGGGTCGAAGGTGCTCGCCGACGTCAACGATGTCTCGCCGAATTGGCTGCGGCGGCTGCCGAACGAATTCTCCAGGCTGCTCAACACTTCCGGGTTGCCGGATGTCATCGGACCGTTCGGTCGTGCGCCGATCGCGGCGGTCGAACCGCCCGATCCTGGTCTGATCGGTAGCCCGGTCCCCGCCGCGCTGCAACAGAGCGTGCTGCGGATCCACGGCGTCGCCCCGAGTTGTCAGCGGGCGCTCGAGGGTTCCGGTTTCGTGGCTGCACCCGAGCGTGTCGTCACGAACGCCCACGTGGTTGCTGGGACGACCTCCATCAAGGTGGACTTTGGCGGCGGACAATTGGACGCCACCGTGGTGCTGTTCGATCCATCCAAAGACGTCGCGGTGCTCGCCGTTCCCGGGCTCACCGCCCCGGCTATTTCCGAGGCTCCGTCGCCCGCACGATCTGGGGACAGTGCCATCGTGCTTGGTTACCCTGGGGGAGGGTTGTATTCGGCGAGCATTGCACGGGTGCGAGAGGTCCTCGACCTGACGGGGCCGACCATCTATCGCAACGGCACAGTAGAACGAGAGGTCTATACAATCCGCGGCAAGGTGCGTGCAGGCAATTCCGGTGGACCGCTGGTGGATACCGAGGGGCGGCTGCTCGGTATCGTGTTCGGTGCTGCCGTCACCGACGACGACACCGGCTATGTACTGACCCTCTCCGAAGTCCGCTCCCAGCTCGACGCAGCCCCGGCATCGAGGACGTCGGTTGAGACAGGAGCCTGCGTGCTCAGCTGATCGGGCAGGTACGGCGTCTCGGCCGCCTGATGATAAGTGGGTTCAACTGGTTGTGCCAGCTCGCTCAGCCGGTGGGTTCGGATGGTAGGCCGACATACGCGATTCACTGCTACTGTGTACGAAGCAGGGCGCCGGGGGACCCTGCGGTAGTGAATCCTAAAGGCTGCCACCAACTTACGGTGCAGTGCTGGTCCTCCGGGGGTATCACTGGAGGAATGAATCATGTTGAGTAAGCTTCGGCGAACTTGGGTGGCGGCGGCCGCAGCAGTCACCATGTCGATCGGTCTGGGGGCGCTTGCCATCGGAACTGCGGCAGCGGACGACCCATACGCGGACCGACTCTGCGTCTATTACCACGGCCGGACCTCGGAAGGTCTTTCACTCGAGTGCTTCTACGGAGGCCGTACGTCGATGAACTTTCCGGAACGTCTGCCCGCTTACTACATCGAAACCGTGAAACACAAAGGTTGGTTTGAAACCGAGCAGTCGGGTCGCCACGATTTCGGTGAAGGCCAAAGCTTCAACCTCAATGACGAGATCGTGACGAGGATTTACTTCGACTACTGACCGCCTCCGCTCGGTTGTCGGCTGTTCCATCGATCCGACTCCGCGGTGCTTCGTGACGAGGGTTCGTAGTTGATGCTTGGCCCGGTGCGGTATCAGCACCGGGCCAATGCCGATCCAGACAGAGAGCCGGAATCGGGAGCCTGTTCGCTTAATATCACCGATCGAGCTGTTGCCGCTCGTTTACGTGAGCAGTTTGGCCAACTCTGTCGTGACGGCGTCCGGGTTCTCTTGGTGCGCAAAGTGACCCGCGCCCGGAATCACGACCTGGCGCCGCTGTGGTGACAACCGGCGGCCGCGCTGGAAGGTCGCGGGCAGGATGTAGCTGTCGAGTTCACCGCGCATGGCGAGCACCGGAATATGGATCGGCACCCGCATGGTGGCCATGAACCGCCGACCGTCCGGTCGCCATTGACTGCGGAAGGCCCAGCGCTGATATTCCAGCGCACAGTGCGCCGCACCCGGAATCTGGATGGCCGAGCGCATCCGATCGGCCGTCTCGATGAATTCCCCGGTGCCCGACCAGGTTCGGCTCACGCGCTGCCGCAGCAGCCGCTCGACCTCGAAACCGTTGCCGGTGGTCAGCAGGTGTTCGCCGTAGCGCGGCAGCTGATAGCGCAGGAAATTCGGCAGCCAGGTGCGCCGCTGCCGCCGATCCCGCAGCACCGCGCTCTTGAGGGCGGCCGGATGCGGGGAGCTCACCAGTGCGATCGAGCGCACCAGCCGTGGATGCAGCACCGCGGTCGTCCAACACACCAGTCCGCCGTCGGCATGTCCGACGAGTGTGGCCTCGGAATAACCCATCGCTCGAATGAGTCCGGCGATATCACCGGCGAGCGTCCAACCGTCATAGCCGCGCGGCGGTTTATCGCTGTCGCCGTAGCCGCGCAGATCCACCGCGACCGCGCGGTAGCCGAGTTCGGCGAGTCCGGTCAGTTGATGCCGCCAGGACCACCAGAGGTCGGCGAATCCGTGTAGCAGGACGACCAGAGGTGCGTCCGTGCGCTCCGGCGCGGCCTCGACGACATGGAAGCGGATGCCGTTCGCGTGCACGTCCCGATGCGTCCACGGACCGTCGTAGCGGACGCTGGACGGATCGGGAAATGAGTTCGACGACACGCCGACCGAGCCTAGTAGGGGTCCGGCTCACCGCCTAGTCGACGCTGCCGCGCCGCCCGGCCGCTACTTCGACGGCTGCTCGAGCGTCGGCTCCGCGAGCGCGAGGTGCTCCTCGTGCGAGCCGAATCCGCTCGGCAGCACCGTGCGCGCCTGCTTGAGCGAATCGATCGTCTTCTCCGGCGCCCGCAGCTTCTTGACCCGCAGATAGCCGAGCAGGGCGAGTACCGCCGTCGCGACGATCATCAGCAGGAACACGATAAGGAACGCCGCCCAGCGCGCCAGCCAGACATCGAGCAGCTCGCCGAGGAAGAAGAAAAAGAAGAAGGTGCTGAACAGCAGCACGGTCAGCGCGAGGATGAAGTAGACGCTGCCCTGCAGCCCCTTCTTGATCTCCCCGGTCACCTCCGCCTTGGCCAACTCGACCTCGGCGCGCACCAGCGTCGACATCTGCTCGGTGGCATCGCGGACCAGTGTGCCGAAGCTCCTCGACCCGACCGGGTTGGCGTCCGAGAGGGGAATCGAGGTGACAGTGCGGCCGCGACGCGACTCATCCCCGTTACCGCCGTTTGCGAAACTCACTTGGTCGACCCTTCTCCCTGTCCCGGCACTGCTTCCGCCTCGGTCTCTCGTTCTATCGCACGCGCGTCCCGCCGCGCCTGGTGGACACGCCCACGCCGCAACAGTAGCGCCGAACCCGCGAGCGACGCCGCCATTGACGTCACCAATACCGCGGCTTTGGCCAATTCGACGGCCGAGCCGTCACCGACGTGCGTCAGCGCGAGTTCTGCCACCAGAAGGCTAACGGTGAAGCCGATCGCGCCGAGCACCGAGAGGGCGAACATGTCTCGGTAGCCGAGGTGGGCCGGACGCTCGGCAATGCCTAATCGGATTGCCACCCAGCTGATTCCGAAGATGCCGAGGGTCTTGCCGAGCAGTAATCCGAGAATTATCGCCAGTGCCAGCCGGTCGCTGAACAGCTGCTGGAAAACCTTGCCGTCCAACCGAACTCCGGAGGCGAACAAGGCGAACAGCGGCACGCAGAGTCCGGCCGAGATCGGCTGGATCATATGCTCGAGCCGCGTTGCGGGGGCTTCGGTCTCACCAGGGTCCTTGCGCACCCTGGTGAGCAGGCCTAGCGCGACACCGGCCAGGGTCGGATGGATGCCCGCCTCGTGCAGCGCGTACCAGGAGACCAGCGCGAGCGGCACATACAGCAGCGGTGTCGAGATCCGCTTGTGCTGGGCCAGCGCCCACCCCGCGAAACAGGCCGCCGCGGCCAGCAGCCACAGCGCCGACAGCGTCGTGGTGAACAGCACCGCGATCAGGATGATGGCGAGCAGATCGTCGACCACCGCGAGGCTCAGTAGGAAGACTCTGGCGCTGGCCGGGATCCGGGAGCCGGTCATGGCCAGCACGGCCAGTGCGAACGCGATATCGGTCGCCACCGGAATCGCCCAGCCCCGGTCCATGCCGTCGACGCCGAATCCGACCGCGAACGCGATCAGCGCCGGGGTGACCACGCCGCCGACCGCAGCGATGATCGGCAGCGCGGCCCGCTTGGGGTCGGCGAGCTCGCCGACCACTAGTTCGCGTTTGAGCTCCAGTCCGGCGACGAAGAAGAAGACGGTCAGCAGACCGTCCTTGGTCCAGTCCGCGACGGTCAGATCCAGATGCAGTGCCTTGATCGGCAAGGTGTACTCGGTGACGGTGAAGTAGCTCGCCCCGCACGGCGAGTTCACCCACAGCAACGCGACAGCAGCCGCGATCAGAAGTATTGCGCCACCAACCGTTTCGGTGCGCAGGTAGCGCGTCAGCTCCGAGCGCACTTGGGTGATCACGGGAAACCTTCCGCCGGGGTGGACTGGACCGCGGACGCGCAATCCCACCGATCCGGCTTTCAGGTACACGACCGCATGCCGACCAGGCTTCCCGGCACACCTTACGCAATTCTAACGGGTACGGCCGGTGACGAATTCCGTCACCGGCCGTACGCGATATGCCGATTCAGGCGCGACTGGCCCGAATCGCCTCGAAAACATTCGGATCGACCAGCGTCGAGGTATCGCCCAATTCGCGGCCCTCCGCGACGTCGCGCAGCAGTCGCCGCATGATCTTGCCGCTGCGGGTCTTGGGCAGTTCGGGCACCACGTGGATCTCGCGCGGCCGGGCGATCGGGCTGATCTCCCGCGACACCTCCGCCTTCAGTTCGTCGATCAGCGCGTCGCCGGTGTCCTTGGCCTCGGCGGTCAGGATCACGAAGGCGACGATGCCCTGTCCGGTGGTCGCATCGGTGGCGCCGACCACGGCGGCCTCGGCCACCCCGGAGTGCCCGACCAGCGCGGATTCGACTTCGGCGGTGGAGATGCGGTGCCCCGACACATTCATCACATCGTCGACCCGGCCGAGCACCCACAGGTCGCCGTCGGCATCGAGCTTGGCGCCGTCACCGGCGAAGTACCAGCCCTGTTCGGCATAGCGTTCCCAATAGGTGGCCCGGTAGCGGTCCATATCGCCCCAGATGCCGCGCAGCATCGACGGCCACGGCTGATCGAGCACCAGATAGCCGTTGGCCTCGGTCTCGCCGAGCTCGACCGCCTTGCCCTCCTCGTCGACGACCTTCGCCGAAATACCGGGCAGCGGTGTCATCGCCGCGCCGGGCTTGGCGGCGGTGACGCCGGGCAGCGGGGAAATCATGATCGACCCGGTCTCGGTCTGCCACCAGGTGTCCACGATGGGCGCGGTGTTCGCGCCGATCACCTCGCGGTACCAGCGCCAGGCCTCCGGGTTGATCGGTTCGCCGACGCTGCCGAGCACCCGAATGCTGGACAGATCGTGGGCGGCCGGAATCTCCCTGCCCCATTTCATGAATGTACGCACCAGCGTCGGTGCCGTGTAATAGATTGTGACACCGTACTTTTCGATGATATTCCAATGCCGGTGCTCATCCGGGAAGTTCGGCGTTCCCTCGTAGACGACCTGGGTGGTTCGGTTCGACAGCGGTCCGTAGACGATGTAGGTGTGCCCGGTGACCCAGCCGATATCGGCGGTGCACCAGTAGATGTCGCTTCCGGCCCTGTGGTCGAAGACATTGTGGTGGGTGTAGGACGCCTGGGTGAGGTATCCGCCGCTGGTGTGCAGGATGCCCTTGGGCTTACCGGTGGTGCCGGAGGTGTAGAGGATGAACAGCCGATGTTCGGCGTCGAACGCCTGCGCCTCGTGTTCGGGGGAGGCTTGCGCGACGGTCTCGTGCCACCACAGATCGCGACCCTCGGTCCACGGCACCTCGATATCGGTGCGGCGCACCACCAACACGTGTTCGACGCTGTGTCCACTTTCGCCCGAGCGGGGGCCCTCCGTGGTTACGCCAGCTGCCTCCTCCGGGCCCTGACCGCTCGGGCGGGGCGGCACATCGCCGTTGGCGTAGAGCGCGTCGTCAACGGCCTCCTTGAGGGGTGCCGCCTTACCTCGTCGCCACTGCCCGTCGGTGGTGATGATCAACCGTGCGCTCGCGTCATCGACGCGCTGGCGTAATGCGGTGGGGGAGAAGCCCGCGAAGACCACCGAATGCGTCAGTCCCAGTCGGGCGCAGGCGAGCATCGACACGATGGCCTCGGGAACCATCGGCATATAGATGGCGACCCGATCGCCCGCTTCGAGCCCGAGTTCGGTCAAATAGTTTGCGGCGCGGGAAACTTCGGCGAGGAGTTCGGCGTAGGTGATGTCGCGGGAGTCGCCGGGTTCGCCCTCCCAATGGATGGCGACCTGATCGCCGTGCCCGTCGAGCACATGGCGGTCCACGCAGTTGTAGGCGACATTGAGCTTGCCGTCGACGAACCACTTCGCGACGGGCGCGTCACTCCAGTCGAGCACCTGTGTCCACGGCTGCTCCCAGTGCAGCCGCTCGGCCTGCTCGGCCCAGAACGCGTCGCGATCCGCCGCGGCCCGCTGGTACAACGACGCGTCGGCATTCGCCGCCGCGGCGAATTCCGCGGTCGGCGGGTACGAGTCCCGGTGGTCGGTGGTTTCGGTCATCTCGTCTCTTCCTCACGTGGCCCCGTGTGCTGGCAGTCGCAGTCGATTTCGACAGTAACCAACTGTGATCCAGCCCGCGCCTGCTGTGTCCAATGGGTTTCCATCGCGTCAGCGCGGCGGGTATCCTGCGCGATCCGCTGACAAACCGGGCCTTCGGTAGCTATCGTCATAGACCAACCAGCTCCGGATACCGGAAGCCCCAACGGAGGCATAGTTCCGGCGGATGCCTGTTTTCTCATTAATGTTTAGCGCGTTACGACGATGTTGCCGGATTGGTAACAAGTGGAACGAACCTCTGTCAATCCGGTGACAAGGCTGCTTCGAATAGCTAACGTCCCAGGCATTCCAAGGCGGATCGAGTCCGGGCAGATACCCATGCGTCGTCTCCGATCCCCTTTGCCTGTCTCGAAATCGGGAGAACGCGTTGAGATTCAACAGAGCTACAGCGTTGATCGCGGCAGTCCTGCTGGCCACAAGCCTGGGACTGTCCGCATGTTCGTCGAGCGATAGTGCCGACGCCGACATCGTCACCACGAACGGTGGTGAGCCGCAGAATCCGTTGGTGCCGACCAACACCAACGAGAATATGGGCGGTCGCGTCGTGGACCGGTTGTTCGCCGGTCTGAAGTACTACGACGGCAAGGGCGTTGCGCACGACGAGATGGCCGAGTCCATCAAGACGACCGACCGCAAGACCTACACGATCACCATCAAGCCGGACTGGAAGTTCACCGACGGCACCACGGTGACCGCGAAGTCGTTCGTCGACGCCTGGAACTACGGCGCGCTCGGCACCAATGGTCAGTTGCAGAGCTACGTGTTCACTCCGATCGTCGGATTCGATGAGGTGTCGGCCGAAAAGCCCACGGCACAAACGATGTCGGGGCTGAAGGTGGTCGACGACCGAACCTTCACCGTCGAGCTGAAGTCGCCATCGATCGACTTCGAGACCGAACTCGGCTACGCGCCGTTCTATCCGCTGCCCGATGCGGCGTTCAAGGATATGAAGGCCTTCGGCGAGAACCCGATCGGCAACGGCCCGTACAAGTTCCAGACCTGGGAGCACAACGTCAAGATCGACCTGGTGCCCAACCCGGACTACAAGGGCGGACGCGCGCCCAAGAACAAGGGTCTGCGGTTCGTCATGTACCAGTCGTTCGATACCGCCTACTCCGATCTGCAGGCGGGCAATCTCGATACCCTCGACACGATTCCGGACAGCGCGCTGACGTCGTACAAGAAGGACCTCGGCGATCGCGCGATCCTGGACCCCTCCGCGCAGAACCAGCACATCGGCGTCCAAGCCAATGTTCCGCATTTCGGCGGCGAGGAAGGACTGCTGCGCCGCCGGGCGATCTCGATGGCGATCAACCGGCAGCAGATCTGCGACACCATCTTCAACGGCACCAAGATTCCGGCGCGCGACTTCACTTCGAGCACCCTGCCCGGATTCAACGGCAACCTGCCCGGCTCGGAGGTGTTGAAGTACAACCCCGAAGAGGCCAAGAAGATTTGGGCGCAGGCCGATGCCATTTCGCCGTGGTCGGGTCGTTACGAGATCGCCTACAACTCCGACGGCGGCCACCAGGCGTGGATCGAGGCCGTGGCCAACAGCATCAAGAACACCCTCGGTATCGATGCCGTCGGCGCACCGTATCCGACGTTCAAGAACATCCGAGATCTGGTGAACCAGAAGACGATCGGCAAGGCGTTCCGCTACGGCTGGCAGGGCGACTACCCGACCATGCTGCAGTTCCTCACCTCGCAGTACTACAGCTACTCCGAGACCAATAACGTCGACTACAAGAGCCCCGAATTCGACCACCTGCTCGACGCCGCACAGGCCGCGCCGACGCTGGACGAGTCGTACAAGATCGTGGCGCAGGCACAGGCGTTGCTGATCAAGGATATGGCCGATATCCCGGTGCTCGATTACCTTGCCGCGGCGGGACGTTCGGACAAGGTGAAGCACGCCGACCTGGCCTGGAACGGTCTGTTCGACTTCGAAAACATCGAGAAGTAGCCGCCCGGCGCGGCCGTGCCGGTTCCGACGGGCACGGCCGCACCGCTCACCCAGGAGACGAAATGGCCTGGTATGTCGTGCGGCGTCTGCTCCAAATGATCCCCGTCTTCCTCGGGGCGACGCTGCTCATCTATGCACTGGTCTTCTTAGTTCCGGGCGATCCGATCCACGCGCTGGCCGGGGACAAGCCGATGACGCCTGCCGTCGAGGCCCAGCTGCGTGCGCGCTATCACCTGGATCGTCCGTTCATCGTGCAGTATCTGCTGTATCTGAAGGGCATTTTCACCCTCGACTTCGGGACGGCCTTTTCCGGCCGCCCGGTCCGCGACGAACTCGCCCGCGCATTCCCGATCACCATCAAATTGGCATTCATGGCCGTGCTCATCGAGGGCATCTTCGGTGTCGTCTTCGGTCTGATCGCCGGACTGCGCAAAGGCAAACTGTTCGACTCGACACTGCTGGTGGTCAGCCTGATCATCATCGCGGTGCCGATCTTCGTGATCGGGTTCCTCGCCCAGTTCGTACTGGGTGTGAAGTGGGGTATCGCCCCGGTGACCGTCACCGGTAAGGCGAGTGTCGGTGAATTGCTCGTGCCCGCATTCGTACTCGGTTCACTGTCGTTCGCCTACGTGCTGCGGCTGACCCGAAACTCGGTGGCGGAGAACATGTCCGCCGATTACGTGCGCACCGCGACCGCGAAGGGGCTCAGTCGCCCACGCGTGGTCACCGTGCACATTCTGCGTAATTCGATGATTCCGGTGATCACCTTCCTCGGCGCCGATCTCGGTGCATTGATCGGCGGCGCGGTCGTCACCGAGGGCATCTTCAATATTCCGGGTGTAGGTGGCACGTTGTACCAGGCCATTACCCGCGGTGAGCCGCCGACGGTGGTCTCGTTCGTGACCGTGCTCATCGTGATCTTCCTGATCTCGAATCTGATCATCGATCTGCTCTATGCCGCGCTCGACCCGAGGATCCGATATGCCTGAGCTGGAGAAGAAAGCTCGGGACCGGCAACGACATTTCGTCGCGCCGCCCGATGAAGTCGAGGTGCTCGCCACCGATCAGGTCGTCGATACCGGTTCGCCGACCAGCATCTGGCAGGACGCGTGGCGGCAATTGCGTCGCAATCCGATCTTCATCGTGGCCGCGGTGATGATCGTGTTCATCGCCATCGTGGTGCTGTGGCCCGGCCTGTTCTCCGATCAGGATCCGCGTTACTGCAACGGCGATTTCAGCATGGATCCGCGCGGGCCCGGACACCCCTTCGGTTTCGATAAACAGGGCTGCGATGTCTACACCCGAACGGTTTACGGTGCACGCGCCTCCGTAATGGCCGGGTTGGGCGCCACCACGGTATTCCTGCTCGTCGGCGGTACGCTCGGGGCCCTCGCGGGCTTCTACGGCGGGCTGCTCGATTCGGTGGTGTCGCGCATCGCGGAGATCTTCTACGCGATTCCGCTGATGCTGGCCGCGATCGTCATCATGCAGCTGCTCGATTCACGCACGATCTGGACCGTCATCCTGATTCTTGCCGCCTTCACCTGGCCCCAGGCGGCACGTATCGCGCGCAGTGCGGTCATCGAGGCGAAGAACAGTGAATATGTCACGGCGGCAAAGGCATTGGGGGTATCCCGAATACGCACGCTGCTGCGTCATGTGCTGCCGAATGCGGCCGGACCGCTGATCGTGGTCACCACCATCTGGCTCGGCGCATTCATCGTCACCGAGGCGACACTGTCCTACCTCGGTGTCGGCCTGCCACGGACGATCGTGTCCTGGGGCTCGGATATCAATACCAACCAGCACGAACTTCGCGGCGGCTCGCCGATTTTGTTCTATCCCGCAACGGCTTTGGCGCTGACCGTGCTGAGCTTCATCCTGCTCGGCGACGCGCTGCGGGACGCGCTCGATCCGAAGTCGAGGAAGAGGTGACCGCGGCGATGTCCGATGAACCATTGCTCGAGATCGAGGATCTCAACGTCTGCTTCTCCGCCGAGGGCAAGAAGGTTCCGGCGGTGCGCGATGTCAGCCTGACGGTGTATCCGGGACAGACCGTCGCCATCGTCGGCGAATCCGGATCCGGGAAGTCCACAACCGCGCACAGCGTTATCGACCTGCTGCCCGGCACCGGGCAGGTCACCTCGGGCTCGATCAGATTCGACGGCAAGGATCTGGCGAAGGCGTCGAAGAAGGAGGTCGTCGCGGTCCGCGGCAGCGGTATCGGATTGGTGCCGCAGGATCCGATGTCGAATCTGAATCCGGTGTGGAAGATCGGATTCCAGATCCGAGAGACGTTGGAGGCCAATGGTATTGCCAAAGGCAAGGCAGCCGAACAGCGCGCTGTCGAACTGCTCGAGGAAGCCGGTATGTCCGATGCGGCGCGCCGGGTGAACCAGTATCCGCACGAATTCTCCGGCGGTATGCGTCAGCGCGCGCTCATCGCCATCGGGTTGGCCTGCCGCCCCAAACTGCTGATCGCCGACGAGCCGACCTCGGCCCTCGACGTGACGGTGCAGCGGCAGATCCTCGACCACCTCGACGAACTCACCAGCGAACTCGGTACCGCGGTTCTGCTCATCACCCACGACCTCGGCTTGGCCGCCGAACGTGCGGAGCACTTGGTGGTGATGTATCGCGGCAGGGTGGTGGAATCCGGTCCGGCACTGCAGATTCTGCGCGAACCGCAGCATCTGTACACCAAGAAGCTGGTGAATTCGGCTCCCTCGCTCGCCTCGCAGCGGTTGTCCTCGGTGCGGGAGCGGATAGCGGTGCGCGAGCAGGCGGTACAGGTCGCCGAGGAGGTCGCGGCGGGCGATAGCGACATCGCCGCGCTCTCCGATGACGTGGTGGTCGCGCAGAATCTGACCAAGGCGTTCAAGATTCGGGGTAGTACACCGTGGAAGTCCACGGATTTCGTCGCGGTCGACGATGTGTCGTTCCGGTTGAAGCGCGGCACGACCACCGCCATCGTCGGCGAGTCCGGCTCGGGGAAATCCACTGTGGCACAGATGGTTCTGGGCCTGCTCGAACCGACCTCGGGCTCGGTGACCTTCGACGGCCGCGAAGTGGCGAAGCTGGATCGCAAGGGCGCGTTCGCTTTTCGCCGTCGGGTGCAACCCATTTTCCAGGACCCTTACGGTTCGCTCGATCCGATGTACTCGATCTACCGCACCATCGAAGAACCGCTGCGCACGCATAAGATCGGCACCGCCAAGGAACGTGAGGCGACAGTGCGCGACCTGTTGGACAAGGTATCGCTGCCGTCTTCGGTAATGCGCCGCTACCCCAACGAACTCTCCGGCGGCCAACGTCAGCGCGTCGCGGTGGCCCGTGCGCTAGCGCTCTCCCCGGAGGTCGTGGTGTGCGACGAAGCGGTTTCCGCGCTCGACGTCCTGGTCCAGGCGCAAATCCTCAAGCTGCTCAACGACTTACAAGCCGAGCTGGGTCTGTCCTATCTGTTCATTACCCATGACTTGGCCGTCGTCCGGCAGATCGCCGACGACGTCCTGGTCATGCAGACCGGCAGGATCGTCGAAGCGGCCACCACCGACGAGGTCTTCCAGCACCCCAGGGAGGAGTACACCCGCCGCCTGCTCGACGCCATTCCCGGACGGGACCTGCTGGCGGGCTGACCAGGGGGTAGTGGATCGGTCGCGGTGCGGGCGCGGCAAAATCAGCACAGTGACCGATCCGCTACAGCCCCTCGTCGATCTGCCAGGTGTGCGCGAAGCCGCCGATAAGGCGCGTGACGCGCTCGCCGCCGTGCATCGGCACAAGGCGAACCGGCGGGGCTGGCCGACCACGGCCGCCGAGGCGGCGGTGCGGGCCGCGCGCTCATCCGCCGCGATCGAGGGCGGCAGCACCGAGCTGCCCGCCGACGGCCGGGTCGCGGATCCGATCCTGGCCGGTTCGCTGCGGGTTGGGCAGGCACTCGACGGTGAAGCGCTGCGGAATCTGATCGGCACCTGGCAGCGTGCGCCGCTGCAGGCGCTGGCCCGGCTGCACCTGCTGGCCGCCGCCGACCTGGTGACCGACGAGGCGCTACTCGGGCGGCCGCGCTCTGACGGCGGCGTGGCCGAACGGCTCGACCTGCTGGCGCAGACCGTGCTCGGATCCAAGGCGCCGGCCCCGGTCATCGCCGCGGTCGTGCACGGCGAGCTACTGACATTGCGGCCGTTCGGTACGGCCGACGGCATCGTGGCGCGGGCCGCCTCGCGACTCGTTGCCGCGTCCAGTGGGCTGGACCCGCACAGCCTCGGCGTGCCGGAGGTGTTCTGGTTGCGGCGGCGTCAGCAGTATCTGGATGCGGCGACCGGATTCGGCTCGAGTGCTCCGGATGCGGTGGGCGGCTGGGTGATCCTGTGCTGCGGCGCCTTCGAAGACGGTGCGCGGGAGGCGACATCGATCGCCGACGCGGCATCCGGATAGGGACCCACACACATCAAAGCGGGCGGCGTTGTCGTTGACGACCTCACCGCCCGCTAGCACGGATACCCGGTTACCAAGCGTGCTAGGTGGGTTGTGTTCTGCGGCCTCGGCGATTATCCGAACTCCGCCGGTTCATCCCCGCAACCTGTGCGAGGCCTTCGCCGTCGAAAACCCGGATCTCGCAGGCCCACAACGCTTCTGCCCTTGTCGCGGCGCGCTCCGCGTGGGTGCCTGGTGCCCGTGCTGGGAAGGGTGGGTCGGGGAGCTGAGCCTTCTCTTCCGGCTCCGCTCTGGCCTTCCGTCCTTCCGTAGTTACAGTTCTACACTGTGACTGCCCTCACATCAAGGCTTCGGAAAACATTCAATAAGCGGTGTGTCTACCGGCGTTTCGTGGTTGAATCCCTGGTCGCGGCGGCCTCTGTGGTAGGTCGGCAAGCCGTCCGCCGCGCCCCTGAACAGCCCTCCGATGCGGGCCGAACCGGGCAGCTACGCCTCAGCGGCGTCGGCGCAGCAGCCGGTAGCTGATCGCCCCGGCCAGCACCGCACTCAGCCCCACCGCCGCCGTCGCGGCAAGGGTGGTCGACGACGGACTCTGGAAACGCGCCCACAGCGAGACCGGGTTGGAGAAGGTGAGGATCGGCCATCCCTTGGCCACCGCTTCGCGACGCAGATTGCGATCCGGATTCACCGCGGTCGGATGCCCCACCGCGGTCAGCATCGGTAGATCGGTCACCGAATCGGAGTAGGCATAACACCGCGTGAGATCGTAACCCTCAGCGGCGGCGAGCTTTTCGATCGCGGTCACCTTACCGGCACCGTAACAGTAGAACTCGACCTCGCCGGTGTAGCGGCCGTCCTCGACCACCATCCGGGTCGCCGCGGTATGCGAGGCGCCGAGCACCTCGGCGATCGGCCCGACGATCTCCTCGCCCGAGGCCGAGACGATCACCACATCGTGTCCCCGGATCTTGTGGTCGGCAATGAGATCCGCGGCCTCGGCGTAGATCAGCGGGTCGACGAGTTCGTGAAGTGTCTCGGCCACAATCGATTTCACCTGTTCGACGTCCCAGCCCGCGACCATATTCGTCAGATTGGCGCGCATGCGCTCCATCTGATCGTGGTCGGCGCCCGACAGCATGAACAGGAAGTGGGCGTAACTGCTCTCCAGCACCGCGCGCCGGTTCAGCAGGCCCTGTGCGTAGAAGGGCTTACTGAACACATAGGTGCTCGATTTCGCGATCACCGTCTTGTCGAGATCGAAGAAGGCGGCCACGCGCTCGCCCCCGGCGCCCGGTCGCTTCGTTGCCGTCACGTCCCGTGCCGTCTGGTTCGCGAGCTCTGTCTGGTCGCCATCGGCCGTCACTCGTTCAGAATATGCATGCCGAGGCGACGGTGTCCGACGGGTCGCACGTCCGGTTCGTTCGGCGGGTTTGCCCCGCAGACGCCGGGCCGGTGGTGGCCATAAAGTTCTCCGACGACAGACTTGCGTTGTGGCCCGGGCTTGGGTGTAGTATTGCTGGCACCTGGACATAGTCCAGGCGCGTTCAGCCCGACCCCCCGGGGCTGAACCCGACGGCCCCAGCCTCCTCCCCCCCCGGCTGGGGCCGTCCTCTATTTCGGGGGAGGTTCTCCCGGATTCGGCCCTCCGGATTTATCCACACCCCCCGAGTTATCCACATTCGGCATATTGCGTCTTCTGCCCGGCTTTGTCTTCGAGCAGGCTGACCTGCATGAATCTCGAAGCCGCTCCGGCACTCACGCCGCCACCCGCGCTCGTGCTCATCCAGGACACCCGGCTGCTCGACGAGGTACGCCGGGTCGCGGCGGCTGCCGAGCGCGAGCTCGACGAGCGTGCGCTAGCTGTCGGTCGGCACACGTGGGTTGCGGCGCCTCTGGTGGTCCTCGACACAGTGGCGGCCGAGAGCTGTGCGCGGGCCGGTTATCTCCGGCGAATCGGCATCGTGTTGGTGACGGATGGGGAACCCGGACTGGCCGATTGGCAGGCGGCCGCGGCAGTCGGTGCCGAGTGCGTCATCGCGCTGCCGGGTGCCGCGGTCGGGCTTATCGAGAAGTTTGCTGAGCACGGCGAGTACCGCGTGGGCGACGGTGTCGTCGTCGCGATCGCGGGTGCGAACGGCGGTGCGGGCGCCTCCACATTGGCCGCGGCGACCGGACTGCGATCCGCCGCCGAGCGGTTCCGTCGCGACACCGTGCTCGTCGACGGCGCACCCCTCGGCGGTGGCCTCGACCTGCTGCTCGGCATCGAAACAGGGGCCGGACTCCGCTGGCCGGATCTGGTGATCGAGGACGGTCGGGTCTCCGCCGCCGCACTGCACAGTGCACTACCCGCGGCCGCGCCGGGACTGGCGGTACTGTCCTGCGGCCGCGGCGGCGCCGGACGCTTGCCCGCCGAGATCGGTCCCGCCGCCATCCGCGCCGTCATCGAAGCGGGCCGTGCCGCAGGCGATTTGGTGATATGCGACATCTCGGGCGAACGCGGCCCGCATGCCGACCAAATACTCGACGCTGCCGACCTCGTCGTCCTGGTCGTCCCCGCCCGCCTGCGCGCAGTAGCCGCCGCCGAATCGGTCGCCGCCCACATCGGTCGACGAAATCCCAACCAGGGCTTGGTAGTCCGTGGCCCGGCCCCCGGCGGGCTCCGCGGTCCGGAAGTCGCCGAGGTCCTCGACCTTCCGCTACTAGCCGCCGTGCGAGCTCAACCCGGACTGGCCGCCCGCCTGGAACGCGGCGGGCTCACTCTGCGCCGCGGGCCGCTGCGCGATGCCGCGGATGCCGTACTCGGGGTGCTCAGCGCACCGGCTGGGCAGGGGCTGCGATGAGTGCGGTCACGTCCGAGTCGTTGCGCCGCGGATGCGGGACTCTGGTGTGTGGCGCTAGGGCGCGTGGGCGGGTGAAGTACGAGCTGCTGCAGCAGTTGTTGGATCGGTTCAGCGCTGCGGGCATGGAAATGCGGCGCGCGGTGCCGGGGCGCGTGGGGCCGGTGAAATACATGCTGCTGCAGCGGTATCGGAGCGCCGCGCATGCAGTTCCGACGGTGTTCGCTCTTGGGCGGTCTGCGCTGTCAGGTGCGGTGCTCGGCATAGGGCGGTCTGCGCTCTCGGGTGAAGTGTTCGGCGATGGGCGATCTGTGATTCCGAGTCTGTGGGCGATGTGCCGGATGTCGGGGGAGACCATTGCCGACGGTTCGGTGGGGAGGGGTTCGCGGTGAGTGCGTTGGTTACGTCGGAGTTGTTGGACCGGGTGCGGGAGCGGCTGTCCGGGGCGTCGGGGGATGCGGATCCGGCGCAGGTCGCGGCGGCTATCCGGGCCGAGGCCGGTGGCGTGCTCGGTGATACCGATCTGCTGCGAGCATTGCGGTTGTTGCAGACCGAGATGACCGGGGCGGGGTTGTTGGAGCCGCTCCTGCAGGATCCGCGGGTCGCCGATGTCCTGGTGACCGCGCCGGATGCGGTGTGGATCGATCGGGGCCATGGGCTGGAACGAACCTCGGTCGTCTTTCCTGATGAGGCGGCGGTGCGTCGGCTGGCACAGCGGTTGGCGCTGTCGGCCGGGCGGCGCCTCGACGATGCGCAGCCGTGGGTGGATGGCAGATTGTCCGGCAGGGAAGCGGCACTGGGGGATTCGTTCGGAGTCCGGCTGCACGCCGTCTTGGCCCCGGTGGCGCACGGCGGCACCTGTCTATCGCTGCGCGTGCTGCGTCCGGCAACACAGGGACTGGACGCGCTCGCCGCGGCGGGTGCGGTACCCGCCGAAGCGAAACTCCTACTGGAGCAGATCATTCGGGCCAGACTCGCCTTCCTGGTGGTCGGCGGAACCGGCGCGGGCAAGACGACGCTGCTGTCCGGCCTACTGGCCAAGGTCGCCGCCGACGAACGCATCATCTGCGTCGAAGACGCCGCCGAACTGGCGCCACCGCACCCGCACGTCGTGCGCCTGGTCGCGCGCACCGCGAATGTCGAGGGCGTCGGCGCGGTGACCGTCCGCGACCTGGTCCGGCAGGCCCTGCGCATGCGTCCCGACCGAATCGTCGTCGGCGAGGTCCGCGGTGCCGAGGTAGTCGACCTGCTGACCGCCCTCAACACCGGCCACGACGGCGGCGCGGGCACGGTCCACGCGAACTCACCCCGTGAGGTGCCCGCCCGCCTGGAAGCCCTTGCCGCACTGGGCGGTATGGACCGAGCCGCCCTCCACAGCCAACTCGCCGCCGCCGTCCAAGTCGTCCTGCACGTCCACCGCCGAGCCGACGGCTCCCGCGGCCTCCGCGAAATCGGCATCGTAGAGCGCGACCGCCAAGGCCGCGTCACCATAACCGCCGCCTGGCACGCCGACCGAGCCCCCACCCCAGCCTCCTCCGCCCTCACCCGTCTCCTCTCCGAACGACTCGACCGATGAATGCGGCGATGGCGCGCTGGGCGCGTTCAGCGTGGAGGGCTTCGTTGTCGAGCATGCGCTCAGCTTCAACCGCACTGACGCCGTGCCTGTTTCGCGGGCGGCTCGACCGATGATGACGGCGGCGATGCACTCGGGAATTGCTAGTCGGATGGCGCGGTCGCGAGGGCTGGCCAGCGAACGGCTGGGTCGATGATCGCGGGACTGGTGTGTCTGGCGATCGGGGTTTTACTGGTGCCGCCGCCGAGTTCGCGGCGCCGGTTCGTCAGACTGTTCACGGCGTCAGGCGATGCTCGAAAGCTTTGGCGGGGCAGTGCGTTTGGAGTGGCGTTCGGGGTTGTCATCGTGGGGGCATCGGCCGTTGGTGTCGGGCCGTTGGTTGCGGCGGTGTTGGTCGGGGGAACCGTCGGTTTTCGGGTGCGGCGGGCGAGGTGGGAGCGGCGGCGCAGTGCGGAGTGCGCCTATCTGTTGGACGCGCTCGGGGCCGTAATCGGGGAGTTGCGGGTAGGTGCGCATCCGAGTGCGGCGGCGGAGGTTGCCGCGCAGGAGTCGCGCGGGGAGGCCGCACGTGCCTTCGCGGTGAGCGCGGCGCGCAGCAGGCTCGGCGGCTCCGGCGCGGATGGGTTGCGCGATCCCGATTCCATCGTCGCCGCCGAACTCGCCAGGATTGCCGACGCTTGGCAGGTCGCCGAGCATCACGGTCTCGCCCTTGCGGAGCTACTCGCGGCCGCTCGCATGGACCTATTGGGGCGCATTCGCTTCCGCACGCGCACCACTGCCGCACTGGCCGGTGCGCGCGCCACTGCGGCGGTCCTGGCGGGCCTGCCGGTCTTGGGTATCGGCCTCGGCCAATTGATGGGTGCCGCGCCACTGCACGTACTGCTGAGCCCGGGCGCCGGGACAGTGCTGCTGCCACTCGGCGCAGCACTGGCGTGCATCGGCTTGCTGTGGACCGACGCGATCACGCGAAAGGTATTCGCGTGAAAAAAATCTCCTGGACGCACCCATGTGAAGGAGTTGCGAATGACTGAAATCACCAGTGCTCCAGTGCTTTTGCTCGCGATGGCATTGGTCGTGTCGCCTGGACGAGTTGCGGTGAATCGGCGATTGCGGGCACTACGAGTGGTTGGCCCGCAGCCGGTCGCCTCGGCATCTTCGCGCGGTGCCAACAGCGATCCGCTGGCCGTAGCCTCGGTATTCGACCTGGTGGCCGCCTGCCTGCGAGCTGGGCTGCCGATGGCATCCGCAGCCCGTGCGGTGGCACCCAGCGCGCCGCCAGCTCTCGGCGCGGCGTTGGGCAAGGCAGCCGAGCTGCTGGCACTCGGTGCGGACGCGGCAACCGCTTGGGACCAGGTGGCCCGCGACGGCGCAGACCAACCGGGGGCCGAGGAGGTCGAGTCGCTGGCACGTATGGCCAGGCGCTCCGCCCGCTCCGGCGCCTCACTCGCCACCGCCGTCGGCGAACTGGCCGAACAGCACCGGAGTGGAGTAGAAGACGCGGCCGCCGCCCGCGCCGAACGTGCCGGAGTCCTGATAGGCGGCCCCCTGGGCCTCTGCTTCCTCCCGGCCTTCGTCTGCCTCGGCATCGTCCCCGTAGTAATAGGCCTCGCCAGCCGCGTCCTCGGAGATGGACTGCTATGAGAACAGCACGGCAGGGAAGTACCGCACCGCGAGCCACGGGTACGCGCACGATCGAGCGAGGCACTGCCCGCCCGGACCGCGCGGCTACTACGGACGCCGCAGCGCCATGCGCCACCGATTCGGAGATAACTGAGCGAGGCGCAACTCTGCCGCCTCGTGGCCTCTGTCTTGGTCGGCCTCGTCACCCGCCTCTTCTGCCGACTTCTGTGAGGTGGGCTGCTGCGAGCACGCCGCAGCGCGGAACCGCCGAGCCGGAATTCGCGGTGCGAAACAGCACCGATCCGAGGCCACCTCCGCAAGACATTGTCGACCTGGTGGTGCCTGGGCGAACCGGTGTTGAGCTGCGAACGATCCCGCCGCGCAGTAGTGCTGCGCTCCGGAGGGTCGGGCCGTGTGGCGCGGAGCTGGGCAGTGCGTGGCGGGGAAAAGCGTGTCGGCGCGGAGTGGCCGCGCGGGCGGGAATGAGAGGGGAAGACGGTGCGAATGGGAATGATGCGGGACCGGGTGATGCGGCGCTTGGGCACGCACCGACGGATTGGCGCCCTGCTCGAAGGTCAGCGGTGCCGCGTCCGAGACGTTGGTGCGGAAGTGCGGGCTCGGGTGCTGCGGGTGTTGGTCGCGGACGACGGAATGAGTACCGGCGAAGTCGCGGCACAGGCCGTGTCCCCCGCAGGTCGTGTCGCTTTAGCGCAGCGAAGCTCTGGATACGCTGGTTTCGTCGCAGATCGGCACCATGTTCCTTTTCGTAGCCAAGATCGCCCACATATATGATTAAGATCACACGCGAGTGAGTTGCGACACTGTCCGCCGCTGTTGCCAGCGGCAGCATTCGGGCTGACCCAGCATTGACTGCGAGAAACACCTTCGCAGAGCGCTGACCGAACTGGCCAAGACCTGGTGCACCGTGCACCATCGAAAACGTGATCCGGGTTGGAGCGGACACGATCAGCGCCACCGCCATCCACCACCATTTGAACCGCAACTGTCCTCGACATGGAAGCTCAGGGATGCCGTTGAGCTCCAGCTGCCGCGCATGCCTGATCTCACGGGAGGCAGGAGATGCAGGCAAGAGATCTAGGCCGCCGCGATACGACGGAAGTGCATCATGTGCTTCTGCAAATCGATCCGGAGGTCGTCGCCGCCCTCGATCCGGTAGTGCGCCGTCGTGAATTCATGCTTGAATCCGGCGCGCTTGGCGGCGGTCTGGCTGGGCACATTCTTGACAGCGATGCCTAGCCAGAGCTGTGTGTTCCGCAGCATGCGGTGGTTCCCCACTGCGGTGAGCATAGCTGGCCCATATCCCTGACCGCGGTGCGACGGAGCCACATTCAGCTCGAATGTCCCGGACGGAAGATCGTCGGCATCCCCGGGCATCTGGCCCTCAGTGATGTCGCTGTAGTGGTCATGGCACGGCCACACCTTCCCCGCGATCCACCCGATCGGCGCATCTGTGTGAGGATCTCGGACTACCCACGCGTGTGTACTGATCAGCTCAACCATCTCGCCCCTGCGGTCTTTGCGCTTCAGCGATTTGGCCTGATGAGCCTGAGACCGTTCGTCATCGACTCGATAGCCGTGTGGAACCCAGAGCTCATCGACGGTGGCCTCGTCATGCCTGAACCACGAGTTGACGATTGGCGCATCGCCAGCGGTCATATCGTCGAGTGAGATTCCAGAAATCACGAGCGCCATTATGTCGTCAACGACCGATAAACCCTGCACACTATCGCCAAC
The DNA here is from genome assembly GCF_001612725.1 of Nocardia anaemiae NBRC 100462. GTDB lineage: Bacteria > Actinomycetota > Actinomycetes > Mycobacteriales > Mycobacteriaceae > Nocardia > Nocardia anaemiae. The sequence continues at coordinate 98,458 of NZ_BDAZ01000001.1, read as the reverse complement.
GCAGGTTCTACGAGTAAGGACCCGTCTCCAACTGGTCTGTATTCCCTTCTGCTCGCCTGGTTGAGCGGGGCTAATTTCTCGTGCGGAGTAGGTCGTCCAGCCTCCGCTGGCCTCGGCCCATACCCAGGTCATGTGCGTGGCGGAGAAGCTGAGTGCGTCGGCGACGGCGGGTGCCGGGGATGACGCCGGATTGATACCGGTTGACCTGATTCTGTGAATCGCGAGCGTTGTTGCGTCTCTGATGATTTCATGTGTGGCTGTGCGTGATGGGCCTGCCCCGCCCAGAACAAAGCAAGATGGCGTAGCTGATTACGCCGAAGCACTGAGGGAGGACACTGGACGAGCTGCGCCCAGTTTCATGCTCCGTAGTCGGGGGTCGAGACCCTGCGGAGGCTCGCGGAATATGAACCTGTGCGGTCATGCGTGTGTCAGGTTGGGCAAGATGATCTGAACACGGTTGTCGGTGCGGGAGGTCGGTCTTTCATGGGTTCTGTCCACGAAGTCATCGAGGCGTTCCGGCAGGCGCCGTCGAACTCGGAGCGGGGCACGAAGTTCGAGCATTTGATGGTCCGCTACTTCGAGCTGGACCCGATGCTGGCCCAGCAGTACGATGCCGTGTGGCGGTGGATCGATTGGCCGGGCCGCGCCGGTAAACCGGACACCGGGATCGACCTGGTGGCCCGTGAACGAGATACTGGCGAGTACACCGCGATCCAGTGCAAGTTCTACGAGCCCAGCCATACCCTCTCCAAAGTCGACATCGACTCGTTCTTCACCGCGTCAGGGAAGAAGCCGTTCACAAACCGGGTGATCATCTCCACCACCGACCGGTGGAGCCGCAACGCAGAGGACGCGCTCGAAGACCAAATCACTCCAGTGCAGCGGATCGGGCTGGCCGAGATCGCCGAGTCCCCGATCGACTGGAACATCGCCTGGCCAGCTGGTGAGCTGCGCGTCGACTTGTCGGAGGCGAAGCGTCATGGTCCCCGCCCCTACCAGCAAGACGCTATCGACGCTGTGTTCGCCGGGTTCGAGGCCGGCAGTGACCGCGGCAAACTGATCATGGCCTGCGGCACCGGCAAGACGTTCACCGCTTTGAAGATCGCCGAACGCACCGCTGTCGAAAATGGAGGCAGTGCCCGGGTTTTGTTCGCGGTGCCCTCGATTTCGCTACTCGCGCAAACGTTGCGGGAATGGACCGCGCAGACGCAGCTGGACCTACGGGCGTTCGCAGTGTGCTCGGATACCAAGGTTTCGCGCTCGGCCGAGGACTTGGGCATCCATGACGTCGCGATCCCGGTCACCACCGATCCCGGCAAGCTCGCCACCGAAATGGGACGTCGCAAGCGCGCCAAGGGCCTGACGGTTGTGTTCACCACTTACCAGTCCCTGCCCGTCGTCGCCGCCGCGCAGCAGAACGGGGTAGATCGGTTCGACCTTGCTATCTGCGACGAAGCACACCGCACTACCGGTGTGAAATTGTTCGGGGTCGAAGAGTCGAACTTCCAACGCGTCCACGACGCCGACTACCTCGGCGCCGATCGCCGCCTCTACATGACCGCGACCCCGCGCTTGTTCGACGAGAAGGTTCGCGAGCAGGCCGAGGAACACTCGGCTGAAGTGACCTCCATGGATGATGAGACCAAATACGGTCCTGAGTTCCATCGGCTCTCGTTCGGGGAGGCGGTCGAACATGGTCGGCTCACCGACTACAAGGTGATCGTGCTGACCGTCGACGAGCAACTGATCGCTTCGCCGATGCAAACCCAGCTCGCCGGAGAATTTAGCGAGCTACGCCTGGACGACGCGTCGAAAATCGTCGGCTGCTGGAACGGTCTGGCCAAACGGGCCGGGAGGACCCCGGACGGCATCGGATTCGCTCCCGGCGAGCCACCGATGCGCCGGGCGGTTGTGTTTGCCAAGGATATCGCCGCCTCCAAACAGGTCGCCGACGTGTTCCCCGCCGTGGTCGATGCCTACCGGGATCTGCTCGCTGACAACGAGAACGACGGCCAAGCCGCCGACAACACCAACCGCGACCTACGCTGCGTGGTGCGCCACGTAGACGGCACTTTCAACGCCCTGCAGCGCAATGCCGAATTGTCCTGGCTCAAGGCGCCGGTCCCCGAGGGCGAGTGCCGGATCCTCACCAATGCGCGCTGTCTGTCCGAAGGCGTGGATGTGCCCGCTCTGGATGCTGTGATGTTCCTCAACCCGCGCAACTCGGTGGTCGACGTCGTCCAGTCTGTGGGCCGGGTAATGCGTAGGTCAGACGGCAAGGACTATGGCTACATCATCCTGCCCGTCGCGGTCCCCGCAGGGGTTTCCCCCTCGCAGGCATTATCGGACAATCGCCGCTTCAAGGTGGTATGGCAGGTTCTCAACGCCCTGCGCGCCCACGATGACCGGTTCAACGCGATGGTCAACTCCATCGCGTTGAATGCGAAATCGGACACTAAGACTGGCAAGGGCAGCGACCAGTTGATGGGCGGGCATATCGGCCCCACCACCGACGGTCACGAATCGGTGGGCCACGGGGCGTCCACCACCTCCGACACCTCGGAGTCCACACCGGATTCGGGCGGGCAGATGGCCACCCAGATGGCGCTCTTCTCACTGTCGGAGTGGCAGGAAGCGATCATTGCGAAGATCGTCGACAAAGTCGGTACACGCGCCTACTGGGAAGACTGGGCGTCCGACGTCGCCGACATCGCCGCCGCACAGATCACTCGCATCGGCGCCCTCCTCGACACCGCCGACCCGGCCGTCGCGGCGGCCTTCGAGCAGTTCCTCCAAGGCCTCCGCGATAACCTCAACGACTCAATCAGCCGCGACGACGCGATCAGCATGCTGAGTCAACACCTGATCACCAAACCGGTGTTTGATGCATTGTTCGCCGACCATAACTTCGCCTCCCACAACCCCGTCTCTCGTGTGATGCAGACGATGGTCGACCGCCTCGGTGACTCCGGCCTCGAGGCCGAAACCGCGAAACTTCAAGGCTTCTACGACTCTGTGCGGGTAAGGGCTGGAGAAGTCACTACCGCCGCTGGCAAACAGAAGGTGATCGCCGAACTCTACGAGAAGTTCTTCCGCATCGGTTTCAAGAAGCAGTCCGAGGCATTGGGGATCGTCTACACCCCGGTCGAGATAGTCGACTTCATCCTCCACGCCGCCGACGACGCCTCCCGCGCTGCTTTCGGCCGCGGCCTGACGGACGAAGGTGTCCACGTCCTCGACCCCTTCACCGGCACAGGCACCTTCATGAGCCGACTCTTGCAGTCAGGGCTCATCCAGCCCAACGACCTGGCGCGCAAGTACACCAATGAGTTGCACGCCAACGAAATCATGCTGCTCGCGTATTACATCGCTGCTGTCAACATCGAGTCCACCTATCATGCGCTCCTCAACCGCGAGAGCCCTTCGGCGTACACACCTTTCGAGGGGATTGTCCTCGCCGACACCTTTCAGATCACCGAAGACGGCGACAGCCTCGACGCGGTCATGTTCCCCCAGAACAACGACCGAATCGTCAGGCAACTCTCCACCCCCATCAATGTCGTTATAGGCAATCCTCCGTACTCGGTCGGCCAGACAAGTGCCAATGACGCCAACGCCAACTTGGCCTACCCCACTTTGGACAAACGCATCGAGCACACCTATGCCGCCCGATCCAGCGCGGGACTCAAACGCAACCTCTACGACTCCTATGTCCGAGCATTCCGGTGGGCAACCGACCGTATCGGCGAATCCGGCGTGGTCGCGTTCGTGTCCAATGGCGGCTGGATCGACTCCAACAGCGGCGACGGCATTCGACTCTCCCTCGCAGACGAATACTCCCGTATCTACGTCTACAACTTGCGTGGAAACCAGCGCACCGCTGGCGAACTTTCCCGTAAAGAGGGCGGCAAAGTCTTCGGCTCCGGCAGCCGCAACACCGTCGCGATCCTCGTCGGCGTCAAAAACCCATCCCACACCGGCCCATGCCAAATCCACTACCGCGACATCGGCGACTACCGCACCCGCGACGACAAACTTCGCATCGTCAACGACAGCACCCTCGACACCATCGACTGGCAAACCATTACGCCCAACGCCCACGGCGACTGGATTAACCACCGCAGTGACGAGTTCGAATCGTGGCCAGCGATCGGCAACAAAGACAACGTCGACCTCAGTCCAGCCGTGTTCGCGATGTACTCCCTCGGTCTCGGCACCAACCGCGACCCGTGGTGTTACAACTTTTCACGCACCACTCTTAACAAGTCCGTCACGACCATGATCGACGCCTACGAAGCCACCCGCGCTGAGCTGCGCACCTACCAAAGCGCACATGGCATCGCGAAACTCACCCCCGCCAACATCGGAGATCTGCTGAAAGCAGGAGCCATCGACAACGCCGACCGCAGAGTCAGCTGGGGACGCGATCTCAAAACCAGTCTTTCCCGAGACCGCGCCATTTCATTCGACGCCGACAGCGAGCGGATCTCGGCCTACCGTCCCTGGACCAAGCAAGTGTCCTACTTCCATCGAAACCTGAACAACATGGTCTACAAGCTGCCCTCGATATTCCCGACCCCGGACCACACCAACCTCGGGATCGTCTTGACGGGTCCATCGTCGCATTACGAATTCACCCCGTTTATCACCGATCTGCTGCCCGACCTGCACCTGCTCGACACCGGCCAGTATTTCCCACGATGGACCTACGAGAAGGCCACCCCGCGCGAAGGTGAACTTGACCTCACCTGCGACAGCGACGATGCAATCGATGCTCACGGCTACCGTCGCATCGACAACATCACCGACGACATCCTCACCCACTATCAGGACACGATGGGCCAGCAGGTCACCAGGGACGACATCTTTTTCTACGTATACGGCTTGCTGCACGATCCCGCGTACCGAGAGGTCTACGCGGCTGATCTGCAGAAGATGCTCCCGCACATTCCGACCCCGAAGACCCGGGAGCGTTTCGAGCAACTCGCCACCGCCGGTCGCGCGCTGTCGAACCTGCACGTGGACTACGAGAAGGTTGCACCTTACGACCTCGATGTGCAGCTCAAGCCAGGTGCGAACGCAGAAGACCCCGCAACATGGCGGGTGCTGAAGATGAAGTGGGGCAAGACCAAAGATCCCGAGACTGGCAAGAACGTCGACGACCGCACCACCATCATCTACAACCCTAAGATCACCATCGCCGGTATTCCGGCCGACGCCGAACGCTATATGCTCGGTCCCCGCTCGGCGCTAGCGTGGATCATCGACCGCTACCAGGTCAAGTCCGACCCAGCATCCGGGATCATCAACGACCCCAACGACTGGTGCGACGAGCACGACAGCCCCACCTACATCGTTGACCTCATACGACGAGTCACCCACGTCGCGGTCGAGACGATGAAGATCGTCGACTCGCTCAAGTGAGATGCCAAGAACTCTTGACAGTCGTGCTTCTCAAGTAGGGTCCGCGTTGACAGCCTTCGCGGGCAGGAAGTCGGCCGAGCCGGTCCAGGGCGGGCACCACGCGGGTGTCGCCAGGTCGTAGGTACTCGAGGCAACGCCACAGTTCCTCGCTCTCGGCGTTCCTTGCCGGACTTCTTGTCCGCGAAGATCAAGACCATGCCCCGTGAACATGAAAACGAGCGTCCCTCCGATCGGAGGGACGCTCGTTTTCGTTGATGTCCTACTGCTGGGTGTGGACTGCCACTGTCGGAGTGCGGGATCCGGGGGTGAACTCGAAGTCGACGTCGACCCGCGGGACGAACAGTACGCAGATGATGTATCCCGCGATGACTGTCGGCCACTTCAGCTTCTTCGCGATCTGACGTGCGCTGATCGTGAACGTGCCCCGGACGGTGATGTCCGCCGCGATATCGCTGCTATCGGCATTCGGGTTCCGACGGTCTGCTGGAATATTCGTGTTAGCGGCCGCAGCCGCAGGACCGAGCCGGTCGATGGCAGCATTCACGGTGCCGACCTCGGTGTTCTGGAATTTTTTACCAGAACGAGACGTACTGGGCGTACTGTTGCCCATGTGGCGCACCCTCCTACGGTGATCTGACTGGCGTTGGTGAACTAACTGGTGTGTTGCCGTGAGTGGCGTTTCCCCGGGACGGGAGACGCCACTTTTTTTGTGACGACTCGGGCGTCACATCGATGAGATTACTTCTGGGTAGGCGCATTTGCAGCTACGCTTCAATGCTCGAAAGTGATGTTGAGGGCGAAAACCGAAGGTGGGGCGCCGTCCATCACGCTGGCACGGTGAATTGGCTTCACATTGGGGCTAATTCGACGAGGGGATCGCAGGTCTCATGGCTGATTCGAGTGCACGACCGTCGGACAAAGCACGCGTTCACAACACCCGCGAAAAGATCTTGGACGCGGCACATGACCTCGTGAAAAGCGCTGCCGCCGAGGGCCGGTACCTCCCCCAGCCCGCTCGATCGACACTTGCCGAGCTCGCCGGGGTGCACGATCAGACGGTGCGCCGGCACTTCCCGGATCACTTTTGGGGCGCGGTGTGCGCGGCGCTGTGCGAGCGATACCGGACGACCCCAGGAATGAATGCACCCGCCAATGTGCGCACCTGGGCGCAGGAATATTACGACCGACAGGCCGGCGCCCGGCTTGTTGCCGCCCCCACAGGGACCGATGAACTTCGGGATCGATTCGCTGCCGCCAGCACCGCCGACGATGACACCGAATTAGCTGTTTCGGCGAAAGCGCTGGTAGACAAGCTTTCTGGGACACCCGCCAACCTGACTGCGCACGCGGGCGAGATCATCGAGTGCGCAAAGAATGTGCGTGCTCGGGTCGGTGCGAGCAGCTCGATCGAGGCCACCGAAGCGACGCTGAGCCTCAATGACGCGGCGGTGCAGGCACATCGGCATCTCGCCGCGGGCCCGGGAGGCAGTGGAAACACCGCCTCCGAGCAGACCCGCCTGATCCTGCAGGCAGGTGATGGTGGCAGCGAAGGCGCTGTTGAGCGGACCCGTCGGATGCTCGACCAAGCGCTCTACGAACCGCAGCACATGCAAGCGATCATCCAGATCAAACGCTGGGACAAGGAGATCAGCGAGCGCTTGGGGCTGAAGGTGCGGGCCGTGCTCTCGCAGTTCCACATCGACCGCGCCGAAGCGATGATCGGACGGCAGCCCGAGGGCGAAATCGCTTCACTGCAGAAGGTGGTCACCGACCTTCGGGCCCTCCAGAAGGACGACGAGCACCCTGCATGTCCGACTTCCGCTGATGTGGTGATGCTCGTCGCGCGTCTGGCCGGGGTGAGCCTGGCCTACCCGGAGCTACTGAAGAACGATGAACTCACTGACACCCGGGCCGAATTGCTGCGGCTGTTTCAGATGGACGGCCATAAGGCGAAACAGCTGAAACGAGACGCCCTTTCGCTGTTCAAAATGGTCGACGACAAGCCCGTCGAAGCCATCGAACTGCTCCGTGCCCTGCGGTTCCGCGGCCCCGGTGACTACCTCATCGCCCGCTACCTCGCCAACCAGGCCGAAATGAGCGACGAACAGATCCAACACCGCTTCGGGCAGACACTCGGGCCACCGGACCACGTGCGCATCCTGCTGCTCAACCGCTCATGCTCATGCTACGACCGGGTGCGAGTGACATCGAGAGTCAGCGGATGCGCCGCGACACTGGCCGGAATGGCCGAAGCCGAGATGCTCATCGCGCAAAACCAAATCGCCATACTCAGCCACGGCGCGCCCCCGCCCGAAGTACCAACCGGCGATCAGACCATTGAGCACTTGCTGCGCAACATCAACGACCTCGTCCACCGCGCGGTCGTAGGTAAAACACTCGATCCCCGCCAAGTCGGACGCCTCGTCAACGCACTTGACCCGATCCGCACCTTCCTGATGGGCAGCGCCAAGCACAGGCTCTAGAGGGACATCGAACCGGCGAGCACCGTCCGCCGTGCACTCCCAGCAATCCGAATGGGCTGCGGTAGCTAACTCTGCCAAGCTAATCGTGATCGAATCACGTTGTTTTGCAACGCGATTCGATCGCAGCTCATTTTCACCTTCACGCGGTCGCCACACAGGCCATCCCGGCAAGAATCAACGGCGTGCAGTCGTTGCCGCCGGCGGCAGGTGCTTCTCGGCGTCGGCCAGGAGTGCTGAGGGCGTGGTGGACAATGCCTCGGCGAGATCCCACAATCGGTCGATCTGGACGCTGCTGTTTCCCAGCTCGATGCGAGCGATAGCGGGTTGTGAAACACCGGAGACCTTTGCCAGATCGTCTCGGGTCATCCCAGCCGACTCACGGGCACGGCGAATGGCTGCGCCGACCGCGTCCCGCCTCATCTTGCGCACCCTCCTCTGTTGCGGAGACAGCGAGGATTCCGGCACCGGCATGGCCGCATCATCGCATGCCTCACCTGACCAATCCCATGAGCTCGCTGTGCAGCAGGACGTATGTACGATAACGTGAATGTATCGCATGCGATACAAAGAGCATGTTAGGACACATATTCTCGCCGGGATAACACCGGATTGCCGCCTTCCTGGCTGGCAGCGCTTAGGAGGCACGGCGTGCAGGACAAAGCAGAAACCAGCGCAGCCCTCGTCGCCCGCGGCAGTGCTACCGACAGAAAGGCGGCCGCTGATGCACTGTGGAATCCCTCCCTGATCGGAGACGATGTCTGGCGGCAGATCGGCGTCGACCCGTCCACACTCAGCTCGGACATCGGCGGCATCGACCGGATCGACGGGTTCAGGCGATGCGGCGGTCACGATAATCCGCGGACCTACTCGATCGATGTGTGGTCGCAGGTCTACACAGTCGACGACTTCACACGCAAGGAAGCCGGGGTCGAGTTTGTCCCGGTCAGGATCGCGGACCGGCGCGGCCTGCGGTACCGCCCGGCGTCCGACAGGGCCGGCGATCACTGCAACCTGATCTTCGCATCTATCCTCGGCTCGTTCAGCATCGAGGTGTTGCGATTGGAGCCACGAAGTCGTGTCGCGTCCGACGATCGCGCTATCGAGGTCGCGAACGCCGTGGTCCCGCTGCTGCCGCGCTGAGTACGAGAACGAGAAACTAGCCCGATCTGGGCGGTTGGTCAGCGCCGAATGTCGGCACGCGCGCACTGATACGCTTTTCCCACCGAAGCTGGGTCAGCCATGCCCGGCGGTCGAGACCGGAGGGGGTGTGCGGTCATGGCGCTACCGGACAAGGGGCAGAAGAACGCTCAAGCGGCCTATGATGCCGCCAAGACCGGACTGTTTCAGTTGCCCGAGGATGGCGCCAAACGGCTCGCAGCCTCCTGCGACACGCTGGCGGATGGATTGCAAGACGAGATCGCGGCGGCCTGGAGTCTGGTCAACGTGACGGGTTTTCCCGATCTTCCGTCCGGGCATGCGTTGGCCAAGGGGTTCAGCGCGAAAGGGCGCGAGTACATCGAGGCGTTGACCGCGTTGCGGGAGACGGTCTTGCGGTACAAGGCGGCGTATTTGGCGGCCGGAAAACAGTTCGAAGACGCCGACGCCGCGAACCGCGCAGCGATCAAAGTCGCGACCGACCAACTCGAGGATCCCGCGTGACAGTAGTAAAAGCATTGCTACCCAAGATCTTTCGCCGCTATTCGGCTGTCTCGATTCTGGCCTTGGGTGCGTTGACGGTAGCTGGATGCTCCACATCAGGAGTTGGAAACCCGGTGGCCAGTTCCTCTGCCGCGACGGCCTCCGGATCAGGCTCGACCGCGGCGAGCACGGCAGGCCGGCCACCGTTTCCGACGTTGACCGCGCCCGACCTGCAGCCACCGAAGCAGCAGAACCAGAACCGCCCGGACGTCGCGTTCGACCCCTGCACCTGGATCGATGACGACACGATCAGCCATCTCGGATATGACCCGCGCTCACGCAAACGGTCGACCGACATCCACGCCGAGTACACGTTCCTGGGTTGTGCATTTAAGTCACCGGACAAGGCCTACACCCTGGGTGTCCTATCGGGCAACCGCACCTTGGACGAGGGCCGGGCGAAGTTCACCGACGAGAGCGCTCAGATCCAAGACACGACCATCGATGGTCACGCTGCGTTGATCGTGCGGCCGCAGGCGCCTAGCACCGGATGCACTGTTCTGTTGCAGACCAAGGTGGGGTACATCGACTTCGACCGCATCATCTTCGCGGATCACCTCGCCGGACCAGCTCCCGAAAGGTGTTCGGGGATGGTCGATTTGGTGCATGGGATCATTCCGCGTATCGGGGACAGCTGAATCGGGAGGGCGGCGTGGGTAGACGGACGAGTAAAGAGATCGCTGACGACATCAGCCAGCACCAGAGCCAGCTCGCTCATGTGAGTGGGTTCGGGTCGTCTGGCGTCGATCCGGCCTATGTTCCCGATCGGGAGTCGTTCGACAGCTATGGGCACCAGCAGATCTGGGATCTGGTGCACGAGAAGCTGGACCCCGGTGCTATGGGACAGATCGCAAGCGAGTGGAGCAAACGAGCCGACAAGCTTCACGAGCTCTTCGATACATTCTCCCGAGACGTGAAGAGCGAATTCGCGTCCTGGTCGGGAACATTCGCCTCCACCGCCCAACAGTCGACCGACGCGTTCGTAACCGCGGGAGGCGAACAGCACGACACAGCCCTGACGGTTCAGCGCCTGATGGACCTGAATTCCAGCGCCGCACAAACGGTCAAAGCCGCGATCCCGCCACCGCCCCCGCCCTATCAGGAAGATACCGATCCGGCGATGGAAGCCGCGAACGGGGCGGACCGGCGCACGGCATACAACGTCGCGGCAGCCGAGGCCGAGGCGACCGCACAGGACACGATGAACTTCGTGTACAACCCGACCTTGCCTGCGTCAGGTGACAGTGTTCCACGGTTCGTTCCGTTGCCGCCCGGCCCCGCTGCCCTCAGCCCCAGCGATGCAGGTAAGCAGCCGGGTGGTGACCCCGGCCAAGTCGATGTTGGCGCTAGTCCCGGCGAGAACGGCAAGAATGGTGAACCCGGTGACGGGCAGTCAATTGAGCAGCCATCTGCCGAAAACCCGCAACCAGACAGCCAATCGACGCCTACACAGACGAAGTCGTCGTCGCTGGATGACCCTGCCGCAACGAAACCTTCGTCGACCTCGAACACACCAACGGCCTCTGCCGGCACTACCCCTGCGACGCAGGCATCACCTGCGAGCGCGGCGCCTTCCACCCCGGGCTCGCCCGGCTCCAGCGTATCGGGTTCTCCTCGTGGTGCCAGTGGCGTCCCAGGATCGCCCGGAAGCCGTCCGAATGGACCGGGGACATCGGTTCCGGGGCAACAACCGTCACCTGTGGGAACCAACCCGTCCAACACGGCTGGCGCGCGCCCGACGACGGGCAGCTCGTCTGCGCCGATGAGCGGGATGCCGGGGGCCGGGCGCGGGCAGGGTTCGGATTCCGACCGCGGCAAGGGCAGCCCCGACTATTTGCGGCGCAAGTATGAGGAGCTGGGCAAGGTTGATCCGACGATGCCCGCCGTGATCGGTTGGGACGCAACCGATGACGCGCCACCACCCCCACCCAGGAGGTCTGACAATAGGCCGCGAGGGGATGGGTAGTGCGGTGGGTGTTCACCCCGGACGAGTTCAGTCATGTCTGGGCGACCGAGACCAGGCGCGATCGCCGTCCCTACCCGATCGATCTCGCGCCTCGGGGCACGGTGGGCACCGAAAGTGCAAGGGCCGCATTGAAACTCGCCGAGCGGTTTCCGCTCAATGGTGACCCGGACCTGACTGGGACATTGAAGTTTCTCGCCCGGACCGATGTCACGACGATCGCCGTGTTCGGTGACCGCTTCGCCGATGGGCAGCGTTTGCCCGACCCGATCCTGGCTCTCGGGGCCGTGTTCTCCGACTGGGGCGCGGCCGTGCTCGCGACCGTCGGCACTGTCACGTTGGTGTCCTGTCATGCTCGCAACGTCGCCAAACACCTGATCGCAGCGATGGGTTCGGTGCCGGTGGGCACGCTGGAGGTGATGCGGGAGCCTCGGCGGGCGGTGTTGTTCTCGGATCCCGGCCAGTGGCAGGAGACCGAGGACAGCCGCCGTGCCAAGCGGTTTCGGCACGTGTTGCGCCGCCCGATCGATGCCCGCGGCTACCTCACCATCACGGTGAACCCTGAGGATCCGATGTCGCCGCCACCACGGCACCGCACGTGGCTGGACTTCACCGGCGATGGTCGCTACCTGCTCACCATCGGCCACGACCTGACACTCACCCCTGTCGGCGATAGCGAGCTTGCCCAGCACATCACTCATCTCGCTGGAATCCGCTGACGGCCTGCATACCTGCGTCTTGAATTTACCCAGTTCACCGGTCTGATAGCCACATATTTACGGGTGATCTCGGCCGGGCTTGCCCGGTGTTGCTGTGATAGCGTCGCCCCGAGGCTGATGTCCGTGATGGGGAGGTAAGTCTGTTGGGGGAGATGCTCAAGGCCGACTTCGACGCGCTTCGCCGCTTGGCTCAGGACTTGTCGAGCAAGGCCGATGCGATCGCATACATACCGATGCCCGGTCTGGAGCAGGTGGTGATGCCCGACACCGATCTTGGCGAGGTCGCCACCGATGTTGCACAGAAGTTCTCGGCCGCCTTCGGGCGCCAGGCCGACAGTCTGCGGGCGATGTCGGATGCTGCCGGTACCAGCGCCGACGACTATGAGGCCGTGGAGCAGGCGTTTACCGACCAGCTGAACAAGCTGCGGGCTGAGCTATGACGATTCAGGTTCCGACCGTTTCCCAGGTCTTCAGTTGGAAGCCCGAAACCTTGACGCAGGCCGGTAACGATATCGCGGCTGCAGGGAAGAACTTCTCCGACCGGATGGCCGAAGCGCAACGCGCAGTAGACAATACAGCGTTGCATTGGCAGGGCAACGCCGCCTCAGCGGCCTCGGCGCGAGCTCTGACCGAATTCCTCGCTGCCTCGAAGGCATTCCGGGCCGCCGATGCTGTCGCGCAATCGTTCACCTGCGCTGGGTCGGCTATTACTGGGTACCAGGCTGCGGTGGTCAAGATCTATAGCGAAGCAACCGGTGCCGGGATGTCGGTGTGGCCCGATGGTGGTGTGACGGCGCCGGAGTTCCCGAACGCCAAGACCGACGCAGTGGCCGCCATGGTGCAGGGCAACCTGAACCGCGCCGCCGCCGATTACCAGACCCGCCTCAAAGAGCAGTTGGCCAATGCCGGCTCGGCTGTCGCGGCGGCGAAAGCCACCATCGCCGCCGGACTAGCGGACCTTGCCGCGCACGGCGGCCCGGGTGGGGGCAAGGATGGCGGCGGCACCGCTCTGAGCGGGCCAGCGGGCGCGGCTCTGGGTAAGAAGATCCACGACGCGGTCGCCTCGGGGCAGCCGATTCCCCCAGAGCTGCTGACCGAACTCGGTGAGGACATGAAAGCCTCCGGTATCCCGCCCGAGCAGCTCACGGCGTACCTCCAAGGGAACGGTGCGACCATCCCGGCCGCGACGCAGGAGTTCGCCCAGCAGTTCTTCAACAGCGCGGGTGCGGATGGCTTCATCGCTGCGAGTGAGCAATTGAAGGCGCAGGGACCCGGCGGGCAGGCCAGCGCGGCGGCGATGAGCAATGCACTGTTGATGCTGTCGGATGAGAAGGTCGGTACCGGTGTGGGCGCCAACGGCAAACCAACCTCGCCCGGCGGGTATGACCGGTTACCCCCCGACGTCAGGCAATTGATCTCCACCCGCGCGGGCACTCAGGGGCCTGATGCCAATACCCAGCAGTACCCCGACATGGGACAGCGCCCCGAGAGCGCGAATATGAACGCGTTCCTCACCAAACAGAACAAGTTCCTGGATGCGCTGGGCATGTCCGATCAAGGTATCGAACCGGGCACCAAGACGTCGACCGAACTGTACCGCCAGGGATCGCACCTGGCCTGGCAGCAGACCCATAACAACCAGCTGAACCCGGATTCCGGCTACCCGCTGGATGATTCGATCAGCAAGTCGGTTGAGATTGCCTCACGCAACCACGAAGGAACCACCGCCATCCTCACCGGTCAAGGCGGACCGGAAGTACTCGGAAGTGGCTACCATCCGGACACCGATGTGATGCCGCTGCTGCAACGGCATTGGCCCGACGGAACCAACGGTCCAGCGATCAACTCGATGCTCGACTGGATCCACCAGGACGCGCAAGTCACCGTCCTTCCTGGGGACCCGCACTATCAGTCGCAGCTCGACAATGCCAACCTTGCCGGGAGGTCCGCGCAGGGTCTGGCTCAGATCTTGTCCACCACCCATTCCTCCGACGGCACCAACAACTTCAACGTCCTGTCGACCGGTGAGAACTCTGCGGACGTCAAGATGCCCCACGGCGGGCAGATGACCCCGCAAGTCGCCCAGCATGTCGCTGGCGCCCTCGCGCCGTACGTCGGCAACATGGCAGGCGCTCCGGAAAACCTCACCGGCACACACGGATTCGGCACCCTCAATCCGGTCGAATCCACCCGTGTCTTCACCCTCCTCGACGGCGACCCGAAAGCGGCCGCCATCATCAACGGTGCCGCCATCGCCCAAGCCCACCAATTCGACAGTGCCTTCGCTCTCGGACAGGGCGGCCCGGAGTTGGCTCTGGACTCGGGGCGCTTACGTGGTCTCGTCGAGGGCGGTATCGCGGCCGAAAGCGGCCTTCACGGTTACGACGATCAATCGGCAAGCGACCACCGCAAAGAGCGCCTCGGTGCCGGATTCATGACCGCCAAGGAGTACATAAACCTGGGCGTCAAGGCACTGCCGTACGAGAAGTACGTGTGGTCGCCGATGGCCAACTCCATCGAAGCCTTCCTCAAAGACCCCACCGTCGGCGCGATCAACGACAAGCCTGCCACCCCCTACCCAGCGATCAATTACGACAACCTCGACCTCACCGAAGTACAAACCGACTCACGAGCGAGCGCGGGACGCCGCTACACCATGCTCGAAGCGCTCGTCGACTCGGGCCGCATTGACTCCCATACGCTCCCGGGCAACCTGGCCGACAACGGCACACTCAAACCGTTCGAACAAATCAAGAGCGCTGACGCGACACTCATTCCGCAGATCCTTGAAGGCGCGGGAGTAAACCCGAACCGCCTCAACCAGTACATGGACGATGCCCACAGCGGGGATAATGAAGTCAACCAGATTGTGTTCGGCGGCAACATGACTACTGCTGACCAACAGCTCTTCGTATCAGTCCTCAGAGGCGACAAGGTGCCGACCGCCGCCAATCAATGGAAATGAGGTTCAATTGATTCGCCCGCGAACCAGGTCGCCCATTTTTGTGGTCGCGACCGTCGCGCTCGGAATCTGTTCGGCAGGGTGTAGTGCGAATAATCCATCAGTGTCCGATCTCCCGAAATGGGATCCCTGCTCAGATTTTTCTGATGCCGCGCTAACGGAAGCTGGTCTGGATCCCGCACACAAGACAAGAGCACAGCCTCCAAAGCAAACATGCACTTTGTTCAGCGCGGATCCAGCCTTCTCAATAAACATTGAGTACAAGGCCGGGGACGGTGCTGCTGCATGGAAGAAGAGCAAGACCAGAGACCTGGAGTCGATAACGATCGGCGACCATCTTGGCGACCTGGACCATCGTACGGGCACCCCTGGACTGTTCGACTGCCTTATGAGACTCGATGTGCGCGGAGGTTATGTCGAGTTCGAGTTCATAGACTCTTTCGGTGGCCTGAAAGACTTATGCGGCGATTTGACTCGCGTAGTAACCGTGCTGGAAAAACACATCCCACCCGCCAAGTGACGGAAGGTTAATCGTGGCGAGTCATTACGACGAGGTCGGTGTCAAAGTCCTGCGAGCACAGCAGGCGCTGGCCGAGATTCGCGGGTTGGCGCGAGTCGGTGGCGTGACGATCGAGGTCGATTCGAAAGGACACCTGCAGGCGATTTCGGTAGATACCCAAGCCGTCGCCGCGGGCCCGAGCGGACTATCCGACCTGATCCTGTACGCGTATCGGCAAGCGGTTCAGGATGCCGAACCGCGTGCCGCCGCGGCAATGCAGGAACTGATGGACGATCCGCAGGTCGCGCGAGTAGTGGATATGACTGTTCAGCCAGATGTGCTGCCGATCCCAATGGTGCAGCCGTCGACACCGCAACCGGGCGGGCCCGATACGCGCAGGACCACTCCCACGGCAACATCCAGAGTGGACAGTCCTCCTCGTGCGCCACTATCGCCGCCGCCAGCCAGTACGACGTCAACGGGACCCGCCACGACCCGAAACGATGACGACTGGGATGAAGAAGACGACTACTACGCGCGCAAGCGGCGCCAGGGATGGCTCGAGCACTGAATCTCTACGCGTTGACCGTCGCCGGGGTTACTGGCGACCTGATCAGCCAGGCGTTCTTCACCGGCGCGAGCATGCCGTCGTCGTTCTCCACAAGCGCGCGGTTACAGATACCCGATGAGGTTACGGGCGCGCGGCTTGCGGTGTGCGAGATAGCAATTCGTGCGGTGGAGGATATGCCGATCGACCGTGGTGTTCGGGTCGATTACTTCGACCTCGAAGGAGATCTTGTCGTCGGCGTCGTGATGGATCACTAGCGAATCGCTCACTATTCGATAGATACCTCGGATATGTCTGTGTGCGGAGGCCACGAGATAGCGCAGCGGCGCGACTCGGCATCCGGCCGCTTCAGATCGTCGAGGGCTGCTGTGAGCTGGAGTTTTCGTGGCCTCTGCCAGATCGATCACCTCACCTCTCCTCAACTGGACCATCACTGCTGCTGGAGCTAGGCGGCGCGAAGTTATCTGTGTAGCAACATATTTCGTCCAGCATCATCAAGAGCCCATCAGGCCGCGACGCAGACCTTATGCTGACCGTTGTGGCGCACACCGACATCGAAACAGCGGTTTTGCTCGCGCTGCTCAACGCCCGCCCGGCAAAGATGCGATGGCCCGAGATCGCTTCGGAAGTGGCGCTGCGGCAATCGGCTACCGCGCTGTGGGACGAACACTATCCTCGCGGCCACGAGGCCCACTCAGACCCGAACGGTCACATCGCGGCCGCTGTGAAGCAGCTCGCCGAGTGGTCCGACGCCGACTTCACACTCGTCACCGTCCTCGACGCCGGCTATCCGTTGGCACTACGAGAGATCCATCAGCTACCCCCGGTCCTGTTCGTCCGGGGCAACCTCGATCCCGCACAGATCGGGGTGTCGGTGGTCGGATCTCGAGACGCTTCGCCGCGCGGGCTAGACATCGCAAGCCGCGTCGCACACGGGCTGACCGATCGAGGGATCGCGGTCCTGTCAGGGCTGGCCGCGGGCATCGACACTGCCGCGCACCAGGCCGCAATCGACCGTGGAGGTCGACCTATCGGTGTGATCGGCACAGGGATTAACCGTACCTATCCCGCTCAGAACAAGCAGTTACACATGCAGGTGGCAGAAGCAGGTGCGCTGGTATCGCAGTTCTGGCCCGACGCACCACCGAACAAGCAGACCTTCCCGATGCGCAACGCCACCATGTCGGGTCTGGGCAGAGCGTCAGTCGTGGTCGAGGCATCAGAGATCAGCGGTGCCCGAATACAAGCACGAGTGGCGGTCGAGCACGGCCGACCAGTTGTCCTGAGTGATCTCGTAGTGCAGAAAACAGATTGGGGGAAGTCCCTGCTCGGCCGACCTGGCGTATACGAGGCCGGAAGTGTGACCGAAGTACTCGGCATCATCGACGACATCCTCGATATGCCCGTCAACACCGCAACGATGGCACCGAGCTTGAAGGACCTCAGATTGCCATGACGTCCGCAAGTCGCGCTGAACTCGTCAATCGCACACGTATAGAGCTGATCAGTTCCGCCGGGGGGTACTTGCACAACACTCTCCACATCCCTACCGTGACCTGTTCGGTCTGCGCGGGCCCCGTCGACGGCTATAACCGCTGCTACCGCTGCCAGAGCGCGCTGTCGACCGCCGGCATCGCCGACCTCGTGGCCTGCCTGGCCTATGGCATCAATTCCCAGCAGTCGGGCAACATGCTGCGCCACTACAAGGACGATCCGATGCCAGCGGTACGACGGCGATTGCAGACTGTCATCAGCCGAATCCTGTTCCTGGGCATCGTTCTTCACGAGCCTTGCATCGGGAAGGTCGTAGGCTCCCCGGTCACACTGCGGGTCACCGTACCGTCGCTGCGCAAACGCGCCGGAACCCACCCGCTCGACGACTTGGCCACCGGTATGAACGCGCTCGACCCATCAGTGCGGCTGTCAGCAGCCACCTGTGTGCACGACGACCGTCCGATCGACAACGCCCTGTTCACCGTCAACCAGCCTGGATCGGTACGCGGCCAGCATGTGCTCGTCCTCGATGACACCTGGGTCACCGGGTCCCGCGCCCAATCGGCAACGCTGGCCTTGCGCGCCGCAGGTGCCGCGAACGTCAGCATCTTGGCCATTGGCCGATGGCTCAACACCAGCCATACGCCCACCAAGTCGTTCATTTCGACGCACCTCACCAACGACTACGAGCCGTTGCAGTGTCCAGTCACCGGCGGGATATGCCCCTGAATCAACCCATTTCGTTTGACTTCGATCCTAAGCAAATCGAATTATCACAGCTCAGAGCACCTTTCACCATTTCAGGACAGCATCAGCCGCAAATCTGAATGACCGGCCGAGGCTAACGATCCAGATCCCGAACCCGCTGGTAGTGGAGGGTCCGAAGATTCGGATCGGGCCCGTCGGTACCCGCAGTACTGCAACAGGTAGCGATTGCTGATGGCGACCGCCAGACAGAACCAGCCGACGACGCAGCGTCCGAACCGGGCGCTGTGGGTGCGGTGCGCATGCATGACACTCGTCTCCGCCGGCGCGGGTGCGCCTCCTACCGGCATGGGCGCAGACCCCGATCCCCCGGAAGACCGCATGGCCGGTAGCGCGTTGTCCGGAAGTGTCAGCTGGGAAGTCCAGTGTTGTACATGATGAGCAGATGGGTAAGAACCCCGCACAGTTGAACCAGAAGCAGGTCGACGTCCTCGAATGGATCCTCAATGGGTGTCCCGAGGGCGTCTTCACCGGATACGAACACCGGGCAATCGCGCGCGCCTTGGAACGACGTGGCCTCATCACCATCAGCGGGAAAGGGCGCACCTGGGCAGCGGCGATCACTGACGTCGGCCGGAAGTGGCATGAGGCACCGGCGAAGGTAATGCCCGATGAGGCGGACGCGGACAGACTGATCGTTCAGGTTCAGGAGGCGGGCGGACGTCTCGTTCTGGAGCAGGATCGCGCGATCGAGGAATCCTATGGACGGCTCGTCGCTATGAGCTTGAAGTCCCCGGCCCGACCCAGAGGCAAGAAGCTGGACATGATCTCGACCGGGAAATGGGGTTCCGGCCCGAAAGCCATCGTCTTCACCGAACACTTCGACGATCTGGTCGACGCGCGTCCCGTCCCCGTTCCCGAGCGCATCACGAAGTACCACCCGGCAGTGAAAGCATATGTGGCGGACAAGGACTGGCACTTTGTCAGCAGCGACCACGTTGCGCGCGCTGCGCGGATACTGCAGGCAATCGCTACCGAGGCCACCGCCCGCGGCATCGACACCGCAACGCCCACCGCTGCCGCGAAGGACACGGACGCATACGAAGCCCGTTCCCTGAACAGATGTCACCTGGCACTACGGACACCGGCTGGGGTCTACGGGCTCCAGATCAAGGAGATCGCCACCCCAGGCGCACCGAAAGTAGATCCAAGGCAGTGGCGGGAACGCAAGAGGATGCCTGCGTGGATTAGACACCGCGGTTGGGAGTTCATCGGCACAGGAAAGCTCGAGCTCGTAGTTCAAGGGCGAGGGAGTAGCTACAACGGGGACCACTATCGTGACGCGAAGACCGTCACGGTGGAGGACAAGCTCCCCGAGGTATTCCGTGCCTTCGAGATCCATAAGCTTCGCGCCGACTGGCAGGAGCAGAAACGTGAGCATGAGGAGATCGAACGCCGAAGCCGCTGGGAAGCGGCGATGGCGGTCGCGAAAGGGAAGTACTTCGAGCACGCTCGGTGGGAGCACTTCAAAGACTGCTCACGCGAATGGCAGGCCGTCAACCAGCACCGGCGCTTCCTTGCCGCGGCAAGGGACGCTGCTGAACGGTACAGCGGAGACGACCGCGACGCCATCCTGCGACACCTCGACGACGCTGAACATAGTCTCGACGCGCTGGACCCGGTCCTGCAACTGTCACGTATCGCACCCAACGTGTCAGAGCCGAAGCCAGAGGACCTCAAACCCTTCCTTCAAGGCTGGAGCCCGCATGGCCCGAACGGACCACTCTGGTAGTAAGGCCCTGCGAACTTGATCGGCATCGAGCGCTCGTGCGACAGACTTCATCACTCCCTGCACAGTTGCATCGCCGATCAGAAACTTTGGCACTCAACAATATTAGACCGCTCGGTATGTGTTGCCTCGGCGGCGGCGGACGATAAGCCGTGCAGAGTCGACTAGGCCATAGCGCTCTCGGACCATGCTCCACGAAGGGGCAGAGAGTGATCCGCGCTTTTGCGGTGAGCGCTTCACGTTGCACGACTCGGGCGCGACATAGCGGGCACAGGCGAGCACCTCCTGGGCGGCGAGAGCTCGTTGCGTAATCTATCGGACGCGCATGAGCTTCGAGAAATGTTCCGCGCCAATGGGATACCCTGTTCTGGTGCCGCCACGCTCATTACCCTCGTCCGGTGCGGGGAATCGGATAGACAAGGTCGATGACGGCCAATCAGAGGTCGGTCCCTTCCTGAAGTGGCCTGGCGGTAAGCGCTGGTTTGTCGAGATGCATTCACACCTTTTCCGCAGTCGCCGGTTCGACCGGTACATCGAACCCTTCCTGGGGGCAGGATCGGTGTATTTTCATATAAAGCCAGAACGCGCTGTTCTGGGTGATCTCAATGAGGATTTGATTACGGTTTATCGCGGGATCCAAAAGGATCCGCATGCCATTCAGATGCTGCTGGAAAAACATCACAGTTCTCACAATAAGGAGTATTATTACGAGGTGCGACAGCGGGTCCCCCGCTCACTGGCCGCACGTGCAGCGCGGACTATATATCTAAACAGGACTTGCTTCAACGGAATATACCGCGTCAACCAGCGCGGCGAGTTCAATGTCCCGATCGGAACGAGAAGCCGGGTGGTGCGAGACTCCGATAATTTTGCTGGAGTATCCAAACTGCTGGCAGGTGCAGAGCTTTGGCACGGTGACTTCGAGCCGCTCGTAGATGATGCGCAACAAGGCGATCTGGTCTTCCTGGATCCACCATATACCGTTCGGCACAACACAAACGGTTTTATCAAATATAACGAACAGCTTTTCTCATGGGACGATCAAGAGCGATTGGCGAAGGCTGCGACGCGAGCTGCGGAACGCGGTGCCTATGTCATTGTGACCAACGCGAACCATCATACGGTTCGAAAGCTCTACCCAACCAGCTATTTCAGGGCCAGGCGCGTGAGCCGATTCTCTTCGATCTCTGCGTCGAGTGATAGCCGTAAGCATTTTGAAGAATTGATCATCATCAGCAAACCACAATAGCAGATCGAAAGGGGGAGGCCGTGCAGTCAGATGACTTCTTTGCACGCCTTGACTATCAGGAGACGCCGCTCGCCGCCTTGACCGACTTCCTGGATGCTGAGGGGCGCTTCGAACACGCTCAACAGGTCGATAAGATGCGGTTTGTCGGTTACGTGCTCGAACTTGGGTACGACACGGCGACCATCATCACCTCCGACCCATATAAGGTTGCGGTGGGCGGTATTCCGAGAGGTTCTTTTCTCATTCTAGCGCCCAACGATCTCAAGGGGCTGCCGCCGCACTTCACCCTTCTGCGGGTCAGCGAGACCGCGCCGACACCCTTGTCGATGCAGGTGCAGCAAACGTATTTCGAGCTTCACAAGAAGTCCATGCCTGAACTGGATGTGTGGACTCAGAGTGAGTTGCAATGGGGGGCTCTGAGATGCGCGGTGCTCGGGATGTTCTATCCAGACAGGGGCGATCGGACCAAGGTTGCCTTCTCCGGGGACGTGAACACGGTCGTGAGTGCGCATCGATACCGCGTCTACGCACCGAACGAGGCGCTGCTGGATCTCATCGTCAACGGACTGGTTCAACGGCGAGCTGGCAAGCCACTCGCGATTGGGGAACTGCGCCCCACCGAGAACGAGCTGGCCGCGATCCTCAACAATGACGCGGGACAATCGGTGTCCACCACGGTGAAGGTGTCGGTGCAGGACTTCAAGGGCGCTCGCACGGCCATGTTTGGCAAGACGCGGCTCGGGAAGTCGAACGTCGTCAAGCTCCTGGTTCAGGCAATCATCGACGCCACTGCGATCGATCGATCTGTCGGCCAGCTGATCTTTGATATCAACGGGGAGTACGCCAACGACAATGAATGGGAGAACTCGAAGTCCATTCGGAGTGCCAACGAGCATGTATCTGAAGTCTACGCGCTAACACAGCGCGAGAGTACACCTTCGAAGCCATTGCGCTTGAATTTCTATGAACAGCCAGCGTCAGCAATTAATATCCTTGGATCGCTGTTGTCACAGGATAACAAGAAGTCTGACTATATTGAGGGTTTCGCGAGCGTCGACCTGCCGTCGATCGAGGAGGTGCAGAATGACAGCGACCCAAGCAGTCATACCAGAGGTATGCGCCGCATCCAAGCGTTCTGGGCCATCCTTCATGTTGCCGGATACCGAGCTGACGAGGGCCGTCTGGCGAAGCTGCGTAAGTCCGAGGACGGAAAATGGTTCACAATTAGATCCTCGGCTGGCGTTCTGGACCCGTCATTCAGTCAGGATGCCCGAGCTGCAGCTTATGGGAGCAGCGAGCCACCAAAAAAGCCGCAAACTCTCGACGAACTCGTTGACGAGTTCCGCACTATTATCGAGTTTTATCGCCTCGAACTAAAGGATGACGACAAGCGTAAGAAGGTTCATGACGAACTGTCTCGGAAGTTCAGTGCTGACGATAGAGCTCTTTTCGATTTTCTAGTGCCGCGGCGATCTTCCAGTACCGGCGCCACTCTTCTGAACCGTTACCGGAAATATCACCACCCACACGCATCCGATTTCGAACGTGAGATTCTGGAATCACTCGATACCGGAAAGACGGTCATTCTTGATTTAGGTAACGCAACCGACGAGATCCGTGAGTTCTTCGCAGATAGTTTGTCCCGTGCGATATTTCGCCACCAAGAAAGTAAATTTACTTCTGCGGCACTCGGCCAACATTACGTACAACTCTACTTTGAGGAAGCCCATAACCTCTTCCCCGCCAAGGCCGACCTCAAAGGCGTATACGCCCGATTTGCCAAGGAGGGCGCAAAGTTCCACATCGGCATGACTTACTCTACGCAGTCACCGTCGACGATCTATGGAGAGCTGCTCAGCCAGACCGAGAACTTCTTCGTTGGCCACTTGTCCTCCTCCGACGAGACGCGGGCACTGGGCCGGTTGCAGCGGGCTTTCGTTGGCGTCGAAGAAGAGATCATGCGCTCGCGCACACCAGGTTTCATGCGCATGCTCACTCAATCACACCGGTTCGTTGTCCCTGTCCAGGCGAAGCTGTTCGAAGCCGGAAGTGGGCGCTGATATGCCATATCAGGGTGGAGAACGCCTCACGTCGACCGAGCGGGCCAGCAAGCTCGGACACTTGGAGGTGGTGAAGAGTCCGTTCGTCAAGCAATTGGTAGACCAGTTCGAACGGCCAGAACCCACCGATACAGAGCCCGGCAAGGACCTGTGGACTGAATTCGATCCGGAAGGCGTCGAACCGCTAAGTCTGGTGCTCGCCGTCGATGGCTCTTTCCAACCCGTCACCTCCGACGACTACCCCCCTCGGTCGGTCGCCTTCATCAAGACTGCGCTGGTGCGAATCGATAGGCGGCGGCTCGACCGGATCGACAAGGAGCTGCCGCACCCGGTGTTGATGAAGGCGCTGATGTCCGAGTCGGCACTGCAATCATCGACGGTGCTGCCCCTGCGCAACATCCGCGTTCCCGGCACCACTAACTACCATCTCGTTCGCACTATCGTCCGAGATTCCTTCCAGATCGAGTCCGACGGTCTGGTCCACGAGACGCTGAAATGGCTTGCGTATCGCAAATGGCGGCCCGGCGAGCGATCGGCATCACCCGAGTTCCGCTGCCCACACTGCCCGAGCGACGTCAGCGGCCTCCCCTACGACGCGGACACTGGCACCTGCGATCACTGCGGCGGCGATGTGTACCTGTCGGACATGATCGGCTTCCACCTCGAAATGGGCGAAGACCAGGCGCCTGACAGTGTGGCCTCGGCGTACATGCTGATGCATGAAACGCTGCTGCTGTTCTCGGTGATCCGGCACTTCTGGGACCGCGGCGACCAGTCGTCACTGAGCAACGTACTGCTGATCAAAGACGGGCCGTTGTCGCTACGCGGCCAGTACTCGAAGCTGGTCGACAACATCCGCGACCTACTTGCCTACGCCAAAGCCCACGGATGGCCAATCCATCTCATGGGACAGGAAAAAGGCGGTCGCTTCGTCGATCACCTCAGAGAAATTGAGCGGTTCACCAAACCGAAAACTCGCGGCGACCTAGCCCGATATGCCGTCTTGTCTCACCGATATGTCCGCGAAGAAGTGGACCACGCCGCCGACCGCGTCAATCCTTACGGGCTCAAGACCAACTACGGCGAGAAGGTACTGGTCAAACTGGATCCACACACGTCGATGGTGCTCTCAGTGCCGACTGGTGCCTACAGTCCGAATCCGGATTTTCCTTCAGGTAAGGATGACATGATCGGACTCGACCGAATCTTGGCGACGCTGCCCAGGATCATCAGCTACCAGCATGAGGGGGCATTAGTGCCGATTTCGTTGGCTCACGGTGTCGCATCGCTGTCGTCATACCCGTCTGCCGCTGTGCTGAAACTATTTGCCGGCCTGTAGGTTTGCGGATGCGGGGATGAGGTTCCCCACTTTCTTGGAGAGCTTGATCTTCGATGACAGCACCACGCAAGCGATCACTATTCACAACGACAACGCAACGCAGGACAGAGCCGTGACCGCCGCGGGAGCCGAACTCACCCACCTACGACCCGATCCGCACTACGCACGCGTTCGGAACCTGCGCATCGCGAATGACATATCGGCGATGGCGCTGCCACGTGCGGCCCAGGCTGCTGCCGTGGTGTTCACGGCAACCGGCTTGAGGGCGATCGGCCTGGCCGGATCTTCCGAGCCGGCAGCCATCGCGACAGCCGCACTGCATTCCAATAGTCATGCGCGCCAACACTTCTCCCGCCATCGACAATCATGCAGCGGCAAGGGTGGCGGACTATGTGCGAGTCGCTTCACGCCGAGCGAGCCGACAGGCCAAGACACGCTGTCACCACTGTCGCGATGACCGCACACCCCCGCAATGACAGGGCTACGCTAGCGTCAACCGGCGGGTTACAGGATTACAGGAATCCGCACCTACAGGAATACAGAAAACCTGTCGGTACCCTGTGCAAGGATTCGAATAAATGTTCGAATGCCCATATGCTTAGGAGGGCAGGTGACACACACACACACTCACCCAAGCTGGGGGGATACCTCAGAAGATCCCAGGTTGAACTGGGATGATCGTGATCGTGCCGCGCTGGTGGCGATGATGCGGCTGACACCCAAGCTCACCGAGTGGTCAAAGTTGACCGAGCAGATCAGCAATCACTGCGGCAGCGCCCGGCGACTCTGGGATGACCAACACCCCAGCGACCTGTTCGGTACAAGCGACGAATCCATGGTGCTCGATCAGGCAGCCAAAGATGTTGCCGCCTGGAAACACGCACCATTTCGGCTTCACACGTTCATGGATGACACCTACCCAGCCCAGCTGCGCTCGGTGCGGCAAATGCCCCCCGCGGTGTTCACCCACGGCCAGCTCGTCGACGACGACGCCGGTGTGTGCGTTGTCGGGTCTCGCGATGCCTCCGACGACGCATTGCAATTCGCTCGCACCGTGGCGCGAGCACTGGTAGCACACAACGTAAGTGTGATCGCCGGTCTGGCGCGAGGAATCGACACAGCAGCCCATCAGGCCACGTTGGACGCAGGCGGGAGAACCGTCGCCGTCCTGGGTAACGGTCTCGACCACATCTATCCCCGCGAGAATCGTGGACTACAGGCCGAGATCGCTGAGCACGGCATGCTGCTGACCCACTTCCTACCCGAATATGGACCCTCACGGTGGTCTTTCCCCGCCCGCAACGTCACGATGAGTGCCTACGGGATCGCCACGGTAGTCGTGGAAGCGGGCGAGAAAAGCGGCACCAGAATTCAAGCCAGAGAAGCCGTCGCACACGGCCGCCCCGTCATCCTGAACGCCCGTGTCGTGCAAGCAACCACTTGGGGGCGTGCACTGCAGGACCAGCCCGGCGTCTACGTCGCCGAGTCCGCGAATGAGGCCGTCGAGCACGCAGTGCGCCTCAATGACGAGCGTACGACGCTGACCAAGCTGCTGGGCATTCGGTGACCGACTCTGCACCTGATCTGTTGATCGGCCAGCTCGCCGACATTCTCAGACGAGAGACCCACCGCGCAAGCGCGGAAGGTGTTCACGACGCGACACACCACGCCCTGCTGTTTCGAGGACTGGTGCGCGACCGAGTCGGCGGGTTCTTCGGAAACGCCTACGCACCGGGCACCCCCGACATTTGCAGTGTGTGCCGCGGGCCCGCCGACCAGGACCTATGCGGACGGTGCCAAGCCGCACAGGAGGCCCACGGCGACCTGCTGGCGGACCGGACGATCCTGCTCACGTACGCACTCGGCAACCGGGAAGGCGCACGCCACCAGTCCGCGCACCACATGCTGACCTACAAGGGATACCGCGGAACACCGCCAGTCCCGCGGTGCGCCGAAGACCTGCAGCTGATGATCTCGGTGATGATGGACATGCATCGTTCGTGCCTGCAGAGTTGGCTCGGCACACAATGGGACTCACTGACCTTCGTTCCGTCCAAGGAACGACCCAACGGAACCCACCCGGTCGCAGCACTGGCCAACGCCGCACTACCGACTTTCGCGCCGGCACCTAAGCTGCAGAAATTCCTGCTGACCCCCGGTCGCGGCAGTGACAGCAAGCATGAGATGACCAGCGACCGGTACGAGATCGACCAACGCTGGCGTAAGCGCGTCGAAGGTCGGAACGTGCTGATTGTCGATGACACATGGACAACCGGGGCCAGTGCCCAAGGAGCTGCGGTCGCTGCCAAACGCGCAGGGGCGGCCACGGTCACCCTCCTGTGTGTCGCCCGATGGCTGCGCTGGGACTGGGGCGACCACAAAAAGCTGATCAGCACCCTCCACGACGGATTCGACGTACTGCGATGCCCCGTCACCGGGCACCCATGTCGCACGTCAGCCCAATTCACCGTCTCTCGCGCCAACCGCTAGTTACACGGTGCGCCGTGCGTCAGCTGCCTGCACGTGCCGCCAACCATCAGTGCCCCCGACCACGGCACCAGTTGCGCGGCCAACTGAGATACCGGAGCCCGGGGCCGTGCTCGCTGATGCATGCGATGCACCGCACCTCTGTGCGCCGCTATCGCGACGTTTGCCGCCGCGATAGTCACGACGCAGGGTAGCGACGGCGGCACGGTAGCTAGCACTTGCTTCCCGCCGATGCAGCAGCCAGCGGCTGTCGAGTGGCGGCCGCGCCAGAATGCAGCCAGGAAAACGGTAGTGCCGGCCCCAGACTGATGCGCAACGTGATGACAGGTTCTGCTCAACTCGGATCGCCGACTGGCGGCGGCACGGGCAGGCCATCCATCAGTTGGCCCGGCGTCGTCTGTAGCCCTGTCGCGAACCTGATGATGTTTTCCACCCGTGGGCTGCGCCGACCACGTTCGACCTGGCCCAGATAGGTCCAGTGCACGCCGCATTCGTGAGCAGCGACTTCCTGGCTCCATCCGAGTTCGGTTCGCCGGGCACGCACCCGCGCTCCGAACGCCATAGCGGTCGGATTGCGCGGCGGCTTGCCTGGGCTGGACATACAGAACCAACCACATACGTCCAGCGCATAATGATCCAGAGCGTAAACGTCCTATGCTCTTCCATCCCATGCGTAAATGTCGTACTATGCTCGACCTGATCGCCACGTGCGACCCTCACGACCGGGCTAATCCGAGCAGTCCGCGCAATCCGAACTCGGCGAGCGTCCGTCGTGGATCGACTCGCTTCGAGTGAATGACCACATCACACGAGATCGGAGCTAGAGCGTTGTCCACAGTGATCTTGAAAGGGCGCCATGAGGGCGTCGACCACGCGGCCCAATTGTGGCTGGCTGGCACTGAGTTGGCCGGCGATACCAATGCCGCGGCACGGTTGTCGCGAGCGGTCGACCCGGTCCGCTACGGCTTCGCCAAGCGTGCGCCACTGGACCTGGCAGAGTACACCGGGGAGGCCGCCGCAATGATCATCGCGTTGCTGAAGGCCGGGCAGGTACCGACACCTGGTGCGCTGAGCACCGCGATGACCAACCCACCAGGCATGAAAACCGCCGCGGATAGCGACGAGGTGCGTGCGGAGACCAAACAGTTCGAGGCGATGATTCGCGCCGATGTCGACTCAATCGGTGAGGCGTTGTCGTCGGCCGTCGCGCTGCACTGGGCCAATCACGGCATCGGCCCAACCTGGCAGGAAGCATGGCAATCCGACCCCGTCGTGGACTGGTGGATCGCGACACTCGGGGAGTTGCCTGAGTATCGGCTGGCCAGGAAACCGACATTCACAATCCTGGACCGCGCCGGATGGATCGCGTCGAATCGAAGGCCTCGCTCGCTGTGCACTGGCCGACGGTTTTACAACCGCTTCCATGGCGATCACGTTTCACCCGCCTCCGCGGCAACCGTCGGCTACCTGGTCGCCCGGTACATCGGGATCTATCGACGGCTACACGAGGATCGAAGCCCGACCTGGGACGAGATCGCTACGTCAACCGCCGATCCGAAGGGTATTCCGTTGTTCTTCAATGCCACCGACGGCCGGGCGCAGCAACGATGGTTGATGACCCAGGGGTGGATCCGGATCCAGGACGACCAACTCCGGCGCGGCGATCGCGCCAAGGCCGAAACCTACCGCCGCACGGCCCTGCGAAAGGCTTCCGCCTCAATGCAAGCGGCCTGAAACCCGAGTGCTGCCGACCGTCACACCGTCGCGTTGCTGGCGGCCACCTCTAGTCAGGTGGCCGCCAGCACTCGGTATTAGACGAGATCCACTAAGGCTCAGGACAAACGACACTGACATTCGGCAAACGTGTCGTACCCGCCTGCCACACTGACCGCATTCGCACTTGCGGTCGTCGAGCATCGCATCGTCATACTTGGCGCCGACATCAGCCACGCGGAGGAGCAGCGATGTCTCAGCACTACCCCAACGGTTGGAAACGCGCCCGCGATGCATGGAAGGCATCGCACGCGCCGATCTATGAAGCCGTATTCCTCGAGATTGTCGAGCGCAACACCTGCCACTGCGATAGCCGCGCAGTCGCAGTCGACTACGACGACCCCTACGTCAAGACCCTCGGCATTGACATCTGCCGCACCTGTGCGGGCATCACCCACTTCCGCGTGCGCTGCACCGGCAGTTGCAAACCCGATCACACCTCCGACGGCAGCGCGTCCATGATCTGCCAGAAGTGCCAGTTCTTCACGTGTATCCAATGTTCGGGACCGGTCACCTCGATGCTTGAGTTCTGTGATGGCTGCACCGAATCGTTTGGATACGAGGTCGACGAGCCACCAGTCGATGCCTACCTGGATGAAGACGGGAAGCTGCGCTATTGCGACGATGATGAGGCTGACGAACTCCGCCTCGCCGGCACAGCGTCCGGTCCATCATTGTCCGATCCGCCTCCGTGCTGAGCCAGTCGAGACCCTATCCAAGCACGATCGAAACCCGCTGGCCCTCTGACCGATTCCGCAACACCAGACCTCGGAACACCGGACCTACCTCCGCCGGGTCCCATGTGACGAACTCCAGCCCACTGAGTCCTACCCTGCTTCAGCCGTTGCGGCATTCACCTGCGCGGATCGTCATGGGACAATCGTGATCATGAACGATCCGTGGGAACGGGCGCTCGATGAGCTCTCCAGGGACCCGCAGGGGTTCCTGGATGGTTTGGTCTTCGTCGACGAGCCGCTTGCGCCCGAGGACATACCGCCGCCGATGACGGAGGAGAACGCCGCGCGGCTGCTGCGTGAAGCGGAGGAATGGCGACGTAATCGGGACTAGAACGGCGAGGATTCATTGGCGGTGCCAGGCAATGATCGTATTCGTCCAATTACGGCGTTGTCACGGCGATAGATCCCTCCGCGGTGCGCATAGTGATCGGCGGTACTAAGTGGTTCGCCTTCTGCGATTCGGTCGTCTGCGGCTGGTTGGCGTCAATCCAGCTAGGTCCGGCGGCGGAGCGAATGCAGGTCTGGCGGTGAGCCGCAATGCTTCTCGGATGTCTTCCTCGGTCAACCGCCATGATCGTCCGATCTTGTGGCCTGGCAGCTTGAGTGCCCGCAGCTGCTGCATGTACCAGCGGGTTGATTGCCCAAGGCGCTCGGCGCCTTCAGCTACCGACACAGTCATGGCTGGTGTCACGGGATCAGGGATCGCCTGTTGTGAGCCGTCGTCCGTGCCCGGGGGACCACCTGCTGTCATTGACACCTCGTTCTATTCGTTGCAGGTACGAGATTCAGGTATCGGCGACTGGCTAGGCCATACAGGGGTGTTCGCCGCCGACCCTCAACCAGCCGCGAGGGGGATCGATCTGCAGACGGGCTAGGTAATCGGATGTACCTCGCGGCTGGTCGCATCAGGGTTGCGGTCAACAACCATCTCAGGGGATTTATTCGACGACGTTATTCATCTTGAATAACGCGCGCCCACCATACATCGCGTATTACCTTGATCGCAGTCGTTACGTGCACACGAGTTCGATCGTGGTCCCACTTACGAGCAAGGTTGCTCAGGGGAGCCAGAAGTTCCCGCCATTGCGGCTCGAGCGCGACGGCCATCGTTCGAATCCGATGCTGCGGTAGCCCTTTTTCGCGACGCAGCAGTTCGGCATACTTCGTCAGCTCTTGGGCCGTCTCTCGGGCTGACCTGTTCGCCCGTTTCAGCTCGATTACTACCCACATCTGGTGCTGGTCGCGGGCAAGGATATCGATCCTGCCGCCAGTCCCGTTGGAGTTCGGCAGTCGGTACTCCTGATCGACAAGGCGCAGGCCAGGTTCCAGGATATCGAGTCGGTGCGCGAGGAACTCCCGGATGTGCGATTCATGAGGATCTGCTGGCATCGGATCTCCTGCTTGTCGATTCGTGGCTCACAGTTCGCATCGATTTAGCTGGCTTCGATCCAACCGGTTTCATATTTCGTAAGCAGAGGGATAGTGGAGCCCACCTCGCTGGACTGCGCCACGTGTTGCGCGACCGCTCGCTGCTGCTGCAACCAGCCTCTGAAACCGTGCCGTTGATGGGCAGCAGCTTCTGCTTGCTCCCATTCGCGATTATCCGGATGCCACACACCCTCGTACTGTTCGCTGCGTTGTGCGAGCTCGGCCGCCAACTTCCTGAAGGAGATGCCGCCTGGGTTGTGTAGGCGATGCATCCTCCGACTGGTCGTTGAACGATGTTCTTGCAGAACGAAGTTCAGTTCCAGACAGAAGTCACAATGGATGTTGTCGTCGGGGAGCTCGGTGGCGCTGAACGCGAGGAACTTGTGGATTCTGTCCAGGGTGTCGTCGTCGAGCTCGTAGGGTTCGGGGCGATGCGCGATGTGAAGTAGCACCAGGCGGGAGCACGTCATGGCATCGGCTCGCCGCGGGATGCTGATATCGGCAGGTCGCAGACGCCGCAGTGGGTGCACGCGAAGGCGAATGATGTCGTGCAAGCCACGAAGGTGCAGAGTTTCGCAGATCTTTCTGAGGTCGGTGTCCTCGCGGTCGCGATGCCAGTACCCGCCGTCGTATTCGATGACGAGCGGGTGTTCGCGAGCGCCCACCAGAAACATCATGTCGGCTCGTAGTTCGTAGCGTCCCGCCACTCTGTAGTGGCGAACGCCGTTGCCGAGCACAAAGTTCAGGATCGCGAAGATATCGCCTTCAATAACCGACTCACCAGGCGGACTGTCACCGGGTCTCAGAAATCGTCCCGCGCCATACCAACTCACCGCACCGACGATAGCGACAACCACCGACATTCCTTGTCTCCGTTCGTCACCCAGCACCGATACGTGCGACGACAGGTTGTAGTTGGCGCCGCGGGCCGTATCTGCCACCGGCGCGAGCGCTCGCCCGGCGCATGACAAGGTCCACGACCTACGCGCGCTTCCCCCACCAGCACCCGCCAATCAGGCCGTTCGCCTGGGGCCTTGCTTATCGCAACTGCGAGACGTTGTGGGGATGTTCGAGTTGTGCGCGGAGCTGAGTGATTTCGTCATGTTGGGCGGCGAGCCGGGAGATCGCCAGAGACTTGAACTGCTGCAGCTCGGCCACCACGACATCTCGGCGGGCAACACGGGCTTTGAGGTTTCCGACTTCGTTCTTGAGCCGTTCGATCTGTTGGACCCGTGGATCGGGTGCAGCGCTTGCGTTCTGAAGGGCATGCAGGCGCCGCTCGAACTCGTCGGCCAGGTGTTGATAGGGGCCCGGGCGCGAGGAGCCGTCACGGTTCTTCTTGGGGTAGAACCCGGTGCGGGTCACACCTGCTTCTGCTGCCAGAGATTTTAGATCACAGCGCCTGCCTGGTGGTAGATCTCCGCTCAAGAGTCGGTCCATAGCGGCGCGGATGGATTGCTCGTTGCGAGTCTTGTCGCCATCACTGATCCGAGCCATGCTTTAGTCCCCTTCTTGCGCTGTGGAATTGGCTGCATCGATAGCAGCGATGACGCGTAGTGTGCGGTCGTGTTCGACTGCGAGTCGTTGTTTCTCCCCCCTGGCGATGCGCGGGCTGCCGAGAAACACCTTGACCGCCTGGGCCTGCGTTGCCCATACGGGTCGGTGCGAGAGGTGGTGTGTCGCTTGGGGGCAGCGAGCCGAATCACACATTCCCGCTAGCGGTTTCGTCGCTTCAGGCGTGCCAGCCAGTTTGAGACAGAGCGCCTTGGATGGATCGAGGAACCAGCAGAAGTTGGCTGGTGCAACGTGCAGCGATCCAGCCAACTTGCGCAGCAGACTCTCCAGATGGCGATCGTCGTTGAGTACCTTCGGATCGGTGCGGGCGGCGTCTTTTAACTGGGCATCGACGTGGTGAAAGGCACTGATCAACCCCCGGGCTCCGGGACCTGAGGGCATCTTGCCAGCGAGTGTGTCGCGGAATGCCTCGACAGTGAGTGCGAGGTGGTGCTCCTGCTCTGCCTCGTGGATCTCGGCGAGAAACACTTTCTGGGAGCCACCAGGTCGCGCCGCGTATCCCTCTGTAGTTGCCACCGAAATGTGTTTCAGTGCGACCTTCGCAGCGAGCAGGCCGCCAGGCCGCTGAGCTATAGACAGCGCTAATGTACGACGAAGCATGCGGGGGCTGACCGGTCCCGGCGGGATGGCTGGCAACCCCCAACGATCAAGGTTGCCCGAGTCATTCAGCCAGCGGCGCAGATTCGCAATTCGCTTGCTCATCTCAACGCCGGTGAACAACGGTTCGCCGGAGGCGATGTCTTGCAGCTTCTCGGCCAACTGAACGGCGCGGTGGACCTGTTCGATCACCACCCACTCGTCGGGGACACCGCCGAATTTTTGTCCCTTGATCAACCTTCCGGTGAGCTTGTAGCGGACTCCGGTGCCGGCAGCCACGAGCTCCGATTTGCAGCAGCCGACCGACAACTCGCGTAGTTCGCTGCGGCGCATGCCGCTGAGGGCGGCCACCAAAACAAGGCTGGCGGTGACGGCGTAGCCGGCCGCAGCCTTCAGATCCTGCTCGGCCAAAGGTGCTGTCCACGGCACCAACTTGTCACTACCGAACATGGGGATGTGCACAGCGTTACGCGCCCAGGTCCGCTCGAAGCCGACCTTGGAGGCGATCTCGATCAGCTTTGGCTTGAGCTGCTCTCGAGACTCAAACGGGATCGTGCCGCAGCCGATCAGTCTCGCGAGGCTCTCCCAGGACAGATTAACCAAGGGATCTGCGTCCTCACCGCGACTGAGCCGCGCCTTTATCTTTGTCGATGACGCTGCGGGCAGGGCGGTTCCAGTCATCCGAAGATGGTTCAGTAAGTCCGGAATGCGAGCGATCGTAAGGTTCGGTAGTGCTTGCTCCGCAGCCTTCTGTACCCGGAGCTCGGAAAGGACGTCGGCGAGATTCGGGCCTATGACCTCTACCAGGAAAAGGCATGTCGTCAACAGTGGTTCGAGCACGTGATCAGGCACAGGCGGGATTCGGTTACCGCCCCACGTTGTGCGGCCGACCACCTGCGCGGCCGTCTTGCCTGGCCAAGGGACGAACCCCGGACGGTAGCTGTCGGCCGACAGCACCTCGGTGTAGAGGGCTAGCGTTTTCATGGTGCGTACAACTTCAGCAGTTGTCCCGGGATCAAGTCGGCGCCCGGGCTTGGCCTGTTGTTGGGCGCTCCAACATGTGAGCTCTAAGTAGCGGTCACAGAGATCCTGCGTGACTGCGTGTAAGCT
Source organism: Nocardia anaemiae NBRC 100462 (assembly GCF_001612725.1). Taxonomy (GTDB): domain Bacteria; phylum Actinomycetota; class Actinomycetes; order Mycobacteriales; family Mycobacteriaceae; genus Nocardia; species Nocardia anaemiae. The sequence continues at coordinate 63,799 of NZ_BDAZ01000001.1, read as the reverse complement.
TGAAATACCCTGCTCAGCAAGCCAATTGAACCATCGGGTGAGTTGGCGCAGCATTCGGTAACAGGTCCGCGGACTGTGCACTGTCCGCAACGCGTGCGCTGTGACCAGCACCTGCTCGTGGTGCGGAGCCATCAGCGCCAACAGCATCTCCTTGGCGACAATTCGCCAGAAGGGCGTGCTGATCAGGGTGAAATCCCAGACCAGTTCACGGGTGTAGATAGTCCGGTGAGCATCGGCAAGCCGAGACAGATCCCAGACATCGCTGTCGAAGTAGGCGTCGTGCGCTCCGGCGGCCAATCGCAGCCCCGCGGTTTCGCAGACCTTGGCCCCGGAAAATATCGAACATGACTGGTGGAAAAAGGCTTTCCGTTCGGCGTCGGAATCACTGATCACGCGGTTGTCTCCTCCGGTCGGAGCGGAACGCCGCCATCGTTGTCGGCTACCTCGACGGATGCCTGTGACTTCACGGTGTCGGAGAACTTGGGCAGAATCTCGTTGGCCAGCCGCTCGGCGTAAGGGCCGAAGACGCGCATGAAGTGATCCGCGGGCATCTGTCGGAACTGTCGTGAAAAGTAACCATTTAGCCGCAGCAGGTTCGGTGCGTGCCTGGGAAGGAACACCGCAAGTGGGCACAACAGGCACACCCATGGCCGCGCAGGACACGGCTGCCCTGCTGGCCCATGCATACCTGCGAGCTGGTCCGCGCAGGCTGCAGTGAAAACGTCACGTTCTCCGCCAACCAGCTCCTGCAGCGCGGTTGCATCCAACCCGAGTCGACGAACCTCATCCGGCAAACTCTTGACCAGTTCTGCAGTCTGGTCGCTGGACAGTACGACGGCTGGTAGAGCCTTGCGCAATAGGTCGACCTGGCCGTCCTCGATGATCGACTGGACGGCATCTAGCTCCACGGGACTCGTAGGAGTGGCGTAGTGGTCACCCTCGGTTCGAGCAGCATGGTTTGGATCGATTGTGACGCGTCCAGTCCAGCCGCGACGCGCGAGCCGCTCGATGTAGGTGACGCGGATCCGGGAGCGGTGAATTACCAAGGGTTCCCCCGAGTCATCGACCGCACCCAGGTTCACTACGAGTCTGTGCTGGGTCCTCCTATTAGGCGGCAGACCGAGAAAGCCCCGGTCGTTGTAGGAGAACCACAGTTGATCACGCAACTCCTTGGGTGCGAAGGATCGCATCAGCTCACTGTGCTCAAGCCACTTCTGCAGCAGCTGAACAGCCTGTCTCGGAAGAGCTGAACTTTCCTGTGATGTACGGCCTTTGACGTAGCTCAGCAGTACCGATGTATCGCCAGCCCAATCAATATCGCCCACGGTCAGATCGTCGATGCCATCCGGGACGATGCCCGAGTACATCCCGAACAGTGTGGCGTAGGCGACCTGAACGTCGCGCCGTGGAAACAGCGCGGCGACTGCCCGGCTGAACATGGGTCGCTCTCGGTTCAGACCGCCCCTGTGCGCGCAGAGAAGTTTGATGTAGTCGGTGTAGAAACGCATTGGCCCCTGACTGACGAGTAACCAGCACACATCCTCGAAGCGGGCCGGTCTGAGGCGAGGGTCGATCCCGTCGGCGGCGGCCGCTTGCGCCTCCTTATGCAGCGCCCGTTGTTCCGCCAGATATGTCTTGAGTGCGATCTCCAGTCGCGCCCACTCGCCGTCGGTATAGGCTTGGTACGGCCGACTGCGAGGGCGCGGCTGTATGTGAGATCCAGCGAGGTAGTCCCTCACTCCGGGATTGAGTGTGCCCACCTCCGCATCAAATCCCTTGAGCATGAAACGCAGGTTCCTCTCGCGTTCCCGAGTGCCCGCCAACCACAGCCGCATGAGCATGGCACGGGTCAAGTCGTTTGCTCCTCCGGTGAATCCAGCACTCGATAGCTTGATCACCATTTGCCGCAGGCAGCTCGCATACGTCACTGCCGTCTTGCGGGCACCGATGCCACCGTGCGGGTGAGCATTAGCTGCGAGACCCACTGCCAGGTCATGTGCGAGAACAGGATTGGGCAGTCCTGCAAAGGATGCGGTCAATGTGCTGCCGTCGGGAAAGACGAACCGAACCGCCAGCGGATCATTGAGGACAGTCGCTGGCATCAGCTGCCCTCGTCTTCGTCATCGGTGCGGTTGTCGCCGCCGCGACTGAACAACTCCTTGTAGGCGTCCAGGAAGATCCGGCTAGTGTCGTGGCGCGCGACGTAAATCTGGGTCGTGGTGACGCTTTGGTGGCCGAGCAGGTCACGCAATACCATCATCGGGTCGCTCTTACGCAGGTAAAGAGCCATCGCCGCGTCGTCACCTGCATCGGCAACTACCTTCGCAGCCTGGGCGTAGTAGCCCTTCACCAAGTCCTCAAGGGTGTGCATAGCCATCGAATGTCGCAGCCAGTGTGGAGATACGATTGGGAATCGGGACTCGTAGCGCTCCCTGATTCGCTTGGACGTCCTGCGCAGAACGGTGGCCCAATCAACGAACGGTTCGCCGGTGGACTGCAGGCCCAAGATCGGCGACTGCCCATCGGGGGTGACCAGACGCAGACGCTCGGTCGGCCGTAGCGTCCGCCAGGAACGGCGCTGCCCGTTGATGCGTGCTCCTTCCCAGTCCGGCTCCTCTACTAGCAGGGGTACGCCGAGCTTGGCCGGAGGGCGCCAGATGAAGCCATCGGCGGATGCGGCCCGATCCAGTTCGATGTACTGGTGGATCGCAGCCAGCGGTCCGTAGTGGACCCATGTTTCGCGAGGCTTTTGGCCCTTGGTGGTTGCGTGCGCAAGTGGGAACGGCACCGGCAGCGTCGTTGGCCGCGACGGCAGCGGGGGAATCTCATGGATCGTCAGGTGCGTGAACTCCTGTCGGCGCAGGCCACTCGATAACACTAGGTCCACCATCGCGGAGTTGCGGGCACCTTCACCGGGTCGCCGATAGCCAGCGTCTACCTCTCCGTTCATGCCTAGCCCTGCCAGAGCCCGAACCAGCAGCTGAGCGAAGTCGCGCTCGAGGTACTTGATCGTCGTGTGCGGATGCGGGCTACGCAATTTCGCCATGTTTCGCCGTACCTCCGTCCGAACTCCGTCGGCCGTCCGAACTGTCATTCGGTAGCTGAACGGCACCGCCGCCACGAACGATTCGTCACGGGCCCACCCGTAGAAGCACGACAAGATCCCCATGTTCAGGCTCCACGTCGACCGATCCCACCGGTGCTTGAGCTCACCTGCAAGCCGATATTCGGCGTACATACTCAACGCGGAGCGCAGTTGCGCGCGGTCGTCGAGCAGGTGCACACCGCGGTCGTTCAGGAATGTCATCCAGTCACGCAGGCACACCGCATAGTTACGCCAGGTGTTCTCCGCTGGTGCGCCGTTCATCGGAAGCTCGCGCAGCCAGCGATTCACGGTGACCGTCGGCCGCGGCTGGCCCGGCCCATCGTCGAAAACCAAATCGTCGTCTATCACGACAGGCATCCGCTCGCGGATCAGCGGCCGGCGAGATACATCCCACTTCTCCCACCCGGTCGCTGAGAAGTTAATCAACAGCACGCCCGCAGCGTACGCGGGGGACAACCCCGGCCGCCAAACACTCAAAAGTGGTTTCCCCCAAGGCGATTGGCCTAATGGGACATGCGTGTAAAGCAACGACTACGGCGGAGTATGCGATCGGGACTATCGCGGCCGCGGCGTTCGGGGCGGTGCTGTACGGGGTGGTGACCGGGGACAGCATTGTGAACGCGCTGACGAAGATCATCGACAAGGCGTTGAATACCGCGGTGTAGCGGCTAGTAGTTTTCGATTAAACTACTGCGGTACAACGCATCTCGGTGGCGATCGGGGTGCGGTGACGGTTGAGGCGGCGATCGCGCTCGCTGCCATCGTGGTTGCGGTGGTGCTGTGCGTCGGCGCCTTGCTCGCGGCGTCGACGCAGGTGCGCTGTGTCGACGCCGCGCGCGAAGCGGCCCGGCTGGCTGCTCGCGGTGATCAAGCGAATGCGGTGTCGGCGGCGCGGCGGGTAGCTCCGCCGACCGCCGACATCGCACTGCGCAGTGAGGGCGACCGGGTAGTCGCGGCGGTCTCCGCCCGATCACCCCTGCTACCCCTACTGGTCCTGCACGCCGAGGCCATCGCCACCCGCGAGCCGGGAGCCGAGCCGTGATCCGCAGCGGCCGCCGAACGGCCCGCGACGTGCCGCCGGGTACAACACCGAATAAGTACAGCGACGTGCCGTGCCAGCAAAGCGCGGCAGTAAGGAGGCCGAGTGACCAAGCAATAGAAGCAGCCCCGTCGAACAGCCCACGCCGCCAACGAGGCGACCACAGTCGAACCGACATCTCCGACGGGCGAACCGCACGTCCTCGCCGCACCGCTGCGGCCATCCAACTCGACCGTTGTTCCAGAGCGTTTACGTCAGACGGCACGCAAGGGCATCGCGTCGCAGTGTTGCGGACCCGGAACAGCCGAGTCGACCGCGTGTGCCGAGTGTTCGGCTCCGGTGGTCGAATCGGCAACGGGCGCATTGTGTTTCCGCGGGGGCATGGCATCGTCGCCACACGGACAGTGCCTCACCACTGCGCCATCAGAGCCAGCCGACTCGGCCATCGGCGCAGCGCCTTCAGATCAGGAGGAAAAACGGCCTTCTCGGTACGGCAGGCCGAGGATGGCCGAGTCGAACACAGGTGCCGAACCTTCGGCTCCCGTCGCGGGCACGCCGGATATGGGCGCGGTGCGTTTCCTCGAGGTGGCACGCGTGCGCGGGGTGTCGCTGGGCGACGGATCTGGCACGGTTGCGTCGGCTGCAGGTGCCGACCCTTCGGCTCCTCTGGCGGACACCCCGGATCAGGGCGCGGTCCGTTTCCTGGAGGCGGCACGCCAGAGCGGGGTGTCGCCGTGCGAAGAACCTGGGGCAGTCGCGTCGGCTTCGGCTGCCGAGCATTTTCAGCAATAGGCGTCCGAGTTGCCGATGCCCGCGGTGCCCTTGCGGAAGTTGGTGCCTGTTGGCACGGCGTCCTTGGGCGGCGGGTCAGGGCGGGCGGTCGAATCGAGGGTGGTCGCAGCGCGATTCTCTCCAGCAGCAGGTGGCGGCGAGGTTTCGCGCGGCGAGTCCGGGCGGATAACCGAGCCGACCACGGGTGCCGAGCATTCCCATCCAGCGGCAGCCGAGTTGCCGATGGCCGCCGTGTCCCCGAGTTGGGTGGCGCAGCAGGGGACGGCGCCACGGTCCGGTGGACGTCGGCGGGCGCCCGAACCGGCTGGTATGGCCTCGATGTAGCGGAGCATTCCCCCGGGACCGACGCGGTCGGCGCGGTGTGGCGGCGGGACGAGGGTGTTGCGACGGTGTTCGCCTGTTTGGCGCTGACGGCGCTGATCGGCGCGACGCTATTGATCGCTCATGTGGGGGTGGTGGTTGTGGCGCGGCATCGGGCGCAGGCGGCGGCGGATCTGGCGGCCCTGGCGGCAGCAGGAGAACTGATGCGTGGGGCCGATGTCGGATGTGCGGAAGCGGGTGAGATCGCGCGAAAGATGGGAGTGCGCATTCAGAACTGTGAAGTCGTGCAGTGGGATGCGACCGTCACTGTTGAAGCGAATGTACCAATGGGTCTGTTAGGAAAGCGGACTGTTCGCGCGGTTGCTCGTGCCGGACCCGTAGAAGATGGAGTGTGACCGGTACGTACATGCACTCGCCAGTGGTACCTCGCGATGCCGGAATTCGGTAATTGCGATGGTCGAATAAATGCGCATTGCTCAATTTACTTAGTAAACATAGAAGGGCAATCTAAATGAATCTGCACGTCGGGTGCTAATGCCCGTGGCAATGCCTCAGTTAACATGAATCCAATCCTCTTTATTCGGCGATCCAACACAACCGGCGCCGCGGGGTGTGGCACGCCGATAACCCCTGGTGACCGGCCACAAGGTGGACAAGCGATCACATTCGGAGTTCGGCGCTGTCACGAACCGACTGCGGCGGCGTTCACCACGCCATTCAGTCGCCCGGATCGGCGGCCAACTCGCCCAGAACCGCGGCCAGCAGGCGCGCCGCACCCGCCTTGTCCAGCGGATGATTGCCATTGCCGCACTTCGGTGACTGCACGCAGGACGGGCACCCGACCGCGCAGGTACACGTCTCGATCACCGCGAGCGTCGCCGACAACCAGCGACGTAGCTGCGCGAACCCGCGTTCGGCGAAGCCCGCACCACCCGCCTGGCCGTCGTAGACGAACACCGTCGGCAGTCCGGTATCGGGATGCTCGGCGGTGGAAACGCCGCCGATATCCCACCGGTCGCACGTCGCGACCAGCGGCAATAGGCCGATCGCCGCATGTTCGGCGGCATGCAGCGCGCCCGGCACCCGCGGCGTATCCAGGCCTGCGGCGACCAGCAGGTCGGGCGTCACCGTGTACAGCACGGCGCGGGTGGGCAGCGTCTGCTCCGGCATATCCAGCTCGACCAGATCCAACACCTCACCGGTGCGTAGCGTGCGCAGATAACCGATCACCTGGCTGGTGACGCTGACCTGCGCCAATGCGGTCGTCACCCGGCCGTGTCGGCGCTGTTCGGTGACCGCGTCGATGGCGATCGAGGTGACCTGTCTGGCGCTGGTGCTCCAGCCGGGATCGGTATTGCGCACGAAAGCCACTCCGCCATCGAGGTCCAGCTCGTCGACCAGGTAGATATCGCCTTGATGCAGGTGAACGGCACCTTCGTGCAGTGTCGCCCGCGCGCGCCCGGCATCGGCGGTGCCGAGTAATCTGCCGGTCTCGCTATCGACGATGGCAATGGGTGTGCCGATGCCCCCGCGCACGTCGACGGCGTCGTGCGGCTGCGCCTCGGCCGTCGCGAACCAGCGTGCGCTGCCGTCGCGCACCGCGCCGTTCCGGCGACGAATCAACCCTTGACCTGCGAGATCGGTTAGTACCTCGCGCGCGCCGAGCGCATCGACCTCATCGTCGGTGAGCGGCAGTTCCAGCGCCGCGCACAGCAATTGCGGGCCCAATACATAGGGATTACGTGGATCGGTGATGGTGGCCTCGATCGGCTTGTCCAGCAGCGCCTCCGGGTGGTGGACCAGGTAGGTGTCCAGCGGATCGTCCCTGGCCACCAGCAGCACCAGCGATCCCTGTGTGCGCCGTCCCGCGCGCCCGGCCTGCTGCCAGAACGAGGCGACCGTGCCCGGAAAGCCCGAGATCACGACCGCATCCAACCCCGCGATATCGACCCCGAGTTCCAGCGCGTTCGTAGTGGCGGCACCCAGCAGCGACCCGTCCGACAGCGCCGCCTCCAATTCGCGTCGATCCTCCGCGAGATAACCCGCCCGATATGCGGCGACCCGCTCGCTCAGGGCCGGATCCACATCCGCGAGCAGCCTGCGAGTCTCGATCGCCGTCAGCTCGGCGGCCCGCCGCGACCTGACGAATGCGAGCGTGCGCGCCCCCTCGACCACCAGATCGGCCATGATCCTGGCCGCCTCCGAGGTCGCGGATCGCCGAACGGGCGCACCGTTCTCGCCGGTCAGAGTGGTCAACAGCGGCGGCTCCCATAGCGCGATGGTGCGCGCGCCCTGCGGCGATCCGTCCTCGGTGACCGCGACACAGGGCGCTCCGATCAGCCGGGATGCCGCGGCCGCGGGCTCGGCCGTGGTCGCCGAGCACAGGATGAATACGGGGTCCGCGCCGTAATGGGCCGCAATGCGCCGCAGTCTGCGCAGTACCAGCGCCACATGCGAACCGAATACGCCCCGGTAGGCATGGCATTCGTCGACAACTACATAGCGCAGCCTGCGCAGCACTCTGGCCCAGCGCTGATGGGAGCGCAGCATGCCGACGTGCAACATGTCGGGGTTGGTGAGGATGAACCGGGCATTCGCGCGCACCCATTGCCTGACCTCGGCCGGTGTGTCGCCGTCGTAAGTGGCCGGGTGGACATCCCGCAACGGCCCCTCGTGGGTCAATTCCGCTATTGCCCGCAGTTGGTCGGCGCCCAATGCCTTGGTCGGCGCCAGATAAAGGGCAGTGGCGAGTGGATCTTCGCGCAATGCGGTGAGCACGGGCAGTTGGTAGCCGAGCGATTTCCCGGATGCTGTACCGGTGCTGACCACCACGTGTCGGCCGCTCACGGCCAGGTCGGCGGTGTTGGTCTGATGACTCCACGGCGCCTCGACTCCCACGGCTCGCAGCGCCTCGACGACATCGGACGAGGCCCAATCGGGCCAGGTAGTGGTGGTCGCGGGGCGCGCGGCGAGCTCGACGACATGGGTCAGGCGGGAGTCATCGTCGGGGCCGCCGTCCAGGACACGATTCAGCAACGATCGCCCATAACTTCGGCCGTTGCTGGGGCGTGGCCGACTTACCGGTCCGGTCGGATTCACGACTCGGACTCCGCGACACGCACAGAAAGTGTGAAACGTGTGCGCTTGTGAAGCCCTACCTGCCTTTTCGATACCAAATAGCGACCTGGGTCACAGCCTGTTTGCCAGATACTGGCTCGGTTATCCCTAAGCAAACGAACCACAAGTCTGGATTCCGGCATTGTGTCCCTCACCTGCGCATTCGCAAGATCAACTTTTTTGCAAATTGTCGGTAACTCGACTGTTGAATTGCTCGAAGACATGGTTCACTAGTTCCTGGTCGCAAGCTTCTGTGTTCGAGGGACGGATCCAAAGTCCAAACCGTCAGCAGGATCGATGTTGCGAACGGTGTGCTTGGTGCTTTCCTGCAGGGGGAACCAACAGTACAGCGGTCGGAACGGACCCGGTGGATGAACCTACTTGTCCGCCGTTCCGGTAAGAAAAGAGAAGGAACAGAATGGCACAGGGAACTGTGAAGTGGTTCAACGCGGAGAAGGGGTTCGGCTTCATCGCGCCCGAGGACGGCTCCGCCGACGTCTTCGTCCACTACTCCGAGATCCAAGGGTCGGGCTTCCGCACCCTCGAGGAGAACCAGAAGGTCGAGTTCGAGGTTGGCCAGGGCACCAAGGGCCCGCAGGCCACCGGAGTTCGCGCGCTCAGCTGAGCGACGCAACAATCCGCTCGTCCCTCACCACCGGTAACGGTGGTGAGGGACGAGCTATATCTGGGGTAAGACAAAAACCGACGCGGACCTGCGGTGCGGCGGTATCGCGACAGGCACTGCATACTGATCACCAGCGACGCAGGTACGCTCTGTGGTTCGAGTCGCAAGCGCTCGGCCACACGTCGCGTCAAGGTATAAACGTGTCTGGTGGCAACGTCCTCCCCGTCGCCGCCGCTTGCCCCAGCCGCGCACAGCGCGAAAATGCGCCGCGCGGGTCGATAAGGAAAGGTGTATTCGCCGGTGGCAACACGAGACCGCGGTGCAGCCGACCAGGGCCGTCCCCTGCGTCGTCTCGTGATCGTCGAGTCCCCGACCAAGGCCCGCAAAATAGCGCCCTACCTGGGCCGCCATTACACGGTCGAGGCGTCGGTCGGTCATATCAGGGACCTGCCGCGCGGTGCGGCGGACGTGCCCGCCAAGTACAAGGGGCAGTCCTGGGCACGCCTCGGTGTCGACGTCGACAATGACTTCGAGCCCATCTATGTGGTGAGTCCGGACAAGAAAGCCAAGGTCTCCGAGCTCAAGAGCCTGTTGGCCGACGCCGACGAGCTCTACCTCGCCACCGACCCCGACCGGGAGGGCGAGGCCATCGCCTGGCACCTGTTGGAGACGTTGAAGCCCAAGGTGCCGGTGCGGCGCATGGTGTTCCACGAGATCACCGAGCCCGCCATCCTGGCTGCCGCGGCCGATACCCGCGATCTGGACAACGATCTGGTCGATGCGCAGGAAACCCGCCGCATCCTGGACCGGTTGTACGGCTACGAGGTCAGTCCGGTGCTGTGGAAGAAGGTCATGCCGCGGTTGTCGGCTGGCCGGGTGCAGTCGGTCGCGACGAGGGTGATCGTGCAGCGCGAGCGCGAGCGGATGGCATTCCGTTCGGCCGAGTACTGGGATATCGCGGCGAAGCTGGACGCGGGTGGGGACAACGGCGATGCCACCAATCCGCGTACCTTCGGGGCGCGATTGGTCAGCGTCGACGGGACCAGAGTGGCCACCGGCCGGGACTTCGGACCGGACGGGCAGCTCAAGGGCAATGGCGTGGTCGTCCTCGACGAGCCCTATGCCCGCCGCCTCGCCGAGGCGCTCGAGGGCGCCGATCTGGTGGTCTCCTCCGCAGAGGCGAAACCGTATTCGCGCAAGCCGTACGCGCCGTTCATGACCTCGACGCTGCAGCAGGAGGCGGGCCGCAAACTGCGGTTCAATGCCGAGCGCACCATGCGGGTCGCGCAGCGGCTGTACGAGAACGGCTACATCACCTATATGCGTACCGACTCGACCACGCTGTCGGAGTCGGCGATCGCCGCGGCCAGATCTCAGGCGACCCAGCTGTACGGCGCGGAGTATGTGCATCCGACGCCGCGGCAGTACACCCGCAAGGTGAAGAACGCGCAGGAGGCGCACGAGGCGATCCGTCCGGCGGGCGATACCTTCGCGACCCCGGGGCAGCTGCACGCGCGGTTGGACAATGACGAGTTCCGGCTCTATGAGCTGATCTGGCAGCGCACGGTCGCCTCGCAGATGGCTGATGCCAGGGGCACCACGCTGACGCTGCGAATCACCGGTGTCGCGGGCACCGGCGAGGAATGCGTGTTCTCGGCCTCCGGTCGGACCATCACCTTCCCGGGCTTCCTCAAGGCTTACGTCGAGAGTGTCGACGAAGAGGCGGGCGGTCAGTCCGATGACGCCGAATCCCGGCTGCCCGCACTCGACGAGGGGGAGCGCGTCACCGCGGTGGAGCTGAATCCCGATGGGCACAGCACGAATCCGCCCGCGCGGTATACCGAAGCGTCGTTGATCAAGACGCTCGAAGACCTCGGTATCGGTCGCCCCTCGACGTATTCGTCGATCATCAAGACGATTCTCGACCGTGGATATGTGTACAAGCGCGGCAGTGCGCTGGTGCCGTCGTGGGTCGCCTTCGCCGTGGTCGGTCTGCTCGAGGCCTACTTCGGTCGGCTGGTCGACTTCGACTTCACCGCCGCGATGGAGGACGATCTCGATGCCATCGCGGGCGGACGCGAGCAGCGCGGAAACTGGTTGTCCAGCTTCTATTTCGGTGGCGATCACGGTGTCGAGGGTTCGGTCGCGCGCTCCGGCGGTCTGAAGCGGATGGTCGGCGAGCGGCTCGACGATATCGATGCCCGCGAGGTCAATTCGATCAAGCTGTTCGTCGACGACGAAGGGCGCGACGTTGTGGTCCGGGTCGGTCGGTTCGGACCGTATCTGGAGCGGATGGTCGCCAATCCCGATGACCCCGAAGGGGATTCGATATCGCAGCGGGCGAATCTGCCAGATGATCTGCCGCCGGACGAGCTGACCGCGGAGGTCGCCGAGAAGCTGTTCTCGACACCGCAGGAGGGTCGACTGCTCGGTAAGGATCCGGCGACCGGACACGAAATCGTCGCCAAGGAAGGACGTTTCGGGCCCTACGTCACCGAGATCCTGCCGGAACCCGTGGCCGAGGACGGGTCCGCGCCCGCGAAGAAGACCGCGAAAAAGGCTGCGGCGCCAAAGCCGCGGACCGGATCGCTGTTCAAAGATATGGATCTGGCGACGATTACGCTCGACGATGCGCTGAAGTTGTTGTCGCTGCCGCGTGTTGTCGGAGCCGACCCGGCCTCCGGTGAGGAGATCACCGCGCAGAACGGGCGCTACGGCCCATATCTGAAGAAGGGCACCGATTCTCGTTCGCTGGCCAATGAAGATCAGATCTTCACCGTGACGCTGGACGAGGCGCTCGAGATCTACGCCGAGCCCAAGCGGCGCGGACGCCAGGCCGCCAGTGCCGCGGCGCTGCGCGAACTGGGGAAGGATTCGGCCACCGGTAAGCCGATGGTGATCAAGGACGGGCGCTTCGGTCCGTATGTCACCGACGGTGAGACCAATGCCAGCCTGCGCAAGGGTGACGAGGTCGATTCGATCACCGACGAGCGGGCCTCGGAACTGCTCGCCGATCGGCGCGCGCGGGGTCCGGTGAAGAAGACGGCCAAGAAGGCGGCGGCGAAGAAGACTCCGGCCAAGAAGGCGACGGCGGCGAAGAAGACCGCCGCCAAGAAAACCACCGCCAAGAAGACGGCCGCGAAGAAGGCCTGACGGTTTCGTCGGTGCGTTGCCGTAGCCTCGCCACGGTATCGAAGCTCGATCGGGAAGGGGACCGCCATGGCGATGGATCAGGAGCGCGAAGATCTCATCCTCGCACTCGACAGTCAGCGCGAGCTGTTCCGAATCACCCTGCGGGGTATCGACGAGGAGCAGGCGCGGCGGCGCACCACCGTCAGCGAGTTGACTCTGGGTGGACTGCTGCACCATGTCGTCAACTGTGAGCGGCACTGGACCAAGGTCATCGTCGAGCGCGATGAGACGGCGAAGCAGGAAATGGCCGAATTCGAGGGCGAGTATGTGATGGCGCCCGAGGACACGGTTGCGGGTCTGCTGGCCACCTGGGACGAAGTGGCGGAGGCGACCGCGAAGCTGATTCGCAGCGATCCGGATCTGAGCACGTCCATCCCGACACCGACGACACCGTGGACGCCCGACCGCGTGTGGTGGACCGTGCGGTTCACGCTGCTGCACGTTCTACGCGAGATTGCCCACCATAGTGGGCACGGCGACATCATTCGCGAGGCGCTCGACGGCGCCAATACCACCTACCAGCGAGTCTGATTCGGATCCGTCCGGCCGGGACTGTCGGTGGGGGCGGTTAGGGTGTACGACGTGGCGGGTGTCTTCGATCGGCTGGTTGGGCAGGATGCGGTCGAGTCCGAATTGCGGGCGGCCGCGGTCGCCGCGCGCGGGGGGACCGGCAATGGTGCGATGACCCATTCGTGGCTGTTCACCGGGCCGCCGGGATCGGGGAGATCCGTTGCGGCGCTGTGCTTTGCGGCCGCGCTGCAGTGCACGGACGAGGGTACGGTCGGCTGCGGTCGGTGCCATGCGTGCACCACCACGATGGCCGGAACGCACGGCGATGTGCGGCGGGTGATTCCGGAGGGGCTGAGCATCAGCACCAAGGAGATGCGCGAGATCGTGCAGATCGCCTCGCGGCGGCCCAGCACCGGTCGCTGGCAGGTGGTGTTGATCGAGGATGCTGACCGTTTGACCGAGGCGGCGGGCAATGTGCTGTTGAAGGTGGTCGAGGAGCCGCCGGATCGGACGGTATTCCTGCTGTGCGCGCCGTCGGTGGACCCGGAGGACATCTCCGTGACACTGCGGTCGCGCTGTCGGCATGTGCATCTGGTGACGCCCTCGGTGCCCGCCATCGCGCAGGTGCTGCGGGAGCGCGACAAGCTCGACGAGAAGACCGCCGCCTGGGCGGCGTCGGTGAGCGGCGGTCACGTCGGGCGGGCTCGGCGGTTGGCCACCGATGAGCAGGCGCGTGCTCGTCGGCAGCGGGCGCTGGCGTTGGTTGGTGCGGTTTCGCGGCCCGGTGCCGCCTATGCGGCCGCAGATGAATTGGTGAAGTCCGCCGACGACGAGGCCAAGCAGATGAGTGCGGCGCGTGACGAACGCGAGCGCGAAGAGCTGGCGACCGCACTCGGCGCGGGCGGCACCGGCAAAGGCGCCGCCAGCGCGACCCGGGGCTCGGCCGGTGTGCTCAAGGACTTGGAGCGCAGGCAGAAATCCCGCGCCACCCGCACCGGACGCGATGCCCTCGACCGCGCACTCATCGACGTCGCGGGCGTCTACCGCGACGCGCTCGCCGTCCGCTTCGGCGCCGCCCGCAATGGTTCCGGCGTCACCCTCACCCACCCCGATTTGTCCGACCAGATCCACGACCTCGCCGACCGCGTCCGCCCCGAGGGCCTGCTGCGCTCCATCGAAGCCGTCCTCGCCTGCCGCGAGGCCCTCGACCTCAACGTCAAACCCCGCTTCGCCCTCGCCGCCATGGTCGCCACCCTCATCTCCGCCCAATCCGCGTGACCGCTACCACCCGTTTTCGCGATCAGACCGCCGAGACGATAGACTCGCGTGGCCGAAAGGCACGCCGCCTTAGCTCAGTCGGTAGAGCGCTTCACTCGTAAGTACGCCAATGCCGAACTCGTTGTTTCCTTTTCGGTTTCGAATCCAAGCTCTTTCTTCGACGTTGGATTGCTGGTGCGACGTGCGTTGGGTGCGTTCAACCAGCGAAGACATGTTTGATCTGCCGTGGGACGGGCGTGCGCAGTGTGTTCACGATCGCTGCTGTGTCTCAGTCGGGTTCGGTGTGTTTCGCTCCGATTCGGCTTGGTTCGGCAGGGTAATTTTTACCGAGATTCTGCCGACTTTCGGGAGCCGATCGCCTAGCTTCGGGTTCGCTGGTTACCGGTCAGCGATGGTGGTCCGGCGCTGGATGGAAATTTGTTGATATTCACGGCGTGTCGCGCACCGTGTCGCGCGTGCGTCGGTTGGTGTGAGCCGCTGCGGCACGAAGGCTATTGCGCGACAGTCGATCCGCAGATAGCCTGGCGTGGCTATCTGAGCTGTCGGTGTATCCATCGCAGCGGCGTCGAGGGACTTGATCGGCGCGAATCCTGACAATCACTGCCCTATGTCTGCATGCGGTTGTCGTCGTCCCTCCGCCGCGTACACACGCGCATGACGCCAGGAGTGCTTACCGAATGCCCGCAATCAATCGCGGCCTGTACTTCGAAGCCAGATTCAAGACCAGCCCGGGGAAGTATCAGACGATCCGGGACGAGAATGGCAAGCCTCGGCGGTACACGACCAAGGAACTGGCCGAAACCGCTTGCAAGGAAGAGGAGATTGTCTATCGGGTTCTGAGCACACGGCCCGCCGTCGCTGCGGGGGCTGTCAATGGCCGCAGTGAGCCTTATGGGGTCGCCCAGGTGCTCGATTGGAGTGTCGATCCCGGCCAGCAGTCGTTCCAGGACTATGTCGAAGAGTGGCTGGATGATCAGGATCTCGCCGACAACACGGTTCAAAACTATGAGAGCCATATCCAGTGCCATCTGCTGCCGACGTTCGGACCGATGCCGCTGCTGGATATCACTCGCAGGGCGGTCGCTGATTGGGAAAGGGCTCTGCGTGCAGCGGGGTACAGCACCGACAGCATCAACACCTATCGTGCTGTCCTGCATGTGATTCTGGAGGACGCCGTCGAGGCCAAGAAGATCCCCGTCAATCCGGCACGACGTAGACGCAATCGGGGGCGTCGCACCGGCCGCAAGTCGCGGCGTCCCCCGCAGAAGGTGATTACCAACACACGCGGCGCGCTATTGATCGCCGAACGGATGGCGCTGCTGTCAGGCCGCGATGACGAATTCGTTGCGATGATCCTGAAGTTCTTCACCGGCATGCGGATGGGCGAGCTGGTCGGTCTGGAAACTCAATATGTGACCAAGCATCGGTTGCGCGTGGAATGGCAGCTGGCCGAGGTCGCGGGCAAGCACGTCAAGTGCGAACCGAAGAACGGGTCACAACGTGAAATCGACCTGCCAGAGTTCCTGTGGCGCATGCTCGATTCGTTCATCGCGCAATCGAATCCACAGCCCTGCGAGTGCCACGGGAACATCTATGTGTTCCGAGGGCAGGCGAAGCGCCGCAGCCGGGGCAGCTCCAGCGGGATTACACAGAAGATGATTGCTGAGCATGCTGAGGTGACTGTTAATGCGGTGTCGCTGGTGCTGCGCGGGTGCAGCAACGTTTCTCAGCTGACTCGCCACCGGGTCCTGCGGGCCGCCAACGAGCTGGGTTACACCGAGCCCGTAGTTGGCGAAGAGGCTACGCATTGGCGAAGGTCGGGCTTCTACGCCTGGTTGTACACGCCTGCAGTGTCAGGCTGGTATCCACAGAGAGGAAAGGCGTCACCGGCCCGTGCCGTCCCGGTAAGTGCGACAGCCTTCCCCGGGATTCCGGTTCGGGGTCGCAACGCCCATGGTCGTGCTGATTCATGTTGGCTGCCGATCGCGAAAGGCATGACACCGCACGGGAATCGGCATTCTCACCGAACCCTGCTGGAGGAGTTGGGAACGCCGCAGAAGTTGATCAACGAAAGGATCGGCCACCAAGACTCGTCAATGCAGGACCGCTACACCCAGGTCACCGACGCGATGGTCAAGAAATTGATGGCCGACTTGACTCAGGAGTGGCACGACGCACTGGACTGGCGGCTGGAAATCTGCCCAACCTCACCGGTTGCGATGCTGAACGGACTGCTGCGCCTGCGCGCTGAAGAGCTGCAGAAGCAAGACCCAGTGGTGGCTGCGTAGTCGACTCTGGTGTTGCGGGTCTAGCGAACCAGCAAAGCGTCGGCGGGCCGGTCGCCGATTGAGCGTGCGGCGATGATCTGCAAGCGCCATTGCCCTTTCGCGCTGTGCCGCTTGTGTTTTCGTATCGGTTGACCGGTCTGCAGCTTCTTGCACATCGGTTTCGAGATCAGTTTCCGCCGGCTGGTGTAGATCGACCGGTAGATCGTCTCATGACTGATGGTCATCTCGGGCTCGTCTGGGATGCCGGTGGCGCAGCCGACGGGCAATCTGTTGAGGCGACCACTCCTGATCCCAGCCATTCGATCCACCTACCTGGCTAGATGCAGCAGCCGATCTTCCGGAACACTGTGCAGATATCCGACCTCGTCCTGTGGGAACGACGGCTCGGGCAGTACGAGGGTTCGTGTTCGGCGGACGATCGTTGACCACATCCGGCCTGCATGCGCCATCCGGCCGGATCCGCGATGGTGCTGTGCGCGGTGGTGTGTTGCGGTCGGGGAGCACTGAGGGCCTGCGTCGTGTGCGCAGGTGACTAGGTGCGGCCGCCCTAGCACTGCTGGAGCCGCGGCGCATGCGGTCCAACGGCCCACGAGTTGCCTTCCACATTCGTCGGCTGTGAACTGAAACTTATTGCTTTCCAACGGAACCGATAGGCAGGCTGCGACATTCAACTTCTTCGCCGTCTGAGCCAGCCCGTGGCACAGATGCAACCGATTCGACGCTTGGATCGTCGCAGGCAGCGACTGCCGCACTGACCTGTGCCGCCTCGGCATAGGTGGTGGACCCATCGCGGCTGACGATCTCGACGCCGGGGTGTCCCCGGTTGTGTCGGCCTTGCGGTCGGACAGGACGCCTATGCGGTCGTGGGTCTCGGCATAGCGAACGACCGTTGAATACCGGTGGCGACGGTGCAGCGCCAAATCATTGACCCCAACCGCTCGGAATCGGCCGCGACGGCAGCGGAATGCGCAACAGCACCCGAATCGTGGACTGCCGCGACTGATCGGACGTGGCCGGTCGACAGGTCGTCCAGCCAGCGGCACGCCCTCCACCGTCCGCAGGTGGTCCCGTGCACCTCGCGGACTCGGTCCCCACCCTGGGCATTTGGCTGGGCCACGGACGTCCGGGCCCGAACCGCGACTTGCTCACCATCGTCGACCACGCCCTTCACCATCAGTGGCAGCAACGTGAAAAACGCCACTGCGGCAGGCGTATTCACTCGAACATGGCAACATCCTGCCGTCACGGAGGCATCGCCACCGAAAGTGTGTGGGACACAGTCGAAAGTGTCGGACAGAGCCGCTCACCACTGGACAGTCCCTCTCGATGGAACCGAAGAGGTACTTGGGACGTCCAAGTACACAGAAGGAGGTCGACCGGCCAAACAAGTCCGGCGGCCAACGAGTACATGAAGAGACACCGGGGGTAACATGACATCCAGACAAGTAGAGAGTCCGCACGAGGTAGGACGTTCAGGGGCGGCACGTCAGGAGTTTGCGCAGTCATTTGCGAGCTTATACGAAATGGCAGGGAGCCCCTCTCTGCGTGTGGTCGCGTCATCCGCGCGGGGACGTGTCAGCCCCGAGACTCCGATCTCGGTTTCAGCGCAGCGTATAAGTGACTGGAAGGCTGGACGCAATGTACCGGCACGTTTTGAAGCACTGAAGCCGGTACTTCTTGTGTTATGCGAACGGGCACGACGCAGGGGCCCGGTAGCTTCGCGATTACTCGACCTCCGTGCCTGGCGGCTGCTATGGCGCGCAGCGCAGCGCCCAAGAGAGGGTAGACGTGCTGAGGCCGTTCGACGATGTTCGCCTCGGTTGGATTTGGTCGATTCTGGGGCTGAACGGCAGAAGCGGGGTGAGGCGATGACGGAATCCTCTCGGCCCGCGGGGATCTCCCTGGGCTGCGACGAACCTGCGACCGTGGTCGGTTTCTACCTTGAGCTGCTAGGCGGCTGCCTGCTATGGAGTAACGACGACAGTGCGGGGATTCGCACTCCTTCTGGGTTCACAGTTGTTGCTCAGAGGGTCGAAAACTACACGACACCGTCATGGCCGAATACGCCGATCGTCTACTTCGGTCTCCCCGAAGGGGTAGATCCCAAAGAATGCGAAATGCACGCGCTTAAAATCGGAGCAAAGCCCGCGTCGGTGCAACCCGGGTCTCAGCCGAGGGTCCTGCTCGATCCAGCGGGCCATCCGTTCTGCGTCATGACGTGCACGAGATGATTCCGTTGCACAAAATCGAATGCAGTGTCCGGTCCGGACAACGGTATTGTGTCGATGACATGCGGTTATTGCAGTAGTAGCCCACGTTTCTATTGCGAAAGCGGAACTGCTGTTGCATCGTAAAGGTGTTGTACAGAACTATCTGACTGGAACCTATCAACCCCAATATCTGGGAGGCCGTGTTGTTTTTACAACTTATCTATGCAAGCGAACCGTCGATTCCGTGCGAACTGCTGAATCCGCCGCCATTTGTCTGTCATAGCTGAATGGACAACCGGACGGCGGAACACGTGCGTTGAGTAGATGATCGGCCTAGGTTGTGTCTCCCAATGATTTGAGCCATTCGACGATGAGGGCCAGGACGAATCCGGCACGGTAGGTGCTGGCAAGCTTGTCGTAGCGGGTGGCGACCGCGCGCCAGTGTTTGGCCCTGTTGAAGGCACGTTCGATGACGTTGCGCCGCTTGTAGGTCTGGGGATCGAAGCTCGGTGCCCGGCCGCCCGCGCGGCCCTTGCGTTTGTGGTTGGCGACCTGATCGCGACGTTCCGGGATCACGGTCTGGATGCGTTTGCGGCGCAACAGAGTTCGGTTCGATGCCGCGGAATAGGCGCGGTCGGCGATCACCGCATCCGGATTGCGCCGCGGTGGACCGCCGTCGAGGCGCGGCACCGCGACCGCGTCGAGCGACGGCGCCAGCACCGGTGAGTCGTGGGTTTGTCCAGGTGTGAGCAGCACGGCCAGGCCGTGACCCGCTCCGTCGACGGCGAGATGAATTTTGGTCGTCAACCCGCCGCGCGAGCGCCCGATGGCGTGGTCGGCCGGTTCATAGCCCGCTCACCGAGTCGGCGGCCGCGCCAGCGGCGTGCTGGTGCGCCCGCACGATCGTCGAATCGATCGACACCACCCAGTCCAGATCGCCGGTGGTGTCGGCCAGCGCCAGCAGCGCGGTCAGCACCCGGTCCCAGGTGCCGTCCGCGGCATAGCGGCGGTGTCGTTTCCACACCGTCTGCCAGGGCCCGAAGTGCTCGGGCAGGTCCCGCCACGGCAAGCTGGTCCGCAGCCGATACAGCATCCCTTCCACCACCAGGCGGTTGTTGGTGAAGTTACGGCCCACGTGCCCTTCGGATTTCGGTAGCAGCAACTCCAGCAGCTCCCACTGCCTGTCCGTCAGCACCTGATACCGATCACCATTCAGTGTCGCCACGGCGAACATGGTGCCCGACTCACCCCACACAGCGAGGCAAGTCGCGCAAAGCTATTGGGAGACACAACCTAGTCGACTGCCTACTCAACCTCACGATTGCCCCATGGGTTCGCTCCCTGATATACCGAGGGCCCTCACCGCCTCAGATTTGATAATCATCATCAACTTGACGTAGATGGGTTGTGCGGTGAGACCGGGACTGTGCAATACGTCGCAAGTGGTGCTAGTTGAACCACACGCTATTCAAGACAATTAGCTGAGTCCGGCCGCCGACAATTGACCACTCCCACGTGCCCGACCGGCCCCGTTCGATGATTCTGGCTCCGACGTCCCCGCCAGATTCCGATTGGGCATACACACAGCGACCGGGTATTGTTCCAGCGCGGCTGGATGTCGCGATGATCGCCGATGCGGCGGCCGAAACGGTGTCCGGTTCCGGACCATCCGCAGCTACCGAATGCTCGCCCTGAGCGTCGCGTCCTACCCGAGTTTCCGGGCTCCCAGTTAAAGGCCAGGGGCGGGACTGAGATAGCTGTCTACAGATTTGCGATGGTAGTCCTGGCGGGAAACATCTCAGCCAGGTGGGTCTTTACAACACGCATGCCGAATCAGGCTGGTGGATGCACTATTTCCAAGTGCTCCGGAGCGGTTTTCCGCAGATGGTTTTCTGCTTGCTTGCTTGGGTTGGATGGTCGATTGTCTCTAGAATCTTTGATACTCAAAGGGGCTAGGTTGGCTGCATCTGGGTGAGACCGAACCCGCATCAACGAAATACCCAACAGATCCGGCGATATTGCGGCATCCCTCGATCTCGGTGTATTCGCTCGTGTGCTGCTGCGAGAAGTCGGACGCGGCGGAAAAGGGGTTCTTCGTATCTTCTCTC
This sequence comes from Nocardia anaemiae NBRC 100462, assembly GCF_001612725.1. Classification (GTDB taxonomy): domain Bacteria; phylum Actinomycetota; class Actinomycetes; order Mycobacteriales; family Mycobacteriaceae; genus Nocardia; species Nocardia anaemiae. Next base: position 43,213 of record NZ_BDAZ01000001.1, on the reverse strand, counting down.
TACCACGGTAGATCGACGCCTGCCAGTTTCAGGCAGTCGTTCCTCGTCGCCTGCTTGCGGCACGCAGGTTTCCGCCTGCGAAAGCTACGTCTATGAAGGCAGCATCTGATCGCCCAGTCCGGCATGCATTTTCGTCCATGACCCGACGGTTCGTTGTCCGGACCGGACGTCATTTGCACTGGGTTTGACCTGCACGGTCGCTATGTACGGCCCGATCGGGGATTGCGGTGCCCGCCAGCAGTGCTTAGCGTTCCGGACGCAAATGCTGAGCGGCCCAAAGAGTTTGGTCAACTCGGCTCATTCGATCGAAAAAAGGGGGGAGCCTGATGCTTACCAAGAAGTTGGTCCCAGCTATGGCAGCCTTAGGCGCCGCTCTGCTGGCCAGTGCCACCAATGCCCAGGCGGAGGGGCTATTGCTGCCGCCCCACGAAAGCTCGGTAACCATGGAGGACGGCTGGCAGCTGGCGGTCGGCCACCACAATGAGGAAGCCAACACTGTCCCCCCGCTCAACGGCATCGGCACCACTCGTGAAGTCTTCGTAACCAACCAGGCATACGGCTCGATCGCAGGGCACGGCACAAAACTGCAAGGTGTGGTGCTACGGACGGGCTACCACGTCGGGTGTGCGATAGATCTGACATCGATCACCCTCGGCGCTTCGGTGAACGTCGGCTTCACCCCGGGCATCGTCATCTACCCCGGCATCCCGACCCCCACCGTCGGCGCGAATATCGGTCCGACCGCCTCGATTTCGCCGAGCTTCCAGGTCACGCTGGCCCCAGGCAAGGTTGCCGATCTCCCTACCGGCGAAAAGCCGATAGAGGACACCAAGGCATTCATCACCACCCGCAACGCCCATGTGAAGATCGACGGCTGTGTGGGGCCGGCAAGTATCCGCTCGTACACGATTATCGCCGCGAAATCCACTCAAGCCGACGACTCGGTCGCGGTCTATGGTGATCCGGTCCCGCTGTAGCATAGGCGCGCTGAAGTGAAGGTAGAACAGAGAATTCGTGGTGCCTGGTTGTGCGCATCGCTCACCGCGGTCGCCCTGATCACGGTTGCTCCCAGCGCCTCAGCCGACGCCTCGCGGAGTGATCGACATGAACTGTCGGTCCGGACCGTGGACGGTCGGACATTGGTCGTCGGACACCGTGACGAGGAAGTCGTCAATGCGACCGGTCCCGGACTTATCCCGACTCGGGAAGCGGTGGTGAGCAATTCGGCCTACGCCGGGATCACCGGTTCTGTATTCAAGAACCTGAAGGACGCCGAGCTGATAGTCGGCTATCACGTCGGATGCGCGGCATCCTTGCGGTCGATCACCGCGTCCCTCGGCGTCGATGTTGGGCTCGTACAGCCAAGCCTGCTTGTGATAACTCCACAAGTGTTCGAGTCGGAGAGCGATCGGCGGTCGAACGTGTCACCCAAAATAGAGGTGAAACCGAAAATAACCGCTAGTCTTGCAGCGGGAACGATATCGGACATAGTTATCGAAAAGATTTCCCTGAAGGATCACGAGCCGCGCATCGATATTGTTCGAACCAGTATCAAAGCCGAGGGTTGCCTGACCGGACTTACGCTCCGTTCCTATGTGAGGGTATCGGCGAAATCCAAGATCGATGACGAGATGGTCGCAGTATACGGCGACCCGATCGTCGTGTAGGTCATAACGAAAAAGTATGGGCGTGCAGCAGTTAAACGATGCAGGGTTATGTTCCCGTAGCGGGAGAATTGTCACAGACCTCGAAGTTAAGTGCTCTGCCCGCCATCCTTCGGCCCTGTTGCTGCTGCGTTTCAAATCCAACATCAGTTGCCTGGATGGATCGACTGCACCTCATCACTCCGTACCAAACCGATAAATGTTCTGCTTTGAGCTTGAGGGGAATACGCGATGTCCGTCACCGCTGCTTGCGTCACCGATTCCTATATCCAGAATGAGCGGCTTTTCGGGGCCGTCGGGGAAACCGAGTTTCCGGTTGAGCTGGAGCGGTGCTGGGGACCGAGAATGCTAAATCGGCCGATGTTCGCGCAGGCTTCTGAGCTGCAGCAAACAGTGGATGACCTCGTCGAGTTATTCGCACTGATGACGGCGCTTCCTCGACGGCTGTTCGAGGGCGATATAAGTGCCTATTGCGCGGCAATCGGCATCGGCGAGAAGCGGCTTGCGCTCCTAGAGAGGTTCAGCTCGGCTCCTCCGCTGTGTTTCGGTCGAGCCGACTTGTATAAGGACGGGGCGGGCTTCAAACTCTTGGAATTCAATCTGTCGAGCAAGCTGGGCGGCATGGACATGTGCGAGTTCCAAAGCTCGTTGTTGCGAAATCCTCATTTTGCCGCTTTTGCGGTCGAGTCCGAGCTTCAATACACGCATACGGGTGAACGGATCGCGGAGGCCCTACGAGTCGCGTCAGCGTCGATCACCAATGGCCGGGCGCCCAGGGTCGGAGTCGTATGCGCCCCAGGCGAGATCGAAGTCCATGATCGGATGGTGACTTCGTTCGCAGGGATGATGCGGCGAGTCGGTGTGGAGACCACGTGCGGCGAACTCGGCCAACTGTCGATGTCGAACGGGACACTTGGACTCGAAGATACTCAGATAGACGTGGCGTTCCGGTTCTTCAGTATGGGCGATCTGCTGGTGCGCCCGGACATGATGAATCAGGCCGAGCTGTTGTTCCGGGCTCATCAAGATGGCCTAGCAGTCCTGTGGACACCGATGAACTACGCGCTGGTATCCAATAAGGGAACACTCGCCTTGGCTTCAGCGGCAGCGGATTCGGCGCTGCTGTCGGCTGATGAGCGGGCAGTGGTCAACCGGTTGATTCCGTGGACAAGGATCCTCGATGAGGGCCTTGTCGACCACTGCCGTCTACACCGGGAGGAGTTGGTGCTTAAGCCATTACACGGTGCTGCGGGTAGCGGAGTAACGGCGGGCTGGGCCTGCGATGACGGTGTGTGGACAGCGGCACTGATGGATGCCTTGGCGCCGGCTGTCCCGAGCGATCTCGGCGTCGTGGATAGGTGGGTCGTGCAACGGCGGATCGTACCGAGCATCGAGGCCGTTGTGGATCCATCGACAGGGACGGTGGAGGACTGGGTTGCAGCGTGGGGTCTGTTTGTAACCCCGGAGGGGGATGCCGGAGCTTTTGTGCGGGCGGCGCCGGAGTCCTCGTCGGCTGTCGTAGGCTACTCGATCAATCCTGATGTGCGGGTGGCAGGCGTCTTCTCGGTCGGGGCGACCCGATGAGCGCCAAATCCGGAGGATCCATGCTGTCCCGCGGTCTGGCGTTGCTTTCGGCGTTCCAACCCGATGATCGCGATTTGTCCCAGGTGGAACTATGCCGTCGCACCGGGCTACCGAAGCCGACCGTCCACCGGCTGGTCGCCGAGCTAGTGGAGTGGGGGGCGCTGGAAAGGACCGACAACGGAGTTCGACTGGGCCCGTGGCTATATCGACTGGGTCAGCATGTCCCGGACATCAGGCTGCTGCGAGCGGTCGGCCAGCCATACCTCGACCGACTCCATGGATTGACGCGGCAGTACGCGGGTTTGGCGATAATGTGCGGCGAGCGGGCCGTCGACGCGGCGTGGGCGGGTCCGCCAGTCTGGCGGCACGTCGCGCCCGATGTGAGAACGCAGGCGGTGAGCCTTGCCGCCGCGCACGTCCTGTGCGTTCCCCCCGCCGAAGGCAATCCCTTTGTGGTGAACGAAGACGAGCTCGATTTGGCTAGCGCGGCAGTGCCGGTCCGGGTGCATGGCTTGACAGTCGCCGCCCTCTCGGTAGTTGGGCACGCTGGTCTGTTCAATGCCCCCGCCTACGACGTGCCGTTACGGACGGCGGCTGGCGGGATCGCCCGGAGGCTGTCGTTGATTAACGGGACCGGCAAGAAGATGATCGCGAGCTGACCGGTTTCGGCAGGAGAAACTTGCGCTTTCACGGTGCAGGGCAACAGTCCATGATGGGTTTTCAGTCGAGCTGCAGTGGGGAATCTAATGCGGATACTGGTCCTCTGGCCACCACATGTGCCCAGTTACTTCAATGCCGGACATCACACGGTGCTTTACCAGACAGCGGCCTACTTGCGTACGTTGTCCACGGTCGACCAAGTCGATACCCACGAGGCGGGCCTGCTGAATGTCAATTGGAAGGCTCTGGGCGACCTGCTCTTCCAGGAGCGTTATGACGTCATCGCAGTAGTGAACGACATCGATACCGTTGATTGCTTGACTCGATTCCTTTACTACGCACGGCAGTTGAGCCCCGCAAGCAAGTTAGTCAGCTTCGGCAGGCTCAGTAGCATGCTTCCAGGTTTCTTCGCCAACCTCGATTTCGACGCGGTAGTCACCAGCGGTGACTGCGAGGCGGGCGTGGCGGCGTATGTCAACGCCCTCGCCCACAGCGGTCCGAACGGTGGACTGCCAGGAGTCGCGGTGCAGGTCGACGATCGTTGGGAGCCGGAGTCCGAGCCGGGGCGATTCCTTCCCACTGCTGAGTGGGTGCTTCCGGACGTCCGTGAGATCCCGTACGACCGGTACCACCAGCTGTATCTTGAAGACGCGCACAAGTTTTGTGGCATCCCCTTGCGACGAGAGTTGGTCGTACCACTGGCCCGCGGATGTCCTATCGGCTGCGACTATTGTGATGTGCACCAGCTGGCAGGTTTGAAGGAGCGGCGCCTGCCGGTTCCCGTGGTGCTGAATTACATCGAGTGGGCTCGAAGCGTAATGGTCTTCGACTACGTCGCTTTCTATGCCCCAACGTTCACATTGCATAAGCCGTGGGTCCGCGAGCTCGCGTCGGCGCTGGTGGAAACCAACGATTCACTGCCCTGGAAATGTTCCACCACCGTGCACCATCTCGATGAGGATCTGGTGACATTGATGGGACGCTCGGGATGCATACGCATCTCGGTGGGTTTGGAAACACTCGAACCTGCTGCGCACGGCGGACTTCCGCGCGCCAAACGTATTCACGAAGAGCAATTTCTGCAACTCGGCGAATGGTGCGGGGCCGCAGGTGTCGAACTCAACGCCTTCGTAATCGTCGGTCTGCCGGATACGACAGCGGCCGGAGTTCAGCGCACCCACGAGGTTGTGCGGGCGGCAGGCGCCCGCTTCCGGCCGACGATGTACACACCATTTCACCTGATGCTGCCGACGATGTCAGTCGAGGAGATCGCGCGTTTCAACCGCCAGATGATCCATCCTGAATCGACAGGCCACGGTGTCGACGTCGAGGAACTGTACGGGTTCATCTTTGGTGCAGATGATCAGCTGACCACCGTCTATAACCGGATTCCGCAGCGAGCCTGACAGAAATGACCACGCCACGATTCACCCACCGCCCCAGCGTGCTAGACGCGCGGTGGGAACCCCGCGGCGACTACCGCGGCATGCTCAACCTGAAAAGCTGTGAGATGCAACATCCTTGGGCCGACGAGTTGCTAACCGACGTCCTCGCCGGAGTGAGGGCACAGGATATCCGCTCGTATCCCTATCACGTGGACCTGATGCGTATGCTTGCTGAACTCAACGGGGTCGACGCCGATTGCGTGCTACTCACAGCGGGCTCGTGCGGCGCGATCGCGATGACGGTCGACGGACTCGCCGAGCCAGCCGGGTTGCTCATCGCCCAGGAACCGGTTTTTGACAGCTGGACCTATTATGCGGCGCTGCGGGGCGTGGCGGTATCACGAACTGCCGGGCTCGTCGGCTCTCCGCCCATCCTGAGCGCCACTGCACTAAAGGCCGTGCTTTCCGCGTCGCCGCCAGCAGTCGTGGCTTTGACGAACCCGGGAAATCCCAGCGGCCTGGTCATGGCACTCAACGACGTCGCCGATCTCGCCCGTCTTGCCCAGCGGTACGGACATACGCTGGTGATCGACGAGTGCTACGCCGCCTTCAGCGGAGTCAGCCATGCACCATTGATCGCGATCTACCCAAATGTCATTGTGCTGCAGTCGCTGTCCAAGAGTTGGGCGCTCGCGGGTGCTCGGTTGGCCGCGGTATTCGGGGCACCCGAGACTGTGGACTATCTGAGGCGGTTCCGCACCGACAGCGCGGTGTCGGGGACGGCAGTCGCGCTGGCGCACGGGCTATCCGCTCGGTTGGAGCGAATCCGCGCGATTTGGACCGACGTTGCGGCGATACGGGACGAGTTCACCGAGCGGGTTCTTGCTGACCATCCGGGATGGATTGCTGTTGGCTCGGTGGCGAACTTCGCGACCTTCTGGCTCGGCGGATCGGGAGAAGGCCAGCGTGCCGAGAAGATCCTACGGGAAGACGGCATCCGTGTGCGGGGCCTGGACGACATCCCAGGTATGGGCGGATGCTTGCGCATTTCGATGGCGGATCGACGCGACATGGTCAGGGTGGCCGACGTGATTCGGGATCGGATCTGAGCGGCCGTGTCCGAACTCGACATCACCGCGGCAGGCATAACTGTAAACGAGCCGTTCCCGCACGTTGTATTTGACGAGAACACGCTGCTGAGGCGCGACGAGGCGGAGCGACTCGCCGCAACGTTGCCGAGCCTGGCGGCGATGACCGAGTCGGTGCGGACGAAGGGCAGCGATAAGACTTACTCGATGAACACGCTGCTGCTGCACGACCGAGGCCGATGGCTGGTACGCCGCGAGGAACTGCCGGGCTGCTGGCGGAATCTGTTGTCGCGCCTTGTCGATTCGTCCTACCGTGATCGGCTAGTGGGCAGGCTCGGTGGCGCCAACGAAGGCCGGGTGGAATTGGAGGTTCGACTCAGCGAGTATCCGCGTGGCGGCTGGATGTCGCGACACACCGACCGGCCGGACAAAGTGTTCTCGCAGAACATATATCTGTGCCCGGAGTGGCGTCCGACATGGGGTGGCCAATTGCTGCTGTACCACGAACAGACCGCAGTGCAACCGCAGGCCTCCTACCAACCTGGCGCAGGCACCTCGGTCGCGTTCGTGCCCAGTGACCGCTCATGGCATGAGGTGGCGGCCGTTTCCGACAGCGCGACCATACCGCGACGCGCTCTACTACTGCACGGCTACCGATCGACGGCGTGAAAGGCCCGATATGCGTGACGGTTTCTACCTTTCGACGTATCTCAATCCCGCGGGGATTCATCGCGTGCTCAATGTCCGCATGCGTCATGACAACAACATCGCGCTGTGGCGTAAGTCCGGCAAACTGGTCGAGTTGGTACATCACTGGGAGTTAGAGCGGCTGAGCGGGCAAAAGATGCATCGCACGCCGTTCTCCACGCTCGACGACGAGCGGAACTTTATCAACGAACTGCTCGCCTCAGTCGGTATCGGCATATCCGACCTTGTCGAGGTGTGGGGAACTCCTGATATCGACACGACTGACGACTACCATCTCGTGCGCGAGGTGCCGGATATTGCGTTTCACAGCGTTGCGCATCTGTACAGCGCGGTCCTGCTGGACAGCGAGGTGTTTTTTGACGGCACGATCGTTGGCCTAGCCATCGATCGGGGGCCGGATATCCTGCTTGACCGCCGAATCCGAGACAGCTGGTTCGCCGGATGCGTAGTGCGCCAAGGCGACATCAAGATTTTCCCAGTGGAGTCGCCAGGCTCGCTCTACTGTGAAGGACGCGACTACTTCGGCATGCGTGAGGGCAGTCTCATGGCGCTAGCGACCGCTTCCAAGGCGTTTGGCGAGTGTGATTGCGATGCGATCATGGCGGAGTTTCGATTCGACGGCAGGGACGTAATCGACCAGTCACGACGTGCTTTCGACATCGTTTGCGATCAGGTCCGGCAGACTCTCACCACGGACCCAAATTTCACCGAGGTCGAAGGATTCGCCAGCGCTGTGATGAAGGAGGTGCAGGCGATCTCGGTGATGGTGATGCGTCGCAACGTCGACACAATCCTGCGCCGATACGACATAGACCCGACTCAGGCCCATCTGGCGCTCGCGGGTGGATATGCACTCAACTGTCCCACCAACAGCCTGCTAATGGCCGAGTACGGTTTTCGGGGCCTGCTCGCGCCGCCCAGCGTCGGTGACGACGGTCAGGCAGTTGGCATCGGCCTGACCGCATTTCACAAAAAGTTCGGCGGCCGCTTCAACTTCCGTTACCCGGGGCCCTATCTCGGGCGGGCCGATGACGATCTGGCCGCTGCCCTGGCACAGTTCGACGGTCACATCGACGCGGTAGACGACTATCAGGACGACGTCGCGGTGCAGGATCTGCGGTCAGGACCGATCGCCTGGTTCAGCGGTGCGTCGGAGGTCGGTCCCCGGGCACTTGGCAACCGCAGTCTGCTCGCCGACCCGACTTCGGAGGACACGAAGGACCAGCTCAACACGATCAAGCGACGCGAGTGGTGGCGGCCGGTCGCACCGACGGTCTTGGAAGATCGGCTCGCTGAGTGGTTCATCGACGCCCGCCCGTCACCCTACATGCTGGAAACCTTCATGATCCGCCCGGAGGCGCGCGGGCGCATTCCTGCCGTCGCGCATTTGGACTACTCTGCGCGCATCCAGTCGGTCAACGTATTGCAGAACCCCGCGCTACATCGGCTCATTGCCGCGTTCGACCGGCAGACCGGAGTGCCGATGCTATGTAACACCTCGCTCAACGATAAGGGTGAGCCGATCATCGACACTATGGTCGAGGCACTCGCCTTCTGTCTGCGCAGGCGAGTGCAGGTGGCCTATCTGAACGGCAAGCGGATCGGTCTGCGAGACTTTGAGTCGTTTCGTGGCCGAGACCCGTGGCCGCGCAACTCCCGATCCTTCGCTCACGTGCCTGACGCTGTCGCCGAGAAGGTCCGCCGTGAGGCCAATCCCCACGGGTTGACGGACTTGCAGCTGTTCCTCTACCAATACGACCTCGACTTGGGTGATCGGATCGACATCCGCACAGCAGAGGGTGCCGATGCGGTGAGGCGGGAACTGGATGCCCGCCTAGCCGCCAATCCCAGCCTTCGCGAGTCAGCGGAAAGGACGATGGAACGCAACGCCGTGCATTTCTCCGCCTACGGATGGCATCCGCTCATCCCGCATCGGAGGCAATGAGCGCGTCGGAGATTTGGCTATCCAATACGCCAAGCACGCGGAATGCTTTGCCAGCCAACTCGCGGCGCAGTGATTGCGATATCGCGGACGGGGACCCGCAGTCGGCTCGGAGCAACTCGACGATGCGAGGATAGTCGGCGGTGTCCACCAGCGGAATCACCCATCGATGGTTCTTGGCCGCCGCGCGAATCATGGCCGGGCCACCGATATCGATGGAGTCGACCGGGTCGGCTAGTCGGGGATTAAAGGTGTGGAAGTTTCCGGCAATCAGATCGAAGGGAACGACACCGTGCGCGGCCGCCTCGGTCGCGTCCGTCGGTGAGTCCTGTCGACACAACAGCGCCGCGAACACGTGATGATGCAGGGTCTTCACCCGGCCGTCGAACAGCGGCTTGGTCCCGGTCCAGTCCGTGATGCGCGTTGCCTCGATACCGCAGTCCGCCAGCGCCGACGCGGTGCCGTCCGTCGCCAACAACTCCCACCCCATCGCTGCCAGATTGCTGGCAAGAGTGACGATGCCACGCTTGTCCGTGACGCTCAACAAGGCGCGCATCAGTCCTCCAGAATCGGTATCGCGGCCAGCACAGCCGCGTGGTTTTGTGCAGTGGTGAAGTAGAAGTCTTTGACAACGCCATCGTGACGAAGACCGGAGATCCACTCAACGGCGGCTGCTGGCGTGCGGGTGAACGCGAAGCACATCGGTCCGGTCACGCTCATCCCGATCGCGTCGACTGCTGGGGACTGGCGCGCCTCCTTCAGCAGATGTTTGACGCCGTCCGATTGGGTGCGCACCTGCTCCTGCTTGTAGTAGGTCTCGAAGGTCAGCCGGTTCAGCGCACGGCAGAATGCCATGTAGTCACTCTCGGCGATAGCGGGAGCCAGGTTCATCAACACTAGGTGCGCCGTGATTGCCGCCTCCTCGAAGGGGATTGGCAGGGTACGCCGAAACCACTCCAGTTCGGGTTTGCCGTGCAGCTCTGTTCCCGCACCGACGATCACAAGGATCGGCCATGGCGGGAAAGGGAGACTTACCAGCGGCGGCGGCTTGCGGACCGCCGCACCTGCAAACCGGCTGGGCAGAAGGTACCGATGCGCATCCTCGGCGAAGTCCGGTGGGTTGGCGTGACCGCCGTCAACGAGGAAACCGCCTCGATCAATGAGGTTGACACTCGCACCCGACGTTCCACCGCGCCCACACAGCCGCGCAAGTTCCTCGGTCGGCACCGTGGTGTCAGATAGCGCCGCGTATGCCTTCGCGACAGACAGCAGCGTTGTCGTTTTCGAGCCGAACCCGTGATGGGCGGGAAGTGCGGCGTCGATGTCGCACCGCACCGGCGGGCCGCCGCAGCGCTCCCGCAGTGCGTCGAGGAGACTGGCGATCTCTGCTGTGTGCCCAGTGTCGCCGCCCGCCACTTCGGTGCGTGCTGCGGGTCGCAGGGTCGCCACAAACGCCGGGTCGCGCAGGGACAGCGACGCCATCCCGTTGCGACGGCCCGTCCCGCCATTGAGGTCGATCAAAGTGAAGCTCAGCCGGGCCGCCGATTGCACGCGCATACCCCATCCCCCGCCCCCCAAGATCACCAAGCCACCGCTCCAGTATTGAGTAGGGTGACGGTCGCCAAGGCTTCGTCGAGCGGCGGTGCGCCCCACACCCGCTCGCCGGTCCATGCCTCGCACAGCGACCGATACATGTCCGCGATGGGGGCGACGAACCCGACGGGCAGCGGTTCCGGCCGTGCCCAACTACTGCGCGGGACACCATTGGCGGCCCACCGCTGTACCTGCGCCTCCAGGTCGCGGGCCAGGTAGAAGTCGCGCAACACCTGCTTGCCCAGAGGGAATCCCCGTAAAGTCAGCCGGTTCTCGTCAGGCGTGCCGGCCTGGTCCACCAGCATGACGTTTCCGTTGCCATCGATGCCGTACTCCACCTTGCCGTCGGCATGTTCCAAGCCGACTGACTTGGCGTGGGCAGTGATCACCCGATCCACGAGCTGGGTCAGCTCCCGCACGCGCGCTAGCTGTTGCTGATCCAACGCGGCGATTCGGCGCGCTTCGTCGGCGGTGACGAAGCGGTCGATTTCCTCCAGTTTGGTGGTGAATTCGATCAGTGGCGGATCGAAGCACACGCCATCGGCAGGGAGCGTATCCAGACCCAGGTCGGACAGGCTCACGGCGCCCCCCGCGAGACGTCGTCGCAGCGAGTTGCCCGCAGGCAGTTCGTTACGGAAGATCACCTGCAGTGGCACAAGGTAATTGCGCTCGTCGGCAGCTATCGGCGCGACGGCTGGATCGAGTACCCGAACCAGCTCCACCTCGATGTGGTTGGGTGGGTGGAACCGACGGAAATGTGTCTGTACCCCAGCCTCTTTCAACAGCTCCGAGTTGAACGCGACCATCCGCGCGATTGCTTCGCCCTTACCGGGAATCCGGTCGGGCATCTTGCCATAGTGGAAGACGGAGTAGTCGTCGGTGTACTCGAAAATCCCTATGCCAGGCCGACTCTCGCTGGGCTCTTCGACAACGGTCAATGTCTTGGTTGAAAAGCGCTTGGGCACTCGGTCAGTGTGCGCCCCTTCATGCCATATCTGTGCGCGTGGTTCTGCCAGATGGAACCGACGTAGCTGTCGTAGCCGCTCCACCCATAGCCTCTAGCGGTGTGACCAATGATCAGGCGCTGCGAATAGTTGGTGGAAACCAGCTGCGGGGAACCGTCGATCTTCCCGGGACCAAGCACGGCACGGTGCTCGCCTTCGCCGCTGCCATCGCCACCGGGGCAACGTTGACTCTGCTTGACGCTCCGGCGATCACGGACCGTTTCGCGCTGACCGAGATCGTGCGCGCCCTCGGCGGGTCCGTCACAACCACCGACGCGGGCCTCGTCGTCGACGGCGCGATCACGGCAGACACAGTCCCTGCCGAGTTCGCCCGTCGCATCCACGGGTCGCTCTACATGCTGCCGGCGGTCGTGGCCAACCGAGGCGCGGTGACGTTCCCCGGCGCAGGTGGCGACGGGCTCGGCCGGTTCGAGCGCGGCCTTGCCCGACCTATGCGGCACATGCTCGAGGTTATGGAAGCTTTTGGCGCCCGGTGGGAGTGGTCGAGCGACGGTACTGTGCGAGTCCGGGCCGACCGACTCGTACCCGCGACCGTGGATCTACGACGGTGGTCGACCGATCCAACGTCACCCGAGGGACCACACGTCTCCGGTGCCTCGAAGACCGCGTTGTTGATGGCTGCGGTCGCACCGGGCACCAGTATCGTCCTGCATCCGCACAGCCGGGAAGCTCAGCATGAGCTCATCAGCATCCTGCGCAAACTGGGCATCGAGATCGAACAGCGGGACGCCTGCTGGGTGGTTACCGGCGCGACAGCTGGGACTGCGGCGAGCCATCGTTTGATGCCGTGTCCGGTCGAATTCGCGACCTGGCAGGTCATCGCAGCGGTCACCAACAGCACGATCGTCGCGCGGTGCGCGGAGACGCCACGGCTGTTCTCAGCCGTACACCGCGAGCTGGACTTCTTGGGCGGTCTTGGTATCCGACCGTCGGTGTCGCCGACAAGCGTCGCACTTGCCACCGCGAATGGCCCCTATCTGGGTAGGGATCTGGTCGCCGCGTCGACTGGTATTTCCACCGATATCACGCCGCTACTCGCACTCGTGCTCAACGGCGCCACCAGCCGGTCGACGGTTCGCGACCTGATCTGGGGTCATCGCTTCGATTACGCCGAGCAACTGAATCGGCTCGGTGCCCAGATGACGGTGCACGACGGTCGATTGGAGGTCAACCCCGTGCCGTTGCGGCCGACCTCGCAGAGGCTGACTCCCGCAGACACTAGGAGCGCGGCGGTCTGCGTCGCGGCGGCCATGAGCGTGCGCGGATGCACGGTCGTCGAGGGGGTGAACCACCTGGACCGCGGTTACGGCGGCCTGGTAGAGCGTCTGTGTTCGCTCGGAGCCGAGGTTGACCGAATCACGGTCTAGGTTGATGGGTCGTACGCAGGGCCACAAATGGCTGCGCGGGAGGCCGTATTCGGCCAAAGTGCGCCCCAGGCACCGATAGATGAACGCGGCGAGGCGATGTGTCGGGGCAGTTCGGACAGGAGTCGCGGATGTCGCAGCAGTATGTCGAAATCCGGCACCTGAACTGCTGACCTATTGGACCATGACCACGCAGCGGAGTTCAGAGGTGTAGCGGTGGCCGTCGCGAGTGAGCCACAGGTCATCGGGGCCTGGGAGCATCTCGGATACCTGCACCAAGTCATCCTTGGTCATGATCCGGCAGAGCTTGGCGAACTGTCTGGCCAGCAGTGGTGAGGACCAGTCGACATATATCGGTTTTGGCTCGAAGTTGAACTTTGCGAAGCAGTGGTCGGGAAATCCCATGCGTTGCTTCATCTCGATCACCGAGAGATAGTTCGCCGCATCTTGAGAGATGGTGCGTCGATTGAGTGTCATGGGCCGCAAAACTGGCGCTCGCAGCAGCCATCGCCGCCTGCGAAGCACGGTGTTGCCGCAGCGGAGGCGCGGAATGTAATCCATATCGACGCCGTCGAACAATCCTCCGCCCCGCGAGCGTGGAAATGAGAACGCGGCAGTCGGGTCGTGGGCAACCGTCCCGGACCGCGAGATTCCTGCGGTAAGCCTGATACGGCCAGGGAATTGCGGCGAGTGCAGTGCAATCTGGCTGTCGTCGGCAACGACGAACAATCCGCTCGGCAGGAGGACGTTAGCGCGGTCCTTTGGCGAGCGTCCAGTTAGCTCCAGATGCGTCAGCGCGAAGTCGTATTGCGACGACGTTTTCGATTCATGTCGTCGCACGACGTCCACGAGAGTCTCATCCGGTGCCAGCACGGCTCGGTACGCACGAGCCAGTTCGTGTCGCAGGCCAGGAGTCGATACCTCGTCCCAGAATGCGGCAAACCCGCCATGGGAGATGACGTCACGAAGCACATGACAATCCCCGACTACCCCGTAGAAGCGACGTTCGGCGATGTCATCGGCACTGTCAGCGCCGATCATGACGTCTGGATTGCACACCGCCGGAATCCCCTTGGTTTGCCGGCCGAGGAATGTCCAGATATCGTCCGCGGAAATCTCGACCTCTGCCGCCCTCCCGTCCCACCCATCGAGGCATAGCGTCAGCAACTCAGCCTCGACCTGACGTGCTGAGCGGTTCACATTCGCCACGCGGGCGGCGATCTCAGGCCGGGCGTCGATGAACCGCTCCAGCAGCCGACCTAACGGAACAGCCCGGTCACGGCCGAAGGTGTCGACGACCCAGGCTCGTAGAATTTCGCGCTCGTTGGCGAACCTGATCCGGGGGCCGACGAGCATCATGTGGTAGAAAATCCGAAGATCGCCCACGATGTAATCTCGCAGTATTGAGCCAATCCTTAACTCCTGCATCGGCGCTGTCGCATCCTCAAAGATCAGGGCGCGGTCGGCATAATGCCGCCCTTCTCCTCGGTCCGCCGGAACGCCGGTGCGCTCATGAAATTCGCGTTTGAGTCGGTCCAGCAATACCACCCGCTCGGCAGCAGGCGCGGATTCAAACGATCGCAAGGTGTTGTGGATGCCATCTACGATTGGCGCGCCCATCTGCGTGTACCGAATCGTCCGGGCAAGCGTGGCGACGGTATCGGCTTCGCCTGCTGGGAGTTCGACCTCGCCGATGACGGCCTTCGCCTCGACAAGGTTCTCTAGGACGACATCTGGAGCGGGTACATCTGCGGCGGCAAGTTCGGCGACGATTTGCGCCGTCGTCCTTCGCCCGTCGACCAAAGACAGCGCCAGGCGATCATCCTGGCTCAGCGGCATGGTGTGTTCGACCCGCAATTCGGACAGAGATGACGCATCACCGCCGAAGGAATAGACCGTAAGACCATTGGTCTCCACGAACGCCAATGGGGCCGGTCGCGGAACGACTGCGCCTGAGTCCGAGGCGAGCGCTGAGCGGGCGAGCGCCGTCGCCGCCCAGTGCGACAGGAACGCCCGCCGCTGCAGTACTCCTGGTGTCCAGTCAATGCCTGCGATCGTGTCCGTCACGGTTCCGACGGCAAACGGGCCGAAATGCGAACTCGTATCATTCTTCGCCGCGATCCGCTGCAGATACATCGTTAGCACGTCGGTCATCTTGCGGGTCCGCGACGGCGAGGGGTTCTGGGACGTCATCCAGTCGACAAAATCCGGGTAGAGCGCGCCGCTCGACAGCAAGATCACCTGTTGTAGATCTTCGTCAGCGAAAACCAGCCGGATGGCATCACGTGTTCGGGCGAGCTGAGTTGCAAGGCTGTGCTCGAAACGTGTCAGCGACAGTTCCAGATCGCCGACGAGGCGGTTGTAGTCGCCAATCAAGGTGCTGGTGCGGCTGCTCAATGCACCGTTGGGCGCCACCGGTCTGCGCATCCCGACGTCGTACACGGCCCGGTTGTCGACCGACGACGTGCCATCGAGGTCGGCACGGAGGGCCTTCACGACGTCTGACACGAGGCCACCTACCTGGTCCCATCTGCGAAGGACCGCTTCGGCTTCAGTGCAGGTTTGCGGCGCAGCGACCGACCGCAGCAGCCAATGCGGGTATCCGGCCATGCGTAGAACAACGGTTTCCAGCATCGTCGACTCGTTTGACACGACCACCATGAAAGCCTCCAAGTCTCGGATGTCAGATCGACGGGGTTTCCGGCTCAAGTACGTCGGTGTGGTAGGCGCGGAACACGACGACCACGGCTGCGAGACCAGCGGTTAGCGACGCGGCGGCCACAAAGACAGCACCCGGTCCCAACCCCGCCGCCATTACTCCGGCCATCGTCGAGCCGAAGGGTCGAAGGGCCATCGACGCGAACTGCGATAGTCCCTGCACGCGTCCTTGCAGTTCCAAGGGGATGCCGGTTTGCAGGCAACTATCACACAGAATCGAGCTGGTCATGATTCCGACGCCAACGAGGAACCCGCTCACAATCAGCGTCGGCGCGGATCGCGCTAGTGCGCCGGTCAATACGCCTATGGTCATGCAGGCCAGCGACAGGCCTATGACGCCAGTCGATGGGCTGAGCCGCCTGCCACCCCTGCTTGAGGTGACGATTCCGACTGCAACCATGCCCGCCTGGAACGCTGACTGCACACCGGCATAGGCCCACAGACCACCCGCCCCACGCCCAATGTGTGACGCGGTGATCGGAACCGCGAGGGTGTACATGGACAGGGCCACGTTGGCCACCGCGACCACCACGACGCTGGTCCGCGATGACGGGGAGCTCCTCAGCGCGGCAAGGCCTGCCCGTAGTGTCGTCGGCTGGTTCCGGGTCGTCGTCGCTGCGGGCACTGTCCTGCGAAGGGCGATGACGATGACCGCCGAGACGAGGAACGACAAGATCTCGAAGACCAGTACACCTTCCAGGCCCAACGCCGCGACAATGATGCCGCCGAGCGATGGTCCGCCGAGCAACGCAACTTTCCTGACCGTGCCAAATGCGCCGTTCGCCCGCACTAATTCATTTCGGCCGACCAATCGCGGAATCAACGCCAGACCGCCCGGTCGAGCAACACCCGAACCGAGCGCGGCTAGGAAACACGCCAAGGCGAGCACCAGTACGTCCACCGAGCCGAGGGTCCACATGATCATCAGCGGCACACACAAGATGCCAGCACGCCAGATATCCGCGATTGCAAGCAATTTCAGCACATCGCCGCGGTCGATGAGCACGCCGGCCCACGGGAGCGTGAGGAGCGTGCCGAGTGTAGCGGCAGTGAGCACGAGCCCAAGGGCTGTCGGCGAGTGGCTGCGCTCAACCACCCACCACGTCACCCCGACGAATAGGACCCCGTCGCCGACGGAGGACAGACCGTAGCCGACGAGGAATGAGGCAAACCCTCCTGTCCAGAGGCCTGGGCGTTGATTCACTTGGGCACCATTCTTCCTGCCACCCGGGCAGACAGGTTTCTGCCCTCTCGGTCCCGTCGGCTGCATAGCTTGGGTCGCGGGCCATTCGATGAGCAGAATGAGTGTCTACAGCGGTGTCCGCGCGTCGCTGCGTCCAGCTGCTGACCGACTGGCCCCGTGTCGGCACAGGCAACCTGGCCTAGTTCATCGACGAGGTCCGGCCGATCCTGGGAGACGCCACCGGCTTCGACCGGCGGCGCGCCGAGATCGGAGTCGTCCCGGTCACCCGCGCCTGCGGCGAAACCCACACGGCCACCTTCCGCTACGGCACCCACGGCTGCGACCGCCAAGCAGTGACACCCGGACGCCTTGCGGAGCCTGTCCGCACCTGTCCGCACCTCATCTGGGCCAGTCGGCGTACGAAAACCACCTAGAACCCCGACTCGCGCGAACTGACACAACAGATCACCGCACAGGGGTTGGCTCCGGAAGCTCATTCGTCGCCCATGCGGGCAAGGTCGACGGCACTCTTCAGCAGGCCGTCTCGGATCCGCTTTGCGCGCAATGACAACAGGCTGAACGACCCAGCGTCACCGATTCCGTGCGTTGATTCGCACAACCCGTTGAGGAATATCGGGGGTGTCTGGGGACGAACCGCGCGCAGACTGTAGTCGTCGTTGATCTCCAGGTAGCCATCCGAGTCGAAGCGAAAACTATCGGCGATCTCCGCCAACAACGGCGGATAAGGTTCTTGATGATCCTCGGGTCCCAGATCCCGGAAACCGGTGGCTAGTACAACAATATCGACCTCGTCGTCGCGTGTCGCTCCACTTTGTAGATCGCGGATGCGTAGGCGCACTCCGTCTTCCACTTCCGCGACAGCAGAGATCTCGCTGTCCCCCTCGACGAACAGGCGCTGGGCTCGGTCGATGCGCTGCTCGTAGATCAGGTTGTACAGCTGATGCAACACGTCCGCATCGCTCGATGAATAGTTGGTTGGACGCATGTATGCATCGAGAATCCGCTTCCCGCTACGGCTAGCCCGATAGTAGTAGTCGGTGAACTCGGGAAAGTATCCCTCCTCGCTGAAGGGACTGGTGTCCTTCAGTCGCAGCGAATGCGCGCGGACGTACTGGGAGACGCGTGCACCGGGGTATCTGCGTGCCAGGTCCAACACGATTTCCACGCCGCTCTGGCTCCCACCTACCACGGCGATCTGGTTCGGCGGCGAATCCAATTCCTCGATGCGGTATAGGTAGTCGGTAAGGTGAAAGATCATTTTCGTGCTCAGGCCGTCGAACAGGGACGGCACGTATGGAGTCCTCCCGGTGGCAAGGACCAGCGACCGCGCCACGTACTCTGCGCCGTCCGATGTAACCGCGACATAGACGGGCGTGCTGCGGTGCCGGTCAAACTTGATGTCCGTCACCATGGCCCCGAAGGTCACACAGTCGTCGAATTGGCGTGTCGCCCAGCTGATGTAGTCTGCATACTCCTTGCGCAACGGGAATTCCATAGGAAGATTCAGATGCTCAACCAACCGGTCGTTTTCGAATAGGTAGTTGAGAAAGCTGTATCTGCTCTGCGGGTTGCGTAGGGTCACAAGGTCTCTCGAAGGATGGTTCTGGATGTTCGACCCGTCCAGCAGCATTCCGCCCTGCCACTTCGGATCGGTACGTGCTTCGACGAAGTGAGGACGCACGGGCGAGGAGTCCTCCCGTATCGCGATCGCCAGCGACAGGTTTGCCGGTCCGAAGCCGATACCAAGAACGTCGTAGCCATTCTCCTCCATCTTTCCTCACTCCTCGGGTCGCAAACGCTGCTGCCGCAGCAGGCTGTACACGTCGTTCCATCGCGCGACGTGGTTGATCAAGCCCGCTGCGGCGATGAGCTGCCGCTGGGACTGCTCATCCGGCGTATCCGGCGGCTGGACCCCGACACTGGCCAGCACCCGTCGATAGAACGGATCATCGGAGGTTCTCTTGTCGCTCATGAGTGCGCCGACCTCCGGCGTGCACAGTTGCAGGCCTGGCCGTGCCCGCCAGCGATTCAATCCCGGTACTTGCGGCAGGCCAAGCGCGTCAAGCAGAGCCGACGCGACCACGGCAGGTTCAGACCGCAAGTCGTTCGAGTCGAGTACGACGTAAGGTATTCCCTCTCGCAGGCAGAGCTCGACCTGCCGGGTCAGCGCATCCCATCCACTTTCCCATGGCTCGAACGTGTTCCGCCCGTACAGTTCTTGCACAACACGCAGTCGCGATGTCGTCGCCAGGATAGGGTCGCGGATGACAAACAACACGGGCGACGTCGCGAGCCGCGCGAGGAAGAGGAACTGATCGTCGTCGAGCTGGAAGCTCATCTCCTTGGCCAGCAGACCACCGCCGTCAGGCAGTGTGGCACGCTCACCGGTTGCCACGAGCATGGGCGAAAACAGATTCCGCTCGACACTGGCCACGTCGGCCGTGCCCCAATAGAGTGCCTCGAACGGCTCATGGCAGTGGTGGGTAACGGACGGATGTTCCCACAGCAGCCGCGCCACCGGTGTCGAGCCGACCCGTGGCGGGGACGCCAGCGTGATGCGGCAGTCATACGCCTTCGCCAACATGTCGCGCAGCTCCGCGCTCGGCGTTTTCGCGGGTGTCACACTGCCAGCCCATGTGGATCGACTGTGGTACGCACCGCGGCATTGAGCGCGGCGTCGAAGATTGCGAGCGCGGTGGCCATAGTGTCGCGCGAGACGTTAAGCGGCGGCAGCATCCGCACCACGCTGCCGCTGCGGCCGCCGATTTCGAGAATCAGACCGCGGCGCAGTGCCTCGGCCTGTACCGCGGCGGCGACCTCAGGCCATGGCGCATGGTTGCTGCGCCGGGCCAACTCGACACCGATCATGAGACCGGTCGACCGGACATCGGCGACGAACTCCGCACGATCCGAGCAGACGCGCTCCAGGTGCTCGCGTGCCTGACGCCCGCGTTCGCGCACATTGTCTAGTACGCCGTCGCGTTCCATGACCTTGATTAGGGTCGTTGCGGCTGCGAACGCCAGCTGGTTGCCGCGAAAGGTTCCGGTGTGCCCGCCTGGCTCCAGCTGATCCAGCCGCTCGTCATACAACACCACCGCGATCGGCATTCCGATGCCGGACAACATCTTCGACAGAATGACGACGTCGGGGCGGATGGCGTAGTGCTCGAACGCAAACCACTGCCCGGTTCTGCCACACCCAGTCTGTATCTCGTCGACGATCAGCGGGATGTCCAGATCGCTCGTCAACTTGCGAACGCGACGAACGAAGTCGACCGTGGCGGGTATCGCGCCTCCTTCTCCTTGGATCAGCTCGAGCAGCACGGCAGCAGGCTTCGTCATTCCGCTGTGGGTGTCCGAGAGTGTCTGCTCGAGGTAGCGGACGCAGTTCGTTTCGCACGTGTCAGGGCTCAGCCCAATCGGGCAGCGGTAGCAATACGAGAAGGGGAAGAAGTGCACACCGGGCATCGTGTTGGCAATACCAGCGCGCGGACGCGGATCGGCGGACAGCGCCATACCTCCATGTGACATGCCGTGGAACCCGCCGTGGAAGGCGATGATCTCGCTACGGCCGGTTGCCTTTTTACAGAGTTTGATCGCCGCCTCCACTGCGTTGACTCCAGTCGGTCCGCAGCACAAGATTCGGGTCGTCTCTGAAAGCTCGGCGGGCAAGATGCCGAGCAGCGCGGAGATGAACTCGTCCTTGACGCGCGTCGGAAAGTCCAGTGCCTGCGTTAGCTGCATCGCCTGACGCTGCACCGTCTCGACGAGCTCGGGGTGACTGTGGCCAAGTGCTATGGCGCCCGCGCCAGTGAGGAAATCGATGAAGACGTTGCCGTCCTCGTCCTCCACGAGACTGCCTTCGCCACGCCTGATGGCGATCGGCAAGCGGCGCGGATAGGACCGCGCGCTGGATTCCGTCGTCGCCTGTCGGTTTAGCAGTGCCCTGCTACGCGGACCGGGCGGTGGAATGCGGACGACAGGCCCCTGCAGACCGGCACCGTTGACGAAAACCGTGTCCACGCCACCGTGGAACTCCTGAGGAGACAAGGCCGGACCCCCTCAATGCCTGCGATCGACATTGGTCAGCCAGAACTCAAGCTGCACCGTCAATCTTGTGATCTTCCCACCGGTAGAGATCGGCGAGACCGAGTGCCAGGACTGGTCGGTGGGCGGGAAGACCAGCAAACGGCCGCCCTCGGGCGCGATACGTCGAACCGGATCGATCCGAGGATCCGGCGACACCCTGACCTCATAATGGCCGCCACCGTCAGACGGCCAGCTCGAGTTGAGATACAAGATGGCGGTAAGCGCCTTGTTCGGTTTGTCCTTGTGAACGGAGATGTAGTCGTTGTCGTCGTGGGTGTAGATGCCGATATCTGTCGACAGGTCGCGAAGCTTCAGCGAGGTCCCCTCTTCCAGCCAGTTGATGAACTCCTCGCTGCGAAGTTCGTCGAGCAGCTGGCGCCATGACGGCGACAGATCGTCGACGGTCCCGTACGGGTTGTCGTCGCGGAAGAGATATCGGAGATTCATCGTGTACTGCTTCTCGTGATTCGGATCGTGTACCTCGATCCGCTTGAACCCATCTTTCGGGGCCGTGGACTCTAGCGAATTCACATCGCGTTGCGATAGCGCATTTTCCACCAGGTGAAACTCGAATGGCTCGGTGGCCGTATTAAATTGCCGCCCCGTATTGATGAGCATGTCAACCTCTCGCACTTGTTCGACAACGCCAGCTTAGGCGCGGACTCAAGGCCGAGGGGGAATTCATCACCCATGCGATCACCGGATGCCCCCAAGCGGCTCAAAGGTCTTTGCCGACATGCTAATCGAGCAGATTTAACAGTCAATGGCTTGACGCCCGCGGTGCGGGTAGGTCTATAGTTGATCCGGTATCGGGACCTCGAACTCTCAAGCGCTGCCGAGTAATTCGTATTTTGTGGCCGCGCTGGCCCGACTCGATTGCCGTATGAACTAGGAGGGGGAACTCTAGCGTGATTCGGACAGGCCTCAAACTCTCTCGCTACGATTTGCCCTTCGTCCATTACTCGGGCGATGGGCTCCTGTCGCGCGAAGACTTGGCTGCGCTCAATGCGACAGTCCCCGACAGAACCGTGTTCAGTAGGGAGATCAAAAGCGGGGCGCAGTGGCGCAAAGAGTACCGGATGTGGCGGTGCGAGCCTGTAAGCGAGGGCGAACGTACCACAGCAGCTGACCGATTGCCGCAGCCATGGTCCGATCTTGTGGACGGCGCCTTGTCTAGGCCGTTCCAGGAATGGCTGTCCGATGAGGTCCAGGTAGATCTGCGCGCCTGCCCATTGGGCGTAGGCCTGTATGTTTTCGAGGACGGCGATTTCACGACAATCGACACCGGCAAACTCGAAAAGGCGCTGACTTTCGGGCTCTACCTGAACGAAACTTGGCTTCCCGAGTACGGTGGCGAATTTCAGGCATTCAGCCGCAAATCGGCCGATGCACCGGTTCGTGAAACCGTACCGATGGGCGGTCGGTGTATAACCTTCACCCCAACCGAATCCAGTTGGCACCGAATCGCGGCCGTCGATACGGGTGGACAGTTCGAGCGGTTGCTCATGATGTTGGAATTCTGGCGGGCATAGGTAAACCGGCGGTGGAGCATATCCTCTTCGTCGACATGACCCAGGCGGGCATCCATGTACTGCGTCGTGCGGTCGAGCGCGGGCACGCAGTGACCTTCATCCGGGGTGCGGCAGCGAGCTACTACCACCCGGACGCGGCGTTCTTCGAGTTGCTGTCACGGCTGGACAAGGTCATCGACATCCCCGACACCGCCGACGCGGACATACTCGCCGCCGCGATCGAGCGGGTTCACGCGGGTCGACGCGTCGACGCCGTCATCGGTCACTACGACCCGACTTTCGAGGCGCTCGCTACTGCATGCCAGCGCTTCCGCCTGCCATTCGCCTCGCCCGAGGGGGTAACCAATGTCCGCGACAAGTCGCGCACCCGTGCGCTCATCGCCCAAGCGGGCCTGGCCTCCGCCAGATATACTGTCGTGGACGACCGGTCCAGGGTCCGCGAACTCGCCGCGGCTGTCGGCTATCCCGCTGTGGTCAAGCCCGTGGGGGGCATCGACAGTGTATTCGCCCGTCAGGTCGACGGCCTGGCCGCCGCCCAAGATGCAGTCGACGCGATCCTGCACGCTTCTGCGGCGCCGAATACGCCTTTGAAGATTCGGCGCCTAATAGACCGGGGGATCATAATCGAGGAATACGTTGCAGGTGAACTGGTTTCCGCCGAAATCGCCCTGAATGGCGACCAATGTTGGCCTTTCCTCATCTGCGGCCGATCGCGCGGCCGACTCGACGACTGCGTCGAGGTGGGCGCAGTGCTTCCCGCCCCGATGTCAACCGAGCAGGCTCGCGATTGTTTCGATTACGCCGAGGCGGTGTGTCGGGCAGTCGATCTCACGTTCGGCGTCTTCCATGTTGAGATGCTGGTCACCGACCATGGCCCGGTGCTCGTCGAGATCAACCCGCGAGCGATGGGAGGGGTAATGGCCCCCATGTACAAAACCCTCACCGGGACGGACTTCTGCGACTACATTCTCGACCTGCATTTGGGGCGCAAGTTGCGACCCACGCCGCTTGATAGCACCACCCGGACAATCACTTCGCGACGGCTCATGTCGGCCAGGTCTGCCACAGTCCCCCCGGATGTCGACGTGGCGTGGGCCACCGGCTCGGACAGCGGACTCGTCAGCTTCGAAAGCTTCCTACTTAAGCCTGGCACGGTTGTAGGTGAACGGGACCTGCTTGGCAGGTTCGTAGTCGAGGGCCAGACCTGGAGCGAAGCCATGCACACAGCCAACGACCTACTAAAACGCTTCGAGAAGGACATCGGATTGCCGTTAATTGAGCCGCAGCCAATTGAGGGGGCGCCGTGCCGCTGATGACGCCTGACGATCGACTGCGGGGGCGGCCGTCGCGGATCACAGTCGCGGGTTCGTCGGGTTCAGGCAAGACCCGGCTCGCTCGAACCCTCAGGGAACTGCTTGGCATACCCTACGTCGAACTGGACTCGTTGTACCACGGTCCGGGGTGGACGGTGCGCGACTCTTGGGAGCGCGACGTCATCGAGTTCACGTCCGGGCCCAGATGGGTGATCGAGTGGCAGGGTGACCCGGTGCGTGACCATTTGGCCCGCAATGCCGAGGTGTTGATCTGGCTGGATCACTCGCGCGCCTTGTGCACCTACCGCGTCATTAAACGGACGGTGATCGGACGGATCCTCGGCCGGGAGCTCTGGAACGGCAATACCGAGCGACCGTTTCGGGAGGTGTTCACCGATCCCGAGCACATCATCCGGTTCGCGTGGCGTATCCATCCGGCCGTCCGGCGCAAAGTCACAGAATTGATTGCCGAGATCCCCTACCCGGACCTGCAGATCGTGCACCTGCGGGGCCAGCGCCAGGTGAACGCGTGGCTGAACGGACCGTTGCGGCAGGCCATAGGGATAAGTGAGGACAATGATCTCTCTAAGTGACACGCACTCCAGCAACGACGCAATGGTCGGCGTCGGCGTCATCGGGCTCGGCGTGATCTCCCGGTATTATCTGGCCGCGCTGGCGGACAGACCGGACATGCGGCTGGTGGGTGTGTGCGACCGCGAAGCCGCCCGCGCGCCCGCTGGCGCGAATTTCTACGACGACTATCGATCCCTGCTGGCCGCCCCCGGACTCGATGCCGTCGTAATCACACTGCCGAATAGTCTGCACGGGTCGGTGGCCGAAGCCGCCCTACGGGCGGGCAAACATGTGTGCTGTGAAAAGCCTCTCGCCACGGACCCAGTCGATGCCGCTGCGCTAGAGCAGCTAAGCGGCGACGTCGACCGCGTGCTCTTCACGGCATTCCATCGGCGCTACAACCAGAACATCCTTGAGCTTGTTGACCGGCTGCGCGATGGGCCGGCCCCGCACTGCCTCAAGCTTGTCTACCGCGAGCGAATCGAAGAGCACTGTGGCCGGGACTCGTGGTACCTCGACCCGGCGGAATGTCCTGGATGCTTGGCCGACAACGGACCGAACGCATTCGACACGGCTCTGCAATTGGTGGGCCCGATGTGGGTCGAGGACGCCGAACTCCGCCGCGACAGTCTCGGCGTCGACCGGTGGGCGCGAGTGCAGCTGCGCGCGGCCGCGGGAACCCAGATAGAGGTGAGCTTGGACTGGAGTTACGAGCGCGGCGAGGACAAAGCCGTCGAGGTGATGTGGGATCACGGCTTGGTGGACCGGACCGACATGCTCGCGGGCTTCCCCGAGTTCAAATCCTCACTGTCGCACGAATACCGGGGCGTCGTCGACGAGTTCGTGCATACGGTGCGCGGTGAGCACACTAGGACCGACACCGGGCGTCCGGTAGCTGAGTTGGTTACCGCCGCCTACCGTGCTGGATCACCCCGATGACACAGGTGAAGGTCGACATGCACGGCACAGTGGTCAAGCTGCTGTTTCATTGCCGCGATGACCGCGGCATGGAATTGATCCCCGAGGCGAGTCGGTGCGTTCGGGTAGGCGAAGTGCACGAGCTTGTCACCACAGACCACCGAGGCCTATCCGGAGGCGCACGCGTCGATCGCGTTGGTTTCCTCGGATTTGTAGAGATCGGCAACGCGGGCGTTATCGACGTCGGCGACGCAGCGGTGATCGGCGAGCGGATAATAGGTACCGTCGTCGGGTTCGACGCCTGCCACTTCCCGAACCACTACAACGTCATCATCGAATCTGACCGACTTCACACAGCAACGGATCTCGGTCTCACGGTGGGACAGACGATCCACTTCGTGGCTGGGCAACGCGGATGACCGCGCTGCACACCGTTGTCGTCGGGTGCGGGCATGCTGCTACGTCGTTCCACCTTCCCGCGATAGCCGACCTGGTTGACGCTGGATTGGCGTCCGGGAACATCACCATTGTCGAGCCCACTGACGTAAATCCAGCCGACTTGCCGGGCAGCCCAGTGCTGCGCCGCGAGCTCGCTGCGGCCGCGGATCCTGATCGGACCGTCGTGCATGTATGCACACCCCCCGCAGTCCATGTCGCGACCGTGATGGCCGCACACCGCCTGGGCTACCGGAAGTTCGTCGTCGAGAAGCCGATGGCCACCACCGTCTTCGACGCCGAGTGCCTGATCCGGCTATGCCGCGACGGCGACACTGAACTGTTCGTTGTGGCTAACTGGACAGCCAGTCTGCTGACCGACCGGATTCGCCGAGAACTCGGACTACGCCGCGACGTCGAGGTGCGCGAAATCGCTGTCACGCAGTTCAAGCCGCGCCTGGAACGTACCCTGGGTAACAGCGCGCACACCTCGGCACTGGATGTCGAGATGCCGCATATGGTCGCACTGGCTCTATCTCTGATCGACGGGCCATTGGCGGCGGTTGGAGCAGCGACATCAGACTTAGTCGTTGGCGAGCACCGCCAACACGATATGGGTTCGGCGTCAATCGCCTTACGCAGCGCGGACGGGGTGCCGCTGTGGCTGCATTCCGACCTCACCGCGCCGTGGCGGGAGCGCTCGATTCGCGTCGACTGGGCGGACGGTCGCCGCCTCGTCGGATTCTATCCCTGCGGTAGCGACGATCGGTACGCGCAGCTGTTCCAGGGGTCACTGGCCGGCCCGATGGCAGGGCCCGAGCTCTTCTACGACGACACCGTTCGCAGGTTCCTCCAAGCCGTTTATTCGTACTTCGCCGATAGGGGACCGAAGGTGGGTTGCGACGTCCACTTCGGTGCGGCGGTTGTCGAAATCATCAATGCGGCACGGCAATTGGGGCCTGTGACGGCCATGCCTGCAGATTTTGTGCGCGGAAACCGGAGGCTGCCGTGACCGACCACACTGAAACGATGGTGGTCCCGTTCTTCGACGGGCGCCGGTCATTCACCGACGAATGGCCGGAAATCGAACGCCATCTGAGCGAGATGTTCGAGTACGGCAAGTTCTCCCACGGCCTCAAGACCGAGCAGCTCGAGCAGGCCGTGCGGCAGTTCACCGGCGCACGCTACGCGATCGGGGTGAACAGCGGGTCCGACGCGTTGCTGTTGCTGCTGCGCGCTGCAGGCATCGGGTCGGGAGACGAGGTCATCGTGCCCTGCTATACGTTCTTCGCCTCGGTATCCGCGATTTGCCATGCGGGCGCTACCCCGGTCTTCGTCGATATAGATCCGGACACCTACGCCGTCGACCCAACGGCCGTCGCGGCGGCGGTCAACGAGCGGACCAAAGCCGTAATACCGGTCCATCTGTTCAATCGAATGGCTGACATGGCCGCCGTCACCACAGTGGCTGCACGGCACGGCATATCGGTGATCGAAGACAGTGCGGAGGCGATCGGCATGTTCCACGACGGCGTCCATGCAGGATTGCTCGGGGCTGGCGGCGTGCTGTCGTTCTTCCCGACCAAGACACTCGGTGCGCTGGGCGACGCCGGCATGGTGATCACCGACGATCCCCTCATTGCGGATCGCTGCGCGGTGCTGCGCCACCACGGACGGATGGGGCAAACCATCGGGCGCATCTCCGGAATCTCCAACGCCGCATCGCTCTCGGGGACCAACAGCAAGATGGACGAGGTTCAGGCGTCGGTGCTACTGGCCAGGATCCCCAGGCTGAATCGCGCGATCGCGCGACGGGCGATGTGGGCACGGTTCTACGACAGCCAGCTTGCCGAACTCCCTGGAATCCGACTACCGGCCAAGCACATTCAGGCCCAGAGCAATCAAGTCTGGTACGTCTATCTCATCGAAGTCGACGACCGCGACGGCCTGGCAGAACATCTGCGCAACCGCGGCATCGGCACGGAAATCTACTACCCGCAACCCATGCACCTGCAACCGTGTTTTGCGAAGCTGGGTTATCAGGCAGGCGACTTCCCGGTCGCCGAACAAGCGGCACAGCGCGCGCTCGCGCTGCCACTGTATCCGGACCTCACCGAGGAGGCTGCGGACTGGGTTTGCCGAGCTATTGCCGAGTTCGCGAGGAGTGCGCGATGAGAGCCTCGGTACCGTTCTTTCCGCCGGGACTGTTCGGCGAGGACAAAGCGATCGCGATCGACATCGTTCGTTCCGTGGGCGCGGCCGCGGAACAGCGTTTCATCCTCGGTGACGCCGTAGTTCGGCTCGAACGGCGAATCGCGAAAGATGCCGGGGCACGGCACGTCATTGCTGTCGGCAGCGGTACAGGCGCGCTTGTCGTCGCGGTGCACGCGTTGGGTATCGGCTCCGGAGATGAGGTGGTGGTGCCCGCCTTTTCCTGCCAGCCGGTGGCCAGCGCCGTGGCCAATCGAGGTGGCACCCCTGTCTTCGCCGACATCGATCCAGTATCGATGACCTTGGACCCGGAACTCACCGAACGTGTCTTGACTGAACGCACCGTCGCCGCGATGCCGGCACACGTGTTCTCGATGATGGCAGACATGCCTGCCTTCCTCGACATGGCCACGCGGCACGGAATTCGGTTGATCGAGGACGCTGCTGTCGCGCAGGGCGCACGTCTGGGCGGGCGGCCCGCAGGCCGGTGGGGCGACCTCGGCGCGTTCTCGTTCTTTCAGGTGAAGGCGTTGGGCGCTATCGGTGAAGGTGGCGTCATCCTCACCGACGACGACGAACTGGCCGACCGGTGCCAGGCGCTGCGCAACCATGGTCAGCGCCGTCGATTCGTGCACGACGAGATCGGTTACAACAGCCGCATGGACGAGGTGCTCGCGGAATTCCTAATGCACCGAATTTCCGGGCTGCAGCGACGGCTGGACCGGCGTGCCGACATCGCTGCCTTCTATACCGAACGGTTTGAGCCGCTGCGTGAGCGCGAGCTGGTGCCGCCACCATCGGGGCGCGACGGGCGCTGCTACTACGTTTACGCGGTTCTGACCGACCAGCGTGACCAGCTGCGCCTCCACCTCGCCGACCGCGGGATCGACACCCACGTCTACTATCCGCTGCCGCTGCCCAGCCAACCTGCCTTCGCTCGGTTCGGGCGCGGCCACCGCTTTCCGAATGCCGAGGCGGCAGGCAGACGCAATCTCGCCCTCCCGATCTGGCCGGAGCTCACCGACAGCGATGTGGAGCACGTTGCCGATTCGGTACTGGAGTTCTACCGGTGACCGGTCTGCTCCGCCTCGGCGGAATCGGCGACGAGGCAGCTGTATCCGTGGAAGACCAGGTGCGGGTCCACCGGGAGCTGGGCTGGCGTTGGCTAGAGCTCCGCACTGTCGATGGCATCGCGGTCGGGGACCTAACCCTGGTCCACGTTGAGCGGATCGCCGAGCTCATTGCCTCCGCCGGGTTGTCTGTGCCCTGCGTCGACTCACGCATCGGCAACTGGTCGAGGCCGATCGACACACCGTTCGCCGTTGAGCTGGCCGAGCTCGACGCGGTGGCCGCCCGCGCCCACCTGCTCGGCACCCGCTACGTGCGGATCATGTCCTTTCCCAACGCGTCCGCGTCCGAATCCAAATGGGCCGCCGACGTGCTAGACCGAATCCGGGTACTGGTGCGTCGGGCGGAGGAGCTGGACATCGTGCTGCTGCACGAGAACTGTTCGGGATGGGCGGCGTCGTCGCCGGAACGTGCGCTGCGGCTATTGGAGGAAGCGGATAGCCCACACCTAAGGCTACTTTTCGACGTCGGCAATCCGGTGGCGCACGGTTATGACGGAGCTGGCTATCTCTCCCACACCGTAGACTGGGTTCGTCACGTCCACCTCAAAGACGCACTGCCCCCGTCAGGCGGGGGCGAGGCGGTTTTCACGATGCCCGGGGGAGGCGCTGCCTGCGTCACCGACCGCGTCGCGCAGTTGCTTTCGGCGGGCTACGACGGCGTCTTCTGCGTCGAACCGCATCTGACGGTGCAGCCGCACATCCATGGCCGTAGCGTCGACCGTGGGTTCATGCGCGAGTCCTATCTCGAGTACGGTCGCCGTCTGCAGGCGCTGCTGTCCGGATCTGGTTTCACGTCATGATCTGGACAACCGAGGACCAGGCGCTGTTATTGGATCTCCTCCGGTTCGACACGGTCACACCGATGGAATCCGGGGTGGCCGGGGAACTGGTTGCAGCGCAGCAGCGCTACGCCGACGCCGCTTGCCTGCTCGGGTTTGACATCACCTACCACGCGGCGGTATCGCAACAAGAGTTGACCACCCTGACCGTGCCGAAGGCGGTGTTCGACAGGGCCGCCGCGATGGATGCCGACTTCCTCGCCGCACAGCCCAATCTCGTGCTGTCACTGGGTGATGCGCCGCACGAGCGCACCCTGGTTTTCAACTTCCACATGGACACGGTCAGTCCCTACCTGCCGGTGCGCGAGAAATCCGACGTCGTATTCGGCCGCGGCGCGGTCGACGACAAAGGGCCCGGGGTCGCATTGTTGGCCGGGATCCGGGCCGCGCTGCAACGCGACAACAGCCTCCCTGGCCGCGTCCGGATCCTCATCCACGTTGTCGGCGGCGAGGAGGGCGGCGCGATGGGTGTGTACGGCACTCGCACGCTCGTCGCGATGGGATTAGTCGGCAGATTGAACGTTGTCGTCGAGCCGACGATGCAGCGGTATTTTGACCGCGCGACCGCGACCATGACGCTGCGGCTCACCGCTACCGGGCGCGGAGGGACCGACGACGAGCCGAACGCTGCCCAGAACGCCACGCTACTCCTCGGGTTCCTTGCCGCCTGGTTCGGCAAGCGGGTACTACCTGTTGTCGATGACGCAGGCGCGCGTAGTTGCCTGGCGGGACTGCATACCGGCACCGCGCACAACCGGGTCTACGGGCGTGGCTCGTTGCTGCTGAACTTCGCATACCCGAACAAGAAGACGGCAGCCATAATTGAGCGGACCGTCGACTGCGAGCTCTCGGCCGCACTGACCGAGTTCGCCGCAGTATACGGCGGCCACCCAACCACTGCGGAGACCGCCGCCGCCGCCGACACCATCGTGCGCGGCGAGTGGCTCAAGCGAGGCCTGCCGACGCTAGACAACCGTGACCCCGCGATGGAACGCCTGCTGCGCGCGGCGGGTTTCGCTCGGCACGACGACGCCACCCGACCGATTACCTGCGACGCGATCTGGTTGACGGATTCTGACAGCTACACGATCGTGTGCGGTCCCGGAGATCTGACGGCCAACAACGCTCACGCCGAAGATGAATATGTCGCGGTGGCCGACCTGGATGCCTTCGCCGAGCGCGTCGCCGCGCTGGTGATGCAGTTCGCTGGAGCAGGAACAAACGAATGAAAGCAGGATTTTGTGAGTGATGTTGTGGTCCTAGCAGATTCGCTGCACACATGCTATCGGGCGGCCTTCGAGGCGATGGGAGTCGCGCCGGAGCACAGTGTCGTTTGCGCGGACGGACTCCACTACGCGGATCTGCACGGAATCAAGACCCATGGCGCCCAGGCACTCAACCGGCTGTATCTGCGGATGCTGCGGGACGGCGAGGTAGATCCGGAGGCGGTGCCGGTAGTGGTGCGGGAGCACGGAGGATCATGCGTCGTCGATGGCGGCAATGGCATCGGCTTCGTCGCCGCCGAATTTGCGTTGCGGCAGGCTGTGTTTCGCGCCAAAGAACACGGCGTTGCCGCCGTCGCGGTGCGCAACAGCTCCCATTGCGGATGCATGGGGTGGTACACCGCGAAAGCAGCAGCGGACGACACGCTTGCTTTGGCATCGACGAATTGCGGTACCCAGGGGTTGATCCCACCGCTCGGCGGCCGAGACCGGTTGCTGGGGACGAATGTGTTCGCAGCTGGCGCCCCTGCGGCAAGTTTGCCACCGTTCAACCTGGACATGAGTGCGGCCGTCGTCGCCGCCGGTCGGGTCCGGCTGGCGCGCGACGAGGGCGAAGCGGTACCTGCAGGCTGGCTTGCCGACGACGCTGGACGCGCTGTCACCGACCCCGCCGCTTACTTCGACGGCCGCGCCCAACTCCAGTTTCTCGGCGGCTCACCGGCCACTGGCGGCTACAAGGGGTACGGGCTGGCGATCCTCGCCGACACGCTGTGCGGTGTGCTAGGCGGGGCGGGTGTGGGACCGGTCCGGCACGACGATCCGGTTGCCCGGGCCGACGCGAATATCGGCCACTTCTTCCTGGCCATCAGCGTCACCCACTTCCGCACGGACTTTCACGACGGCATGGACCGGATGCTACAGGCACTAATCGATAGCAGGCCTGTCGAGCGGGACCGGCCCGTGAGCTATCCGGGCCTGCCGGAATGCCAGCACCGGGCCGGGTTGTCCGGCACGATAGCCCTGCCTGCCGCCGTCGCCGCCGAGCTGTCGAAGGTGGCCGAGGAATTGGGCGTGCCGGGACCGGAGATCGCACATGACTGAGGTTGCCGCGGCGCTACGCAGAACCGAGAAGGTCGCGGTGCTCGGCCTCGGCTATGTTGGCCTCCCCGTCGCATTGGCCGCGGCCGACGCAGGACACGACGTCCTCGGTTACGACATCGACCAGGACCGTCTAGCCGACATTCGATCGGGCCGAACGGATTTGGTTGATCTCGATCATGACCGGGTAGCGGCGCATCTAAAGTCGGGCTCATTGACGCTGTCCGCAAATCCGATGGACCTTGCTGCCGCGCATGTGTACCTGATCTGCGTGCCGACGCCACTAGCGGACGGGAGCCCTGACCTGAATTTGGTGCTGGCGGCGATCGACACGGTTGCGGACACGGTTCGCCCCGGCGACCTTGTGATACTCGAATCCACGACTTGGCCTGGCACCACAGTCGATATCCTCGCGCCGCGGCTGGCGAAGCGGAGCGGACTCCTGCCCGGATCCGATATCCACCTGGTGTTTTCGCCAGAGCGGATAGACCCAGGCAACCAAGACTATCCGTTGACGCGTATTCCCAAGCTTATCGGAGGCTTCACCCGCCGCGACGGGGAGCTCGCCGCCGCCTTCTACAGGACGTTTCTCGAAAGCGTCCACATTGTGTCAGGGCCATCCGAGGCGGAGATGGCCAAGATACTGGAGAACACCTTTCGGCATGTGAACCTGGCGCTGGTCAACGAGCTCGCGATGATGTGTAGCACCGGAGATATCAACCTCCGCGAGGCCATTACCGCTGCGGCTACGAAACCGTTCGGGTTCATGCCCTTCTATCCCGGTCCGGGGGTCGGCGGGCACTGCATTCCGATCGACCCGATCTACCTCAACTGGAGCGCCAAACGCACCGGGTTCAGCCTGCGACTCATCGATGCGGCCGAACAGGTGAACCGCGCCATGCCGACACATGTGGTCAACCGAATCACCATGCTGCTCAACAATGTCGCGAAACCCGTGCGGGGCAGCGGTGTGCTACTGCTGGGGATCAGTTACAAGCCTGGGGTCGCCGACGTCCGCGAATCGTCGGCCTTCCCTATTGCGGAGAAGCTCGTCCGGCTCGGGGCCCATGTCCGATGGCACGACCCGCTCGTGCGCGGCTCACAAGACCTGCATGGGCTGCCGCGGCTTTCGGAGCTGTCTGGTGCCGTAGTGAGTGAGCACGATCTCACGCTGCTGCACACCCCACACCCTGTGTACACAAATGCACTATTGGAGGCCGCGCCGCTGCTTCTCGACCCGCACGGCGCGCTGGCGGCGGCCACATTGCCCAACGTTTTCGATTTATGAGGCATTTCGCCGAGCATTTCCAAGAGGTCACGGCCGGTGGCAGCCGATCGGGTGTGCTGTACCGAACGGGCTGGGCCATGGTGATGTTGTGCCCGTCCGGACCGCCGCTCATCGAACGCGTCGGCAACCGAATCGATCTGCGGAGCGACGCCGAGTCGGAGGCCGCGCAGCTGGCGCAGCCCGCTACCAGGGCATCGATTGACTTGCCCGGCGCGGCAGAGCGTATCCGGGCAGCCACCTGCGAGCGCGAGTTGGCGGAGGTGTACCTGGAGACGCTACGCCACTGCGGGTCTGCCTTTGCCGACGTCGCCTGCGCGGTCGCCGAACGCGTACCGGAACCCACCGTAATCGGCTGCTCGCTTGGCAAGGACCGCACTGGCTTGGCGGTTGCGCTGATCCTGACCGCCGTCGGTATCCCGATCGACGTCGTCATCGAGCGCGACCTGCGCGCGCGGGCCGCCATCCTCACATGTCCTCATGGTCTCAACGCATATGTCCAGAACCACAACACAACCCGCGCGCAGCTGACCCGGCGGTGCCTCACGGGTGGACAGGCCCTCCACCTCGCCCTTACCGCCGTCGGCGCCCCGGACGCATTCTTGCTCGACCACGGCCTCCCGCGCAGCCATATTGTGGCCCTGCGCACGGCCCTCCAACCTAGACGGTGATTCGGTCAACCTCGGTCCCGAGCAAACGCGGGCCTGACGGGACCCCGTGATTCGGTCCGCCGTAGGGTGCCAGCGTGGGTGTCGGGGCCTCGGTGCTGACCTGTACGTGGTCAGAGACATGACTGTGAACTAGGGGTCCGGGCCGCCAGGCCGCAAACGCGGTGCGGTCACCACAATGTGTCAACCACGCGTTGAGCCCGCTGAGCCAGCGACAGGGATCATCCCGCTGCTGCCGCTCCAACGAGCCGTGGCAACGATCCGAGGGCGGAGGTCGTCACGTTCGTGGGGGCACCCGCATCAGTCCGCGGTAACAACGCTTCAGACGGTGCAGTTCCCGAGTACCTTGCCCGAACCGAAATTCTCCGCTCTCACACCGAATTTCCTGGAATCCTTTCGCCTTTCTGGGTCAACGCGATCTATGGATGCCTACCGCGCGTTCGTGCCTCCAGCGGACCGTCGATCGAGCAGACCTCAGTGATGTCGAGGAGATCGAACGTCTGCTCCTTGAGGTTCTCGGTTACCTGAGCTGCGTGGAAGGGATCCTCAATGATTCCGTCGGTACAGATCTGCGGGAGGTCGAACTGGGCGGGATCCCGCTGGGCGGCGTGCGATGGTCACCGACCACCAGGGCCGGAGTAGTGCTTCGAGCAGATCGAACGCGACTCCGTGGAGGTCGGCGACGACGTCTACGAAATCCAGCCAAACACCAGCACCCACGCACTCGTGTAACCGATCGGGTCGAAGGGATCGCCGAGCACCACCCGGACCTTCGCGCAGAAGGATCTGGGAGGCATCGGGCGGCTCCGATGCTGCGGTGATGAAGAAGCGAGATCGATCTGTCATTGGGCATTCAGCCGCTCGACGCAGCCCACGTGTACCTCACTTGGTGCCGTCGGGAGGCTCGACGACAGCCGCCCACATCGCGCACGCATTCCAGGCGCGTTCGGTGACGAGTGCGTGCCCGTCCTGGCCCCATGCTGTACCCCAGCTGTTGCGCACACACACCAGGTGGTGACCGGCAGGAAGAGCGTCGAGGTCGTGATCGAGTTGAGCGACACCGACTACGGCGACCGCGTGGCCGTCGCTTCCGGACTCGGTGCCATCGACGATGCCTCCAACAGGGTGCAGGAACTGTTGGGTGACGCGGATAGCGGCCACCGGGAGCAGCCCGGAATCGAGCTGGTCGACCAGCCGTTTCGGCGTGTGAGGAACCTTGCGCGCCGCCGCAGTGTGGAACGGCCCGGTGACCCCGGTCGGGGGGTCGTAGGCGGTGGTGGGGCTGCGTGCGGGATCGTAGGGCCACTGCTGGCGCGGTGGCTGGCCCCGATCCCGCAACGCACGCCGCACCCCGAATAGGGTGCCCTGACCTCCCGGCCCGCACGCCCAATGCAGGTACTCAATGCTGAGCGGCCCTCGGCCGTGGTGTTCGTGGGCCGCAGTGGCGGCCCACGACATACAGGTTCGGCGGGGGCCTTGATCTCCGACCGGTTCAGTGCCCGCGCGCAGGTCGGCGAGCCAGGTGAGTGTCACGCGGCTGCCAACTGTTTGACGCGAATGTCGTTCTGGCGTGACACGATTCCCTGCTCGGGCAGCGTTTGCCGCGGCACTGCTGTCACCGTGACCCGGTAACTGGCCACCGGCTGTCCGGACTCCCACGCACGACGCAAGGAAAAATCGAGCGAGTATCGCCCACTCGCACCGGGCGAGACGACGAACACCTTCGTACCAGGCCCGGGCAGGACAAGATCCGCGTCGTTGTCGTGTTCGCCGAACCGGTCGAACTGCCCGTTGGGTTCGGCGGCCGCGGCCTGCGCGGGCTGGTTGGGGTGGGCGTGCAATTCAGCGAGCACGTCGAGGCCGCTCGCAGGGGGTGTGGTGCCTGTCGGCGCCGCAGCGGGTTCGACGTCGATGCGCGATGCCCCGTCCCAGCGCAGTCGCGGTGCCGTGACCACGGGATCGCGTCTCGGTTGTGCGAGGGAGTCGCCGAGGCTCCAGGTGTATCCGGTGCCGAGGTCTTCGGGCAGGCGAATGTGGATCTCGTCGCCGATGCGGCAGGCCACCGAATGCGCGGCCTCGGCGCCGATCCGGAGGGGACCGTCGAGGATCCACAGGTCGGCGCGTGCGTCGCCGATCGGCGGGCCACCGCGCAGCGCGGCCTTGACCGGCCGCACGCCGGCTTTCGACAGCATGGCGGCGGCAACGCGATCGAGCTTGTTCAGCTCTGCCAGTCCCCACACCATGGCGGTGTAGCTGACGGCGATGTCGCGGCTGGCGAGATAGATGTCTTCGGCGGTGGGAGTGGCGTCGGCTCCGAGGCTGCGCAGCGTGTAAGTCACCAGGGGGCCCGGCATGAGGAGCGCGGAGGCGAATGCTTGGGCTTGGTGTTC
Organism: Nocardia anaemiae NBRC 100462; assembly: GCF_001612725.1. Lineage (GTDB taxonomy): Bacteria > Actinomycetota > Actinomycetes > Mycobacteriales > Mycobacteriaceae > Nocardia > Nocardia anaemiae. Next base: position 6,574 of record NZ_BDAZ01000001.1, on the reverse strand, counting down.
GCGCACGGCCAGTTCGGAGGTAGGTTCGACGGTAGTGATGTCGTCGGTGTGACTGCCGTGGCCGAGCAGGTGATGTCCGAGTTCGTGTGCGCAGGTGTAGCGCTGCAGTACCTCCGGGTGGCGACTGTTGACGACGATGCCCGCGGCGTCGTTGTCGTTGAGGTAGAACCCGTAGGTGTGGTCCATCGGCTGGGTTACCAGCCACACCCCGAGGCGCTGGGTGAGCGCGAAGACGTCCACCGGCCGGTCGAAGGGTGTGCGCATCTGTTGGTGTAGTCGCGCGGCGCACATGCGGGCCTCAGCGAGGGCCTGTCGGCGCATGGGTAGGTTCATGTGCAGCTGACCTATCTCGGTCGTGGCTGACCGGTCTTGTCGTCGAGCTGGGGCGCGGGACCGGCGTTGCGGAGGAATTCCGCGAAACGCAGCACCTGCATACGGTCGTGGTCGGACAGGGTCCTGGCCGTACGGAATAGGGCTGTGGTGGTTTCGTCCTCCTCCGGGCCGCTACCGAGCAGGCGGTCGACACTGGTGCCGAACAGCTCGGCCAACCGTTTGAGTTCTTGTCCGCTGACCTTGCGGCGGCCGGTCTCGATGGCGCTGACTGCGGCGCGTGACGTCTTGAGGACTTCGGCGACCTGTTCCTGTTTGAGGTTCAGGTATTCGCGTTCGCTTCGGATCCTCTCGGCGAGACGCCGCCCTTCGTCGTCGACACGGATGTCGTCGCGGCCGCTGTCCTCGTCGGTCATCGCGGGCTCCTTCCTCGCACGGGTTCTCGGATGGGCTGCGTGGGGACGACGGCGATCGCGGCTGCGATCGCCAGGTCGGTCTCGTGGCCGAGGGAGACCGACCACTCCCACAGGTGGGCGTCGCCGGGCCAGGGCGGCCCCGGCGCGGCGTGCACCCATGGTCTGCCGTCGGCTTCGCGTCGGATCTCGATTTGGTGCGGGCTCAACCCGCGGAATCCGGTACCCACCGCCTTCGCCACGGCCTCCTTGGCAGCCCACCGCGCGCCGAGCCGGTCGGCGCGGCCCTGGCAGTATCGCAGTTCTTCCTCGGTGAAGGTATTGCTGAGAAACCGTGGGCCGGTCGGCGATTGCAGTTGCCGCGCCAGCAGCGTCAGGTCACAGGCGTCGACTCCGATGCGCACGCTCAACCCGGACGGCGCATCGACGCAGGCGGCGAGTAGATCGCTCGCGCGCCGCGCGCGGTCGGAGTCACCGAAACCGTCGAAGGAATCCGGATCAGGGGGTACGACCGGTGCGGGGGTCACGATGCCGGGACCCGGGTCGGTACCGGCAATTCCAGATCGCTCCAGGATGCGCCGAGCCGACGGGTGGACACTTCGATCGTGTGGACATCGCCTTGTGCCCGTGCGGCTCGAGCAAGCAGATCCCGGGTGGCGGCCACCGTCCCCATCTCGAGGTCGGCGTGGGTACCGACGATCATCATGCCGCCGACCTCGCGGCCGCTCTCGCGCGCCAGGAAGTTCAGCAGGCGCGCCAGGCCGAGGAAATTGCCGTACGCCCGGGCAATGTAGTGGTGGCGGCGGTAGAGCGCGGTCAGGTGTATCGCGCCATCCAGCACCGTGAAACTCAGGTGCGCCAGGCACGGATTGCCCCGTACGCGACGATCCTGCGGTCCGATGACCAGCGCGTCGGCTGTTGTCACCGGTCTGGCGTCCGTCGGTACGGTGAGCTCGGTCGATTCGCCTGGAATGGTCAGCGGCGCCTCGTAGCGGTCGGACCACGTCTTGCCCTCGGCGAGCACCGCGAGGAATCTCTCGAGCTGATTGACCTCGGACCCGTCGGGAAGCGGATAGGAAACCAGGCGCCCGAAGTAGGTACCCCACTCGTTTCGTCGCCCGTCGTGCAGGGATCCCACGCGGCGGGCTCTTTCGAAGAATTTCCCGGCGGCATCAGGATGTTTCGGGTTGTACATCGAGATGGGGAAGATCGTGTTGGCCACGGTGTGGACGCTGTGCAGGGTCGGTGCCTTCGCACCGCCCTTGCCTGTGGCCAGCCTGGTCAGGGACGCTTCGAGTTCTCGGCGGATCCCCAAGTCCTCGTGGAGGGGGTCACTGATACTGACGGCCAGGTTGACCAGGGTGCGGCGGGGAGCCTGGGCCAGTGCCTGCGCGGCTTGCAGCCATGCGTCGCCGACATCGCTCGCGTGGATGGAGGTGGCCATGGGTCTCATCATCGTTGACCGCCTACGGCCGTGGTGATCGCGGTCTGCAATGCTGCGACGGTGGCGAACTGATCGCGTCGGAGATCTGCCGGTTTCGGCAGCGGCTTGGTCAGGCCGAGCACGTGCTCGACGTGCGCGACCACCCATTCAGCCATTCGGCTCTCCAATTCGAAGGCGTAGTCGCCGCCGACCGCGGTGATCGCGGCTTCGACGTCGGCGGAGGTGACAACGTTGAATTCGGCGATCCCGGCGATCAACGCGTTGCGCAGTGTGTCTTCGTCGATCATCGCTACCTCCTCGACGCTTGACTTCCAACCACGGTAGTGGCAGCGTGATTGAAAATCAATCATAGATGGGGCGGATGATGGATTTCGACAACTACCAGTCCGAGGCGTGGGCTTACGACCAGCACCAGGACAATCCCGAGCGGGCGTTGACGATCGCCCTACTCGGTCTCGGTGGCGAGGTGGGCACCCTGCAGACCAACCAGAAGAAGATCGTGCGCGACGGCTCGATCCACCAGGACCATCGCGCACTCGCGGTGGAGGATCTGGGCGACATCCTGTGGTACGTCGCTGATACCGCGACCTGGTTGGGCGTGCGACTCGATGAGGTGGCGAGTGCGAACCTGTGGAAGATCGCGTCCCGGTGGCCACGACAGGACCTACCGCTGCCCGCCGCGGGGCCGCCGGTGCCGGTGGGAGTGCCCTCTGCGCCGGTGGACCGGATCGGTCCCGCGCGGTGGTTCGACGGCGGAGACACCCCCGATCACCAGCGGCTGCCGCGGCGGCTGGAGGTCCTCATCGCGCCCTCGCCGCGCAGCGTCGATGGTCTGCCGCCGCTGGTTATGCCGGTCAGCGGGGATCGGGCGTGTGGAGATCCCCTCGGCGACAACTCCTACTACGACGACGGCTACCGCTACCACGATGTCTTTCACCTCGCCCATCTCGCGGTCCTCGGGTGGAGTCCGGTGATGCGGGCGCTGTTGAAACGCAAGCGCAAAGCCACGCCGCGCGTCGATGACGTCGAGGACGGTGGGCGGGCGATCGCGATCGAGGAGGGCCTGTCGGCGTTCGTGTTCGAGGCCGCCGGGCGCGCCAGCTACTTCGACGGCGCGAGGGTCGTCGACAGCGAGATCCTGCGCCTGTGCCGTCGGATGACGGCGAACCTCGAAGTTGGCGTGTGCACCGAGATGGAATGGGAGAAGGCCATCCTCGACGGCTTCCGTGCGTGGCGCGCCGTACACGAGCGCGGCGACGCTGTGATGCTGTGTGACCTGGACGCGCGCACGCTGGCCACCCGTCCGCTCACCGACGCCGAACGTCGCCACCACGCGCAGGTCTGCGAGCGCGCGATCGCCGAGAAGGAGGCCGAGAAGTCCGCCCGGGCGGCCGAGGCGGGGTGAACCCGGCGGGTCAGTCCAGGCCCCACTTCGGCGGGAACCACGCGGTCACCCGTTCGGGGACCGGCGCGAACAGTTGCTTGATTCGGGTTCGGCCGCTGTGGCCCGCGATGTCGGGGTGCATGACGCGGGCATATTTGTCGACTTCACAGAACAGGTTCTGGCAGTCGATCAATTGCAGCGGGCGACGCCCGCGCAGACCGGCGAAGGTCAGGCCGAGCCGCTGGAAATGTTCGTGCTGGTGCTCGGCCATGTACCGGATCACGTCGGCTTCGATGCCGTCGGCGGCTCGGCCGAAGCACTTGCGGATGCCGTCGCGCGCGCCTGGACCCGGTACGACGAACTCCATCTCGTCGAAGTCCAGCGCGCTGGAATAGTTCAGGTCGATCGCGAACTGGAAGGCCAGGAAGTCTCCCATCGCGGGATAGGCCACCAGGGCTTCAAACACCTGCCGCAGCGAGGTGGCCGCAGCGAGTTCGTCGGGCAGGCCGGTGGTCATCATGTGCTGCAGCAACCGCAGGTGGTTGGTGTGTTTGCGGTCGGCGCCCAGACGCGGCGGCGGCACCACGTAGGCCGCCGAATACAGTTTCCGTCCCTGCGCGAACTCGGCTGTGAGGACGTCGTCGAATGAGCTCAGGTCGAATTCGCGCCAACTGATCTGCCCGAACGCCTCGCTCAACAGCCGCCAGGTCGACACCCTGTTGAACAGCTTGAACAGCAGGGTCCGGAACACCACTTCCTCAAGGTGTTGACTGCCCTGGTATGAGACCTCTCGGATCAGGTACTGGCTGACCCGGTCCGCGGCACGGTAGCAGTTGGTGAAACGGTGCTTCAGCAGTACCGGGTCGGTAGTCCACGGACCCGACCGTCCCTCCAGACGCGCCTCGTAGATCGCGTGGCGGCGCGCGGCGAAGCGCCAGTAGGTGTCGAACACCGGTGTCGGACGTAGTGTTCGCCCGGCGATCCGTACCTCCTCGCGAACCATCGATGACAATGTGCTCAGTGCGTGTTGCGGCGCGAGTGCGGGCACCTCCAGGTCGAGCTCGCACTGTCCGGCAACGGCCGTGGTCGGCACCATCCGAGAACGCCTCCTTGGTCGTTACGTGAATCGCGTAACGCGTTACATTGTAAGCATGTCAGGGCAAGGACGGGAGGCGATCCGCAACCTATCGGCAGCGATCTTCGGCAACCGTTACATGGTCGACGTCGTCGCGGCGATCGCCCGTCTCGCCGCGAGTACCGAAGACGATGGCATCACCGTGCGCATGATCGCGAAGCAAACGGCGACGGTCCCGCAGACCCAGATCCCGGATGCCCTGGTCAAGCAGATCGTGAAACGCCTGGTCGACGCCGATATCATGGTCGAACTGCCGCGCAGCGGATCGCGCGCGCCGCTGTATCACAGCCTCGATCGAACCAACCGGTCGTGGATCGCGCTGGTGCGATTGAGCAGCGAGGTCGAGGCCGAACCTACAGACGATCGGTGACCTACCGGCCGACCAGTCCGCGCTGGCCGCAGCACGGTTGCCCGCCAAGGCGGCGACACAACGGCTGTTTTGTGACCACTTGCCTCAGTCCTTCTCGGTAGTGACTGCCAGAGTCCCAACGCCTGCATCAGCGGAAGGTCGATATCCGCCGCCTCGGGGTCCGGCAGGCCGGTTCCGACCTGCTGCCAGATCTGGGCGACCGGCGCGGACAACCCCTCGCCGACGACCAGAGCCCGATCACCCGGAGCCGCCACACAGTCGAGCTCAGCCCACTCGGGATAGAACGCCCGCCACAGATCGAGGTGACCGGCGGCCGGTCGCCACACCGCCGGAAGCTCCACCGACCAAGTGCGCTCGTCCCCATCGAAATCGGTGGGCGAGGCGCGGTAGGGGTTGTAGCCGGGGTCGCCGCGCCACGGATTCGTGCCGATCCTCAAAGGCGGCAGCTGCCCCACGTCGCCGACCCCGGCCGTGATCGGCGCTATCTTCGCGACCTTGTCGAACAGATGATGCGGAAGTTGCCACGCCTCGTCGACGAACAGCACATCGAATACGAAATCCTCGTGCTGGCCCGGGCCGAGGTGCTCGCGCAGCCGCTTCGCCCATCGCCCATCGCCCCGAGCTTGTGCGAGGTGGAGATGACCACCTGGTAGTCGAGTCCGGGTTGTTTTCGTCCAAATCAGTTGAAGCTGCAGGCCACTGGGTGGTGGCTGTGGCTGTAGGCAGGAGTGGAAGTCTCGACACGGATGCCACCGAAACCTACCGCCGGATCGCCCGCTCCGGTCGCCGCGGCGCTCTTGCAATAGCGGCTGGCGGACTATGGTCCGTTGCCGACCTTTTACCGAAATCGCCGCTTGATGTTCCGACAAGGCTGTTCCGGAGTCGCTGTGGACCGTCGAATACGGCGCTAGCCGACGGTGTAAGTCGGCGGACGATTCTGCCGCTGACCACCTGTTTTCGCCGTCCGGCTGCCGAAACGATAGGGTCGCCGCGCCGCCGTAGCTCAGTCGGTAGAGCGCTTCACCCATAGTGAAATGGTTGTGGTTCGACCCATCTCGATGCTCGATTCTGCGGGTGTGTGCCCGACCAAGAGCTGGTCGGACACAGCCGTCAGGTCTGTCGATGCGCTGCGTTGACCTGCAGTTTTCGTGATCCGACATCCGAGACGATAGACTCGCGTGGCCGAAAGGCACGCCGCCTTAGCTCAGTCGGTAGAGCGCTTCACTCGTAATGAAAAGGTCGGGGGTTCGATTCCCCCAGGCGGCTCCACTTTCCCAGGTCAGCGGCTTTTCGGAGATCTTCGTACGTTGTACGGTTTTCCCGGTGTGCCAAGAGCGTGCCAACGGGTGAAGGCAGTCGCCTCGATTTCGGGGAGCGTGCAGCTGCGAGGGTTTCCCGGGCACCGGGGCCGCCACCCGCTATACGCCTGACATCGTTATCCCGCCAGACGCACGGTCTTCGCCGCTGTTCCTGGCTGCTGTAGCGTGCTCGGCTAGCT